>SVFQ01000001.1 GCA_015056765.1 Lachnospiraceae bacterium
GACTTCTGCGCCGCAATGTCTACAGTACATACCCTTCTTCTCTCCTAGTTCTCATTTTTTGTTTCGAAAAGCAGACTTTTCAAAACAGGATGTTTATAATTAAAACTTAGGTAAATAGCGGGCTGAAACAGTATGGATATTAGTGTTTCATATAGTCTAGTTTTGCAAACGTACTTGCAGTTCCTTCGCCCTATGATAAAACGACGTATGACTCATGCCAGCATATGCTGCGGCTTTTCGAGACGACCACTCATGATTGCTCCATTTCTGATACGCCTCCTCAAATTTTGTAGTTTCAGGAGTTCTAGGCCGTCCAAACTTTACACCTCTTCTTTTAGCGGCATCAATCCCTTCTCTCTGTCGTTGCTTGATAAAGCTTCGTTCCGTCTCAGCTACATAGGCCAGTATTTCCAAAACCAAGTCTGCGATTAGTCGACCTGTTAGCCCATCCTTTTCTGACTTCGTATTTAGAAGTGGCATATCTAGCACTTCAATATCTGCATTCTTCTCTTTGGTAATAATTCTCCACTGTTCCAATATTTCACTATAGTTTCGACCCAGTCGATCTATACTTTTAACCACGACGACATCACCTTGCTTCAACTTCTTCAATAGTTTTCTATATGCCTTACGATTGAAGCTTTTCCCTGACTCATAATCAAAATACAGATTACTCCGCTTAACCTCCTTCTCCACTAACGCATCCACCTGCCTATCCGGGTTCTGATCCCTCGAAGACACCCTCACATAACCATAAATAGCCATAATAAAAACCCTCCTTATCATTACTGATAAAGAGGGTTTTACACCTTTAATTTATTCTATTTTCGTAATCCTGTTGATCATGAAAAATCATATCAACAATAACCTTTTCTCCCTCAACGCGATAAAGCATAAAATAGTGATGATACAAAAAGTTAATTCTCCTATACCCCAGTTTCCTTAGTTCTAGATTATCACAAAGTTTAAGACTTCCAGCCGCCTCTTCCAACTTATCCATTGTCAGTTCAAAATCATCTAACAGATTCTTTGCTGCTTGTTCGTTTTTCTTTTCAAAGAGGAGATATCTGACATATCTATCAAAATCTGCCTCAGCATCTTCTGTTACTACAACTCTATAACCCATATTTTGTCCTGATATCAGCCACCATATTATTGGCCTCTCGATACTTACCCTCATCAGCTTGTTTTCTTGCTTTCTCAAGTTTCAGGAGAATCTCTTCCTCTGACATTTCAACATACGGATTCGCAACCGTCTTTTTTACTTCAAACGGAAAGCCATTCTCCGCAACCGCCTTTGCGAGAAACATTCGAATTGCATTCGTTGTGTCTGTTCCCAAATCTCTAAATAAGCTATCAGCCTTATTTTTCAAATCATCTTCTACTCTTAACTGAATCGTACTAGCCATATAGAACCTCCTTATCCATTGCGTTTGCATTGAGTGTATATACATTTTACTGCTATATCCTTTCGTTTGCAATATTATATCATTCAAAACAATGCGGTTATAGGTTTACTTCAATATAACTTCAAGGTCTACTTCAAGGTTACTTCAAAGTCAACTTCAAGGTCACTTCAAACAAACTTCAATTACTTCAAAGTAAAACAGAGGCCCCTATCGGAGCCCCTGTTCATGCAATTCTCCCTTATTTCTTTTTCTTAAACCTCAGTTTGCAGGTAGGACATCCTTCTGCGATGGTGCCTTCCAAACTGAAGGTAAGGTTAGGAAATTGCTTTGCAAACTCCCTGTCGCCTTCCATGGTGACATCACAGAGGTGTGCGATTTCTTCATCGGTACGACCCTGTTTTTTCCAGGCTTCCACATAAGGACAGTAGTGGAAGTTGATGAGGAGTTCTTCCTCGTTGTTCTCGCTAATCTCCATTTCGAAGATGTCCTTGTTATGGTCCGTCCCAAACAAGGAACGGAACTCATCAAAGCTGTCAGGGTCTTTCATGGCTTCTCGCATGCCGATGGCATTGTCTGTGCCGTATTTGCCGATGGCTCTACGAGCGAAGTCATCGGAGATACCCTCTTTCTTTGCTTCGTCTATCATATTGGAGATAGTGTTGGCTCTGCGGGCGCTGATGTCACGCATGCCGTCCACCCCATAATTGCTGATGGTAGGTATATTGTTTTCAAATGACATATTCCATGCTCCTCTCAGGTATTAGTGCATTTAAGAACTTGTTAGTTTCCGGATTTTGCGGATGGTCGATGACTTCTTTGGCTGGTCCCTGCTCTACGATGACGCCGCCCTTCATAAAGATGACTCTATCCGCTACTTCTCTGGCAAAGGCTATCTCATGAGTCACGATAATCATGGTGATGCCGGTAGCTGCAATCTGCTTGATGACATCCAGCACATCACTGACCAGTTCAGGATCTAACGCTGATGTAGGCTCATCCAGCAGCACTACTTTAGGATTTCCCGCCAGCGCTCTACAGATTCCAATGCGCTGTTGCTGTCCACCGGAAAGTTTTGCCGGGTAGCTGTCAGCCTTGTCTCTCATCTTCACGTAGTCCAGCAGTTCATAGGCTTTTTGTTCCGCTTCTGTCTTAGGCACCTTTTGCACTTTTCTCAAACCAATGGTGATATTCTCCAAGGCGGTTCGATTTTGGAACAGGTTGTAGTTTTGGAACACCATACCTGTTTTTCTACGGAGTTCTCTGACTTCTTTGTGATGATGCTTTTTTGCATTCACCGTCTGTCCGTCGATAGTAATATCTCCGCTGTCCGCCGGGTCTAGGAAGTTGATAGTTCTAAGTAGCGTGGTTTTTCCTGAACCGGATGGTCCCAATATTACCACCACTTCGCCCTCTCTGACGTCTAGATCGACGCCATTGATAATACTGTTTTCTCCAAACGACTTTTCAATTCCTCGCAAACTTACTACATTATTAGGCATAGGATTTTTCCTTCCCTGTTCGATTTTGTATCAACTCGTTGGTGCCGATTAAAAGCCGCTCCACTACTACACAGACAATCCAATACACGCCTGCTGCCACCAGATATCCTTCCAGGATGGCGTAGTTCACCGCTGTGGATGCTCTGGCGATAGATGTCATCTCAAATACATTTACCACAGAGGCTAGACAGGTAGCTTTCAGAAGCCACATAAAGTAGTTGGACAGTCCCGGCAGGGCTATCACCAGAGCTTGCGGTCCCACCACATACAGGATGCCTTGCAGTTTCGACATGCCTGCTGCCAGTGCAGCTTCTGTCTGTCCTTTGTCGATGGCCTTGTAGCTGGACACCACGAGATCTGTCATATACGCCCCGAAATTCGCCGACAGGGCGATGGCCGCGAAGAGAAAGTAGTTCTGGTTTCGCGGGTCGTACTCAAATGCAAAGGTTGCCGCCAGGGTTTTGCATATTTGAGGAATGGCATAGTAACAAAATAGTAACTGCAGTATTAGCGGCAACCCTTTCAGCACGGTATTCACCACCAGCACGATCTGGTAGAGCACCGGTACTTTTTTCAGTAAAATCAGGCCAAACAGGATTCCAATCAGGATGGCTCCCAAGTAGGATACAGCAGTCAGGCCCAAGGTAACCCAAAGTCCCGATAGGACTGTGGGGATATCGCTTATCATAAATTTCCAATTCAGATTCATGTCAGCCCCTTTCTGCCTTGCTTAGGGCACCTTCAAAACCTCGGAAAGAAAACTCCACCGCCACATTAATGATAAAGTACAAAAGTCCAGCCGCCATGAGAATCCACAGCTGGCCATAGCCTCTATGCAGCGCGATGAACTTGTCCGCTCTCCCCATGACATCCACCAAGCCGATGACATAAGCTGTGGCGGTGCCCTTCAAAAGGTCGATTTCCAGATTTTTTAAATTCGGCAATGCCACCTTCAGGGTGCAGGGAGCGATGACGTATATGAAGTTTTGAAGTTTGCTAAATCCGATGGCATAGCCTGCTTCCATCTGGCCTTTGTTCATGGCCAGGTACGCTCCTCGGAAAGCTTCTGATACGAAGCTGGAGAAGTTGAAGCAGGTGGCGATGATGTAAAAAATGCCTGCCGACCATGTATTGATGTTATACCCGAAAAGCTCCGCGATCTTCGGTAGTCCGAAGAATACCAAATAGAGCTGCAGCAACCCCGGCGTCCCTCGAAAGAAGGACACAAACAGGGACACCACATAGTACAGGAGGTTCTTCTTTCCTATGCGCACCCTGCATATCCAGGCTCCAAGAGCCCAGGATATGACTGTGGGTACAAGAAAATAGAAAAGAGTGACGGGTATAAAAGTAATAAGCGTAGGTAATACTTCCAGGAATAATTCATGTCCTCTCCACATGGCTTACTCCCGTTCTTATTTTTTCAGTCCGATTTCTTCTGCTACTTTGAAGTTGTCTTCACCGAAGAAGTCTACTGTCAGTTTGCCCAGGGACTCATCTGCTGTCAGTTCTTCCAGCGCACCGTTAATGGCTGCCTGCAGTTCTGTCTCGCTCTTGTTGATGAGGAATACGGTATCTCTACCGTCTACACGGTCTGTGATTTTCAGGTCTGTGTAACCGGCTTCTTCGAAGATGGCATTTGCCTGCTCTGCAGAAAGGTATGCTGCATCAAAAGTGCCGTCTTCTACGCCCTGGATTTCATCTGCCATTGCGCCACTTGCTGCCAGTTCCTGGAAGTCGATAGCCACTTCCGGATGATTCTTAATCCAGTCATTTAAAGCCACGGCTCTACCATCTGTACCTACGATGGATGCGATGCTCTTGCCATCTAAGTCTGTCAGGCCTTCGATGCCGCTGTCTTCTTTCACTACCAGGTTCATGAAGAAGTAGTTGTATGGCTCGGATACCAGGAAGGCTTCTTCTCTTGCCGGTGTTCTGAATTTGCATCCGGATTCAAAGGCATATTTGCCTGTGTTTACGCCAGCTGCAGCAGTTTCATAATCCACTACCTGATAATGGAATTCGTATTCCGGTAATTTTTCATCGATCAGTTTCAGCACTTCGTATTCATAGCCTGCCGGATTGCCGTTTTCATCTTCATAGGTGTAAGGTGCGTTCTCTGCTTCCAGTGCCACTTCTACGACTCTCACATCTCCGGAGCCTGTAGGTGCTACCTTTGCTGCGCATCCGGTAAGTCCGATGGATGCTACTGTGATTGCTGCGATTGCTGTTTTGATTGTTGTTTTTCTCATAACTGTTTCTCCTCTTTTCTTTTTTCTCTCACTTGTTTTATGGTTACTTTCGGTATCTCGTTTCTGCCTCCTCCTTTCTTCCCTGATACCGCCAGGATTTGATCCATGTCGCTTTATTCAAATAGTCCTTTGCTCAGATATCTGTCTCCTCGATCTGGGAAAAGGGTTACGATATTGCCTTCTTCAATCTGTTTTGCCAAAGTGATGGCTGCATGTAATGCTGCACCGGAAGAGGATCCAATCAGCAGGCCTTCCTTTGCTGCCAGCATACGGGATGCTGCAAAAGCTTCCTCGTCCTCTACCTTGATAACTTTATCGATGAAGGACACATCCATGGTGTCTGCGATGAAGTCATTACCGATGCCTTCTATCTCATAGTCGTGATGGTCACCGCCGCCGATGATAGAACCGTATGGGTCTGCCAACACGCCTTGGATTTTCCGGTTTTGTTCTTTTAGATATTTCATGACACCGGAGAAAGTGCCGCCGCTGCCTGCGCCAGCTACGAAGTAGTCGATCTGGCCGTCAAGCTGTCTGTAGATTTCCGGTCCTGTGGTTTCGTAGTGTGCCAGAGGGTTGGCCGGGTTTCTGAACTGTCGTAAGGATACAGAGCCCTCGATGGTCTTCAGCAGTTCTTCTGCTTTATTCTCTGCTCCTAACATGCCTTCTTCTCTTGGGGTATGGATAATTTCTGCTCCCAGCGCTTTCATAATCTGCTGTTTCTCTACGGAAAACTTTGTAGGTACAGTAAAGATGACACGAAAGCCCTGATTCAAAGCTGCCAGCGCGATGCCGATACCGGTATTTCCTGCTGTGGCATCGATGATGGTTCCACCGGGTTTCAGGATGCCTCGCTTTACCGCATCATCGATCATGTAGATGCCTACTCTGTCTTTGATGCTTCCGCCAGGATTCATCAGTTCCAGCTTTGCATAAATATTTACTTTCGGGCTGATGCCCTCAATTCCTAAATGATTTAACTTGAGCACCGGAGTATTGCCTACCATACTCCGGATATCCATATATACGTCCATATCTTCTCCTTTTTATGTGTTGTATTTTTTCCTCAGTTGTTTTTTGTGCTTTCGGCTCTTTGCAGATGCATTGATGTTTGTCTTACTTCGCGGATGATTCAATCGCTTGCTTCAGGTCCTCAATGATGTCATCAGCATCCTCGATACCTACGGACAGACGAATGAGTTCATCTACGATACCAACGCTCTCGCGGATTTCCTTCGGGATAGCTGCATGGGTCATGCTGGCCGGGTGGCACACCAGAGACTCTACGCCGCCAAGGCTTTCTGCCAAGGTCACCAGCTTCAGGTTCTTAAAGAACTTGCGGTAGTCATACTTTGCATCTAAGACAAAAGACACCATGGCGCCGGGGCCATCTGCCTGCTTTTTCTGTACTTCGTAGCCCGGATCAGTTTCCAAACCGGGATAGTAGACTTTCTGTACATAACCGCTGTCCACCAGCCATCTGGCTACCTTTTCTGCATTGGCTACATGTCTGTCCATTCTGACGCCTAAGGTCTTGATACCTCGTATCATCAGAAAGCTATCGAAGGGAGGCAACACGCCGCCGATGGCATTCTGCAAGTAGTAAAGTCTTTCTGCCAAGCGGGAATCCTTTACTACTACCAAGCCGGATACGGTATCGCTGTGACCGCCCAGGTATTTGGTACCACTGTGAATGACGATGTCTGCGCCCAAGGTGAGTGGTCTTTGCAGATAAGGTGTCAGGAAGGTGTTATCTACAATCAGCAGTTTGTTGTAGTTCTTTGCGATGTTAGATACTGCCTTGATGTCCGTTACAGTCAGCAGTGGGTTGGCCGGGCTTTCTACGTAGATGGCTTTTACTGTATGGTCGATAGCCAGTTCCACTTCCTCCAAATTCGAAGTGTTGACGATTTTGTATTCGATACCGAAGTTTTTGAATACCTGATCCAGTATGCGGAAAGTGCCGCCGTAGATGTTGTCGGATACGATGAGTTTGTCTCCTCTTTCGAAGATGGAAAGTACGGTGTTGATTGCTGCCAGGCCGGATGCAAAAGCAAGTCCGTATTCGCCCTGCTCTAAGTCTGCGATGAGTTTCTCTAAGGCTGCTCTGGTGGGATTGCCTGTTCTGGAGTATTCCCAGCCTCTGTCTTCTCCCAGGCCGTCCTGTTTATATGTGGAGGTCTGGTAGATGGGCACGTTTACTGCGCCTGTGGTTTCATCTCCGTCGATGCCTCCGTGAATTAATAGTGAATTGATTGCATAGCTCATGTTGTTTTCTCTCTCCTCATTTTCTTGTTACTCCATCGAATTCTTTGATGGAGGATTGCCCCGCATCCTAGATGCAGGGCAAAAAATAAGACCCAGGGCTTTCGCTCCCGGGCCTATGGCATACGTAAAATCTAAATTATCCTTCGGCGTGACATCGACATGACAACACACCAGCCATAGTATATGCCCGGGTAATGTTCATGCAACAACACATCATAGATTCAGTTGTAATTGTATGAATGAAGTTCATGGATGTCTCCTCCTGTTTGATATGAGTATCACTATACGGGTTTATTCCTACCATGTCAATAGGAATTAAAAAATTTTTTCAAAAAATTAGGAGAGGCATTTGCCTCTCCTAGGATTTTAGTATGCTGCGAAAGTTCCTTCAGGTCCCCACAGTACTACGAATTCTCTGAAGTCCTGTGTAGTGAACTGTACGATGCTGTCTTCCGGATTCTGATCTCTTACGATGGATACAGAACCATCCATATGCAGTACGGCTACAGCGAAGTCACCATATGCAGGCATATGATAAGGTGCTGTCAGTGCTACAGTTAAAGGATATGCTGTCTGAGCAAGTTCAGTCCCACCGTTCTTTAAGGTCAGTTTCTGGTAGCTAACGATTTTAGCACCGCTAGCTTTCTCTGCTGCCTGAAGTGCTGCCAGAGCTGCTTTACCAGGTCTTGCATCGGTTACCTTTATGCTTGGTTTCTTACCTACTGCTGTTTCGATGTAGGACTTGTCATTGATGATAGCCAGGTCATAGATGTAGCTAGTTTCGTTTGCTGCATCCAGGAAGCCGTTACCAATCTTTCTCTGGTTGGTTGTGTTTGTCAGTTCAGTCATAGCCTTAGGATTTGCAATCTTGTATGCATCGAATGCACCTTTCTTACCTGCTACGATAGCCCATACATCGAAGGTGCTGGCATCTACTGTGATGCTGTTTGCATTCACATCCAGGTCGCCCCATACAGCTAATTTGCCATCGCCAAGTGCTACGATAGCGTAGTCTTTGGTCTGGTCTGCACCGTTTGGAAGTGCTACGCTGACACGGATTGGTGCAGCAGTATATTCGATACTCTCTTTCCAGCCTACGATGTATTTCTGCAGATCCATATCCAGGTATTTCACTACTGTGCCGCCGAGAGCTGCTGCCTGGTTTGCTACCATGGCTTTTGCGTCTGCGCCTGCATAGCTTTCATTTACATTCAGCAGAAGTTTCTGACCCATGGTCAGCTGCTGCCAGGTAAGGCCTGCATAGCGGCGTGCGCTACTATCCGGTGTCTGGATGTTGGCAAATGCGATATCCTTTACGGTGTTATTCACAGTTACCATGCGTTCTGCAGCCTGTGCGGTTGCGGGGACTGCTACCAAAAGTCCCAACGCCATAGCTGCCGCTGTTAAAGTTGCTACTACTTTTTTCATGTTTAACCCTCCATACAGTACTAGTTCATGCTAGATTCTCTATAATTTCTGGTGCTTCATACAATGTATCCGGATCAATGTCTATACATTCATCTTCTGTTTCCCCCACGTCCCACGCGAGGGTATCATGTATAATTCTGCATCGATTTACAAATGTATCGACATCCGCTATTTTCTGAAAAACCCCTTTGCCTAGGAATGGTTTTACATCGTACAATGTAATTTTACCATCCGAAAAATAAACCGTAACCGTGTAATCAATATTGGGTATTACTTGTACTATTTCCTGCATATCAATTACCTCAATGGCTCTATCTTGGATAAGCCTTCCATCAACTCCGCCAGACGCCAGTCCTCCAAAAGTTCCTCCTTGTGAATGACTGCCCAAGCTAAAACCATCTTCAGCTGCGCCGATGGCAGTTTTCCACTCAAAACCCTAGCTTTATTAATATCTATTAGTGCCTTATAATCACCATATTTTGCGTGAAAATGTGGCGGATTATGATCATCATAGAACATCATAATGTCTATGCCATAAAAACTTGATATTATTGGCATATATTCATATCCTCATTCTAACATAATTATACCCTAAGGTTGATGATTTTCTAAACCTTAGGTTCACACTCGGCAAGGTGCCCTCGTGTGAATCCGCTTCGCGGACACACATCAGAGATGTGTGCCATATCGGTTTAAAAAAATTGATATTTTTTTAAACCTCAAACATCAGCTCTCCGTAGGTTGGGATTGGCCAGGTGTTTTTGTCTACCAGCATTTCCAGTTCGTCGGCTGGTGTACGAAGTGCTGCCATGTCTTTTGTGATGGTGTCTTTGTAGAAGAAGGCGCGTTTCTTGGCTCCTTCTACGGTAGCTGCTTTCTGCTCATCGCGCTGGAGTTTTTCCAAGGCTTTCTGCATCTTCTCAAGGTTAGAGTTGATGTCTTTCAGCAGTGCTTTCTCTACTTTTGGTTCTACGCCGGCGGTAGTCATGGCATTGATGGTCTCAGCTAAGTGTCTGCTGTATTTGATAACAGCCGGGATAATCTTTTTGCTTGCCATCTGAATCATGGTCAGTGCCTCGATGTTGATGGTCTTGGCGTAGTTTTCGTAGATGATTTCCTGTCTGGATTCCAGTTCAGTCTTGTTGAATACATGGAATTTAGCGAACAGGTCTACTGTCTGTTTTGTGGTCAGGGCTTCTGCTGCTTCGATGGTGGATTTGATGTTTGGAAGTCCACGTCTCTCGGCTTCTTTTACCCATTCTTCGGAGTATCCGTCTCCGTTAAATATGATGCGCTCATGAGCGCTAAAGTTTTCTTTGATCAGGTCGTGTACAGCGATTTCGAAGTCTTTTGCTTTCTCTAACTTATCAGCTGCTTCACAGAAAGCTTCTGCCACGATGGTATTCAGCACTGTATTTGGGCTGGCTACAGAGTCTGCAGAGCCTACCATACGGAACTCGAATTTATTTCCGGTGAAGGCAAATGGGCTTGTTCTGTTACGGTCTGTGGCGTCTTTTTCAAAGTCAGGAAGAGACTTCACGCCTGTCTTTAACTTGCCACCCTTCTTTACATGCAGGGCATCACCGGTCTCCACCAGCTGTCTTACTACGTCGTCTAACTGCTCTCCCAAGAATACGGAGATGATAGCCGGCGGTGCTTCATCAGCGCCCAGACGCTGGTCGTTTCCTACATCTGCTGCGCTCTGTCTCAGCAGGGCTGCGTGTGTATCTACTGCTTTCAGGATGCAAGACAGTACCAAAAGGAACTGGATGTTTTTATTCGGTGTATCACCCGGATCCAAAAGGTTTACCCCATCGTCTGTGGTGATGGACCAGTTATCATGCTTACCGGAACCATTTACCCCTGCGTATGGCTTTTCATGCAGGAGGCAACGCAGGCTGTGCTGGATGGCTACGCGCTTCATGGTCTCCATCACCAGCTGGTTGTGGTCTACTGCGATATTTGCTGTC
The DNA here is from genome assembly GCA_015056765.1 of Lachnospiraceae bacterium. Classification (GTDB taxonomy): domain Bacteria; phylum Bacillota; class Clostridia; order Lachnospirales; family Lachnospiraceae; genus SIG336. The sequence continues at coordinate 10,827 of SVFQ01000001.1, forward strand.
TCATAGATTGGTGCAAGTTCGTGCTGCGCAGGAGCCACTTCGTTATGCTGGGTCTTTGCGGTAACGCCCAGTTTCCAGAGCTCCTCATTTAAATCTTTCATAAATGCGCCTACTCGCTCACGGATGACGCCGAAGTAGTGGTCGTCCATCTCCTGGCCCTTCGGAGGAAGTGCGCCAAAGAGGGTGCGGCCCGCATACATCAGGTCGTCACGCTGCATGAATAGGTCTTTGTCTACCAGGAAGTACTCCTGCTCTGCGCCTACAGAGGCAGTGACTTTGGTAGCGTCTGTATTTCCAAAAAGTCGTACGATTCGAAGTGCTTGTTCAGAAAGCACCTCCATTGAGCGAAGTAATGGTGTCTTTTTATCCAGTGCTTCTCCTGTATAGGAGCAAAACGCTGTAGGAATGCACAGGATTTTGCCGCAGGAGGATTCCTTCAGGAATGCCGGGCTGGTGATATCCCAAGCCGTGTATCCTCTGGCCTCGAATGTAGCACGAAGTCCACCGGATGGGAAGGAGGATGCGTCAGGCTCTCCTTTGATTAATTCCTTTCCGGAAAACTCGGTCAGCATTCTGCCATCCTCATCAGGGTGGGATACAAATGCGTCATGCTTTTCAGCAGTGATACCGGTCAAAGGTTGGAACCAGTGAGTGAAGTGTGTGGCCCCTTTTTCGATGGCCCAGTCTTTCATAGCCTTGGCTACGACATTTGCAGTGTCCATGGACAGCTCGCCGCCGTAGGTAGCTACCTTCTTCACTTCTTTGTAAACGTTCTTCGGCAGGCGCTCTCTCATCTTCGCCATGCTGAACACATTTACCCCAAACAACTCTTCCACATTGATTAATTCGCTCATCTACTCCTCCTAGTTATGTCTATTATTCACCGCAGGTAAAAGCTTCGGCGTCAGTATCAGCCTCGCTGTTTGCCACGCGGAGTAAATCATACACTTCTGGTTTCTCACTTAACTCCAAGTATATCGTTTGCTTGGAATGAGGACAACTACTAATTTTTTCACCCCACTCATCATACATGTTCAAAACCTTAGCAGATACGTTATCTCCGTTTGGCTTCATGATTTCGATGGTATCTCCCACGCAGAACTTATTTTTCTGCTGGATTTTGGCGAATCCTCTGTCATCGATTTCGTCGATGCTACCCAGGAATATATAGTTATTTACATAAGTGTTGGCGTCATAGATTTGCGTGTTCTCATCCGGCTTACCGAAATAAAAACCGGTTGTGAACTGTCTGTAGGTACACTTTGCGATTTCGCTGTGGTACCATTCCATGTTTGCTTTGTACTTCTCCGGATCTTCCAGATAGTCATCGATGGCCTTACGGTAAGTTCTAGCCACTGTAGCTACGTACAGGGCGGTCTTCATACGGCCTTCGATTTTCAAGCTATCTACTCCTGCATCCAAGAGTTCCGGAATGTGCTCTACCATGTTCAAATCTTTGGAGTTAAAGATGTAGGTACCACGGTCGGTTTCTTCTATAGGAAGGTACTCGCCGGGACGCTTTTCCTCCACGACAGCGTATTTCCATCTGCAAGGATGGGTGCATGCGCCATGGTTGGCATCTCTGCCGGTGAAATAATTACTCAAAAGGCATCTGCCGGAATAGGAAATACACATAGCGCCGTGTACAAAGCTTTCGATTTCCATATCTTCCGGGATGTGTTCACGGATTTCTTTGATTTCTCTTAGAGATAGTTCTCTAGCTGTCACCACTCTAGTGGCTCCTAAGTCATGCCAGAAATTAAAGGTGACATAATTGGTATTATTGGCCTGAGTACTGATGTGCAGCGGAATCTCCGGGCACTCTTCTCTAGCTATGGTAAACATCCCCGGGTCTGCCACCAGGATGGCATCCGGTTTGATTTCTTTCAATTCTCTGAAGTACTTGCGCGCACCATCTAAGTCATAGTTATGGGCGAAGATGTTAGCGGTGATGTATACTTTTACGCCTCTTTCATGTGCAAAGGCGATTCCTTCTGCCATTTCTTCTAATGTGAAGTTCTTGGCTTTTGCTCTAAGTCCATAGGCTTCACCACCGATATATACTGCGTCCGCGCCAAATATAACTGCGGTTTTCAAAACTTCTAATGAACTTGATGGTACTAATAATTCAACGTTTCTCATACTTTTTCTTTCTAAATTCTTCAATTTTAATCTATACTTTCAACTATAGCAGTTGACACCGAACCTGTGTTCTGTTATTATATTCAAGCACTGCCATTTTCGGTAGGCGGTTAGTCCGATTGCAACTATTAACCCTGAATCCCTATACATGGTATGGAGGAATCATGTGGGGAAATACTGCGAAAGGACTGTGACATAATGATGACTCTATCAGATTTTTTAGCTGTTACTAGTTTATGTATTACTTGCTTTGGTGTCGGCTTTACGATTGGATATAGCATTAGGACACAAAAATAACCGCCCCATATGTCCTGCAAGACTGAGCGGTTATTTTTGTAACTAATCAAAATTAAAGGACTGACCGTCTATCGGCAGTGCTTTTGTATATTGATAATAGCATTTCTCAAACCACTCGTCAACGCTTAATACTAATCGTCGCTCCATCCGCCACAGTCAGGATAGATGTCTGTAAGTCCTCATGATGAGTTAAAGTATAAAGGTACTCCCTCATCCTGCTATGAATTGTTCTGTCTCTTCGCGTTATGGCAAACCTGGACTCGATGATATCTCCATCCTGCAGCACATTATCACTAAGTAGGATACCGCCCGGTGCCAAAAGTCTCAGGATTTCCGGCAGGAAGTTCAGGTACTGTCCTTTGGCTGCATCCATGAAGATCAGGTCGTAAGGGCCTTCCAGTGTGGGAAGGATTTCAAGTGCATCTCCCTCTAGCAGTGTGATTCTGTGATCCGGATCGTATTTCTCAAAATTCGCTTTTGCTATCGGTATGCGTTTTTCATACTTCTCTATCGTGGTGATTTCTGCCTCGCAGCATTCCCGCATCCATAACGCAGAAAAACCAATGGCGCATCCGACTTCCAGAATGCGCTTCGGACGACTCATGGTAAGCAGCGTCTTCATGAAGCTTTGCATTTGGGGTCTGATAATGGGTACATTGGTTTCCAGTGCTTCTCGTTCCAGAGCCTCCAGATAATCTGGCTTCTCCGGATTGAAAGAGTCCACGAAAGTTGTCATTCTTTCATTTACAATCACGACTACTCTCCTACTTCCTCTTCCGTAGTGGTTTCTGTTTCGTAAGTGCCGTCTCCGGCCGCTTCATCGGATTCGTTTGGCAAGTTGCCATAGACATCCTCATTGATTGGATGGTCTTCGTCGATTTCCGGCTCTTCTACTGCATCCTTTGCCATAATCTGCATCATCTGCTCCGCGGTCATGGCTGTGCTGAGGGTATAAGAGCCAGGCTGTATTTTGTCCTTGTAGTCAGACAGAAGGTACTGCACATAGAAAAGCTTCTGGTCACGAATGAGACCAAACTCCTCTAGCTGTTTGGCGATTTCCTTCGGTCCGGCTCCGTTCTCCACATTCACTGTGTAGAGAATACCTTCGCCTTCTGCTACCGGCGCTTCGGTAAAAATTCGGTAGCCAAAGTCATAAGCCTGCTTCGCATATTTCATGACGAAAGACAGTATGATGATAAGCGCCACGATTTTGACAATCATGGACAGTGTAGATATTGCAATTTGTTTGCTATTCATAGGGTCCTCTTAAAATCTAAGCTGGTCAGTCAGTTCGTCTCCCACATCCTGAATCAGTCGGCAGAACGCCAGCTCTGCGCTTAAATACTGATCTACCAGTGGGTTTTCTCTCAGCCATGCGTAGGAATCTGTGAACTCCTCGATTCTCTGCAAAAGCTCATCCCCTTGGAAATTCTGCTGCATCTCAAAGTTTTTCATGCGGAACTCGTCTACCTGATCTCTCAGTTCCGGCTCCGCATCCAGCTTTTTCTGCATCTCTACGAATTTCTGATAGGTTTCCGATTCTCGAATGGCCACAACCAGTTCATCTACTTTTGCAGTCACCTTTGGCTCTAGTGTGTGCATTATACTTCCTCTATGATTGGAAGAATCATCGGGCGACGCTTGGTGCGTTTCCAAATGAAGTCGCCAAGGGCATCCCGCATGGATGTCTTCAGCTTGTTCCAATCTGTTATTCCATTATCGATACAATTATCTACTGTCACAGTAAGGACAGATCTGGCCTCATCCATCAGCTCGTCGGCTTCTTTTACATACACAAAGCCTCTGGAAATGATGTCCGGACCGGCTGCTACCTGTCCGCTGTATTTATCTAATGCAAGTACGATGATGATCACACCGTTTTCTGCCAAGTGCTGTCTGTCACGCAATACTACGTTTCCGACATCGCCGACGCCAAGACCATCTACCATGATTTCTCCAGTAGGTACGTGGCCTTTCACCTTCGCACTTTCATCGTCCATCTCTAAGATATCACCGGACTTCAGAATAAAGATATTCTGCTTCGGAATACCCAACTCCTGTGCAATTCCGGCCTGAGCCATAAGGTGCTTGTACTCGCCATGCACCGGCACTGCATACTTCGGCTGTACCAAAGTATAGATCAGCTTGATCTCTTCCTGGCAGGCATGTCCGGATACGTGAGTATCCTGGAACACTACATCGGCACCTTTCTGCAAAAGGTCATTGATGACATTGGTAACTGCCTTCTCATTACCCGGAATCGGGCTGGAAGAGAAAATGACTGTATCACCGTGTTTAATGGTGATTTTACGATGGTTGCCGCTGGCCATACGGGACAGTGCCGCCATACTTTCACCCTGGCTGCCGGTAGTGATGATGACCATGCGGTCGTCCGGGTATTTATTTATCTGGTCGATATCGATCAGCGTATTATCCGGAATCTTGATGCAATCCAGATTTCTCGCGGTCTCGATGATATTTACCATGCTTCGACCTTCTACCACTACCTTACGGCCGAAATCGTATGCCGTATTGATAATCTGCTGCACACGGTCCACGTTGGACGCAAAGGTAGCAATGATGATACGGCTCTTTTTATGCTCTTCAAATAGATTGTGGAAGGTTTTACTTAAAGTCCTTTCGGAGGCAGTAAAGCCCGGGCGCTCTGCATTGGTGGAGTCACAAAGCAGGGCAAGGACGCCCTTTTTACCGATTTCAGCAAAACGCTGTAAATCGATGGCGTCACCGTATACCGGCGTATAGTCTACTTTGAAGTCGCCGGTGTGTACCACGATGCCTGCAGGGGAATAGATTGCAAGGGCTGCAGCATCTACGATACTGTGGTTTGTTTTGATAAATTCGATTCGGAACTTGCCCAGGTTAATGGACTGTCCGAATTTCACTACTTTACGTTTTACTTTTTTGAGAAGTCCGTGCTCCTCTAATTTGTGGTCGATAAGCCCCATAGTCAGGCGAGTTGCATATACCGGCACGTTGATGCCCTTTAAAATATAAGGCAAAGCACCGATGTGATCCTCGTGACCGTGGGTGATGACAAAGCCTTTGACTTTGTCGATATTGTTGGCCAGATATGTCACATCCGGGATGACCAGGTCGATACCTAGCATGTCGTCATCCGGGAACGCCAAACCGCAATCCACCACAACAATACTGTCTTCATACTCGAAGGCAGTAATATTCATACCAATCTCCTCTAAGCCGCCAAGTGGTATAATCTTCAGCTTAGATGCACTATTTAATTCTTTCTTTTTCTTCAATGAAAACCTCTTTCTTTCCGACACAAGTACGGCGAAAAGTCAGCGATCACGCAAAGAAAGCAGGCAAAGCCTACTCAAATGCGATGTCGTCATCCATTTTTGCAAATACTTCCGCAACGGCAGAAAGCTCTCTTTCGTCCTCCACGATCTCGTAGAGAGCTTCCTCGTCTCCGTCTTTGGATGTGTCTTTTAAAATCAGGGCGTCTGAGTCCCCTTCCTCTTCTTCAGTTACTAATATATAATCTGTCCCACCAATTCTCGTCTGGTCTAAGACAAAAAAATCCACAGTTCCGTCTTCGGTTTCAAACACGATTTTGTCCATAATCTAAATACCCTTGTAAAATCAGCGTCGCCGCGATTTTATCTACATACTCTTTGCGGTGCTCCCTGCGAACTCCCGCTTCCATCATAATTTCGTCTGCTTCTACTGTGGTGAGTCTTTCATCCCACAAAATAACAGGCAGACCCGTCCTGCGCTCAAGCTTTTCTTTGAACTCTGCGGACAGTTCTGCTCGTATCCCACTCGTACCATTCATATGTAACGGATTGCCAAGTACAATCTTTTCCACTTCGTACTCTTCAATCAGTCTCTCAATCTCTGCCAAAGTCTGACGCAGCTTATTCTCCTCTTTGCGGCGAATAATGGTCACTCCCTGGGCAGTCAAAAGAAGCGGATCGCTGACTGCTACTCCGCATGTTTTGGACCCAAAATCCAGTCCCATAATACGCATAACTTACCTATCTTTCCCAGTGACTGCTCTTGATGTATTCTCTCAAAAGCTCTTCCACCAATTCATCGCGTTCCACCTTCATGATCAGGCTTCTAGCTCCCTGATGATTGGTGATATAAGTAGGATCACCGGACATGATATAGCCTACAATCTGATTGACCGGATTGTAGCCCTTCTCGGTTAATGCATGATAAACCGTATCCAGGATGATTTTCACACCATTCTGAGACTCTTCCGGTTCTACTTTAAAAAATTGAGTATTTCCTAAATCTTGCATCGTTGCCCCTTTACTTTTGTAACGCTAATCTAAGTTTCATTCTAAACCAAAGCCTATGAAAGTGCAAGGCAGAGCACATTTCCCTCCAGGAGGCGCAACCCTTTTCCTGTGCGGATTTCACCTGTTTGGATGTGCTCCTGTATCTCCACGCAGCATGGCACATACTCCCGGCTGTGTCCGACAAGGTAGGTCTTACCCTCGATTTCCTTGGTTTCTTCAAAGAGCACCTCCACGTCTTTTCCCACGAAGTACTCTGCAAACGCCTGATTCTGTCTGGCTGTCATCTCCAAAAGCACGTCACTACGCTGCTTCTTTTCTTTTTGGGTCAGTTGCCCCGGCATCTTTTCTGCCACAGTGCCCTGACGCTTGGAGTAAGGGAAGACATGCATTTCGTAGAGATTGATATCCTCCAGGAACTTAGTAGTCTCTGCGAACTCCTCTTCTGTCTCTCCCGGGAAACCGGTGATGACGTCAGTGGTAATGGCTGGCTTTTCAAAGGTTCGGCGCAGGATATCCACACCCTCCTTAAACTCTGCCGTCGTATAATGACGATTCATACGCTTTAATGTGGCATCGCATCCGCTTTGCAAAGACAGATGGAAATGCGGACAAATGCTTGGCAGCTTCTGAAGGCCTGTAGCAAACTCCTCTGTCACGATGCGAGGCTCCAAAGAGCCAAAACGAATACGGTCCACTCCCGGAATGGCATCCAGCTTCTGGGCCAAAGATAACAGCGCCGCACTATCAAAGTGCTGGCCATCCTGTACATTGTGCTTACCTTCCCAGTCCAGACCATAGGAACTGATGTGGATACCGGTCAGGATGATTTCGCGGTAGCCTCTTTTTGCCAGACCTTCCACTTCCTTTACGATATCTTCCTCTTTACGGGAACGGATATGACCTCTGGCAAAAGGAATGATACAGTAACTGCAATACTGATCGCAGCCATCCTGAATCTTGATGTATGCTCTGGTGTGCTCCGCAGTATGCTCCAAGGTCATTTCCGCATACTCACAAGGCTTATTTAAATCCGTGACAAAGCTTTCTTTATCCCCGGTGTACTTCTCGATAATCTCTACGATATCCTTTTTCTCCTGGTTTCCCACGATAAGGTCTACGTATTCATCATCTTCCAGGTTCGTAGTACCGGTCTGGGTATAACAACCTGTGGCTACCACTACCGCTTCCGGATTGCGCTTCTTAGCCTGATGCAACATCTGACGGCTTTTGCGGTCCGCGATATTGGTTACCGTACAGGTATTGATGATATATATGTCTGCTTTCGCATCAAAGGGCACAATGTCATAGCCCTTTTCTTGTAACTTTTGACTTATGACATCCAGTTCATAGGAATTCACTTTGCAACCTAGGTTGTGTAGTGCCACACTTTTCATAGGAATCTCCATTTTTTTTGTGATGTTTGTTCATTGACTTTATAGCTATATCCCTTTAAACTGATACCTAGAAGGTTGTAATTAAAGGAGGTTTCTTTCATGAAAACAGTTCAAATTTCTTTAAACTCCATCGATAAAGTAAAATCTTTCGTAAACGATATCACCAAATTCGATTATGATTTCGACCTGGTATCCGGTAGATACGTTATCGATGCAAAATCTATCATGGGTATCTTCTCCTTGGATTTGTCTAAGCCAATCGACTTAAACATCCACGCAGAAGACAATGTAGACGAAGTACTCAACGTACTCAAAAACTACATCGTGTAATTAAAAGCAGAGCGGTTCTCCGCTCTCTTTTTTTGTTTTCTTTTAAATCGGGTTGGAGGTAAAACTGTCCCACCGTTGCCTCGCTTTCGCTCCGGTGAGGACGGAACGGTACTAAGGGCTAAAGCCCTAAGGACCGCCGTCCTCAAGGGGCAACTTGCGGAACACCTTTATCTCCACCCCGCTAAAAGATATCTAAGAGCGAGAGCGGAGAACCGCTCTTTTTTAATATTTAATATTAATAAAACGCCGCAGGCGCTGGTGCGTAGCACCTTTATGTAGAATGGATGGGCGTGGCAAAGGAAGTTATCCTTTGCCACGCCTGCTGACTATGTTGGGCGGGGAGACGCGTCAAGGATATGCTTGATGCGGTCTTGAGAGACGTCGGTCCTTAGGGCTTGTGAGCAAAGCGGGCGCAGCTTGCTGAGATACGCTTTGTGAGCAAGACCTTAGTACCGCTACGTCTCTCATGAAGCGAGAGCGGCCCAGCAAGCATACCTTGACGGGACGACCTGCCTGACCTAGTCAGCAGCCTCGCATAGAATAACTTCCTCGGATTCTACCGCGATGCGGGCCAGTTCGTCCAGTTTGTCTTTGATTTTCTCTTCGTGCTTGCGGATGATGTCGGCACGTGGTTTGGTGACCGGGTGTTTCGCTACGAAGATGGTACAGCAGTCTTCGAAAGGTAGGATGGATGTTTCGAAGGTGCCGATTTTCTCGGAGATATCTACGATGTCCTGTTTGTCGAAGCCAACTACCGGGCGGTATACAGGCAGGGTGCAGACTTCGCCGGTTACCATCATGGATTTCATGGTCTGGCTTGCTACCTGACCGATGGATTCGCCGGTGATAAGGCCGAGACAGTCGGTTTTAAGGGCGATTTCTTCTGCAATGCGCATCATATAGCGGCGCATGATGATAGTAAGCTCATCGTGTGGGCAACCTTCATAGATGGCCAGCTGCACGTCTGTGAAGTTTACTACGTGCAGTTTGATAGGGCCAGCATATCTAGCTACTTCTTTTGCTAAGTCTACGACTTTCTGTTTTGCTCTTTCGCTGGTGTATGGCGGTGCATGGAAGTAAGTTGCTTCGATTTCTACACCACGTTTTGCAATCATGTATCCGGCTACAGGGGAGTCGATACCGCCGGAAAGGAGCAGCATTGCTTTACCTGCAGTTCCGATAGGCATTCCGCCTGGCCCCTTGATAGAATGGGAGTAGATATAGATGTGGTTACGTACTTCTACTTCCACCAGGATTTCTGGGTTGTGTACATCTACTTTCAGTCCATCTTTTTCATATGCCATAAGAAGAGCCTCGCCGATGCCTGCTGCCATAGGCATGGATTCTACCGGGTAATCCTTTCTGGTACGACGGCATCTTACTTTGAAGGTGACGTTCTTATCTTCATGAGCTTCACCAAAGTATTTCACTACTTCTTCTTTCAGTTTATCGAAGCCTTCATCCTCTACCTGCAGCATAGGGCAGATGTAAGAGATACCGAATACACGCTGCAACCAGGTGATGACTTCATCGTAGTCATAATTGTCGCTCAGTACGTCTACGAAGATACGTCCGCTTTCTTTACGTACGTTGAATTCACCTTCGCATTTGTCCAGCGCCAGTCGAATCTGCTTTACCAAAGCATTTTCGAAAATGTATCTGTTGTTTCCTTTTACGCCGATCTCAGCGTATTTTACTAGAAATGCTCTATAGTCCATTTTTTCTCCATTATTCTTATCTTTTCTATTTTCGAGTGAATCTTCTAAGCTGTGGCAACAGTTCTTCCAGGGCCGCGATGGTTGTATCCAGTTCTTCATCAGTAGTGAAATCAGAGAAACTGAATCGAATGGTAGCATCCAGAAATTTCTTATCTGTGCCGGTAGCTAGTAATGTCTTTGATGTTGCCGGGTGATTGCTTGCGCAAGCACTTCCGGAAGATACGTAAATACCCTTTGCTTCTAAAGAGTGCAGCAGTACTTCTGCTCGCACATCTTCAAAACTGGCGCTGACGATATGTGGTGCAGTCTCTGTGCCACGTTTTCCACGGACGTAGACACCGTCTAGTGCTTCCAGCTTTGCCACAAAGCGATCTCTCATTGCGTACATTTTGGCGCGCTTTTCTTCCAGATTCTCATAGCACATTTCGCTTGCCAGTCCGATGGCTGCCACCAATGGAGTAGCTTCTGTGCCGGATCGCATACCACCTTGCTGGCCGCCGCCCAGCATCAGTGGCTGTAAGCGCACTTTTTCATTGATATATAAAAATCCCACACCCTTTGGTGCATGAATCTTATGTCCGGATACAGAAAGCATATCGATGTTCATCTTTTTCGGCTTGATTTCAGCTTTGCCGAATCCTTGCACTGCATCTACGTGGAAATAGCACTGCGGATTCTTTTCTTTGATGATTTTGCCCGCTTCCTCGATAGGCTCCAGCGCCCCCATTTCATTATTGGTATGCATGATGGATACCAGGATGGTGTCCGGTCTGATAGCATCGGATAGCTGCTGCAGGTCGATGTGTCCATCCGCATCTACATCCAGATAGGTCACTTCGAATCCCTGCTTCTCCAGCGCTCCCATAGGCTCCAGCACAGCCGGATGCTCAATCTTTGTGGTGATGAGATGCTTTCCCCTTCTATGATGAGCCATAGCCGTTCCCAGAATCGCCAGGTTATCTCCCTCCGTACCACAGGAAGTAAATAGGATTTCCTTCTCCTGACACTTCAGGATCTTCGCGATTTGCTTCTTCGCTGTCTTGATATGCTCTTCTGCATCCACGCCTTTTGTATGCAGGCTGGATGGATTACCATAATCCTCCAGCATGATTTTCTTCATCAGTTCTGCCACTTCCGTATACACCTTTGTAGTGGCTGAGTTGTCTAAGTAGATTTCTTTCATTTCCGTGTCTTTTCTTCTAAGTGAATTTTATATTAGTTTCTATTGTCTACAGGCATAAAAATAACCGCTATCTAATCTGAGCCCCAGCGTAATCAATCTGCCCCCAAATCGTGCGGTTAGACAGAGTTGATGATAGCATGTAAATAAGCAATAGTCAAATCCGACCAGTTCATCCCCATCCTACGCGATCTATGTCACCTTTCAGGAAAAGATTCTCTCTGGTGCCCTCTTTTATTGGCTTCAAGGCTTCGGTTTTTGAAAGGTACGAAAGGTTTTGTCTGGTAAACCCCAGACTCTCACATGCCTCTGCTGTACTGAGTACGTTGTTTCTCGCATAACTGTAGAATGATGACGCTTTAATGGGCAAAACATCCGCTTTTTCAAGCAGATGCTTTTTCGCAACACCTATAGAACCATTAAAAATAATCCCGTATCCACCCACATCTACTTTTACCGTGTTTAGAATCCGTTGGTTCTTTTGAAAAGTCTCCACCTTAGGATTGCACACAATCAAGTCTCGGGTAGTTATCTGTCTTACCGTATCATCCTCACACAGCAAAAGAAGCGTATCTTCCGCTGACCAAAAACAATCCTTGATATTATCCTTCTGTCTATTCTTCACCCAATCAGGTAGCTCCGATGCTTTCATTTCTTTCACATAATCCGAGTCCTGCGAGCATTTACCCTTGCTTGCCTTTAGCAGCTTTGCTTCGTTGTATTCCTTCATTCCGGCATTCTTCAAAATAAGGCCAATATTCTGACGCCCGCTAGGAATCACTCTTCCTTCAACCCACAGTTTGCTCAAATCCTTTGGAACCGTATATATTCCTTTTTTTACTAGTCCCATAAAAAGTAATGGCGCTGACCATTCATCTAAAGCATCGTCTAACTCAATGATATAATCATTCACCTTCTCGTAGTGAAACAGATATCCTATTGTTTGTTTTGTTTCCTCGTTATTGATTGCAAAGACTTTCATAATGTAGCCACCTCTGGTACAACATCTCCCAAATCTTATCCCTATGAATCCGTGGAATAATCTCCTCTAAATCCTCAAATATCTTCTCTTTATCTTTTGGCTTTAATGTACCTACGAACACACTCTTTTTGTTTTGAACTAGCGCAAGATTCTCAAGCGTAGAACGACTGCCAATGAAGTTCTGACAGATTCTATCCTTCGCTACGTCAAATTCCTTTATCTCTTCCTCCGAGTAACAGGAGCACAAGAAAGAAAGACCATGATCGAATAAAGGTGCGATTCTCATATTTTTGCCATTGCGCAACACTTCTATGTTTGCTCCATGGCGATCTCTATTTTGAATCAAATAGTCCACAACCAGCATGATATCTATATACTTTTGCCATCCTTGCTTCTTACAAAATTCGTATGGACTTTCTCCATTCTCTACCTGGCTTTGATAAAAGGCATCTAAAGCTAGCTTTGTATCGCCCTTCTCTTTGAAATCATCTGAAGCGCATAACCAGGTCTCAAATGTTTTTCCACCCACTTCAACTTCTGCATGAATCAGCTGGTATTCCAAATGCTCCACGCCTAATATCGTCAACAGTCGATCTACGATAATCTCGTTCACGCACTCGTGTCCAATAATTCCCCTTACTGGATCATAATTGGAAAGCTTATAATATCTCTTCTTTCCATCAATCATTTCTTCAGACTTTAAGAATGTACCTGCTGTGCCGCTGGATGATCTCGTGTGGGACCATTCCAAATATCTCATATCTTGTTTTTCTAGAATAATCTTTTTTTCCATATGACCATCCTCCTAACTACAATCTATCATTTTATTTGACGCACGTCAAATAGATTTGCCATCCATATAAAAAACCACCGCCGAAGCGGTGGTAATTATACACATTCTATGAATAATCTAGGATGGAACTGTGTGTGTTTCACCCCATTATTCCTGAATATATTTATCTAATACTGCTGCAGTGTTTGCCACGTCGGCCAGGACTGCCTTGGTGTTGTTGGACAACTCGGAGTTGTCGCTGGAAGCGCCTGCTGCCTGAGTAGCAGCTGCAGTAACTTCTTCTGTGGTTGCAGAAAGATGAGAGATACTTTCTACGATTTCATTATTGGTAGATGCTAAATTCTCTACCATTCTCTCTAGACCATCGATGTTGCTGGTCAGGTTATTTACATTTTCATTCATCTGAACGAAGCTTGCTGCAGTCTTGTCGATGAGTTCTGCCTGAGCACCGGAAGCATCACATGCTTTCTGAACAGCATCCTCTGCATCTCGAGCATTAACGCCCAGATCACCGATCATTTTGGTGATGTTCTCAGTAGCTTCCTTTGTTTTCTCAGCCAGGTCACGGATTTCGTCTGCAACTACTGCGAAGCCTTTACCAGCTTCACCAGCACGCGCTGCTTCGATGGAAGCATTCAGTGCTAAAAGGTTCGTCTGATTGCTGATGGTGAGAATCACGTCTGTGATACTCTTCATCTCATCGCCCTTCTGTACCAAGCTGTTCATAGCCTCGCCCACGTGAGTGTTGATTTCGGCGATGGTGTCTGCTTTCTCTTTCAGTTCCATCATCATTTCATGGTTTGTCTCGTTGATGCTGCTTGCTTCAGACGCAGTCGCTACCATCTCTTCGGACTTCGCCACAGTTTCCTCGATGAGGTTCTGGATGGTCTGTGTCATGACGGTCTGATGCTGTACATCTTCCGCAGTGGTCAGCGTACTTCTAGAAATATCATCCATTGCGCTGCTGACTGCAGTGGTGGACTCATCCAGGCGATTCATATTTTCCATGGCATCGCTTACGCCGCTACGCACTTTGGAAGCCACTTCGATGACTTCATCCAGCATCTTTGCCTGCTCATCCGCTCTAGACTCGATGAGGCCGATGGTGTCCTTCTGGAATTTCTCCAGGATGATTTCCAAATACCAGCACAAAGCGATTACTGCGAAAACGCAACCGATACCTGCTGCACAGTCAATCTTTGCATCGGTAGTGTAAAAGTCCGGTGTGAAAAGTCGTGCAATGTATGAAATCAGCTGTACCAGAGCTACACCTACTGTAGCTACTCTGGAAAACTTCTTATCATAATACAGTACAAAAGGCACTACAGGACCTACCATGGCAAATCGCAGGTAGTAGCTGACAAAGCCAAAGCTTCCCATAAAGCCGATTACCAAAAGCCATCCAAGGGCTACCCAACGAAGTAACTCTGAATCAGGCTTCTTTACAAAGATTGCCACAAGACTTACTATGGTGCACACTTCCATGGCAAGCATAGCTACCAAGTATGCGGAAGAGCGGTAGCCCCGCAGAAAAGCGGTAACTACAACTACGGTTAATAAGGTATAGTAAATACCAAAAGTGAAAATCAGCACACGGTTGATCTTTTTTACTTGCTCCGTGCGATCGGAGTACTTAAAACTATTTTCCATTTGTACCTCACATAAAAACATAAAAACTAAAACTGCAAATCAGAATACTAGCATATCTTTTTGACGTTGTAAAATAAATATTGCACAAAATATTTTTCTATTTTTCCAGCAAATACACCAGCCAGGACAATACTGTGAAACCGGCAGTTTCCGTTCTTAGGATGCGTTTACCTAGCGTGATGGGTTCGATGCCTTCCGTCAGTGCAGCCTGGATTTCCTCTTCTTCGAAGCCCCCCTCCGGTCCAATAAAAATTGCGACGCGGTCCTCCGGCTTGATACCCCCAAGCACTTCCCTAGTGTGACTCATGTCTTCAGCCATTTCGTAGGGAATGAGCTTACATTCCATATCTTTTGCGTAAGCGATGGCTTCCTTATAGCTCATGACTTCCCGTACCTGTGGAATGAATCCTCGCTTGCTCTGCTTTGCGGCAGCTTCTGCGATGCCCTGCCATCTAGCCAGCTTGCTCTTTTCCTTTTTGGCATCCAACTTCACGATGCATCGCTTGCAAGCTACCGGCACCACTTCTGCCACGCCCAATTCCACAGCTTTCTGGATGATGAGTTCCATCTTGTCTGCTTTGGGCAAGCCCTGGAACAGTGTGACTTTCACAGGAAGTTCTACCCCGTCTTCCTTGATGAAACGTAAGGTACAGAGGATTTGATCATCCCCTAGTTCCTCCACACTGCAACGGTATTCTTTTCCATCGATGCCGTTACTTACGTTGAATTCTTCGCCGATTTTCATGCGAAGCACGTTTTTGATATGGTTTACGTCATCACCAGTGATGATGACTTTCTTTTGATCCAACAGTATTTGCGAAGGATCCACAAAGAATTGATACATAGTTCTATCCTTTTCTTCTCGCTAAATTGACATAGGTCTTGCGATACTTTTATTTGCGTCCTGTGACGCTAGCCCACTCGCCCTGGGTGGTGGTCTCTACTACTGTAAGTCCAGCTTCTCTCATAGCAGCTTCCACCATGCCGGCCTTCTCTTTTAGAATACCGGAAGTGATCACGACTCCGCCGGCCTTCACTGCAGCGGATGCTGCCGGCATCAAAGGTACCAGCACCTCCGCCAGGATATTTGCCATGACGATATCGTAGTCGTGTCCAACTGTGTCCTGAATCTCTTTGTCAGAAATCAGGTTGCCCAGATAAAAATCGAACTTGTCTGCAGTCAGGCCGTTCATCTCCAGATTCTCAACCACTGCCGGTTCTGCACAGGGGTCAAGGTCTGTACCTACGATGTGGTCTGCTCCGTATAAAAGGGCTACGATGCCCAGGATACCACTACCGGTACCTACATCCAGAAGTTTTGTTTCCGGGGTCACATATTTCCACAGCTGCTTGATGCAAAGCTGTGTAGTCTCATGCATACCGGTACCAAAGGCTGTACCCGGATCGATATGCAGCACCTTTTTGTCCTTGTCTTCCGGTTTGATTTCCTCCCAGGATGGGGTGATTAGCAGGTTGCCGATAGTGAACTGGTGAAAATACTTTTTCCAGTTATTGATCCAGTCGATGTCCTCGGTTTCGTCCACTTCTACTGTGCCGGCACCGATGTCCATCCACTCTTTCAGCTCATCCAGTGCTTCCTGAATGGCATCTAAGAGTTCCCCTCTCTCCCAGATGATTTTTTCCTGACCATCATCTGTATATAAGGAGTAGGAAAGGTCCTCGCCCACGTTTTTCTTGGATTCTTTGCTGCGATCATCTAAAAGCAGCTTGCCATCTTCGCTTTCTTCCACGAAGAAATTTAGGAATGCTCTGCCATCATCCGCTTCCGTCTCCGGCAGGATGTCCACAAACATCTGCTCTTTCTCTAGCGCTGTCAGTGGCACATGATCTTCAATCTGTGCTCCTTCCAAACCCAGGTCATACAGTGCACTGATGACTACGTCCTCTGCTTCTGTTGTTGTACTTACTCTATACTTTGTCCATTTCATGTTTCGTTACCTTTTCTATACTTCATTCTATTTCTTTCGTATCCATGGAATCTTCCTTGACCGCCGCTTCCTCGACTATCTCCTCCTTATTCAAACTGCTTGCCTTCGTTTTCTCTCGCTCCGGCAAAATGCAGATCACCACCAGCATAGGCATGGCCAGGTAAAAAGGATACAGGTATCTGTAGTTGCTGACCGGCCCCAGGAAGTAAGTCAGCATCAGCCCCGCGTACACACTCCAAATCAGCAGTTTGCGTTTCTCTCCCAGGTGCGTCCAGAATAGGCACAACACCATAATCCAGAAGGGGAAGGATAGTCTGAAGTAGGATGCCATGATGCCGCTGTTCATGAACTTGCCATCTCCCAGGAAAAAGCCCTCATAGAAAGGAAGCAGCTCCGGCAGGAGGCTTTCGCTATGATCGTTGGTAATCGGATACTCCTCCAGGGATATGGTATAGGTCTCCACGTAGTACTTGGTGCCGTAAGGGTCCATGATACTTTCAAAGGGATACCAGAAATTAATGTTCAAATCCAAAAACTTAGATAAGAAAGTGGTAGGCATCTTTGTAAAATACTTGCCATACAACTGCCAGAATTCCGTCTTATGCTTCAAATAATAAGCATTATCGAAGACATTTTTCATAGGGTCTGCGAATCTTGGGTTATAGCTGGGTTCGTACATAAAATACGCCCGGAAGGCTTCCCTGTCCGCCTCTTCCATGCCGGAATCCGCGTTTTCATAGATGCTCATCATCTGCACGATAGGCACAGAAAGCTTCTCTCGTTCGGAGGTAGGCATGACCCCTGCCAGGGGATACACCACCTTCAGCACCAGCTCTAGGAGCAGAATTACCGTAGTAAGTAAAATGGCATGTTTCTTTTTTCGCACCACCAGTGCCACAAGAAGCATCACCCCAAAGGCATAGACCATGTTGTTACGCAAAAGGCCTACCACAGCGCCCATGAGAATCAGCACCACCCAGCCGGCTTTCCGATTGTCATTCCATCGCCAGAACAGAAACGTCCACAGCATCAGGAGACTGCCGAACAGCACGTCCTTTGCAAATACAATGGAGAATAGCGCAAAGGTAGGTATCAGCAGGTAGTATAGGCCGATGCCCGGTCGTCCCGGAAGGGATGCGGCGATATAGGCTTCTACTGCTGCCACAATCAGGCTTTGTATCATTACATAAAGGATCAGCCCCAGGGGATGGATTCCCACCAGGCCTTCTACCTTTATACAGAATTCAAAGAACAGGGTGTGGACCAGAGGCTGGTAATTGCTGTACCAGCTGCCAAAAATCTGGTGTACCTGGTCCGGTGCATCGTAGGAAAAGATGCCGGGGTAATACGCCAGGTAGCAAATTACGGATAGTCCAAAGTACAAAAGAAGCAGAACTACGAAGTATAGCCTCTTTTTCTTCTTTTCCTTTTCCGGGTCGATTTCCCGCGCTTTCTTCGCTGCTTGTCTACGAAGATAGTACTTAGTCAAAAATAGCTGCGCCAAGGTGGCCAGCGCCAAAAGCAGCACACCTGCCACCAGCATTCTAATGGCAAAGAGCCCAAAGGTTCCAGGCTGCTTCCATAGGTTCGACAGGTTTCCCGTCTCATAAATCACCTTTCCCACTGTGGATGCCAGCGTCCAGAAAAGTGCGTAAATCAAAATCTTATATTTGTTGTTCCAAAGCGTTTCTTTCATTCACATTCTCCGCCGTGCCAAAACCTGCGGTAATCAGCAAGGGCATAGCCAGGAAAAAGGGATATACATAACGGAAGTTGGACAGCGGTCCAAGCAAATACGTAAGGTATAGTCCCAGGTAAGGAGCCAAAATCAGAACTCCTTCTTTTCTTTTTCTCCGAATTACATCATATACTATCAAAAACAGTACCACGAATGGTGTGGATATGGCAAACAGGAGATGGATTACCGGTCGCACCATGTTTTCTGTATTGAAGTCTGCGATATTTTTATAAAAGCTGAAAAGGTTCGGCAGTAAAAGCGCCTTCTCCACAGGGTACTCCGGCATGTAGATTCCGCCGGTCTCGATGTAGACGCGCTTGGATATGGGGTCCACAGGCTCCGCCAGAATATACCAATAGTTCACATGCAGGGTCAGAAAAGCGTCCACATATTCCATGGGATGGCTTAGTCCAATCTCCAGGTACAGCTTCCAGAATTCGCCCTTATTTTGCTGATATCTTTCATCATTGAAGAAGGTCTTCAGTTTATCCGCATTTCGAGGATTATACAGCTCTATATCCGGGATATATTCCCGCACCACTGCTTCCTGCTCCGGTGTCAGCGGGTTCCGTTCTCCTTCCACCAATGTGGTTTGTTTTGCATCTCTTGCCGCCATGTCTGCATCATTCACGTAGAAAGCACGGCCAATCTGCTGGATTGGCACCGACAGAGCTTCATGGGTCTCAGAAGGTGCGATACCAAGGGCTGGGTATAATAGGTTCATGGTGGTCATAGCAAGGACTACTGCTATTACTAACCCAGTGATCAATCGCTTGTACTGTTTCGTCAGCAAGTACAAAACTATGGCAAACACTAATGCGTAGACCATGTTGTTACGTAGCATGCAGGCTAGATATGCCAGCGCAATAATACCACCCGAAGCTATCTTTACCGCTTCATGTTTTTCCGCGTACGGAAAACTAAATATAGTTATCATCAGCCAGGTCAGCACGCAAGCAAAATACACGTCCTTGGTTGTAATCATGGAAAAGATGGCTAGTGTAGGCATGCAGATATAGTAAAGGCTCGCCAGCAATGTGAGTATTGGACGGTTTTGCTTCTGCACAAAACGAAGTACGCCCCATGTGGTGAAAAGTACCACCGCCATCTGCACAACACTGTAGCTTACCAGAGCGATATAGCGCACGCCTGTGGCTTTCTCTAAATCATAGAAGGCTTTCCAAATCAAGGTGTGCAATACCGGGTGGTGATTATTCCAAGGCACGCTTCCTGTAATCTGCCAAGTTTGCTGGTCGATGTCATAGCCAAAGATTCCCGGGAAATAGGTGAGGTAGCAGATAGCGTAGAGTACAACTAAGGTTAACATCACAATTGAGGCAAACCACTTATCATATACAAAATCTCTTAAAAGGCACTTTTTCTCAACCGAGACATTCTCTTCCGCCTTCTCGACCTCATCTTCAGGCCGTCCCCCAGAAAGCATCTGGCTCTCTGCATCTGAGCCACCCTCACGGTCCAGCACCAATTCCACCACAAGCAGCACCAAATAAAACAGGATTCCGGTGCACGCAAAAATCAGCAGGAACTCTCCCGGTTTCTGCCACATGCCTGCTATGGAGTTATCCGCATACACCACGCGTCCTACGCCAAAAATAAAAGAGGCCAGGATTGCGAAGATGCTGCGTAACACGATGCCTGACTTAGTTTCCATTAGATGATGAAGTTCTCCCCTATAGATATTTTTATTTTACCATATCCTACTGCCTCGATTCACTTCTCATCTCATCCCAATAAAAAATCCTCCCGAGACTTTCATCTCGGAAGGAATTCCAGTTTAGAACAATTTCTTTTTCTTCTTGCCAGTCTTCTTTTCACCACTAGAAGATGCATTCTCTGCTGCATGAAGGCTGTCTCCTGTCAGTTCATCGAACTTACGAAGGAGCTCCTGCGCTTCTGCAGAAAGCTTCTCAGGTGTCTGAATGACTAATGTGACGTAGTGATCACCACGTACCTGCTTATTACGCAAGGTAGGTACACCTTTACCACGAAGTCTGACTCTGGTGTCTGTCTGGGTACCGGCTTTCACTTCATATGCCACCTTACCATCTACCGTATCGATGAGGACTTCACCACCTAAAGCTGCTACTGCATAGCTAACCGGTACTGTAGAGAAGATATCATAATCCTGTCTCTGGAAGATAGGGTGACGACCTACTACCACTTCTACTAAAGCATCGCCTCTCGGACCACCATTTAAGCCGGGATCTCCAAGGCCTGTCTTACGGATGCACTGGCCATTGTCGATACCTGCAGGGATATCTACAGCGAATCTCTTCTTCATCTGTACATAGCCTGTACCACGGCAGTCAGGGCATTTCTCACGGATGACTTTACCGCTACCGCCACAATCAGGGCAGGTCTGGATATTACGAACTGTACCAAAGAAGGACTGTGTGGTCATGACTACCTGTCCTTTACCACCACACTTCGGGCAAGTCTCCGGAGAAGTTCCCGGCTTTGCACCTGTACCGTGGCAAGTCGTACAGTCTTCTTTTACATTTAGTTCCAGTTCTTTTGTTACGCCGCTGATGGACTCTTCAAAGGTGATACGTACCGCCGTACGGATATTAGCACCCTGCATAGGCTGATTGGTAGCACGGGCTCTACTACGGCCGCCGCCAAATAAGTCGCCAAAGATATCACCGAACATATCGGAGAAATCAGCGCCGGAGAAGTCGAATCCACCAAAGCCGCCTGCTCCACCTGCACCGCCTTCAAAGGCTGCATGGCCGAACTGGTCATATTGTCTTCTTTTTTCCGGATCGGATAATACTGCGTAAGCCTCGGAAGCTTCTTTGAACTTCTTCTCTGCTTCCTTGTCTCCAGGATTTACATCCGGATGATATTTTTTGGCAAGCTGTCTGTATGCTTTTTTCAGCGCTGCATCGTCGGCATTTTTGTCTACGCCCAGCACCTCATAGTAATCTCTTTTTTGCTCTGCCATATGTACTCCTTAATCCCTCAAAAGATGACAGCTTACGCTGTCATCTTCTGAATGGTCTAACTATTAAACTTCACGGAAGTCGCCATCTACTACGTCGTCGTTTGCATTAGAAGCGCTGCCCTGTGCATTTGCTTCAGGACCTGCTGCTCCGGAGAATCCTCCCATGTCAGGACCTGCCTGAGCACCTGCTGCACCCTGCATGTTTTCATACATCTTAGTAAACAGTGCCTGTGCATCATTTGTCAATTTCTCTTTTGCTGCTTTCAATTCGTCGATATCTGCATCGCTCATTTCTACGTCTTTGGTTCTATCCAGAACTGCTTTTACAGCTTTGATGTCATCTTCTACAGTAGCTTTCTGAGCTGCATCAATCTTATCGCCTACTTCGCCAAGAGCTTTCTCTGTCTGGAATACGAATGCATCTGCATCGTTTCTAGCATCGATTGCTTCTTTTCTCTTCTTATCCTGAGCTTCGTACTCGGCAGCTTCTTTGACTGCTTTGTCGATCTCAGCATCAGACATGTTAGAACCAGCGGTGATGGTGATGTGCTGTTCTTTACCTGTACCAAGGTCCTTAGCGGATACATTTACGATACCGTTGGCATCGATATCGAATGTAACTTCGATCTGAGGTACACCTCTCATTGCTGGTGGGATACCATCCAGACGGAACTGGCCAAGAGATTTATTATCTTTGGCGAACTGTCTTTCACCCTGTAATACGTTGATATCTACAGCGGTCTGGTTATCAGCAGCTGTGGAGAATACCTGGCTCTTCTTGGTAGGAATAGTAGTATTTCTCTCAATCAATCTGGTAGCTACACCACCCATGGTCTCGATGGACAGGGAAAGTGGAGTTACATCCAGCAGAAGGATATCGCCGGCACCGGCATCACCTGCAAGTTTACCACCCTGTACGGAAGCACCGATTGCTACGCACTCATCAGGGTTCAGAGACTTGTTAGGCTCTTTGCCTGTTAACTGTTTTACTTTTTCCTGTACTGCAGGGATACGTGTAGAACCACCTACCAGGAGAACTTTTGCGATGTCGTTGTAAGTAAGGCCGGCATCTTTCATAGCGTTCTGTACTGGGATAGCTGTTCTTTCTACTAAGTCGTGTGTCAGTTCATCGAATTTTGCTCTGGTCAGGGTCATGTCGAAGTGTTTTGGACCTTCAGCAGTAGCTGTGATGAATGGCAGGTTGATATTTGTAGTAGTAGAGGAAGAAAGTTCTTTCTTCGCTTTCTCTGCTGCTTCTTTTAATCTCTGCATAGCCATAGGATCGTTAGAAAGATCTACGCCTTCTGTATTCTTGAATTCGCTCAGCATGTAGTTTGTGATTGCGTTATCGAAATCATCACCACCAAGGTGTGTATCACCGTTGGTAGACAATACTTCGATGACACCGTCACCGATTTCGATAATGGAAACATCGAATGTACCACCACCTAAATCGTATACCATGATTTTCTGTTCTTTTTCATTATCAAGGCCATAAGCAAGAGCTGCTGCTGTAGGCTCGTTGATGATACGTTTTACTTCGAGACCGGCAATCTTACCGGCATCTTTTGTAGCCTGACGCTGAGCATCGTTGAAGTATGCAGGAACTGTAATAACTGCTTCAGATACAGTCTCGCCTAAGTAGCTTTCTGCATCTGCTTTCAGTTTCTGCAGAATCATTGCGGAGATTTCCTGTGGAGAGTATTTCTTATCTCCGATGGTTCTCTTTTTGTCTGTACCCATATCTCTCTTGATGGAAGAGATTGTGTTGTCTGCGTTTGTTACAGCCTGACGTTTTGCAGGTTCACCTACAAGACGCTCACCTGTCTTTGTAAATGCTACTACGGATGGTGTAGTTCTAGCACCTTCTGTGTTTGCGATAACGTTTGGTTTACCACCTTCCATTACGGCTACACAACTATTTGTTGTACCTAAGTCGATACCAATAATCTTACTCATGATTTTTTCCTCCTATATTCTTAATCTACTTGTAAGCTTGGTTAATATTCTGAAAGCTCACATCTGTGAGCGGATACTAGCAATGCTATGAAACAACGGATACCATGCTGTGTCTTACGACGCTGTCACGGTACATATAACCCTTCTGGAGTTCTTCGGCTACGGTGCCGCTTTCTAACTCTTCATTTTCCACCTGCATTACTGCATTGTGCAAGTTAGGGTCGAACTCTTTGCCTTTTGCATCGATAGGCTTCACGCCTAAGTTCTCAAGTTCTGTCAGAAGCTGCTTATAAATCATCTGCATACCTTCTGCGAAAGGATCTCCTTCCGGTGCTGTGGCAAGGCCTCTTTCAAAGTTATCTACTACCGGGAGAATCTTCTCAATGACAGATTTCGCGCCGGTTTCAAACATGGCTTCTTTTTCTTTTTCCGTACGATTACGGAAGTTCTCAAACTCTGCCAACTGTCTGACGGTCTTGTCTGTCAGCTCGTCGATTTTCTCCTGCAGGGCTTTGACTTTCTTATCGTCTTTGGATTTCTTTTCTTTTTTGTCTTTCTTTTCAGATGCTTTTTCGGTAGTTTCTGCTGTTTCCTCAGTTACTTCCGCTTCTGCCTTTGTTTCTGTTTCAACTGTCTCTGTAGCCTGTTCAGCTTCCGCGTTCTGGGTGTCGATGGTTTCTTCTACATCCGCATCCTTTAATACTTCTTCGTTGGACACTACTACTCTTCCTTTCTATTCTCTGTGTAGATTCGATCCATCTGGGCTTTCAGGGCCTTCAGGGAATCTACTACTTTCTCATAATCCATACGCTTCGGTCCAATGACACCGATGGTGCCTTTCATGCCGTCGCCCAGTTCGTAGGTGGCTGTCACCACGCTACAATCTTTCATATTTGCAATCGGTGATTCATTACCGATGTAAACCTGGATTCCTGTGTTATTCTCTGACTGGAGAGTTTCCTGCACCAGTTCGGTAAGCTCTTGCTTTTCTTCGAAGGCGGAGATAATCTCGCTGGCTTTGGAACCATCCGATAATTCCGGATATTTGAAGATGTTATTCGCACCGCTGGTGTAAATCTCTAAGTCTTCATCTGCCTTGATGGCTTCGCCAATGGCATCCATCACATCTGAGATAATCTGGCTGTGAATGCCTGCCTTTTCTTTCAGTGCGGCGATAAGGCCTAAGTTAATCTCTTCTATAGATAAGCCACACATGTTGGTATTGAGGAGGATGTTGAGTTTCAACATGGTCTCTTCATCCAAACGGGTATCTACGTCGATGAGCTTATTGCGGATCATGTTGCCTTCCGCTACGATGACAGCCAGGATTTGCTGATCGCTGACGCGGGAAAGCTGCAAGAACTTCAATTTATTGCGATGGACTGTAGGTGCCGACACCATGGAAGCATAATTAGTATGGTCCGCCAGGACTTTCGCTGCCTGTTTCAAAAGCTGATCCATACGGTCCTTCTTGCCTTCCAGCTCTACCTTCAGGTCTTCTACTTCCTTCGACCGCTCCACCATCATATTATCTACATAGAAGCGGTAGCCCTTATCACTGGGAATTCGACCTGCGGAGGTATGTGGCTGGATGATGTAGCCCATCTCCTCCAGGTCCGCCATCTCATTACGGATAGTGGCACTACTGAGGTTCAAATCAGGATACTTCGATATGGTACGACTACCTACCGGCTCTCCGGTCTCTAAGTAGTTCTGAATGATGGTCTTTAAAATCTTGACCTTTCGATCATCTAACTCCATGTACTGCCCCCTTTCCAGATGACTCTTCTATATGTAGGAACTCTGTTTTTGATTTGTTAGCACTCATTTCGATGGAGTGCTAATATCTTCTGTAATTAAACTACCACTCTCATTTCAGGATGTCAACACTTCGTCCGTGAAATCTTTTTCACAAATGAAAAGCTACGGATTTCTCCGTAGCTCTTACTCTTACAGATTCTTTAATTTCTCTGCCATGGCATCTAAGCCAGGCTCCACGATTTCTTCCATGCGACCTTCGTCCACCATCGCGGCCACTTCCGGTCTGATTGGTAAGCGACAGACAGTATCGATACCTAGCTTGGAAGCAATTTCATCGATGTGACTATCTCCGTAGATGTGATGCTGTTTGCCGCAGTCTGGACACTGGAAATAGCTCATGTTTTCCACGATACCAAGTACCGGAATGTTCATTGCTTCTGCCATATGCACGGCCTTCTCTACAATCATGCCTACCAGCGCCTGAGGTGCTGTAGCAAATACGATTCCTTCTACCGGCAGGGACTGGAATACGGTCAGCGGTACATCGCCGGTTCCAGGAGGCATATCTACGAATAAGTAGTCCAGGTCCTCCCATAGTACATCTTTCCAAAACTGCTTTACTACATCCATGATGACAGGACCTCTCCAGATAACGGGGTCAGTCTCGTTTTCTAATAATAAGTTCAAACTCATTACTTTGATGCCCGTCTTGGTCTCTGTAGGAAGTAAGCCCTCCTCTGTGCCCATGGCATTCTCATGCAGACAGAAGCCCTGTGGAATAGAGGGTCCTGTGATGTCTGCATCCAGGATACCTACTTTGTATCCCATTCTGCGCATCTGCACAGCCAGCAGGGATGTGATTAGGCTCTTACCTACGCCGCCCTTTCCGCTGGCTACCGCAATCACATGCTTAATATGTGTGGTCTCATGTGGCGCGATATGCAGATCTAGTGGCGCCTTTCTTTCTCCGCAGTTGCTGCTGCAGCTGCTACAATCATGTGTACAATTTTCACTCATGTCTCTTATCTCCTAACGTACCTTCTATTGTATCAAATCCCTGCAAAAAAGCAAAAAAACAGCCCCCCTCGCACCTAGCGAGAGGGACCGCCGTCTTGCTTATTCAGTTCCTCTTTATCTTAAATAAAGAAGCTTCCCTGGAATTCACCATTCATCACATAGTATGCCTGGTTCTCTTCCGGTTTCACATAAAGCTCTACTGTCTTTAAGTCAGCAGGCTTCTGATTTAAATCGTATTTCCATACATCTTTAGCGATGCTGTTCAGTTCTTCTGTGGTGTAGCTTCTGCCATCCAGCTGAAGAGTGATGTTTGTTTTTACTTTAGCTTCTACTACTTTTTCTACTTTCTTAGCTGCAGTCTTGGTAGCTGCTTTTGCTGTCTTCGTAGCGGTAGCGCTTGCCTTCTTTGCAGTAGCGGTAGCTTTCTTTGCGGTTGTTGTCGCTTTTTTTGCTGTAGTAGCTGCTGCTTTCTTAGCTGTTTCAGTAGCTTTCTTAGCTGTTTCAGTAGCCTTCTTAGCAGTTGTAGTTGCTTTCTTTGCAGTAGTCTTAGCCTTTGCCTCTACCTTTTTTTCTGCTTCAGCTACAGTTTCTACTGCTTTGGCTACAGTCTTAGGTGCTTCTGTTTTCCAGATGCTTTTCTTTAAATCTTCCATATCATTCTCCTCCCGGTGCCGAAGCACCAAACCATTACACAATTCAGTTGTCATTTATTTTAATCACATATTTTGAATTTGTCAAACAAAAGCCACAATTTGTCTGACTTTGTAAGATATAGAAGAGAAGATCTCTGTTATTCTCAGAATGTAACGCCGGGTTCTACAAAGCCAAGCATCAGGATGACCAATAGCAAATACACTGCATAAATGCCGAGTCTAAGCTTCTTGGGAAGTTTTTGTAGTAGGTGTAATCCCAGCACCAGCAGAATAACCGAACCTACAAAGGCTGTTCGATAGCCACTGGCATATACCGTAGGGGAAAAGCCCAGCATGGCTTTGCTTCCCATAGCCAGCACCGTCAGAACGATCATACATACTGCTTCTTTTGTTGAATCTGCCACGGCCCATAATAGGCCCAAGATTGCCAGAAAAGCCAGCCCATATAAGCCAAGTTCCAACGCAATCTGCCAATTCTGATATAAGCACTGGTCATGCTGTGGCAGATAGCGGTTCGCCATTAAATCATAGTAGAAGGATGGGTGGTATAGGCGCCCCTCCTCTATCATGTGTCGCACCGGGAATCCCAGTAGAACCAAGGCAAGCAAAACTGCCTCTCCAAAGATTGCCGAAAAGCCCCATCGCATAAGGGCTTTGAAGGGTTCTACATCTCTAACCTTACTCCACCTAAAATACTTATAGTGCAGCACCAGAATCAGGATGCCTACAAATACAATGAGAATAATCTGCTTCGCCCTACCGGCGCCAAAATAAGCCACCGTATCCAGCATGCCCATGAGAAGCCTTTCTCCCATGCTATAGTTAGGATACTCAGGGAACCAGCTACTCATCTCCTGTATATTACGTGAGGTATTGCCAGGACAAAGGACGATAAACGCAAGGGACGCCAGTAATATCACAAGTTCAGGTAAGAACGGATAAACCTGAGGCTTCTTTTCGTATTCTATAGCGTTCATCTCCTGCGCCATTTCTCTGCGCTTTACCACGTACCAGCCAATCAAATGACACAAATAGACGCCAAATAGCACCGCCGCAATCTGCTCTTGGTTGGCCGCTATCAATAATGCAAGTAGGTACCCCCCTCGCCTCATTGTTCTAGCTGTGTCCCCCCGCAAACTTCGGACTAACGGTACCAAGCTTACCATCCCAGCCGTCAAAGGCCACAGATAATTGGTGCTGGTGGCAATCCACCCAGCCGGGTAGAGGATACCCACAGGAAGAAGGCAAAGACTTAAGGTTATCCACAAAGGGGCATGCCAGTCCTGCATATCCAGGATTTGGCTGATGGCCCACACCAGCAAAAGGCACACAAGGGTATCCAGTATACGCCATACTATGAAGTCGCTGTGAGCCAGCACCACCAGGATACCTTCCAAAATCACTCTGGAAGACCAGGTATGGAAGCGCCAGTTCAGGAATCCCAGGATGTTATACTGGTCCAGCATGGTGGAAAACCAGGCGTCATCCGAATAGTTTGCTTCTGTAAAGCTGTGAGCCCATATAAAGAAGGCTGCTACCAGGAGATAGCAACCTACTTTTTTCCGCTTGGACTCAGAGTCAGATGTACTCTTATTCATCTGTATATCTTGAGGATTCATCGATATCTTTTCTTCTCCTCTTTCATCAGGATTTTCTAGCAAAACTTTTCTTTTGCCATCATCTCTCGGAAAGCCTGCATGGCTCTTGCCACCTTTTCCTCTCCTACGCAGTAGGCTAGTCGCACATAACCCGGTCTGCCAAAGCTATCACTAGGCACCAGTACCAGGTTATATTTCAAGGCTGTCATAGCAAATTCCGTAGCGTCCGCAATAGGCGCCTTCGGGAAAATATAGAAGGTACCATCCGGCTTTTGGCAAGTGAGGCCTACATCACGCATAGTCTCATAGATGAGATTTGCATTTCTCTCATAGACCGACAAATCGCTGGTGAGATCAATCACCTTAGCCACCGCCATCTGCATGATGGAGGATGGGCAGTTATGACCGATGCCTCGGGAAATCTGTCCGCACATCTGCACCAATGTCTTCGCTTTCTCACAGGTAGGCGCTACCGCTAAGTAGCCGATACGCTCTCCCGGCAGAGATAAAGACTTGGAGAAAGAATAGCATGTCAGTGTATTGGCATAGTACTTTGCCACGAAGTGAATCGGCTGGCCGCCGTATACGATTTCACGATAGGGCTCATCCGAAATCAGGAAAATGCTATGTCCATACTTGTTCTGCTTATCCTCCAGGAATTTCGCCAGGGTCTGCAAAGTCTCTTCACTGTATACTACGCCGGTTGGATTGTTCGGGGTATTCACTAAAAGCGCCATAGTCTTTTCCGTGAAAGCCTCTTCCAACGCTTCGAAATCGATTTGGAAGTCTTCCCTGCTCTGTACCACTTTCAGCTGCGCACCGGTGAGATTGACGTAAGGAATATACTCCGGAAAGAAAGGCGCAAAGGTGATGACCTCGTCTCCCGGTTCTGTCACAAGACGAAGAGCGTGAGATATGGCTCCCGCCGCACCAGACGTAGGGAAAATGTGTTCCGCCTCGTAGTTCATGTCGAATCTGCGATTCAAGGAATCCGCAATGGCTTTCTTTACCCAAGGAATGCCAAGTGTCGGGCTGTATCCATGTAATGCCACCGGGTCCTCGTTTGTCAGCAGGTCCTGCATAGCTTTCGTGAACTCTGCCGGCGCCGGCACCGATGGATTGCCTAAGCTAAAATCAAATACATTCTCATAGCCGATTTCCTCGCCAATCTTGGTAGCCTTTTCTGAAAGGGTACGGATTACCGACTTTCCCTGTAACATTTCCTCGTATTTCTGTACTATCATTCTGTCTCTCCTCTGTTTGCGCGCGCCACCGGTCTCTCCTCAAAGTCCCGTGGCTGCGAAGTCTAGTCTTCTACGTGTTTTGCTCCCACCGTCAGCAGAATTGCAGATACTGCCACCATCACTGCGGAAAAATCGTAGTGTCTGGCATATGCGGGCAAAAAGATGGTGATGGTCTCACCCATCAGGGGTAAAAGCGCCGCCAGTGCCAGCAAAATGGAATGCTGGGATTTCAGCGCCCAGTAACTTGCTATGAATAATTCCGCAGCTGCCACCAGCAGAAAAGCATATAAAGGCCAGCGCAAAGTCTGATCTATATAATAGAAGTACTGATTCTGCATGATCTGGGGTTTACCGAACAGCATGTCCTTTAATCTGGTGCTGGTGACGAAAAGTCCCGCAGCCACGCACAGGATGAGCACGGTAGATTTCCAGGCCTGCTGCAATTTCTGCATTTTGCCATAGGCCAGAAATACAAATGGCGGAAACAGAACTTTGCCCACCATGAAAATCTGCTGGGACATTTTAAGCCCCTCTAATGTAGTAGCCTGCAGATACATGGTGTATCCAATCTCGATAATCATACACGCCAATAATGACGGTAAGATTCTGTAATTCATTCGATATTCTCTTTGTAAGTACGCTACAGATAAAGCGGCGATGCTGGCGCCCAAGCAGATGATCTGCAGTACCATGATGACCCCGTATATCACTTATATCACTCTCCTAAAGCCTTTCTTTTCGATGTCTTTTCGCACATAAATCCAGGCGATGCCTGTAAAAATACCGGCCGTCAGCCACGCCAAAGGATCACAGCCTACTGCCAAATTAAAGAATTCCAGTCGAATAGCCAGTACCGCTGCCACCAATCTGGCAAAAAACTCTACCACGCCGCCCATCATGGGAAGCATGGAGTACCCACAGCCCTGCATCGCATTACGGAATACGAAGATAAGGCTAAGAGGGAAGTAGCAAGTGGCGCACTGATAGAGATGAATCTTGGCATAAGGAAGCATCTCCGCAATATTAGTCCCTGCTTTGAAGAAAATCGGCAGAACGTAGGGCAGGCAAGTCACGATAATCAGTGTACAAATCAGGGAGTACACGATATCCACAAGAATCGCTGCTCGCACGCCACGTTTTACACGATCCAAGTCGTTCTTTCCATAGTTTTGTCCACAATAGGCAGCCATGGTTTGTCCCATGGATAGCATCCCCTGGGTAATCAGGTTCTGCAACTTACCTCCGGCTGTAACAGCTGCAACTGCAGTAGGTCCAAAGGTATTAATCGCCGTCTGCATCACCACCGTACCGGAAGCTGTGATGCCAAACTGTAGGGCCATAGGAAGGCCTACATTGATCTGGTGCATGGCAAACTGTCTATTGAATCGCCAATCATCACCCTTGGGTGCCAGTAGCGGTACCGCCTTGTAGATATAGGTGATACATAGCATCACACTGACAAACTGAGATACATTGGTAGCCCAGGCAGCTCCCGCTGTACCCATTCCGAATCCCACGATGAATAACAAATCCAAAAAGATATTCAGCACAGCACTAATAACCAGGAACACCAATGGCGCCCTGCTATTGCCTACTGCTCTAAGGCAAGCGGAAAAGTAATTGTAGAATACGGATACTACGATACCCATACAGATGACGGAAATATAAGCGTAAGCATCTTCGAAGTATCTATCCGGTGTCCGCATCCATCTAAGCAGAGTCCGGAGATTCGTGAGGCTCAGTGTCGTCATAATGGCTATCAGCGCAATGGCTAGAAAGATACCATTACCCACGGAATCTCTTACTGCTTTATGGTCCCCCGCACCGTATTTCTGGCTGGTCAAAACGGTAAATCCGCTACTCATGCCGGATGCAAATCCCAGCACGAGAAACATCACCGTACCGGTGGAACCTACCGCTGCCAGAGCATCCGGTCCCACAAAGCGACCTACGATGATGGTGTCCACCATATTGTAAAACTGCTGAAACAGATTACCTATCAAAAGCGGCAATGTAAATTTCAAAATAATCGGCATTGGATTGCCGGTTGTCATATCAGTTTGCATAGATTACCTCATTTCAGTTCTCTACCCCTCACAAACTTTCCCTCTTATTTTACATTGTTTCCACAGAACTTTCACCTTTTTACGCGAAAAAGGGATGACATCAGTCATCCCTTTCATTTCTGTAAGCCTTATTCTTATTCCTCTTCCGCCCAGATCAGTGCGCACTTTACAGCTTTCTTCCAGCCTTTTAAGAGCTTTGTTCGCTCTTCTGCTTCCATAGCCGGTTCGAAGGTGCGGCCCAGGGCCCAGTTCTCACGGATTTCGTCTTTGTCTTTCCAGTAGCCTACTGCAAGTCCTGCCAGGTATGCTGCACCCAGCGCAGTGGTCTCAATACATTTTGGTCTGCGGACTTTGGTGCCTACCAGGCCTGCCTGGAATTTCATCAAGAAGTTATTGGCACTGGCGCCGCCGTCTACCTTTAGTTCTGTCAGCTGTGTGCCAGCATCTTCTTCCATGGCTTTGATGACATCCGTAGTCTGATATGCGATGGACTCCAGTGTCGCACGGATAAAGTGCTCTTTCTTGCAGCCTCTGGTGATACCTACGACTGTACCTCTGGCATTCTGGCTCCAGTAGGGTGCGCCTAGGCCTGTGAAGGCCGGTACGATATAGACGCCTGCTGCATCGAAGACTTCGTCAGCATATTCCTCGGACTGAGATGCAGACTTGATCATACGCATACTGTCACGAAGCCACTGAATAGAAGCGCCTGCTACGAATACAGAGCCTTCCAGGGCGTACTCCACTTTGTCAGCACAGCAGCTGGCTGCAATGGTAGTAAGCAGGCCATGCTTAGAAGTGATGGCTTCGCATCCTGTATTCATCAGGATGAAGCTACCAGTTCCATAGGTATTCTTTACATCCCCTTTGTCAAAGCAGCACTGGCCGAAAAGAGCGGCCTGCTGGTCACCGGCTGCACCGGCGATGGCGATTTTGCCGCCAAGTACTGCCGGATCTGTATAGCCATACAGATAGCTGGATGGCTTCACGTCCGGAAGCATGGACCTTGGAATCTTAAAGTAGTCCAGGATTTCCTGATCCCACTCCAATTTATGGATATCAAACAGCATGGTTCTGCTGGCATTGGTATAGTCTGTCACATGGACTGCACCTTTTGTCAGGTTCCAGATAAGCCAGGTATCTACTGTACCAAAGGCTAGTTCCCCACGTTCTGCTCTTTCTCTGGCACCTTCTACATGATCCAGGATCCAGGCGATCTTGCTGGCGGAGAAGTAAGCGTCAGGTACCAGACCTGTACGCTCTTTGATTTTGTCACTCCAGCCATCTTTTACTAGCTGATCGATGCGGTCAGCGGTACGACGGCACTGCCAAACGATAGCATTATACACCGGCTCTCCGGTCTTTTTGTCCCACACGATGGTGGTCTCACGCTGATTGGTGATGCCGATTGCTTTGATATTTTCTGCATTGGCTCCCAGCACAGCCATAGCCTCCATGGCTACTGCCAACTGAGAAGACCAGATTTCTCTTGGATTATGCTCTACCCAACCCGGCTGTGGATAATACTGCTCAAATTCCTTTTGTGCCATGCTACAGATTTTGCCTGTATGGTCAAAAAGAATACATCTTGAGCTGGTAGTCCCCTGATCCAAAGCCAGTACATAAGAATTTTGCTCCATGTTAGCCCCTCCGATTGTTTTCTGCAGTCGCTACGATGTCTACACCGGTGCCTGCTACATCTGATAATACCACATCTCCGATATGGACAGGAGCCTGTACTTCTACTTCTTTCAGGGCACGGATGACATCCATCATGGCGCCTTTTGGTACATCAGTAGCAGTCTTGACTGCCACCACGTCACGCTCGCCCCCTATGGTTCTCACGGTGCTGGTGACGATGCGGCTAGGTGCTGTCAGCTCTTTTCTGGCGTATTCCGCTCCTCTTGGGCAATTATTTCCGGTGACGTTTACCACTTCGTCCCCATTCATTTCTACTTGTAAACTGCATCCGATTGGGCATCTAATGCAGGTAAGTTCTTTTATCATGGTCGTTCCTCCTATCCGGCTATTCGATGGTGATGCGCAGGCTGTGCTTGCTGCCCTTTGTGACGCCTGCTTCTTCTAACTTTTTCTTGACTAAGATGACCTGTTCCATTTCGCCCGGTGCCATAACGCGTTTCGGCATCTTGGAAAGCTGTGTATCATCTACATATACCACCAGGTTCTTGTCACGATAGACATCCCCTACACGGAAGCGAACAGTCAGGGTATCCGGCATGTCTTCCATATGAATGGTGCTAGGTACGCTGTATCTGACACCGCCCTCGGTCTTAATCTCCACTTCAGGCGCTTCACTGCTGTTTTTGCATCCACCGGCAATGTAAGCAGCCGCATTTTTACCTGCCATAGCAGCTTCCCCGCTTACGTAGTCTACCAGGTCATGTACATGGAGCACGTTACCGCAGGCAAATACACCCGGCACATTGGTCTGGAGTCTTTCATCTACGGATGGACCGGAGGTCACCGGATTCATCTGTACCCCCAGCTGGCGAGATAACTCGTTTTCCGGAATCAGACCGCAAGACAAAAGCAAGGTATCGCAAGAGTAGAATTCTTCTGTGCCCGGAATTGGCTTTCTGTCAGGGCCTACCTCAGCGATGGTGACACCTTCTACACGTTCTTTTCCTTTGATATCTACTACGGTATGGCTCAGTTTCAGCGGGATGCCGAAATCATCCAGGCACTGCACGATGTTTCTCTTTAAACCACCTGAGTATGGCATCAATTCTGCCACTACTTTGACTTTGGCGCCTTCTAGCGTCATACGTCTTGCCATGATCAGGCCGATATCACCGGAGCCCAAGATGACTACTTCTTTACCCGGCATTCTGCCTTCGATATTGACATAGTGCTGCGCTGTACCTGCAGAGTAGATGCCTGCCGGACGATAGCCCGGGATATTTAAGGCGCCTCTGGATCTCTCACGGCAGCCCATGGCTAAGACTACAGCTTTTGCTCTCACTGTAAAAAGCCCGTCTTCTTTGTTCATGGCCATCACCAGCTTGTCATCGCTATTCGGGTCTTTGGAAATATCTACCACCATAGTATTCAGAGCGTAAGGGATGTCCTGCTCTAGCACTTTCTCGATATAGCGATGTGCATACTCCGGACCGGTCAATTCTTCCTTGAAGGTATGGAGACCGAAACCGTTGTGAATGCACTGGTTCAGGATACCGCCAAGCTTATTATCTCTTTCTAAAATCAGGATGTCCTGAAGGCCTGCTTCTCTCGCTGCACTGGCTGCTGCCAAGCCTGCCGGACCACCACCGATGATTACCAAATCTATATTTTTCTCAGACATTTTCTTTATCCTTTCCTACTAAGAAGATAGAGTCTCCGCCGCATTTTGTGATTTCTGCTTCATCTTTTCCAAGCTCTCTGGCCAAGATAGCCACGGTCTTTGGTGAGCAGAAACCTGCCTGGCATCTACCCATGCCGGCTCTGGTACGTCTCTTCACACCATCTAACGTGGTAGCTCCTAAGGTTCTGCGGATGCTGTTGACGATTTCCCCTTCTGTCACCAGTTCGCATCTGCATACTACCTGTGCGTAGGCAGGGTCTTCTTTGATGAGGGCTGCTCGCTCTTCGGCTGTGGCATCCGCCATGTGAGGAATACCTTTTCTCTTACCGTTGAAAGTAGGATTTGCCTCAGCAGGTGCGATACCCTGAATCAGCTCTGCTACATATACGCCGATGGCAGGTGCGCTGGTAAGTCCTGGGGACTCGATACCTGCTACGTCGATGAAGCCCTTTGCATCTTCTGCTTCGCCGATGATGAAGTCATTACCTACTTCATGGGCACGAAGGCCGGAGAAAGAGGTGATGACCTGTCTGCTTGGTACTTGTTTGACGGATAAGCCAGCCTTTGCTAAGACTTCTCCCAAGCCATCCTGGGTGGTATTAACTGCTTCTTTGTCTTCCACGTCTGTAGCGGTAGGGCCTGTCAGCAAATTGCCGTGTACGGTAGGTGTTACCAGGATACCCTTACCCATCTTGGTCGGAAGCTGGAAGAGGGTTCTGCTTACCATGCCGCCTACTTCCTTGTCCATCAGCATGTACTCGCCTTTACGGGCGATGATTTCCATCTTTTTATTGGAAACCATGTTGTGAAGCTTGTCTGCATAGACACCGGCTGCATTTACCACGATACGCGCTTCCTCTAGCCCTTTACTTGTTTCTACTTTATAGTAAGTGCCCTGTGCATCTTCTGCTTTTTCAATCTTTGTCACTTCCGTATTGAACTGGAACTGCACGCCGTTATCTGCTGCGTTCTCAGCTAGTGCGATGGTAAGGCCAAAAGGACATACAATACCACCTGTTGGAGCATACAGCGCTGCAACCACCTGATCAGAAAGTGCAGGCTCCATCTGGATGAGTTCTTCTCTTTCTACGATGCGAAGTCCTTCTACTCCGTTTTTCTCTCCTCGCTCTAAAAGTTCCTGCAGCGCAGGCCTATCTTCTTCTGCAAAGCAAAGGATTAGGGATCCATTCTTCTTATAAGGGAAATCCAAGTCCTTGGAGAGCTGCTCCATCATACGATTTCCTTCCAGGTTCATCTTCGCTTTCATGGTGCCAGGCTTAGCATCATAGCCGCTGTGCACGATTCCACTGTTGGCTTTGCTGGTGCCTTCGCATACATCGCTGGCCCGCTCTACCACTTTGACGGTTCTTTTGGTTTTGGCCAGTTCTCTTGCCACCGCACATCCGGTCACACCGGCACCCACAATCAATACATCTAACATAGTCATCTTCCTTTCTTCTTGTGCGCTAAATCCCCATGATACAAAAAGAGCCACACAAAGGAAATCACCTCTTGGTGATTCTTTTGCGTGACTCCAAATCTCATGCATTCCATATAACGCTTTTCAGCTTATCTTCATTATAGACCCACTTTTCTTTTTATGCAAACCACAATTCTTGTCTCGTGGTAGAAATGGATACCGCACCTGCTTTCAGTGCTGTCATTATGTCTTCTTTATCTGCAATGAGTCCACCTGCAATCAAAGGTGTTCTCTCTTTTTCTTTGATGCGTTTGATGACTTTGGGCATAACACCGGGAAGGATTTCGATGCAGTCCGGCTTTGCCAGCGCGCACTGCTTGCTCAAATTTTCCACTGCCATAGAATCAATTAGGAAAAGTCTCAGCACTGTGTACATACCGAGACTTCCGGCATGTTTAATAAGCGCCGGCTTCGTGGAGATGATGCCATCTGCTCCGGCTTCTTCTTTCAGGTAATCGATACTGATTTCTTTGGAGCTCAGTCCCGCTATCAAATCCGCATGCACCACTGCCACCTTACCGGCTGTCTTTACCTGCTCTACGATTTCTTTGATGTCACGGATATCTCCAAATAATATAAAAATAATGGAGCAGTCTGAAGACAAGCTTGCCTTCAGTCCCTCCATATCTTTTACTGCCGCAATAACCGGACAGTCCTCTATTAAGCTACGAAACTCTGCTCTCTTCGTCATGCCTATACCTGTCTATTTCAGTCTGTTATTGAGTTCTTTCAAAAGCTCTGCTCTAGCGTCTGCGGTAGCACGTGGCTTATACTTCGCATAGGTAGCCACTCGGATGATATCGTAGTGGTGGACGATTCCGTTGAAGGCGCGCTCTCTGTCGTGATGACGAAGGCCCTCAAGAATCTCGTGGTGACAGTAATTCGTCGCACTACGCTCTTCATCAGAAAGGTCGTGATACATGGTCTCCCATGCAGCCTCTCCTACAGCGTCCGCTACGCAGGAGAAAAGCCCATTATTCATAGGTGCACAAATGCTGGCGTGGAATTCTCGATCTGCTTCTTCGCTTTCCGGTCCACCTGCATCAATCTTTTCTACCAGGCGCTCCAGTTCATCGATATCCCAATCCTGACCGGTCTGCATAATCTCAGACATGGACTCTATCTCGATACCACGCATTACCTGTACGATTTCTCTCGTGCTGACTGCTGCCATAAGGATATGCATAGAAAGTGCATCCGTAAATCCATGTCCCAATGTACCACGAAGGTAGTTACCGGATCCTTGTCTACACTCCAACACACCCATATTATCCAAAGTACGGAGTGCTTCACGGATGGAGTTACGGCTGATATTCAGCTGTGCTGACATATCTCGCTCGGTAGGAAGCTTCGCTCCTGCCTCCAGCGTACCGTCCCTTAGGCCCTCCTTGATGTAATTCATTACTTCCAGGTATACTCTATTCTCTTCTGCCATGCCCTAAACCCCTATTTCTTCTAGTCTCACTAAGCTGTCAATTCTACCCTTTCGGTAGTCATAAATGGGCGAAGCGCTTCCATGACTTCATCCATTTCGTTGTGTGCATCGATGATGCGTAAATCGATATCATCTCTATAGTTTAAAGAAAAGATACCTAAGATGGATTTTGCATCCACCATGTAATTACCGCTAATTAAATCAAAGTTTCCTCTAAACTTGGAAACAGTCTTTACAAATTCCTGCACTTTTGCAATTGTGCCAAGATTCACTTTCACGATAGGATTTAGATTATTCATAGTACCTCCAAAATAAAAACAAACCCCAATTCCTGAATGAATCTCCCCTTATTCTTTTACATAAAAAATGCTGCTAGCACACCAACTCATTGGTAGTACCATCCAGCTTATATAAGATTACCTAATAAAAAGTTTCCTGTCAACGGTTAGTTTTCTCTTTTAATAATAAGTTCACAGATTATTCGTAATTTCTTCAGGCTCTCCCCATTGACAAGGGCTAAGTCCTCATGTAACAATTAAATTGTTCGTTTTTGAACAATTCATTTTCGAACTAATTGTGCAAAATCAATAAAGTTCCGTTTATACAGAAAGGAGTCGCTATGAATCAAGCTCCATCGTTGATGTTAGCCATCCGCGGATTGGATCGGCAATTCCAGCGTGAAGTGCAATCCACGCTTCGTGCAAAAGGTTTTGATGATTGCAAGAAAAACTACGGTTTTGTCATGCATTACATGCATATCCACCAAGGCCAGGATGTCTATCAGCGAGATTTGGAAAAGCATTTCCATATGAATCGCTCTTCCATCACCACCATCGTACAGGGCATGGAAAAAGAAGGGCTTATTACTCGCACCGCGGTAGCAAGTGATGCCCGCTTAAAAAGAATCGTTCTGACCAAAAAGGGCCAGAAATTCAATCAGGATATCGCAGACACCATTTCTGCTTTGGATAAACAGTTAAGTGGAGTTCTGGATTCCGAAGAAAAGGAACAGTTTCTAGCCTTTTGTTCCAAAATAAGTAGAAAGTTAGATTCCTATGAATCAAAGGAGGATCGCCTATGCTAAAGAAACTAACACAGCAGGTGAAAGAATATACCAAAGCCTCCCTTCTTACCCCTTTATTTACAGCCTTAGAAGCCGTAGTGGATACGATGGTACCTTTGGCCATGGGTAGAATGGTGGATATGGGTATTAATCAAAAAAACATGAACGCCGTATTTTTGTATGGCTTTACTATGGTACTTTTGGCAGGTCTTGGTTTGCTTTTTGGTATTCTGGCCGGCAAATACGCCGCCTATGCTTCATCCGGCTTCGCAGCCAACGTCCGTGATGCCATGTACACCAACATCCAGACCTTTTCCTTTGCCAACATCGATAAGTTCAGCACCGCAGGTCTCGTAACCCGTCTGACTACCGATGTGACAAACTTACAAAACGCATATCAGATGATTATCCGTATTGCAGTCCGAGCTCCTATGATGCTACTGTTCTCTCTCATCATGGCTATTTTAATCAGCTTTGATTTAAGTAGAGTATTCCTGGTAGCGATCTTGTTCCTGCTCATTGCGCTGTCCTTTATCATCAGCCATGCTACGCCTTTATTCCGGTCCGTATTTAAAAAATACGATGACCTGAATGCCAGCGTGCAGGAAAACGTATCCGCAATTCGCGTGGTAAAGGCCTTTGTTCGTGAAGATTACGAGAAGAAGAAGTTCGGCAAAGCAGCTGAGAATCTGTATCACATGTTTGTAAAGGCAGAGACTCTGGTGGTAAATAACCAGCCCATCATGATGTTGGCTATCTTTGGTTCCATGCTGGGATTATCCTGGCTGGGCGCCCACTATATCGTACTTGGCACTCTGACAGAAGGTGAGCTGACCATGATGTTCTCCTATGTAATGGGTATCCTCATGAGCCTTATGATGCTTTCCATGATTTTCGTTATGGTGACCATGTCTTCTGCCAGCGCACAGCGTATCGTAGAAGTTTTGGAGGAAGAATCTTCCATTACCAGCCCGGCAGGCGGCATTACCGAAGTAAAAGACGGTAGCATTTCCTTTAAAAATGTAGACTTTGCATATTCCACAGGTACCGGCGAACCGGTGCTTTCCGATATCAATTTGGATATCAAATCCGGTGAAACCATCGGTATCATCGGCGGTACAGGCTCTTCCAAGACCAGCTTGGTGAACCTGATCAGCCGTCTCTATGATGTCACCGGAGGTAGTGTATTAGTAGGCGGACAGGATGTCCGCAGCTACGATTTGGAAGCCCTTCGTGACCAGGTTTCCGTGGTACTGCAGAAAAACGAACTTTTCTCCGGCAGTATTTTAGATAACCTGCGTTGGGGCAAGCCGGATGCTACAAAAGAAGAATGCATCGAGGCTTGCAAGCTGGCTTGTGCCGACGAGTTCATTCAGACATTCCCGGACGGGTACGAAACTCACATCGAACAGGGTGCCACCAATGTGTCCGGTGGTCAGAAGCAGCGTCTCTGTATCGCCAGAGCACTATTAAAGCATCCTAAGATTTTGATTTTGGATGATTCTACTTCCGCAGTAGATACCGCTACGGATGCACGTATCCAGGAAGCTTTCCGAAGCTACATCCCGGATACCACCAAGCTGATTATTGCACAGCGTATTTCCAGTGTGCAGAATGCCGACCGTATCCTTGTGTTAGACAACGGTCATGTCAGCGGTTTCGACACCCACGAGGCGCTTTTATCCAATAACGAGATTTATCGTGAAGTATACGAGAGCCAGACCCAAGGCGGCGGCGACTTCGATCAGAAAGGAGGAATGTAATATGGCAGAGCAGAAAACCATGCGCGGTCCAGGCGGACGCCGTAATATGGGCCCTAGACCGAAGCTTGAAAACCCGGGCCAGATTATGAAGAGACTCATGGGCATCGTGCTGTCCAAGTACAAATTCCACCTGGTGATCGTAGTCATCGGTATCATCGTTTCTTCCGTTGTTCAGGTAGTCAGCATGACCTTCCTGAAAACCTTGTTTGATACTTATATTGCTCCGCTGCTTACCCAGCAGAATCCGGACTTTATGCCTTTAGCAAAAGGTCTGATGGAGATTTCCGGTCTCTTTGCCATCGGTATTCTGGCATCCTTTATCTATGCCCAGATCATGGTTCGTGTAGGTCAGGGTACTATGTATGACATCCGTGTGCAGCTCTTTAATCACATGGAGTCCCTACCGATTAAGTACTTTGACACCCATGCCCACGGCGATATCATGAGTATCTATACCAACGACGTAGATACGCTGCGTCAGATGATTGGTGTGAGTCTTCCGCAAATTCTGTCCAGTATCATCCAGATTGTCAGCGTACTCATCAGTATGATTGTGCTGAATGTACCTTTGACCATCATGTCCCTCTTTGTGGTAGGCATCATGATGGTGGCCACCAAGCATATCGCCGGTATGTCCGGTAAGTACTTCGTGGTACAGCAGACCAGCCTTGGTAAAGTCAACGGCTACATCGAAGAGATGATTGGCGGTCAGAAAGTAGTAAAAGTCTTCAATCACGAAGAAGAAAGTATCGCTGAGTTCCGTAAGCTCAATGAAGAGCTTCGCGACGCAGCCAATAAGGCCAACGGTTTCGCTAATATCCTGATGCCTGTGAATGCACAGCTTGGAAACTTAGGTTATGTACTCATCGCCACTGTAGGTGCACTCCTGGCCATCAACGGCTTTGGCGGTCTCACCCTTGGTGGACTGATTGCTTTCCTGACTTTGAATAAGAGCTTTACCATGCCTATCGCCCAGGTGTCTCAGCAGCTGAACTCCATCGTTATGGCCCTTGCCGGCGCTGACCGTATCTTCAAGCTTTTAGACTCTGAGCCGGAAGTAGATGAAGGCTACGTTACCTTAGTCAATGCGAAGAAGGACGCAGATGGAAATCTTGTAGAGACTACAGAGCGTACCGGTCTTTGGGCTTGGAAGCATCCTCACAAGGCAGAAGGTACCGTTACCTATACAGAGCTTACCGGCGATGTGGTATTTGATGATGTGGACTTTGGTTATAACGATGAAAAGATTGTCTTGCACAACATCAAGCTTTTCGCTACCCCGGGCCAGAAGATTGCCTTTGTAGGTAGCACGGGTGCAGGTAAGACTACGATCACAAACCTGATCAATCGTTTCTACACCATCCAGGATGGTAAGATTCGTTATGATGGCATCAATGTAAATAAGATTAAGCTGAATGATTTAAGACGTTCCCTGGGTATCGTTTTACAGGACACCCACCTTTTCACAGGTACAGTTATGGAAAACATCCGCTACGGTCGTCTGGACGCTACCGATGAAGAGTGTATCGCTGCTGCCAAGCTGGCCAATGCTCACGGTCTCATCACCAGACTTCCTCAGGGATACGACACTATGCTGACAGGAGACGGTGCAAACCTCTCCCAGGGTCAGAGACAGCTTCTCGCCATCGCCAGAGCTGCCGTAGCAGATCCTCCTGTACTGATTCTGGACGAGGCTACTTCCAGCATTGATACTCGTACCGAGATGCTGGTACAGAAAGGTATGGACTCCCTGATGAAAGGACGTACCACCTTCGTCATCGCCCACAGATTAAGTACTGTTAAAAACAGCGACTGCATCATGGTACTGGAAAACGGCTCTATCATCGAGCGTGGTACTCATGACGAGCTGATCGCAGAAAAAGGCAAATATTACCAGCTCTACACCGGTAACTTAGCCGAAAACGCATAATCCCTATAGAAAAATAGATCCCGCAGATTATAAGGACTCCCCTTTCGTCTGTGGGATTTTTATTGTTTTCCGAAATTTATTTATCGTTTTTCGATAATTTCTTGTTGACATTCGATTATCTTTGGGTGTATTTTGAAGTTAAGCAAAAGGGAAAAAACCTATAAGATTTCCAGAAGACTTCCCGAAAAAGAATTCCAATTACACAGGAGCAATAACATGAGCAAAGAAAATACAAAAGAACTCTCCAGCATCAAAATTACCAAAGCCTTTATTCTACTACTTCTGGTAGGCGCCGTAGGCATGTGCATCGGCGGCCCCACCATTGTAAAGATTGTCATGACGAAGCGGTCACCTTTCTTTGAAGGCGAGCTGCGTTTCTGGACGCTGCTATCCTGCGGTTATCTCTGCGCGGTACTGTTTTTTATCTTCTTATATCAGCTTTTCCTGCTGGTATCCAGGATTGAAAAAGGAGACGTTTTTATACCGGAAAATGTCCGGGCTTTGAGTTTCATCAGTAACCTGGTCCTTGCAGCAGCTATTGTCACTTTATTTGTGGGCGTGACTTGTACCTATATGATTCTCATCATCACTTTGGCCGCTGTTTTCATCACACCTATCATCCGGGTGGTGAAGAATGCCTTTGGCAAAGCCGTCGAGATGAAAGAAGAATTAGACTATACCATTTAGGAGGACGCCATGATTAGAGTGAATTTAGATGTGGTAATGGCCATGAGAAAAATAGGCGCCGGTGACCTGGCTCAAAAGGTGGATATCACCCCGGCGAACCTTTCTATTTTAAAGAACAATAAAGCAAAAGCGATTCGCTTCTCTACGCTGAACGCCATTTGCAAAGAACTAAACTGTCAGCCAGGGGACATTCTGGAATACGTACCGGGCGAAGACCAGGAGGAGGAATAGTCATGGATATGACAAATAAACTAGAAAATATGGATTTGGATCGTGAAGAAATCAGAAGACGACGCGTCTTTCGAGTATTCGCGCTACTCAGTTACTTCTTAGCTTTCTTTTATATCAAGAGAATCTGTCTGGAAGCCGGCTGGTTTCAAAACTGGATGAATGCCATGTTTGTCTTTGTCATTCTTTTTATCTGCTTTGTGGAGGCCTTTTGTCACTTCACAGGCCTGACCTATCATAAGCTAAAAGAAGACGGGTGCTCTGTATGGGAGCCGGTGGTTTATTTTTTGTGCCTAATTTTACAGGGAATCGCCGTTTTACTCTACGGAATTCATGACGATTGGACCGGCTGGCAGTTCCTGATGCTCCACTTCACAGCCATTTACTATGTGCTGGCCCGTACCGGCAGCCTGGCTTCCGGCAAGAGCGGTATTCTCTTTCTTATAGATTGCCTGCAAGGCTTCATCACCATACCATGGAGCAATATCGGTATTCGACTGGTTTCCATTTTCAAAAGAGCAAGCTCATCAGCGGAATCAGATGAGGACGACTGTGATGAATACGAGTATGACGAAGCAAAAGAAGTAGCGAAAGAACAACTCATGAAGAAAGTCGCTACCATCCTGGTTACTTTGGTACTTGCGTTGGGAATCTGTGGCTATGCTTTGATGGAGCTCACTTTTGCCTCCCACGCCTTCTATGAATTCACCTATCGAATTCAGGTAGCTATCGAAGACTTCTTCGAAACCGGAATCTTTGACTGGATTTACGAAAACGATGAGTATATCCTGCTTTCCATCCCTGTAGGCGCATGGCTCTTTGGACTTATAGCAGGCGGCATCAAGAAAAACCGTGGCCACTTGACCCTCAAGAAATTCGAAGACGCCACCATTTCCTTGCATTTGCTGCCCGATTACTCTGCCTATATCATCATCGGCAGCGTATGCGCACTATATGCGTTTTTCTTTGCCACAGAGCTTATCTTCATGGGTGCTTTCGGTCTCTATGCAACCCAGGCTCACGAAGCCTCAGTCCGTGCAGTCGATAGTTTTTGGGCTTTAATCCGCATCGTATTATTAAACTTCGCAGTAGTAGGCGGCTCTTGTATCGTCTCACGAAAGGCCCTATGGGAGAACCGAAAGACTCGTATTTTCGCCACCGTGCTCTTTGGCTTTGCAACAGCCTTTGCGCTCCTAGCAACCTGGAATCTATGTGGTGTCTACATCGCGAAGTTTGGCCTTACCCCTAGACGTATCCTTTCTTCTTGGGTTGTAGGCAACGTCCTCCTGTGGTGTATCCTAATGCTGATTCGATTATATAAGCGCATTCCAGCA
Organism: Lachnospiraceae bacterium; assembly: GCA_015056765.1. GTDB lineage: Bacteria > Bacillota > Clostridia > Lachnospirales > Lachnospiraceae > SIG336. The sequence goes on from SVFQ01000001.1 coordinate 55,791, forward strand.
GCCCGCATCGGTATTATCACTGCAGCTATTTCGTATTCGATTGTCGTGCTAGGAGACTTTTAACTTAAGGTGTAAAACAATAAACTACTCTACTAAAAAATGCCACCGATTAAACAAACTGGTGGCATTTCTATAACTTTTTTGACACTATACTTCCAGAGAGTTATAATATATATACTTCCAGAGAAGTATAGTGAGGTACCGTTATGAGCAAAATTATCCTTTATCATGGCTCTAATCATATAATTGAAAAACCAACTTTGGGGAAAGGCAAGGTCCATAACGACTATGGACAGGGATTCTATTGTACAAAACATATAGAGCTCGCCAAGGAATGGGCTGTAGATGAACTACAGAACGGTTTTGTGAATTCTTACGAATTGGAACTCAAAGGCTTAAATATACTTCACTTAAACTCATCTGAATACTCGATTCTACATTGGCTTAGCGTGCTAGTAGAAAACCGCACATTCAAAGATAGTACTCCCATCATGGCACAGGGACGAAATTATCTGCTCAATCACTACCATATCGATTTATCTCCATATGATGTAATTGTCGGTTATCGCGCAGATGATTCCTATTTTGCTTTCGCGAGAGGCTTCCTATCTAATTCCGTTACTTTGAATCAGTTAGAAGAAGCTATGTACCTTGGCGATTTGGGAATGCAATACTTTTTAAAAAGTGAAAAAGCATTTCAGCAAATGAAATATATCAACGCCGAATTAGTAGACTATTCCGACTACTATCCTTTGAAGAGTAGTCGAAATGCACTTGCCAGAAAACGCTATCAAGAAATCACACAGTCACTTGATAAAAATGGTGTTTATTTGATGGATATCATCAGAAAGGAGGGTTAGATTATGATTCATCCATATGATCAGTCATATCTTCAAGATGCCATGCTTAATCTCGCCGAAGCAATTGATGTCGCATGTTACTGCTTTCATTTCACTCCGGATTATTTTTTGAATCTATTTATTGGTTCTGGAATCGCCATGCAATTCGAACATGGCAATCCAAAATATATAGCCGGAAAATCCGGCACAGAGCTGGTCCTTGATACAGTTAGTCGAGTTTATGAAGATTTTGAGGAGCCCTCCTTGGACTTGTCTTATCGAGAACCTACGCCAGAATATTGGCTTGGCTGGGTTCTAGCCTATTATCAGTGGGAAACCGGTAGATCGTTTCAAGAAATACAAAGAATCATTCCAATGGATTTGTTAATCACAAAATATCACCCTTTCCACGAAATGGACGAATCTGTCGTAATCGATTTTATCGAAAAGAGAGCTTCTAAATTAGAAACTTATAACCGCTTGCAAGCGTACCGCAAACGTCTCGGTATGTCACAACGACAATTAGCTGAAGCATCTGGTACAAATATCCGTACGTTGCAACAGTATGAAATCGGTGCCAAGGACATCAACAGCGCCTCTGTTACTACTGTTTTAGCCCTAAGTAAAGCCCTGAATTGCAACGTTTCAGACCTATTACAGCCCTAGTCTTGTTCATAGTTTGTTCATAAATCGTTTCAAAAACCTTCACTAGTGAAACAAACTTTCTTCAAACTTCAACCGTATACTACTAGTATAAGATAACAGCAGAGACTACAAAGCTCGTTATCTATGAACAAGACAATCTCTTTATTTTAAATAACTTTTTCATAATAAATGCCGGGTAAGTTTACTTACCCGGCATCCTCCCTTTTCAGGGGTATTTTTCTATTCCGTTTATAACATGATTATAGTGTTTCTGGTTCAGGATAGGTTTCACCGAAAGTTTCTACAGACATGGTTTTGATGACCTGGTCTTCCATAGGTCTGTCATTCCAGTCAACAGGAGTTTCTGCGATTTCATTCACCACATCCATACCCTCGATGATTTTACCAAAAGCTGCATAAGCGCCATCCAAATGTGGGCTATTCTTGTGCATGATGAAGAACTGGCTTCCTGCAGAGTTCGGATCCATAGCTCTTGCCATAGAAAGCACACCCTCTGTGTGTTTTAAGTTATTCTCGAAGCCGTTCTGTGTGAACTCTCCTTTGATGCCATAGCCAGGGCCACCCATACCGGTTCCGTCCGGATCGCCACCCTGAATCATAAAGCCACGGATAACACGATGGAAAATCACATCATCGTAGAAATTATGATTAATCAAAGAGATGAAGTTATTTACTGTGTTTGGTGCGATTTCAGGATAAAGCTCTGCTTTCATGACTTTACCGCTGGTCATAGTGATGGTTACAATTGGATTCTGTGCCATAATTGTCCTCTTCTTTCTATATCTTAACTTCCTATATTTTATCTAGATGGCTGGCAAAATTCAAGCGAGAACCATTGACGATAATACGGTTTAATCGTATAATACGGTTAAACCGTATCAGAGGAGGAAGTATGAGTACTATCGTAAATCAAATCGACTTAAAGCCGATAATTGCCACGAATCTTTCACTATTATTACGTCACTATAATATAAATAGAAAAAAAGTATGTAAGGATTTGGATTTTAGGTACACGACTTTTTGCGATTGGATAAATGGAAAAACCTATCCACGTATGGATTCCCTTATTTCCCTGGCTTCCTATTTCGACTGTGAAGTTCAGGAATTCTTTGTTGAGATGAACGATGATTACTTATCCCTGAAAGGAGAAATACGAATGAAGGCTTATTTTGAAAAACTACAAGAACTTCAGTCAAAAAAAAGTGAACAGAACCGAACTCACAGAACTCTTGAGGAACGTGCTGCTTTATACGGTGGAGAGCTTGGATTAGATGGCGAACCCGATTGGTACGAACCAGAAGGAAGCGAGATTTGGTAATGACGGATATGATTAATCAAGGTGACATTCTAAAAATTGAACGCACTAACAGACCTGCGCTTGTAGTTAGCAAGAACTTCTTTAATAACTCCGGAGAGATTATTGCCTGCCCGATTTATGACACCGGTACAGAATCTGCTCTTCATCAGCCAATTCTATCCGAAAACAAAAGAGTAAGCGGTATCGTTCACTGCGAAAAACTTGCTCTACTAAATCTGACTACAAGAGGATATAAGAAGCTTGATCACGTGAAAATAGATGACACAATCAACATTGCTGATTGTATTCAGGCTATTTTTGATTATGTATAAAGGAACCCTTAGTAGGACCCATAAAATGAAGAGAATAAAACAGATAGAAACAAAAGGTATTCACCTGTTCCTCTGCGACGATGCAGATGAGGCTCGGAGATTGCAAGCTGCCGGTGAGCCGGTAGTGGGAGTACTGACAGATGAGAACCGAGATGCAGATTTCTCGGGGATCTCCTATCTAGTGGAGAATCCTGAGGAGATTGATGACGAGGACTACTACCGCATCTGGCAGAGACTAAAGAAGCTTCCCTGGGATATCCTGGAAACGGAGCGCTGCAAAGTCCGGGAGACCACCATGGAGGATGTGGATAGCTTCTATGAAATCTATAAAGCACCGGGGATAACCGACTACACTGAGCCTCTATTTGAAAATCCGGAGGATGAGGTGCAGTATGCCATTGACTATCGGGAGAATGTCTATAGTCTCTATGGCTACGGCATATGGACAGTTCTAGACAAGGCCACCGGCAAGGTCATCGGTAGAGCCGGCCTTACCATGCGCGAAGGCTTTGAGGAACCTGAGCTTGGCTACGTCATCGCCAGAGAATACCAGGGACAAGGCATCGCTGCAGAAGTATGTAAAGCCATTCTGGAGTATGGGCACAAGGAGCTAGGCTTCACCCTGATTCAGGCTTTTACCAAACGGGAGAATCTGCCTTCAGAAATGCTTCTAAAAAAGCTTGGTTTTACTTTTGATCGAGAAGAGCTCCTGGGGACTGAGAAATTTGACTGTTACATCCTAGACATGAGATAATACGTAAAGTGAGTACCGAATAGGTACTCCTATTGTTATAAGCAGGAGTTTGACATGCGCATTACAGAAGAAGATATACAAAAGCAGGAAGCGGCTACAGGTTCTGAACCTGCTGCTCCTTCTAAGTCAGAAGAGAAATCTAAATCCAGAGATAAAGATACCAATTTCAAAGACCTGGATTTTGGCGGTAAATTACAATACCTCTGGGACTATTACAAATGGGTTATTGTGGTGGTTGCCATCGTGATTGGCATCATCGCTATCGTAAGAGAAGCTGTACTGAATTCTCAGCAAAAAGAGTTATTTCACCTGGCCATGGTAGATGCCATAGCATCAGATGGTGATTTAACAGGAAATACCATACAAGAGAATACGGAATTGATGCAGCAAGACCTACTGAAAATGCTGGGAGCTGAAGATGATCCGAAAGCTTTTGTAGGAATCGATACCAATCTCTACACAGACGGCACCGGAAAAGCCTTGGACTACAATTCCAATATGGTTATGACCGTAAAGGTTTCTGCTCAAGAATTCGACGTGGTCCTCTATCCAAAGGCTGTATATGACAGTTTCGAGGAAAAGGCAGACATCTTCCTACCCATGGACGAAGTCATTCCGGAGGGAGAACGTATAAAACCGGAGCAATACACTGACTATTGCATTACCTTGGACGACACCTCCTACTTTAATAATTACGGATTTACATTTACCCATGACATGGTGCTTACCGTAATTGCTAATACCAAAAATGAAGATGCTTGTAAGCAATTCATCCATACTATAGGATACTAAGCAGAAAAGGGAACGACATGAATAAGAAAATGCGAAAGAGTCTTACATCAGCAATGATAGCGTCCATAGTTACTATTATATTGGCTGTTGTAATACTTCTATACTTTAAGGGTACCGTATATCCCAAACTAGAAGAAGGCGCTTCCGTAGGAGCCGGTAACCAAGTGACCGTTCAAGGTACACTTTTAAAGGGCGATGGCAGCACACAAGGTATCGCTTCAGTAACCTGCAGACCTAAGTCTGATCGAGGCACGGAGCTTTCCAGCGGCGCCAACACCACAGGCTATTTTGAATTATCCCCTGTAGAAAAGGGACAGAGCTATTTGCTCACTGTCACTACTGATACAGAGAATTCCTATCAGGCAGACCTACTCATCTATCAGGATAACGAACAGCAAAGCTTCTACAACCTGTTTCAGGGAATCGACATCGCCGTGTTATCCGGTCAGGATAGCGTGCAGGTGGTATTAGGTATCGACGGTTCCGGTAAGCTTACTTGCCTAAGCCTTGGCACAGCAGAATAAACCTATCTAAACACAGACATAGAATAAGGACCATGCAATGCATGGTCCTTATTTTTGGCTTTATTAAGCTTTACCAACGGATCCGAAAAGTTCCATTTTTTCTTTTACTTTAGCTTTGATTGCCTGATAACCAGGAGCAAGAAGCTTTCTAGGATCGAATCCTTTGCCTTCTAAGTCTTTGCCATCTTCGATGTATTTACGAGTAGCTTCAGCAAATACTAACTGGCATTCTGTATTTACGTTGATCTTTGCAACACCAAGGGAGATTGCTTTTTTGATCATATCATCAGGAATACCTGTACCACCGTGAAGAACAAGTGGAAGTGTTCCTGTCTCGCCCTGAACTGCTGCTAATACGTCGAACTGAAGACCAGCCCAGTTTGCAGGATATTTACCGTGAATGTTACCGATACCAGCTGCAAGGAAGTCTACGCCAAGGTCAGCGATACGTTTGCATTCCTTAGGATCTGCACATTCGCCCATACCTACAACGCCGTCTTCTTCACCACCGATAGAACCAACTTCTGCTTCTACGGATACGCCCTTAGCGTGAGCAGCTTTTACGATTTCAGTTGTCTTCTCAACGTTCTCCTCGATAGAGTAGTGAGAACCATCAAACATGATGGAAGGGAAACCTGCTTCGATACATTTGTAGCAGTGTTCATAGGAACCGTGGTCAAGATGAAGAGCTACAGGAACAGTGATATTCTGGTCTTTGATTAAACCATTTACCATTCCTACGACTACATCATAACCACCCATGTATTTACCTGCGCCTTCAGATACGCCAAGGATAACTGGGGAATTGCACTCCTGAGCGGTCTCAAGGATTGCTTTTGTCCACTCAAGGTTGTTGATGTTGAACTGGCCTACTGCGTAGTGGCCTGCTTCGGCTTTCTGTAACATTTCGGTTGCGGAAACTAATGCCATTTTTCTTACCTCCATAGAATTTATAAATGATTGGACTACCCAAATCAAATACGTTTTCTTGCGTGGTTAGTCTTGTATTACACGCAAGTTCATTATACATCACAGCTATTTATAGTGTCAAAAACATCCGCATATTTCCTCAAAAAAAATCGGTTTCCCGTTTCCGGAAAACCGATTCGCTTTTTATTCTTCGCCGCTTAAGTATTTCTCGATGTTTTCAACAGCTGCAGCTTCATCACAGCCATCTGCAAGTACGCATACTTCTTCGCCGGAGTTCATACCCAAGCTCATCATGCCCATGATACTCTTGGCATTGACTTTTTTGTTCTGTGCTTCGATGTAGATGGTACTGTCATACTGGCTCGCAATCTGTACAAGTACTGCTACCGGTCTGGCTTCCAGACCATTCTTCAACTGGATTGTCATAGATTTTTTTAACATAATTCTCTCCTCTTTCCCCTAGCCACTTTTACTCCCTGAGTTTTGAAGCAATTTCACCTAGCTTGCGAAGTCTGTGGTTGACTCCAGACTTGCCTACAGGTGGATCTAAGTAGTTACCGAGTTCTGTCAAAGTAGCGTCAGGATAGGCCAAACGAACTTCAGCCATTTCCTGCAAACTTGTGGGCAATTCTTCCAGCCCGATTGTTTCTTCTATAAGCTGTATGTCTTGCACTTGTTTTGATGCTGCATTTACTGTCTTTGCGAGGTTTGCAGTCTCGCAATTTACTTTTCTGTTGACTGAATTCCGAACATCACGCAGGATGCGATCATTCTCGAAACTCATCATCGAAACAGGTGCTCCCATGATGCTTAAAAGGTCACTGATAGCAGCGCCCTCTTTTACATATACCACAAAATACCGTTTCCGCAAAGTCATTCTTGCATCAATTCCAAAAAATGACATCTCGTCAATCAGTATCTGAGCGTGTACTTTTTCATTGCAGGCAAACTCCAAATGATAACCCTTTTCCGGATTACTCATGGATCCTACTGCCAGAAAAGCGCCCCTTAAAAAGGCTCTCTTACAGCAATCCCGCTCTCTAATCTGTGGAGAAGCCACGCTAGTACCTATCTTAATGTTTTTCTGCGCTAATGTAAAGCCCTTTTGCAAGCACAGGTCCAACTCCCCTGTTTCCATCAGCTCACTTTTCTTTAAAACCTCACCGATGGTCTTGCCTTTGTACAAAAGAATCGCAGCCAGCTCTGCCACTTCACAATGCGCATGCTTTTCTCTATGATCGAAAAGCTCCTGCTTTACCTCTTCTGAAAATGACATGTGTTCCTCTTATCTACCACTAGTTTCTAACTTCACTATTGGGAATTCCCGCATCACGGTGACTGATCTTCAGACCATAGTTGCCCTTATTCTTCATACGGGCATACAGGGCATTGGCCAAAGTCACGCTTCGATGCTTACCGCCGGTACATCCAATGCCGATGACCAGTTGGTACTTACCCTCTTTCACATAGTTTGGAATCAAGAAATCCAGAAGGTCCGTTAGCTTATCCAGGAACTCTCCCGCCTCCGGGAAACTCATGACATAATCCTGCACCGGCTTATCGTTACCGGTCAGATGCTTTAATTCTTCTATATAGAAAGGGTTTGGCAAAAATCTCACGTCGAAGATTAGATCCGCATCACTTGGGATACCGTGTTTAAAGCCAAAGGAAACGATATTCACAATGAGGGAATTATACTCTTCATTTTGCACAAAGATGTGGTCCAGCTCTTCCTTCAGCTCTCTGGTCAAAAGCTTAGATGTATCGATGACATAGTCCGCCTGCTTCTTTACATTTTTGAGAATCTCACGCTCTCTGGCTACGCCGTCTGCGATACGTCCTCCTTCCGGCTCCAACGGATGAACACGTCTGCTTTCCTTGTATCTCTTTACCAGAGCCTCCTCACTGGCATCCATAAAGAGAATTTCGAAATTATAACCGGTGGCTTTCAGACGGTTCAGTACAGCCTCAGCTTCGCCAAAGCTCTGATCTGCACGGACATCTAAGCCAAGGGCTGCCTTGGTGATTTCGGAGTTTGGGGTAGAAAGTAGCTCTACAAACTTCTCGATTAAAGATACCGGCAAGTTATCTACGCAGTAGTAACCTGCATCCTCCAGCATTTTCAGGGCGGTTCTCTTACCGCCACCACTCATACCTGTTACAATTACAAATCTCATGTTTCTTCCTCTTGCGTCATGTAGTCACATGACATCCTCTTACATCTTAGGATAAAGGTGGAAATTCACCTAAAAAAATCACTTCAGGCTCCAACGTAATACCGCTGTCCTGACGGACCTTCTCTCGGACATCTCGAATCACATTCCATACGTCCATAGCAGTAGCATCGCCTTTATTAATCACAAAGCCGCAATGCTTCTCCGATACCTGAGCCCCACCTACTGTGTAGCCTCTTAGCCCCGCATCCTGAATCAGTTTCCCAGCAAAATACCCTTCCGGTCTCTTGAAAGTTGAACCGGCGCTTGGGAATTCCAGCGGTTGCTTGTCTTTTCTACGTCCTGCAAAGTCCTGCATCTTATCTCGGATAGCCTGGGCATCTCCTGTTCTAAGCTTACAGGTGGTAGCTAATACGATGTAGCCCTTGTCCTTACAGATGCTGTGTCTGTAAGAAAAGTCCATTTCTTCTCCGGGGATGTCCTGTATCTCCCCATTCTGGGTCAGCACCCGCACAGACTCTACCACCATCTTCATCTCACCATCATAGGCACCGGCATTCATGTAGATGGCACCGCCGATGCTTCCCGGGATACCTGCCGCAAACTCAAGTCCTGTAAGACTTTCTGCTGCTGCCACATTAGCTACCTTAGATAAAAGCGCTCCCGCCTGGGCTGTGACTTTCGCATCCATGCCGCTATTCTCTACTGTAATCTCACTGTAGTCCCTGCCGATATGAAGAATGACACCATCGAATCCCTGATCCGAGCACAGTACATTGCTACCATTGCCCAATAGATAATAGGGAATATTTTGTTCTTTTACAAAAGACAGAGCCTGCCGAAGCATGCTCTCTCCCTTGATTTCTATAAAAGCTGCGGCGCATCCACCCACACGAAAGGTGGTATGGCTTTTCATAGGCTCGTCTAGGAGCACTGCTGCGCCGAACTTATCTTGTAAAGTCTTTTTGTCTTGCTCTTTCAATTTCTTATACTCATTTCTACCGCAAAACTAGCGAGCATCCAATACCAGCTTAGCAGCACCATAGATACCTGCATCATTTCCTAATGTAGCCAGTGCAAATCTGGTATTTAAGCTGCCACGGAATACGTATTTCTCATAAGAAGGCTTGATATAATCGAAAAGCACTTCGCCTGCTTTGGATACACCACCACCGATGACAAACATCTCAGGATTTACTACGCTGGCAATCATGCCAAGGCCTTTACCTAAGATTTCGCCAAACTCTTTGGCGATGTCGATTGCTACTTCATCTCCAGCTTTTACAGCATCGAATACTGCTTTGGCAGAAAGCTCACCATCACGAAGTACGCTGGCTTTGTCGTCTTTTGCCAGGCGTCTCTTTGCCAATGTAACCACACCGGTAGCGGAACCATACTGCTCCAGGCATCCGTGATTACCGCATCCGCAAGCGTTTGGCTCATCATCTACGATATGGATATGTCCGATTTCGCCGCCTGCACCGTCAGCACCTGTCAGAAGCTTACCATCGATGATGATACCACCGCCGATTCCGGTACCTAAGGTAACAGCTACTAAGTTCTTGCAGCCAAGGCCGCCGCCACGCCACATTTCGCCAAGGGCAGCTACGTTTGCATCATTGCCTGCCATAGCAGGTACTCCTAAAAGGTTCTGCAGTTCGTCACGAACCTGTACGTCTTTCCAGCCTAAGTTTACTGCTACATCTACATGACCTTCGCCATCCACAGGTCCAGGCACACCGGCACCTACACCGGCTACTTCTTCCTGTGCGATGCCGTTTTCAGCCATTTTATCTTTGATACTCTGTGCTACGTCAGGCAGGATGTTCTTTCCGCCGTCCTCGGTACGAGTAGGGATTTCCCACTTATCTAATACGTTGCCTTCCAAATCGAAGTATCCAATCTTTACTGTGGTGCCTCCCACATCTACGCCAAATACATATTTCTGCATGTCTTAATCGTCCTCTCTCTTTGCTTGTAAATTACGCTGCACACGGTTGTATAATTCCTGTGCTGCATTGTAGCCCATCTTTTTCTGTCTGTGGTTTACTGCGGCTGTCTCGCAGATGATGGCCAGGTTACGACCCGGTCTAATGGGAATATTATGACAAACCACTTTATTGCCAAGATATTCTGTATATTCTTCCTGCAGGCCGAGACGATCGTACTCTTTGTCTTTGTCCCAGTCCTCCAGTTTGATAACCAAATCAATATTGGCAGTATCACGTACGCAAGATACACCGAACAAGGCCTTCACGTCGATGATACCGATACCGCGAAGCTCGATGAAATGCTTGGTGATATCCGGCGCATTACCGATGAGGGATTCCTCAGATACCTTACGAATCTCTACTACGTCATCGGTTACCAGACGGTGACCACGCTTGATGAGTTCCAGAGCGGCCTCGGATTTACCGATACCACTTTCACCGGTGATCAGTACACCTTCACCATAGACATCTACCAGTACACCGTGTACGGAAATACATGGAGCCAGCTTTACATTCAACCATCTGATAATCTCTGCCATGAAAGCAGAAGTAGACTGCTTGGTACCCAGTACCGGCACGCCTTTGCGCTTTGCAATCTCCAGGAAAATCTCATCCGGCTCTAAGTCACGGCAAAATACGAATGCCGGGCACTCTGTATGCAAAAGTTCCTCGTAGATATTGCGCTTACGATCCTCCGGCATCCCCTGCATATAGCTGTACTCTACGAAACCGATAATCTGGAGACGGGTAGTCTCAAAGTGTTCAAAGAATCCTGCCAGCTGCAGCGCCGGTCTATTGATATCCGGCTGAATGATTTTGATATTGTCTAAATCAATCTCCGGAGTATAGTTTTTCAGTTTCATCCATTCGATGACTTTCGTCAATTCGATACTTGCCATAGTATTCCCTCGTATCTTTCTTTGATATTAAACTACCAAACTTAAGTATAACATAATGGACTCAGTTTTCCGCGGTTTTATGGAAATATTCATAAATAATTCCTGCTACATTTTCCGGTATCTCCGGTACTTTGGACAGCTCTTCCACAGAGGCGTTCCTGATATCCTCGATAGTGGCGAATTCTCGCTGCAAAGCCTTTCTTCTGGTAGGTCCTACACCGGGGATGTCGTCTAATACTGACTTTACCTGGCTCTTGCTGCGCAAAGACCTGTGATACTCGATGGCAAATCTGTGAGCTTCGTCCTGAATTCTGGTGATGAGCTTAAAGCCTTCCGAATGCCTGTCGATAGGCAACTCCACATTGCGGAAGTACAGACCTCTGGTACGGTGATTATCATCTTTGACCATACCGCACACCGGGATATCCAGTCCCAGCTCCCCTAGGACCTCCAGTGCGATATTCACCTGACCTCTACCACCATCCATCAGCAGCAGGTCAGGGAACTTCGTAAAGCTTCCCAGACTTTCATCCAGGTTTTTCTCAGATAGCTCTTCCGCCTCTTCCAGACCGTGGGTAAATCTTCTGGTGAGGACTTCTCGCATGCAGGCATAATCATCAGGGCCTGACACCGTCTTGATTTTAAACTTACGGTAGTCACTTCGCTTAGACTTGCCGTTCTCAAACACCACCATAGAGCCTACATTCTGGAAACCACTGATATTGGAAATATCATACGCTTCCATACGGACGATGTGGTCCATATTCAGGAGCTCTGCGATTTCCTTCACTGCACCGATGGTGCGGCCTTCCTCTCGCTTGATGCGCTCCCTGTCTTTCGTTAGAACCAGTGTGGCATTCTCTGCTGCCAGCTCCACCAGTTTCTCCTTGGTACCACGCTGAGGCACTCTGATGTACACCCTGGCTCCCTTTTTAGAAGACAGCCACTCTTCGATGACTTCCTGATCCTCTATGGCTGCCTGCAGCATAATTTCTTTGGGCAGGAAAGGCGTGCCACTATAAAACTGCATGATGAAGTCCCGCAGGATTTCTCCCTTGGTAAGGCCCATTACATTCTTCATATAATAGTGCTCTCTACCGATGAGTCTGCCATCTCGTACAAAGAAGGCCTGTACCACAGCTTCGTTCTGGTCGATGGACGTAGCGATGATGTCTTTGTCCTCTCCTTCTGTATCCGTAATCTTCTGTTTCTGGGAGACGCTGACTACGCTTTGCAGCAAATCTCTGTACTTCGCGGCATCCTCAAAGCGCATTTCCTCAGCAGCATCTTCCATCTGCTTACGGATTCGGTTCTGAAGTGGCTTGTAGTTTCCATTTAGGAAATCCAGGGCTTGCTCTACCTTCTCCGCATAAGCTTCCCTACTGATATACCCCTGGCAGGGTGCATCACACTGCCCGATATGATGATTCAGACATGCTCTCTCCTTGCCGATATCCTCCGGCAGGTTGCGATTACATGTCCGCAATTTGAATAGCTTATTCAGTAAATCGATGGTCTCCTTCACCGCTGCTGCACTACTGTAGGGCCCGAAGTATCTGCTTTTGTCCTTCTTCATCTCTCGGGAAAAAAGGATTCTGGGAAAAGGCTCACTTACCGTAACTTTGATATAGGGGTAAGTCTTGTCATCTTTTAAAAGCGTATTATATTTCGGAGAATGCTCCTTAATCAGGTTATTTTCCAGCACCAGCGCCTCTAGTTCAGAGTCTGTCACGATATATTCGAATCTGGCAATCTGCTCTACCATCTTCAGAATCTGGGGCCCACGTCCCCTGATGGTACGAAAATAAGACCTTACCCTATTATGTAGGTTCACTGCTTTACCCACATAGAGTATGGTGTCATTTTCATCGTGCATGATATATACCCCCGGTTTGTGGGGGATTTTCTTTAATTCTTCTTCGAAATCAAACATACCTATAGTATACACTATCCTGATTGCACATAAAAACAGCGCGAGGGATAAACCCTCACGCTATTCAGTCATTTACGATATTAATGTCTTTGCCTGTTCCCTCATTCTGTCTGTTTTTTTATTTCGTCAAGACAGCGTCCTAACGGTGTTTCACCTTTTTTACAAGTTATATCCGGTGTTGTTCCGTGAATCGCATTTATACTTCCATCCGGATTTTCTCCCACACCATCTGACATCCTTATCAGGATACCGGAATCTGGCAATAACAGTAAAATAGGAGATGTATGCATTCCATCACCAGAAGTCTTTGTGCCCACCAACGTTGCAAATCCTGTTGTTTTGCAGAAACATGCAAACGTCTCAGCAGCGGAATAAGAGCTCCGACTTATCAGTACCCAGCGCTTGATATTTTTTGCATTTGGCAATGTTTTACACTCTATGTCAGACATCGAATATGTATAGTCCAAATATAAATCCAGCCCCATGACATCTATCCACTCGGGAGCATCTTCTAGTTCTGACACAGCTCTTAAATCCCAACAAGAATGATAAAAATCAACTAGCGGAGACGATTTGTAAAACGTTCGTATATCAAATTCGTATGTTTCACCAAACGGAGCAACAAGATTATTAATCCAGTAGGAACCATAACCTCCTGGATTTCCAGAAATATCAATAATCACGTGTTTTGTTTCTGGATACTCCTTCAGCTTTTCAAATAACAAATTCTGATCTCTTATAACCATTCGGCTTCCAAACGAAGGTATTTTGAGATATAACGCATTACAGTCAGTGTAGTATTGGGTAAAAATCTGTTCATCAGCTTCAGATGAATTGTTTTCGAACACGTTTTCTACCATTTTTGAAGGTTGATACCGTTTTGAAAGCGATGGATCTGTTAATACAATATAATACGGATTCTCCTCACCCAAATCCGTCATATATCCAACATTAACATAATAGTAATCTTCGTATTCTTCCGGCGTAATCACCTGAAGATGTGCAAAATTATGCATTTCGGAAAGCATACTCTGCAGCATGCCATAAAATGCATCCTCATCAGTTATAGTTTTTACGTCTTCCTTATACCTTGAATAAATCTCATCCGTATCTATTCCCTGGCTTTGTAAGTAACTTAAATACGGATACGTATTATGTAATGCATCCCACAAGACTTCATAGTCGCTAGCATAAATCGGTGTATTCGCTTCTATCGATTCCTCACAAGTCGTCTCAGTTGCCGATATCGTAGATAACTCTGTTTCAGCCTTTGGGCTACAGCCTGCCAATACCAACAACATAATAGAAATAATTATATAAGCAGTCTTTTTCATCTAGTTCTCCCCCATTTTTGTCCCCCTATTTCTTATTCTCTAAATAATTCAGTAACCCGGTTGCAATCTCTTCGTGGCCGCTCCATTCGGTAGAATTGGTGAGTTCGCAGAACTCCTTCATCTTATCGTAGTCACCCTCAAAGAATGCCATCTCTGCTTGTAGGAGGTAGTATTCCAGACAGCCGGTTTTGCTGCAGTACCAGCACATAGGGTGGTCTTTGACTTCTTCTACAATGGCTTTTGCTTCCTCGATTTTTCCTTGATATAATCTGGCTTCACCCAGCTCTACCAGCATCATTCTGGTATAGCAGGTTTGAGGTCCCTTACATGCTTGCTCCAAAGTGCAATCATAGTCACAACAGTACGGTGTATTCTTTGTTACGAGATTCTCGTATTTCAGCGCATACTGCTGCATTTCTTTTTCCTTGCCAGCATAGTATGCGATACGCATCATATACTGCGCATGATCCTTTTTGTGAGAAGGCTTTCCGTGCGTTCCAATCTCTTTTGCGACCTTAGGGTCATTTCCGATACGAAACATGTCTTCATAGTCAGTGGAAAAGGCAGGGCCATATTTCAGGATAGACAATACATAGGGAATCAGTACCGAAGACTCCACATCCCCCTCTTTGGCATTTTCAATCCAGTTGATGACGGAGCGAATGGCTTTTCGGACGCCATTTTGTTTCTCTTCTACCTTGTGCATCTCCGGTGCAATCACGTAGTCACACAATACTGCATCTTCGCAGTCAGCCACGTCGATGACTTCGATTTCGTCCTCTTCCTCCTCTGACTTTGGACTATTCTCCCATGTGAGAGTCGGCATGCTGCTTGCGCCTACACGTTTTTCCAGTCTGGCCCTCGCCGTTTCCAAATCGCCTTTGTGGATGCTGAGTTCCTCAATCATCCAATCCATAAAGTAGGTGTAAGGCCACTGGGTATCTTCCTCTCTTTCGATAAACAGTTTTTCACGATCTAGCATAAGTTTCAGGCCGCGATCCAGCTGGCCGGTGACATGACAAGCCTCGATGATGCGACTGAAAATTAAAAGACCATCGTAATACAACTTGTATTCGGTAGTGATGGCAAAGCCTTTCTCCAGCACATCCAAGGCCTTTTCTGCCACGCCTTCTTTTATAGCCGGTGCATTCTTTTCCTCACGCCAGTCCAGATAGCCTCGTCCCATTCGGTAGTAGATGTCGGCGGTCTTGCCGGCAAATTCTTCTTCGTCCATGGTATCTTTTTGCTCCTGCAAGAGCTCTAAGGCGTGTTCCAGCAAGGCGACACCTTCTCCATTTTCTCTTTCCAGGATTTTCATCCATCCGTCTTCCCGGACAAGTTCCCAATCTTCTCCGGCCTGCTGCTGATAAACCTGAGCATTCCATCTGGCTGCCTTTGCTTCCTCCGGGCCACAGTGTCCATTATCATCTGCAAATAGCCTGAAGTAATACTCTGCCAGCAATCGATACATCTCGAGATTCCTAACCGGCGCGCTCTCTAGGGAAGCCACTGCATCCCTGTAGTATTCGCTTTCTGCATAGGCTTTCGCTGCACGGATATAGAAAGGTGCGTAGTCAGATTCCAGTTCTCTGGCCATGTGCATGATATCTACGACTTCCTTGTACCATTCCATCTTCTCGCAGGCATCTTGCCATGCATCCAGAATCCCCAGATCCTCCGGTGCCTTCTCATGGGCATCTTCGCACAATTCAATGATAGATTCATAATCCTCTTCTATTTGGTAGAGCTTGATCCAGTCGTGTAGGAAGTTTTCCCCTTCCTGCGCCATGTCTTCCGCTTTCTGTAATTCTTCTTCAGCCTCTGTAAAGCGCTCCATTCCGGCGTAGATCAGGTGCATATAGTAATGGAACTCACTGGTATCTAACAAAGCGTCCTGATGTGCATGGGTCCAAATCAGAGCTCGCTGATAGTGGGCGCTCATATAGCAAGCGACCAGGAATACCATTAGCGTATTCTCATCCATCTGGTCAAGCTCTTTTAACTGTAATGATAACTGGTTGCCGTATTTACTCTCCAGTTCCACGATGTCAGAGGTCTCCCTTGGATAAGCTGCCATTCTGGCATAGTAGAAAGCGTCACGGATTTCATTCTTTTTCTCAGCAATTAGCGCCATTGCTTTATAGGCGCGATAGCGAAGCTGCGTGCTATCTTCCCCTACGATTTTGTTGGCCTCCCCATAGATTTTATCCATCAAAGCGTCATCTGCCTGTTGGTTTTCTATGAGATAGCAGGCAGATAAAAGGTCATAGAGAGGATGCTGCAAGCCGGTCTCTCTCAGTTTCTCCAAAATCTCTTCCGTCAGTTCTGTCCCTGGCTGGGTGAAATGCTTTAGGGAAGAGATATAATCATCGATGACACCATCTGTGTCTCTCTCCGAATAGCCGGTAAGCGCATCATAGTCGAAGAATTCTACGATTTGCCCTTCTTTCTTCAGTAGGATGTATTGGATGAATTCCGGATCTAAATTCTCACTTAGTTCTTCAGCATGCTCGCCTACTAAAAGCTTGGCCTCTATCAGGGTCCATACTTGGTCCTTCAGCATATCATGGCCATCCATGATATAGGATAGGATTGCCAGTCTTGTCTCTTTTTCTGTTTCAAATCCTGTTACCAAAGGGTCATTTAAAAGATTCTCCCATTCAGTTAGGTCAATACGTCTACTGTAATCCTCATATACATCAGCCACTTTTCCCATGTATACAGAAAGTGGGTTGTCCAAATCTACCGTATGCTCCTCTGCATAATCCAAAGCCTTCTCATAGGCTTCTCGCAGCGCCTTAAAGCCTTCCGGATCCTCCTCCGGATGGTGCTTTGTCAGTTCTTTTCTGTAGGCCTCGTTGATGGCCTCCTTGTCTGTAGTTACTTCGATGCCTAAAATTTCAAATTCTGTCATTTCTAACCCCTCATGTTTTTATTTTACGATTGCTCGCAAGTCTAGTTCTATTCTATCAATTCTATTTACCAAGGTCATAGTTTTTTATAAAAAATGCGCGAGAGATTGCTCTCTCGCGCGACTCAATTCCTCAAAACGGTGTAATTTCAAATTCTGATTCTGATTTAGAACCACCACTTTGGTAAAAGATTCAATATTTCAGTGATGTATCTAGCATTTGCTGCCACACCGGAGATAACCGGGAAGTACGCGACGAAAAGCAGTATGGACGCCACTTCCAGTACTCTGATTACTTTGGTCTCCTGTTTAAACTGCAAACTCAGGACACTTCGGCAAATCATAAGGATCAGCACCTTGGTACAGATAAAGTACTGATAGATGAATACCGTCCTAGAAATAAACATCCACGGAACAAGCATGCTGAAGTAGAATACCAGCAGGAACCATGCAGTCTTATCCTTTTTGTACGCCAAATACATATGATGGATGACCGATGCCAAGCCCAGGTAACATACCAAAGGATTCACAAAGGTTGCAATGACGCTTTTATACTCTCCCATCTGCACCCTGATGTCTACAAGTGGAATCCAATCAAATAGCCAGGTGTACCAATCTGATGCATAGGGATGACTTTCTGTAACACCCTTATGGTATTCTAACATGTGAATACTGTTGGAAATGGCATGCTGCACGATATTTTGATCCGGATATACCTTCGTAAACGGAATATAGGAAAGGACATATACCACTGCAGGTATAAGCACAAAGCTTCCCAGACAAACCAACACAAATCGAACCATATGCCCAGCGCTCTCGTGCTGCAGAATCTGTCTGATCATCCATACGAAGAGGATAATCGCAACACCCATGCCTGCATATACCGCTGTCCATTTGGTCGCTACGCCAAAGGCCAGCGCACTACCTGCAAACAATAGGTAACGGTTCTTTTTCTCCTGCAAGAATGCCACGATGCCGTAAAACAGGCATATGACAAAAAATGCAACGAAGATATCTATGGTAGCGATTCTGGATAAAGTAAAGTGCATAAACTCTGTCATCTGCAGGATTCCGACCAGGATTGCCAAGGCTCTTTTCCCGGTCAACCTGAAAGCCAACAGGTAGATAACAGGGATACAGAACGCGCCAAATAATAGGCTCATAATACGCCATCCAAATGGATTCATGCCAAATATAGTTATGCCTAAGGATATTATCACTTTTCCAAGGGGTGGATGAGTGTTCTCGTAGATATCCATGCCTTGTAAGAACTCATAAGCGGTTCTTCCATGATACACTTCATCGAAAATCATGGATTCTACGCCGGTAGGTATTCCGTGGATGCACTCCTGCTCATCAAACAGCGTACTGGGCTTTGCATTATCCAGTAGCGGAATGACTTTACCGTACCCATCGACGCAGGCAATCTCCCCAATTTCCACTTCCGAATCCAAGAACATGATACATAGTTCGTGAGTTTGATTCTGGATATTGATTTGTTTCCAGGTGAACACTCCGCCAAGTGTAGTCTGTTCTCCTGCTTCTTCCCATCCTCCATCTTTTGCATAGTAGACCTGGACATTCGCCGCCCCATCCATAAGTGGATAGATACACAGAGTTTGCACATAGGTTTCTTCTACAAGAGGCACGTATACTTCGTAACCCTGCTCTGCTTCCGTACCAAGCTTCGCAGTTGTCTTCGGCGCCTTCATCTGGCCAAGGTTCATAAATCCGATTAGAAGGAAGATTCCCGTTAGCATGAGCATTATCTGCACATCTGACCTACTTATCTTTCTCTTTGCTACCACAGCTTCGTCTGCCACTTCTTCCACATGTTCTAGACGGTCAAACAGGTGGCAGGTAATTGGCTTCCCCTTCAAGTCCCGCCAAAAGGCATACAGCATAAATCCATAAAGCAGTACATTTAGAAAACTGAGAAACTCCAAATTCAGCGGTGACTGATAGATAAAATACATGTATGTCTTAAGTGAAAGGCATTGCAGTATAGCTACCGCGATCCAGCTGATGCCGGATGTGAATGCTAAAAGTACCGCCAGAATTTCATACAAATATCCATATCGATCATGCATAGCCGGCAAGAATAGTACGCAGGTATAGGTGAGTAAAAAAGCCGACCATAAGAATTGCTTCGCACCAAATTCCTCAATTTCCCTGCAGAACCAAGCTATCAATACCAGTAGTAAAACCCCGGTAAGGACAATACACCAGATTTTATTTGTGTCATAAGATAATCGAAGCAGATTCCATACCGACGGATAATTCTTCGTAATCTCCGCATATTCATCCGTCTGCTTTAAGTATATGGTAAAAAGGTCTGTAATGGGCCTACCTGCAATTAGATTCGGTAATGCCGTCAGAATCACAGTGCCAATCATAATCACGGCATGATATAGATGAATCTGACGTTTCTTCTTCATCATTCCATGGAAATAAAACAGTGCGATAAATGGAAAAATGAACACCGTCTGCAATTTAAACGCCAAAGCCAAACCAAACAGCACAAAAGCCCTGTTCGTCTTTTCACAGTATAGAAGATACAGCCCCCATATGATAAAGGATGCATAGATGCTATCACACTGTCCCCACACAGCTGAGTTAATCCATACGGTGGGCAGAAATAGAACCAATGCATATCCAAATAATGCCTTTTTCTCATCTGTCAGTTTTCGGATAAATGCATAACAACCCGCTGCTAAACTGAAGTCAAAAACAACGGATAATAATTTATAAAGATGGATTGGATCTCCGGGCAAATAGGTAAGAAAATAGATTATCATCTGGTAGAGCAGATTATAATCTCCCACTTGAGTTGTTAGTGCCGTCCTGTAATCCAAACAGGAAAGCTCCTGATACCAAGGAAGCAGACAGCTAGTAATATCTGTATTACTACAATCTCGAAACGGAATTCGAATCAAAAAAGCAAGTAGACTAATTACTAGAATCCATATATGGTCTTTGTTCTTTTTTGCGAATTGTCTTATATTTATACTCATTATTCTCTAATTAAAAAGAGCATCCGAAATGGGATGCTCTTATCTCTGTTTATTGTTGTTCCCCAACGGTTAATAAATCATACTCTTATTATGGCTCTATGGATGGTGCATAACTTGGTGCGCTACTTGGCGCATAACTTGGTGCATGACTTGGTGCGCTACTTGGTGCATGACTTGGTGCCGGTGCATTACTTGGCGCATAACTTGGTGCTGGTGCATTACTTGGTGCTGGTGCATTACTTGGTGCGTAACTTGGCGCATAGCTTGGTGCATGACTTGGTGCATAGCTTGGTGCGTAACTTGGTACTACTGTTGCACTTGGCTGTGGTGCTCTGCTAGGTGCAGGAGTTGCTTTCTGACCTACTGGCTGTACACTCTGAGCCGGTTTATTCTCAGGCTTCTTGGACGGTGCAGGTTTAGATACTACTTTACCTTTGAAGTTCGTTACTGTGATACCGTGTTTTTCACAAGCTGCAATAGTTGTATTTACTCTGTTTTCTTTCTGTCCAAATGTTGCGTAATGTGTGTAATAGCTTACGATATCATCACCAAAGGCTTTCTGCAAATCCGGATATGCAGATCTGTAAGCTGCAATATCCAGGTTTTTATTACAGCTTCTTCCTTCATATACACCATAGGTGCAGAAGTGATTGAAAAGTGCTGCAGAACTGGAGCCCACTTCTTTTACAACGTCTGGATTCTTTGCTGCATATACATCAGCATCAAAAATGCTCTGAAGTACCTGTCTCTCGGCTCTGGATGGCTGATGAGGAGCAGCTACAACTGTCATGGATGAAGCGCAAATTAACGCTGCAACCAAAATGAGTACTACTAATTTGTTCTTTCTCATTCTCTATTCTCCCTTTTTAAACAAATATAGGTTTGACATATGTGTCAAATCTTTGCAAACTACAATAAACAGAGTTTCCAACTGCCCGCTATTCTGACGCATATTTTCAAACACCTCTTCGGATTATACCCCCCAATCGAAATGGTCAAACAATTTCTACGCAAACTCCGAAACAGTTTTTAGAAATAGTTTACAATTTTTGAGGAAACGTTAAAAAAGGCGTGAGATGCGAAATCTCACGCCCTAAATCACTCTATCTATAACATGATTACCTGTGACAAAGTAAAGTCTGCATTTACAATGTCCAGGTTTGCTTTTTTACCTACTTCGATGGTGCCATAGTCCTTCAGGATGCCGATGGCTTTGCAGGGATTGTAGGTAGCCGCGCGTACTGCATCCTCGGGAGATATGCCATACTGGATAGCCCTTCCCATGCAGTCGAACAGGTTCGTTACGCTTCCTGATATGGTGCCATCTGCAAGTCTCGCGATTCCCTCTGCCTTGAAGATAGGCTGGCCACCCAGCTCATACTCGCCGTCCGGCATACCGGTGGCTCTGGTAGAGTCACTGATGAGGATGATGCGGTCTGCGCCGAAAGTAGCAAAGGCAAATCGTACTGCTGCCGGATGAGAATGGATACCATCACAGATGAGTTCTGCAGTGATGCCTTCTGTCTCAGCTGCTGCCACAATTGGTCCCGGTGCTCTGTGGGTAATGCCCGGCATGGCATTATACAGGTGTGTCATATGCTTTGCACCTGCTGCGAAAGCTTCCTTTGCTTCATCATAGGTAGCCATGGTGTGTCCTACGGAGAAGCGGATTTCATCCTTCATCTCCTTGATGACTTCCAAGTTACCTTCTTCTTCCGGTGCGATGGTAATCAGCTTTGGTAAGTGACCCGTTTCTTCTAATAGATTCCGCAAGTATTTCGCGTCAGCAGGTTTTACATAAGCAGGATTCTGAGCACCTACTTTCTGTGGAGAGATATAGGGTCCCTCTAGGTTGATGCCTACGATTTCTGCTTCATCGGCTTTCTGCTCGTGACCGGCGATGACTTTACAGATCTCTTCTACTTTATCTTCCGGATAGGTCATGGTAGTAGGACACATCTGAGTGACACCTACACTTTTCTCATAGGCCAGCATAGTAGCAAGACCCTTGTCATCCGCATCACAGTAGTCATATTTCTTACAACCATGAGAATGGATGTCAGTAAGTCCCGGGATGATTTTCTTTCCTGTCGCATCTAAGACTTCCTCGCCCTTTTTCGGTGCCAGGTCCGGTGCCAGTTCTACGATTCTGCCGTCTTCTACACGGATGTCTTCTTTTACAAATAAGAATGCTTTGGTATATACTTCGCCGTTTTTGATTAACATAGCTTTCTCACTTTCTGCGAATTATCGCATCTGATTAGTATAACCCTTCTACTAAGGATAATGCCTCTGCATCACCTACTACTGTTACGTCATTATGCAGCTGCAGTACGGAACCCGGTACCTTTGGAGTCACAGGTCCGAAGAAGCAATCTTTTACTGCCTGTGCTTTGGCTTTGCCATTTACTACTACCACGATTTTCTTTGCCTGCATGATAGTCTTGATACCCATAGTATACGCCTGTTTCGGCACTTCATCCATGCTTGCGAAGAATCTTGCGTTGGCTTCGATGGTGCTCTGGGTCAAATCTACGCAGTGAGTTTCTTTTTCAAAAGCTTCGCCAGGCTCATTGAATCCGATGTGTCCATTGCAGCCAAGGCCTAAAAGCTGTAAGTCGATTGGGCCATGCTCTTTGATGATTTCATTATATGCTTTGCAAGCCTTCTCGTTATCTAATTCCAGACCATTTGGTACGAAGGTACGAGTTTTATCGATATTCACTCTGTCGAAAAGGTGTGTATTCATAAAGTAACGATAGCTCTGGTCGTTGTCTGCAGAGAGTCCTACATACTCATCCAGGTTGATAGAGCTTACCTGGCTGAAATCCAAGTCGCCTTTCTTGTACCACTCTACTAACTGGTCATAAGTACCGATTGGGGAGGATCCTGTAGCCAGACCCAGTACACAATCCGGTTTCATAATAATCTGTGCAGAGATGATGTTGGCTGCCATTCTGCTCATGCTCTGATAATCATTTGCTTTGATAATTTTCATTCTTTGCTCCGTTCTGTCGCTTTGCGACTTATCTATTTCATTTTTTATTGCCCAATTTTTCTGTCTATACTCTTTATATAACACAGTTTAGAAAGCAATACTAGAGCCGCTCAGTTACAATTTGTTTTGAACTTTCTAAACTTTATTTATAAACTTTAAGGCTTAATAAAGGACGCCACCTGTATTCGGTGGCGCCCTCTATATTTTTAGTTTGGAGTTACGTTATTCCCCTTTTGCTGCGTTGAATGCTTCAAGCTGTGCATTTGCATCGTCGATGATGTCGTTAATGCCATTGTCTTCCAGTTTCTGTAAGAATTCAGGAAGCTTCTCTGCAGGATCTACTGTACCGGTGCAAAGTGGAAGCATGTATTCTGCTACTACGTTTGCTACTGCACCCATCTGGGTCTCCATCTCGGATCCATCATATGCAAAGCCTAAGATAGGAGTTTCTTTTGCTGCGCCATAGTATGCTTTGAAGCTGTTCCAGAAGTCTGCACCCTGTGCATCTGTAGGAGGCAGGATGGTGACATTACCTACACCATTGGTCCAAGGCTGATAGTCAGCACGTTTGTCTGTGAAAGTGATAGTTCCATCAGAGTTCTTGTCATAGTGTACACCTTCTACACCGTAGTTCAGCAAAGTCATCAAGGTAGGATCTGTGTTCAGAAGATTTAAGAACATCATCGCTCTGTCAGGATTCTTGGAAGCTGTGGAGATAGCCATCATCGCACCCTGAGAGGATGTGGTATCTACATAAGCATCTGTGCAAGGTACCATTTCTACATGGATACCTCTTTCCTGAGAAGCCTGAAGCTCATAGCCCAGTGCATAGGACTGGGTACCGATCAGGTATTCGCCGGCAAGCTGTTTCTGTGTTCTGACTTCGTTTGCCTGGTTTGCATTACCCATAGCAGGATCGATGAAGCCTGCTTCATAGTATTTTCTGGTCTGCTCAGCGAATTTCTTGAATTCTTCTGTAGCAAACTTATTCACGATGGCATTGCCATGAGCGCCATCTTTGGACAGATCTGTAGGATTCAGATAGTAGCTCATGAAGTTACCGGTAGCGCTATCGCCTGTTACGATAGATACGTTATCTACCATACGCTCTAATACAGCACCTTCTACAAGGAGTGGATAGAAGTCATCTCCTTCGCCATCCTTTACAGTCTGCAGGATGTCGCCGAAGCTGTAGTAATCCGCATTCTTGATATCATCTAAGGTGTAGCCGTATTTCTCTAACAGGTCTACGTTTACGTCCCAGCAGTTCTGGGTTGCGATGTCTTTGTAACCAGGTACAGCATATACGCCGTATCCATCAGAACCGTTAATGGTAGCACCGCTGGTCAGCACGCCAGGAAGGGTCTTCCACAGGTCAGATGCATACTGCTCGATGAGGTTGTTGCTTGGATCGTCTAATCTTACCCAGTAACCATCTCTTGCGAATTTGTTGTACTCATCCGCACTCCAAGAGCAGGTGAAGTAGATGTCGATGTCGTCACCACCCTGCAGTGCCAGGACAGCGTTCTGATCGAAATCACCCCAGGTTCCCCAAATTGGCTCAAGGGTTACATTGAGTTTTTCGCCCAGGTATTTGTTCACTTCTTCCATAACTGCAGTGTCATCTGTGACATTGCTGCCATGGAAATACATTTTCAGGGTAACCGGCTCTAAAGAGCTGGCATCCACTTCTGCCTCTGCGGCCGGTGCAGCTTCCGCCCCATCTTCTGCTGCTTCCTCAGCTGCCGGAGCTGCAGTATCTGCAGTTGCTGCTGTTTCTGCTGTGCTTCCACAAGCTGCAAGACTAAGCGCTGTGGTAGCTGCCAGAATACTTGCCATAAGTTTCTTTTTCATAGAAATCCTCCTTTTTACATGATAGGCTTTCCTATCATAAATATCTACATCGGCCCAAGGCCGTTGTTACCGTTATCCTTTTACAGAGCCTATGGTCAGTCCGGAGATGATGTATCTCTGGAAGAATGGATAGGCAAATGCGATAGGCACTACGATGAGTACGACTAATGCCATACGCAAGGAGTCAGAAGGCAGGTTGCTGACGATATTGGCTGCCTCCGCTCCAATCATGGAGCTGTTCTTTACTAAGAAGTCCACCTTGGTCTGCATCTGCATCAGCAAATACTGTAGTGGAATATGCTGTGCATCTCTTACGTAAAGCATAGGAATGAACCATTCATTCCAGTACGCCAGCGCCGTCAGTAAGCTGACCGTAGCGATACCCGGCTTGGATATCGGGATGATGATACGGAACAGTGTGGTATACTCTCCACTTCCATCGATAGCCGCTGCGTCGATGAGTTCTCCCGGCACGGAGCTTTGGAAGAAGGTCCTCATGACGATGATGTTGAAAGGATTCAGTAGCATAGGTACGATGATAGCCGCATAGCTGTCACTTAAGTGCAGTACCGTCTTACACACTACGTAGGTAGGTGCCAGACCTCCGCCAAAAAGCATGGTGAAGAAGCAGAAGAAAGTGAAGAAGGTACGATACTTAAAGTCCTTTCTGTACAGTGCATAGGAGTACAATATGGTCACCAGCATGCTGAGGAAGGTACCTACAATGGTGATGAAAAAGCTGTTGAAATAGGATCTCCACAGCTGGTCTCCTAGCTTAATAACATATCGATAGGCCTCTAGCGAGGTAGCAATCGGTGTAAAGGAAAAGCCGATGGCTCTGATACTTTCCTGGGCCGTAAAGGATATGATGATGACGAATATAAAAGGTATGATGCAGGTCAGGCAGAACAGTAACAGGATCAGCTGAAACAGCAGCTCTGTTGGGAGGTTTATGGAATTGATTGCACGTCTTTTTTTTGCTTTTGCTGACATAATGCCTCCTTTCTAGAACAATGAACTGTCCTCATCGATTTTTTTCACTACATAGTTCGCTGCCATGATGAATACGAATCCTACTGCGTTCTGCAGTAGACCACCTGCGGTACTCATACCGATGTTGTTGGTGGCGGTCATGGTGCGGTAGATGTAGGTGTCGATTACCTGTGTCACGGAGAACAGGGAACCGGAGTTCAGTGGTACTGTATAGAACAGACCGAAGTCTGAGTTAAAGATTTTACCCACGTTCATAATGAGCAAAATACAAATCATCGGGCGCAGATTCGGAAGGGTGACATAGCGAATCTGCTGCCATTTTGTGGCCCCATCTATAGCTGCGGCTTCGTACTGTGAGGTATCAATGCCGGTGATGGCTGCTAGATACAGGATGGTGGAGTAGCCGATGTTCTTCCATAGGTTACAGATGGTAAGGATTAGTGGCCAATACTTTGGTTCGTTGTACCAGTCGATGGCGTTCATGCCATGCTCCACCAGGTAGTGGTCCAAAAGTCCTCTGGTAGGATCCAGGAAAGCCAGTACAAAGTAGCTGGCTACAACCCAACTCAAAAAGTATGGGAAGAACATCAAGGTCTGGTAGGTCTTGGCGATAAACTTTGTGGTCAGCTCGTTGAGCATGATGGCAAAAGCTACCGCAATCACCAGTCCCAGGAAAATCCAAAGGATGTTGTATGCTAATGTGTTTCGGATGTAAGTCCAAGAGTCTGTTGTGGCAAACAGGAATTTGAAGTTTTTGAATCCAACCCATTTGCTGTGAATCAAGTTGTTCCAGAAGGTTGGCTTCTTGGTATAGACCTTATAATTCTTGAAGGCTAAGATGATACCACCCATTGGCAGATAACGTAAAAAGAAAAACCAGATTGCCCCCGGCAGTACCATAGATGTGAGCAGCATCGTTTTTACTCTGCTGGCTTTTTGTTTTTTAGATTGGATACGCTCCATGTCTCTCCCTCGTTTCTAAAATCCCTGTCTATACTTCTATTCTAGAAACTATGAGGAAGAGAGTCACGGCACGGTCTTGCTATTTTTTGTCTATCTTTGTTTGGTTTGTCAAAATCAGACAAATCCCCTTAATTGGCCCTATTTCGATATTCGTTAGCGGACACTCCGGTAATCTTTTTGAAGATTCTGGAGAAGTGCGCCACATCCAAAAAGCCTACCTCCTCTGCGATGTCTCCGATGCGGAGAGAGGGGTCCTTTAGCAGCTCTTCCGCTTTTTTGATGCGGATTCCATTCAGCACTTCCGAGAAGTTCTGCCCCAGCTCCTTATTTAAAAGCTTACTTAGGTGCCACTGGGACACATAGATTTGCTCCGCCACGTCGTTTAGATAAATTTTCTCTGCGTAGTGCGCTTCCATGTAAGCGATGGCGTTACGCACGATGAAGTTCCCAGCGACCTCCTGGGCATTTTCCACGATTTCTCCCGCTTTTTTTGGCTCCCCCTCTGCGGCTTTCTCCGTAGCAGCCAGGCCTCCCTGTTCATCTAGCCTGCTTACCATATAGCTTATGGCTTCTTCCAATTCCGTCATATTGGATGGTTTTAAGAGAAAACGACATACCCCCAGGTGTAGCGCTCTCTGGGCATATTCGAAGTCACGAAAGCCGGTCAGCACCGTGACCAACATGTCTTTATACTCTGACTGAAGGGCAGCCACCATGGTAAGGCCATCCATCTCCGGCATGCAGATATCTAAGAAAACCATATCCGGCCTTTTTTCTTCAATCAGTTTTTTTCCTTCTCGTCCGTTGTGAGCTGTAGCTACTACCTCACAGTTGTACTTTTCCCAATCGATGCTTTTACTAAGTCCCTCTACGATGATAGGCTCATCGTCGATAATCATCACCTTATACATAGTCTCCCCTTTGCGTCCTTTAGTACTCTAGCGGTATGCGTATTCTGGACTGCACTCTATCTTCTCCCAGCGCGGTTACCTTTAATCCGTATTCTTCCCCAAAGATTAACTGGATGCGCTTGTTTACATTGTAAATGCCGATGGAAGTGTGACTTCCCGGCTCGTGTTTCTTCAGCTTTTCTTTTCCGCTGATGATGTCTTCGATGTGATGTTCTTCCTGATAGGTCAGGGTCTTGCCGCTATTGATCACATCGATAATCAGCTCATCTACGGTATCTTCATTTTCCTGCCTGTAAATCCGGAGCCATACGGTACCGGCACTGACTCTCTCGATACCGTGGCGGATGGCATTCTCGATGAGGGGCTGTAGAATCAGTCCCGGCACCATGACCTGCAATAGAGTCTCGTCGATTTCTTTGACCACCGTCAGTCTTTTACCAAATCGCATGGACATGATGTAGAGGAAGGAATCCGCGGAATGAATCTCATCAGCTAGTCGCACCAGCTGGTCATCGCTACGATTCATACTAGAGTCCAGCACAGTACTTAGAGCTTCTATCATCTTGCAGGTATCCAGGTCTCCATTCATTCTGGCCTGCCAGTTCATCATCTCTAAAGTGTTATTTAGAAAGTGCGGATTGATCTGGGCCTGCAGCGCCGCGATCTGGGCATCCCTTCTGGCCACCTTTTCCTGGTATACCGTCTGGAATAGGTACTGCACCTGATTAGACATGTCGTTGAGAGAATAAGCTAACCCTGAAAACTCTCGATTGGGCATGTGCTCCATCTCCACTGTGGTACCAAAGCGTCCCGCTTCAATCTCTCCGGATACCTCCGTCAGTTCATTCAAAGGCTTTTGAATCTGCTTACGCAGATAGTAGTAACTAAAGACAATGATAGGCACCATACCTGCCAGCACCAGTACTAACAGCTGGTTCATGCGGTTCACCCCCGCATACACCTGCTTATTCTCTGCCAGATACAGAAGGCTTAGCTCCACCGGTTTCTGGGTCTTCGCAGACCGAAAGCCTACGTAGCTTGTGGCGGGTCCATTATTTCCATTGATGGTGACCTTCTCAGCTCCTGCATAAGTGGATAGTCTTGCATACATAGCCCCCATCTTCTCATCTGAGGTAGTAGATATGCGTAATGTATCTTCCCCGATTTGAACTCGAAGGTTCTCTACGGTATCTAATGGGAAGTCCTCCACCAGCTTCCCGGTATCGATTCCTAGTACCACCGTTCCTAAGAAGGTTTTATCCTTAGAGGTGTATAGCTGCCTCATCACATAGAGCTGGTTATCCACGACTTTAATGACTACATCTTTCTTTTTCCACGTATTCTTGGCTTGCGCCACGGGATTGGCATATTTCATATAGGCTTCATAGGCATATCCGTTTTTACCCGCATAGCAGGTGGGTTTGGCAGACCCTGGGGCATAATAGGCACATCTGCTGAACTGCTGATCCATGTAGTAATTGGATATCATATAGGCCCTTATCTTATGAATCAGCTCATTGTAGGAGATGCTTCCTCGCTCTTTTTCTTTTTGCCAATTCTCCCATTTGGTCTCCCTTATGGGTTTTCTGGATTTTTCTACTGCTGAAGTCAGGTCGTTTTGAATCATGACTTGGGAGATACTGATGGCATTCTCCACCAGATGATTCGATCGTTCGATATAAGCATTCTGATAGGAATGCACATAAATAGAAAACAGGATAATGGGAATAGACCAGGCCACCACGAATAAACCCACCAGCACATGCTGCAAGGCAGGCAGACGTTTAGCATTCCTCTCTCTTGTTTCGACGCTTTTTCTCATCCCCCTATACTTCCCTTGGTTTTCATACCGTCTTTGTATCTTCGGGTTTCACCAGCCATTTTCAATTGCAGTTTCCATCCGTATACTTATAGATGTATCTTATCTACGAAAAGAATACAAGTCCCAATCTTTTAGGAAGGTGTCTTATTTTCATTTCATGGCAATAAAAAAGAGACCTTTCGTAAGGTCTCCTTTTTCACTATGCTCCTGCTTCGTATTTCAGTTTGTCTCCCATTTGCTCTGTGGCAAAGCACTTTTGCAAGCACTTCGCACAAGGAGATACGTTGATTCCTTCATGTAATTCTTTTTGTGTGGAGGATTTTCTATGTTCTTCAATGGCGAAGAGTACTTCATGATAAGGAATCAATGGGTCAATCCCTGACAAAGCCAGATCTGCATACAGAGGTGCTGTTACAGCAGCTCGTACCGTTCTAGTGATACAAGGGAATTCCTTTCCTCCCGGTATAGGATCGCAGGGAATTCCCAAGTTTGCTTGTAATGCCATGGAGGCAGCCCGTTCTACTTGGAGGCCATCTCCACCTGCGAGATGGGTCACCGCCGCACTGGCCATGGCGCAACAGACGCCGGATTCTCCTACACATCCTGAATTTCCACTGGCCTGGGCATGAGTAAAGGCAATGGCTCCGATACCGGCTGCTACAATGAGGCTTTCTATCACCTTTTCATGGGGATAATCGTACTTCTCCCTCACTGCGTCTAACGCGCTATATAAATATCCTCCCCCGGTGCCCATTGGACCCGGCACGATTAATGTCCCCGGCAGCTTTGCATTGGTAGACATTGCCCTCGTAATAATGGCCTGCGTCAGGCTATCTGTAACCCCACCCCCTGAGGTCAGGTACCGATTCCAGAATTTTCCATAGATAGGCAGATTCGGCGTATCTACAGCATTTTCATATCCCACTTTTTCCAGGGAATGGACCTGATTATACAGAATAGAATCTATTTTTTCGAAGTAATTCCAGATTTCTTCATCGCTCCATCCGGAGAAGCCTTTCTCATACTCGATGGCCGCTTGAACGAAGGAGATACCCTTTTCTTCTGCGACTTTTCGCCACTCTTCTACCGTAGAGAAAAGCTGTGGCTTTCTGTCCTTTCTGGATACCACAGGAAGAAGTGCCGGAAGAATCCTGATTTCCACCCCTTTTCCACTTTCCTCTGGTAGTTCCGGCTTTTCAGCGTACTCAATCAGAGCTGCTATCACTCCGTCTTTTTGCGTATGCTGCTCAAATACCACTTCCTGATAGTTTTCCTTTATCCTTTGCTCTGCTTCATAGACAGCATTTTCATTCCCATACAAAAGAACCGCCCAGGTATCTGCTTGCCACTCTAGCGGAAAGCCATTGATTTCATAGGTGCGTACCATACCGCCACCTATGGAGGCAGCCACCAGTTTTGCCGTGTCACCAGCTTCTCCTGTCAGCTCAAAGGTGGTACTTCCCGGATAGGGGTTATCCTCTTCGTTCTCTGTAAACTCATAAGATAGGCCTGCTGCCCTGGCCTCTTCATGGCCACGAAATAATCTGATATCATCGGTTGCAAAGTCCAGCAGACCGCCTAAGTAGGCTCTATCATCCATCATGTTTCCCAATGACTTTAGGTGTTCTGCAGATGGGTTGAAAGAGATTCGCACTCTCTTTGGTTTACTTTTTAGTGTATATCTCGCCATTCTCCCCACCCTGCTGGTACCGGCAAAGCTTCCGCTGGAGCCGGGCTGCATGATAGGGCCAAACACATCATTAAAAAAATCCGGGTAAAAAATTTTAGCCATTTTTGTTTCCTCTGCATTATATGACATAGTCCTGTATATCCAGCATATTTGCCGTCTTCAGGAATTGTTTTGTTCTTTCTAGTTTGGGTGCTCCAAATATCTGATCCGGTGTTCCTTCTTCCAGGATGCTTCCTCCATCCAGGAACGCCACCTTTGTAGCCACACTTTTGACAAATCGCATCTCGTGGCTGACCACAATCATGGTCATGCCCTCCTGCGCAATTTCGTTCATAACCCCTAAGACTTCTCCAACCCACTCCGGGTCTAACGCGCTGGTAGGTTCATCGAATAGAATCACGCTGGGATCCACCGCCAGTGCTCTGGCGATTCCGATTCGCTGTTGCTGTCCACCGGAAAGAAAAGCAGGATAGACGTCTGCTTTGTCTAAGAGACCTACTCTATCAAGCAGTTCTCTTCCTCTTTCCTCAGCCTCTTTTTTCTTCATTTTTTTTACGATGATTAGACTTTCCGTTACGTTTTGCAGCGCCGTTTTATTGGCGAAAAGGTTATAATGCTGAAAAACCATAGCAGTCTTATTTCGTAATCTTTGAATATCCTTTTTTGTAGCGGTGGCTGCATCGATGACTGCATCATCGATTCGTATGGCGCCCTCCTGTGGCGCATCCAGCCAGTTTAATGTGCGAAGCAGCGTTGTTTTGCCGGCTCCTGATGGGCCAATTAAGGTTACGATCTCTCCCTTTTTTACAGAGAAATCTACTCCTGTAAGCACAGGCGTCTCGTCGTATGTTTTCTTAAGTCCCTTTATCTCTATCATTTCACTGTTCTTCTTTCATATACTCTGACGTGTTTCTCCATGAGGATGAGGATTCGCTCCAAAATGAAGCAACATACCCAGTAGATTAAAGCCACTACGATATACACTTCAAAGAATCGGAAGGATCTGGCGCCTACGATTTTGGCTGCTGCCATCATCTCAATGACGGAGATATTGAAAATCAGGCTGGTCTCTTTCAGCAGAGAAATCAAGGAATTTCCCAAGGGAGGTAACGCTACAGCAAATGCCTGAGGAAGCACCACTCTACGCATGGCTTGCATGGTAGTCATGTTTACGCTGTAGCATGCTTCCAGTTGACCAGCCTCTACGGAGAGGATCGCACTTCGAATGGTCTCCGACATAAAGGCGCCACTGTTTAGTGATAGAGCCGCTACTGCAAACACATTGGCGGATATACCCATGACATTGAAGTTCGTGCCTATGCTTTCGTTGATGCCTTTTAGAAAAATGGGTATACCGTAATATGCCACCAGTAGCTGTACCATAGCTGGTGTTCCTCGGATGAAGGATATGTAGATGACACAAATTTGAGATAGTACTTTGATACGAAATACTCGTACCATAGCTACTGCAAATCCCAATATCAAGGCAATGATTCCTGATATCAGTGCAATCTCCAAGGTCACCGGCAGGTACTGGATGATTTCCGGAATGGTGGAAACCATATATTCCAAATCAAATATTTTTCCCATGTTGCCCTCGTGTGAAGTCTAGCTTACTGACTTACTCTGGATTCTACTGCTTCTTTGGAAGCGTAGTCTGCACCTAAGTACTCCTTGCTGATTTCACCTAACTTACCACTTTCTACCAATTTCTGCAGTGCTTCATCCACCAGGACTTTCAATTCTTCATTCTCAGGAGTATTGGCATATAACCAGAATACCGGCTGAGGCTCTTCATCATTACGCAGCGCAAATTCTACCTGCAGGCCCTGCTCTGTTACGATTTTGTTTGCTGTAACAGGACTTACCAATGTGGCGTCCACACGGCCTTCCTGTACGTCCAGAAGTGCTTTCGTGATATCTCCATCACCGTATACTACGTTGATTTCGTTACCGTTATCTGCATTCCAGCCTTCGATGAAGCTGGCATTGGAGCTACCTACACCTACAGTTACGGTTTTACCCTTTAAGTCCTCTAAGCTCTTGATATCATCTCGACCTGCAGCGTATGCGATTGCACCCAAATCCCAGGAATAAGCGGTTTCACCAAAAAGATATTTTTCTTCTCTTTCCGGAGTCTTTGCGGCCTGGCTTACGATCAGGTCATATCTGTCTGCCTCCAGTCCTGCAAAGATGGAGGACCATTCTACTGCCTGATAAGTAAAGCTTACTTCCGGAATCAGTTCATCTACGGCTTTTGCCACCGCGATATCATAGCCATCCGGCTGTCCGTCTTCGCCGATATAGTTATACGGTGCATATGCGCCTTCCGTAGCGATGCGGAATTCCTTTACTTCAACCGTACTCTCTGCTGCTTCAGTGCTCTCTGCTGCTGTTGTCTCTACCTCTGTAACTTGCACGTCTGCACTTCCGGATGTAGGAACTGTCTTACCGCATCCTGCGAGGCTGCTTACTGCTAAAGTGGAAATAATAGTTGCTGATACGATTCTCTTTACGATTTGTTTTTTCATAATACTCTCCTTCACTCTTTTGGATTTTGAATCATATACTTTCGTTTTAGGCAAAAGAAAAGCCCGGGAATCTCTTCCCGGGCTTATGACCTGTATGTATCGCTTCTTCGTTCTGGTTACTTCTGTCCTATGCAGCCACACCGAAAAAACACCTGGTCATGTTACGTGCCCGGGAGTTCGTCATGCGACAACACATCATGTTATGCATTTTTTTGTAATCAGAATAATACATTGGCTTTCTCCTACCTGGTTTCGAATGTATCGAACCAAATTTGATTTTGTACATCTTATCACCCATTTCCTACCAAGTCAATAGGATATACTAATTTCAAACCAAGTATTTTTTGATTAGGCTTATCAAATTTTTTGATATAGACACTACAGTCCTAAGTATGCTTCATAGATTTCACATACCTTCTTTGCGTCTTCTGCTTTCGGCATTTCGCAGAAAATACGCAGTAGTGGCTCTGTGCCGGAGAATCTGGCGATGACCCAGCCTCCATTTTTAAAGTACACTTTGCTACCATCTAAGTAGCTGACTTTTTCGATTTCAAAAGGAAGTTCCGGAAGGCATTTGTCCTCCAACAGGATTTTCAGAATCTCTTCTTTTTTCTGCTGGGTGAACTTATAGTCGTTCTCTTCCATATGGATACTACCATAGTGCTTCTCCATCTCTTCCATGATTTCAGAGAGTTTCTTGCCGGTTACCGCAATCATTTCTACCAGAAGCATAGCCGCATAGATACCATCTTTTCCCTTGATGTGACCTCTGACAGTGAGGCCTCCGGAGCTTTCTCCGCCGATGATGGCATCCACCTCGTTCATTTTACCGGAGATATGTTTGAAGCCTACAGGTACTTCATAGCATTTGTCCCCAAACTC
Organism: Lachnospiraceae bacterium; assembly: GCA_015056765.1. Taxonomy (GTDB): domain Bacteria; phylum Bacillota; class Clostridia; order Lachnospirales; family Lachnospiraceae; genus SIG336. The sequence goes on from SVFQ01000001.1 coordinate 90,825, forward strand.
TTCTGCCACCTTATCAAGCAGGTGCGTGGTACAAATATTTCGCACCACCGGGCCTCTCCAGCCTTTGTATTTCTCTAGATAGAAATAAAGCAACACCAGAATGTCATTGGGATGCAGGAATCTCCCCTTGTCATCGATGACGCCGATACGGTCGGCATCTCCATCGGTAGCAATACCGATGTCATAGTGTCCGTCCACCACCACGTTTTGCAGGGTATGCAAAGTAGCTGCTGACGGGGCCGGAAGTTTACCTCCAAAGAGGGTATCATGCCTGTCATGGATGGTTCTGGTTTCGCATCTGGCAGTCTCCAGAATCATGCGTAATGCTGTCTCGCTGACACCATACATAGGGTCCAGGACTACTCGCAACCCTTTTTCTTTGATAGCATCCATATTGATTTCTGCGATGATGCTATCGATATACTCATTCATGGGGTAGATTTCATGAATCAGGCAGGAAGCCACCCCTTCCGAATATTCCTTTGTCTTCACCTCTGTCACTTTGGAGATATAAGTTTCGATGTCTCTTGTCTGAATCTCATCCGCATCTCTACCCCCTGCTGTAAATACTTTGATACCATTGTAGATAGCCGGGTTATGACTGGCAGTTACCATCATGCCATAGGGCAAGTCATGCTTCATCACGTAGTACATCACAAGGGGCGTGGGGCTGCTTTTATTGACTAAGAAGCTTTCGATACCGTTGGCCGCAAAGACTTCCGCACTCCACTGCATGGCTTCCTTAGACAGAAATCTACGATCATAGCCCAACACGATTCCTTTATCCGCCGCTTGCTCCGCTTTCATTTTGTCACACATAGCCTGAGCCAGAAGCTGGATATTGGCCTTTGTGAATTCATCTCCGATGATGGCTCTCCAGCCACCGGTTCCAAATTTTACCATTTTGTTTTCCTCTTCCTTTTCTTCACCTTTTACATATAGACTCTTACATGATGCTTACTTCCGGGAGCCTGCACAGGGATTTTGTCCACCTCTTCCCCATCCAGCACGATCTTCTTTACGCCTTTCATGACACCTTTGGTCTTCTCTACTTGGATTTCAAAGGTAGCATCACGCCATACTCTGGTAGCTTCGAAGCTTTCCCAGTCCTTTGGCACGCAAGGATCGATGGTCAGATGGTCAAAGTCCGGCTGAATGCCCAGCATATACCTGGTGGCTGAGAAATATGCCCAACCGCCAGAGCCCGTCATAAAGGGATGTCTGGCCCTACCGAAGCGCTCATGCTCCTTGCCATAGATGAACTGGCAATAGGAGTATGGCTCCGATTCTCTCACTTCAATCATGTCGTTCTGATAGTAAGGGCATAGAGCATCATAGTACTTCATGGCTCTGTCGCCGTTGCCCACCTTTGCCTCCGCAGCCCATACCCATGGATTGGGATGGGAGAAAATGGAGGAATTCTCCTTTAGTCCCGGATATACCTTTGTGATAAATCCGATGGATGGATTTACGGTTCTATAGGCCGGTGTATTTAAGAGCAATCCATACTTGGTGTAGAGGTTCTCATCGATGGTATCTAAGGCTTTCTGCGCTTTCTCTCCCTTAGCTGCACCGGACAGCACCGCCCAGGCATTAGACTCTAAATGTACTCTACCTTCCGTATCTGTTTTGGTTCCGATTTTATCACCTTCTTTGGTGATGCCGCGAATATACCAATCCCCGTCCCAAAGGACTTCATCGCTGACCTTCTCCACTCCGGCCAACACTTTCGTGTAATGCTCTGCGTCTTTCCTTTTGCCTAGATAGGTAGCCAGGTCAATGAAGTGGTGCAGAGCCCACACATGGAGGAAGGTTACCATAGCGCTTTCGCCACCGCCCAGATTCAGGCAGTCGTTCCAATCTGCTCTTAGCCCCTTGCAGACCCCATGACTTCCTACTTCTCTTTCTGAGAAGTCCAGGATTTTCTTCATATGCTCGTAGACGGTACCTTCTTTTTCATCTGCATAGGGCACAATCTGATCCAGGAATTCAAACTCGCCGGTTTCTTTCACATACTCCACGATGGATGGCACAAGCCATAAAGCATCATCTGCGCAGGCATCCTCTTTGCCATGGACTCTACTGCTCTTCGGCACCGGAATGACAGTAGGAGATTTGAAGCCGTCTCCCTCCGGCTCTTCTTCGAACCAGGCAGGATCGAAAAGGTGCAGGCCATAGCCGTCAGAAGTCAGACCATTTAAAAGCTGCTTAATTCTCAGCTTGCACATTTCCGGATTAGAATGTGGTATGGTCATGGCATCCTGAGCAGTATCGCGGTATCCCAGACCGGTTCTGCCGCCTACTTCGATAAAGGAAGCAAATCTAGAGAACATGACGTTGATTTCAGATTGATATAAGGTCCAGGTGTTCAGCAGGGTATTCATCCCCTCACTTGGAGTTTTTACCTGAAGTTTTCCACATTTGTTTTCCCAATATGCACGAAGTTCCTCATAGGCTTGGTCTACTGCTTTCGGGTCCTGGTATTTTTCCCGTACTCGCTTTCCTTCTGCGCGAGTACCCTCCCCAAGCATGTAAATGAAGCGCACTTCTTCTCCCGGTGCTATTTCTACGTTCTTCTGCAAACTACCGCAATGGTTGTTTCCCTTTTCCTGAGAAGAACTACAGCACCCCTTTTGCACTGCCACCGGGTTATCTTCTGTATGGTACATTCCTAGGAAGGTGTCTCGCACACAATCAAATCCATCCGGCTGGAAATTCGCTGTAAAGTATTGGTAGCCATCCGGTTCGTAGTATAAGTCTTCTTCGATGATGCCGTCTGCGTAGGATGAACCGGCGCAGTACAGACTCATCTGGAAATTCTGATTATCCACGGCGATGCTATGGAAGGAGAATTCCAAATAAGAAAAGAGACTTAAGTTTCGTGGTCTATCCCCGGTATTTTTTACTCTTACATCCCAGAGAAGCACATTTTCTCCCAGTGGAATACTCATTTTTTGGCTTGCCTTTAAGCCATCATATTCACACTCATAGACTGTGTAGCTCAGTCCATGACGGCAGGTGTATTTGGCCTTTGTCAGATCCTTTGCCACCGGCTGCCAGGAAATGGAGAAGTAGTCTTCGTTCTCATTGTCTCTTATATAGATATAGTATCCGGGACGATCCATTGGGATGCTGTTTCCATGGAACCTACTGATTCGATGGTACTCCGGGCTTTCATAGAAGCTATATCCGCCTGCAGTATGATTCACCACTGCTGCCATCTTCTCTACCCCCAAGTAGTTAGTCCAGGACGTAGGCAGATCTATCCTGTCGATGACGTATTCTCTGTTCTCGTTGTCAAAATGTCCGTATTGCACGTTCTATCCTCCTTGTTTACCACTATAGTTTGTCACGATACCCTAATTTACTCTTCTACATTCCATTCTAAGAACACAAAAAAAGAACCACAATTGCAAGAATTGTGGTTCTTTTTCTATTTTTGGCTTATTTTAGAATTAATATGCCTTACTGTCTATTTTGTTCATCCTTCTCTTTTAACGGAGGATAAATGTCGCTTGGAGCTTGAGAGAACTGTCCTCTCTCACCTGTGTATACGCCATTCTCATATGGATTCGGCTGTGGTCTCCAGTTAGGATCACGGAAGGGTTGGTTGCCATTAGAATTGGCATTATCATCCACATCATTGTCCAGACTCTTGAGATCGTCATCACCTAAATTCTTACTGGTGTTATCATTAGCAGCTTCAACAGGGTTCTGCTCCGCTGTTTCCGTCTTCACAGCCTCGATCTTTTCGTCGGATTCTTTCTTCTCTTCTTCCGGTTCAGGGATTCCCTTCACCTCGCGGAAAATCTTCATGAATTCCTTACCGGTGATGGTTTCTCTTTCGATTAAGAAGCCAGCCAGTTTATCCATGACTTCTTTATTCTCGGAGAGAAGCTTCTTGGCTTCTTCATAACAATCCTTCAAGATGTTCTTTACTTCATCATCTACGCCTGCCGCAGTGGTATCTGCGCAGTTCATGGAAGCGCGTCCATCCAGATATCTGCTTTCTACTGTCTCCAGACCCATGAGTCCAAAGCGCTCACTCATACCATACTGGGTTACCATGGCTCTAGCGATCTTAGTGGCTTTTTCAATATCATTAGAAGCGCCTGTTGTAACAGAATCAAACATGATTTCTTCTGCTGCACGACCACCTAAGAGGCCTACAATCATATCATGTAATTCCGCTTTGGAATTTAGGTACTTCTCTTCTTCCGGCACCTGCATCACATAGCCAAGTGCACCCATAGTACGAGGTACGATGGTAATCTTCTGTACCGGCTCTGAGTTTTTCTGCAAGGCTGCAATCAGCGCATGTCCTACTTCATGATAGGAGACAATCTTACGCTCCTCTTTGCTCATGATGCGGTCTTTCTTTTCTTTACCTACCAGCACCTGCTCCACTGCATCAAAGAGGTCTTTCTGGGATACGGCTTTGCGTCCCATTTTGACTGCATTGATGGCGGCTTCGTTGATCATATTGGCCAAGTCAGAGCCTACGGCACCGCTGGTAGCCAGTGCGATTTCATCTAAGTCTACGGTTTCATCCATCAGCACGTCTTTTGCATGTACTTTCAGGATGTCTACACGGCCCTTAAGATCCGGTTTATCTACGATGATACGTCTATCGAAACGACCCGGACGAAGCAGGGCTTTATCCAGGATTTCCGGTCTGTTGGTAGCAGCCAGGATGATGATACCCTTCTTACCATCGAAACCGTCCATCTCAGACAGCAACTGGTTCAGAGTTTGTTCTCTTTCATCGTTTCCACCGCCGTACTTGCTGTCACGGCTTCTACCGATGGCATCGATTTCATCGATGAAGATGATACAAGGTGCGTTTTTCTCCGCTTCTTTGAAAAGGTCGCGGACACGGGAAGCACCCACACCTACATAGAGCTCTACGAAGTCAGAGCCTGCCATAGAGAAGAATGGCACTTTGGCTTCGCCGGCTACTGCTTTTGCAAGTAAGGTTTTACCGGTACCGGGAGGTCCTACAAGGAGGGCACCCTTTGGAAGCTTCGCACCAATCTGGGAGTATTTCTCCGGATTGTGCAAGAAATCTACTACTTCCACCAAGGATTCCTTGGCTTCGTCTTCACCGGCTACATCCTTAAAGGTGACACCGGTCTGCTTTTGCACATATACTTTGGCGTTGCTCTTGCCTACATTGAACATACCGCCTCCGCCGTTTTTGGTCATGCGGCGGAATAAGAGACTGAGAAGTCCCCACACCAGAAGTACGGGTAACACCAGATTGACTAACCAGTAGATGATGACGCTGGACTCTCTCTGTACCTCACCTTTGAAGTTCACACCATGCTGGTAGAGTCTTCCTATCAAAGTAGGATCATCCAAGTTTGCTGTGTAATAGGTAGTCTTACCATAATTGGCATTGAATCCAAAGAGGTTCTGACCGCCTGTAGCCGGGGTACTCTCGTCGGTACTGGTATCCTTTAAGGTGATGTTGATACGATCTGCCAGCATCTGTACACTGGCTACTTTATCTGCTTCCACCCATTTGATGAACTGGTCATAGGATACTTCGCTTTCGGCCGGCGTACTAAGGGCTGTCATAAAGGTGCTGACAAAGACTAAGGTCACCACCGCTACGATGATGAAGAGAATCAGGTTCTGCTTACCAGGACCGCCTTCTCCGCCGGGTCCGTTATTATTTCCATTGTTATTTTGATTGTTTCCATTTTGATACGGATTCATAAGAAAATAGACAAACTCCTTTCTTTCCGATATTTGCCTTAATAGTTCAATTCTAAACATTTTCAGGGACGATTTCAATAAGCAAGGGGTGAATTCAAAGACACAAGTCTGAAATATTTGTGAAAAAATTGTAGAAAAGGGGTAGATTTTTAAAAACAAGAGTAATATAATTTTCTAGTTAAAAAAAGTCAATTTCACGTTTTTCAGCACAAAAAAGTGCAGAATTGGAGTACCACATGGCAGTAAAATACGTATTTGTGACCGGTGGTGTCGTGTCAGGACTTGGCAAAGGCATTACCGCAGCTTCTCTTGGTCGCCTCTTAAAAGCAAGGGGTTACAAAGTGACCATGCAGAAGTTCGATCCCTACATCAATATCGATCCCGGCACCATGAACCCTATCCAGCATGGTGAAGTTTTCGTCACCGAAGATGGCACCGAGACCGACTTAGACCTTGGTCACTACGAAAGATTCATCGACGAAAACCTAGACAAGAATTCCAACGTTACCACCGGTAAAATCTACTGGTCCGTTTTACAGAAAGAGCGTCGCGGCGACTACGGCGGCGGCACCGTACAGGTCATCCCTCACATCACAAACGAAATCAAAAGTCGTTTCTATCGCAACTACACAGATCCAGACACCCATATCGCCATCATTGAGGTGGGCGGTACTGTTGGCGACATCGAATCTCAACCTTTCCTAGAAGCAATTAGACAGTTCCAGCACGAAGTTGGTCACGAAAATTGTATTATGATACACGTGACTCTGGTTCCTTATTTGCATGCATCCCAGGAATCCAAGACAAAACCTACCCAGAATGCTGTAAAAGAATTACAGGCCATGGGTATCTGGCCGGATATCATCGTATGTCGAAGTGAAGTACCTCTATCTCAGGAAATCAGAAATAAGATTGCTCTCTTCTGCAATGTGCCAAAAGAAAACATTTTACAGAACTTAAACGCAGAGTACTTATATGAGATTCCACTTATCATGGAAAAGGAGCGCCTTGCCAATGTGGCTTTAGATTGTCTGAAGCTTCCTTGTCCGGAACCGGACCTTTCCGATTGGAAGGCCATGGTAGAAGACTTAAGAAACCCTACCGGCGAAGTCACTGTAGCACTGGTTGGTAAATATACTGCCCTTCACGATGCTTACATCAGCGTGGTAGAGGCTTTAAAGCATGCAGGTATCCCGAATCATACAACCGTACATATCAAATGGGTAGATTCCGAAAAAGTCACAGAAGAAAATGTATCCGACATCCTTGGAGATGTAGATGGCGTTCTGGTACCCGGTGGTTTCGGTGATAGAGGTATCGACGGTATGATTCATGCCATCACATACGCCCGCACCCAGAACATCCCATATCTTGGCCTTTGCCTTGGTATGCAGCTTTCTATCATTGAATTTGCCCGTAATGTAGTGGGTCTTGCAGACGCACACAGTATCGAACTTGATCCTAATACTCCACATCCTGTCATCGCACTTTTGCCAGATCAGAATGGTGTAGAAGATATCGGTGGTACTTTACGTCTTGGCGCATATCCTTGTGTACTGTCTTCCGACTCCAAGGCTTATAGTCTTTACAGCGCTACTGAGATCAGCGAGCGTCACAGACACCGCTATGAAGTAAATAATGACTACCGTGAACAACTTACCTCTCACGGTCTTCGACTTTGCGGCCTATCTCCGGACGGTCGCATCGTAGAAATGATTGAAAATCCTTCTCATCCGTTCTTTGTGGCCACACAGGCTCACCCAGAACTGAAGTCCAGACCAAATAAGCCACACCCTCTATTCAAAGGCTTTGTACAGGCTGCCAGAGAGCATTCCGGCAAGTAATTGATAATAAAAAAGCACATTATTCTGAGTAGTTGCTCAAAATAATGTGCTTTTCTTATGCTTTCCTTTATACTTCCGGTTGTGTGAGAAGCTCCGTCATTCTAGGCAGGAAGGTACGATAACCGGTTTGAATCTTTTGGTATTTGCCGATGAGTTCTACACGCTTTTTCTGATACTCAGCGTACATATCATCGTAGTGACGCAGGAGGCACTCTACCACCTGGTCATTGATTTTTCCACTATAGACGTAACGATCCAGGACATCCTGCACATACTCGTGCTCATGTACTGCCATGTAGTTCTTACGCTCCAGGGTCTGTGCCGTAAGGTCTGCCACCGCCAGTACCTGCTGAGGTATGGTCAGTTCTTTCTTCTTTAGACCTCTCGGATAACCGCTTCCATCTAAAAACTCATGATGCCTGATGGCAAGCTGTACGATTGGATCCTCGATACATCCTGTCAGGATGGTTTCTGTGAGGATTGCGTGGGTATTCTTGATCTGCAGACTTTCCGGAGAAAGCTTTTCTGTACTCTCCAGGATATCCATAGGCACTGCAATGAGTCCTAAGTCCGCAAGGTACGCTGCCACGTGCAGTTGCTGCTTATCCCAAGCCCCCAGCTTTAACCTTTCTGCCAGGGCATCCGCATAGAATACTCTGGCCGTGGTTCTGCACAGGAGATACGGGCTCTTCATATCGAAGAAAAGAGCCACCATTTCTAACAGCTTATCAATCACTTCATCTGAAAAATGGGCTTCATCCCACAGCACATCCATTTCTTTTTTGTAGGAGTCATTGGCCAGTTTGTCTAATACCTTTTCTTTGGCCTGCAATTTCATAAAGTGGTCTACTGCATCCCCACTTACTGTCACATCTCGAAAGAGTTTGAAATAGTAATTAGGGATTTTTCCTCTACGCAGGAGATCCATCTTTTCTGCTACTGCTAAAAAATAGATGGATTTTCTTACCTGATTATCTATGTTTTCCTTGTAAAGCTTGTTGTATGGTAGATGATGGTTAAGTAAAACCTGCTCCGCTTTATTTGGAAATGGAAACATGTATTTTACAAACATAGATCCATATAAGGAGTGCTTCGCAGGATCTGTCGTATCAAAGCTGTCAAACTCTGATAAGTTAGGCTCCACCAACATGCCTATATCATGCAATAGCCCGATTAAAGCATATTCCGGCAGTTCTTCCTTCGGATATTCCTCCGGCAAAGCCTGCATCATTTTAAAATACAGGTAACTTACCATCTCGGAATGGTTTGCTATAGTCGGATTTGCGATATTTAAAGTCTTACGGATAATCTGTACGATTTCCCTGTTCTTGATGATGCTCATGATGTCTTCCCCTTTACACGATAAGCATTAGTTCTTTATTATATATCGACTTTATTCCGTTTCTTCTTTATTTCAGGATTACGTTCTTGCCAAGCTGTGCTACAGCGATGTATGTCTTACCTGTATTCAGCTGGATTTCGTTGCCATTGTCATCATAGTAAACAGTAGGCTGGTAGTCTGTGGTCTTCTTCCAGGTTACATGGATTGCTTTACCTTTTGTGATGTAGTAGCCGTCCTGTGTGGTACCCAGCATGTTAAACGCCAGATAACCTTTGGTATCCAGCTGCTGCCATGGTGTATTCTGTACGATGACATTAGAGAATGTCAGCTGTTTGCCTGTAAGAGCATCTACCTGTGGCTTTCCATGAATATACTTATAGTACTGGCCATCTGCGGCATTGTATACCAGTTTGCTCTTGGTATAACTAAATACCTGAGATAAGTCTACGGTATTTGCTGCAACTGCATTCGCATAAGCGCTTAAATCATTTACACCGGAAGCGAAGGTAAAGTGCTTCGGATTGTAGTATCCCTGACGTAAGTTCAGGCTGTATCCCTGCTGTGTACAAGCTTTCTGGATGCCGCTTGCAGAGATATAAGCATTGTGAGGAGCTACACGGTCCTTGGTACGGAAGAAGTTGCCTGCACCAGGTGCCTTACCACCTACACCATACTCATAGGTACCGGATAGGTTGTTCATATCCGGTGCATCGATAACACCTTTCATGTATGCTACACCACCAAAGTGAATCAGGATTGGATCCCATTCCTTTGCTGCATAGGTATAGTAAAGTCTACAGCTTCTGATGTTACCGATTCGGTTAAGTCCCTGCCAGTTTGGAATGATAGCCATCTGACGAGAGATGTTACCCTCTTCCATGATTTCATAGAGGATATCTGCATTGCCGATACCATAGGATGGCTGCGCAGATTTATCTGTAGGCATCATCACAGCGATAGGTCTTACATTGGCCTGTGCTGCTGTGGTAGGAAGGCCTGTATAGACACTGGTAGTGCTGGTCTCTGTATATGTAGCTGCGGTCACCTTTGTGGTGCTCTGCGCACCTGCAGCAGCTGCGGTTGCATCTCCCGCTGTATAGTGACCTAAATATTTGCCATAGTAGTTAGCAAAAGAGTAGCTGTATTTTCCTACAGGAGCTGGCTTACCGGCTCCCAGTGATTTGTAGATAGCAGATGCTTTCATGTTTTTCATGGACTGTGCATCTACCTGCTGTACGTAAGCATAGATATCAAAGGTTGCATTACCGCGACGTCCCTGTGCTACACCTACTTCTACGAAATGACGAAGCAATTCAGCCGGGTTATTGCCGATGCTGGCCTGTACGTCCGGATTGTTGTTGTAATAGTATGTTGCATCAAAGACTTTAGAATAGTCTCTGCCGTTGTATGTAGTAGCGGTAACAACTGCTGCAGGACGATTCAAGAGGTATGGATTCTGCAAGCAGGAAGTCAGTACATTGTAGAATGCGTCCGGCACACCATTGATTTTGCCATAATACTCTTTGCAATAGGCTGCCAGCTCGTTATAGTCCATGGTATAGCCATTGTCTAACAGCATCTCCAGGTTACGATATGCATTTTTTGCAATGTTGATGCTGATGGCTGTGCTTCCCAGCTGTCCTTGGTCATTAAAGGTCCAATAGTAGTTCTCTACATCTGTCAGGTATGCAGGGGACCAGGATCCGTCTGCTACTCCTAACTTTGCCTGCATGTCTGCTACGGAAGTAAACATGGTATTTCTCACTACAGCCTCAGCTGCTTTTGTGGGAAGTACAGGTACAATCAACGCTACCAGCATAAGGACGCTGAGTGCTATGCTGATTACAGTCTTTTTTGTCTTATTTACTGCTCTCATTTTGTCTGTCTCCTTTGGTTACATCTTAAATAAAGTGCTAAGGATGCCCCTTCCTAGGGATGCACCCACATTTCCACCTAATGTCTGTCCGAATTTGCCGAATTTCTTACCTACCTGTTTGCCTACTTCACGGCCTACAGTACCGGCTACGGAATTTCCTACGGACTTGGCTGCACGCTTCTTTGCGTTGGCAGCTTTTTGTTCTTCTCGTTCTTTAGCCTTGGCAGCCGCAGCCTCTTCTTTTTCTTTCGCTTTGGCTGCTGCCTGCTCTTCTGCTAGTCTAGCAGCTGCTTCTTCCTTCTCTATACCGAGACGCTGCAGAAGCTCAAAGGCTGACTCCGGATCTACCGCACTTGCATATTTGCTATACAAAAGGCTTCCTTTGATGGCGTTATTTCTGGTGTTTTCATCGATAGCGCCACAGTCCATGGTTTTTGCAGGCAGGATGGATACTTTCTGCACCATTGCAGGCGTTCCGTCCTCTTCCAGGAAGGAAACAACTGCTTCCCCAATTCCCAGATTCTGGATTACATCTGCGGTCTTGAAAGCCGGATTTTCTCTGAAAGAATCCGCTGCCGCCTTTACCGCCTTTTGATCTGTAGGAGTATAAGCATGCAGGGCATGCTGTACTTTATTACCCAGCTGTGCCAGCACACCATCCGGAATATCCCTAGGATTCTGGGTTACAAAGTAGATGCCGATGCCTTTGGATCTGATAAGCTTTACTACCTGTTCGATTTTTTCCAACAAAGGCTTTGGTGTATCGTTGAACAAAAGATGGGCTTCATCGAAGAAGAATACCATCTTCGGTTTGTCTAAATCCCCTACTTCCGGCATGATTTCAAATAGTTCAGAAAGCATCCATAGCAGGAAGGTAGAGTACAATGTGCTATTTCCAATCAGGCTTTCACTGGCCAGTACATGAATCATGCCTTTGCCACCCTCGCCTGTGGTCAGCCAGTCTCTCACATCTAATGCAGGCTCTCCAAAGAACTTTTCTCCACCTGCGATTTCCAGGGAAACCACTGCTCTTTGAATGGCACTGATGGAAACCTTGCTGATATTGCCATACTCGGCTGTGAATTCTTTATTATTCTCAGCAATGTAGTTCAGCATGGCTTTCAGGTCTTTTAAGTCAATCAATGCAAGACCTTCTTCATCTGCTATTTTGAAAAGGATTGCTAAGATATCTCTTTGCAGGTCATTAAGTCCCAGGATTCGTGCCAGCAAAAGTGGTCCCATTTCTGTGACTGTAGTACGTAGCTGAATGCCCTTCTCTCCATATACATCCCAGAATGTAGTAGGATATGCCTGCTGAATGCCGGCGATATCGCCCTTTACATCTGCCAAGAATACCGGCACGCCCATTTCACTGAAACTTTCTGCCAGCGCTTTTAAAGTCACTGTTTTACCTGTACCGGTAGCACCGGCAATCAGGCCATGGCGATTGGCTTTTCCCGGTAGTAAGTATACCGGCTGTCCATCTTCTGTGTTTGCAACCCAAATCTTACCTTCTTGTAGCATGGTTGACCCCCTTTCGATCCCCTAAACTATGCTTTTACCACTTTGTTTGATTGATTGCTTCTACCAGCGCACGTCTGGTATCTAAGATTTTTTCTCTATCCCTGCTGTCCAGCGCCTCTTCAAAGGCCTGTACGCACTGAGCAATTAAGGTTCTATCCCCTCCGATGCATTCCTCATAGGCTCTTTCTGCACGGACAAGAAGAAGTTTATTTTCTTCCTGATCTCTGGGGCCTAGCTTTAAGTAAGCCAGTTCTTTCATACGGGCTTCGATTTCCTCATCCGTCATCTGGTTGTAACGGCCTTTGAAAATCTTGCTCTTCATTTCCCCTGTGGATACGACTTTTACTTCTACCTCCAGAATCGCATTGATATCGTAGGTAAAGGTCACATCCACTGCTTCCTGTCCCTTCGGTCCTGCCGGTACATCTACCGTGAGCTCTCCTAGGAGCAGGTTATTGTGTACCATACGGCTCTCGCCCTGGTATACGTTGATGGTAACTTTATCCTGATTATCCCTGGCTGTATAATAGCGCTCTGTGCGGCTGGCAGGGATTACAGTATTACGCTCTATGATAGGACTAAAGTGTCCTGCTTCCTGACCACCATCGTAACGATCTACAGTTACTTCCGTACCCAGCGTAAATCCACACACATCCGTCAGGATGACTTCTTTTACTTCTTTATTACGCTCTTTCATGGCTGCCTGAATGGCCGCTCCTAGAGCGATTGCTTCATCCGGATTGACAGAAGTATCCGGGAACTTTTTAAACAGTTTCGCGATGAAGTTGCGAATGAGTGGCATTCTGGTAGCACCACCTACTAGTACTACTTCATCGATGTCCGATACTCTTACATGAGCGTCTGCGATACTTCTCTGTAGTGGAGCACGAAGCTTTTCTAATAGCGGTTCACAAGCCTCTTCGAATTCATGGCTTGTCATGGTGAATTCTTTGTCTTCGTCTCCAACCGGAACCTTTACCGTAGCTTCCGCTTCATCAGACAGGCGAAGCTTCATCTCTTCTGCTGCTTCATAGATGAGAGAAAGGGTCTTACTGTCTAACTTTTCTTTGTCTAATTCCAGTTTCTCCAGGATGGCATCTTCGATAACGGCAGTGAAATCCTCGCCGCCTAAGTAGTTATCTCCGGCAACTGCTCGTACTTCCAAGATTGTGTCGAACAGTTCCAGGATAGATACGTCGAAAGTACCACCGCCTAAGTCGAATACCAGGAATCTGGTGCTTTGGCTTTTATCATATAGGCCATAGGTAATAGCTGCTGCCGTAGGCTCGCTGATGATACGCTCTACTTTCAGCCCTGCTAATTGTCCTGCAAGCTTGGTGGCTTTTCTTCTGTCGTCGTCAAAGTAAGCCGGTACACTGATGACCGCCTCTTCTACTTCGCAGCCCAGAAAATGCTCTGCATCTTCTTTCAGGGATTTCAAAATCAGAGCGGATAAATCTTCTGATTTGAATTTATGATTTCCTAACTGGTACTCTTTCTCCGAGCCCATGAATCTTTTGAATACGGAAGCGGAGCGCTCCGGATGAATCGCGCTGTACTCCTTTGCACTGCGGCCGATGAGAACTTCACCTTTCTCATCTACTGCCACTACGGATGGTGTAAGTCTCTCGCCAAGTCTATTCTGAATAATCCGGGACTCCCCATCCTGAAATACCGCTACCAAGCTGTTGGTAGTCCCTAAATCGATACCTACAATCATGTTTTTTCCTCTATCGTAACTATTTGTCTCTGAACTTTAATCATACCACGAAGTGGCTTATCAATCGAGTCCTTCGCATTATTCTCTCCCCATCCAACTACCTATTTCTTCCGAACCAGTTCCACCGCACATTCTACGTGAACCGTGTGAGGGAACATATCAACCGGCGTTACCGCCCGAAGGTCATAGCCACCCTGGCAAAGAATCTTTAGATCTCTGGATAAAGTCGCTGAATCACAGCTGACATACACAATCTTCTTTGGCTCCATTTCAAGCATGGTGTTAAGGCATGCTTCGTCGCAGCCCTTTCTTGGCGGGTCTACCACGATGACATCTATCTGCTCTTCTTTATGCTTTCCATACCAGTCCGGAAGCACTTCTTCCGCTTTTCCCACATAGAATTCCGTATTCAGCAGATTGTTTTCTTCAGCGTTTCTCTTGGCATCTTCGATGGCTTGCGGGATAATCTCTACTCCATAGACCTTCTTTGCACGCTGTGCTAAGAACAGGGAAATACTACCAAGTCCGCAGTATAAGTCCCATACGATTTCTTTTCCGGTAAGCCCTGCATACTGTAGTGCCAAAGAATAGAGCTGCTCGGTTTGCACCGGATTTACCTGGAAGAAGGAGTTCGGAGAAATCTGATAGTGAACCTCTTCCCCTGTTAGCTTGCCATTTTCCCAAAGGCGCAAAGTGTCTTCAATGGTAGCTTCTCCCCAGATACATCTGGTTTCTTTTCCCATGACGACGTTGGTTTTCTCTGTATTTACATTGATGGAGATGCTGGTGATACCGGATATCTTAGACAGCGCCTTTACAAAGGCTTCCTCCGCCGGTAGTTTCTTGCCATTTATGATTAGGCAAACCATGATATCGCCTTTGGCTCTGCTTTTACGAAGAAGCACATGCCTCAAAAGTCCCCTTCCGGTTTCCTCGTCATAGGCCTTCACTTTATTCTCTTCTGCGGTTTTCAGGATTGCTTTCAGGATGGAGTCGTACTCTTCCGCTCCCAAATAGCAGTCTGTATTCGCGATGATGGAATGGGTGCGTCCGGCATAAAAGCCCGCAACCATGCGTCCTTCTTTGTTATATCCTATAGGATACTGCGCCTTTGCTCTATAATGCCAAGGCTCCTCCATGCCAAGGATTGGCTGCATCACCTGATCTAGCTCTTCTTCTGAAAATCCGCCGATACGTTTTAGATTATTCCGCACTTTATTTGTTTTGAATTCCAGCTGCTTCTCATAGCTCATAGCTTGAATCTGACATCCGCCGCAAGCTCTGCTGCAAGGGCACTTGGGCTCTACCCGTGCCGGGGAAGGCTCCAGAATCTTTTCCAGTCTGGCGTAGGCATAGTTCTTTTTCGCTTTCATTACTTTCGCAGTGATACGGTCCCCTACTACTGCATCTTTAACGAAGAAAGGAAAGCCATCGATTTTACCGATGCCTTCCCCTTCTGTGCCCACATCTTCTATGATCACTTCTATCAGCTGATTCTTCTGATAATCCATGCTTAGTTTCCCTTCGTGGTGGTGATATTGGTCTCTAAGAGACGGTTGAATCCAAGCCAACCGGTTTCTGTTGTACTTTCCAAAATCTCTGTGAATGTCTCCATTTTTGCGTCTGTATTATCGGCAAAGTTCAGTGCTACTGCTTCGATAAGAGCCGGCTTCTTCGGTGATCCATACTCTAATTCTCCGTGATGAGATAAGATGCAATGCTTTAACTCTGCTTCCAATCTGGTAGGGAATCCGTCGATTTCCTTTATCTTTTCTCCTACCATCTCGCAACCCATCACGATATGACCTAAGAAATTACCTGCGTCGGTGTAGTCGTTTTCCGGGAAGCAGGATAATTCTTTTGTCTTACCCATGTCATGGCAGATGGCTGCTGTCAAAAGCAGGTCACGATTCAGCATGGCGTATCTAGTGGTGTAGTAATCACACAGTTTGGTTACGCTCAAGGTATGCTCTAAAAGGCCACCGATGAAACCGTGGTGCACGCTTTTGGCTGCGCTGGACTTTTTGAATACTTCAATAAATGCTTTGTCTTCTACGAAAAAGGCATCCAGTAACTGTTTTAAATACGGGTTCTGGATGCTGCCGATAATCTTCAGCAGTTCCTGATACATTTCTTCTATGTCATAACGACTTACAGGGAAATAATTCTCTGTGGTGTATTCCCCCGGCTGGGCAATACGTGTTCTTTTTACGTTGATTTGTAAGGTGCCATTGAAACTGGTGATATCACCATATACTTCCACATAGTCTAAGGCGTCGAAATCTACGATGCCTGCGCTGTTGGGATCCCAAATCTTCGCCTCGATGCTGCCGGTTTTGTCCTGCAGGATGGCTGTATCGTAAGGTTTTCCTGTTTTGGTTACCGCACTATGTTTCTGCTTGCACAGGTAGATGTCAAATACCCTGTCTCCGTCTTTGTAGTCCTTGATGTACTTCATGTAAAACTCGCTTTCTAAGGGTTTCCCCCGCTTAATTTGTTGTATTCTTTTGCACAGTGAAAGTGACCTCGACTTCCATTTCCTGGAAGGAGTCCCCTTGCTGACGAAATACCGTCAGGGTCGCTGTGTCATCTGCTTTATAATTGGTCAGATTGGTGACTAGCTGGGAATACGTCATGATGTCGATTGTATCACATTTACTAATCACATCTCCACTTTGGATTCCCGCCTTCATAGCCGGGCTTCCCATATTGACAGAGGTGACATAGGCTCCGTAAGGGGTTCCATACTCATTGTGAGCCGCAGTGGTCACGTCTCCGCCCTGTATGCCCAGATAGGCGATACTTTCTTTATTGGACAGACGCTCGATGGTCTTTTTCAGTTCTGTGATGCCGATTCCGCAAATCTGATTCGGCATATCCTCATGTACTGTAGGATAGATCACGCCAATGACCTGTCCCTTCATATTCACAATGGCTCCGCTGGCATTGCTGCTGCCATAGATGTCTGTGGTCATTTCCCGATAATCAGAGTCCGTCAGTTCCATAGGGATGTTTTGTCCTGTCACCATACCATAGCACACACTGCCACATCTTCCGGTAGGGGCTCCAATAGCCATAACTGCTGTACCTACGGAGCTCTCTCCCATGGAGCTTCCCAATTCTGCTATGCGAACCCGGTCTGCAATTCCTGCCTTGGCTGTACCAAGATTCACGGCAATCACAGCAAGTCCTGTATTGTAGTCGATTCCCTTTATGGTAGCCGCACTGGTCTCGTCTGTCTCAAAGGTAACCACCAGGCTATCTGCGTTTTTGAGATCCTTGGCATCTGCCAGGATCAAAAGCTCTTTTCCATTGTTGGCTACCAGGACGCCGGCTACTTCATCCTGGTCTCTACGGATGCTGGTTTGCAGGCTACTATCGGAATACACCGCAGTGATACCCACCATGGATTTCTGTACTTCAGCTGCCAAAACCGCGAGCTTTCCGTAGTTCTCTTCATAGCCTGCAAGCTGGCTACTGGCTGCTACCATCGGGTCGATATCATCTCCAAACAGCGCACCTTCTGTGGCAGTCTCAGCTGCCGTTTCGCTTTCCAGACTTTCTTCCTGCTGCATACCCTGTAGCTCTTCCAAATTCTCCGGCATATCCTGAGGGTTTACTTCTTCCACTTCCTCCGGGAATTGCACCACGCTGGCCGGCTCCTCCGGATTCAGCTGATTACTGATCACAGGCTCCAGCAAAGAGAAAGTAACACAGGCTACCAGGCCAAAAAGCACTGCCATGCCCACAGTAATCACCGTCCTGCGCAGCAGTTTCTTTTTGTTCACCGGTCTTTCCTTGATTTTTTCCGTTAGGAAATCTGTATTTTGTTTAAATTGTTGTTCGTCTTTTTCTTCTTCTGTTCCCATAATGGCTCCATATGGCAGATTTTCTACGTCTATGTTATCTCAAATACCACCCTGTAGGCAAGAGATAGCTCAGACCTCCCAGCACTGGGCTAACCATCTCTATATCAAAGAAAATCGGGCATAGAATCAAATGTAAAAGCAGGATAACCAGGAAGCTGGCTGCAAAGCTTTCCCGCTTCCGGAACAGGCTTCCTAAAACTCTGCACCAAATCAGAGTGTACAGCAAAAACAGCATGTATTTTCCCAGTTCTGCCTGCAGGGGTGCCTGACTCCCCATCAGTCGAATGAGGAAGAATCCAAAGAGCGCAGGTACTGTAATGCCGGCTAATAGCTTGCTCCACAGCATCCCCTCCCTAGAAATCGGTGCCAAATAATTCCACGGACGCTTTTCCGCCGATAAGGTATCTACTCCAAATCCGAAAAGGCAATACATAAAGAGAAGCAGGGCCACCACGCCTCGCACCAGGTCGGTTTTTCCCAGGTAGGCATTTTCCTGCTGGTCCATTTTCCCGTTTTCGCTTTTAAAGTCAATGGAAAAGAGACTATCCGTACCCAAAAGCTCCTGATATCTGGCAAGGACTGCTTCCTCCCTGTCCTTATCCTGTTCTCCAAAGATTTCCTCTTCCGTAGTAAGGGGCAGTGTCTCTGCTTTGATGCGAAGCAAAATAGAAAAGGTGGTTTCCTTTGCCAGTGAGCCTTTATTGGTAAAGGTTCCTGTAA
Source organism: Lachnospiraceae bacterium (assembly GCA_015056765.1). Lineage (GTDB taxonomy): Bacteria > Bacillota > Clostridia > Lachnospirales > Lachnospiraceae > SIG336. Next base: position 109,441 of record SVFQ01000001.1, read on the forward strand.
TGTATCTCACAGATTTCTTGTCCCAGGGCTTTTCATCAAAAAGCCCCTTTTCCCAGATAAATCCACAATCTGCTTTTCCGGCTTGTACCTGTTGAATCAGGTCCTCACTGGATGCGGTTTCATACTGGAAAATGGTATCCGTCGCCTTTGCCATGTCCAAAAAGCGCTGTTCTTCTGCCTGACTTGCACCACAGATCAGCACCCTGGTGTTTTCATTTCCCGGAAGTGCCACCGTTTGTAAGTAATACACAATCCCGGCCATGCAGAAAAGACTTATCCACAAAAGTGGTTTCTTTACCTGATACTTCAGAAAGAGGATGTAGTGTCTTATGCCTTTTTCCATGTATAGACACCTCCTCCCAGCATGCCAAGCAGTCCAATCATCAGGGATGGTAACGGACTACCTGCAGATTCCTGCAAAACCTGTAAGGCATATCTATGCCATATGTAAAATGGCTGCACCCCTGCCAGCTTTTGCATCCATTCCGGCAAAAAGCACACCGGGTAAATAACTCCACTTGTGAGAACCCCTAAGATGCCCAGCAGTAGGATGACCATGCCACCCCAGAAAGATTCTCCCACCAGGCTATACAGCAGGTGAAATATCCCGGCAAGGGCAAACAGCACAGGCCACATGCCAAAGGCAAGTCCCAGGGATAGATTCGAATCCACTTTTCCTAGTAGGCCGCACAAAAGCAGCGCCATCACGAATAGACTGCATGCCATGCATAGCGTTTTCATAATCGCCGGCAGCATGGGATGAATCCCTGCGATGCGAAGCACTTTTTCTGTCTTTAGGCTTTGCTTATCATAGTAGAATCCAAAGGCCATTCCCTGAAAATATAAGAGTAGCAGAATCCCTGCCACCAAATAATAGGTAGAAATCTCCACCCCTTCAAAGGCAGAGTATTCTTCCTGAGTAAAGATCTTATTTCTTTTCAGTACTTGCTGGGTGTACAGCTCTGTCATGATGGCGTCTGCTGTATAGACATCACAGGATAGCACCTTTCCTTCGGCAGTCTCTGCCAGGACCTGCTCTTCCACTGCATAGATGGAAGCTTCACTGGTACGAATGTAGGATAGGCCGTCTAACACCAGCTCTCGAAAGGCTTTGGATGCCAGCAGGCTATCGTTACGAAGCACCACCTCTACCGGCGTGTTGGTACCATTGTTGATGGCTTCGTAGAAGTTCTCCGGAAAGCGAATCAGCGCCTCCAGTTCCCCTTTTGCAAGGGCCTCTTCTCCATCCTCCTTGGAAACCTCTTTTAGCTCCGCAACAGACTGGACACTTTCCATACCGCCGATGAGTCTGGCTGCCATTCTGGTGGTGGCTTCTCCTTCCGGAATGATCATACCCACCTGGATTGGCTCCAAAACACTGGACTTCTCCATGGCTTTACTTAATACAAATAAAAGTCCCACCAGCAGAATTCCCGTCACCAGTAGCGCAAGTACCGCATACAGACCGTGACTTACCATTCTTTTACAATTGATTCGGATGTACTGTATTACACTTCCCACAGTTTGCCATCCTCCAAACGATATACCCTGGTGCTGTGATCGATTTCATACCGGTCATGGCTGGCCATGAGAATCATGCCACCCTTAGCGGTATACTCTGCCATCTGGCCATGTATCATTTCCTGATAGGTAGTATCCAGCGCTGCAGTAGGCTCATCCAGGATAAGGAGCCCCGGCGCATTCACCATGGCACAGGCCAGGGTCACTCTTCGCTTCATACCACCGGAGAGTTTTCCGACTTTCTTTTTTCGAATCTCCCATAAGTCGAATTCTCGCAAGAAATCCTCGGACAGTTTTCCGGTCTTTTCCTTCCAGAGTTTTAGATTATCTTCCACAGACATATCTTCCAAAAGGGGGTTTTCTTGGGGTACATATCCCATCTTGGAGGACTCTCCCTCCCAGGTGATTCTTCCGCTTCCCTTTCTTTCTATTCCAAGAAGCATCTTTAGAAAGGTGGTCTTTCCACAGCCATTCCTGCCGATGATGGCGATTTGCTCTCCGGGATGGATTTCCAATCCCACCTTTTCAAAAAGTATTTGTTTTCCGTATTTTTTCGTAAAATTTTCTATTCTCATAGGTCTCATTATAGCATTTCCCGTAGGCTTTCATGCTATAATAAGGTGATATTTTGTATTATTTGGAGACTTTATGAACGACAGATCTTTACGAGTACTTGAATTCCATAAAATCATTGCCATGCTGACAGAGCATGCCACTTCAGATCCGGGCCGTGAGCTTTGCAAAAACCTTCGTCCTTCTGTAGTGAAAGATACCATTGAAAAATCCTCTAGCGAAACAGAAGATGCCCTTGGCAGAATTCTCCGTGCCGGTACACCTTCTTTTGGAAATAACAGAGACTTCTCTAATCTGCGAGCTGCCCTGATGGCAGACTCTTGTTTATCCCAGGTTGAGCTTTTACAGCTTGCCAAATTTCTGGAGAATACCGCCAGATGCAAGGATTACGACAGAAAAAATGAAACCAATGAGAATAGCATCGACTCTCTTTCTCCGTATTTCGAGAAATTAGAGCCTCTTACTCCACTTTCCACCGAGATTCGCAGATGTATCCTTTCCGAAGAGGAAATCGCTGATGATGCCAGCCCTACCCTTCGGAAAATTCGTAGCGAAATGGCTCGCACTCAGGATCGTATCCACGACCAGCTGATTAATATGGTGAACGGCAGTCTGCGAACCTATCTGCAGGACAGTGTCATCACTCAGCGTGATGGTCGTTACTGTATTCCGGTAAAAGCAGAATACAAGGGACAGGTTCCCGGTATGGTTCATGATCATTCTGCCTCCGGTTCTACCTTCTTTATTGAGCCAAATGCTGTGGTAGAGCTGAATAACAAGCTTCGCGAGTTAGAAACAGAAGAAATCGATGAAATCGCTGTCATCCTGGCCGGTCTTAGTGCTCAGGCTGCAGAGCATGTGCATGAAATCACCCAGAATGCTTGGGCTATGACACAGCTGGATTTCATCTTTGCCAGAGGTGCCTTAGGCCTTGAGATGAATGGTACAAAGCCTATTTTCAACGAAGATGGGTTTGTGCATTTACGGAAAGCACGTCACCCCCTTATAGATAAAAATCAGGTAGTTCCCATCGATATTACCCTGGGTGGTGACTTTGATTTACTGATTATCACCGGTCCTAATACCGGCGGTAAGACAGTGTCCCTGAAAACTGTAGGGCTTTTCACTTTGATGGGTCAGGCCGGTCTTATGATTCCTGCTTTGGATCGTAGTGAACTGGCTATTTTCCGTGAGGTATATGCAGATATCGGAGATGAACAGAGCATCGAGCAGTCTCTGTCTACCTTCTCCTCTCATATGACCAATATCGTCCAGATTTTAAAAGCCGCTGACGAGCACTCCCTTTGTCTCTTCGATGAGCTGGGTGCCGGTACAGATCCTACAGAAGGTGCTGCACTGGCTATTTCCGTACTGGACCACCTACATCACCAGGGTATCCGTACCATGGCAACCACCCACTACAGTGAGTTGAAGGTGTATGCCCTTTCTACAGATCATGTGGAAAATGCTTGTTGTGAATTTGACGTAGAGACCCTTCGTCCTACTTATCGTCTTCTCATTGGTGTGCCCGGCAAGAGTAATGCCTTTGCCATTTCCAAACGTCTTGGACTTCCGGATTATATCATCGATGCTGCCAAAGCTCAGATGACCGAGTCCGAGGAAAGCTTTGAAGATTTGATTGCCTCTCTTCAGGAAAGTAAGCTGACCATTCAAAAGGAAGAAGAAGAAATCAAAACCTATAAAGCGGAGATTGAATCTCTGAAGAATGAGCTGGCTACCAAGAATCAGAAGCTGGATGAGTCCAAAGAAAAGATGTTAGCTGCTGCCAGAGAAGAAGCTCGTGATATCCTGCAGGAAGCAAAAGACTTTGCCGACGAAACCATTAAGGTATTTCGTAATGCCGGTCCCGGCGCTACTATGCGAGACTTAGAAAAGGAGCGTACAAAGCTCCATGGCAAAATCTCCGAGCAGAATAACAAGATTTCTATTGGAAATAAAAAGAACCTGCCGGAAGGTACCGGTCTAAAACCAAATGAAGTGAACTTAGGAGATAAGGTCCGTATCGTTTCCATGGGACTTACCGGAACTGTAAACTCCAGACCGGATGCCAAGGGAAATCTTTTCGTACAGTGCGGTATCATCCGTACTCAGACAAATCTAAAGGATTTGCTTTTGGTGCAGGAAGAGACTGTATCCGGTGCCGGCACAGAATCCATCAGAAAGCATCGCAGCGGTGCAGGTAAGATTCGTGTCAGCAAGTCCATGTCTGTTTCTACAGAGATCAATCTTTTAGGTATGACAGCAGACGAGGCCATCGCCCAGTTAGATAAATACCTGGATGACGCTTACTTGGCACACCTGCCTAGCGTCCGCATTGTGCATGGCAAAGGTACCGGCGTACTTCGTAAAGCCGTGCAGCAGCACTTAAAGAGAGTGCGTTATGTAGAAAGCTTCCGCCTTGGGGAGTTCGGAGAAGGAGATTCCGGCGTAACCATCGCGGTGTTTAAGGAAAAATAAAACGTGTAAGGGGAATACAATCGGGGAGGTACATATGACTACGAAACAAAAAATCTTAATCGTGGATGATGATAATAACATCGCAGAGCTGATTTCGCTTTATTTGACGAAAGAATGCTTCGAAACCATGATTGTAAATGACGGTGAATCCGCACTAGATGCAGTGAAGACCTTTGAGCCGAATCTGATGCTTTTAGACCTAATGCTTCCCGGCATTGATGGCTATCAGGTATGCAGAGAGGTCCGGGCTACTTCTCAGCTTCCTATCATGATGCTTTCCGCAAAGGGCGAAGTCTTCGACAAAGTACTGGGCCTAGAGCTGGGTGCTGACGACTATATGGAGAAGCCATTTGATTCCAAGGAACTGGTGGCCCGTGTCAAAGCGATTTTGCGACGCAGCAAACCGCAAACCATAGCCCCTGCCGAATCCGGCATCAAATGTGTAGAATACCCGGATCTCATTATCAATCAGACCAATTACTCCGTTGTGTACAATGGTCACTCTGTGGATATGCCGCCAAAGGAATTAGAGCTTCTCTATTTCCTTGCATCTTCTCCCAACCATGTATTTACAAGAGAGCAGCTTCTGGACCAAATCTGGGGCTACGAATACATCGGTGATACCCGTACGGTAGACGTACATATCAAACGTCTTCGTGAGAAAATCAACGATCACGACAATTGGCGAATCGCCACCATCTGGGGTATTGGTTATAAATTCGAGGTGAAATAAGTGAGACGTACGCTTTATTTGAAATTCCTGGTGGCGTACCTGATCTTCGGCTTCTTCGGTTTTATCATCGTGGCGACCTTTGTCTACAACATGACGGAGGATCACTTCAAAAAAGAGACAGCAGAGGCCATGTACCAGGAAGCCAATATGATTGCCGGAAGTTATGCTTCGGATTTGTATCAGAACCAGACTTCTTTGGATGCGGTAAAGAACCAAATTGACGGACTGGCCGCCTACACCGGCAACATCATCTGGATTATCAATCCCTCGGGGCGTATGGTTTTGGACTCTTCTTCCGATATTGATGTATCCACGCCTAAATACATATCGGGCTTTAATCCTACCATTACCAAAGGTAGCTACTATACCATCGGTACCTTTTTTCAGAGTTTCGATCAGGATGTAATCAGCGTTTTTGCCCCTATTACCTACAATTACAAGGTGCAAGGCTATGTGGTGATCCACCAGACCATGGAGGATATCAGTTATCGCACCAATAAGGTGCTGAATATTTCCTATATCATGCTGGTGATTCTCTTTGTCTTATCGCTGATTATTTTGATTTTCTTCACCGAAGTGGTGTACATCCCCCTTCGAAAGATCACAGAAGCCACGGAGCAATACGCTTCCGGTAATATGCATTATGAATTCTCTGTGGAAAGTGAAGATGAAATGGGCTATCTGGCGGCTTCCCTGAACTATATGGCCAGTGAAATCGCTAAGACGGAGGATAATCAAAAGAAGTTTGTAGCTAATGTCAGCCACGACTTCCGCTCCCCTCTAACTTCCATCAAAGGCTATCTGGAAGCTATGATTGATGGCACGATACCACCGGAGCTTCACGATAAGTATCTGCATATTGTGCTAAACGAGACGGATCGTCTTACAAAGCTTACCAACTCGCTCCTGACCTTGAATAACCTAAATATGCGCGGGGTTATCCTGGAAAAAAGCGTATTTGATTTAAACCAGGTAATCCGTAACGTGGCCATGAGCTTTGAAGGTACCTGTAATGCCAAGTCTATCCAGATTAAATTAGAGCTTACCGGCGACGAGATGCCTGTTCTTGCCGATATGAGTAAGATTCAACAGGTGCTCTACAATCTTTTGGACAACGCCATTAAGTTCTCCCACCATAACTCATCCATTAAGATTGAGACTGTGGAGCGTAAAAACAAAGTCTTCACTTCCGTAAAAGACTATGGTATCGGTATTCCAAAGGATGACTTAAAGCTGGTTTTCGACCGGTTCTACAAGTCGGACTTATCCCGTGGTAAGGACAAAAAAGGTACAGGACTTGGCCTTTCCATCACAAAGGAAATCATTCAGGCTCACGAAGAGCATATCAATGTCATCTCCACTGAGGGTGTCGGTACAGAATTCATCTTCTCCCTTCCGGTTGCAGAAGATAATCACGACTAAAAAAGGTGTTTACTTGGAACATTCCAAGTAAACACCTTCTTTTTATTCTTTCCAATGCAGTCTGTGCAATTCTCCTTTTTCCTGCATTCCTGCGAAATGATTCTGTCTCAGAGCTTCGTAAAGCACGATTGCCACAGAGTTAGACAGGTTCAGAGATCGAATCTCATCCAGCATAGGAATGCGAATACAGGTTGCTTCATTCTCTACCAGAATTTCTTCCGGAATACCGGCGCTTTCTTTACCGAACATGATAAAGTCATCCGGTCCAAACTCCACGTCGGTATAGTTCTGATGGGCTTTGGTAGTAGCCATCCAAATTTTAGCTCCGGGATGTTTCTCCAGAAAGTCCTGATAATTCACATATCTGGTGACATCCAGTTTCGGCCAGTAATCCATACCGGACCTTTTTACGGCCTTTTCACTAAGGCTAAACCCCAGCGGTTCAATCAAATGCAGACTGGTTCCGGTAGCCACACAAGTTCTACCGATATTTCCTGTATTAGCCGGAATCTCCGGCTCGTGTAATATAATGTGCATGTACTTCTTAATTCTTTCCTTTTTCTTCTCTAAGTCGCTTTATGAACGCATCTATGCGGTCTAGTGCGATTCTCAGATTATCCAGTGAATAGGCATAAGAAATTCGAAGGAATCCCTCTCCCGAATCACCAAATGCCGTACCCGGCACCACAGCCACTTTTTCTTCCATCAGAAGTTTGGTGGCAAATTCATCACTGCTCATACCGAACTCTTTGATGCAAGGGAACACATAGAATGCACCAAATGGCTCAAAACATGGGAGTCCCATCTCTTTGAATCGGTGGAGCAAAAAGCGACGTCTCTGATTGTACGCTTCTTTCATGTGTGCCACATCATCATCCCCATTTTTCAGGGCCTCTACTGCAGCATACTGGCTGGTAGTAGGCGCACACATAATGGCGAACTGGTGGATCTTAGTCATTTGCGCAATGACTTCCTTTGGTCCACAAGCATATCCCAATCTCCATCCAGTCATGGCATAAGCTTTCGAGAAACCATTGATCAATATGGTTCTCTCTTTCATACCGGGCAGTGATGCAATGGAGATATGTTTTTCTTTATACGTTAATTCTCCATAGATTTCATCGCTCATTACCAGCAGGTCATGTTTTTCGATGACCTTGGCGATAGCCTCTAGGTCTTTCTTTTCCATGATGGCCCCGGTAGGGTTATTAGGAAACGGTAAAATCAGGACTTTGGTTTTCTCTGTGCAGGCATCTTCCAATTCCTGCGCTGTCAAACGGAACTCATTCTCCGCTTTTAGATCAATGATAACCGGCTTACCGCCTGCCAAGATTGTACAAGGCTCATAGCTTACGTAGCTGGGCTGGGGAATCAACACTTCGTCTCCCGGATTCAGAACCGCTCTTAGGCCTATATCGATTGCTTCAGAGCCACCTACCGTAATCAGTACTTCTTCCTTTGGATGATACGTCAGTCCCTGACTTCTCTTCATATAGTTGCAAATCTCTTCACGCAAAGGCATAAGACCTGCGTTGGAGGTGTAGAAGGTGCGGCCCTTCTCTAACGAGTAAATACCCTCATCACGAATATGCCATGGGGTATCAAAATCCGGCTCACCTACACCCAAAGAGATGGCATCCTTCATCTCACTGACGATGTCAAAGAACTTACGGATTCCGGATGGCTTAATAGGCGCAACGGTATCAGATACGAAATTTCTCACAGGCTCACCTTCTCTCTAAGGTCTTCCTGCTTTTTCTCTAAAACAGTGCCGTGGTCTTTGTATTTTTTCAAAATAAAGTGGGTAGAGGTGCTGATAACAGTCTCTAAGGTGGATAGCTTATCGCTTACAAAGAAGGACACCTCACGAAGAGTCTTACCTTCCAGGCTCACAAGCAGGTCGTAACCACCGGAAATCAAATACACCGCATTCACTTCCGGATACTTATAGATACGCTCCGCGATTTTATCAAATCCCTCGCCACGCTGTGGTGTAACACGTACCTCAATCAAAGCAGATACTTTTTCTACATCGATTTTGTCCCAGTTAATCATGGTGTGATAACCGCAGATGATACCTTCTTCCTGGCATTTCTGTAATTCATTCAGTACCGTCTCCTCATTGGTACCCAGAATAATGGCCAGTTCTTTGATATCAATACGGCTGTTTTTTTCAATGATTGATAAGAGTTCCTCTCTCATGCTTCTTCCCTCTTTCCTCTTGTTTGTTTTACACTTTTCTCTATTTTATCCTACTAACGCAGATATTCCTAGACCTGATCCAAGGAATCTTTGTAGCGTTTCTCCAAATACCGTCTTTCTCCATAGCTGATGATGACCCTGTCATTGTCCGATGTGGCTACCCCGATGAGGGCTGCCGGGATTCCCTGCTTTTGCAGATCATGGACATCTCGGTAACCATCCTCACTGATCAATAAAAAGCATCCTTCAGAGCGAAGCTGATAGGGATCGATGCTAAAGAAATTCGCCACTTCTATGGTCTGCTGTTTCACCAGGATTTGGTCTTGATGGATTTCGATGCCTACATCCAAGGCAGATGCCAAGTCCCACAGTCCCTGAAAGATACCGCCCTTTCCCAGGGGTAATACAGGTCTGTCTCCAAATACCTGACTGTCCTGAATGAGCTCTTCTTTTAGCCATAGGGTTTTCTGCAGGAAATTCTCAGAAAGCCTCCCGCGAAGTTCGTCCCATTTTTTTTCTGTAATGACGATAGAGCCGTCTAGTCCGGCATATCCTGCCATAAGGATATCCGGTAGTTTATTCTGTTTCGATATGGAAAAGGCGCAGAACTTATCCTCTGCGCCATTTGTAGTATTCTTCATACGTTCTCCGTTACTGTCCCGGGGCCGGTGCCACTTCTGCTTCCGGAGCTGGGGCCGGTGCCGGTGCTGCAAAGGCTGCTGCCACAGCTTTCACCTGATCATAGGATCCGGTGGCTATTGCTGCCTGCATCTGTGCATAGACGTTAGGATCCGGCGTGGATACACCAACTGTCACTGTTCTTGGAACCGCTTTATAAGTACTGGTATTCACCAGTTCTCTGCTGGTTTCTACTCCATTCTCGGATACGATTTTCCAAAGCTGTGCTTTATAACCTACGTGTACGCCCTGATTTACCACACAGTAGCCAACGGGCTGCGCTGCATCCTGAATAATGTTATCTGTAGGAGGTACTGTAGTCTCCAGCACTTCACTTTCGTAGCTTACCTTATGACCCGGATCTCTGGTTTCCACACCATAGATGGTAAAGGTTATGGTTTTATTTGCTGTACTACCTTCGATGTAAATCGGGTAGTCCGTATTATTGGTAAATTTAAAGTCTTTTCCACCATTCTCTGCAATTGCCGCATCTTCTGCAGGCTTTACATAGTTGATAATCATGGAGTGGTTACTTCTCTCATCTACCTGAAGCTCAGAACGAAGTACGGCATTGTATAAAGTAGTACTTACCTGGCAGATACCACCACCAAAACTTTCTACTACCTGTCCATTCAGATAGGATCCGGCCAATTCATATCCATTGGCGGCATTAAAAGGAGTGATTTTTCCAAGCACACTAATCTGCTCACCGGGATATACCGTTGTGCCATTTAGGTGCGCACATCCGGTAGCGATATTGGTACAACGATCGGAACCGGAGGTCTTGTAACTGGTTGTAAAGGTGCCCAGCACGTCTTTTACCTGTGCCAGAGTAGCCGCATCCCCTTGTGGCTTTGTTTCCGTAACCACTAAGGCAACTACCGCATCTCCATCATCCCACTCATTTTCCAGATAGGACTGCAATTTCTGTACGGAAGCCTCTACATCACAGGCATATCCGTTGGAGCCTTCTACGATTTTGAACTCTCCGCCTTCTCGGCTCAGAGAGGCATTTACCGCCGGGTGATCAAATGGAACGATTTGCTCTGTAATCAAGGTTCTGATGATATTCTCGTCAAACTGCAATGCGATCTGATAGGTCTTTCCCTGGCTTGCAAGCATGCGCTGCGCTTTATATCGCTGCACTACATTTCCCTGTTTACCAATACGTACAGCCTCATCCAGCATTTCCGGATTGCCCCAGGCAAGCCCTAAGTCATCCGCTGTTACTGTGACTTCTTTATCTTCTACTGTTTTCAAGGTAATGGTATGGCCACCAAGCTCTGCCATATATCCCTCAATACGGGACTTTGCCTCTTCTTTGGTAAGTCCGGATAAATCCAGGTTCCCTGCTTTGACGCCATTTGCAATGGTAATTTCTGCGGCGTATGCTCTACTTCCTGTAAGCATTAGGCCACACAGAAGAAGTCCAAGCACTGCCACCACATTTCTTAATTTTTTCATTTTCTTTCCTGTATGAATCCTTTATACTTTAGATGTACACTAACATGGTAGCCAGCATGGCAAATACAATGATGCCAATGATGACTCCGGATACGATACGTACTGCTTTTTTGTTTTGATTGAAAAACATAGTAAACCTCTTATAAATCAACAATTTCTGAAAGGTAATTATAAATGAAATTCCCTATCGTTGCAAGTCTCATACTGCTGGTCGTTATGCTATCTTTGCGGCTTAAAACTGTCAGCAGACTCACCGCAGAAGATGAGAAAAACTTCATGAATAGAGAGCGAGAAGCAAACTCTGTCAGAAAGAAACCTTTGACAAATCTACCTTATATCCACGTGGACTTTGACAGACTTCCCATAAGCGTCTCTTCTAATCCTGAGATTATAGAGCAGGAAGCTCTCCTTCGCAGCTTAGCCGAAAAGCAAATCGTCAATCTCAGCGGCTATACCAACACGGAGCTGAAGCTGGCTTACGGTGCTCCCAATATTCAGGTACTGACTGAGTACGACCAGAACTTCACGGATTTGGAAGTTGCTCTTTCCTCCTATGGTGCCATGCTGCAAAAGGAAGGCTTAGAGAAAGAGGCCGCCACTGTCTATGAATATCTGGCTGATCTGGGCTCTGACATCGCACAGGTCTATGAGAATCTGGCTATGCTATATGTATCCTTTGAAGAGCCGGAAAAAATAGCCCCTCTTCGAGATAAGGTAAGTGCGCTGCGCACCCCCTCTAAGGATCGCATTCTAAAGCATTTGGATGCCATCAACCCACTGACTCTTTTACAGGGTCTCTCCTAAGCTTCTAAGTTTTTGGAAGTAGGACTCGATGATGCGACTGGCTTCTGATCTGGTAAGCTTTTCCGCTTCGTAGTCCGGGGTGATGCCCAGTCTGCTTGTAAGTTTTTGAATTTGTTCTATTTGAGACAAGGTTATCCTTGTCTCTTTTTTGATTTTGTATTGCAAAGGCGTAGGCGCAACCTTTGCCACCTCCAGATATTCCTTGCACAGCCTAAAGTATACTTCCGCTGCACCTCTGGCATCTGCCAGGGCCCGGTGATTTTCCAGCGGGATACCGAAGTACTCACACACATCCTTTAATCGCTTGCTCTGGCCTTCCGGCATGTAGGTTCTGCAGAGCTTCAGGGTGTCGATTCCCTTTCTTTCATAGGGGATCTTCTCTAATGCAAAAGCCCGCTTTACATGGGCAAAATCAAATAGAATCCTGTGACCTAATAGAATTTCGTCTCCAAGGAACTGTAAAAAGTCATCCTTGATTTCCTGAAATTCCGGTGCCTTATCCAGGTCCTCTTTTAAGATGCCTGTCAGCTCCAAAATGTTTGCCGGCACTTGGATCGGGCTATGGACGTAGGTGGAGAATGCATCTACTTCCACTCCGTCTTGGTATTTCACAGCGCCAATTTCAATGATTTTATCTTTTTTGGTATCTAGCCCGGTGGTCTCTAAGTCCAGCGCCACAAAGCTTCTGATTGTTTCTTCCATATACGAACTCTTTACTTCTTTTTCTGTTTCTTTTTATCCGGAAGCTCCGGATGGGCGCATAGGCCTTGCAGGAAGCACTCCTCGCACTTTGGTGCTCTGGCGGTGCAGATGGTTCTGCCGTGCATGATAATCTGCTTATTCCAGGGAATCCAGCTGTCTCTTGGCAGCTCTTTCATCAGATCGTACTCCACCTTTTCCGGATCCGTTTCATTGGTAAGTCCCAGTCTTTTAGAGATACGCTTTACGTGGGTATCTACTACTACGCTTTCTTCTTCGTAGATATTTCCTCGGATGACATTTGCCGTTTTCCTACCTACTCCCGGTAACTGCACAAGACTTTCTAAATCAGAGGGTACCTCTCCACCGAATCTTTCTAAAAGCATACGACAGCACAGTATGATATTTTTGGCCTTGTTATGGTAGAAACCGGTGGAGCGGATGCTTTCCTCTAATTCCGTCAGGTCTGCTGCCGCAAAGGCTTCCACCGATGGATACTTTCGAAAAAGCTCCGGCGTCACCTGGTTTACCCTGGCATCAGTACACTGGGCACTTAATATGGTGGCAATCAAAAGCTGCCATGGTGTCTCATGATCCAAATAGCAAGCGATGTCTCTGCCATAATATTGATCTAATAAATCGATGATTTGTTTCGTTCTTTTTTTCATAGCCTTATCTTAACACAGAAAAAGCAAGAGTGCCTCCACTCTTGCTTTGGTTCTACTTGGATAGTTTTCTATAATGCCGCAAGGAATCTATCAAAGGCTTTTTTGCCTTCTTCGTTCCGTTTATATACACCGGCATCTTCTAGTACCTGGCTAAATACAAGTCCGATTTCTTCCTGTAAAATACCATGGATATTGTCCTTTGTCACGGTGTCATACTTCGGCAGGAATTCCTCAACCCAATCCGCATGTTTTGCCAGAGTTTCATCACTTCGCAGGTCCATACCGTCCAGAATAGCTGCTTCTAAGTCTTGCATTTCTTTCTGCAGTCTGGCTGGCAATACAGCAAGACCCATGACTTCAATTAAGCCGATATTCTCTTTTTTGATATGATGAAGCTTCGCATGAGGATGATAAACTCCCAGTGGGTGTTCCTCCGTGGTGATGTTGTTACGAAGCACTAAGTCTAATTCGTAATTCTCACCGCGCTTTCTGGCGATTGGGGTGATGGTATTGTGCTTTTCTCCATCTGTCTCTGCAAAGATGAATGCTGCTTCGTCGCTGTATCCTCTCCAGGTATCCAGGATATGATCCGCTGCCTGAATGACCTTATCCGGATTTACATCCCAAAGTCTGATTACAGACATAGGCCATTTTACGATTCCGGCCTTCACGCCCTTTACTTCAAAGGTTTTCTCCACTTCTGCCTTTGCCATGGCGAAAGTATAGTGTCCACCCTGGAAATGATCGTGAGTCAGGATAGAGCCACCTACGATAGGAAGGTCCGCATTGGAACCTACAAAGTAGTGTGGAAACTGCTTTACGAAGTCAAATAGTTTGCAGAAGGTATCGTGATTGATCTGCATGGGTGTGTGCTTTGCATTTAACACGATGCAGTGCTCATTGTAATACACATAAGGAGAGTACTGGAATCCCCAGTCACTGCCGTTGATGGTGATTGGGATGATTCTGTGATTCTCTCTGGCCGGATGGTTGATTCTGCCGGCATAGCCTTCGTTTTCCACGCAAAGCTGGCACTTGGGATATCCGGCCTGTTTTGCAGTTCTGGCTGCCGCTATGGCTTTTGGATCCTTTTCCGGTTTGGATAAGTTGATGGTGATATCCAAGTCTCCATAAGGAGTGGAAGTCACCCACTTTTGATCTTTTGCCACGCGATAGGTACGGATGTAATCACTGCTTTTACTCAAGTGATAAAAGTAGTCTGTAGCCTTTTCCGGGCTTTCTGCATAGTGCTCTCTAAAGGTACGAATTACCTGGCTCGGTCTAGGAGTTAGGATACCCATAATCTTTGTATCAAATAAGTCTCTATGGGTTACATCGTTTTCCGGCATGAGGCCCTTTTCATAAGCATAATCCAGCATTTCCTTCAGGATCTGCTCCAGACTAGCCTCTTTTGCCGTTACATCCTCTTCAATTTCGTCCAGTCCAAAAAGCATCAGCAGCTGATTGGTGGTATAGATTTTATCTTCTTTTTCAATGAGTCCGGTAGAAATACCATACTCTACCAGGCTTTTGATATTTTCTGTAATTGTCATTTCCTTACTTCCTTTTATAACAAAACAGGGCCATCTCCGATTTCTACTACATAGAAGTCTGCCGCATAGCCGATTTTCTCTAAGTAGGTCTTGCCTACCTGCTCTTTGAAAGCATCGATTGCTTCGTCTTTTACCAAACTTACGGTGCATCCGCCAAAGCCTGCGCCGGTCATACGAGAGCCGATGACGCCGGGCACTTTCCATGCTTCTTCTACTAGGGTATCCAGTTCGATACCGGTTACCTCATAGTCGTCACGAAGGGAAGTGTGAGAATCGTTCATTAATTTACCAAAGGTAGTAATATCGTTTGCTTTCAGCGCAGCTACCGCTTTTAAGGTACGCTGATTCTCATATACCGCGTGTCTTGCTCTTCTCTGGCATACTTCTCTTTCAATCAGACCTACATTTGCTTCAAACTCTTCTTCACTAAGGTCACCTAAAGCTTTGATATCCAGCTTCGTCTGTAACTGTGCCAGTGCTTCTTCGCACTCTGCACGACGCTCGTTGTATTTGCTGTCTCCTAGGCCACGCTTTTTGTTGGAGCAGGTGATGACGATTTTTGCGCCTTCCAGTACGATTGGTGCATATTCAAAGCTTAAATCTGCCGTATCCAGGAAGATAGCATTGTCTTTCTTACCCATGGCAATAGCGAACTGGTCCATGATACCGCAGTTTACACCATTGAACTTATTCTCGGAGAACTGGCCAATCAGCGCTAAGTCCTGATTAGAAACCTGGAATCCAAAGAATTCCCTGAGAATAGCACCTGTCAGGACTTCTACGGATGCAGAGGAGGAAAGGCCGGAGCCGTTAGGAATATTACCAAAGAGCATCAAATCCATACCGCATGGAATCTCATAGCCCTTCTCTCCAAAGGCCCACATAACACCCTTTGGATAGTTGGTCCAGTCAGCTTCTTTTTCCGGTTTGATTCCTTTGATGCTGGATTCGATGACACCTAATTCTTCGAAGTTCATAGAGTAGAAACGAAGCACATCATCGTTTCTCTTTCTAGCCACACCGTAGGTACCGATGGTTAGTGCACAAGGGAAAACATGTCCACCGTTATAATCTGTGTGTTCTCCAATGAGGTTCACGCGTCCCGGTGCAAAGAATACCTGCACGTCTTTATCATCCCCGAATACTTCTGCAAACTTTGCAATCAGTTTTTCTTTCATTTCCTTCTCCTTATGTATAAAATGCATGTTTTTTGTTTTATCCTAATTTCTAGTGTATCCGCTAAAATAGGGCACGAAAAGAAGCTGATGTTACATTTACCTGTCAAAATGTTACATTCAGCAACTTTTCCATTTGCTCTAGCAGTGCTTTATTCTCTTGTGCCATGTCTTTCTGCATCGTTTTCCGATAGTTGCTTGGAGACATTTTCTTTCGTTTTTGGAATGCTTTTGTAAATACCATCGGGTCGCTGTATCCGCAAGATAGCGCGATACTTTCAATGGTCAGATCTGTAAGTTGAAGGAGTTCCTCAGCTTTGGTGAGTCGAAATACCGTAAGGAATTCCTGGGGGGACATCTTCAAAGAATTCTGAAACAAGGTGTATAGATAGCTTCGATTGAGGCACACATAATTGGCGATGTCCGTTACTTTTATTTGGTTGCAGTAGTTATTCTGAATGTATTCCACTGCCTTTCGTACATACTGGTTGGCTTTGTCTTCTTCACTTTTGCCGGCAATGGACGCATATTCTGCAATGATAGATAAAAAGATTCCTAAAAGGCCGTTTCTCCGAAGCTCATCAGCCACACTATAGGTCTCATGCTCCATCATATCCTTTACCACTTGGTAAAGCTGATCAGACTTATCGCATCGGAATACAGGGTTCTGGGCAGATAGCCCCATGCTTTGCAGGTATTCTTCCGACAAGGTTCCATCGAATCCTATCCAGATGTATGTCCAAGGTTCTTTCTCGTCTGCCTGGTAAAAGGCCGCCTCATCCGGACAAATCAGAAATCCGTAGTCTTTTTCCAAGGGATATTCTTTTCCATTTTGGGAGAAGCGTCCTTTTCCATCTAATACGTAGTGTATGATGTAATGAGGCTTCACCGCCGGTCCAAAGCTGTGCAGGGGCTGTGTCTTGGACACACCGCAGAAGTTGACGCTAAGGCCTCCTGCACATTCCGGTTTGAAATGTAATTGGTAAGCTTTTTCCATTTATTCGCTCCTGAGAGAAGCATCAATACACTGCTCCAGCACTGCATTTAAGTCTTCTCTGTTGACAGGCTTTTGTAGTGCTCCGGCTATCTCTGTATCTTCAAATTCTTTACAGATGATTTCTGCCGGATTGGCTGACAAGGCCACAACGACAGTTTTCTTCCCTTTGTCCTTTTCTAACTCATGAATCTGTTTCGTCGCCTCTTTGCCATCGATTCCGGGCATATAGTAATCCATGAATACCAGATCAAAGTGTCTACCGGACTTGATGAGCTCTACCGCCTGTTCTCCACTTAGGCAAGGAGAAAGCTTCATGCGATAGGGCTTTAATAATTCCGCCAGAACCTGTATATTGGTACGCTTATCATCCACGATAAGGACTCTGGCTTCCGGTGCCTGAAAACTCGGTTTAAATTTCTCTTTTGTTTTTTCTTTTGGGGCCTCTTCCGTAGAGACGGTTGGGATTTCTACATAGAATACGCTGCCGATACCCACGCCACTCTTTGCCCAGATTCTACCTTCCAGAAGCTCCACGTAGTTACGACATACAGCCAGCCCCAGTCCTGTTCCCGTATACTTGATGCGTTCTGCATCCGCAGTCTGTGCATACTCTTCGAAAATACGATCTAAATCGGAAGGCGCAATGCCTCGTCCCGTATCCTCTACCTCCAGATGCAGGATTCCCGCGTCTTCCTCCTTGTCTTTCCAAAGGATACGAACTGTGATTTTACCTTCATCCGTATATTTTAAGGCGTTATTTAAGAGATTTAATAAGATTCTGGTAAAGGCGGTTCGATCTCCCACGATATACTTAGGTAAGCTTCGATCCAATTCCAGTTTAATTGGAATCTTTTTCTCTACACTAAAGGAGGCTAATCGTATGGTATCTTCTGTCAGGGCCCTCAAATCTACAGGGCCTTTCTGGATAGTCATTTTATCCGTGTAGATTTTAGAGATATCCAGCAAGGAGTTTACGATTTCCAGCATAGCTTTGCTGGAGGTATCGATGGTCTCCACGTATTTCCGGGACTCTTCCTCCAAATCCTTTTCCTTCAGAAGGTCTGTTAATCCGCATATGGCATTCAGCGGTGTTCGAAGTTCATGAGAAAGCTTTGCAAAAAACTTGGTTCGTACCATACTTGTTTGCTCGGCTTCCACCTGCCTAACAATATGTCCGGACAAGGATTTTAACAGTTCTCGCTCGTATTTGACGATGGATAATGTAATGGCAAATAAGAATACAAACTCAATGGTAAAACCCATCAGATACGATAAAAACCACTGTCTTGCGGTGAAAATGCTTCCATACTTGGCAATCTGGTCAAAAGACCTGAAGTATAGAGAAGCTGCTAACGCAAAATATCCAATCAGATTCATGATGATGGTAAGCATCTGATCCACATATAAACAGCTAAATAGCGGTATGAAGGCATAGGAAATATAAATACCGATAGAGGCATTCATGGCCAGCCTCATAATGAGGATTTCTACCATCAATAATCCAATAAACTTGGTGAATTCATGCCATTCTTTGTGATGATTCAGCCACCAAATAAAGTGAGAAATCACCACTGTGGTCAAAAAAATCTCCATACAGGATGTATAGCTGATCTGAAAGAACTTCAGCCAGGTACCTACAGCGATTAAAGGTGCCGCTGCATTGGAGAAGAAAATCAGATACATAAATCTTCGATTGGTTTTTATGGTATTCTCAACGAAAATCTCTTCAAACGAATGGGTCACGGATTATCCTCCGACCATAGTATAGTTTCCCCTGCTGCCAGGGACTTCTTCACATCGATAATGCGCTGATTGGAAGAACCGCGGAACTTCAGCGTGATATCCTTTAGTTCCTGAACAAACTCTCCATCCACCATAACATCAAAGCAATTTAATAGTCTTTCTGTTTCCGGCCAGGCCTTTCTCATTCGATCAAGGACATCTGTTTCAAAGGTGTACCCGGTGTAGCACCAGATACTTTTCTTTGGAAAGGTTTCCCTTACTCTTTCTACAAAAGGGGCAAGCACAATTTGATTACTATGCTCCATGGGCTCTCCCCCAAGAATGGTAAAACCTTTGATGTAATCCGGTTTTAAGCTTTCCATAATAGCGTTTTCCACTTCTTCTGTAAAAGGTTCCCCATAATGGAAATCCCAAGTCATTTCATTAAAGCAGTTCTGACAATGATGGGTACAGCCACTGACAAATAAAGATGTCCTTACACCCGGTCCGTTGGCGATATCTGCATACTTAATCTCTCCGTAATACATAATTCCCTCCTTCTTTCTTGTACTTTTTCTGTATTTGAAAAAAAGATAGAGAATGCATAAGCATTCTCTATCTTGTCTGTCTTTGGATGATTATAGGTGAAGAACACGTTCTTTGATTTCCTGTGTTCTACCCTGATTCCAGAACTGTGTTCCGATGTAACCGCAAGTACGTCTTGCAACATTCATCTTGTCCTGATCAGTATTGCCGCAATTAGGGCATTCCCATAAGAGTTTTCCATCCTCGTCCTGGATAATCTGGATTTCTCCATCGTATCCACAACACTGGCAGTAATCAGATTTTGTATTTAGCTCTGCATACATAATATTATCATAGATGTACTGCATAACCGTCAATACCGCATCTAAGTTATTCTGCATGTTCGGTACTTCTACATAACTGATTGCGCCACCTGGGGAAAGTGCCTGGAACTGGGATTCAAATTTCAGTTTTTCGAAGGCATCAATCTTTTCTGTTACGTGTACATGATAAGAGTTGGTGATGTAGTTCTTATCTGTAACGCCGGTGATGACACCAAATCGTTTCTGCAGTGCCTTTGCAAATTTGTAAGTGGTACTCTCTAATGGAGTTCCATACAGGGAGAATGCGATGTTTGTCTCTTCTCTCCACTTCTTGCATGCATCATTTAATTTCTGCATAACTTCCAATGCAAAAGGTGTAGCTGTTGGATCTGTGTGACTTCTACCGGTCATGTATCTGGTACATTCACAAAGTCCGGCATATCCTAAGGAAATGGTTGAATATCCGTTATATAAAAGTTTGTCGATTACTTCACCTTTTTTCAGTCGTGCAAGTGCACCATACTGCCAAAGGATTGGAGCCACATCACTTGGTGTTCCTTTTAATCTGTTATGACGAATCATCAGTGCTCTGTAGCACAGATCAAGTCTTTCGTCCAATATCTTCCAGAACTTTTCTTTTTCGCCGCCGGAGGTACAAGCTACGTCTACCAGGTTGATGGTTACAACACCCTGATTGAATCTTCCATAGAATTTTGGCTTACCATCAGCGGTACGTACATCCGGTTCATAAGTCAGGAAGGAACGACATCCCATACAGGTATATACGTTTCCGCCCTTCAGCTCTTTCATGACTTTCGCAGAGATGTAGTCCGGAACCATACGTTTTGCAGTACATTTTGCTGCAAGTTTTGTCAGATACCAGTACTTGCTGTCTTCATGTATATTGTCTTCGTCTAATACATAGATGAGTTTCGGGAATGCAGGTGTGATATAGACACCCTTTTCATTCTTTACGCCCTTGATACGCTGATTCAGCATTTCTTCAATCATCAGTGCAAGGTCGTCTCTCATCTGGCCTTCCGGTACTTCATCCAGATACATAAATACTGTGATAAAAGGTGCCTGGCCATTGGTGGTCATCAAGGTAATGACCTGATACTGAATCATCTGAACACCACGATTAATTTCTTCTTTTACGCGGATTTCAGCGATTTCATTTACTTTTTCTTCACTGGCATTGATGCCGGCAATTTCTAATTCTTCTTTTACCTGTCTTCTGAACTTCTCACGGCTGATTTGTACAAACGGTGCTAAGTGGGATAGAGAAATACTCTGTCCACCGTACTGGCTGCTGGCAATCTGTGCAATAGCCTGAGTAGCGATATTACATGCAGTTGCGAAGCTATGTGGCTTCTCAATCATGGTCTCACTGATTACGGTACCATTCTGCAGCATGTCTTCTAAGTTAACCAGGCAGCAGTTATGCATATGCTGTGCAAAGTAATCTGCATCATGGAAATGAATCAGACCTTTTTCGTGAGCTTCCACGATATCCGGTGGCAGAAGGAATCTTCTGGTGATATCCTTACTTACTTCGCCGGCCATGTAGTCACGCTGCACACTATTTACAGTAGGATTCTTGTTGGAGTTTTCTTGCTTTACTTCTTCGTTATTACATTCCAGCAAGCTTAAAATCTGCTCATCAGTAGAATTAGATTTACGAACCAAGGCTCTCTTATAACGATAAGTAATATAGCTTCTTGCCACAGCGAAGGCTCTTTGATTCATGATTTCGTTCTCAACCATATCCTGGATTTCTTCCACGGATAAAGAACGATTAATCTTCTCGCAGTTTCTCAACATGTTATCTGCGATGACATCAATCTGCCTGTCTGTCATTCTTTCAGACTCAATTACGCTTAAATTTGCTTTGCGTACAGCGGCGATAATCTTGGAAATATCATATGTAACTTCCTGACCGCTTCTCTTGATAATCTTCATTTCCCCAACCTCTTCCTCTCAAAACTACACTATATAAAACGCATAACCGCGTCTACTAAATATTGTAGACGCGGTTGTAAAAAATGTCAATATATAGTGAAACTTTTATAAAAAAACACTAAATATAGTGTATTGACGGAAAACTCCTCCAATTCGTATATCGGCTTAATCTTCTAAAGACTTTAGCTTTCTCGCCATTAAAACTCCCATAGCAGATGCCATCATAAGTCCTCTGGTCCATCCGCTGGAGTCGCCCAGGCAGTGTAGACCCTTCACGTTGGTGTTAAGGTCAGTATCCATTTTAACCTTATTGCTATAAAATTTCAATTCCGGAGAATAAAGTAATGTTTCTACTCCTGCAAAACCGGGTACTACATGATCTACAGCCTGGATAAAGTTAATGATGTTGGTCATTGCTCTATACGGCATGGCTGCTGTGATATCACCTGCTACAGCATCCGGAAGGGTAGGCTTTACATTAGACTGGGATAATTCTTTTTCCCAGGTTCTCTTTCCATCTAAGATATCACCATATCTTTGTACCAGAATCTGTCCGGCACCAAGCATATTGGTAAGCTCGCCCACTTTCTGTGCGTACTCGATTGGCTGATTAAAAGGCTCTGTAAAATTATGAGAGCACAAAATCGCCAGGTTGGTGTTATTACTCTTTAGGTCTTTGTAAGAGTGTCCGTTTACAACCGCCAGGTCGTTGTCATAGTTTTCCTGGCTGACAAATCCGCCCGGGTTCTGGCAGAAGGTACGGACTTTATTCTTAAATGGTCTAGGATATCCAATCAGTTTGGATTCATAGAGGACGTTATTCACATCTTCCATGATTTCATTACGAACTTCCACACGTACACCGATATCTACGGTACCGGGTTTATGTGCCACATCATATTTTGCGCATACCTTTTCTAACCAGTCAGCACCTCTACGACCGGTGGCCACGATGACTTCTTTACTTTCGATTTCCAGCACGTCGTCATTTCTACCCAGCTTCACTGCTCTAGCTCCGGTACATACACCATCTTTTACCATCAGGTCGTGGCAATCATAACCGAAGTAAATCTCTACGCCGTGCTCCTGTAAATAATGCTCAATTTTCAGGTAGATTTCCTGTGCCTTTTCTGTGCCTAAGTGTCTTATCGGACAATCTACCAGTCTAAGTCCGGCCTGAATGGCTCTCTTACGGATTTCTTTTACTTTTTCTGTCTGGCCTACACCTTCTACTTTCTCGTCTGCGCCGAACTCCAGATAGATGCCGTCAGTATAATCGATCAATTCTTGTGCAAAGTCAGGGCCTACCAGTTCCGGGAAATCACCACCTACATCTCTACTCAGAGACAGCTTTCCATCGGAAAAGGCACCTGCTCCGGAGAATCCCGTGGTGATATTACATGGTTTACAATTTACACATTTCTTTGTTTTTGACTTAGGGCATTTTCGGTTTTCCATAGCGCTGCCCTTTTCAATCATGACAATCTTCTGTTTACTACCTAATTTGACCAGCTCCAGTGCAGTAAAGATACCTGCCGGGCCTGCTCCAATAATTACAACATCAGCTTTCATTTCGTTTCTCCTAATTCCTTAATAATTCTCCCTCATAAACGCACTTTAGTGAAAGTGTTTTTTCTTCTTTACGTAAGCACTTCCATCCAAACGAAGTCCAATTTTTTCTTTTTTCTCTCGTTTGTCTTTTTTCTTATCACCGGATTTTTTCTCTCCTGACTTTTTATCCTTTTTCTTTTCTTTCCAGTCAGAATCTTCTCCGTTTTTGCGGCCTTTTCTACGGTCATCTCCGCCTTTATGACCTCTTCGACCATCCTCTCCGTCTCTACGACGTCCACGTCCGTCTCCATCTTTACGACGGCCCTTGCCGTCTCTGCCACCGCGACGATTATCTTTTTTCCAGTCTTCGCGTGTGTATCTTGGAATTTCCTTCTCTTCTTCGCCCATAGCCTGTCTTAAAAGAGCTGCGCAAAGCTCCATAGCAGAGCATTCTTCCTCTTCTAACTTAGACTCGATAGTTGTCATCAAACCAGCAAAGTTGGTATCACCCTTTAAGAGCTCTACAGCGCCATCCAACACAGCATTTGCCTTTGCCTCTGTCACATCTGCTACAGAAGGAAGCACACGCTCCTTCATCTTTGTATGACAGATTCTTTCCAGGTCACGAATCTTGTAGATTTCTCTACCAGTGATTAAGGTAAAGGATCTACCCTTTTTACCGGCACGGCCGGTTCGTCCGATTCTGTGTACATAGTACTCCGGATCCTGTGGCACATCATAGTTAAAGACAGCTTCTACTTCATTGACATCGATACCTCTGGCTGCCACATCGGTAGCCACCAGGATGGTCGCTGTCTGGGTACGGAAGCTGTTCATTACCTTGTCTCTTTGATACTGAGACATATCTCCGTGTAGGCCTTCCGCAAAGTAACCTCTTCCCTTTAAAAGTTCCGTAACTTCTTCTACCAACTTCTTTGTATTGCAGAATACCAAAGATAAGGTCGGGTGATAGTAATCCAACAGTCTGGTTACCGCATCGATTTTATAGCTTCTTGGTACATCATAGTAATACTGCTTTACAAGCGGGATGGTCAGTTCCTTTGGTGTGATTTTGATGATTTTACTGTCTTTCTGGAACTTTCCGGCGATTTCCATAATAGGTTTTGCCATAGTGGCAGAGAAAAGAGCTGTCTGATGCTCTCCCGGAATCGCAGACAGGATTTCTTCCATATCATCACGGAAGCCCATATCCAGCATTTCATCAGCCTCGTCCAGTACTACCATCTTTACATTTTCCAGTTTCAGGGTGTGTCTACGCATATGATCCATGACACGGCCCGGTGTACCTACGATAATCGGCACCCCTCCACGAAGGGAACGAATCTGAATAGAAATATCCTGGCCTCCATAAATGGGCAGAATGCGGATTCCTTGGGTATACTTGGTAAGTTTACGCATCTCTTCTGCTGTCTGGATAGCCAATTCTCTGGTAGGGCATAGCACAATTGCCTGCAGGCCCTTTTCCTCCGGATCGATTTTTTCGATGAGTGGAATACCAAAGGCAGCGGTCTTACCGGTACCTGTCTGGGCTTGTCCAATCAAATCCCCACCTTCCAACATGGCCGGAATGGCCTGCTCCTGGATGGGGGTCATCTGCTCATAGCCTACTTCTTCAATGGCTCTTAATAGTTCCGGTTTTAAATTACATTCTTGAAACTTCATAAATCCTCTTTCTTTTAGGTTGGAACCTCAGTGCATCTGTTCCAAAAAAATATGCACCGACTAATCATGCCGGTGCATAGCAAGTTCTGGTTCTTATTCACTTTCTTTTGTCGTATCGCTCTCCGGAAGATTTCCTTCCGCAGCGTTCTGATCTGTCAGGCTCTCCTGCTGTTCTAATTTTTCTTTATTTTCTTGCTCTTTGGCTTCTTTCTTGGTGTAAGCTCGAATGCGAAGCGCCAGGTACAGCATGAATAATAAACTAAATGCACCATCAATTAATAACAGTAGATGTACAAAGCTTGTATACTTTGCCGGGTCTGTAAATGGGTTAAGTAATACTGCAATCCCACATCCGGTCAAAACAAGCACTAATACTAATAGTAAGTAAAACAGCTTATCGCCCATTCGGCTTAAATCCAGGGTGTATTGCAATTTGATGACGCAGGAAAAGATTAAAACAAGACCGATTCCTGTGTAAAATACAGACTCTAAAGCCGTGGCCTTAATGAGGCCACAGATACCTAGTATAACAAGTAATGTGCCTTCTGAAAAGCCATAAGCGTTAAAATCTTTATAAGAATTTGTCATAAAATAGCGAATCATCATAATAATGCCGGCAATTACCACTAAAGATAAAAAGCCGTAGATGATATATACCAGCTGGAGACTGGGTATAAACAGAAGGGCTGCTCCACTGCAGGCAAGCAGTACATCCATGATGGCTATATATGCTGTATCTTTTTTCATGCTGTTATTTCCCCTAACTTACTACAACTCTGTTTCGGCCGCTTTGCTTTCCTTCATACAAAGCATTATCTGCCACCGAAATCACCTCATCCGCATTGCTGGAAGCATCTCCGTCCGTTACGCCTACAGTCATGGTGACACGTACTACCTTGCGTTCGTAGATGACTTCGTTATTTCCAATAATTCGAATGATTTCCTCTAACTGCCTAGCTGCAGTTTCTTTGGTAAAGCCTTCAAAAATCATGAGGAATTCTTCGCCACCCCAGCGCATTACTGTGCCGCCTCTTGGCATATTTTCCTCCAGAATTCTGGCTACCATCTTCAAAACCTCATCGCCACACTCATGGCCATAGGTATCATTTACTTTTTTAAAGAAATCCACATCTCCGATGGCTACAGCAAAAGGTACGCCGGTGCGATTAGCTTCTGCCCATACTTTAGTGATCTTTTGATTACCATAACGACGATTGTACAAATTCGTCAGAGCATCTTTTTCTACCAAGTCTCGCAAAGAAGATTCCATGGTAATGGCAGCTCTTGCCATTGTGCCGATTTCATCACGTCTACCGGATACGGCAGAATCCAAATTTGCATTCAGATTTCCTTTTGAAACCTGCTGCAGGAACTGTTCCATTTTCTTTAAGGTTTTCAGGATACTACCGCTGTATCGCAGAGATACAAAGGATGCTACCAAAAGACCCAATAAACATATAATCAGACCCGGAATTAAAATCGCATAGACGGTTGCCTTTACATCGCTGGCCTGTCTGGCGATTCCAATCATACCAAAAATTGTTCCATCCTCAGCTTCAATCGGCATATAGTATGCAAAATAACTGATGCCATTGATGGTTGCATTGGTATAGAAGGCTTCGTGGGCATTGATGACTACGTCCGATACAATCTTTGGATGAGCGCCGGTTCCTACGATACGATTGCCTTTTATGTCTGCTATGGTAGTCAGTACACGGTAGCATTCCGTCTCATTTACCTTTGCAAAAAAAGAGGCTTCCAATCCTGTTTCTCGATGGAATCCATCAATCAGATCATAGTGCTCGCTTAGAATCTGATTTCCTTTCGCAAAAATAAGCAGATTTTCTCCGGTAGAAGTGGTAACATTAGGATTTTCCACCATTTGGTAACTACCGGGATACACGGTATCATATGTAACTTTTATTTGGGAAGCTGCATTATAGAGTTCTTTCCTGACTTCTCGCTGAAGCGCTATTGTAAAGAGATTACCTGCTGCCACCACGACTACAAGAATCATGACAATCAGCGGAATTAACGTCATTCGCAGAAAAGAACCGGATAAGCTTTTTTTGGCTTTTTCTTCGTTCATTTTTCCCCTCAATATTCAATGTCTTCTATATAAAAATATAAGCCTACACGCCGAAAAAATCAATTATTGCAAGACTTACGCTCTCTAGTATAAACTAAATTTAGGGGAAAGTTTCGGAGGAATCATAATGGAATTAAACACAATACAACAGGAGCTACTGTTGAACGCCTATCAAAAGGGCGCTATTTTGTATGCACTCATTGATTTTCTAGCACTCTCTGTCCTTGCTTCACTGCTTTTACGTATCCGTACCGGACTGGAAAGCCACAGCGTCCGTAAATCCTTCAGTATTCTGACCAATTCTGTTTGTGCCATGATTTTACTGGATTTGGTTTGTGCGCTTTTATCCAAAAGCTCCCTCAGGCTAATGGTCCCACTGCCCGTTCATAGCCTATTAAAATCTTGTTTCTTTATCGCTGCAGCCGTTACCGGTTACAGTACTTTTTTGGCTATGGAAATTCTTTTAAAGACCCAGCTTTCTAAAGAAAATCGCTTGCGTATTTATTCCTTCTCTGTTTGCGCCATCCATATTTTTTTAAATGCAACAAACATTTTCCACGGGCTGTTCTTCCGTTACAATGAGGAAGAGTACTATGTCTACGGGCCACTCTACATACTCGAATTCTCGATTCCCTTTTTCTATATTTTGGTGTCCAGTATTCGTGCTTATTTTGCAAGCTTGAAGGATGAAAACTACGCGGAATTAGAACTCTATCGACTCCTAACCACTGTACCTATCCTTCCGATTATTTTTTCTATCGCCCAATTTTTATTTGACATTCCGGTTCTTGGGATTGGTTTATCTCTGACTATTTTAAATCTCTATCTGGGGGTTGTACAAAACAGCATCACCTCCGATCCTTTAACAGGACTCAGTAATCGTCGCTACCTATTACAAACCATTCAGAAAATGATGAAGTCCCATGATCATGAGAAGGCCCTTTTTGTAATGATGATGGATTTAAACTACTTTAAACAGATTAACGACCTTTACGGTCACACCGCCGGTGACGAGGCCTTGATTCGCTTTTCTAACATCCTTCGAGTAGCTGTAGCCGATTTAAAGAAAACCATTATTGCAAGATATGGCGGAGATGAATTTATCATTTGCGGCGAGCTAAATACTTGTGAAGATATTGCCATGTTACGCTACACCATCGAGAAATTGATCGAGCAGGACAATGCTGCCTCAAGTTTCCCGCTCTCCGTTTCCATAGGTTGGGAAAACTACAATAGCGCTATCCATAACGTAAAACAGTTCATCGATTTGGCAGACCAACAGCTTTATTTCCAAAAAGAGAAGGCCCACAAAGAACCTTCTCCCTATAAATAACATTATGGTTTTTCTATGATATATTTGCAGATTGGATTGCCCTTGGCAGAGAAGCGTTCCTCGTATTCTGTCATGATATTACCTTCCACCATTTCCGCATTATGATGCAGATCGAAGGTATGGGCAATCATAATCCAACCTGCCTCTTCTCTCTGTTCTAGTGCAAAGTCAAACAAATCTTTATTATCCGTTTTGAATTCCACATGTCCATGATCCACCAAAATCTCTGCAAAACGCCCTAAAAATTCTTTAGACGGAAGTCGTCTTTTTGCGTGTCTGTCCTTTGGCCATGGGTCCGAAAAATTCAAATAAATCTTTGCAACTTCTCCCCGCGCAAACACCTCGGTAATCTCTTCTGCTTCCATACGAATGAAGAATAGATTCGGCAGGGGTTCTTCCTCCATTTTTTGCACAGCTCGGAATACCACGCTGGAAAACTTTTCAATTCCTACATAGTTAATATCCGGATTTCTACGGGCATTTTCATAGATAAACTGGCCCTTTCCCATTCCTACTTCTATATAGATGGGGTTCTGATTGCCAAACTTTTCTGCCCAATGTCCTTTTTGTTCTTTATAGTCCTGTACCACATAGATGCTTTCTTCGATATGTTCCCTTGCACCCGGGATGTTTCTTAATCTCATATTTGATTTATACCTATTCTTTCAGTAGAATATTTGTAGACCTAAAAACTAGGAGATACCTTATGAAGTTTATCATAAATTCGCAAAGAATGCGAAAGTCAGCTTTCACCTCTGGCATTTTTTCTTTGTTTTTATGTGCAACACTGAGTATGAGTGCTGGTTTGCCTGTATCTGCCGACACTTCTGAAACGATAGACGCTGCTAAGCAGGCAAGACGTGAACTACCTATCGATTCCAACGCTTATACCGCTTGGCCCACAGGACCAACCATCAGCGCAAAAGCAGCAGTTCTAATGGATGCAAATAGTGGCTGCATTTTATACAACAAAAACATGGATGAGCGCATGTACCCTGCCAGTACTACCAAGATGCTTACCTGCCTCATCGCTGCAGAAAAATGTCAGTTGGACGAACCGGTTACGATTACACGTACCGCTGTAGAATCTGTTCCATCCGATGGTTCTTCCATTGGTTCTAACCCCGGAAACGTGCTACCCATGAATGAATGCTTATACGCCATACTGGTAGCATCTGCCAATGAAGTAGCTTCTTCTGTAGCGGAACACATTGCAGGCAGCACAGAAGCCTTTGCCGACATGATGAATGAAAAAGCAAAGGAACTTGGATGCACCAATACTCATTTTGTAAATGCCAATGGTTTATATGATAGCAATCACTATACTTCCGCCCACGATTTAGCTTTGATAGCAAAAGCTTTTTTCGAAAATGACACCTTGCTTCGTGTGGGAAATGTGGGCACACACCACTTTGCCAGTACCGCTACCCAGCCTCAGGATTTTTACAAGACCAATAAGCACAAATTGATTACCGGAGAAATTTCCTATGAGGGTATCATTGGCGGAAAGACAGGTTACACAGCTGAGGCCGGCCAAACTTTGGTGACCGGGTGCGATCGTGGCGATATGCGCCTGATCTGTGTAGTTATGTTTGAAGATACACCGGATCAGTTTTATGATACCACCACGCTATTTGATTACGGATATCAGAACTTTAACCTGGAGTCTGCTGCCAAGCTGGATAATACCTATAGTATCGGCAATGGTAATTTCTTCCTGACCGGACGCGAAATATTTGATCATTCCAATGCAATCTTATCCTTTGCTCCCGGATCAAATATCATCCTGCCAAATATGGCTTCCATAGAGGACCTGGAATCCACCATTACTTTTACCGGCGAGAAAACAGGTCATGTGGCAGATATTTCTTATAGTTTTTATGGACACTCTGTTGGAGTTGTTCCGCTGATTACCGCAGATAAAGTCCCTCCGGCACCCTCCGTAAGTGTCACTACTCCTGTAGTTACTACGGATTCCGACACGGAAGAAGACGCGGAACCTCATTACGTGTTTATCAATGTACGCTCTGTGGTTTTCTGGATTATCGTGGTAGGTGGTTCCATGATAGTTCTTATGCTCTTAGGGAGTATGCTGCACTCTCGTCAGGACCTTCGTCATAACAGGTACCGACGCAGAAGCATGAAACGTGACCTTCGTATGAAGCGCCGCATGGAAGGCCGAGAACGAAGACGTCGTATTAGACATCGCTATTGATTTATCTTAAAACAAAATCCCCATTTTGAAGTTTTTGGTTACCCAACCGCTTCAAAATGGGGACTTTTTCATATTGGAAGTGATCCAATTAGGAATTCATTCGTCTCTTCCGTTCTTTCTTCTGCATCTTTACTCTTTCCTGTAATGCTTTCAGTTCAAGAACTTCCGGCTCTGTGATGACACTTTCTGTCTTGATGCAGAATACCTGATCATGCTCTGCCTTTCGGATACGTACCTTGCTTTTGATATAGCCATGCTTGTCACAATAGCCTACAGCATAATAGTGCTTTCCGTTAGGCGTAAACCATTTTAGTTTTTTGCGAACCTTCTTCTTACAGATATTGCAATTGCAAGAACTGATTTCTCGGTCATCCATCGCTAAAAGCTTATCCGGAAATGTTCTCGATATGTACTTACTGTATCCATCAAAGTCTATATGAACTTCCTTGGCTTCGCAGTCCGGTTTGACATAGGTATCAAAGCTCACATACTGTAGCACTGCTTTTTGCTTAATCTTTGAAAGCACCTTCGCAGTGTAGTACGCATCACTGAAAGCTCTATGGAAAGGAATGTCCTTTTCTATCTGAAGAAAATCTACTGCATACTCTAGGGCTTTTCTGGATTTCGAATCCTCAAAGGCAATACTAAATAGCTTCTGCACATCTAAAAAGGCAATGGGCCGATCCGTCAGTGGCGGCATATTATAGTATCGCATATTTCGCTGCAATTCCATTAAATCCAAGGGTCCCCAACTGCAAAACATGTAAGGTTCCTTCCCTATCCAGTCCAAAAAATTCTGACAGACTACCGGGAATACTTCTCCTTTTTGCAATTCTTCCATCTGCATATGAATCAGTTTTCTGGTGATGTGGTGCAGTTCCGCATACACTTGCGGTCTTACAAGCTCACTAAACTGATCGATCATCACCCGTTCATTATTCAGTTTTACAGCACCAATTTCCACAATCTCGAAAGGAATCTCTTCTTTCTCGGCTTCCATTTCCGGACTTCCCTGATTCCATTCCAGATCCATCACGATATAATTCATATTTATTTCCTTTATTTCGAGATAACTAAATTATAGCATAGATTTTATTCTGTCATGCTATAATTAACTTAGATATTCTATAGTAAATGAAGGGGGATTTATGAATCTAGACTCCAAACCATCTTTTTACAAACGATACATCAGAATACCACTGCGCATCCTGCTATCCCTAGTCCTTATCTGTGGGCTTACCTTTTTTGGGATTTTGCTTTATCTTACAGTGGTAGAGTTTAACCCGGAAGCCTCTGAACCTATAGCTGTTACCGGCAACTCCTCCAGGACTCTCAAAACAGGTGACAGTATTAAAATTCTCAGTTGGAACGTGGGTTACGGTGGACTTGGCGCTGAAGCGGATTTCTTCATGGATGGCGGACACGATGTGACCACCTATAATAAAGACGGCGTGGAAGACAATATCTTTGGCATTTCCGATATCGTTTCAGACCTGCAGCCTGATATTGCTGTTTATCAGGAGGTGGATTTAGACTCTGCCCGTTCTTATCACTTCAATGAAGTAGAGGAGCTCTCAAAAGTATTTAGCAACTCCCAAAGCAGTTTTGCCAATAACTTTTTAGTAGACTTTGTACCCTATCCGATACCTCCAATTGGTAAAGTTAGTTCCGGTATCCTTACGGACTCCCAATTTGAAATCAGTAACTCCACCAGACTTTCTCTACCTTGTCCTTTTGGCTGGCCACTACGTGTTGGTAACCTGAAAAGATGCCTGTTAGTTAGCCGTATTCCTTTGGCTAATTCCGATAAGGAGCTTGTAATCGTGAATCTTCACTTAGAGGCTTACGATTCCGGTGAAGGTAAGATAGCACAGACAAAGCAGCTCCTTCAAGTTCTTCAGGATGAATATAAAAAGGGCAACTATGTTATCGCCGCCGGAGATTTTAACCAGACTTTCTCCAATGTAGATTTGTCTAATTACCCGGTATACGAAGGTAAATGGGAAGCTGGAAAGATAGAGACTTCTGATTTTGGCAATGACTTTACTCTTGCTATGGATGATAATGCTCCATCCTGTCGATCTCTGGATCAAGTCTATGCAGGTGCAGATATCAGCACCTTCCAGTTTTATGTAATTGATGGTTTCATTTGTTCCAAAAACGTAAGCATTAGGTCTGTGGAAACCAAGGATTATGACTTCCAATATAGTGATCACAACCCTGTAGTACTAGAAGCCACGTTACTTCCATAGCGTCATGTCAAATCTTTACTGTGTAACCAGATGCAGTTTTATACGAAAAAAGGGGCAGCGCCCTGATGATTTCTTATGTCATCAAGAGCGTTAGCCCCTTTTCTATTTTTTTCTGTATCACTTTCTCAAAGTGATTATCATTTAATTTCCGCTCAATTAGAGTTTATCTACTAAAGCTTCCATTTCATCGATGGCTTCACCAAATACCTGAAGTGCTTCTTCGATAGGTTTCTCAGTTGTTAAATCTACACCTGCAATCTTCAGAAGGCTGACAGGATCCTGGGTACAACCGCTGCTGAGGAATTTCTTATACTGTTCTACCATTGGTGCGCCTTCTTCTAAGATACGTTTTGCAATAGCTACACTGGCTACGAAGCTGGTTGCATACTGATATACGTAGAAGTTGTAGTAGAAGTGAGGAATTCTGCACCATTCATATCCAATTTCTTTATCAGAAATCATGGTATCACCAAAGTACTCTTTATTCAGGTTGTAATATACATCGTAGAGAGAATCTGCAGTTAATGGTGTGCCTTCCTCTGCCATGGTATTGGTCTTTCTTTCGAACTCTTCGAACATAGTCTGACGGAACAAAGTGCTCTTGAAGCTCTCTAAGAAGTGATTTACGATAAATGCCTTTTCTTTTGCATCTACAGCTTTATCTTTTAAGTAGTAGTAAAGAAGTACTTCGTTTGTTGTGGAAGCTACTTCTGCTACGAAGATTTTGTACTGGCTGTTGAAAATGGTTTGTGCTTTCTCGGAATACCATGTATGCATGCTGTGGCCCATTTCATGTACCAGAGTAAAGACATCTTCCAAAGTATTGTTATAGTTCAGTAGCATGTATGGATGTACGCCGTAAACACCGGAGGAATATGCGCCGCCGCGTTTGCCTTCGTTTTCCAGTACATCGATCCATCTATTTTCGTATGCTTCTTTTACAACCGCTAAGTAGTCTTCACCAAGAGGTGCCAATGCTTTTAAAGACATCTCTTTTGCTTCTTCATAGTTTACTTCTTTTTCGAAGTCCGGAATCATAGATACATATACGTCATACATATGCAGCTCATCAACGCCCAGCATCTTCTTACGAAGGTCTACATAGCGGTGCATCTTGTCCATGTTATGATGTACAGCATCAAAAAGTCTATCACAAACTGCAGGGCTTACATTGTTGCTGTCTACAGCTGCTTCGAAGTTGGAGTTATATTTTCTGGCTTTGGATTTGAAGATTCTAGCCTTTACTTCACCGTCATAAGTTGCAGCCCAGGTATTCTTGAATTCTGCGTATCTATCATAGTATGCCTTGAATGCATTCTGACGAAGTACACGGTCAGAGGATCTCTGAAGTGGTACGAATCTACCGTCTGTCAGCTGGATTTCCTTGCCGTCTTTATCTTTGACCATACCAAATTTCAGGTCTGCATCGCCCAGCATGCCATATGTCTTAGCAGAAGCTTCGCATACTTCTTCAGCAGATGCCAGGAGCTGCTCCATTGCTTTGTCTAAGATGTGGTCTTTTAATCTACGGATTTCAGTAATAGAGATTTCATATCTCTTTAAGCCTTCTTCCTGCTGATAGTAGGATTTCAAAGTTTCATCATCGATTGCCAGGATTTCCGGATCGATGAAGGAAGTCTTCTCTCCAATCTGTACCAGCGCAGAAGTTGCCTTGCTAGCTAATTCCTGATTGTGAGTATTGGCTGTATCCTCATCTCTTCTCATATGGGCATAGCCATAGATATAACCTTCTAAGGTTTCAATTTCTTCTCTTAATTTGAATACATCTAAAAGATTCTTTGCACTTGCTCCTACTTTGCCTTCGAAGCTTGCCAGTTCATCACCTTTTGCAGCGACTTTCTTCAAATCAGCTTCCCAAAGGTCTTCATTTGCATAGATATCTTCTAAGCGCCAAGTCAGTTCCTTTGCGACTTCTTCTCTTTTTGGTAACTTGTTTTCCATTTTGTTTCCTCCTATATGTCTTTCATTCTTCCCCTATTTTTACTCTGAAAAAAAGAAGCTTTAAAAAAGCTTCTTTATAGCGTTCCCGAGGCGATTCGAACGCCCGACCCCTCGCTTAGGAGGCGAGTGCTCTATCCTGCTGAGCTACGGAAACATAGGATGAAGAGTTTGCAATCACCCTCTACGGATAATTCACAAATCCCTGCAGCCACACTACGCCCTTGAAGCGTCTGCCTACTGCCGGCTCTCCATACAAATCTATTTTATTGATGCAAATATCAAATGTCAATTCATTACTTTCGATTGTCATGACGTAGATTTCTTCGTTTGTAACACGGTTTACTTCCAAATGACAATCTTTGATTTCCCCTAAGATAGAATACTGATCACACTCTACACCATAAGGCATAAAGTAGGTATCCACCAGGCTCATGACATCTTCTCTACGAATTCTCTTGGAAATGGTATTATAGGTGTCCATATCTTCCAGAGTCAAAGTTTCAATGGCATTTTCATTACCGGCTCTTGCTTGCGCAATCAGTTTTGTACGATTCTGAACTTCCTTCTGCGCTTTTTCCATTTCTTCTTCATTTTTTTGAATCGGAAGAAGTATCATGCCCTGGATAGAAAGGCCACTTAAATTAAGGGTGGTGCCTCTAACCGGAAGCTGTCCACCTTCTCGTAATCTGATATATGGGATTCTGTTCTGCAGATAGAATACCAGAGAAACACCTACTTTAGGTTCATCACAAACCCCGGCGTAACTTTCTTTGTCTGCATGGGGTTCTATGGTGATGTCCTCCATAGAGGTGATGTTTTCTCCGGTTAAATATGGGTAGCAGTATTCAAAACTGAATTTGTCATCTTCATCAAATTCACCGCATACTACCACGCCGATATGTTCTGCATACTCTTTTTTGAATTCAGCAAGAAGCGTGTCGTCCGAGCCACCGCTGATATAATCTCTATGATCTGCATTTTCCAGTATGTTCATGATGACTTCATGCATGTCTTTGCTGTTTTTGACTTTACTAAAGCCTACAGCTCTGAGATACTTGTGCACGGACTTCACCTTCTTTCTTTTCTTATTTTGTTAATCTTGCTGACAGCTCAATCCATAATGTGTCAAGGACGCTTATATTATGGACGAAGTTCTGTCTTTCCACCCATGTATGGCTGTAATTTCTCAGGAATTGCGATAGAACCGTCCGCTCTTAAGTTATTCTCTAAGAATGCAATCAGCATACGTGGAGGTGCAACTACTGTGTTGTTTAAGGTATGTGCGAAATACTTGCTTCCGTCTGCACCTTTTACACGGATTTTCAATCTTCTAGCCTGAGCATCCCCAAGGTTGGAGCAGCTACCTACTTCGAAATATTTTTTCTGTCTTGGAGACCAAGCTTCAACGTCGATAGATTTTACTTTTAAATCTGCTAAGTCACCGGAACAGCACTCTAAAGTACGAACCGGAATATCTAAGCTACGGAACAGGTCTACTGTGTTCTGCCATAATTTATCAAACCATGCTTTGGAATCTTCCGGCTTACATACCACAATCATTTCCTGTTTTTCAAACTGGTGGATACGATATACTCCACGTTCTTCAATACCATGTGCACCCTTTTCTTTTCTGAAGCAAGGGCTGTAGCTGGTCAGGGTCTGAGGTAGTTCTGCTTCAGGCAGCATGGTGTCGATGAATTTACCGATCATGGAGTGCTCGGAAGTACCAATCAAATACAAATCTTCGCCTTCAATCTTGTACATCATGGCATCCATTTCCGGGAAGCTCATAACGCCGGATACTACATTACCATGAATCATGAAAGGTGGTATGCAGTAAGTGAAGCCACGATCAATCATGAAATCTCTAGCATAGGAGATAACTGCAGAGTGAAGTCTTGCGATATCACCCATGAGATAGTAAAAACCGTTACCTGCTACTTTACGAGCTGCATCTAAGTCGATACCTTTCAGGCTTTCCATAATTTCTGTATGATATGGAATCTCAAAATCAGGTACTACCGGTTCGCCATACCTCTGAACTTCTACGTTTTCAGAATCATCTTTACCAATCGGAACAGATGGATCGATGATATTTGGAATCACCATCATGATATTGGTAACTTTTTCTTCCAACTCAGCCTGTTTTTTCTCAAGTTCTTCCAGTCTTTCGGCATCTTTTGCTACTTCAGTTTTTTTTGCTTCAGCTTCTTCTTTTTTGCCTTCTTTCATGAGGCCGCCGATTTCTTTTGCGATTTTATTCTTGTTGGCTTTGATATCATCTGCTTCCTGCTGCACAGCTCTTCTTTCTGTGTCCAGCGCGATGACTTCATCTACCATAGGAATCTTCTCATCCTGGAATTTCTTTTTGATGTTTTCTTTTACTACGTCTGGATTTTCTCTTAGAAACTTAATATCAATCATCTTTTTCCTCTCCTCACTAGTCTAGAACTTCTTCTATAAATAAGTCGCTTTCCTGACACATGTCTTTGATGACCACATTTGTTTTGGTATTTCCTTCGCTGTCTTTAATGATCTTCAAAACCGGTCTGTCCGGGAAGTTCCTATTTTGTCTAATAATTACAGCTATCTCATGCTCTGTCGTATATACTACAGAACCTACAGGATATGCAGCTACGAATTCCATGAACTTAGCAATTACCTTTTCATTATAGAAAAGTTTACCTAAGTCTCTCAGAAATTCTAATGCTTGATAGGTCTTCACCTTCTTGCATCCGACACCCATTACCATTTCATCGAACACGTCACATACCTGGATAATATCGAACTCTAGTCCAAATCTCTGATTATTATCATAGCTATGCGCTTTGTTTTTTTCGTGATGATACAAAATGATGTTCTTGGTGTAATCGGAAATCCATGGAGATTCCGCTACCATCTCATATCCATACTGAGCATGTTTCTTGTAAAGCTTTTGAATGCTTTCTTCCATCATCTCGATATCTACATCTCTATAATCGATATCAACATAATTTAAACCTACATCATGTAATAAACCAGCTACACCCATGTCATGTAACTGTTCTTTATTCAAGTCCATCTTTAATCCGGTTAAAATTGATGTAGCACAAACATTTAACAAATGATCATATAAGTTGCCATCTCCAGTCGATACCTCGAACAGATGTTCCTGTACTTCCTCGATGTTTACGATTTCATCTATGATTTGTTCTGTGATACGGATACTCTCTCGTACCACTTCCTGATTTTCTGTCTTGTTGTTCAGTATTATTTTTTTAACTTTTGTCTTAAGTTCCGATCTAGTCTTTTCACTTACTAGCTCAAGGTCTTGCGGTTTGATAAATTTTTCGTCTCTGACAAAAACTTCTGTTATACCAAACTCTTTCAGTTTGGCAATCATTCCTGTATTTAATCTACATCCGGCTGCCACCAATTTGGTAAACTCACCGGCAATAATTCCTTTGGCTAATAGTTCATTCCCCTTTAAATCTTCAACTTTGACAATCTTAATCATTCGAGTTTCCATTTCGCTCCTTAGATTATTTTGTCTTATTCTTCCGATTTCATTGCAAGAGCTAATGCCTGCTTTTCTTCTTCCCCTAAATCGATAGCACACTTGCCACCGATGATTTCTTTTGTATAGGAATAGCATCCCTCCGCACTATGTACAGAATTCAGGATGAATCCATTGTTGTTCTCGTCCAGCAGTGCTAGTGAGAAAGATAGCTGTCCGCCCATTTGATTAAAGGCATCATATTTAACAATGCCCGTTTTCTGAATGGCGCTTTCCATATTTTTATATAAGATACGAATATCTTTTTTATTCCGGTCAGCTGTTCCTTTTAATAGTTTAATATCCTGACAAACTCCTACAATTTCTGATTCTAGCGATTTCGCATTCTTACCCTGCATGAACTTACTGTATTTATTCTTCAGTTTTACGTACTTCACAAGTACAATAATATAAACTACAAACAGAATAAGTAGAGCACAAATGATTCCTAGGAACAGGTATCCAATATCCAACCAGCCTAATCCAATTTGGCTAAAAAATTTACTATTCATGTTATCTCCACTTTGTCTTACTTCAATAAATCTGTTAATCTATCCAATTCTTCGTGACTAAAGAACTCGATTTCAATTTTGCCGGCACCATTTTCTTTAGGAACGATAGATACTTTTGTACCTAAGTAACCTTTGAGTAAATCTTCTCTCTGTCGATAGATAGCAATCAGTGCTTCATCGGTTTCTTTCTTTGGTGCATTCTTTTTTTCTTTACCTAAACTCTTAATCAGCTTTTCTGTTTCACGAACGCTGAGATTCTCATCGAAGATTTTCTGAGCCAATTCATACTGTAGTGCTTCATCTTCAATTCCGATTAAAGTTCTAGCATGTCCTGTAGATATCATTTCATCTACAATCATCTGCTGCACTTTTTCGGATAGTTTTAAAAGTCTCATGGAGTTAGTAACCGCAGTTCTACTCTTTGATACTCTCTCTGCGACTTCATCCTGCTTCAAGTTAAACTCATTCAAAAGTCTCTTATAGGCGAGAGCTTCTTCAATAGGATTCAACTGTTCACGCTGGATGTTTTCAATCAGAGCTACTTCTGCAATCTCTTGCTCTGATAAGTTTTTAATGATGACAGGAACTTCCTTCAGACCTGCCAATTTAGATGCTCTCCATCTACGTTCACCACCGATGATTTCATAGTGGTCTTTTCTATCCTGTACCAGGATAGGATCCAGTACACCATACTGTTTAATAGAATCAGCTAATTCCTGTAAGGCGTCTTCATCAAATTTTTTTCTTGGCTGATCTCTGTTTGGTTCTACCTTGGTAATCTTTACTAAGGTCACCCCATCTTTTACTTCGTTCTTCTCTTCTCCGCTTTTTTTTGCTTCATTGGTGTTTTTCTTTGGTGTGGAAGAAGCTGGAATTAAAGAATCAAGTCCCTTACCTAATCCTCTTGCTGCCATTTTAAACATCCTTTCTTTGAATGATTTCTTTAGCTAAATTCCGGTATGCTTCTGCGCCGGTAGACTTTGCATCATATACATTAATAGGCTGACCATAGCTTGGTGCCTCTGCTAATCTAACACTTCTAGGAATCACTGTCTCAAATACGTGCTGGGACAGGTTTTCTTTTACGTTCTCTACTACCTGCTGAGATAAATTTGTTCTGGAATCATACATGGTAAATACCACACCTTCGATATCCAGATTTTCATTTAATCTATCTCTTACCAGATTCACTGTGTGAATCAACTGGCTTAAACCTTCCAATGCATAAAATTCGCACTGGATTGGAACCAATACTTTATCCGCTGCTGTCATAGCATTAATAGTTAAGATACTTAATGACGGAGGACAATCCATCAAAATAAAATCATATTGGTCTTTGATGTAGTCCAATTCTCTTTTTAAAATATATTGGTTCTTTTCTACATCTATCAGTTCAATTTCCACAGCTGCAAGATTTACGTTTGCAGGAAGAAGCGCTACATTCTCTACTACATCTTTGATCAGACATTCCTGAACTGTAGCCTCTCCAATCATCATCTCGTAAACGGTGTTCTCCGCTTCATTTTTATCAACACCAAATCCACTAGTTGCATTACCCTGTGGATCCACATCAATCAAAAGAACCTTCTGTCCTTCTGCTGCTAAAGCTGCAGCGAGATTAATAGATGTGGTGGTTTTTCCTACGCCGCCCTTCTGGTTAGCAATTGCAATAACTTTTGCCATAGGATTTACTACCTCTTTCTATCTTCTATTCACTAAACTCTTAGTGGATATTATATCACACTTTCCATTCAGTCTTTTGTTTTAATTATGTATTTTATAAGTTACTTTCTTTTCGTAACCCTTTATAACTATATCTTGTGTCTATTCCGTGAAACACTGAAATTGTTTCATATTTCAAGGTTTTTGTTTCACAGATTGTTTCACGGTTCGTTCACAACATCTTGTGGTCGGAATGTTTCACGTGAAACATTATATAGTTGTGATTATGGATTATCTTTTAAAATGTTTCACGTGAAACATTTGTGGTGTCTGACAATAATGCCCCAACATCTAGGAATACCTAGATTAAAGAGGATTTTTATTTGGTTTTCCTGCTTTTCTAGGATATTGGTTTGGGCAACTATTTTCTTTTCTAATAAAGAGAATGCTTCTAAAGAAATCTGAATCTGGAAGAGTGTAGTCTTCCTGTCTATCAATCTTTCCATTTAAAACAGCAAGTGCATGATCAGCTTGGTTAATTTCATCTTTCACATGTTCTGACTTATAACTGATGAACTGACCACCAACTTTAACAAAAGGTAGGCACAATTCTGAAAGGGTAGAAAGATTTGCAACTGCTCTGGAAACACAATAATCAAACTGCTCTCTAAAATCAGAATCATGACCCAGGTCCTCTGCTCGACCATGAACTAATTCAATCTTCTCTAACTCTAAATCTTGAATCACTTCATCTAAAAAAGTAAGTCTCTTATTTAAAGAATCAGCTAACACGAATCTTGTATTTGGAAAAAGAATCTTCAAAGGAATACCTGGGAAGCCTGCACCTGTTCCAATATCTAATACAAGATTGGATTCTTTAAATTTCAAGTAGTGTACCAATGCAATCGAATCATAAAAATGTTTCAAGCATACTTCATGGAAATCGGTGATTGCAGTAAGATTCATTTTCTCATTCCATTCAATGAGAAGCTCATAGTATTTTTGGAACTGAGTGATTTGCTGATTACTCAGTGTAATATTGTTTTTCGTACAAAGATTATGAAAATCTTGTATGGTATTCATAATTGCTCCTACTAGAACACCTGTTCTATAGTTATAAGATCAAGTATCTAGCTTTCATTTTTCTTCATCTGTTGATATTGTTCCATATAAATCAATAGAACAGATACATCGGCGGGACTTACACCGGAAATACGAGAAGCCTGTCCCACTGATCTCGGTTTATAAAGTTTCAATTTCTGTCTGGCCTCGAGACGCAAACTTTGTACATCATCATAATTAAGGTCTTCCGGAATGAGTCGGTTCTCTAATTTCTTAAACTGCTCTACCTGTCTGATTTGTCTCTCGATATATCCTTCGTATTTCACAGAAATATTAATTTGCTCAATGACATCATCTGCTAAAGGTTTTCTATCCGGATCAATAGGCGCAATCTTTTCATAAGAGAGTTCAGGTCTACAGATCAGTTCCGCTAAAGTGGTTCCGGTCTTTAAAGGAGTGGACTCACAAGAAATCAAAAACTCAGAAATATTCTTTGAAGCACCAACCGTCGTTTCCTTAAGTCTTTGGATTTCTTCCGCAATAGCCTTTTCTTTTTCATCCAACTTTTGAATCACTTCATCGGAAATCAAACCTACTCTATGTCCAATACGACGAAGTCTGATATCTGCATTATCCTGTCGAAGGAGTAACCGATACTCCGCTCTGGAAGTCATCATTCGATAAGGCTCAAGGTTTTCTTTAGTAACCAAATCGTCGATAAGAACTCCAATATACGCTTCAGAACGATCTAGAATAACCGGCTCTTTTCCCAATAACTGCATGGCAGCATTGATGCCTGCAATAAGTCCCTGCGCAGCAGCTTCTTCATATCCACTACTTCCATTAAACTGTCCTGCAGAAAATAAACCATGAACTGCTTTTGTTTCCAGAGTAAGCTTAAGTTCGCCCGGACATAAGCAATCATATTCAATCGCATAGGCATTGCGTACAATCTTGCAGTTTTCTAATCCTGGAACAGTACGATACATAGCAATCTGTACATCTTCCGGAAGGGAGGAACTCATGCCGTCAATATACATCTCATTGGAATCAGCACCTTCTGGCTCAATAAAAACCTGGTGACGGTCTTTATGAGAAAACTTTACAACTTTATCCTCGATAGATGGACAATATCTTGGGCCCGTTCCTTCAATAATACCTGCATAGATTGGAGAACGATCTAAATTATTACGGATGATATCATGGGTTTTCTCATTGGTATAAGTAAGCCAGCATGACATCTGCTCTTTCTGGATGGATTCCGGATCTGTTGAAAAAGAAAACGGAACGATTCTTTCATCTCCAAACTGCTCTTCCATCTTGGAAAAATCGATGGTACTTTTATCCATACGTGCCGGAGTACCTGTTTTAAAGCGACGTAGCTTTATACCTAGCTTTGTAAGTTCAGCACTAAGAGCGGTGGCTGCCATAAGACCATTTGGTCCGGTATAAGTAATAGACTCACCACAAAGACATCTTGCTTTTAAGTAGGTACCTGTGCAAAGAATTGCAGCACGACATTCATAGATTATACCTGTGGCAATTTTGACACCGGTAATCTGCTTTTCTCCATCTACATCTGCAGTAAGTAGTTCTACGACTTCACCCTGCTTGATGGTAAGATGCTCTTGCTGTTCAAGAATCTTTCGCATAGACTTGCTATATTCTCTTTTATCAGCCTGACAACGGAGTGAGTGAACAGCAGGACCCTTTGAAGTGTTAAGCATCTTGGATTGTAAAAAGGTCTTATCGATATTTTTACCCATTTCACCACCAAGGGCATCAATTTCACGAACCAAGTGACCTTTAGAAGATCCTCCTATATGTGGATTACAAGGCATCATGGCAATACTATCCACACTTACCGTAAATACAATTGTCTCTAACCCAAGCCTTGCACAAGCAAGTGCTGCTTCTACTCCTGCATGGCCTGCACCAATTATGGCTACATCATATTTTTCACGAATATCAATCATAGGTAACTCCAATTAACTCGCGTTTCAAAAAACTATTTTCCCATACAAAACTTAGAGAATATCTCTTCTACTAAATCATCTTCTACTTCTTCTCCAATCAGAAGTCCAAGTTCTGTATAAGCTCTCATCAAATCCATTGCCAAAAAGTCTTCAGACATTCCTGCTGCAATACCTTCTTTCACTTGAAGGATTGCTTCTCTGGCATGTTTCAAATTTTCTTTTTGACGCATACTTGTAATGACCACTTCGTCATTAAAAGAAATACCACCATGGAATAATAAATCTGAAACACATTGTTTCATATTATCCAGCGCTTCTTCCTTCGTAGATGCATTTCCATTCGGGTGTACGAAATCCCCTTTTGAAGAAAAACATACCATCTTAGCAGAAGAAAGCTGTGGAATCTTTGCTAAATCTTCAGGTGTTAAAATCGGCTGCAGGTCATACTTATTTAAAAGTACAATGCAAGGTTTATCCTGAATCAAGTTCATTATTTCTGTATCTTCTTCATCAAGAGAATAGGTGGAATCAATAATATAGAAAATCAAATCCGCATCTTTCGCGTATTCCTTAGCGCGTTCAACACCTATTTTTTCAATGACATCTTCTGTATCATGAATTCCTGCTGTATCTATAAGTTGTAACGTAAAATCACCAAATCGAACGGTCTCTTCCAAAATATCACGAGTCGTTCCTGCAATTTCCGTTACAATCGCTTTTTCTTTTCCAATTAGTTCATTTAAGAAAGAAGATTTTCCGGCGTTGGGCTTACCAATAATACAGGTCTTAATACCTTCCTGTAACAATCTTCCATCTTCTGTATTCTTTAGTAGATAATCCATGGAGGAAAGCAATTCATCACATTTTTCGGATAGTTTATCCTCATATCCGGTTAAATCATAGTTTTCAGGATCATCTAATGCTGATTCAATAAAAGCATTTTCATATAAAATGCTCTCTCTTAATTCTTTTATCTTGTTGGTGACAGAGCCACGTAATTGTTTTACAGAATTTTCCAAAGCGAATTGATTCTTGGACTGAATCAAATTCATAACAGCTTCCGCTTTTGTTAAGTCGATTCTACCATTTAAAAACGCACGCTTTGTGAACTCCCCGGGTTCTGCAATTCTGGCTCCCCTAGAAACAACCAGTTCCAAAATTTCTTTGGTAACTAATACACCACCATGGCAGTTGATTTCAACTACGTCTTCTCTGGTATAACTGTTTGGTCCGCGCATGACAGAAACAAGTACTTCATCATAAACTTTACCATCAAAGCAAATGGTACCATAATGGATGGTATGTGTTTTTGCATCGGTAAGATGGAAGTCTTCTCTATTGGATACAAAAATAGAATCCACGATAGAAATGGCTTCACTACCACTTACCCTGATGATACTAATTCCAGATTCAGATAAAGCTGTTGCAATTGCAACGATTGTTTCTAATACCATAATTTTATACTTTCCATAGCGCAAAAATCAGCACCACCAAAAAGGTGGTGCTGAACAATTACTTCTTCAATGCAACTACAACATGTCTGTATGGTTCATTGCCTTCACTATATGTGGTCACATATTTAT
This sequence comes from Lachnospiraceae bacterium, assembly GCA_015056765.1. Lineage (GTDB taxonomy): Bacteria > Bacillota > Clostridia > Lachnospirales > Lachnospiraceae > SIG336. The sequence goes on from SVFQ01000001.1 coordinate 154,355, forward strand.
CAGCCTGCAGTGCAGAGTGAATAATACGTCTTTCATAAGGATTCATAGGCTCAAGAGCAACTGCTCTCTTTGTTCTTTTTACCTTGAAAGAAATATTTTTAGCAAGATTCTCTAAGGTATCTTTTCTTCTCTGTCTGTAGTTTTCGGTATCGATTTTTACTCTTACATAATCTTCTCTACCCTTATTTACTACAAGAGAAACTAAGTACTGGAGAGAATCTAATGTCTGACCTCTTTTACCAATCAGAACACCCATCTCATCGCCACTTAAATCAATATTCAAAGCAGTTTCTGCTTCGTCATATTTCACATCAATAACGACTGCAAGGTTCATTGCTTCAAAAACTTCCTTTAAGAAGTCTTTTGCTGTATCTTCAAGGGAACCTTTTACTCTTGCTTTGATGACAGCAGCTTTAGAACCAATACCCAAAAATCCGGAAGAACCTTCTTCCACTACACTGTATTCCAGTTTCTCACTAGATACGGAAAAATGCTGACACGCATCTGTGATTGCATCATCTACTGTTTTTGCGGTAAATTCAAGAAATTCCATATCGTTCCTCGTTTCCAATCACTTATTTTGTGTTCTTTTCATTGTAGAGTTTTACCATATTTGCTTTTGCAGCAATACTGCCTTCTTTGGCATTTTTCTGGTAATACTCTGTGGCTTTACGAATCTTTTCTTCTTTATCTGTAGAAATAGAAACATCTACGGACAAGGATTTCTGAGAACCACCATTTTTTACATTAGCAAGTTCTTTCAATTTGGCATTCGTAAGACCTTGTTTTTCCATTTTTTTCGCAGCTTTTTCTTTGTTTGCTTCAATGATAGCATCAAAATCCATCTTATCGATACGCTTATTGATAACTACCTGCTGAACAGAACGAACAACTGCACCGATGATCCAGTATAAACCGACACCGGAAGGAAGAGATAATGTAAACCATGCAGAAACAAGAGGCATTGTTACATTCATCATCTTCATACTCTGCATCATCTGATCTGCTTGTTCATTTCCACTTGGCTGCTGCTGTGGCATAAGTTTTGTATTAAACCACTGTGTAAAAGCAGCAAGTACAGGAATCATGATTGCAGCAAATACAATCAGATATGCATGATTCGCAAAAGCTTCTTTAATCTGGAATAAAGGAGAGTTACCCATATTCAAACCAAAAAAGCTATTGTAATGACTTAAAAGTGCTTGAGAATTATCCACAGCAGATGCTAAATCCGGATAAGTTGTGCTGATTGTCTGCCAATCTGCAGTACTTGCCTGATTAAGAATATCGATATAGGTGTTGCGGATATATTCTGTATCGCCTGCTAAATACTTAGCATTTTCGAACTGTCTTACATGCTGAGCTGCATTGGTAAAGTTGGAAATCAGCTCTTTACTACCCTCTTTTAAAATCAACTGATCAACTAAAGGGGAAAAAGCTTCTTTAATCTTTCCAACATATGCAGGCATATTATTGATTACTCGATAAAGAGACCAGATAACTGGAATCTGAATCAATAACTGTAAGCAGCTGCCGGAAGCAGAAACACCATACTTTGCATAAACTGCCTGGGTTTCAGCATTCATGGCCATAACGGAATCATTATCTTTTTTTCCTTTGTATTTTGCCTGAATCTTTTGAAGTTCAGGAGACATCTTAGACTGCAACTTAGAAAACTTCTGCTGTTTATAAGTAAGTGGAGTCAAAAAGATATAAATTACAATGGTAAAGAGAATGATTGCCACGCCAGTGTAAGGAATACCTAATTTATCCAGAATGAAGAAAATGCCATTCATTAGATAACCTAGGACAACCCTAACGGCATACATGATTTGACTAATCAGTGGGATGTTACCCATCTCTTGAGTTAAAAGCATTCTAGTCTCCTTATGATAGCCTATGGAACCGGATCGTATCCTCCCTTTGAAAAAGGATTGCATCTCAAAACTCGATAGGATGCAAGCATACCACCCTTTAAGGCTCCATATTTTTGTATCGCTTCATATCCATATTCCGAACAAGACGGATAATAAGGACATTTTGTATGTTTCATTGGCGATACATATTTTCTATAGCATCTAATTAGATAAAGTAATACTCGTTTCATAATTACTTCGAACTGACTTCATCTTCTTTCATTATATGATGAAGCTTTGCTAGATGTAATAATGCTGCATCCAGTTCGTGATAGGAAATGGAAGCTGCACTATGTCTTGCAATGACTACGATGTCTAAACCACTATTAAACATTTCTTTTCGTAGTCTGTAACTTTCTCTTACCAGTCTGCAAAAACGATGTCTTACAACACTGTTTCCCACCTTTTTGCTAACTGATATACCCAGTCTGTTTTCATCAAGATGATTTTCCACAGTATACATAACTAAATAACGATTGGCAAAAGACTTGCCATTGTTGAAAACATTCTGAAATTGTTGATTGTTTTTTAAAGAATTAATGTGTCTCATATTCGTCCTTATAATAAGGTAAAATAAAAACGAATTCTACATAAGAAAAATAGGCCACAATAAATGCGGCCTATGGAATGTCTTATGCGGAGATTTTCTTTCTACCTTTAGCTCTTCTGGCTGCTAAAACTTTTCTTCCACCTGGAGTACTCATTCTTGCTCTAAAACCATGAACTTTAGATCTCTGTCTCTTCTTAGGCTGATATGTCATCTTCATATTCCATTACACCTCCTTTTCCAATGTGGAAAATATCGTTCAAATTATATAGGACAAACGCGCTAAAGTCAAGCAATTTCACAAAAATAAAAGTTTTTTTAAGTTATCCACATATCCACAATTTTACCTATGTGGAAAATTATTCCACCCATAGAAATATTCACATTTTGTGGATAAAGTGTGGATAAATAATTATATTTCCACAAGATTTTGTGTAATCTTCGAATTATCCACGTTTATAACGTTTATAATTTTCATTGTTTTTCCACTTCAATTCACATGGTAAACAATTAATTTTTTCATTTTCTATTTTGTTTTTCAACTTATCCACATAATTGTGGATAAATTTGTGTATAAATCTGTTGGTTTTTGTGGATAACTTGACTGAAAACCGGTTTGAAAATTCACTTTTCTTATATTATCATTAAGTAGATACACTTAAAACTTGGAGGATTCTCATGGATCAAATAGCAGAAAAATGGACAGAAATTAAGGAGAAAGTCAAAGAAGAATACGCTCTTTCTGACGTTTCTTACAGTACATGGATTATTCCTCTTAAATTTTATAAAAGAAATCTGAATCAGGTATATATTCTGATACCTTCTGATAACGCCCAGCACAAAAATTATATGATCAATAAATACGCTACTTATTTTAAAGTAACGATTTCAGAAATCATTGGAGAAGAGATTGATGTTACCTTTATGTTGGAAAATGAAGTAGAAGTTCAAACTCCAACAGAACAGGTAGAAAAAAAGCAGGTTAATATCTCTGTATATGAATCTGCTAATCTGAATCCTAAGTACAATTTCGATACCTTCGTTGTTGGTAACAACAATAAATTTGCCCATGCAGCCAGCTTGGCTGTTGCAGAAACACCCGGAACAATTTATAATCCTCTTTTTATTTATGGTGGATCCGGTTTGGGAAAAACCCACTTAATGCATGCAATTGGTCACTATATTATAGAAAACAATTCTAATATGAAGGTTCTCTATGTAACATCAGAGCAATTTACCAACGATGTAATCGAATCTATTCGTAGTGGTAATTCTTCTGCGATGACAAAGCTTCGTGAAAAATATCGATCTGTAGATGTGCTCATGATCGATGATGTTCAATTTATAATAGGAAAAGAAAGTACCCAGGAAGAGTTCTTCCATACTTTTAACGTATTATATGAAGCAAACAAACAGATAATTCTTTCTTCTGATAAGCCTCCAAAAGAAATGCAGGCATTAGATGAAAGATTCCGTTCACGCTTTGAAATGGGTTTGATTGTAGATATTCAATCTCCTGATTACGAAACAAAAGTAGCAATTCTTCAAAAGTACTCCGAAAACTTTGGAAGAAGCATTTCCAATTCCATATTAGAATATGTAGCTTCCAATATTCACTCCAACATTCGTGAATTGGAAGGTGCTCTGAATAAAATTATTGCTTATTCTAAAATCAATAAAATTGATTTTGAAGAAATTACTGTAGAACATGCAGAAGAAGCATTAAAAGATATGATTTCCTCTTCTAATTCTAAAGTAATCAATGAAAACTTGATTTTAAATGTGGTAGCTGAACATTTTAATGTATCAACCCAGCAAATTCTTTCTTCAAAACGTACTCAAGAATTTGCGGAGGCCAGACAAGTAGTTATGTATCTTTGTAATGAACTTACCAATACTACTTATCAAAATATAGCAAAACTTCTTGGTAAGAAGGATCATACTACTGTTCTTCATGGAATTAAAAAAGTAAAAACCAGAATGGAAACAGATGAGGAATTCAATAATAAGATAAATATCATCACTTCCATATTAAGTCCTAATTAATTATAGAAGTAATCTTATCCACATAAAGAAAAGGATAACCTGTGAATAAGGTGTGGATACAGTAAATATCTTACTTTCACCATCTAAAATTATAAAATTATGAAATTTATAAAATGTGTATAAACTTTTGGTTATCCCAAATTTATAAATGGTTATCAACAAGGTTATGCATATCAATTTTGCTAGAAAAATAGTATAATTAAAAGGGTTATCCACTTATCAACACCTATTACTAATACATATTACTATTTAATATTAATTATATTAGATCACGGATGGATAATTCGAACTCGAATTTAACAGTCAAAAAGAAAGGAAGTTTATCCACAATGAAAATTGTTTGTAAAAAATCTAATCTATTAAACGGTGTTCAAAATGTATCAAAGGCCGTTCCGGTTAGAACTACGATGTCTATTCTTGAATGTATATTGGTAGATGCTTCTCAGGGAGAAATTAAATTAACTGCCAATGATATGGAAATTGGAATAGAAACTATCATTGATGGAACAATCGAACAGCCAGGAAAGATTGCATTAGAGGCAAAGATATTCATAGAAATTGTAAAGAAACTTCCTGATAACGATATTACAATTGAAACTGACGAGAAGAACATGACTTATATTAAGTGTGAAAACTCCAACTTCAACTTAGTTGGAAAATCTGGAGATGATTACACTTATTTACCTAAAATTGAAAAAATAGATTCTATTGTATTATCTCAGTTCACATTAAAAGAAATTATTAGACAAACCATTTTCTCTATTGGAGCAGCTGAAGGATCCAATAAGTTAATGGCTGGTGAATTATTTGAAATAAAAGATGATGTTTTGAAAGTAGTTGCTCTGGATGGACATCGTATTGCTGTTCGTAAAGTAAAAATGAAAAATGCTTATGGAGAGAAAAAGGTAATTGTTCCCGGAAAAGCATTGAATGAAATCAGTAAAATTTTACCTGGTGATACAGATAAAGATGTAGAGGTATTCTTTACTGATAAACACATCGTATTTGAATTCAACACAACTACAGTAGTAGCCAGATTGTTAGAGGGAGAATACTTCAATATCAATCAGATGTTGTCTTCTGACTACGAGACAAAAATGAAAATCAATAAAAACAGCTTATTTAGCTGTATTGATAGAGCTACCTTGCTTGCAAGCGAAGGCAATAGCAAACCTGTTATCATGCAGATTGAAGAAGGTAAAATGCTCATGAATATGAATTCTGCAATTGGTAGCATGAGCGAGACCATCGATATTGAGAAGACAGGTAAGGATTTAGTTATAGGTTTCAATCCTAAATTCTTAATGGATGCACTAAAGGCAATTGATGATGAAATTATTGATGTTTATTTAGTAAACTCCAAGGCTCCTTGCTATATCAAAAATGCAGATGAAACCTATAATTACATGGTTCTTCCTGTAAACTTTACAACAGTATCATAGAAATAGAGAACGTAATCAATGGACAAAATACAAATCAAAGATGAATACATCAAATTGGGACAAGCACTGAAACTGGCTGGATATGTAGATTCCGGATTGGATGCTAAGATTGTCATTCAGGATGGTCTTGTAAAAGTAAACGGAGAAGTAGACACCAGAAGAGGAAAAAAACTGGTTCCGGGTGATGTTGTATCCTTTGAAGACAAAGAATTTGAGGTTACATCTCTATGATCATCAAGTCTCTGGAATTAACGAATTTCAGAAATTATGAATCTTGCAAAATAGATTTAGACAGTGGAACAAATATCTTTTACGGAGATAATGCTCAGGGTAAGACAAATATCCTGGAATCAATCTTCATGATGGCAACTACCAAATCTCATAAGGGCAGTAAAGATGCTGAAATGATAAGATTTGGTCAGGAAGAAGCGCATATCAGAAGCTATCTGTTAAAAGACAACATTACCAGACAAATAGATATGCACCTTCGGAAAAATAAATCCAAAGGAATTGCAATAGATCAGCAGCATATCAAAAAGGCAGCAGATTTATTAGGCCTTTTAAATGTGGTATTTTTCTCACCGGAAGATTTAAATATCATTAAAAATGGACCGGCTGAGAGAAGAAGATTTATCGATATGGAATTATGCCAAGTAGATTCCATGTACTTGTATAATCTCAATCATTACAACAAAATCGTAAATCAGAGAAATAAGCTGCTGAAGGAAATGTACCAGAATCCCGCACTTCGGGAGACCCTATCCATTTGGGATACGCAACTTGTGAGTTATGGTACAAAGGTAATTGAAAGAAGAGAAGCCTTTGTATCACAGCTTAATGATATCATGAAAGAAATCCATACAAAGCTTTCCGGAGAAAAGGAAGAAATCACAGTCATCTATGAGAAAAACTGTGAAGCAGACCAGATGGAAAGCAAGATGATAAGTCAAAGAGACAGAGATATCTATTTAAAGCAGACCACAGTAGGCCCACACAGAGACGACATTGCATTTCTTGTAAATGGAGTGGATATCCGTAAATATGGATCTCAAGGTCAGCAAAGAACAGCTGCTCTGTCTTTAAAATTGTCAGAAATAGAGCTGATTAAGCGGGCAGTTGGGGATACTCCGGTCCTGCTTTTAGATGACGTATTGTCTGAACTGGATAGTAATCGTCAAAATTACCTGTTAAATGAAATAGGACATATCCAAACCATTATTACTTGCACCGGTTTAGATGAATTTGTAAAAAACAGATTTGAAATCAATAAAGTTTTCCGCGTAACGGATGGCGTCATTGAGGGATAATCTTTTGAGTAGGGAAAACCGAAAGGAAAAAACATGAGTAACGAAGAAAAGAAAGAGTATGGCGCGGACCAAATTCAGATTTTGGAAGGTCTGGAAGCCGTAAGAAAAAGACCTGGTATGTACATTGGTAGTACATCCATAAGAGGTCTTCATCACTTAGTATACGAAATCGTAGATAACTCTGTGGATGAAGCTCTTGCCGGATTCTGTACAGAAATCCAGGTATTCATCAATGAGGATAATACCATTACTGTTATAGATAATGGTCGTGGAATTCCTGTAGGTATCAATCATAAAGCAGGAATCCCTGCAGTAGAAGTAGTATTTACGATTCTTCATGCCGGCGGTAAATTCGGCGGTGGGGGATACAAAGTATCCGGTGGTCTTCACGGTGTAGGTGCTTCTGTTGTAAATGCACTTTCTGATTGGCTTGAAGTAGAAATCAAATCAGAAGGTAAAGTATACCAGCAGCGCTATGAGAGAGGTAAAGTTTGCTATCCACTTAAAGTGGTAGGTGAATGCAATACCGAAGAAACAGGTACCAAAGTTACCTTTAAGCCTGATGGAACTATTTTTGAAACTACAGTTTTCGAATATGACATTCTGAAAACGAGACTTCGTGAAACAGCATTCCTTACAAAAGGACTGAAAATTACTCTCACAGACAAGAGAGAAGGACAGGAAAAGACCAACCAATTCCACTATGAAGGTGGTATTAAGGAATTTGTTGCATATTTGAATAAAAACAAAGATAGTCTCTATGAGCAGATTATGTACTTTGAAGGCACAAAAAACGGTGTGTATGTAGAAGTATCTCTGCAGCATAATGATTCCTTCAACGAAAGCGTATACTCCTTCGTAAATAACATCAATACGCCGGAAGGTGGTACCCACTTAGAAGGATTTAGAAATGCATTAACGAAGACCTTCAACGAGTATGCCAGAGCAAATAAGATTTTAAAAGAATCAGATGCTAATCTGACCGGTGATGATATTCGAGAAGGTCTGACTGCAATTGTCAGTGTAAAAATCGGTGATCCTCAGTTTGAAGGTCAGACAAAACAGAAACTTGGTAACTCTGAAGCAAGAGGTGCAGTAGGTGCGATTGTCAGTGAACAGCTCACTTACTTCCTGGAGCAGAATCCAAATGTAGCAAAGATTATTTGTGAAAAATCTATCTTAGCTGCTCGTGCCAGAGAAGCTGCTCGTAAAGCAAGAGATTTAACACGTAGAAAAACAGCTCTGGAAGGTACATCCTTACCGGGTAAACTTGCTGATTGTTCTGATAAAGATCCTAAGAACTGTGAAATCTACATCGTAGAGGGTGATTCTGCGGGTGGATCTGCAAAAACCGCAAGAAGCCGCGCAACACAGGCTATTTTGCCACTGCGTGGTAAAATCCTCAACGTAGAAAAAGCACGTCTTGATAAGATTTATGCAAATGCTGAAATCAAAGCAATGATTACGGCATTTGGTACAGGTATTCATGATGATTTTGATATCAGCAAATTACGTTATGACAAAATCATTATTATGACCGATGCCGATGTGGATGGTGCGCATATTGCTACACTTATGCTTACCTTCATCTATCGTTTCATGCCGGAACTGATTAAGCAGGGACATGTATATTTGGCTAAGCCACCACTATACAAATTAGAGCGTAATCAAAAGGTATGGTACGCATACAGTGATGAAGAATTGAATTCCATTCTAGATGAAGTAGGAAGAGATCAGACAAATAAGATTCAGCGATATAAAGGACTTGGTGAGATGGATGCGTCTCAGCTCTGGGAAACCACTATGGATCCTGAAAGAAGAATTCTTCTCCGTGTAAATATGGATGATGATGACGAGTCTGAGATTGATTTAACCTTCAATACCTTAATGGGTGATAAGGTAGAACCAAGACGTATTTTCATTGAAGAAAATGCAAAATTCGTAAAGAACTTAGATATCTAAACTCGATGAGAGGGAAAAATGGACGATCAGATTTTTGATAAGATCGAAGAAGTCGATCTGAAGAAAAAAATGGAAGACTCTTATATCGACTATGCCATGAGCGTTATTGCTGCTCGTGCACTTCCTGATGTAAGAGATGGACTTAAGCCGGTACAGCGAAGAGTTCTGTATTCCATGATAGAGTTAAATAATGGACCAGATAAGCCACATAGAAAGAGTGCGCGTATCGTCGGTGATACCATGGGTAAATATCACCCTCACGGTGATAGCAGTATCTATGGTGCTTTGGTTAATATGGCCCAGGATTGGAGTACCAGATATCCACTTGTAGACGGACATGGTAACTTTGGATCCATGGATGGTGATGGCGCTGCTGCTATGCGATACACAGAAGCACGTCTGTCTAAGATTTCCATGGAACTCCTGGCGGATATCAACAAAGATACGGTAGAGTTTGTTCCAAACTTTGATAACACAGAGAAAGAGCCACTTGTACTGCCAAGTAGATACCCAAACCTTTTGGTAAATGGTACCAGCGGTATTGCGGTAGGTATGGCTACCAATATTCCACCACACAATCTGCGTGAAGTAGTAAGTGCAGTGGTAAAAATCATTGACAACAAAGTACAAGAAGACAGAGATACAGAAATCGAAGAAGTGCTCCCTCTTGTGAAAGCACCTGACTTCCCAACCGGTGGTATCATTCTTGGTACCAGAGGAAGTGAAGAAGCTTACAGAACAGGACGAGGCAAAGTAAGAATTCGTGCCGTAACGGATATCGAAACCTTGCCAAACGGTAAAAACAGAATTATCGTGACAGAATTGCCATACATGGTAAATAAAGCAAATCTTGTTCTGAAGATTGCGGATTTAGTAAAGAATAAAAAAATTGATGGTATCACAGACCTTCGTGATGAATCCAGTAGAGAAGGTATGCGTATCGTCATTGAACTGCGTAAAGATGTAAATGCCAATGTAATTTTGAACCAGTTGTACAAGCATACACAATTGCAGGATTCCTTTGGTGTCATCATGCTGGCACTGGTAGATAATCAGCCAAAAGTAATGAATCTACTGGAAATGCTGAATTACTACCTAGACCACCAGAAGGATGTCGTTACCAGAAGAACTAAGTTCGACTTAAATAAAGCAGAAGAACGTGACCATATTTTACAGGGCTTACTGATTGCCTTAGACCACATTGATGAAGTAATCAAAATCATCCGTGGAAGCCAGACAACAGCAGAAGCAAAAGAGTCCTTAATGGAGCGTTTCTCCCTTTCCGAAGCACAGGCACAGGCTATCGTAGACATGCGTCTGAGAGCACTGACCGGTTTGGAAAGAGAAAAACTGGAAAATGAACACCAGGAATTAATCAAAAAGATTGCAGAATTAAAGGCAATCTTGGCTGATGAAAAACTTCTGTTAGGTGTCATCAAAGACGAAATCCAGGTAATTGCCTATAAATACGGTGATGATCGTAGAAGCCAGATTGGATTTGATGTATATGACATCAACATGGAAGACCTGATTCCTAGAGATAATACAGTCATTGCTATGACCAGCCTTGGTTATATCAAACGTATGACAGTAGATAACTTCAAGTCTCAGCATAGAGGCGGTAAGGGTATCAAGGGCATGACCACCATTGAAGATGACTACATCGAAGATCTGCTCATGACCACGACACACCACTACCTGATGTTCTTTACCAACTTCGGTAGAGTATATCGTTTGAAAGCATATGAAATTCCGGAATCCAGTCGTACAGCAAGAGGTGTAGCAATTGTAAACCTTTTACAACTTGCACCAGGTGAAAAGATTAGCGCAATGATTCCAATCAAGGAATACGTAGAAAATAAGAACCTCTTCTTTGTAACCAAAAACGGTACCGTAAAGAAGACTTCTATCATGGAATATGCTAATGTTCGTAAGAATGGACTAACCGCCATCAACTTACGTGAAGATGATGAACTGATTGAAGTAAAGACAACCGGTCCGGAATCCGAGATTTTCCTTGTAACCAAATATGGTATGTGCATCCGTTTCCATGAAAAAGATGTACGTAGAACAGGAAGATCCTCCTATGGTGTCATCGGTATGAACCTAATGGACCGTGATGAAGTCGTCGGCATGCAGCTCCAGTCTCAAGGTGAGAACTTACTCATTGTATCCGAAAATGGTATGGGTAAACGTACCAAGATGGAGGAATTCACACTGCAGCATAGAGGCGGTAAAGGTGTGAAATGCTATAAGATTACAGAAAAGACAGGAAACGTAGTAGGTGTCAAAGCTGTAACAGATGAGCATGAAATCATGATGATAACTACAGAAGGTGTCATTATTCAGATTCCAATGGATGATGTATCCATCTTAGGTAGAATCACATCCGGCGTGAAACTGATTTCTCTTGAGAAAAATGTCAAAGTAGCAAAAATTGCGAAAGTAAGAGAAAAGATAAGCAACGGAGAAGAGGAATTCGAAAATGTAGATGATGCATTAGAGGATATCCCGGAAGAAGAAAGACTCGGAAGACTCCCGGTGGAGGATGACGAGGAAGAAGAGGGAAAAGGCATTTTCCCAACTGAAGAGGAAGAATAACAAAAATAGGTAACCAAGGATGACTTGGTTACCTATTCTTCTTTTATAAAAAAATGCCTAAGATTTATTCATGAAGCACACGGAAAAAATACTGGTAGAAAAACCGGAAGCCGATTTTTTCATAAAGCTTTTTCGCAGATTCATTATCATGTACAACCTGCAGATAAGCATGACTGGCACCCTTTTGAGAAGCTTTTTGCAAAATCGCGGTAATTAGCGCTTTCGCATAGCCCTTTCTGCGATATGCCTCGTCCACATGAATTGCGTAGATTCCTACATAATCCCTATCCAGTACTCCAAGACCTGTGGCTACAATACGACCATCAAGGGAAATTGTGGCAGCGATGGTGTCCTTTGGAATTGCGGCATACATGGAAGGAACAACTCGGAGATGATCTGGATTTGTCGTATGTTTCAAGGAAAATAAAGTCTGAATCCACTCTGCACTTACGTGATCTTCCAAAGTAACCATTGCATAAGGGGCATTAAAATTTGCCTCATCTATAGAAAGGGTATATACATCTGTGATATGCTCTTTTACGTAACCTCTGTTTTCCAGCATAAAGTCAAAATCCGGAGACACAAGAGGCGAAATTTTAAAAATAGTGGGAGTATTCCATCGGCGATATAGAGATTCACAATAGGGAATCTTTTGACTCCAAGGCAGTGTAGAAGTGCCGAACTGCTCTACAGAGTTGGTACGATGGGTATAAAAGTAAGAAAAGCGAATGATCCAGCCATCGTATAGCTCCATCTGATGAGATGGCCAGGCATTCAAAGATAAATCCTCAATGATTTTAATGTTTTCCTGTTCCATAAGCTCCTCCAAGTTAGATTTATTTTATCCCAAAGAGAAGTTCTGGACAAGAAAAAAACATAGTTACGTGGTAGAATAACAAAAAATCAAAGAAATCAAACCAAAATTAGAGAAACTGCATCTAACAGATGAATGGATGCAAGATCGGGTGAGACGATGAATGATATCTACGAAGCTCTAGTAGAGCACATAACGGAAAATCAGGCTCAGTTCTACCGAGCTGCATATTATTATGTCAAAAATCGCGAAGCTGCATTGGACGTAGTGCAAAACGCTATCTGTAAAGGATTAGAGCATTACGACAAACTCCAAAGTAAAGAGGCCATGGCAAGTTGGTTTTACAGAATTGTGATCAACGAAGCGCTGATGTACCTTCGAAAAGAGAAGAAGTACATTGCTTGGGATGAAACGGAAAGCGACCTTTTGGAAGGGCGGTATGATGAACCTGCCTATGAAGCGGATTTGGATATGACGGAGAAAATCTCCCAGCTTCCTACAGAGATGCAAGTCATCATCCAACTGCACTTCTATGAAGGAAAAACCCTGAAAGAAATTGCTGAAATTCGAGGAACAAACTTAAACACTGTAAAATCCAGACTATATGCTGCATGTAAAAAACTTGGAAAAGCTCTGGAAGAAGAGGACGAAACACTGGTGACCAGGTATTCAAAAGACAAAAGAAAGGAGAATCTGGCATGAAAGGCTGGGAAAAAGAAAAACAAGCTTATGATGCAATAGAAATTCCGCCAGAACTCCGAGTAATGGTGAAAAAAACCATTCAGTATGACCGCGCTAAGAAGGCGAAAGAAGCAGCAAGAAAGAAAAAAATATTGGTATTCAGAAGCATTACGGCTGTAGCTGCAGCTGCAATCGTATTTTTAGTAGTAGGTGTGAATACCAGCTATGCATTTGCAAAGGAAGTCAGCAGAGTTCCTGTAGCGAAAACTATAGCGAAAACCGTAAGGGTAAGAGATTACTCTGAACAAGTAAAGAACGATCCGGATTATCAGTCTATGATAAGCGGTGAAAGCATCAACGAAAACTATGCGGAATTCTTTGCAGAAGTACAGGAGAAGAATCAGATTCCTACTGTCGACACAGAGGATGTGCCGGTAGTTCCTGAGACAGAGACGGTGGAAGAAACAGTAGAAACAGAAGCCCTGCAGGAAACTGAAACAGTAGAGGAAACCGTAGAAGAGCCTACAGAAGAAACTGTGGAAGATATCTCCGGTAATGATGCGAAAGAAGACATCTCCGGTAATGATTTAACAGAAGAAACTATCGTAGAAGAGACTTTGGAAGAAGATACTTCCGAAAGTACAAAAGAAAATGCTACAATAGAGAAAACGAACTTGCAAGAAACAGTCGAAACAAACGAGAAGACAGAAACCTCTAAGAGCGAGACTACGAAAAAACAGACTGAAAATCATTGATAAGGAGTAAACCATGGAGAAAATCGCAAGCTTTACGGTGAATCACCTGGATTTAGAGCCGGGAATCTATGTGTCCAGAAAGGACCATATCGGTAGCGAAGTACTGACAACTTTTGATTTACGTATGACAGCACCAAACAAAGAACCGGTTATGAATACAGCCGATATTCATACAATTGAGCATTTAGGCGCCACATTTTTAAGAAATGATCCTGAGTGGAAGGATAAAACCATTTACTTTGGACCTATGGGTTGCCGTACCGGATTCTATGTTATTTTTGCAGGTGACTTAGATTCCAAAGACATCGTGCCCATTATTACCAAACTTTTCGAATTTGTAAGAGATTTCGAAGGTGACGTACCTGGGGCATCTCCAAGAGATTGCGGTAATTACCTGGATATCAATCTGCCTATGGCAAAATACCTAGGAAAACGCTATCTGGATAACACACTGTATCATATTGATGAGAAACATTTGGTATATCCAGAATAAAGGAGAAAAGATGAAATTAGGTATTATCGGTGCCATGGAAATTGAAGTGGCCACTTTAAAAGAAAAAATGACTATCACCCGTAGTGTGACAAAAGCAGGTATGACGTTCTGTGAAGGTACACTGGAAGGAAAAGATGTTGTCGTAGTACAGTGCGGCGTTGGAAAAGTAAATGCTGCTATGTGCGTCCAAGTTTTAGCAGATTTATTTGATGTCACCCATGTGATGAACACCGGTGTTGCAGGTTCCCTGAATGCGCAGCTGGATATTGGAGATATTCTGGTATCTAGAGATGCAGTACAGCACGATATGGATGTAACAGCACTGGGATACAAGCCTGGTCAGGTACCTGGTCTATCCATGTGGAGCTTTGAAGCAGATCCGGCTATGGCGAAAGCTGCGGCTGAAGCCTGCAGAAAAGTGAACAGCGATATCAACGTAGTGGAAGGTCGCGTTGTCAGTGGAGATTTATTTGTTTCCGGCAAAGAAGCTAAGAACAAGCTGGTAGAAGTATTCGAAGGAGATTGTGCAGAAATGGAAGGCGCTTCCATCGCACAGGCTGCTACTTTAAACCAGATCCCGTTCCTGGTACTGCGTGCCATCTCTGATAAGGCAGATGATTCTGCGCAGATGGATTATCCATCCTTTGAGAAAAAGGCAGCAGAGCACTGCGCAAACCTAGTAGTAGAATTTGTAAAGAATTTCGAAGCATAGAACCAAAACACCCCTTAGACTTAGATGAGTCTAAGGGGTTTCTTTTGTCCCAAAAAGGTGGTACAGCACTAATAGTTTGCAGCCACAAAAATATTAACGGATCTGGCTTCTGCTCCGAAGCGATTCTCTAGCGGACGGTGAATATCTGTAAACTTCCAGTCAGAAGTAGAAATTACATGCATCCACTTATAGCCATTGGGAAGCTGAGGCAGCTCCACATCCAGGTTTTCCCAATAGGCATTCACGCCGATATAGATAATTTCTTCTCTTCTGGAAGCGGTACGCCTTACACCGGCAAACATGACACCTACATAGTGATCATAATTGGCGAAGTCATTGACCCAAGGCGTAACACCATGATAACTGATATCCGGGAAGCCAACCCGTGACTCTAATCCACGACGTCTAAGAATACTGTATTTCTTACGGAAAACAATCATCTCTTTGAAGAAATCAAAGAGCTCTTTATTCTCCTTCATCTTACTCCAATCCAGCCAGGAAATCTCATTATCCTGACAGTAGGGGTTGTTATTGCCGAATTGGGTATTACCAAACTCATCTCCGGCAAGGAACATAGGAATACCACGGCTACACATAAGAACCGCACAGGCATTTTTCATCATGCGCATGCGAAGGCGGTTGATATCCGGATTGTCTGTGGAGCCCTCTGACCCGCAGTTCCAGCTGTTATTATCATTGGCACCATCTGTATTGCTCCAGCCATTGGCTTCATTATGCTTTTCATTGTAAGAATATAAATCATACAAAGTAAAGCCGTCATGACAGGTAATGAAATTGATGGAAGCGCATTCGCGCTCATCCGGCTTATATAAATCAGGAGAACCGGCGATACGGATAGCGGCACCCATGGCGATACCATCATCACCCTTTAAAAATCTGCGAATATCATCGCGATATCTACCATTCCATTCTGCCCATCTGTTATTCCAGGAAGGGAAATTACCTACCTGGTAAAGACCACCGGCGTCCCAAGCCTCTGCGATAAGCTTCACCTTAGAAAGCACAGGATCGTAAGCAAGTGCCTGTAGAAGTGGCGGAGAAGCCATAGGCGCTCCATCTTCGTTACGTCCTAAAATGGAAGCCAAATCGAAACGGAAGCCATCCACACGATAAGCGATTACCCAGTAGCGAAGGCACTCCAGAATCATCTGTTGTACCACCGGGTTATTACAATTCATGGTGTTACCACATCCACTGAAATTGTAATAGTATCCTTCCGGTGTGAGGATATAGTATAAGTTATTGTCAAAGCCCTTAAAGGAAATATAAGGCCCTAACTCATTGCCTTCTGCGGTATGGTTAAATACTACATCAAGGATAACCTCTATGCCATTTTCATTTAATTCTTTTACCAGCTCCTTAAACTCATTGCCTTCTCGGTTGTATTCAATGGCAGCAGTGTAGGCTGTGTTAGGGGCAAAGAAGCCAACGGTATTGTACCCCCAGTAGTTATATAGAGTATTGCCGTTGTACTCTCGCACATCCAACATTTCATCGAATTCAAAAATCGGCATGAGCTCCACGGCATTGATACCAAGCTCCCGCAGATAGGGAATCTTTTCACGGATGGCATCAAAGGTACCGGGATTCTTTACTCCGGAAGTAAGAGATTTAGTGAAACCTCTCACGTGCATTTCATAAATAATCAACTGATCCACTGCAAGTTCCGGCTGCTTGAAATCATGCCAGTCAAAGTCATCCTTTACTACCCTGGCATGGTAGGCATGCGTTTTCTTACGAGATCCCCATTCGCTCTGACCGGTGATAGCCCTGGCGTAAGGATCCAGCAGAATCTTGGTTTTGTCAAAAATCAGGCCTTTTTCCGGATCCCATGGACCATCGATTCGGTAAGCATACTCAAAGTCATAAATGCTCAGACCAAACACAATCATGGAATAAACGGAGCCGATACGATAGTGGTTAGGAAAAGGAAGCACCGCAAAAGGCTCCTCTTCTTCCCTGTGGAACAATAAAAGCTCCACAGCGGTAGCGCCGGATGAATGCACAGTAAAGTTGACACCACCGGGAATCGGTGTGGCGCCCATGCTTTCATAGAAGCCGGGCCTTACGTCAAACCCATCGATGCGATCCAGTGGAACAAGATGATACCTTTCTTGTTCCGGTGATAATTTCAAATGTTCAAATCCTTGTTGCTCTTTTTTTGTCTTGCTCATAGAATCCCCTTTTCTACTACACAAACATAAAATTGTAAATCATGAATTACACAATCCTTCTACTAGGTGAACCCTTTAAGAAGTTTTGAATATTCTCATATACCTGATCCACACAGCGCTGTCTTGCTTCAACGCTGGCCCAAGCAAGGTGTGGCGTAATAATCAGCTTATTGGAATCCTGAATCTGTCCTAATGGATTGTCTTTGCTGATAGGCTCTTGCTCTAATACATCCAGACCGGCTGCAGCAATCTCACCATTTGTGAGAGCGTCGTATAAAGCCTGGGTATGAATGATAGGTCCTCTGGCTACATTAATCAGGATAGCGGAATTTTTCATCTTAGAGAAAGCATCCGCGTCAAATAGATTTCTGGTTCTCTCGCTCAATGGACAGTGAATGGAAATAAAGTCGCAGTCCTTTAACAAGGTGTCGAAGTCTACGCGGGTGTATTCTGTCACGGAACTATTGCCGGAAGCAGAATAAAAGACAACCTTACAGCCCATAGCTTCCACAATCTGTGCTACTTTACGACCGATATGTCCCATGCCCACGATACCCCAGGTCTTCCCTTCTAACTCTGTAAATCGTAGATCAAAGTTGGAAAAACGATCCTGAGAAGCATAGGTACCATCCTTCACATAGTGATCATAGTGAGGCAAATGCTCCAGAAGATACATGGTAAGCGCAATGGTGTGCTGGGCCACCGCTGCGGTGCAATAATTCTGAATATTGCAGACACAGATACCATTTTCTTTACAGTACGCAGTATCGATATTGTCATAGCCGGTGGAGAAATCACTGATTAGCTTCACTTTACTACCAGCTAATGTACTTTCATTTAAAGGTGCCTTGTTGCCAATAACCACATCAGCATCCTTGATTCGCTCTCTGGTTTCTTCTACCGTAACGGTGTTTCCGTAGATTTCCACTTCTCCAAAGTCTCTAAAGCAGTCTACGGATATGTCTGTTCCTACGCTGTTACGCTCTAATATAACGATTTTCATGGTATTTTTACTCCTATATTTATATCCTACCATATTTCCCTGAAAATATATCTTTATTCTACCGTATAACCCTTTTTTGTGGTAAAATCACACTTAGAATTTAAACGAAGAAGTAAAGGAGTTCCCATGCATTTTACACCGAAGGGTGTCTGTTCTACAGGCATAGATTTTGAAATTGAAGATGGCAAAGTAAAAAACGTCCAGTTTACCAGAGGATGTTCCGGTAATACACAGGGTGTTGCAGCTCTGATAGAGGGTATGGATGCAGAGGATGCCATATCCAGATTAAAAGGTATCAAATGTGGCTTTAAAGATACATCCTGTCCAGACCAGTTAGCAAAGGCCCTTGAAGAAGCACTAGGGAGGTAATCATGGCTAAAATCGTAATGACTGGTGGTGGTACGGCAGGACACGTCACACCGAACATTGCCCTGTTTCCCTATTTACAAAAAGAAGGATACGAGATTACATACATCGGTTCCTATGACGGCATCGAGAAAAAGCTACTGGCAGATTTTCCGGATATACCATATTATGGCATCGCTACCGGAAAATTCCGTAGATACTTCGATTGGAAAAATTTCTCTGATCCTTTCCGCGTGATCAAAGGATATAACGAAGCAAAGAAACTCTTAAAAGAAATCAAACCGGATGTGGTATTTTCTAAAGGGGGATTCGTAGCTGTACCTGTAGTTAGAGCGGCAGCAGCATTGAAAATTCCTTGCATCATCCATGAATCCGATATGACACCGGGCCTAGCCAATAAGCTCTGTATCCCGGTAGCAGAGAAAGTATGTTGCAACTTCCCGGAAACAGTAAAGCTTCTTCCGGAAGATAAAGCAGTCCTGACAGGATCCCCAATCCGAGATGAATTAAGAGAAGGCTCTAAAGAAGAAGGGCTAAAGCTTTGCGGATTCAATCACATGAGACCGGTGCTGATGGTAGTAGGCGGAAGCCTGGGTGCTGCCAGCGTAAATAGCTGCGTTAGAGAAGCACTGCCGGACTTACTGAAGGACTTCCAGGTAGTACATCTTTGTGGAAAAGAAAAAATTGATAATCTGCTTCTGAACACAACCGGTTATAAACAGTTTGAGTACTGTAAATCCGAGATGAAGGATATCTTTGCAATGGCAGACATCGTGATTTCACGAGCCGGCGCCAATGCAATTTGTGAGCTTTTAGCACTGAAGAAGCCAAATATCCTGATTCCGTTACCGGCTTCCAGCTCCAGAGGAGATCAGATTTTAAATGCTCAGTCCTTTGAGACACAGGGCTATAGCATGGTGATTCCGGAGGACATCTTATCAGCAGATTTCCTGACAGATAAGGTGCATGAATTATACTGCAATCGTCAAAGCTATATCGATGCGATGCAGTCTTCCGAACAATCCGGAGCCATCGAAACCATCGTAAAATTAATCAAAAATGCCAATGCATAAGAAAAGGGTGTAGCAAAAGCTACACCCTTATTTTTAACCAAAATAGCGATCATGTAATCCTTTGAAAGCTTTTCCATGTCTTGCTTCATCACGAGCCATTTCGTGAACGGTATCATGGATAGCGTCTAGATTCAGCTCTTTTGCACGTTTGGCAAGTTTCGTCTTACCATCGGTAGCACCGTTCTCAGCCTCGATGCGCATTTCCAGATTCTTCTTGGTGGAATCTGTCAAAACTTCACCTAAAAGCTCTGCGAATTTTGCAGCATGTTCTGCCTCTTCGAAAGCAGCCTTCTCATAATATAATCCAATTTCCGGATAGCCTTCTCTGTGGGCTACACGAGCCATAGCAAGATACATACCTACTTCAGAACACTCAGCGGTGAAATTAGAACGCAGGTCATCGATAATGTCCTGAGGTACACCCTGTGCAACACCTAAAACATGCTCAGAAGCCCATGTCATATCACCTTCCTGCTTGGTAAACTTCTCAGCAGGTGCCTGGCAAATTGGACACTTCTCCGGTGGCTGATCTCCCTCGTGAACATAACCACAAACTGAACATACATACTTCATATAAAAACCCTCCATTTAGAATCTTTTCTCAGGTGGAAATAGAGAAATTTGAATAGTGTAATATCATTGTACACGATGCTAAAAGTCTTGCGTGTTTTTTTATTTTTTTTTTAGAAGTTTTAAGGCCTAGATAAGAAAAGAGCAGTAGGTTTTATGCTATAATTCCTGTAGATTGGGGTAGAACCCTGAAGGGAAGAAAAGATGAAACTAAAGACTAGAACAATTCTTACATTTTTCATAATCGTATTAGTTCCGTTTTTTTTGATTATTGCAGCTTTCTGGCTTTTAGGAAGTATCAGTCTGAAGCCGGTTTTCATTCTGGCTATTTTAGTCATATTATTCTGGACTGCGGTGTTTATCAGTACTTGGAATTACCGCAGTGTCTATCATCCCATAAATGAACTGAACCGCGCGATGCAAAATATCGCAGAGGGAAATCTGGATTATCAGCTACCTATGCTGAAAATCGAGAAGGATGATGAAATCTCGGAACTAATCAGCAATTACGAAGAAATGCGACTCAGATTGAAAGAGTCAGCAGAGGAAAAAATAGATCATGAGTATCGTTCAAAGGAACTCATTACGAACATCACCCATGATTTAAAAACTCCTATGACAGCCATCAAAGGATACGTAGAAGGTTTGATGGACGGTGTAGCCGATACGCCGGAAAAGATGGATAAATACGTTAAAACGATATATAATAAAACTAACGATATGGATAAGCTCATTAATGAACTGACCATATATTCTGGTATCGATAATAATCGTGTTCCGTACAATTTCCAAAAAGTAGACATCGGAAAATACATGGAAGACTGTATGGAGGAATTTCATATAGAATTAGATACCACGGGAATTACCCTGACTTATGAGAACGAACTGGCACCTGGGACGGTGATTCTGGCCGACACGGAGCAACTCAAGCGTGTTGTGACCAATATCGTGGATAACAGTCAAAAATATATCGAGCGGGAAAACGGCAAGATTGAAATACGACTAATCGACGAAAAGGATTCGGTTAGAATAGAGATAGAGGATAATGGAAAGGGAATCTCATCGGGAGAACTGATGAAGATTTTCGACAGATTCTATCGAACGGACGCTTCCAGAAACTCCGGCATGGGAGGAAGCGGCATCGGTTTATCAATCGTAAAGAAGATAATCGAGGATCATGGAGGTTATATTTGGGCGACCAGTGTAGAGGGAGAAGGAACCTGCATACACTTTGTTCTTCAAAAGTACATCGCAAAATAATGCAAAGGGGGTAGACTACGAAGTTACTCGTGGGAAAACAAAATGAGCAGAATTCTAATCATTGAAGATGAAGAAACAATTGAGGATTTAGAGAAAGATTATTTAGAGTTAAGTGATTTCGAAGTAAAGATAGAGCATACCGGTGATGCAGGACTTAAAACTGCGCTTGAGGAAGACTTTGATTTAGTTATCCTTGATTTGATGCTTCCGGGTATGGACGGCTTCGAAGTGTGCAAAAAGATTCGTGAGGTAAAAGATCTGCCGATTCTGATGGTATCTGCGAAGAAAGATGACATCGACAAGATTCGAGGATTAGGACTTGGTGCTGATGACTATATGACCAAGCCATTTAGTCCAAGCGAATTGGTGGCCAGAGTAAAAGCCCACATGGCCAGATATGAGAGACTGGTAGGCAGCTTGCAGAAAACCAATGACATGGTGGAAATCCGTGGCATCAAAATCGACAAGACTGCAAGACGTGTATGGATCAATGGCGAAGAAAAGACCTTCACCACAAAGGAATTCGATTTACTGACTTTCCTGGCAGAGAATCCAAATCACGTATTCACCAAAGAAGAGCTCTTCAGAGAAATCTGGGATATGGAATCTATCGGTGATATCGCTACAGTTACCGTACATATCAAGAAGATTCGTGAAAAAGTAGAAGTGGACACATCCAAACCTCAGTACATTGAGACCATTTGGGGTGTAGGCTACCGCTTCAAAGTATAAAGTTTAAGACACCGGCTTAGTCGGTGTCTTTTTTGTGGGAAAGCTCCTTGGTAGCACATTGAAGGGCAGGGGCCCCATCGTATATAATGAAGACAAGATGAAGACAGAAATACTATATGAAGATGCAGATGTCATCGTGATTCGTAAGCTGGCAGGATTCCCCACGGAATCAGCGAAAGCCACCCAGTTAGACGTGGTCAGCGAATTACGTAACTATCTCAGCACAGAACAGAATAAAAAGCCATACATAGGAGTCGTCCATAGACTGGATCAGCCGGTGGAGGGCTTACTTGTGTTTGCCAAAAATAAAAAGGCGGCAGCAGGACTTACCAAGCAACTTGAGGAAGGCAGTCTAAACAAGCAGTATTATGCGGTAGCCTTTAATCAGCCTTCTGTACAGGAAGGGGTCTTAGAGGATTATCTCATTAAAGACCCGGTGAAGAAGGTAGCAAAAGTAGTGACTGCGGATACGGAAGGCGCTCAGAAAGCATCCCTTCGCTATCGAGTGGTAGCCGGGATTCAGGGAAGAGTCCTCTATGCAATCCGCATCGATACAGGCAGATTTCACCAAATCCGAGTGCAAATGGCCCATGCCGGCATGCCGCTACTAGGGGACCAAAAATATGCGGATGAAGCTACGAAGATATATGCCAAACATCTAGGCATCCGTAACGTGGCGCTTTGTGCTTTTCAAGTAGGATTTGTACATCCGGTAAACGGAAAGAAACTGGTCTTCACCACCTTACCAAGGGGCGAAGCCTTCCAGCCATTTGTAGATTTAATTGGAAAGACACTGGGAAATAGACCGCTATAAAGGAATGGCACAGTGAGAAATACAGTAAAAAAAGGATTAAAAGGAATACTGGCAATTGAAGCGGGGCTCCTACTCCTGGCAGTGGGAGTGGGACTCCCGCTTTTTTATCATGACGGATACGTGCAAATATCCTCTTGGAAGTACCTTTATTTTCAGAACACCATGAAGCTGGCACTTTGGTGCATACTACCGGTACTAGTGATGTACGGTATCTTTGCAGTGGATAAAAGTGTACTGAATCTCAAAAAATGGAAAGAGAGCCTGGGGAGCACACGTCTGCTTACAAAGGCACTGATTCTATTCACTGTTTTACTTACAGTATCTTACGCATTTGCTGTGGACCGGAAAGAAGCCCTATGGGGAACCGACGGTTGGTTCATGGGATATGGAACCTACCTTTGCTTTATAGCCTGTTCCCTGATGATTGGATACTTCTTTCCGTACAAGAGGCTTGGTATGGGTAGCATGGCCGGAGCAGGATTCCTGGTCATCTTCTGGGGAATCTGTAATCGCTTCAGTATCTATCCGGTGCAAATGACCCTAAGTAGTCCTGAGTTCATCTCTTCTATGGGAAATGTGAACTGGATGTGTGGATATCTTAGCCTGATTGTGCCACTGATTGTGGGTATCTACTTCGGCGCTGGTAGCAAATGGCAGAAAAACCTCATCCTGATTCCCACCGCTCTTAGCATGGGCTTTTTGGTGATAG
Source organism: Lachnospiraceae bacterium (assembly GCA_015056765.1). Taxonomy (GTDB): domain Bacteria; phylum Bacillota; class Clostridia; order Lachnospirales; family Lachnospiraceae; genus SIG336. Next base: position 178,353 of record SVFQ01000001.1, read on the forward strand.
AAGGCAGCGAGAGTGCATTCCTGATTCTGGTAGCACTGTTGATTGCTCTATTTTTTTTAGCAGGATTAGATGAAGAATTACAGGTGAGATACTATGAAATCCTGGTGATGTTCTTTGGCAGCACACAGTTCTTTAGGTTTTGGGATGTGGTAGCGCCGGGAGCACTGAATAAAATCGAGCCTATGGGACAGATTCTATTGGGAAATATAGGAACCGTCGGCCTTTTTCTATCCGTATTGCTCCTGATTTGGAAGCCACATTGGGGCAAAATATTTAGGCTGGTGGCATTGACTATGCTCTGCGTGGGAATCGCACTGGTCTTTAGCCTGATGGTGATTAATACCAGCTATGGCGGGACATTATTTGGCAAAGGTCTACTGTACTTCTCTGATGACTGGGGAAGTGGTAGAGGCCGTATCTACTACGACGGCATATTGGTATTTCAGCATATGCCATTCTTTAGGAAACTAATCGGTGTGGGACCTGACTGTTTTGCCAGCTTTGCCTATAGCCAGGAAGTCATCAGTAATCTCTTCCATCAGCAATTCTGGGAAGCCAGACTTACTAATGCCCATAACGAAAGCATCACCCAGATGGTAAACATAGGAGTCTTGGGTATGGCCAGCTTCTGGTATCTTCTATGGTCTGCTGCCAAGACTGCAAAACAGAAAGCGTCAGGAATCATTCGGACACAAAGCCAAGAGGAAAGTTCTGATACCCGAGTATATTACGGACTGACCCTAGCAATCCTATGCTACTTTGTCCACAATATGGTCAGCTTTGCACAAATCGAAAGTGTACCAATTTTATTCCTTATTATTGGACTTGGTTTTTCAAAAAATGATGCGCAGAAAATATAGTTTATATAAAGCTACTTGGATGAGGAGACAGCAGTGAATAAGGATGTTGAAGCGATATTTTATTTTGCAAAGGGAAAATTGACACTTAGTGGATATAGGCCGGCGCACTTAATAAGAGAAGATTATCTTACGACAGGGTTACATGAATACACGGAAAGATTATCGGACAGAAAAGCGATTGGCACAATCACATTTATATCGCCAGAAGTGTACCCGCATACGCTGTGGGTTGGAAAAAGAGTACCTTTTTTTGAGGGGAACTGTAGGATTGGTTATGCAGTAATAACAAAAGTATTAAATCCAATATTGCTTACAGATGACAAAAGGCAAACCCATCAGATTAAAGCTAAGGGAATGGATAAAACATACCCATATACAACAGTTGATGAATTAATGGATAAGCAGGCGATATTCTTTGAGAATCTGCAGGATATCCAGGAACAAGCAGTAATTGCTAATATGCCGAAAGGTGTAGATAATCCGAAAATTAGGGATTATCTGTATGGTGCGACATATGATGCGCTTTACAAGATGTGTGAGATGATAGACGGATATCTAACCGATGAGTTAAAACTAGCGCTAATAGACAAAGAGTCTGGATTGTCTTTGCGCGAGGGGATAGAACTACACGATGAGTGCTCGTTTTATTTAGAGGAAGAAGATCCTTATCATGAAATAACGATAGGAGAAACGAAGGCATATTTAGTCGATTTAACAAGATTCTTTAAAGATGCTATTGCTCGGACAAGTTCACCGGAACAAGTAAAAACGCAAATAAATCAATCTGACGTTTTTTCGTGTGAGGAAAAGAATCCGAATAATGATTGGTATGAAATCTACTCGATTTCTGCTGACGGAGAAAAGACCTTGATGGGAGTGCTCAATAAGTGGCATTCGCTAATACTATTTTCAGGTAGCGCAACAACTGTACTACGCAAGCATCTCTTAGGGATGAGAATAACATATATCTACATGCGTGATGGGTTGTATTATCGGTGTGATTCAGAAGTACTAAGGAGCTTTATAAAAGAATCATCAGTTAGCATCGTAGATGATAAAAAAGCTCATGCCCCAAAGGAAGCTGAAGGACGTACTGTTAATTCCGGTATGTTCAAACTAAATGATTTCATAAAATAAGATTAATATTTAGGAGGAAAAATTATGCCATTTATTGATTCCAAAATCACAGTACCGGTAACACCGGAAGTAAAAGAAGAGATTAAGACTGAATTAGGTAGATTAATCACCACTCTTAACAAGTCAGAAACTTACCTTATGGTAGGTATCGATGATGGTTACGACCTTTGGATGGGTGGTAATAAACTGGATAAGGGAGCTTACGTATCTGTAAGTTTATTCGGTAACGCACCACGGGAAGCATACAGCAAATTAACTGGTCAGATTTGTGAGCTGTTTTCTAGTAAGCTCGGAATCCCAGGTAACGCTGTCTATGTAACCTATCACCCTGTATCCGACTGGGGATGGAATGGCAGTAATTTTTAAAAAACTAAAAAGTAATTCGACATGCCATGTCGGGTAAGAAACGGCATAGAAACGTATCTTGAAGGAGCTATGGAGAAATCCATAGCTCTTTTTTCGTGGAAAAATACGACATGCCATGTCGTGGGAACTCTCCTTAAGTAGCCGTAAGATGTAACTATCAAAGCAAGCTTTGATATGGATTTCCGGAAATCCCATATAGATTCTCATGCGCAGAGAAGTAAAAAAAGACCCAAAGAAAAGGAGAAGAAAAATGGGAAATACAAAACTTAACTTACAACTAAGATTCAATGATAATGGATCACTTACAGCCACCTGGACAAAGTATGCAGGTGTGGCAAAGACACAGGTCGAGATTTATGACCAAAAAGACAAGGTGATGGTGGAGCCGGTTTTGAAAGTAGATGGAAATAGCTTTACCACACATGGAAACCTTAAGACAAATCGAAAATATAAGGTAGTTATAATCGCTTTAGATGCAACCGGTCGGAGACTGAGTGATGATGGGCAGGAAATTCTGATGCCGTCCGACTTCTATACCAGTAGGGTTCCAAACACTCCGGAAAATGTTAAGGCAACCGTGAGTGGAAGCACTGTGACAATTACGTTTGACGAGGTGCAGGGGGCCAGCAAGTATGACGTCGAGTTTGCCGGAAAGATTACAGAAGTATCCATAAATAGATTTGTTCAGAATGGCTTAATTCTCGGAAATACCTATTCTTTCAGAGTGAGAGCCAAGAATACCAGATTTACAGGAGCCTGGAGTGCGCTGGGAAGTGTGTAAGTAGCCGAACCAACTCCGACTGTGAAGAATTTAAAAGTTACTGCAACAGCAACCAGCATTTATATTACATATCTGCACCAGGCAAATCACGTCTATGATCTGGAGTTTGATGGAAGAACTTATCAGCCTACAACAGGGGCAAGGAATTTCACAGGACTTAGACCAAATACAGAACATACCTATCGTATGAGGGCTATCCGCTATTCGGCAAATGGAATGAAAACATATGGGGAATATACGCCTAGAAAAATCATGAAGACAGCTCCTTTAAACCCGGTGGGGTTAAAGTATGGCTGGGAAGGTGAAAAACTAACCATTTCTTGGAGTCCGGTTTCAGGTGCAACTGGATATGAACTTATTTTAGATGGGAGTAGCATACCTTGTACAACCAATAGTTACATCAATGAACATGCAGATGTAGATAAAACGTATCAAGTGAGAATTGCGGCGTGGAATGGTTATGCAATAAGCACCTATAGTGCTATGACCGTATATCCGGATCCGAATAGACCAAAAGTAGATCCGATTACGTCACCGGAAGTCCTTGCAAGTGATCTGCGAGACGATGGATTTACTGTTGCATGGCCAAGTGTTGATGGAGCGGAGTCATACGAACTATGGCTTATGAATACTTCTACAGGAGAGGTACAGGAAACCATAACCTCAGGTACTAGTCACACATACAAGAATTTACAACCAGACACGGATTATGAATTTAAAGCGCGTTCTGTTACGAAAAATGGGAAAGGGGCATATAGCCAGATCCAAAAACTGCATACAAAAGAAAAGAGTTTGGATATCCCGAAGAAAAAACAGGTGGACGAGGTTAAACTTGAGAAGCCAATGGAGTCGGAAGCACCGGTGCCAAATGGAAAATTTCCATATACGGCGGGAGAACCGATTGACGTGGAAACAGGTGCTTTCCTATGGGATAAAACGGTTCTTTCTTATTTTGACAAGGAAGGTTTTTCGCTGACCCTGCTTTACGATTCCCAGAGACTATTTGATAAATTCTGTCTTGGAAAGAAATGGTCCTGTAATCTTTTATACTTCCTGAAACAGGAAGGAACTAATCTATACTTTATTTCGCCATGGGATGAAATTATCACATTTGAAAATGTTCCGGCTATTGGCAGCGTGAGCGTAAATGCTAAACAGAATAAGAATTTCTATTTTACAAGATCTAAGGATGGCTCCTCTATGGTTGTCTTAAAGGATGCCACTTATTCCTTTGATAGTGGATTACATTTGAAAGACATTGTAGCCGGAAGCGAAGTCACTAGATATGCGTATGACAACGGTAAACTAAAGAGCATTACTTCTCATAAAGGAAAAACATTTACCTTTGAGTGGTATGGTGGTCAGATAAAAACAATTAAAGACAGCATGGGAAATGCAGTTCATTTGACTTTTGCAGGTGATAATTTGGCTAGCATTGTAGACCCAGACGGAAATGGCTATGCATTCGAATATGATAGTGAGAGTCGAATGAAAGCAATCAGAGATCCGAACTTGAAAACAATCCTGACAAATACCTATGACGATAAGGGACGAGTTGTAAAACAGGTTGTATCTGAAGGTATCAAGTATGATATTACATATGACGATGATGCAAAAACGGTTCTTGTAAAGGATGGGGCAGGAATCGGTACAACGTATCAGTTCGATACTGTTGGCAATGTGGAGTCCCTAAAGCGTAACTCTAAAGTTTTATCTAAGTGTACATATGATGTAAAGGGAAGAATTCTAAGCCAGGTGGATGCGGCAAACAAGAAGACCTTGTTTGAGTACGATGATAAGGGCCGAATGAATAAAGTCATTCACCCGGATAAGTCTGAAGAATTCGTGGCTTACAACGAGCATAACCTTCCAATACATGTCATTCACAGAGATAAGTCAGAAGTGTTCTTTACTTATGATGGAACAAATCTGATTAGTGTGAAGGATGAGAATGGGAACACGCTGAAGTACACCTATGACAGTAAGGGGAATCTGATTTCCTTTACTGATGCGGAAGGTAATGTTTGGAGATATGAGTATAACGAGGAAGGTCTTCTAAAACGTAGCATTGATCCAGAAAGAAATACCGTAGCAGAGTATACCTATGATGATCTTGGCAGACTCATTTCCTATGAGGGTGAGAATGGCATTATTACCAATACCTATAGCAAATCCGGAAATCTTGTAAAGGTAACGGATGAAACGGGTAGCACTGAATACACCTATGATGCGAATGGAAATGTAATCAGAATCAAAGATAAGTTGGGTCGAGAGGAAAGATTTTTATATGATACTCAGAACCGACTTATCAAGAAAGTGAATAAGTGTGGACATGCGACAAAATACGCTTACGATAAACACGGCAACGTACTTACAGTAACAGATGCTAGGAATAAAACAGAATCTTTTCTCTATAGTGATTCTGATAACTGCCAGGCGCATATCGATAAAAATAGCAGTCGTACAGACTACAGATATAACTCTGCAGGACAGCTGACAGAGGTTACTTATCCAGACAAAGCAACTCATAGCTTTGACTATGACAAAGCGGGAAATCTGTTGAAGGTATACAGACCGGGGTCACAATGGGATAGCTATACCTACGATGCAGAAGGCAGAGTTAAGACACATAAAAATGCCAAGAATGAGACAGAGAAGTTTGAGTATGATGCAATCGGTAATTTAATCCGCAAAGAAGCCTTCGATGGAAAGGTGACAGAATACACCTATGACAAGATGGGCCACTTAACCAAAGTGGTGGATGGCAGCGGCGAGCGCACTTTCACCTATGATGCCTGTGGCCGAATCATCAAAGAGACAGACCAGATGGGTCAGGAAGAGAGCCTCACTTATGATGAAAAAGGTAAGATTGCCAGCTTTACGGATAAAGAAGGAAATCTTACAAGATTTAGCTACGACAGTGCCGGCAGACTGCTAAAGGAAGAGACGATTTCCGCGGCTGATGCTCAGAAACTGAAAAAGGATCCTAACGCGGAAGTAGAGAAAACTACGGAGCAACTTCTAACTTATAACGCGGAGGATGAGGTGCTTAGCAGCACCAATGCGATCGGTGAAAAGACAGTATACACCTATGATGCAGAAGGTAGAGTGACCTCAGTAAAAGATGGGGATGGCTTTGTCACAAAGTATTCCTACGATGCATGTGGAAATCTGGTAGAAGAGGAAGATGCCTGCGGAGCAAAAACTACATACACCTATGATGGTAATGGAAATGTTCTGACAAGAACAGATGCCATGGGCAGTCAAGTGACATATACCTATGATCCTATGAACAGACCCATCTCTGTGACAGATGAACTTGGGAATACGTCCACTATGGAGTATGACTATAACGGAAATCTGCTGTGCTATAAAGATGCCAAGAAGCATTCCTGGACATACTTACATAACGTGAAGAATGAACTCACTAAAGTCTGTGGTCCGGAAGATATGGTTGTGTCTTATGAGTATACTCCCTCCGGAAAACTGAAAAAGATGACGGACCCGGAAGGGGCGGTGACAGAATATGAGTATGATGCTGCCGACAATGTGGTCAAAATCAAAGACGCACTTGGTAACGAGGTAAGCTTTGAGAGAGACGCCCTTGGTAGAATCACCAAGTGTACCAATGAAGTAGGAGACTACACAGAATACGAGTATTCACCAAATGGAAACATCTTAGAGGAGAAAGACTCCGCTTTTAACCACAGATTCTTTACCTATGATAGTAAGGGAAGACTCCTTACGGAAGAAGATGTAAATCATAACGTCATTAAATCCTATACCTATGATGCAATCGGTCAGGTAACTTCTATGAAGGATGCCTTTGGCGGTGTAACTAGATTTACCTACAATGCAAAGGGCCAGATCAGAACTGTAGTAGATGCAGAAGACCATGTCACAACCTATCAGTATGATGCCTGCGGACATCTGGTTAAAGTCATTGATGCAGAAGGCAACGAGTACCGATTTACCGTAGATGTACTTGGCAGACGAGTAAGAGAATGCTTTGTAGATCATGTGGACCTTGAAAACGGAATAGAAGATGAAAAGCTCATAGAAAAGATGATTACCCTTTATGAGTATGACAAGAAAAGTCAGATGATTAAGGAGACACATCCGGATGGTAACACCAAAGAAATCGCCTATGATGCTATCGGAAATATCGATTATGTTATCGATGAGGAAGGTAAAAAGACCTACTACGTATATGACGGATTAAAGCAGCTTACAGGAATCGTATTTTCAAACGGTGGTGCTGAAGGCTTCTTTTATAACAAACGAGGGGAACTTGTCAGATACGCAGGCCACGAGTGGGACACTACCTTTGAGTATGACCTTCTGGGAAATCTGACCAAGGCAACTGAAAAAGATGGTACATCCGTTAGTTACAAGTATGATGCAGCAAAGAGACTTTCAGAAATCACATACCCGGATACTTCCGTGGTGAAGTATGAGTACAATGCCTTTGGCAAAGTATCTAAAGTGATTGATGGTGATGATGCGGATAGCAGGAATGTAACAGACATCACCTATGATGTACATGGTAATGTTAAAAAGATACAGTCAGGCTTTGGCGCATACAAAGCATTTCAGTATGGTCCGGGTGGCGTTATGAATGAAGTTGCTGATGGACTTACCGGAAGAATTCTGGAAGGTCATGCGAAGTACTTTACCAGAAATAAACTTGGACAGATTACTTCTGTTAGACATGCTTTTGGCAATCCTGGGGATGAGGAAGTCGAATCTTACACCTATGATAAACTGGGTCGACTTACTGAAATCTTAAAGGCAAGTACCTTAACACAGGATAAGGTAAAGGCACTATACCATTATGACGGCTTAGGAAATAGACTAAGCGAAAAAAGCTACGTAAATGATGTGTTACAGAAGACCATCAACTACAGTTATGATATATTTGGAAAACTGGTATCTAAAAATGATGGCAATAGAGAAGTACTGTTTGAATATGATAAATGTGGAAACGTGGTTCAGGAATCACGAGCCGAGAAAAACGATTTCGGAGATATCGTAACTGTTCCGTCATGTTTCTATACCTATGGATGCAGGGGACTTCTTGAGTCTTCTAGGGATTTTGTAACAGGTAAAACCTCAAGATATGTACAGGATAACTTAGGTATACTTCGAAGTAAAAACGTGGATGGAGAAAACTTTAAGTATCTTCCGGACTTTCTGCAAAGCATGAAAGGTGAGGTGGACAAAACTGCAGGAAGACCACTTCAGACTATCCTTCCAAGCGGAAAGGTCATGCGACACCTATATGCAGGCGACGAAAGGCTTGTGAAGTGGATTACAGATCCGAAGAATAATACTTTGCAAAGAGTTAGCTGCATGACTGATTTCTATGATAGTAGCTGTATGTTTGGTTCAGCGTATGGAAATCTGATTGCAGGATCTGAGTTTGATATCTGGGGAAAGGAAAGTGACTTTAGATATACTGGTACATATGAACTTGATGGCTTCGAACAAGAGGCATTGTCCGAACTAAAATGTTTTGCCGGATATACTTATGACCCTGTGATGGAGAAGTACTTTGCTGGGGCAAGAGTATATGACCAGAACCTTGGACGATTCCTTGGCTATGATCCGGTGAGAACCAGTTTCAACCGCTATACTTACTGTGAAAATGACCCGGTAAACCTTGTGGATCCAACAGGTGAGCTGTTTAAAGAAGCTGGGACAGGTGCCTTGGTTGGTGGCATGATTGGCGGTGGAAAGGAACTCATCCACCAGCTGGGAAATGGAGACTTTAAACCGAAAGACATCGCGTGGTCCTCTTTAGAAGGAGCAATCAGAGGTGCTGAAACCGTTGCACTATTAGACCCGACTCTCAATAAGGTATCAAGAAGTGCTATTAGAGCAATCTTGGATGGAGCTTTAAATGCTGCACAGCAGGAACGCTACAATCATTATGTAGATTGGAGTGAAGTAGCAAAAGTAGCAGTAGAATCTGGCCTAGACCAGTTAGCCTTAGGAGAAGGATATTCTAAGGACATTAAGTCAGCTTTTAAGAGAGGAGCTCTTGCAGGTGCACTTGGTGGTGCAGTAGACTATGTATGGGACGTACTGGATGCTATTGCAGATGAGCAGGCTAAGGGAGTTCGAAAGACAGCGCCAGTAGCTAATGTACCTTCTCAGGTGGGTGGTACCTATAGACCATCTAGTGCAGCATGTGTAGGCGGCAGTCCTATCCCGGCAGGACTTCAGCTCCCGGACCGTAAGGGCGGCTATGCAAAATCAGCTACAACCATCTCCGGAAATCAAGACTCAGACTTTAACCTGGCAGAATTTGGCAAAAGAGTAGCTGGTAGAGCAATAGAAGAGGCTGTATTTGCAGGTGGAAGCTATGGCGCTGGTAGAGTCATTGACAGAGCAGGTAGTGCGCTAAAGAGGTTCTATGCTTCCTCGGAATTGTATCAGAGATATGAGTATTACTCACCAATCAATCCGGGGCCATTGAATGAAACTGATGCAAATAGCTTTAGAAGTGCATCGTACACGGAAAAAGTATTAGGTAGAAAAACAACATTTTACAGAGTTTATTCTTCAGAGAAGAATAGAATAGGTCCATTTATGACTAGAACAAAACAACGTGGAAGATTGCAGTCACAAATTGGATTGGCGCTTAATCCTATTTGGGGGAACAATGCAAGGTATGTCGAAAAAGTTGTTGTACCAAAGGGCGTAACAATTTATGAAGGATATGCGGCTCCGCAAGTGATAAACGGTGGTGCTGGTTTTCTAATAGGTGGAGAAAATCAAGTTTTTATTAAAAGGGAGGATTTAAATCCAAAATGGTTCAAAAAAAGAATTGTGAATGTGATACAAGATATGCTACTTTAGTTGAATCGCAGGTGGTGGCCAAAGAAGTTGAAGATTTTTTTAAAGAACAATTGGAGAAGGGTAACTTCGTTGATATTGAAGTAAAAGAACCATATTTCAGGTTTGATAGTGAACAGAAACACGTAGAGGATTTTGCATCTAAGTGGTACAAATGCACTATATGTGGCTGCCTGTGGGAATATGATAAGCTTGATTTCGACAGTGATAAAAGACGTGGATTTGTTAGGAAATTTCCCACGGGAGTTTATCGAGAGTGGAGCTATGAAGACTACAGAGAGTTGGTAAATCCAAAAAGTTAACGGTTTATGTGATTGAAACGGGCGGTCTAGGGGAATCTAGACCGCTTTGAAAATCCATATTTATTATCCACGGTCAGCGGCAAACTTGAAACTTCTATTGTAATATCAGATGAGTTTGGTCGTATCAAAGACGAAATAAAAAAAATGTATCTTGAAATTGAGTACATCCTTATTTCACTACATCGTATGGGATCCTATTATGTTGATAACGGGACATTAGAGGACTACTATAGGGAGACGACAATGTTTATTGATAATAGTGAAGTATGTGACAGATTGGCCAAAATAAGAGCACTTTTAGATACTTACCTTGATCCTAGCTGCTCTGAAAAAGAAATGGAGCAGTTTGAAGACTTGTGTGAAAATCTTCCTAAATGGAGAAAACCTGGCGATTTCACTAGGGAAAAATGGTTACAACGAACTATTAGATAGAAAATTGTTATGTTTTAATGGATAGGGAAATGTGTATGTAATAAGTGAAGTTTTTGGGGAATTCATAATATTGAGTTTCGCGTGAATTGAGATGGAGAAAGCGGTCTAGAGAAATCTAGATGCCTAATACTAACTAAATTATCAATTTAAAGGAGGAAGGCGTTTGGGAGCAGGCTAAGACGTCTTTCTTTTATCCATATAGTAGCTGCATGAGCGGAGGCATATAGAAGGCTTGAAAAACTAGAACGTGAAGAGTATGTTCATAGAAGGCTATTACAGAATAAGAATAAGTTTAATGAGGTAGAAATAAAACATCAGATAGCATATATTAACAGTCTTAGGAGTAGGTATAATGTCTAAATATTATAAGGAAAAGAGCATACCAAATCAGACTAACCTTAGTCCAGAAGAAGTTAGGGATGTTGCAGAGAGATTTGCGAAAAAAAAAGAATGTGTTTTAGAAGATGCAGAGCTACTTTATGATGAGGATGATGAAGACGTTAATGCTCCAGTTTGGCTTATTAGGATGACAACTAAAAGTATGGAGGGTTCATCTATAGATGACAATTATGTTTGGTTGGCCATAAGTGACAATACAGGGGAACCTGTGTTTACCCAACACATCGGCGGCAAGAACTATCTAGACAAAGATGGAAAAGTAGTTATTTCTATAGAAGACTTCTATAAGTTATTTGTTGTAGGAAGGCTTACCCCGAAGGAGATTGTATGCAAACTCGGAGAGTATTCTTTAGCAGGAATGGAAAGCTTAAACCAGCAGATTATTGTAAGTAGAATTGAGAAAATTCGAGAAAACATTCCAAAGAGAAAACAAAAAAAGGAAATTGAACAGTTATTTCAAGCGCATTTAAAGATGAAGTGAAACCAGAAAATGGGATTCTGAAGATTGACGAGAGTTTTTTGAGCCTCTACACAAAACTCGATAACAATGATGAGGTAGCCTAGGAAGACCTAGGCTATCTTTAAAAGGTATGTATGGGACGTACTGGATGCTGTCGCAGATGAGCAGGCTAAGGCTTTGTCAAGAATTGAAGTGGAAAGAAGATATCGACTAAAACGGTGAAAGGAGATATAAAGATTAAAAATGCAGAATTCTTTAAGAGAAGGGGATAAAGAAATTACTTTATCTTATAAAAAAACCGAAAAGGCAATATTGGAATTAGATTTTCTTATTAGTTCTTTGGACAAAATCGGAAGTTGCTATATCGATAAGAAACGAGAGTTATGTGCAGAGGAATTATTACATTTTATTGAAAAGAGTGATGTTCTAGATAGGCTATCATATTTAAGGGGGGTACTAATTAAAGAGTATAATAAAGCAAGGGGCCTTGATGAATCATTGTTTGAAGCCGAGGAAAACCAAGTGTGCTGGGAAAAACCAGGTGATTATTCAACAGAAAAATGGCTGAAAGATGAGGATGTATTTGAGGACCCCAGCCTAGTGAAAGAGAGGCGTTGTTGAAAACAAGAGTATTGGCTAATGAAGGAGAGCACGAAGAAATAACTACTTCCTAGACGATAGAAAATGGTCCGGAGAAAATCCGGACCATTTCTTACTATATAGATAGAGCTACAGGAAAAGAAGCAAGGAAAGATGTGCCGAAGACATAGTCTTTGATGCATTGGGCGGAAATCAGGTATATATCAAAAAGGTGAAAGGAAAGTGGTTTCAATGAGAAAATGTGAGTGTAATACAATATTAACATCAAAACATTTGTCGATTTATGAAGCTGAAGAGATAGAGAAACTACTTTCAGAACTTGTTAAAAAGAGAATTCTTAAAAAAACTCATCCATTGAGAGTGGTGGCGTATTTTCGCATGGAGATTATGGAAGATGAATACCAAAGTAGAAGATGGTATAGATGCCGGAAGTGTGGATGCATATGGGAGTATCATATACCTTGCGAAAAAGGAGGTGCCTGGATACGACAGTTTGAGGATGGGAAATATCCTAAATGGACAATCGAGGATTTTCGAGAGTGGTAAAGAAGACTATATATCATCCATAGAGTAAAGAGTGTGACGGCCCTGAGAATTCAGGGCCGTTTTTCATAGTTTTAGTTAAGCGGTGCAGAATGATAATATCGCTTATAACCCGCGGAAACTAAACATCTTTGGTAAAGATTCACAAATCTGCGCTCGATATTTCTACAAACGTAAATTGGGCATTCCTGAAATTACAGTCTTTACTTTGGATTTAAAGCAATTATAATGAGTCTTACCGGTAAGGTAGAGAGGTGATTCTGAAGTGTTTTTTTGGAAACTGGTAAAAAAGCCTCTTTACAAATAAGAACGTGCGTTCTATACTAAAACTGTTCGAACAAAGCAGTGCAGGATGTGTAATCATATCTGGCTACTGCGTAAAAAGCGACATGCTATGTCGTGGTATTCACTTATTCCCTAACTTAGAATTAAAGTATCAAAACTAGTTTTGTACAGAAATCTCGAGAGATAGAAAGTTACTTAAATTCTAGGAGGATAAGATGAATACAGAAGATATGAAAAAAGAAAGGGCTTGTGATACATGCACAAGACTGACTCCGGAGACCGCGGACAAGCTGAAGAAAGAAGGCTATACAGATGTTGGGAGATATCTAACCAACTGCAAAGGCCCTAAGGCTCTGGATAAAAAAATAACCGAGGAAGAGAAAAGGCTTTTCCAAGAATTCGGGCTTAAGGTGTTTCCCATATTTCAGAAGTCTGGTCGTAGGGCGGCTTACTTCACTGGTGAGCAAGGCTTGCGAGATGCTACTGAAGCGAAAACTGCCAAAGAGCAAATGGGTTTTAATCCTGATGCTGTTGTATTTTTTGCAGTGGATTATGATGCAACTCTTTCCGATATTAGAGGACACATTGTTCCATATTTTAGAGCAATTATAAGTGTGTTGAAACCAGATTCCGTGGGTGTGTACGGATCAAGGATGGTGTGTCTTGAACTAGAAAAGGAAGGACTTGCAGCCGTAAGCTTTGTGGCAGACATGTCTCATGGATATGGAGGCAATAAGGGAAAGCCGATGCCAAAGAATTGGGCATATGCCCAGATAAAAGGTAACAAAGTAGGTAGTTTATGCATCGATGAATGCGTAAAATCCGAAAGGGCTACCGCGTTCATCCCAGCATAGACAGAATTGTTTTGACAGAAGAGGGAGAACATCATGGAAAACGAAAACAAGATAATCAATACTTTAGAATATGCAGATGAAGTAATAAGGATTTTGCAAGGACTGCCGGAGGTATTTCCGATGGCACTAGATTATTTGCTGAATCTGAAGAAGAAAAGCGAGGATTTGACGGAGGAAGAGATAGCAGAAAGAGCAGATGTAGATGTGAGAACCATACAGCGGCTGAGAACAGATGAAGGACAGAATCCGAGTATGGAGATAGTGATACAGCTTTGTGTTGCGATGGAACTGCCGATAGACATCAGTGAGAAGCTGATGGAGAAAAGCGGACATCGTTTTAAGACGACACGCAAGGATTTTATCTATCATATGCTGCTAAGACATTTTGCTACGGGAAATTTGAAAGCTGCCAATAAGTATTTGATATCACAAGGATTACTACCACTTGGTAAAACAGCAAAGAAAGCCATTTGACTTTTCGCACCAAACTTGCTACCATTTTCAATACATATACGACGTTGAAGAGGACTAGTACATTTGGCGGCTATTTCCAGAGAAAAAGTCATTTGGTGAGAGACTTTGATAGTACGAGATGGAACCTACCTTGGAGTTCTACGTAAAACGTAGCGTACACCGGCGTTAACGGTTTCGAGAGAATGCGTAAGCATTAATTAGGGTGGTACCGCCGAGATTTCGGTCCCTGTAGTGGGATGAAGTCTCGGCGTTTTTTTTATCCTGCAAAAGGCAGGCTTTATTCGAGATGAAATCCTGAAAAAATTGGGTTAGCGCTATGGCGCAGAAAGGAAAATCATGGCTGATAAAAAGAAAGTAGAAGCAATCACCGCGATGGAAGACGACTTCGCGCAGTGGTACACAGACGTAGTCAAAAAAGCTGAGCTGGTTGACTACACAAGCGTAAAAGGATGTATGGTAATCCGTCCTGACGGATATGCGATTTGGGAGCTGATTCAGCAGGAATTAGACCGTAGATTCAAAGAGACAGGTGTAAAAAACGTATACCTGCCAATGTTCATTCCGGAAAGCCTCCTTCAGAAAGAGAAGGATCACGTAGAAGGATTCGCACCGGAAGTAGCATGGGTAACTTATGGTGGCTTACAGCCACTGCAGGAGAGACTTTGTGTACGTCCTACTTCAGAGACTTTATTCTGCGATTATTATAAAAACATCATCCAGTCTTATAGAGATTTACCACAGGTATGTAATCAGTGGTGCTCCGTAGTACGTTGGGAAAAGGAAACCAGACCTTTCCTTCGTAGCCGTGAGTTCCTGTGGCAGGAAGGTCACACTGCTCATGCAACTGCAGAAGAAGCAGAAGCTAGAACCGTACAGATGCTGAATCTGTATGCAGATTTCTTAGAGCAGGTATGTGCTATCCCTGTTGTAAAGGGTCAGAAGACAGAGAAAGAAAAATTCGCAGGTGCAGTTGCTACCTATACCGTAGAAGCACTGATGCATGATGGTAAAGCACTGCAGTCCGGTACCAGCCATAACTTCGGTGATGGCTTTGCAAAAGCATTTGGCATCCAGTTCACAGGCAAGGATAATAAGCTTGAGTACGTACATCAGACATCTTGGGGTATGACCACCAGACTGATTGGTGCTATCATTATGGTACATGGTGATAATTCCGGTCTCGTACTTCCTCCAAGAGTAGCACCTACACAGGTGATGATCGTGCCGATTCGTCAGCAGCAGGAAGGCGTGCTGGAGAAAGCCGCTGAGATGAAAGATATGCTGAAGGGCTTCCGTGTGAAAGTAGATGACACAGATAAGAGCCCAGGCTGGAAATTCTCTGAGCAGGAAATGCGTGGTATTCCACTTCGTATCGAAGTAGGTCCAAAGGATATCGAGAACGGCAAGTGCATGCTGGTTCGTCGTGATAATGGCGAAAAGATGGAAGTTTCCTTTGATGAATTAGAGACTAAGGTACGTGAAACACTGGATGCTATGCAGAAAGACATGTTAGAGCGTGCTAGAGAGCGTAGAGATTCCCAGACTTATATAGCAAAGAATATGGATGAGTTCCGCAAGATTTTCAATGAGAAATCCGGATTCGTCAAAGCTATGTGGTGTGGTGATCAGGCTTGTGAAGACAAGATCAAAGAGGAACTGTCTGTAACCAGTAGATGTATGCCATTTGAGCAGGAACAGATCAGCGATGTATGCGTATGCTGCGGCAAACCTGCCAAGAAGATGGTTTACTGGGGCAGAGCTTACTAAGATTTAGATAAGTACTGTTGCCTAGAAAAGGATATGAATGATTCAGATAACATTACCAAGTGATGTAAAGTTCATAATAGAAAAACTGGAGGCAGCAGGCTTTGAGGCCTATGCAGTAGGTGGGTGTGTGAGAGATCAGATCATGGGCAGAGAGCCGAATGACTGGGACATCACCACTTCTGCTACGCCTTATGAAGTAAAGGATATCTTCTATAAAACCGTGGATACCGGTCTGGTACATGGTACCGTGACGGTGATACTTCACGGAGAGGGCTATGAAGTGACTACCTATCGTATCGATGGGGAGTATGAGGATGGACGCCATCCCAAGCAGGTGAGCTTCACGGCCAGTTTAGAGGAAGATTTAAAACGTAGAGATTTTACCATCAATGCCATGGCTTACAATGAGAGCCATGGCTTGGTGGATTTATTCGGTGGTCTGGAGGACCTAGAGAAAGGTGTCATCCGTTGCGTAGGAGAGCCCATGGAGCGCTTCTCTGAGGATGCGCTGCGTATGATGCGGGCGGTGAGATTTTCGGCACAGTTTGGATATGAAATCGAAGAAGCCACCAGAGAAGCTGTCAGGAAGCTGGCACCTACTTTGGAGAAGGTCAGCGTGGAGCGTATCCAGGTGGAACTGACAAAGCTTTTGACATCAGGCCATCCGGATTATTTCCGAGAGTGCTATGAGTTGGGACTGACTAAGCTTTTTATGCCTGAGTTTGATGCTTGCATGACCTGTGAGCAGCACAATCCCCATCATGCTTATACGGTAGGAGAGCATACTTTGATTGGTATGCAGCATGTGCCGGCTGATAAAGTACTGCGACTTACCATGCTGCTGCATGATATCGGTAAAGTGGAGACGAAGACCACAGACGAAGCAGGAATCGACCACTTTAGAGGGCATCCTGTGAAGAGTGCGGAGATGGCGAAAGTCATTTTGCGCAGACTCCGCTATGATAACCAGACCATTCATGACGTGGTGCGACTGGTGGAATTCCATGATTGGGACATCCATATCGAAGCGCGGAAAAAGAGCGTCCGTAAGGCTGTAGCTAAGATAGGACAGGAGTTTTTCCCGGCCATGTTTGAGATTAATTTAGCGGACACCCTAGCGCAAAGCGATTATTTGCGGAAAGAAAAGCTTGAGAAATTAGATGCCTTAAAGGCACTTTATCAGGAAATTCTAAGAGACAAAGAATGCCTGACTTTAAAAGATTTGGCTGTCAATGGTCAAGACTTGATGGCAGTAGGTGTGCAGCCGGGTAAGCAGATAGGGCAGATTCTAAATGCGATGCTGCAGGATGTGTTGGAATATCCGGAGCATAATGACAAAGAGCATCTTTTACAAAGGGTAAAAGAGTTTTCAGAAGATAAGAATTCTGAAGTATAAGGAATCATACATGAGAAAATGGGGGATTCGTAAAAACTGCATAGCGGCGCTTTTCCTATTGGCAGGTGTACTGACAGGGTGCGGCTTAGGAAGTAAGCAAGAAGGCTCTGATGCTGTTTTTGAAGGCGTGGTGGTCGATCAGCCGGGACAGTTTGATAGTGCGGATACGGCTATCGTAGTAGGCGTAGATGAGACTGCGGGCACGTTTACCTTTGAAGAGCCACAGGTAAAGAAGCGCTTCACCTTGGAATACAACGGTGCTACCTGTTTCTATGATAAGTTTGGTAACGGGGTAACCGCAGGCCAAATCAAAGAAGGAGATATCGTTGATATCACCTTTTATAAGCCGAAGAAGCGACTTAATACATTGCAGAAGTCTCCGGGAGCCTGGACTTTAAATGGAAAGACAGGTTCAGAAATTCAGGAAGTGCAACAAATCGTCTCTATAGGTACAGAAAAGTATGCACTTGCTCCCGATTATGTAGTCTTTTCCAATAAAGAAGAACTGGAACTCATGGACTTAAATGCCATGGATACTTTGGCGTTCCAGGGAATCGGTCAAAAGGTGTATAGTATCGTAGTGGAAAAGGGCCATGGGTACTTACGTCTTCAGAATGACGAGTACTTCTATGGCGGCTGGATTGAAGTGGGTGAAAAAGTCATTCAGCAAATCAGTGAAAATATGCTGCTGGTAGTGCCGGAAGGTACTTCCAACGTGCTTCTTAGTAATCACGGTGTGCGTGGCGAAAAGTCCATTCAAGTAAAGCGCAATGAAGAAGTAGTGCTGGATATCGGGGACCTGAAGGCGGATGAGCCGGAGTATGGTACAGTCATTTTTACCATTACACCGAATGAGGCAAGCCTTTATATCGATGGCAAGAAGACAGATTTCAGCGCGCCTGTGCGCATGGAATACGGTATCCACCAGATGATTGTCCGAAGCGATGGCTATGATACAGTAACCCAATACCTTCGTGTGGGCAAGCCAAGTGCCGGTATCCATATCGACCTGACGGAAAGCGGCAAGGAAGTGGATGCTGATACAGACACTACCGTATCCGGTAATAATGCAACTCCCGGTTCGGAAGTCTATCATCCGGACAAGACGGGCAAGCTTACCGGTAGCGATACGACTACAGGCACGACAAGTAATACCGGAAACGCAGACACTACTTCCACAGAGGGTTATTATGTAAGTCTGACAGGGCCTAGTGGCGTGGAAGTGTATGTAGATGGCAACTACATCGGAATGGCACCTATCAACTTTAAGAAGGAAGCAGGGCAACACACAGTAACCCTTCGAAAAAGTGGATATACTGCCAAAAGCTATACGATTCAGGTGGATAACGAGCAGAAAAATATCTCCTATGCCTTCCCGGATCTCATCGCAGAGCAGTAAGGAAGCGGGGTTTCGCACAAAAAATGCCTGAAATCCGCATAAATAGCGGTTTTTCCCTTGACAAAGGCCTGCAAATCCTCTATAAATGGATATATCAGTTACTTTTTAGGAGGGTTTTTAACATGAATAAAACTGAATTAGTTGCAGCAATTGCTAAAAATGCAGAGCTGACAAAAAAAGACGCAGAAGCAGCTTTAACTGCATTTACAGAGACAGTTGCAGCTGAACTGAAAAAAGGAGAAAAAGTGCAGTTAGTTGGCTTTGGTACTTTCGAAGTATCCAAGAGAGCAGCTCGTGAAGGAAGAAATCCTCAGACAGGCGCAACTATGAAGATTGCAGCATGCAAGGCTCCAAAATTCAAAGCTGGTAAAGCTTTAAAGGATGCTGTTAACAAATAATAGTGACCAATTAGAAAGACCTGGGATATTTCCCGGGTCTTTTTTCTAAGAATAAGATTAGAAAAGAAGGGGTATAATATGAGACTGGATAAGTATTTAAAGGTATCTAGATTGATTAAGCGAAGAACCGTAGCCAATGAGGCTTGTGATAATGGCCGTGTCATGGTCAATGGTCGCGTGGCAAAAGCTTCCGTGGATGTGAAGGTGGGTGACGAAATCGTCATTCAGTTTGGTAATAAAGAAACTAAGGTTAGAGTCACAGATGTGGCTGAGACGGTGCGCAAAGAAAACGCCAAAGAAATGTATGAATTTATTTCCTAAAGGAGTAAAATAAAGGTAGTAGTAATCCCTATAGTAAGGAGCATGTATGGCAAGAAGACGTCGCCGTGCGGCATATCAAAAGAAAAAACAGAATAAAGTCGGTATGCTTCTGGTGACAGCTGTAATCCTTATGTTAATGGCTATGGTAACGGTGAAAGGTTCTCAGTTACGCAAGCAGCTAGATGACTACCAGACAAAGGTAGATGAGTGGGAAGGCAAAATAGCAGAAGAGACCCAGAGAGCAGAGGATATCGAAGAGTATTCTAAGTATACCCAGACGAAAAAGTACATAGAAGATATGGCCAGAGAGAAACTGGGACTGGTATATAAGAATCAGATTGTATTTGAAACAGAAGGGAAATAAGCAAGATTTTGCACCCATTTGAAAAGAAAATAAAAACCTATATTCAAGAAAACAGGCTACTAAGCACGGGCGACACGGTCTATTTGGGACTATCAGGCGGTGCGGATTCGGTATGTCTGTTTTTTATTTTATTGGCCCTTCAAAAGGAGTACGACTTAAAACTGTTCTGCATCCATGTCAATCACGGCATCAGGGAAACCGCAGCCAGGGATGAAGCCTTTGTAAAAGCATTGACCGAAAAGCACGGAGTAGACCTGCAGATTTTCAGGGAAGACATTCCGGGACTTGCAAAAGAGGAAGGCATTTCTTTGGAAGAAGCTGGCAGACAACGCCGCTATGAAATCTTTCAATCCCAGGTAAAAGCCGAAGAGCAAGAAGCATCGGATTTAAGCAACCAAAATGGCGTGAAAGTGGCGCTTGCCCATCACCTGGATGACCAGGCTGAGACAGTGCTGTATCGCCTGATGCGGGGTACCGGGATCAAGGGCCTTGGAGGCATGGCACCACAAAGGGACTTTTATATCCGTCCTTTATTACAAGCAGAGAAGAGTGAGATTCTCGCGTACTTGAAGGACATAGGTCAAATCTACGTGGAAGATGAAACTAATATAGATACCGCTTATGACAGAAACTACATCCGTCATGAACTTTTGCCACAGATGAGTGAGGCCTTTCATGATAAGGTGAATCAGCATTTGGCTAGGACCGCAGAGATGGCCAGAGAAGCGGAAGAGGTGTTAGAAGAGCTTACAGCGCAGCGATTTGAGGCTTGTAAGGTCTTGGCGCAAGATGGGGTGCTGGTGCTGTCCTTAGAGCGTCTGCATGAGGAAAAAACTTATATCTATCATAGAATCCTGATGGAAGCTATGCGCACAGTGGCCGGCAGGGAAAAAGATATCGGCTACGTGCATATGGAGGAAGTTGAGAAGCTCCTAAGAAGCAGCGGACATGGGAAAGCCAGTCTGCACTACGGCGTGATTGCTGAAAAGCAGGCAGCATTTCTATTTTTCTATCAAAAAGGGCAGTCGGTGGATGGCCTTTTAAAAGAGCTTTATTGTAAGGAAAAGGAATTACCAACCTATTTATTTGACCGGTCAGAGCCTGCTTATGAAAAAAAGATGATCGAACTGTCAGAAGCGGATGCTTATACCCGCTATATCAGTGCGGACAGGTATACACAAAATTTTGATTATGATAAAATAAAGTCGATGCTTTGTTGGCGACATAGACAGGCTGGAGACTATCTGGTGGCAGATCAGCAGGGACATTCCCGCAGCTTAAAAGAGTATCTCATTGATCAAAAGATACCGGAAAGCCTGCGAGATGATTTGTGGCTACTAGCAGCAGGGCAGGAGATTGTGTGGATTCCGGGCTTTCGCATCAGCGAGTCCGTGAAAATAACAAAGGAGACCAAACAGGTACTCCAAATAAAGGTTCTATAAGGAAGGATTAGTTATGGCAGAACGTATTCGTGTAATGGTTCCAGAAGAAGACATCAATGAGAAAGTAAAAGAACTGGGCGCTCGTATTTCTAAGGATTATGAAGGCAAAGAACTTCACATGATTTGTGTATTAAAGGGCGGCGTATTCTTTATGTGTGAATTAGCAAAAAGAATCACTATTCCTGTAACTATGGACTTCATGTCTGTATCCAGCTATGGTAGCGAAACCAAATCCAGCGGTGTAGTAAAAATCGTAAAAGATTTGGATGAGCCTTTGGTAGGAAAAGAAGTATTAGTAGTTGAAGATATCGTGGATTCCGGCAGAACTCTGAGCTATCTTTTAGAAATGCTGAAAGACAGAGGACCAAAGAGCGTTCGCCTTTGCACCCTTTTAGATAAACCGGATCGTCGAGTAAAAGATGTACATGTAGATTACACCGGATTTGAAATTCCGGATGAATTCGTAGTAGGCTTCGGCTTGGACTATGATCAGAGATACAGAAACTTGCCATATATCGGTGTGGTAGAGCAGGACTAGTAAAGGGATAAGTTTTGAAAAAACAAAAAGGTTTTAATTATGGAGCGTACTTTGGATTAATTGGACTTTTGCTGGTGGCGTGTATTTATTTCAGTTTAAATCCATTACCAACTTACAATCCTTTTTCACAAAAGCAGTACTACGAAGCACTAGAGAATAACAATATCGTATCTGCACATATCGAGCCGAATAAGATTGCACCTACAGGTAAGGTGACTATGATTCTGGCGCCGGATAATAGACAGGTTGTGCTGTATGTAACAGACGTAAGAGTTACAGAAGAGCAGCTTGTCAGCCACGGTGTATATCCGGAAGTAATGGAAGTAGAGTCGGAAAACTGGTTTTTGACCTCGATTCTACCTACGCTTGTGATTGCAATCGTCATCGTATTTCTCTTTGTCATGAGTCAAAACAGGGCAGCAGCAAGTGGCGGTGCCGGAAGACTGGCGGACTTTGGAAAGAGCAGAGCGAAGCTAGATAAAGGCGAGAAGAAAATCACCTTCAAGGATGTAGCCGGCCTACATGAGGAAAAGGAAGACTTAGAAGAAATCGTTGAGTTCCTTAAGAATCCTCAGAAGTTTACAGATGTAGGAGCCAGAATTCCTAAGGGTGTGCTTTTAGAGGGCGCGCCAGGTACAGGTAAGACACTTTTGGCAAAGGCTATCGCCGGGGAAGCAAATGTGCCATTCTTCTCTATTTCCGGTTCTGATTTCGTAGAGATGTATGTAGGTGTAGGTGCTTCCAGAGTAAGAGACCTCTTTGCAGAAGCCACCAAGCAGGCACCTTGTATCGTATTTATCGATGAAATCGATGCAGTAGCACGTAAGAGAGGCACCGGACTAGGCGGTGGTCATGATGAAAGAGAGCAGACATTGAACCAGCTTCTGGTTGAGATGGATGGTTTTGGCGAGAATGCCGGTATCATTGTCATGGCAGCTACCAACAGAATGGACATCTTAGATCCCGCTATTTTACGTCCGGGACGCTTTGACAGGCGTATTGCGGTGGACAGACCTGACGTGGGTGGCAGAGAGGATATCCTTCGCGTACATGCGAAGAACAAGCCATTAGCTGAGGATGTGAAGTTAGATGAGATTGCGCAGACTACTGCAGGATTTACCGGAGCAGACTTAGAGAACCTTTTAAACGAGTCTGCCATTATAGCAGCGAAGAGCGAGCGCAAGTTCATTCAAGATAGTGATATCAAGAAAGCCTTGATTAAGGTGGGCATCGGCGCAGAGAAGAAGAGCCGTATTATCTCCGATAAGGAGAAAAAAATCACAGCTTATCATGAAGCAGGTCATGCGATCTTATATCACGTCCTGGAAGATGTGGGACCGGTCTATACCGTGTCTATTATCCCTACGGGAAGAGGCGCAGCGGGTTACACAATGCCGCTTCCTGAACGAGATGACATGTTCATGACAAAAGGACGTATGCTGCATGAAATCATGGTAGCGCTAGGTGGACGTATTGCAGAAGAGATTATCTTTGATGATATTACAACCGGGGCATCTTCTGATATTAAGAAAGCCACCAATGTAGCCAAACAAATGGTGACACGCTATGGTATGTCTAAGAACATCGGCGTGGTATCCTATGATGATGAGGATGAAGTATTCATCGGTAACGAGTTAGGACATGTAAAGAGCCATAGCGAGAGAGTATCCGGTGAGATAGACCAAGAAGTAAAAGAAATCATTGATGATTGCTATGAGAAAGCAAAGGCGATTATCAAGAAGCATGAAGATGTTTTGCATCGTTGTGCAGAGTTGCTACTAGAGAAGGAAAGGATTGGACAAACAGAGTTTGAAGCACTGTTTGTGCAAAACTAACAAAAATCAGGTGAGCAAATTGTAAAATTTGTGAATTCTCATTCTTGTGGTGAAGTGGGGGAGATGCTATTATACTACTTGTAACCCCCCAATACATTATATAGTTTTTTGCTATACCCCATAAGAAAGAAATACCTTCTCTAAAAACGACAGTTTCCCCAAAACTGTCGTTTTTACTTTATATACAAAAGTAATGGAGCGTGATGAAGATGGGATTGTTTTCTGGATTATTTGGACAACGCTATGTAACAGAAATGAGACCGGTCTTTAATAAAAGGGCCTTGTTTTCAGATACCACACCGAACTATATTCAGCCTGCAGAACCGGAAAAGAATCAGAAAGTGAAAATCCGTTTTCGTACCGGACGAAATAATGTGGATCGAGTGTACCTGGTTCACGATGGTGTGGAAGCGGCTATGCGCAAAGTCCTGACAGAAACGGTTTTTGACTATTATGAAATCGAAGTGCAGTTGTATGAGCGGAAGTTTACTTACTGTTTCAAAGTAGAAGTAGGCACATTGAGTCTCTACTACAACCGCAAGGGGGACAGCAAAGAATATAACGAAAACTTACTCTTCGTGATTATCCCCGGTTTTCATACTCCGCATTGGGCCAAGAACTGTATCATGTACCAGATTTATACAGATAGGTTCTACAATGGTGACCCAAATAATGATGTCTTGGATATGGAATACTACTACCTGGGTGGCTATTCCACCAGAGTACCAAAGGACCAATGGGATAAGTATCCGGATGCTATGGGAGTACGAGAATTCTATGGCGGGGACTTGCAGGGTGTCCTGGACAAGATGGATTACTTACAAGGACTTGGAGTAGATGTCATCTACTTTAATCCTCTCTTTGTATCTCCATCCAATCACAAGTATGACATACAAGACTATGACAATATCGATCCACACTTTGGACCTATGCCCTTTGATGAGGGAGAGCTTTTGGAATGGGGTAAGGACAATAATGCTGCTGCCACTCGCTATATCAATCGAGTGACAGATAAGCGCAACCTGGATGCAGCCAACCAGCTCTTTGCCAAGGTAATAGAAGAAGCCCACAAACGTGGCATGAAGGTCATCATGGACGGTGTCTTCAATCACTGCGGAAGCTTTAATAAGTGGATGGATAAAGAACGTATCTATGAGAATGCCGAAGGGTACGAAAAGGGTGCCTATATCACCTCGGATAGCCCCTATAGAGACTACTTTATCTTCAAAGACATGACCAAGTGGCCTTATAATGACAGCTATGAAGGCTGGTGGGATTACGATACCCTACCGAAGCTGCATTACGAAGGCGCACCAAAACTATTTGAATATATCCTTCATATCGGAGAAAAGTGGGTATCTGCCCCCTATTATGCAGATGGCTGGCGATTGGATGTGGCAGCAGACTTAGGCCTTTCACCGGAAATGAACCACCACTTCTGGAAAGAGTTCCGTAAGCGAGTAAAAGCCGCTAATCCCAATGCCATTATCCTTGCGGAGCATTATGGGGACCCTTCCGCCTGGTTACAGGGAGATGAGTGGGATACCATCATGAACTATGATGCCTTTATGGAGCCGGTTACTTGGTTCCTAACAGGTATGGAAAAGCACAGCGACGAATACAGGGCAGACCTGGTGGGAAACGCAGATGCCTTTTGGGAGAGCATGGCATATAATGTGGCGAAGATACCGGGAAATGCGTTATGGGTTAGTATGAATGAGCTTTCCAACCATGACCACTCCAGATTCTTAACCAGAACCAGCCACAAAGTGGGACGCACGGAAAAGCTTGGACCGGAAGCTGCTAATGAAGGAATCGATAAGGCAGTCATGAGACAAGCAGTAGTGATGCAGATGTGCTGGCCGGGCGCAGCCACAATCTACTATGGAGATGAAGCGGGAGTTTGTGGATTCACTGATCCGGATAACAGACGTACCTATCCATGGGGACGGGAAGACATGAAGCTCATTGAGTTTCATCGAAAGGTGATTCAGATACATAAGACCAGAGAAGAATTCAAAAAGGGTTCTCTAAAAAAGATGGGGTCTGAAAAGGATTACCTGGCTTTTGGACGATTTACAAAACATTCTTGCTCTGTCATCCTAATCAATACTTCTGAAGATACCAAAAACGTAACAGTGCCTGTTTGGGTACTGGGTGTTCCAAAAGAAGCATACATGAAGAGACTGCTCTTATCAGACGCGGCAGGTCTTCGAGAACAGTACATGGACTACGAAGTCCATGGTGGAAAGATTATGGTGACACTGCCTCCCAAAGCGGCAGAAATTATTGGATACCAGAAATAAAAGAAAGCGGAGAGCTCAACTTGGAGCTGTCCGCTTTTGTAGTGCTTAGCCTTTCATCAGTTGCTTGATGGCTTTTTGTAATTCTTCGATGGCCTCTGAATCACCGTCTTCTACGGCATGGACGATACAGTGATCGATGTGGTCTTTGAGGATGACATTACAGATGCCATTGATCTCAGACTTCACTGCTGCCAGTTGAATCAGTACTTCAGAGCAATCTCTGCCATCTTCTACCATGGTGCGTACACTAGTGAGGTGCCCGATGGATCTGGATAGTCTGTTTAAGACTGATTTGGTATTGGTATGATAATGACCGTGGTTATGCTCATGAGAATGTTCATGGTCGTGGTCATGATGATGTTCGTGGCTGTGAATTTCGTTACTCATATCTATCCTTATCATGTATACTGTATAGAGATACAGCATAACTCTGTGTTCTAGTAACACTTTACCATATTATCGTGTAGATGAAAATCGACTTTTGACAGACAAAGAAAAATGTAAGAAAGAGAAAACAATGAGTGATAAGAATTTACAAGCTACTGATATGACGAAGTTACCCTGCACAGATTGCGCCGGTTGCGGCCACTGTTGCCAGGGAATGGGGGATACCATCTATCTTGACCCGTATGATATGTATCAGCTGACCACAAATCTAGGCCAGAGCTTTGATGAACTCCTTGGAAGTAAAATAGGTCTCACCGTAGAGGAAGGTATGATTCGGCCCCATCTGATGATGAATGAACAGGAGCAGTGCGCTTTTCTGGATGAAGAGAAAAAGTGCAGTATCCACGGATTTAGACCTGGTATATGCAGATTATTTCCGTTAGGAAGAGACTATAAGAACGGTAGCTTTACCTACTTTGTAGTAGAGGGAGAATGTGTATCGGAGAAGTTGACTAAATCTAAAATCAGCAAATGGATTGGAGTTCCGAGAATGCAGAAGTATGAGGCTTTTGTCAGCAAGTGGCATTATTTTGTGCGACAAATGCAGAGTAAATTCATGCTGTCCGGAGATGATGCGTATAATAAGCAGATGAACCTTTTTATCTTGCAGACCTTTTTTATTGCCCCTTATGACAAAAATAAGGACTTCTATGAGATGTTCGATAAGAGAATGGAACAAGTCATAAAAGTCCTTGGATAGTTAAGTTACATCATACCTGTGAATATCCGTAGCCATTGGCAAAAGCATCTACCGGTATGCCGGCCTTACATAAATCGCAGTTATCACTGGCATAGCTGTGATAATCGCCAAGGTCTGCAGTGGTGAAGACAGCGTGAATGGGCATGCCGGCTATTTTCGTAATAGCACTAAAGATGGCACTGATACCTACTACATTGCCGCCATAGTATTTGATTGCGTTGGTGGCAGTCATGACGGTCTGACCGGTAGAAGAATTGGCGAGAAGAAGCAGTACATTTTTTCCTTTGATCATCATGGTATTGTTATCTCGGAAGATAATTTGACCATTGGCAGTGCGCTCCGGCGCTACGATATACATGGTCTTATGAGCGTTCTGAGATAAGATACCGCCTTTTGTCAGTTCATCAGCTAGGTAGGCACCGATGACATCACAGCCGTCCATACATACGATGGTGTCGATAATTGTGGTGGAACTATACGCTTCGGCCATGGCGCTAGCCACAGCAGCAGCCTCGCTTTGACGGGACTTCAGCGTAGCCAAATCCATATAATGAGATATATGAGAGTTGGGCGTTACAAAGTGACCTGGTATTACCTTAAGATTGATTGTCGGGAACCTAGATGACGATATTTTGACCATATCTTTCATTTTATACCCTCCATAAGGAAACAGATGCCACGCATCCACTATGAACTTTATCTAATTTTATTATAAAACTAAATCAGAACGATGTCACTCCATCCCAAAGCGCGAAGCTCATTTGCGAAAACGGAAAGCTCTTCTTCTGTAGGACCGGTGTAGTGACGGTATTCTTCCCTGACACCAAAAGGCCTGTAGGCGATAATCTTATAACGAATCGGCTGATAGGAAGCAAGTAGTTTGCCTGTTTCCAAAATCGTGTGCTTACAGTCAAAAAGCTCTGGTACCACCACGGTGCGTACTTCAAAGAGCTTTTTTTGTTTGGCAAGAAACAGGGCATTCTGCAATACCATGCTATTATCTGCATCCGTAACGGCCCTGTGTTGCACAGGATCATAAGCTTTGATATCCAGCATGACTCCATCAGTGACTTTCATAAGGTCGGGATCTGTAGAGAAATCATAGGTGCCGTTGGAATCAATGAAGCAGGTAAGACCATCTTTCCTACATAAAGTAAAAAGTTCTGTCAAAAAATCCGGATACAGGGTGCACTCCCCGCCGGATACGGTGATACCACGGATGAAGGGAACTTGCTTTTTCACTTCCCCATAGACTTCTTCCGGATTCATCCATCGGATCCTGGGACTTGCATTGTTTGGGCAGACATGGATACAGGTATCGCAGGACACGCACTTAGCGGGGTCGAAGACAGGTACCTTTTGATAGCCCGGCATTCCTTTTTTGGCAGCAGGGTCAGGAGTTCCCAGAGAAAGTGCTCCTGCAGGACACTTCTCCACGCACAGACCGCAGCCGATACAAAGAGCTCTGGTCTCAGGATTATGACAGTATTTGCAATTGAAATTACATCCTTGTAAAAAGATAGCGGTCCTGTTTCCAGGACCGTCTACCGCACTAAACTTGATGATTTTATTAACCGGTGCTTTACGCATTATCGAACTTTTCGCTCCTCAATATGACCATTATCTGTTGCGC
This sequence comes from Lachnospiraceae bacterium, assembly GCA_015056765.1. Lineage (GTDB taxonomy): Bacteria > Bacillota > Clostridia > Lachnospirales > Lachnospiraceae > SIG336. Next base: position 207,253 of record SVFQ01000001.1, read on the forward strand.
CAAGACCAAGAGCCGTAGTATCTTGCAGTACTGCATTTCCGCTACGAAGCTTTGCAATCTCAGAACGTTTTACCAGATAACCTGTGATACGGATGACGTCACTATCTGCTGCATAGAAAGATAAGTAACGTAAATCCTGACGGAATGCACCTTTTACGATGTCTAAGATATATTCCGGATTCTTGTGAGCAGTGGTATCAATTGGGAAGATATCACCTGTGCCGGATGGGAAATACTTGTGAAAATGTGCACAGTATTTCAAATGATCTAATAACTCTTCCGGCTCTTCGCCAATCGGAATACGCGTTCCGGGGCTTACATCGTGATCCTGCGCGATACCTACCTGAGCGTGTAACAGGAAATGTCCGCCTGTCACTTCGCAATATGGATTGTGATGCGCATTGTTAAAGGCATCGATGACTTCCATAATCTCTACGCCAAGTTTGGCTGATTCTTCGTCGTGGCCGTAGCGGTAAGGCTTGCCTTCCTTTTCCATCAGGATATTCACAGCCTCTGCCATACCTACCATACCAAACATAGCAGTGAAACGATCTCTGTGGATGAAGCCTTCTTTTGCAAGGAAGTTATTGGTAAAGAAGCCGCTTTCTTCTACTTCGAATTTAATACGGGCATCCATGTAACGAGCCATGATATCCATGACGTAAGGAAGCTGGTTCTCTTTAAAGTCAGCTACATTTTTGGCTCTCTTAGCGATATTGCCAAGGATGAGACGGCAAAGGGTATAAGAACCACCGCCGTATTTCAGGCCATTATAGCAGCTGGCGATGACATAATCATCCTGAAGCTCAGAACGGAACATCTTATGATTTGCAAAGGATGGCTTAGCAGAGCGAAGAGCAGTCTTTACTGCTTCGATGGCAAAATCGTCAGGAGTAATGTCTTCGTCGTATTTTAAGGTAATATTTGGTACAGCATGCTCTAATTCTCTTTCTACTTCCAGAATCAGACGTCCTGCTCTGGTGGCCTTAGGACCCAGGTTTGCATGAGAGAAAGAGTCTAAAATAGTGCGGTCCATGTGGATGAAGAACAGGCGCAGAAGCTTCTTCGCTGTAGCGTCATCAACTTCCTCTAAGTATGGATCTAAAAGCTCATCAAGCGCACCTACATATACCGGGAAGTTTGTAATACTTGGTACATGCTTATAGAAAATCAACAGATTATTGATAGCTTCGTAGATATCCTGTGCAGGTCCTAACTGTAAGAATTCGGAACCTTCTTTTAGGAATTTCGCATAATCAGGAATGATATAGCGAGGGCGCATAGGAGCATGTCCCTCAAATAAATCACAAATACATTGTGTATCGATAGGCTGATTTAAAAGCTCATCTAAGCCTTCCGGTAAATCTAAGACTTCCAAAAGGGAGTCAGCCTTATTTGCTAATGTTGCGACTTTCTGCTCGTGGGTCAAAGTAGGAGACTTGATGGTCTCGAGAATCTCTTCACGAACACAGTTCACGCGGTCCATGGAAATATCGCGCATAAAAAACACATCCTTTCAAGGGAATCATCCCTAAAAATAATACCGATAGACACTTCTATCTATCATCATCATAGCATAGCAAATATAAAAAGAGTATGAAACCTTTTCGTGCTACGCATGGAATTTGTTCATGCGTAGGGAAACTAGTTATACATCTCGCTAATCTTTAGAGAAAGCTTAGCGTAATAATGATCTTCTATCTCACAGGACGGGTCGGATAGAAATTGAAATAAGGTTTCTAAAGCCTTAACGCCTTGCCAATAAGGTTCCTGACAAATGGTGGCAGAGATGTAGCCTTTTTTCAATAGGTCTATGGTAGTAGGAACTTCGTCAAAGGCAATCACAGGAATTTCGCCGGGTTTAAATCGCTCGGCAATGGCTCTGCAACCACCATTGACACCGGCAGCAGTGAAGTAAAAACAGTTGATGTCGGGGTGCTTATCCAGCATAGAGGACACTAGGTCATAGCTTTGTTGATCGTCGTCGAAGTTTTCTCCTTGGGCAACTACTTTAAATCTGGAACCTTCGGAGAGGTAGTCGGCAAATCCTGCACAGCGCTCGGTGTGACACAGAATCTTTTGATCACCGGATACGATGCCCAGATGGACTTCGCCGTGCGTCATCTTGGCAATCATGGAAGCTGCTACTCTGCCTGACTGGTAGTAATCGCTTCCAATAAAAGAGAGACGACGGGTATTCTCAATATCGGAGTTTACAGTAATAACCGGAATATTGGCATTGATAAGCTGGTTAATCTTGGTGGTAATACGCGGGTCATTATAGGGCGTAATGATGAGGCCCTGCACGCCTTGCTTTAGGCAGGCGGAGATGGCAGATAACTGTGCTTCCGGATGATAAGCCACCCGCTGGATAAAAAGCTCACATCCGTAGAAGGACAAATCCTTTGCCTTGTCTAGAAATCCCTGCATCACATCATCAAAGAAAGGGTTCTTTTTACTGAACAAAATAACCCCGATTTTGCTTTTCTTTTTCTGGGCAGCCAGAGCCATACCTGCCGGATTTGGCTCGTAGTGCAGCTCTTTCATGATTTGTCTGATCTTTTGCTCGGTTTCAGGATTCACATTGCCTCTATTGTTCAGCACACGGTCTACGGTACCGCGAGACACTCCTGCGCGTTCTGCAATTTCTTTAATCGTCGCCATGAAGTTAACCTACTTTTTTCTAATATATACAAAATGTTGTATAGTTTTTTTCTACTACCTTTCACTCTATACAATTCTTGGGAAACAATCAACAAATAGACGCTTCATTGTTAAGATTTTTTTAAGATTTGCGCTATTGTATGCCATTTTCTGTATAAGTTAAAATAGAAGAAGATACGATTTAAGCAATACTATACTTTAGAAATAGGAGAGGGAATTTATGTCGGAGAATCAATTTTATCGTGCAAATGGTAAAGTATATTTGTGTAACGTCGCAATGCTTACAGTGACCATTTTATTGGCGGTAGCACAGGGCTTTAATAGTGGTTTTACAGCGGGAACCTTTATTATAATCATTGCAACGCTGGTGGGCCTGGCGGAAATGACATACGGATTCATGCGTCACAGAACTGATAGAATCGGCTGCATCTGCATAAGCACAGGTGCTTCGATTTCCTTTTTGTCTGTTATTTTAGTGGAGAATAGTTTTGAGTTCTCACCTTATGGATTTGCAATTCTGATTAGTACGATTTTATACCTGAATATTCACTATACAATCGGCGGTATGGCCGTAATCGGTATCGGTATGGGCGTGTGCTCAATTCGAAACTTGATGACTCACGATTTATCAGACAAGCTATTTGTAAGAGAATTGGTAGTATACCTCTTCACTTATATCGCCACTTGCGTTGTGACTGTTATGGTTATGAAGCTCCTGATGCAGTTCAATGATGAAAACGCACAGGCGATTCAGGAAAAAGCAGATCAGCAGAAAGAGCACGCTGATTTGATGGGCGAAATTGCAGTGAAGATTTCCAATCACTTCGAGGATGCGATGACCCTCATGAATGAAATCTCAGAAATCATGCAGTCTAACAATTCCAGCATGCAGGATATCGCAGATAGCACAGAAAGTACAGCTCAGGCGATTACCACCCAGTCTATGAAGTGCCAGGATATCCAAGAAGAGACGGATGAGGCGAACTCTAAGAGAGAAGAGATGATAGAAGCATCTCAGGTAGCAAAAGAGACCGTCGTAGATGGAAGCAAGGTAATCGAGGAACTGAAAGCAAAGACAGAGGCAGTAGTAGAAGCCAGCCATGTGACTGTAGATTCTACTAAGGCTGTTACAGATAAGGTAGTAGAAGTACAGAATATCGTAGGTTCTATTATGGCCATTTCTCAGCAGACCAATCTGTTGGCGCTGAACGCTTCTATCGAAGCAGCCAGAGCCGGAGAAGCCGGAAAAGGCTTTGCAGTAGTAGCAGAAGAGATTAGACAGCTGTCTGATCAGACAAATAATGCAAGTACACAGATTACTACCATCATCGGTGAACTGACCAATGATGCGAATAAGGCTATGGACAGCATCGACAAGACCGTAGAAACTGTGAAAGAGCAGAACGAAATGATAGGAACCACAGCAGACAAGTTCGCTATCATCAATGAAGAAGTGACTGCACTTATCGAGAAATTTACCATCATTGGTCACGCTATGGAGAATATCTCCAAATCTACTACAGAAATCAACGACAATATCGCCAGCTTATCGGCAAGCTCCGAAGAAGTGGCATCCCTCTCTAATGAAGGTGTCCAGAGCTCTAACGATGCGGTAAGCAAATTCGATGACTTCGAAGAAGTCATGAAAGGCATCCAGAACCAGGCTGACAGACTATCTGCTATGGCCGGTGAATAAATAGAAATATATAAACACCTAAAAGAGGCGCATTGGAGACATGAAATGTCCAAGGACATGGATATGTCAAAAATGCGCCTCTTTTTTTATTAACAGAATAAATGAAATTCAAACATAGGGATAAAGGAAAAAGTCTAGGTATACAAGACATTAGTAAAATGCTAATATGAGGACAGAAGACATCAGGAGGAGGCACCAATGGGGCTGATTAAAAGGCTGACAAAGATAGATGATGATATAGTGGATGATTTGTATGTCATATATGACGAATCCATGCAGCAACTAGTAAGCAACTTTGAATCGAATGATGCAATGAGAGAAGCCTACAAAGAGTTCTTAGCAGATTTTATTACACGGGACAACCAAGTTGTGTTGATTGAGTATAATGACGAGATACCGGTTGCTGCATTACGAGCTATAGAGAGCAACCAGGGAAAATGGTTCATAGAAGCGGTTGAGGTGAATCCAGATTATAGACATAGGGGATATGGAAAAAGGCTTTTACAGGATGCATTAAGCTTTCTAAAGAATAAAAAGGCTAGTATAGTGGAATGCATTATTCTAAAGGAAAACGAATTATCAAAACGACTGCATTCATCATGTGGCTTTTTGTCAACAACTGATGAGCCAATCAATTGTTGGGATGAACTTGAAGAAGACTCGGTTTTATATAGGTTAGTTATGTAGAAAATGGATGAGGCGCAATGGAGACATGGATATGTCAAAAATGCGCCTCTATTTTTATACACTTTTACTAGTTGTAATTTTAGAGAGGAAAGGGTAGTATAATCCTAGACTGTGCACGTGCACGGAATGTAACACGACAGGGTCGTGTTACACGGCTCCATGCTTATTTGCGAAGCAAATTTTAATGCATGGAGTATCACGCGTAGCCCCGAGCATCAGCGAAGCTGGTTCTCATGCGAGGGGCTCCCGTCTCGCAACAGCGAGATGAAAAATGTCAGGAGGAATAAACAATGTTGTATGTAGGTGTAGACTTGGGTACCAGCGCTGTAAAGCTGCTTTTGATGGATGCCCATGGTAAGATTTTGAACACGGTATCAAAAGAATATGCACTTTCATTTCCACATCCGGGCTGGTCTGAACAGAAACCGGAAGACTGGTATAGCCAGGTAATGGCAGGATTGAAAGAGCTTCTTGCAGATGCAGATAAGAGCCAGGTGGCTGGTATCAGCTTCGGCGGCCAGATGCACGGACTGGTTATCCTGGATGATCAGGATAATGTCATCCGTCCTGCTATCCTCTGGAACGATGGACGTACCCAGAAGCAGACAGATTATCTGAACAATGTGATTGGAAAGGATAAACTTTCCCAGTACACAGCAAATATCGCATTCGCTGGTTTCACTGCTCCAAAGATTCTCTGGGTAGAAGAGAATGAGCCAGAGAACTTCAAGAAGATTGCGAAGATTATGCTTCCAAAAGACTACATCGCATACAAGTTAAGCGGTGTACACTGCACCGATGTATCTGATGCATCCGGTATGCTTTTATTTGATGTAAAGAATCGTTGCTGGTCTAAAGAAATGCTGGAGATTTGCCACGTTAAAGAAGAGCAGCTGGCGAAAATCTATGAAAGCTATGAAGTGGTGGGCACTTTGAAAGCTGATGTGGCAGCAGAACTTGGTCTTTCCACAGATGTGAAAATCGTGGCAGGTGCAGGCGACAATGCGGCAGCAGCTGTAGGAACCGGTACAGTAGGAGATGCTATGTGCAACATTTCCCTAGGTACCAGTGGAACGGTATTTATTTCCTCTAAAGAATTTGGTGTAGATAAGAACAATGCGCTTCACTCTTTTGCACATGCAGATGGTAGCTATCACCTCATGGGTTGCATGCTGAGTGCAGCTTCCTGTAATAAATGGTGGATGGAAGACATCCTGAAGACCAAGAACTTTGCGGATGAGCAGAAGGGCATCGAGAAACTGGGTGAGAACCATGTATTCTATCTGCCATACCTGATGGGCGAGAGAAGTCCTCATAACAATCCAAATGCAAGAGCGACTTTTATCGGTATGACTATGGATACCACCAGAGAAGACATGACACAGGCTGTACTGGAGGGTGTAGCCTTTGCACTTCGTGATTCCTTAGAAGTGGCCAAGTCTCTGGGTATCAAATTAGAGCGAACCAAGATCTGTGGTGGCGGTGCCAAATCTCCACTGTGGAAAAAGATGATTGCCAATATCCTGGGTATCAAAGTAGATGTCATCGAGACAGAAGAGGGTCCGGGATATGGTGCAGCTATGCTGGCAGCAGTAGCATGTGGCGAGTATGCTTCTGTAGAAGAAGCGGCAGCTAAGCTTGTAAAGACTGTGGATACCATCGAGCCTGACCCAGAGCTTACTGCTAAGTATGAAAAGAAATACCAGCAGTTCAAGCAGATTTATCCAGCTTGCAAAGGGCTGTTTGATGTAATTACAGAAGAATAAGGGGGCAGATATGAAAATTCAAAATGTAAAAGATGCGGCCTTCAGAAAATATGGTCGAATCATCAATGAGTTTGATTTCACTCAGCTTTTAGAGGAGATGCAGAATACTCCTTGTCCAAGCGACGGTGTCATCTATGTACCGGGACAGCCTAACTTAGAGGCTCTTCCTATCAAAGAAAAACTAGAAACTGCTTATTATGGCGAGCTTCCTATTCAGATTGGTTTCTGCAATGGTCGTAACTATCTGCTGAATGCAGTAGAGTACCACAGAAGCTCTGAACTGGATATCGCCGCTACTGACTGCATCTTGCTCCTTGGCAGACAGCAGGATATCACAGATGACTACACCTATGAGACTTCCAAGGTAGAAGCTTTCTTCTGTCCAAAAGGAACCGGTGTAGAGCTGTATGCTACTACCCTTCACTATGCACCTTGCAGTGTAGGGGAGGAGAACTTCCGCGTGGTAATCGTACTTCCAAAGGATACCAACCTGGAGCTTGATGAAAAACACGCCGGATATGAAGATGCTCTCATCACAGCAAAGAACAAATGGCTGATTGGTCACGCAGAAGGTGGCCTGGATGCAGGCGCACACATTGGTCTCATTGGTGAGAACTTAGATGTAAGAAAAATGGAGCGTTAATGAAGGGAAATAACCCTAGTTAATCATAAAAAGGAGAGAAAAAAATGAACAACATTCCAAAAATTAAACTTGGTGTAGTAGCTGTAAGTAGAGATTGCTTCCCTGAAAGCCTCTCTGTAAACAGAAGAAAAGCACTCATCGATGCATATGCAAAAAAATATGATGCAGCAGATATCTATGAGTGTCCAATCTGTATCGTAGAAAGCGAAATTCACATGGTACAGGCTCTTGAAGATATCAAGAAAGCAGGATGTAACGCACTTTGCGTATATCTTGGAAACTTCGGACCAGAAATCTCCGAAACCCTTTTAGCAAAACACTTCGAAGGACCTAAGATGTTCATCGCAGCAGCAGAAGAAAGTCAGAACGACTTATCTGATGGCCGTGGTGATGCTTACTGCGGTATGCTGAATGCTAGCTATAACTTAGCACTTCGTAACATCCACGCTTATATTCCAGAATATCCTGTAGGAGATGCAGAAGACTGTGCAGATATGATGCACGAGTTCTTACCAATTGCTAGAGCAATCGTTGGTTTATCTGACCTGAAGATTATCAGCTTTGGTCCTAGACCACTGAACTTCCTTGCTTGCAACGCTCCTATCAAACAGCTTTACAACTTAGGCGTTGAAATCGAAGAAAACTCCGAACTTGACCTGTTCGAAGCATTTAACAAACATGCCGGAGACTCCAGAATTCCTGCTAAGGTAAAAGAAATGGCAGAAGAACTGGGTGCTGGTAATAAAAAACCAGAAGTTCTCGAGAAACTTGCTCAGTACGAACTGACTCTGCTTGACTGGGTAGAGGAGCACAGAGGTTACAGAAAATACGTTGCTATCGCCGGTAAATGCTGGCCTGCATTCCAGACACAGTTTGGTTTTGTACCTTGCTATGTAAACAGCCGTCTGACAGGTATGGGTATCCCTGTATCTTGTGAAGTAGATATCTATGGTTGCTTATCTGAGTACATCGGTACCTGCGTAAGTGATGATATCGTAACACTGCTGGATATCAACAACTCTGTACCTAAGGATATGTACAAAGAATCCATCGAAGGCAAATTCGATTACACACATCAGGATACCTTCATGGGCTTCCACTGCGGTAATACTTGCTCCAAGAAGCTGGCATTCTGCGAAATGAAGAACCAGAAGATTATGGCAAGAAGCCTTCCTGTAGAAGTAACCAACGGTACTTTGGAAGGTGACATCATGCCTGGTGATATCACATTCTATCGTCTGCAGTCCACCGCAGATAACAAGATCCGCGCATACGTAGCAGAAGGTGAAGTACTTCCTGTAGCTACCAGATCCTTCGGTGGTATCGGTGTATTTGCAATCAAAGAGATGGGCAGATTCTATCGTCACGTATTGATTGAGAAGAACTATCCTCATCACGGTGCCGTAGCATTCGGTCACTTTGGTAAAGCACTCTTTGAAGTATTCAAATACTTAGGTGTACCGATGGAAGACATCAACTACAACCAGCCAAAGAGCGTACCTTATCCAACTGAGAATCCATTCAAATAAGATTCTACGAAATATCACCAATAAAGAAGGGGTCATCTCCAATGGGAGATGGCCCCTTCTATTATGAAATAAGAGTTCTACGCGCGCACTCTTATATTCTATTCATATAATTCTTTCCAAGCGGATTCAAAGGTGCGATACTGGGCTACTGCCAGGAAGGCAACCACTACACGAAGTCCGTATTTGGGATTGGCTTCAAACCATTTTTCGATAGTAGTAAGAGTGGTTTTTGCCAGTCGTTCTTCGGCGTCATAGTTTAGCTTCACGTTCTGACTGGGAAGCGCCAAGGATTTGATCCCGTTTTCTTTTGCTAAATCCAGTGTACTGGTGATGGCTTCAGATATGATCTGCAAGTCGTCGTCAGAGCCCTTGTATACCGGAATAGACATATGGATTACATTGTTACATAAAAGGTTATACCCTTTTGTGATTTTGGCTTTGCCAAGCTCACAACCATGTAAATCCTCTACTGCGTGCCGAAACTCCGGTCCACCATGGCTGAAAAATTGATCTGCCATGAGAGAAGGTGCCAATAAGGTCGGCTCAGAAAGATTTACTAAAGCTTCTAATTTCAGCGTAAAAATCTCGCCTACGTAAATCTGGAACTTGTTAATCCCTGTGTGCATCATAGCTCGTCTCACCCCTTCATAGTAATCTACTAACCCTATCTCATTTTATCACAATCCCTTTCAAAATAGAAAGATAATAAAGCAGATTTCTGATAAAAATTCTGAATCTTTGAACACGAAGAATTCTTTGCCTAACAATGACTTTCTAATCTACCCAAAATGTTGTAGAGTGAAGGTATATGGGAAAGAAGAAGGAGAAAAGTATGAAGGTATTTGAATATAGCAAAATCGCAGACCCAACTTATTTTAAAGATGGTTGCATACAGGCCCACTCTGATCATGTGGCATATGCCACGGAACAGGAATATGAAGAGAAGGTTACTTCTTTTCGTAAGAGCCTAAATGGTTCCTGGAATTTCTACTACAGCCGTAACCTGGCTGAAGCGCCAAAGGACTTCGAGAAACCGGAGGTGGACTGTCATAACTGGCCTAGTATCCGTGTGCCTGCGCATATGCAGATGGAAGGATATGGCACGCCACAGTATGTGAATGTACAATATCCCTGGGATGGTCATGAGAAGATAGAGCCGGGAGAAATCCCTACAGAGTGTAATCCGGTGGGAAGCTATGTGAAATATGTAGAGATTCCCAAAAACTGGAAAAAGCAGCCTGTGTATATCTCGTTTCAAGGTGTGGAAAGCGGCTTTGCTTTGTGGATAAATGGAGTCTTTGTAGGATACAGTGAGGATAGCTTTACCCCTAGCGAGTTCGATATCTCCGACTATGCGAAAGAGGGAGAGAATAAAATCGCTGTTCAGGTCTATCAGTGGACTTCCGGAAGTTGGGCAGAAGACCAGGATTTCTTCCGATTCTCCGGCATCTTCCGAGATGTGTATCTCTATACCATTCCGAAGGTACATGTAGAAGACTTATCTGTCAGAGGAATCCCGGATGAGACTTTGCTGAATGCAACTTTGGAAATTTCGACGAGAGTAAAGGGAAAAGGACAGATGCATTTATCTCTTTATCATCGTGGCGTTTATACCGGAGTACCTGGGGCAGAGTTTCCGGATAACAAGAAAGTCTTAGAGGAGACCGTATCCATTGAGGGGGATGGCCTTTGGAAATATCAGATGAAGAAGCCTGCTCTTTGGTCAGCTGAGGTGCCGGACCTCTATGAACTGGTGCTGGAAGTAACAGATGGTAAGAAAGTCCTAGAGGTGATTCATCAATATGTAGGCTTTAGACGCTTTGAGATGAAGGATGGTCTGATGCTTCTAAATGGGAAGCGCATCGTCTTTAAGGGTGTGAATCGTCATGAATTCGGTGCCACCACAGGTAGGGCCCTTCGAAAAGAAGATACCCTGACGGATATCCTTACTATGAAACAGCATAATATCAATGCCATCCGTACCAGTCACTATCCAAACTCCAGCTATATCTATGAGTTGTGCGACCTTTATGGCCTTTATATGATTGCGGAGAATAACTTAGAGAGTCATGGCAGTTGGGAGCCTATTGCTCGTGGTGTAAGAGATATCAAGGAGGCTGTGCCGGGAGATAGAGAAGACTGGGAGCCTATGATGCTGGACCGTGTGGAATCCTGCTATCAGCGGGATAAGAATCACCCGGCAATTCTCATTTGGTCTTGCGGTAATGAGGCCTATGGCGGCAGCATCATCTATCATATGAGCAAAAAATTCCGTAAGTTAGACCCTTATCGTTTGGTACACTATGAAGGCATCTTCAATGATAGAAGGTACTATGGCACCAGCGACATGGAAAGCCAGATGTATCCTTCGGTAGAAAATATCAGGCTGCATCTGAAAGAGCATGAAGACAAGCCTTTTATTTGCTGTGAATACACCCATGCCATGGGGAACTCCTGCGGTGGAATGAGCAAATATACGGACCTGACGGATACGGAGCCTAGATACCAGGGGGGCTTCATCTGGGATTATATCGACCAGTCCATTACGGCGCAGAATCGTTATGGAGAGACTTATCAGGCTTATGGTGGTGACTTGGGAGAGCGCCCTACAGACTATGAATTCTCCGGTAATGGCATCGTGTATGGTGGGGATAGAAAGCCGTCACCTAAGATGCAATCCGTGAAGTATAATTATCAGAATATCTCTGTGGAGTTTGCCTCTGAAAAGAAGTTTACAGTGAGAAATAAGAACCTCTTTGTGGATACGGACCGGTTTGAGCTTTTGATTGTCCTAGAGAAAGAAGGAAAGAAGCTGGCTCAATATCGAGGTAAACTGGCGGAAGCTCCTTTGGCGGAGTTAGAAGTGGACCTTGAGAAAGTTTTGAAGGCGGATAAGGCAGAAGGAGCCGCATTGGCTCATGCGCTTAAGGTACTTGGCGCCGGAGAGTATGCCCTTACCGTAAGCTTTCTTCTATCAGAGGACAAGGCCTGGGCAAAGAAAGACCATGAGGTAGCCTTTGGCCAGTACGTATGGACAGTGGAAGAGAAGCCGGGAAAGACGGAAAAGGCAAGTGCTGTTGGCCGTTTTGATGTGATTCAGGGAGACTATAACCTTGGCATAAAGGGCGAAGACTTTGAAGTGCTGTTTTCCCTGGGTAGCGGAGGTCTGGTGTCCTACAAGTACCATGGCATGCAGATGTTGGATGCCTCTCCTATGCCGAATTTCTGGCGAGCAGCCACCAACAATGATGATGGAAATATGTATCAGCAGCGCTATGCCCAGTGGAAGATTGCCAGCTTGTATGTGACAAGCAAGGGACAGTCCCTTTTTGATGCCAAACCACCTGTCATCAAAAAGACTGAGGGGGCTGTATCTGTAACCTTCACCTATAACCTACCTACCACGCCGAAGGCCGCAGTAGAAGTGCGTTATGAAGTTACAAGAGATGGTAAGGTGACTGTCACAGAAAGCTATAAGCCGGTGAAGGCCCTGGGAGATATGCCGGAATTTGGCATGATACTACCTATACCTGCGGAGTTTAGTCATGTAACCTGGTATGGCCTGGGCCCGGAGGAGACCTATGCGGACCGCATGGAGGGTGCAAAGCTGGGCATCTATCACCAAGATGTGAAAGATGCCATGGCGAAGTATCTTACACCGCAGGAAAGCGGCAACAAGATGAAGGTGCGTTACGCCAAGGTGCTGGATGAGTATGGACGAGGCCTGCTCTTTGAAGGGTCTCAGATGAACTTCTCGGCTCTTCCTTGGAATCCGCATCAAATAGAACTGGCAAGACACGCTTTTGAATTGCCACCGATTCACCACACTTATGTGAGATGTGCTATGGCGCAGATGGGCGTAGGCGGGGACAATAGCTGGGGCGCCAGAACCCATGAGGAATTCCTGATTCCTACCCAAAAGAAAATCGAATTTACGTTTTCTTTTCAAGGGATATTTGCTATAATGTAAAACGCAACATGATGAAAAGGCTCTCTGTTTTAGAGAGCCTTTCTTTAGGCTAGAAAGAGTAGATAAATGAATCAAAACGAAAACAAGATGGGCGTTATGCCTGTCAAAAAACTAATCATCACCATGTCCCTGCCCATGATGATTTCCATGCTGGTGCAGGCACTGTACAATATCGTAGATAGCTATTTCGTAGCGCAGATTAGCGAGAGTGCTATTACTGCAGTTACCCTTGCCTTTCCACTGCAGAACCTCATGATTGCGGTTGGCTCCGGTACAGGCGTAGGTATCAATGCGCTACTATCCAGATCACTGGGAGAGAAGCGTTTCGATAAGGCCAATACAGCAGCAAATACAGGACTTTTCCTGACTTTCTTTAACTTCCTGATTTTCCTGATTGTGGGTGTTTTCTTTGCGAAGCCTTTTATCGTATCCCAGGCAGAGACCGCAGAGATAGCAGCCTATGGTACGGCTTATCTGCAGATTGTAAATGGTATGTCCATCGGTCTGTTTTTCCAGATGACCTTTGAGAGACTTCTGCAGTCTACGGGACGCACCTTTGAGAGTATGATTTCTCAGGTTACCGGTGCTGTGCTGAATATTATTTTTGACCCGATTTTGATTTTTGGTATCGGCATCTTCCCTGAATTGGGAGTTGCCGGTGCAGCCTACGCGACTATTCTAGGACAGTGTGTAGCAGCTGTTGTGGGCCTTGTGTTGAACCTTACCAGAAATCATGAGATACAGATTACTTTACCACAGATTATTAAACCTGACAGACATACTATGAGAGAAATCTATGAAGTGGGTGTGCCCTCTATCTTGATGATGTCCATAGGATCCTTGATGTCCTACTTGATGATTCAGATTTTGAACAGCTTCTCCAGTACAGCCACGGCGGTATTTGGTGTATACTTCAGATTACAGAGCTTCTTCTTTATGCCTGTATTTGGTTTGAATAACGGTTTGATTCCGGTACTTGCCTATAACTACGGGGCTAAGAATAAAAAGCGTATTGAAGAAGCGTTGCGCTTTGCCATGACACTGGCGATTACCATTATGGTAATCGGTACCATTGTCTTCGAGGTAATGCCGGAGCAGCTTTTACAGCTCTTTAAAGCGCAGGAAGAAATGCTTCGTATCGGCGTACCGGCTATGAGAATTATTGGCATTCACTTCCCTCTTGCGGGAGCCAGCATCGCTATGGGATCTATCTTCCAGGCCTTTGCAAAGAGCGTGTATTCCTTGATTGTGTCTGTGGGTAGACAGCTGGTTGTTTTGATTCCTGCTGCTTGGCTTTTGGCACAGACAGGAGAAGTGATTCATGTGTGGTGGGCCTTCCCGATTGCGGAAGTCGTCAGTTTGACCTTGTCCTTTATATTCTTCAGAAAGCTATATAGGGCAGTAGTGAAAAACTTGGAAAACTAAGGGGGTAATTATGGCATTTCACTTTTTTGCAACAGTATCCAGAATGAAATACATCGAAAGATGGGCACTTATGAGAAACTCTCGTCAGGAGAATCTCAGTGAGCACTCCCTGGAGGTGGCGATGATTGCGCATGCTTTGTGTGTCATCGGTAATGTGCGTTATGGCAAGTGCTTGAATGCAGACAAGGCAGCGCTAATCGGCTTGTACCATGATACATCCGAAATCATCACCGGGGATATGCCTACACCGGTAAAATACTATAACGATACGATACGCGATGCCTATAAGGAAATTGAAGCCATCGCTGAGAGTAAGCTATTAAACCGTCTGCCGGATGATTTGCGTCCCGCTTTTGAACGTATCTATAGGCCGGAAGATGGAGAGAACGAGAGATACATGCGTAAGTTAGTCAAGGCAGCAGACAAGCTGTCTGCTTATATCAAATGTATCGAGGAAGAGAAATCCGGTAACACAGAGTTCCGTACAGCGAAGGAAAGCACTGAGAAAAAGTTGGAAAAGCTTCGCTTTGACTATCCGGAAGTAGATGACTTCATGAAAGACTTCCTGCCATCCTATGGAAGTACTTTGGATGAATTATCTTAATGCATACAAGAGACTAAGAAAGCCGTAGCATGACGCTACGGCTTCTTTTGTGCATAAAAAATCCGTGGCATTTGCCACGGATTTAAAGTCTTATTTAGAAATCAGTCTACCAACCCAAATGCAGACACAAGCACCTACGACAGAAATGATTACGTGTCCAAGTCTGGTGAAGCTTGTAAGACCAATGGCGTTGAAAATAACACCGCCGATGATACCACCCAAGATACCGAAGATGATGTTCTTCAAAAGGCTGCTGGTATCGGTGCCCATAATCTTACCAGCGATGAAACCGGCAACAGCACCAAGTAATAAACTCATTAATAAACTAGTGATATGAAACATGATGAAACCCCCTTAAATAAGATAATCGGGGTGACGTGATTCGAACACGCGGCCTCTTCGTCCCGAACGAAGCGCTCTACCAAGCTGAGCCACACCCCGATGTCTTAGCGACGTTCTTAATGATACTCTATTTTTCAATCTCCGTCAAGAAATCATTTGTAATTCTGTGATGGAAGCGGTATGGTGAATACTAGATTATATACGTAAAGGAAACCCACAATGGAGTCTACAAATACAGGATGTAAGCTATGCTTGCTTCGAGAAAATAACAGCAAGAAAAAAGAATATGAGCTCATTCAGAGGGCACTTGCTGCTATGAATGAGCAGGAAAAAGCGTCCTCGGAGACTTATGAAAAGAGGCTGGAGGCATGCAAATCCTGCGAAAGCTTCGTAGAAGGAACTTGTCTGAAATGTGGCTGTTATGTGGAACTTCGGGCAGCTGGAAAAGCGGCGCATTGCCCAAAAAAGAACGGACCATGGTAGCCCTTGCCAAAAACGTGGCAGGACTAGCAGGTCCGTTTTGCATTTATAACTCTTCCACAACCTGGAAGATATAGAACTTCAAATAGTAACTCTCGGCATCGCCCCATAGAATAGGGTGGTCCCAGGACTGGGTACGGAATTCAATCTGGCGAAGTCGCTTATGTACAGCTTTTGCCGCTTCTTTGATGGTCTGGGTAAAGAGCTCCTGCGTCATAAAGTGAGAGCAGGAACAGGTGGCGAAGTAGCCGCCGTTTTCCACTAACTTCAGGCCGCGCATATTGATTTCACGGTATCCTTTGATGGCATTCTTGGTAGCTTGTCTGGACTTGGTGAAAGCCGGTGGATCCAAGATGACTACATCGAACTTCTTGCCTTCTGCTTCCAAGCTAGGTAAGTAATCAAAGATATCAGCGCATACGAACTTGGCGATATCTTCTACATGATTCAGGCTTGCATTTTCCGTGGCCTGATCTACGCCTAATTGAGAAGCATCTACACCGATGACGGATTTTGCACCATTACATGCGGCGTTTAAGGCAAAGGACCCTGTGTGGGTGAAGCAGTCCAGGACAGACTTTCCTTTGCATAATCGTCCAATGGCAGCGCGGTTCCCTTTCTGATCCAGGAAGAAACCGGTCTTTTGGCCGTCTTTTACATCTACATAGTAGTGTACGCCGTTTTCCACAATTTCTACTTTAGTATCGAATTCCGGTCCGATGAAGCCTTTATATCGCTCTAATCCCTCTAAAGTGCGGACTTTGGCATCGCTACGCTCGTAAATACCACGGATTTTTATGCCATCTTCAGCAAGGATTTGCTTCAGCTGGGTGAGAAGTAAAGGTTTTAATTTCTCTGTTCCTAAGGCTAAAGATTCTACAACTAATACGTCTTCGAATTTATCGATGGTGAGGCCCGGTAGGAAGTCTGCTTCGCCAAACACCAGTCTGCAGCTGGAAGTATCGATGGTTTCTTTGCGGTATTTCCAGGCATCCTGCAAGCGCTTTCTAAGGAAAGCAGGTGTGATAGGGTGCTCTTTCCGTCTAGATAGCATGCGGATGCGAATCTTGGATGCGGAATTGATAAAGCCGTATCCTAAGAAATACCCGTCAAAATCATGGACGTGGATGATATCACCATCCTGAAAAGAGCCCATGACAGATTCGATTTCGTTATCATAAATCCACTGTCCGCCGGCTTTTAAAGCTCTGGCTTCTCCTTTGCGGATGGTAGCCACTGCATCCACGGCTAAATCCGTGTTTTCATCTATATGTTCAATTTGGTCAAAAATAAATTCCATAAGGATGGTCTCCTTTTCGTTCTTGTGATATCATAGTAACATATCGGCAAATTTTGGATACAAAAAAAGCTGCCGAGGAGGGCAGCTTTTTTTGTTTGTATGATGACGATAAACTGAGGAGTGTCATCACACAACAGAGGAAAACAGTTAATCATTGTTTATGTATTCATTATATGGCCTGATAGGTGAGATGTAAAACGGAAGATTTTCACTTGAAAGATGAAAGCCGTTCATCTATGATGAATATAGGGGAAAAGAGGAAATTATATGACACTTTTATATTGTAAAATCTTGTATACGGTAGCTGCGCAGGGCAGCTTTATGAAGGCTGCTGAGCTTTTGAATTTGACGCCGTCAGCAGTGAGTCATTCCATTGCTTCCATGGAAGCAGAACTGGGCTTCCAGGTGTTTAATCGAAATAAATCAGGTGTGACACTGACCAGCTATGGCGAAGAAATCTATCCAATGGTAGTGAGTATGCTTCATAGTGAAGAGAACTTGAAGCAGGTGGTGGATAGACTGAACGGCTTAAAGCGTGGTACCGTTAAAATCGGCGCATTCAACAGTGTTTGCACAGAGTGGTTGCCTAGCATTCTGAAGGTTTACAGAGAGAAATTTCCATATATTGATGTAGAAGTTTATGAAGGTACCTATGATGACGTTATTCATTGGCTGAATACCGGTATTGTGGAGCTTGCGTTCCTTTCTACTTCTTGTAATTCTGATTTCAAGATTACACCTTTATATGACGATCCGCTGGTATGCATAGCACCAAAGGGCTTTGAGACTGCGAAAAAGGGCGTCATTACGGTGGAAGAAATGAAGAATCAGCCTTTCGTTATCCAGCGAGATTCCTGTGATGCGGATATTAAGAAATATCTGACAGATATGCACTTAGATATTCATAGTTCCTGCCATGTGATCGACGACCAGTCAAGTGCTGCTATGGTAGAGTCGGGACTTGGTATCGGTATTATGCCGGAGCTTACCTGCCGCAGACTAGGTACGAATCTGGATGTTTTACAGATTGAGCCATCTGCGATACGTACCATTGGCCTTGCGATGCCAAACAAGAAGAGCCTTACACCGGCGGCGAAGGAGCTGAGCCAGATTGTTCTGGATATGGTGAAAACACTTTAAGAATTCGAGAACTGCAACGCAGAAACCTGCGTTGCTTTTTCTTATAGAAAGAATAGGAAACACGGATTTGAGATATGCAAGACAGATTCGATATGAGATTCCGGAAGAGATGTGGGGACATAAGATTTCTGAATTTCTTCATGGCAAAGGCTTTTCTAATCAGAATCTGACCAAGTTAAAAAAGATAAATCACAGCATCGACATCAATGGTAGATGGGAGTACATGGGTTACCGTCTCCAGAAGGGGGACGTACTGCAGGTGCTGATTGTAGAAGAGGAGTCTTCTAAAAAGATACCACCGGTAAATCTACCTTTAGAGGTGGTGTACGAAGATGAGGATATCCTGGTGGTGAATAAGCCGGCACATATGCCGATTCATCCATCTATGAAGCACTATGAGAACACCTTAGGAAATGCAGTGGCCTACTACTTTATGGAGCAAAATAAGCCTTGTATCTATCGGTGCATCAATCGCCTGGACAAAGATACCAGCGGACTGACCATACTGGCGAAACACTTTGTAGCCGCCAGCATGCTGTATGACCAGATGGTGGCCAGAGAAATAAAGAGAACCTATTATGCGATTACAGATGGAGAGATTCCGGAAGAGGAAGGCACCATAAATGCCCCCATAGGGCGTGAGGGGGATTCTGTGGTAGTTAGAGCAGTGGATTACGAAAAGGGAGATGAAGCCATCACCCATTATCGGGTTCTGGGCCGAGGTGGTGGTCTTTCTCTGGTGGAGTGCCATTTAGATACCGGTCGTACCCACCAGATTCGCGTGCATATGAAGCATTTAGGATATCCTTTGATAGGAGATTTCCTCTATCATCCGGAGAATCACACCATGGACAGACAGGCCTTACATGCAGGAAAACTCAGCTTCCGGCAACCTGTTACCGGGGAAGAACTTTCCTTTTCGGTGGCTTTTCCGCAGGATATGGATAGAATTTGTCAAGAATTTGGACTAAAATAGATTAAAATACATCAATTGAAAAAATCTAAAAGAGATTATGGACTTTTCATTTAGATGGTACTAAGATTACATGTAAATAAAATCAAGGGAGGAAAACAACATGGAGAAAAAAAATCTTGATTGGGCCAACCTCGGTTTTGGTTATGTACAGACCGAGAAGCGGTATGTCTCTGTCTACAAAGATGGTAAGTGGGACAATGGAACCCTGACTGAGGACGCAACCGTTACTTTGAACGAGTGCGCAGGTGTTTTCCAGTATGCACAGACCGTGTTTGAGGGATTGAAAGCTTACACCACAGAAGATGGACATATCGTAACCTTTAGACCTGACTTAAATGCTGCTCGTATGGTAGAGTCAGCAAAGAGGCTGGAGATGCCACCTTTGCCGGAAGCACAGTTTATCGATTCCATCAATCAGGTGGTAAAGGCAAACGCAGCGTATGTACCACCTTATGGTAGCGGTGCAACCCTTTATATCAGACCATATATGATGGGCACAAATCCTGTTATCGGTGTTAAACCGGCTGACGAGTACATGTATCGTGTATTTGTTACACCGGTAGGTCCTTATTTCAAGGGTGGTGCAAAGCCTATCACCATCAAAATCAGCGACTTCGACCGAGCAGCACCAAATGGTACAGGTCATATCAAAGCCGGCCTGAACTATGCCATGAGCTTACATGCTATCGTAACAGCACACGAAGAAGGCTACGCTGAAAACATGTACTTAGATGCAGCTACTCGTACCAAGGTAGAGGAGACCGGCGGTGCGAACTTCATCTTTATCACAAAAGACGGCAAGATGGTTACACCAAAGTCCGACAGTATCCTGCCTTCCATCACCAGAAGATCTCTGATGTATGTGGCAGAGCACTACTTAGGCATGACAGTAGAACACAGAGAAGTATACAAAGATGAACTCAAGGATTTTGCAGAAGCAGGTCTTTGCGGTACAGCTGCTGTTGTATCACCGGTAGGTAAGATTGTGGATCACGGCACAGAAATCTGCTTCCCAAGTGGAATGGATGAGATGGGCCCTGTAACCAAGAAATTATACGATACTTTGACAGGCATTCAGATGGGTAGAATCGAAGCTCCGGAAGGCTGGATTCACACAATCTGCTAAGGAACGATGATTAAAAACCTGATTTTCGACGTGGGAGACGTACTAATCGAATATAGATGGAGAGACATGATGATGGATCATGGACTTACCCTTGAGGAGGCCGAGAGAATCGGTGGGGAAATCTTTGATCATCCCTATTGGCGAGAGCTGGATTTGGGCAATATGTCAACAGAGGAAGTGGCAGAAGGCTTTCATAAGCTCTATCCGGAAGATGGGGATTCTATCGAGTGGTTTCTCACTCACGGAGAATATATGCATGTGCCCAGACCTAAAGTGTGGGAAAAGGTCCACAGATTAAAGGAAAAAGGCTACAAAATTTATCTGCTCTCTAATTATTCTGAGGATTTATTCCGAAAACATACCAGAGGGGCATCTTTTCTAGATGATATAGATGGGAAGGTAGTGTCTTACATGATTCATGAGGCCAAGCCGGAGGAGCCCATCTATCGTCACCTCTTAGATACCTATGGATTAGTTGCATCGGAGTCGGTTTTTTATGATGATCGTGCGGATAATGTGGCAACGGCAAGAAAGCTGGGCCTGCAGGCGCATGTAATCGAATCTCAGGAGCAACTCTTGTCTCTATTAGAGGAGAGAGAAAAAGAGTATGGTAGATAGAATCGGAAGCCAAATTAATACCCAGACTTACGTATCCACAGGAACCCAGAAGCGGAATGAATCTGAGGAGAAATTCAATCTGCAGCAGGGAATGGAAAAGGAAGAGGATGGCGTAGTACTGGAATTATCTGGCAATAAGCCGAAAGAAGCCAGTAAGGCTACGGTAAAAGAAGCTGATGTCTCACGTGAGTCTCACAGGCCGGAACAGGCAGAGCGCGTGGACACCAAGATGAGCTTCGGCCAAATCTTGGCACAGCTGATAGAAAAGAATCCTATCAATGGCATCAAGGGCTTTGTGCAGCGTCTAAGAGATACCGCGAAATTGTTCTTCCGTGAATTGTGGAATGGACCGGCGCAGGAAGAAGAGGAGCTTACTGCTACGGAATTAATGGAAAGCATGGAAGAAAAGGAGGCACAGGATTCTGCTTTTGAGGAGAAGCAGGATACCATGGATGACTTCTTACATGGTACTCAGAAAGGCAAGCTAGCCCACAATACCACCTTGCTCACCTATTACGACAAGAGCGGTAAGATGGTGAACGTAAATAATACCGGAAGGATTCTGAAGGGAAAATGAGTTTCGAAGGAGCTATGGAGAGATCCATGGCTCCTTTTTCGCTGAGCAAACATTTGCATCCATTAACAAATTGAGAAATAATTAGCTGAGCTATAAAGTAATTGTCAGACATCTCCGATAGTAATAGTAACAGGAAGTATGATTCACAAGGAGGTGATTACTGTGAGCGGCTTATATTCAATCCCAAACGCTCTCCTGGCTCAGCAAGTTGGCATGGTCCTCAATGTAGATTCTTATAAGAAATGGGACAAAAAAAGAGAACGTCCTAAAGATCAAGGAGCTGCAAAAGAGAAATCACCATTCCACCAAATCTTAGAAAAGGAGAAAGAAAAAGCACCGGAACATGTGGGAAGCTTTTTCGAAGCACGAGCATGAATCAAAGCGAAAATGTAATGTGAACGACCCAGGCCGAAGTGTTCTTCAGTCTGGGTTGATTCATTTCAAGGGATTGTGAAGTGATTTTTGGTATCTTCAGTCCAAGGGACTGATTATGATATAATTAGAAAAAGCGCAAAGGGGGACAAGATATGCACAAGCAATACGTACTTGACACCAATATCTTGATTCAGCAGCCAAACTCCATCTTCGGTTTTGCAGATAACGATGTGGTCATCACAGGCACCACGCTGCAGGAACTGGACAGGAAGAAAACTGCCCCTGGGGAGCTGGGCTTCCATGCCAGAGAAGCCATTAGAATTATCGACAGCTTCCGGCATCAGGGAAACTACTTAGACGGCATCAAGATGCCCAACGGTGGCAAATTCGTCATCGACCCAAATGGAATTTCTGAGGACAAACTGCCTCACGGCTTTTCTATCGACAGCCCTGATAATCGAATCATCAGCTCTGTCCTTTCACGGCAATCTGCCAGCAAAGAACCCGTAATCTTAATTACAAACGATGTCTCCATGCGTATCAACGCCATTATCTGCGGTGCAGAGGTACAAGGCTATAAGAATGAGGAGATTAATGAAGATGAATCCTACTCCGGTCGTACAGATATGGTTTTGCCGGATGATGAAGTAGACCAGCTGTACAAAGAAGGAAAGCTTCTACTGCAAGATGAAAGTAAGTTATTTCCAAATGAATTTGTCATGGTGAAAAGCGAGGTAAACCCGCAGAAAACGGCGCTGTGTCGATTTAGGGATCATGTATTGCATCTGATCTATTGTGAGAAATTACATCCTTTCGGAGTGACACCTAGAAATGCGGCGCAGAAATTCGCCCTGGAAGCGCTCTGTGCGCCGGCAGATGAGATACCACTTGTCATCATGAAAGGCCCTGCCGGTTGTGCGAAAACCTTCCTTTCGCTGGCGGCAGGATTAGATGGAACCTACGATAGCAGACGAGAAAGCCTGTATCACAAGGTGATGATTACCAGGAATAACATCCTTTCTGACGCAGACTTAGGTTTCCTGCCCGGTACGTTGGAAGAAAAGATGAACCCACTTCTAGCACCTTTCATGGATAACTTAGAAGTACTGCTTCGTGGCAAGTGTAAAGAAGAGGATCCTCATGAAATCCAGATGCAGATCGATGACATGATTTCCACCGGCATCGTAGAGATTTGCTCTATGGCTTACATGCGAGGCCGTTCCATTGCGAATTCCTTCCTTATCATCGATGAGGCGCAGAACGCTACAGTAGGTCAAATCCTGGAAGTGATTACACGTGCGGGACTAGGCACGAAAGTGGTTATCTGCGGCGACCCGGATCAGATTGATAATGCAAAGCTGGATAGAATCAACAACGGACTGGTGTTTGCAGCGGAGAAAATGAAAGGCTCGCCGCTGTGCGCGCAGATTACTTTTGAAAAAGAGGAATCCGTAAGAAGCCCGCTGGCTTTGGAAGCTGCAAAGAGATTAACTTTATAGAAATCAAAAACCCTGCTTTTCAAAAATGAAAGGCAGGGTTTTGCATGTCCAAAAATAAGCATAAAAAAACAGCCACCGAAGTGACTGGAAGTGCGCCCTCAGGGACTCGAACCCTGGACAAATAGATTAAGAGTCTACTGCTCTACCAACTGAGCTAAGGGCGCTTAGCTAGGCGTTTCATTTGCAACGCAAAAGTTATTATAGTATAATGCAAAGCAGTTTGCAAGCACTTTTTTGAAATTTTTTTCTGTGTTTGTAAAAAGGCCTGAAAAAGGAGGTCAAAACCGTGATTTTTGAGACCCATGCCCATTATGACGATGAGGCATTTGATGAGGATAGAGAAGGACTTTTGCAGGGAATGGCGGAGCATGGCATTGGCACCATCATCAACGTGGCTGCCAATATGCAAGGTTCACGGAACAGTGTGGCACTTGCAGCACAGCATCCCTTTGTGTATGCGGCAGTAGGTGTACACCCAAGCGATGCAGAAGAACTTCTGATAGAAGAGAATATAGCAGAGCTTCGTAAATTGGCCTTGGGAGAAAAAGTGCTGGCAATTGGAGAGATTGGGCTGGACTATCACTGGGAGACTCCGGAGCGGGATATCCAGAAGAAGGCTTTTGAACTTCAGTTACATATGGCAACAGAATTTGACTTGCCGATTATCGTCCATTCCAGAGATGCGGCAAAGGATACCATGGACATGATTCGTAACTTCCCGGGGATGGGCCCGCAGAAGCGAGGCGTCATTCATTGTTTTTCCTACGAAAAAGAAATGGCACAAGAATATGTAAAGATGGGGTATCATATAGGTGTAGGAGGCGTTATCACCTTCAAAAATGGTCGAAAGCTTCGAGAAGTAGTAGAGACCATCCCGATGGAGAGCATCTTGCTGGAGACAGACAGCCCTTATCTTGCTCCTGAGCCCCACAGAGGACATCGGAACTGCTCCTATTATCTGCCACTTGTAGCGGAGGAGATAGGACGTATCAAAGGGATTTCACCTGAAGAAGTAATCCGGATTACCAAAGAGAATGCAGAGCATGTTTTTGGTATAAAAGCCATATAACCCGGGGATGGAAATATATCCCTGTAATAGAAAGAGAGAAATAGGATGGCAACATTAGGCAATCCACAAAACACCATAGAAGTATTACAGAAGTATCAGTTTCGTTTTCAGAAGAAATTCGGACAGAATTTTCTGATTGATACCCATGTACTGGATAAAATCGTAGAAAGCGCCGGCATCACAAAGGATGACTGCGTGTTGGAAATCGGCCCGGGTATCGGTACCATGACCCAGTATCTGGCAGAGAGTGCGAGAAAGGTCATTGCTGTAGAGATTGATAGTAATCTGATTCCAATCTTAGAGGATACTTTATCTGCGTATGACAATGTGCAGGTGTTAAATGAAGATATCCTAAAGGTGGATATTGAAGCCCTGGCAAAAGAACAAAACGAAGGCAGGCCTATGAAGGTGGTAGCCAATCTGCCTTACTATATCACCACTCCTATTATTATGGGGCTTTTAGAGGGGGAAGCAAAGGTAGATTCCATCACCATCATGGTGCAGAAGGAAGTGGCAGATCGCATGCAGATGACCCCGGGCAGCAAAGAGTACGGCGCTTTGTCTTTGGCAGTGCAGTATTATGCAAAGCCGGAGATTGTGGCAAATGTGCCTCCGAACTGCTTCATGCCCAGACCAAACGTTGGTAGTGCGGTAATCAGACTTAGCTTGTACGAAAAGCCACCGGTAGAGGTGCAAGATTCTAAATACATGTTCCAGCTGATTCGTGCCAGCTTTAATCAGCGCAGAAAGACTCTGGTGAATGGTCTTCAAAATGGTGGGTTAGGCCTTACAAAAGACGAAATTTTGGCGGCTTTATCGGAAATGGGACTGTCTGAAATGGTGCGAGGAGAGACTCTATCATTAGAACAGTTTGCGCTTTTGAGTGACATTTTACAGAAAAACCACAACATTTAGTATATAGAACTTGAAACTTACCCCAAGACTATGATACACTCTTGTAAGATAGAGGGATTGTAGATAATTCTACAGAAAAGTGTATGTAGTTCAGAGGTGAGGACCTTGGATAAGTATGAATATAAGCTAAGAACGGATGAAATTACCGCTCTAGTTGAAGAGAAAAATTATAAAAGGGCTGCGGAAATCGCAGATACAATCGATTGGAGAAGAGTCAGAAGTGTCATGATGCTTTGCACCATTAGCGACGTTTATAAGATGGTGCGACGTTTCGAGGACAGTCGGGCTCTTCTTTTGCTTGCTTATGAGAAGAGACCTGGTAGCCGTATGATTGTCTATGCGCTGACCGAGCTTTCCATAAAGCTAAATGATGTAGTGCACGCGTGGGAATTCTACAAAGAGTTTTGCCAGCTGGCACCTACAGATTCCAGACAGTACATTTTACTGTACAAGATTTATGCAGCGCAGGATGTCAGCTTAGAGGAGCAGATTTCTGTACTGGAGACTTTAAAAGAAAAAGAATACGACCCTAGATGGGCTTATGAACTGGCTTATTTATATCATCGCATCGGCTTCGCTACCAAGTGCGTAGAGGAATGCGATGAGATTATCCTTTGGTTTGGTGAAGGCAAATATGTAAAGAAGGCGATGGAACTGAAGATGCTTCATGAGCCGCTTACACCAAAGCAGCAGGCAAAGTATGATGGCGAGTCCAAAATCGAAGCAGAGTTCGGGGACACCAAAGTGATTCCAAACCTGGATGCGGCTATGACCAAAGAGGTGACAGAGGCAGAGCCTACTGCAGCACCTACCATTGAGTTCCCGGCTAAAGATGTAGAGGAAATCAGGGTTAAGACCATTGACCCTGAGAATAAATACAATACCGTAGACATGCAGAAGGACCTGGCAGCAAGCCTTGCAGAAATCATGGCGAACCCGGCTGCAGAAGGTGCTCTTCTTCCTGAGGAGACAGAGGACTTTGATGCGGACATGGCTCAGGTATCTGAGGATGAGTGGCAGGCAGTAGAGATTTCTGATACAGGAGAAATCCCGAATCAGATGGAAGAGGTATTCTTCGAGGATCCTGCAACAGCGGATTTATCTGATGCGATTCACCAGATTAATACACCGGATATCGATATCGACAGCGACGAACCAATCGTTGTGGTAGCGGAACCGAAAGTGGAAAAAGCAGAACCTAAAGTAGAGAAAGCATCTGCTGCCACAAAGGCAGAAAAGATTGTAGAAGACTTGGGAGATGCAGTGGCTACTACCAGCGACGTGGCAGGTATCAGCAAGGTTATCGTACCGAAAGACCCTAGCAAGGGTGTATTGAAATATACACAGATGGCAGCAGAATTCGCAGAACAGAAAACCGAATTCGATGACATGCTTGCACAGGACACCAGCGGCCAGATTTCCATGGTTATGCCGGAAGAAAAGGTGGTAGAGAAACAGATTACAGGACAGCTTAGCATTTCCGACATCCTGAATGAATGGGAAAGAATCAAACAGGAAAAGGAAAACAACCTGAAAGAATCTGTAAAACAAAGAGTTTTAGAGCAGACCGGCGATCTCTTTGCAGAATTTGATGAGCAGACCAGAGAAAGCATCTTAGAACAGATGCAGAGAGAGTCTGAAAAAGCCGAAGACAGAGAACGCGAAAAAGCAGAGGCGGAAGAAGCAGAACTGGCGCAGGAGGAAGCTGAAGAAGTAGAAGATGCACCTGCAAAGGAAGAGCAGAAAGTAGCAGCTGCTGAAAAGACGAAAGCGCCTGTTCAGGAAAGAGCATTAACGCAGGAAGAAAAAGAGCTTTTTGATTCCTTTATTCAGAGTAAGAGAACCAGAATGCAGTTAGCACATGCGCTGGATATGGTTAGTCTTGCTGCTTATACAGGAAATATCTTACTTACCGGTGAAAGAGACGCAGGTACCTTAGACTTTGCCAAGAACATGGTAAAACACCTGAAGGAAACAGAGCCTAACTTTACCGGAAACAGTGCAAAGATTGCCGGTGAGGCTTTGAATAAAAAAGACATTTCGGCCATTCTGGATAAGGTAAAAAATGGTGCCTTGATTGTAGAAAATGCCGGTGCCATGAGCTGCCAGACTTCTGAGAACCTGGTAAAAGGCCTCCAGAATGAGGAAAGAGGCGTGCTGGTAATCTTAGTGGATACCAAGAATGCCATGGAGTCTTTGCTGGCTGTAAATGAATGCTTAAAAGATCCTTTCGATGCCAGAGTGGATATCGAAGCTTTAAATGATAATAAGCTGGTAGAATACGGTAAGCGCTATGCTTACGAAAAGGAATACGCCATTGATGATATGGGTGCTTTGGCACTACATACACGTATTGCAGATATGCAGACACTGGACCATGCGGTTACGGTAGGTGAAGTTCGCCAGATTATCAAAGAAGCGATTGCACATTCTAATCGTAAAACTATGGCACATTTCTGGGATGTACTCTTCGGTCGACGCTATGACGAAGAAGACATGATTGTGCTGAGGGAAAGTGACTTCTTGCTCTCTTAATGGTAAAATACTAGTAAGAACAAAAAATGTGTGAGCAAGAGGTGGGGAAATGCGGAATACGAAAGACAACACGGTATTTATATCCGAAGGAGATCAATATCTTTTCGGACAAGGTACGCACTATGATATTTATCAAAAATTAGGAGCACACCCTTCTGTCTGTGATGGCCAGAAGGGTTACTTCTTTGGCGTTTGGGCGCCTCATGCAGCAGCTGTCCATGTGATTGGAGAGTTTAATGGCTGGAATGAAGACGCATCTCCTATGGATAGAATCGGAGATGTGGGAATCTGGACTACATTTATTCCAAATGTGACAGAGAATCAACTCTACAAGTTTCTAATTTATACTCCAAGTGGTGAAAAACTTTATAAAGCGGATCCGTTTGCAAACTATGCAGAATTGCGTCCTGGCACAGCTTCTAAGACGACAGATCTTTCCGGATTCAAGTGGTCTGATAAGACGTGGTTGGAAAAGCGAGAGAAGCAGGATAACCAGAAACTTCCCATGGCAATCTATGAGTGCCATATCGGTTCCTGGATGAAGCATCCGGATGGTACGGAAGATGGATTCTATACCTACACCCAGTTTGCAGATCGCATTGTGCCCTATCTGCAGGAGATGGGCTATACCCATATAGAGTTAATGGGCATTGCAGAGCATCCTTTTGATGGCTCTTGGGGCTATCAGGTGACAGGATATTATGCACCTACATCCAGATATGGAACCCCTAAGGATTTTATGGAGCTTGTAAATAGACTTCATAAAGCAGGAATCGGCGTCATCCTTGACTGGGTACCGGCGCACTTTGCCACGGACGCCCATGGACTTGCCAGATTCGATGGGGAATGTATCTTTGAAGATCCGGACCCGAGACGAGGGGAGCATCCGGATTGGGGTACCAAGATTTTTAATGTGGGAAAAAATGAAGTGAAGAACTTCTTAATTGCCAACGTATTATATTGGCTTAGGGAGTTTCACATCGACGGTATTCGTGTAGACGCAGTGGCATCCATGCTTTATCTGGACTATGGAAAGAAGGACGGACAGTGGGTACCGAATATTTATGGCGGAAATAAGAACCTGGAGGCTATCGAGTTCTTCAAGCATCTAAACTCCGTGGTGAGAGGTACCTATCCTGGATTTTTGACAATCGCAGAAGAATCCACAGCTTGGCCTATGGTAACCGGTAAAGTGGAAGAGGATGGTCTGGGATTTGCGTTTAAATGGAATATGGGCTGGATGCATGACTTCTGTGAATATATGAAGCTAGACCCATACTTTCGTAAGAATAATCACCATGCGCTGACCTTTGCCATGACATATAACGAGAGCGAAAACTATATTCTACCGCTTTCTCATGATGAGGTCGTGCATCTCAAGTGTTCCATGGTAAATAAAATGCCGGGATACACTGTAGATAAATTTGCGAACCTGAGAAATGGCTATGCTTACATGATGGGACATGAAGGCAAAAAACTTCTCTTTATGGGCCAGGAATTCGCTCAGGAAAGAGAATGGTCTGAAGCCAGAGAGCTAGACTGGTTCCTGCTGGAAGAGCCTTTGCATAAAGGTATGCAGACCTATGTAAAGAGACTTCTTCAGATGTATCATGATTATCCTTGCTTGTGGGAAATTGATAATAGCTGGAATGGATTTGAGTGGATGAATGCAGATGATGCGGATAGATCTACATACAGTTTCGTCCGCAGAGGAGAAAAGAGCAAGAAATCTCTGCTCTTTATCATCAACATGACTCCTATGAAGTGGGAGAATTATCAGGTTCCGGTGCCACAAAAGAAAGAGTACAAGCTGGTGCTGAACTCAGATGATGTAGAGTTTGGCGGAAATGGTATGGTTGTAGCAGGGGCGGTGCAGGCTAAAGCAGAACCTTTGGTATTACAGAAATGCTCGATTCATGTAGATGTACCACCGTATTCCACCTTAGTATACGAATTCTAGATTGGCCATTAAGAAAATGAAATGAACTGACGAAATAAAGAGTGAATGTGAATCGTTCACTCTTTATTTTTTTAGGAGACAACATGAAGATTACCTTTGATCAGGGCATCAAACTGGATGCAAATGAAATAAAGGGAAAAGGAATTCCACAAGAATCTATACAGCCCAAGGAAAAGACACAAAAGGGAGCTGTTCTGGATTTATCTCAAGGACGAAATAGAGTAAAAGAATATAGCGAAAAGAAAAAAAGCTTTGCGGACCTGGTGGAAGATGGAGGTTTGCAGGGGGATAAACTTCAGCAGATGTATATGGCAGTGATGTCTAACAATATGTCTACTGAAGATTTTGCTGCGCTTTCAAAAGGCGGGTATGACCCTACAGATGTCACCATTGAAGACGCAGTTACCATTCTGGATACCATTAAAATTGCAGTAGCCAAAGGCGGAACCGAGGTGACAGGCTTTACGGATGATATTTCTCATGAAGCTTTAAAAGACCAGCTGGGAAGTGAAGCTTATGCCAATGCACTGGAAAAGGGCGATGGCTATGAAAAAGCTTTGGAGACAGCAGCGGTTTTAGAAGCACCGGATCAGAATCAGATATGCTACATGGTGGAAAATGCCATGGAGCCTACGGTAGAAAACCTGTATCTGGCAAAGCATATGAGCCAAAACATGTTTGTCAATGAGAAGTCCATCAAAGCAGAGGAGATGCTAGGCCAGGTAGAGCCTGTTCTTTCGAGAGCAGGGCTTCCTTTGGATGCCCCGAATTTAGAACTGGTAGACGCATTCCTGGAAAGAAGTATCCCTGTAACAGAAGAGAATCTGTCCCTTGGAGCAAAAATCAGAGATTTACCATTACCTATGACGAAAGAAGAGGCAAATAGCCGTCTGACAAAAGGTATGGAAAGTGGCAGAAGTCCAATGGATGTGGATTTGTCAAAGGACAAAAACATCTACCAGGAGGCTGTGGAACTGGCAGAAGAAGTGGCTGGCTTTACAGAAGATTTGTTAGAATCGATACCCAGCGATCCGGCAGATACTACCATTGCAGAATTACGTCAGTTGAAAAAGCAAAAGCTTACAGCTCCTTCGAAAAAGCAGGGTGAAAATCAGAACCAACAGCTGGTGAAAGCACAAAAAACACTTGTACAAGTACAGCTGAAAATGACGGTTGAAGCCAACTTCAAGCTGATGGAAAGCGGTTATCATATCGATATTGCGCCACTGCAGACTTTGCTGGATGAACTGATGAAGGCAGAAGAGGAAATTCTGGCAAATCCTGTTATGCAGGCAAAACAGGCAGCAGATGCGGTATCGGATTTTGCTGCAAAACCGTTATATGCCATGGGCTATGCCTTCCGAGGGGAAATCAGCTTTACGGTAGAAGCTATCAGCGTGTCTGCGACTACCATGCAGGCGGAGTTTGAAAGAGCCGGAGAAGCATACGAAACCATGATGACAGCACCTAGAGCAGATTTGGGTGATTCCTTGAAAAAGGCTTTTGGAGACACAGATAGAGTAATCACTGACCTGGGTATGGAAGTGACTACGGAAAGTCAAAGGGCAGTACATATCCTGGCATATAATCACATGGAAATCACTGAGAAGTCCATGGAAGAAGTCATGGAAAGTGATGCAATGGTACAAAATATCATTCGCAAAGTGACTCCGGGTGTGGCTTTGCAGATGATTCGGGATGGCATCAATCCCCTTACGGTAGATATGCGTGAATTGGATGAGTACCTGAATCAGCAGGAAGACACCATGGCTAAGGAAGCGGAGAAATACAGCAGCTTCCTGTATCGCATGGAAAAGAAGGGTCAGATAACAGAGGAAGAAAAAGAAGCGTACATCGGTGTATACAGACTCTTCAGACAAATTGAAAAGCAGGATGGAGCGGCACTTGGCTATCTTGTAGGGGCCGGTGCAGAGATTAATTTTGAGAATCTCCTTGCAGCCACGAGAAGCAGAAGGGACACGGGAATGGATTATCGCTTCGATGAAAGCTTCCAGGGCGTAGATAAAAAAGTATTTGAAGAAAACACCATAGACGAGCAGATCGATCTGATGAATCGGGTGCGAGAAGGCAGAGTGATTTCAGAAGAAGCTGTAGCAACACTGCAAAGAGGTGAAGTTCCACCAACGACTCAGAACCTTCTGGCAGCAGAGATGCTGATGCATGATGCAGATGCTACGTACCGCAAGCTACAGGAAAAGGCAGAAAAAGGAATCGAAGAAGACCTGGATGCGTTGATTGAGGGCTTGGATGATGAAGCATCCGCAGCATCTGCCATGGACCACTTTGGAAAAGCCATAGAAGAAAAGTGCAAACAAGTGCTGGAGCAGGATTCTACCATGCAGGCGGTAGATGTGAAGGCAATGCAACTCATGAGCAAACAGCTTCATGTGGCTACCAGACTGGCAGCGCATGAGGAATACTATGTGCCGGTAGAGATAGATGGAGGCTATACCAACATTCACCTGACTTTCCGTCACAGTAGTACAAGCAGTGTCATGATTCAAATGCAAAGAACCGAGGGACAGGTTTTTGGAGCTCGATTTGAATTGGTGAAAGAAAAGAAACTGGAAGGATACTTCTTTGCCGCAAATGCAGAAGACGAAGCGTACCTGCAGCAGATTCGAACCAGTTTCATGAGCCTGATGGCGGACACCATGGAACTGACACTTCCACAGATTTTGCGCATGGCTGAACCTCCAAAAGAAATGGAAAAGCCGGCTAATGCGGCGATAAAGGATGCTGAAAACCGGGATTCTAAAATTTCTACGGAAAATCTTTACCAAGTGGCTAAAGCATTTGTCAAAAGTGTCCGAAATCAATAGTAGGATTGCAAAAGGATTTGCAGTGCTGTTATAGCTAATGGACTAGCTAAGGGAAACACAAGCATTAGAAAGAGGCGTACTATGAAGATTAGTTATAATGCAACCGCAATGACGGCAGTCAACTGTCTAAATAAAAATGACCGCAGTTTATCTAACTCCACGAGAAAGTTAAGCTCCGGTTTCACCATTAATCGTCCAAAGGACAATCCATCCGGATTTGCCCTTTCCCGTCGAATGAGATCCCAGTTGGAAGGCCTGAAACAGGCAGGCGACAATATCACAGATGGTGTCAGCATTATCAAAACTGCAGATGGTGCATTAAGTGAAGTACATAGTATGATTCAGCGTTTGAATGAGCTGGCTATTCAGGGTGCAAATGGCACTATGTCTGCAGATGACCGTAAGACATTGAACAACGAAGTAGTGAAGTTGAAAGAAGAAATCGATCGAATCGCAGACTCTACTGAGTTCAACGGCCAGAAACTTTTAAACGGAACTTTTGATTTGCGAGGATACTCTAACAACGAACGAGTAAAAATCGCCACCTATTCCGGCGAGATTCCGGCAGGAAATTATGATTTTGATTTATCCGATACAGATTATGTATTCAGCAAAGAGGGTTACATCGTAGGAAAAGATTACGGGGCAACACCTGTAGATTTAGGGGCTTTCCCGGCAGATGCCATCGGCGGAGAAGACTATACTTTTGCATGTAAAACAGATGATGGGGATCCTATTCTCCGTCTGGATAGAAGTAAAGAAGTAAAAGTATATGTGGATGGCCAGCTTCAGGATCCCGGCATGTATGATGTGGATTACAATACCGGTAAAATCACGATTCATGCACAGGCAGGAGACGGCACCACCACATCTTCCTGGGCAGGAAAGACGGTGACTGCTACCTATGCGGGCATCAAAGAAGCTGAAATCAAAGTAAACAGAATCAGCAAGGCAGCGGATGGCACACAGACAACAGAAGAAATCAACGCAAGAATCACCGCGGTACTGGACAACACTCTGAAAATCGAGGGTGATGATGGTTTCTCTATGGAAATGCGTGTCTACAAAGGATTTGACGCACAGGATTCCTATACAGGAACAGATAATACATTTAACAAAGCAGGGGTTGTATCTGCTGAATTGACCGGACTTGGTAACATGACACTTCAGGTGGGTGCCAACGAAGGACAGCTCATCGATGTGCAGATTCAGTCTATCAGCGTGGAATCTCTGGGGCTTACCAGCATGAACGTACTGACTGACTATAGCTCCTTAAATGCAATTGATGCTCTTGCAAACGCACTGCAGCATGTATCGCTGGTACGAAGCCAGCTTGGTGCTTACCAGAATCGTCTGGAGGCTACAGAAGCAGTGACAGATACAGCTCACGAGAATATGACCGCGGCTCTGTCCAATATCACAGATACGGATATGGCAGAAGAGTACAGTGAATACGCTACTTATCAGGTATTGTCTCAGGCTACCACAGCGGTTCTGTCTCAGGCAAATAAGCGTCCTTCCGAGGTATTGCAGATCCTGCAGTAAGTAGCAAGGTAGGGACTATGACAAAGGAAAAGAAAAAAGAATTCACCCTACGAATCTCGCAAGCGGGAGAAGGGGGACTCACCGTAATTCTATACGAAATCACGCTGGAATATCTGAAGGATGCCAGAGAATCTTTTCAAAAAGGTGACCTGGACAGCTTTACAGAGGATATTCATCATGCCCAGGATTGCATCAGGCTGCAGCAGTCTTCTTTGCAAATGGGCTATGAACCTGCCAGCACACTGCTTTCGCTCTATGTGTATCTACATGCAGAGCTTAGTAAAGCACTGATTGAAATGGATGCATCTCACCTGGATATCTGTGAAAAAGTAGAGACAGACCTATGGAAAGCCTACACAGTTACCATGTCCAAGAGAGATGAAGTACCTCTTATGGCAAACAGCCAAAAAATTTATGCAGGATTAACTTATGGACGAAATAGTATGGTGGAAAACAACATGGATTTGGTCCAAACACGTGGATATTTTGCATAATATAGTGTTATTTTGAAAAATGCATAATAAATAGGAAGACAGATGTCACGCGAAAAAGTCGTTTGACATCTGTTTTTTTAGTATTCATGCGGGTTTGTGATGTGGTGAGGGGGTCAGCGCAAAATAGTTTTATGTAGTTTTCACAAAAATGAAAAACAGTATTTACAAATTTCTCCAAATATGATTCAATCATAACCGTTCTGCACAAGTCATCCTACATGACCGAGTTTCTCTCGATCTGTAGCGTGAGAGTTCATCTCATGCGGTTTCCTACATGCACTTAGAAGAAAGGAGCAGTTCATATTTTATTTTTGACAGTTATTTTGACACTTGCAGTTATCGAAGATCTCAAAACCGATAAAGTATCAAATCTATTCCAACTTACAACATTCTGTTCTGGATTGTTGTATGGGCTTTGCTCTTATGGCCCAAATGAATTGAGAAAACACATTATCCTACTGTTGGTTGTATTCCTGGCAGGGCAATTATTATTTTGGACGAAGGCTCTTGGCGCAGGGGACATCAAGCTATGGATGTGTAGCTCATTATTTATGTCAAGGGATGATGTCTTTCCCTTTTTGGTTGGAGCGCTGGTTTTGGCCATCTTCATTGGATATGGAAAAAGAGTATTTCGTTTTCGGTATTATCCGGGACGTGTGCACTTTACAGTGCCAATGCTGGGAAGCCTGTTATGGCTTATTTTCAGTAAAGTATGAAAGAAAGGTGAATCGTAGAGAAATGAGAACAAAACCGATACTAACAATTTGTGACGGAGAAGCAGTTTTTACAGAAAAACTGGCAGATGTGTTTCGAGGGAAAAAAGAGTTACCCTTTGAGATTTATGAGTTCACAAATAAAGATGCTTGCAAGGAATTCTGCCAAAATAATCGGGTAGATATCGCAATCATCTCAGAACAAGACATTTTTGACAGTATAGAGGAGATGAGGATACCACTGGTTTTGGTATTGCAAGAGAGCGGAAACGGACAGTACCCGGAGTTCGCAACAATCAGAAAGTTTCAGTCAGCAGGAGCGATTTATCGTGAGGTTATGGAAGCGTATGCAAAATTGGACACATCTATTGTACCGATGCAATCTATGACGAGAGAACCGAAGTTAATTGGTGTCTATTCTCCCGTCCATCGGTGCTTACAAACTACCGTAGCTATGACGATGGGCCATGTATTCAGTCGGACAGGAAGGACTTTATATTTGAATTTCGAGTGCTTCTCAGGATTTGAAATGATTATGGGAGATCGAATGGCGGGCAACCTGACGGATCTAATGTACTACTATGGTTGTGCAAAAGAAAAGCTCTCTTATCACTTGGAAAGTGTTGTGAGATCTGTAGGAGGTCTCGATATGATTCCGCCGGGAAACGGCTGGTTTGATTATGAAAGTAAGCCGGTCACCTTTTGGAAGGATTTCATTGTAGAAGTTGCAAAAGCAGGAAATTATGAGTACGTAGTACTGGACTTGACAGAACAGGTGCGCGGGCTATTCGACATTTTGAGAACATGCGACAAGGTATTTATGATTGGTCGTGATGATCCTATGTCGAAGGCCAAAATCGCACAATATGAATTGGTGCTTAGTAGCCGGGAATATCAGGATGTTATGGACAAAACGCAAAAAGTAAAAATGCCTCAGATTATGAACTTGGGCAGCGTATTTGAGAACATGTCCAATCCGGAACTGGTAACCTATGTAAAAACCCTCATTCGTGAGGAGAAGTAAATGAACGAGAAGAAAAAAAGAATACAGGAAAGTCTTTTTTCTAAGCTGGATTTCACAAAGGAATTTAGCGATGAGGAAATCTATGATTTGATTGATGCAGAACTCTTTGCTTTTTCAAAAAATGAGTACATCAGCCTAGAAGAAAGACAAAGCATTCGTACAGAAATATTCTATGCAATGCGTAAGTTGGACGTGCTGGAGGAACTTCTGGCCGATCCGTCCATCACAGAAATTATGATTAACGGTAAGGATGCCCTTTTTGTAGAAAAAGAGGGCAGACTTACAAAATGGAATCGCGGTTTCGATTCCGAGGAAAAGCTTTACGACATTATTCAACAAATCGTATCTAACTGCAATCGCGTCGTAAATGAGTCGTCCCCTATAGTGGATGCTCGTCTGGCAAATGGATCACGAGTGAACGTGGTATTAAAACCTATCGCACTCAATGGTCCAATCGTGACAATTCGTCGCTTTCCAGATAAACCGTTAACAATGGATCGTTTGATATCCATTGGTGCACTAACAAAAGAACTAGCTGAGTTTTTACAGAAGTTGGTCATCGGAGGGTACAACATTTTTGTATCCGGAGGAACGGGCTCTGGGAAAACAACATTTTTGAATGCGCTTTCTAATTACATTCCTAGCGATACCAGAATGATTACGATTGAGGATTCCGCGGAACTTCAAATCCAAGGAATAGAAAACCTCGTAAGGCTTGAAACTCGAAATGCAAATGCTGATGGGGCAGGAAAAATCACAATCCGTGATTTGATAAAATCTGCTCTGCGTATGAGACCGGACCGAATTGTGGTGGGAGAAGTACGAGGAGATGAAGCGATTGACTTGCTACAAGCTATGAATACAGGACACGATGGTTCTCTGTCTACAGGCCATGCCAACACGGCAGGTGATATGATTGCCAGATTGGAGACCATGGTACTGATGGGAATGGAGATTCCCATTCCTGCAATCAGACAACAGATTGCTTCTGCTGTAGATATTATTGTTCATTTAGGGAGACTGCAGGATAAAAGCCGAAAGGTACTGGAAGTATCAGAGGTGATAGGGATGGAGAATGGCATGGTGAAACTGGCACCGCTGTATCAGTATGATTATGACCTTGGAAAAGTGGTAAAAAGGGGGGAGCTAACCCATGTTGGAAAACTTCAGGCAGCAAATCTGGTATTGGATTGATGTGCTTGTATTAGACTCATCTGTTTGGTCTAGAAAAGAAAAGCTAAAATCCTATGCGTATGCCCTTGGAGTGATGTTGTTTTTTGCTTATTTCTTTTACCGGGATTTCTTGGTAGCAATTCTGCTATTGCCGGTAGGATTCCTTTTTCTAATGGATAAGGCAAAGAACGACCAGAGAAAAAGAAAGGCGAAACTTAGGCTCGCTTTTCAAGATATGCTTCAGGCTTTAGCCTCCGGCCTTCGGGCGGGATATGCAGTGGAGAATGCATTCAAAAATGCATATCAAGAAATGCATATGTTGTATGGAGAAGAAGCGGATATATGCAGTGAAATGAGATTGGTACTGGCAGGTATGAAAAACCAAATACCAATAGCGAAACTGATGCAAGATTTTGCAGAACGAACAAAATTGGAGGAAATCCAGGAATTTGCGGATGTATTTGCTATTGTGAGAAAAAGCGGTGGAAACCTGCCGGAAATCATCGATGAAACAGCCGGTGTGATAGGAGACAAAATTGCAGTTGAACAGGAAATAGAAGTTATGATTGCAGCGAAAAAAATGGAACTGCTGATTATGAACGTGGTGCCTTTTTTCATTGTTTTCTATATTGAATTCACATCCCCTGGCTTTTTCCATACGCTGTACGAAGGCATCGTGGGGCGTGGCATTATGACGCTGGCCATGATAATCTACCTTGCTGCTTACTATCTGGGTTCAAAGATGGTGAGGGTTGCGGTATGAGAATAGAGGAATTTGCGCGCTATCTATACAGCGCTATAAAGAATCTTGATAAAAGACATCTGCTTTTCCGAGAACAGGTGAAGAAGGATATGATTTTACTTCACCCGGGAGAGTGGAAAAAAGAAACAGAACGATTTCAAGTGAAGAAAATACAGATGCTTATCTTAGTGCTGGCTGCAGGCGTGCTGCTTTCCGTATTGCTCTTTATCAGTGAATGGACGGATACGGTTTTGAAAAAAGGTGCCGTAATCGATAGACCAAAGGAAGGTAAGGTAACCTACACTTTGGAAGCAGATATGGGAGAAGAAAAGCAGGAACTTGCGGTAGAAGTCGGTGAAAGAATTTGGACGAAGGAAGAGGTGGAGGAGTGCTTTGAAGCCTTTTTGGAGAAAATGGAAAAAGAGCTGCTCGCTGACAATAAAAGCAAAGAGCACGTAACGGAGCCACTTCGATTTATGACAAAGGTGCAAGGGTACCCCTTTACGGTTGCCTGGGAGTGCGACGATTACAGCTTGATTCAGAGCGATGGGAAGCCGGTATACGAAAATATACCGGAAGACGGAATCTGGACTACGGTGTACGCAAAGATTACCTATGATGGCATGGAACGAAGTCATCCTGTGACAGTTTGCTTGACGTCCAAAGTGCTTTCTCCGTTGGAAAAGCAGGAAGAATTACTGCGACAACACCTGGCATTAAGCGATGATGCATCCAAGTACGATGAAACCTTGCCGCTGCCGATTATGGTGGATGGCACAGAGATTACGTGGAAAGAAACAAGAGAGTATACGTTCCTATACGTGCTACTAGCGGGAATCGGAATTGCTATTTGCTTGTTTTTTATCAAAGATAAAGATTTGCACAATGAAATTGCGGGAAGAGAGCAGGAATTAGTGGATGCGTATCCGGGATTTCTCAGCAAACTGACTGTGTATTTGGTTGCAGGCATGCCGGTACGTAGCGCCTTTAAGAAAATGGCGATGGATATGGGCAGGCAGAAAAGTTTTTTAGCACTTGAAATGAAGATAGCCGTACGTGAAATGGAAAGTGGGATACCGGAACTAGAGGCGTACAGGCGATTTGGAAACAGATGCCAGAACAGTCGCTACATGAAATTTGCCACCTTATTGACGCAAAACGTGAAGGCGGGGAGCAGCGGACTGAAGCAGCTTTTAAAGCAAGAGGCGAGACTGGCACTGGAAGAACAAAAGAACGATGCAAGAAAGAAGGGAGAAGAATTATCTTCTAAAC
Source organism: Lachnospiraceae bacterium (assembly GCA_015056765.1). Taxonomy (GTDB): domain Bacteria; phylum Bacillota; class Clostridia; order Lachnospirales; family Lachnospiraceae; genus SIG336. Next base: position 246,955 of record SVFQ01000001.1, read on the forward strand.
TTCTGGTACCTATGATGATGCAACTATTCATCGTTATGGTGATGATTATGATTCCGGTATTTTTATCGTTTTAGAGAAGGAGATTTGTTATGAAAACAAAAGCAAGAGAATTGAAAACCAGAATGACTCTTATGGGAGTTCAGGTAAGGGATACAGTGTGCAGGAAGGGGATTGTGAAGACGGCAAAAGATGGTCTTGCACGATTTGCACGAGAGGAAGATGGCATGGGCACTGTGGAAATTATATTAATTATCGTGGTGCTGATTGGCCTGGTATTAATCTTTAAAAATCAGATGACATCTATCGTAAATAGCTTATTCCAGAAAATCAGCTCTCAGACGAGCCAGTTCTAAATGAAGGGCTCGGTTACCGTCTATCTCACGCTTTCCTTAGGGGTACTTCTGAGCCTAGTGATGACATTGGTTGGGGGAGCTTACCGCAATACAATACGCTGCGAAGGCGAAATGGCGTTAGATACAGCCATGTATTCTGCCTTAGCGGAGTATCACCGGGAAATGTGGGAAAGATACGATTTGCTGCTGGTGGATATGTCCTATGGATGTGGCAATCCAACGCCTGTCAATCTACAAGAGCATATTAGGGAATATGTGAATCGGAATCTTCCTGATACATCTTTGTTGTCTGCTGAGGCCGGACAGATTAGCATGGATAGTTATGCTGCTGTGGCTGACGAGGCAGGGGAGGTGTTGAAGAAGGAAATTATCCTGGCAGAAAAAGAACTCATGGGCGTAGAAGAATTGGAACAACTTGTGGGCTGGACAGGAGATCTGTTTCAAAGCAAGGATTCCGTCATTACGGACATGAGTGCAGAATGGGAGCAGAACCAAAATACAATTGCGTCTACTCCAAACCCGAAGAAAAAAACGGGTGAACACAAAGATGAAAATACCGGAGAGCTGGTGGAAGACTTTGAAGAAATTCCAATCGAAAACCCCGGAGCAAACATGTTTCAAAAAAAGACCTGGGGAATGGCTGCCGGTCTTGTGCCAAATGATGTGGAATTCTCCAAGGCGATAATGAATCCCGATGCATGTCCCAGTCTGCGAGTGGACAAGGTACAAGGCACAGGGGTGGCGTCTGCCTATCTGAGAAATGAAAATCTGGTGACAAACATAGCGGAAGAAGCGCTCTATCAAAAATACTTGTTTGATCACATGGGAAGATACGGAGCAGTATTACAAGGTAGTCAAATGCAGTATGAACTGGAATACATTTTGTTTGGATTACCTACGGATGAAGAGAATTTGAATGCTGTGGTGAATCGATTGCTTATCATGAGAGAGGCTGCCAACGTAATCTATTTACGGAGTGATCCACAAAAGATGGCGGAGATTAACGGAATCGCTACTGGGCTTTCGGCTGTTATGGCAGCTCCTGAATTGCAACAGGTGATAGCAACTTCGATTTTATTTGCCTGGGCTTTTCTGGAAAGCATGCTGGATGTAAAGGGATTGCTGGCGGGGGACAAGGTTCCGCTGCAGAAAACAGCAGCTTCCTTTCAAAGCAGTTTGTCCAATGCAATTGCAGGGAACACGCTTGGAAGTTACAAAGGCGATGGGTCTGGCTTAGACTACGCAGGATATTTGCAAATACTGCTTATGCTGGAGTCCCCAACGTTAAAACTGGCCAGGACTATGGATATCATGGAGATGGACATGAGACTGACAAGCGGCAATGAGGCGTTTCGCCTTGATGGTTGCGTGAATGACTTTAGCGCAACAGTAGAAATCGAATCGGCAGGCGGTTACCGTCTGAAACTAACTAGAGAATACGGGTATTACTGATACACAAAATCCTACCGGCAGGTGGGCGGAAATATGTGGCTTTTTGTAATAAAGTATTTCTTTCCGGGGGCATTTATGCAATTAGAATATAAAAAAACAAAAGGCCATGTATTTCCGCTTTCCTGTTTGAATAGGAAAGGCGGAAAAGGCATGAAAGCTTCCATTACGCTGGAAGCATCAATCGTGTTACCAATTTTTCTGTTTCTGTTCTTGAATCTGGTAACTGTAATGGAAATCTATAGATCCCATGCCTTAGTTTCGACTTCGCTATGGAAAAGTGGACGAAATTTAGCGATGTACACCTATCTGTATAGACAGGCGGTTCCGCAGGGAGACGATGATTGGCAAGAAGTTCTTGATATGGCAGCAGGTATCGCTGCTTCAGAAGGGTACGTGAGGTCTGTCATAGTAGATGACATGCGTCACGTAGATGGCCCAAGCCAAATGACCGGGCTTTCTGATGGACGGTTCAGCCTTTTCAAATCAGGTATTGAAAAGGGAGACATCATTCATTTACAAGTTACCTATGGTGTGCTACCACTGGTGCGAGCTTACCCGGGCCTTATTTCTGTGCAAAAAGCAAGTTTCTATGGTCATGCCTTTACAGGCTATGATATCACGCACCAAGGCTCGGTAGATGGTGACCCAAATGTGGAGTATGTCTATATTACTCCGCAAGGGTCCGTTTATCATAAGAATCCAAATTGCACCTACTTAAAACCAAAGGTGACTGAAGTGGAGGTAAAAAGCCTACCAGGCATGAAAAATGCCTCGGGGGAAGGGTATAAGAACCCGTGCCGTTTTTGCCATGGCAGTGGAGATGGCAGGTCGTATTACATCACGGAATACGGAGATGTATATCACACTAAGCCGGATTGCAACGCCATTCATCACGACATCATCAGAGTTTCGATTCTGGATGTGGGAGGTAAAGGCCCCTGTAGTAAATGTGGAGTGTAAATATGTACATTGTTTTTTTGATTTATCTAATCATTTTGTCCGCTATCGATGCGAGAAAAAGAGAATTTTCGATGTTTTTTTGCATAGCAGGTTTCCTGCTGGCAGTGATTTGCTTGTGGAGTCGCCCTGACAAGGAGTGGTTAAGCATTTTGTTTGGGTTGATTCCGGGAGCAATGCTGCTGATTGTAGCGGTTTTGACAGAAGAAAAAATAGGAATAGGCGATGCAGTTGTCGCTTTATTAATAGGATTAGCATATCCGTTTGAGAAGGTTTTTGTGGCTGTTATGGTGGCCTTTCTTGGAGCGTTTCTTGTTTCGCTCGTATTGATTGTACTGAAAAAAGCAGGAAGAAAGACGCAGATGGCGTTTGTCCCATTTCTGACCATGGGAGTGCTCTGTGCCATGATAGGAGATAAAGTGCTATATGTGTAGACTGGTGGTAAAAGGCTACATGACGATTGAAATGACCTTGATTATGCCGGTGGTATTGTTTGTGCTTACGTTTGCGATTTCGCTGACGTATATGGAATACGACCGATGCATTATAGATGAAGACTTGAGGATTGGTGTAGCCAGATATAGCAATATAAGCGGCTTTCGAACAGATTACCGTCCGGAGGATGCAGTTAATAGCAAATCCCTCTATTGGAGTGGAGATGAACTTGTGTCTATGAACGGAGAAACACCGATGTTTAGCGGGAGCCTTTTATCGGTGTCGGCCAGTACAGAAGGAGAATTACAAAATCCGCTGGCAGGTTTTTTCTCTCAAATGGGATTGGAAAATCATTTTTCCGTACATAGTAGTTGGGAGACGCAGAGGTACAGACCTGCGCAATTTTTATGGAAATGTAGGAAGGTAGAAAAACTTGGAAAAAAATTACATAACTGAATTGGGCAAGAAATACGTATCGTTTTCGTACGAGGAAGAGGATTACTCTCTCAGAATGTTGACGGAGAATAAAATACCCGGATGCTTGACAGTACAAATAAGACATTTAAATGGCAGCAATTGCCTTTACTATGATGTCACCGGGCTCATGTCCTTAGATGATCTGTATGGCGTAAAAGAAATGAGCGGCGAAATGTGCAAAACACTGCTGGAAAAAATAGTAGAGACAAAGAAGGAACTCCTGGAGTATTTCCTTGATGGAGCTGCTCTGTGCATGGATCCTACTTTCATATTTTATGATGTGAAGGAAAAACGCTTTTGGTTTATGGCTTTGCCTGCCCGGTATTGGGAAAGGGAAGAAGAGGATAAAACTTTAATCAACTTTGTGGTGGATCATTTGGAACACAAAGACGTAGCTTTAACAGAAAAAATCTATACCATTTACCGAGATATTTATAGAGGTGCACCACTGGATGTCTCCGGATTACAGGAGCTGTCTATTGCCAAGGAAGCAAAGGTGGAGCATAAAGAACCCGTGGTGACGCAGATAGAGCCGCTGCCTGTGGAAGAAGAATATCCTGCCAAGGCGGCTGGTGAAGCAGGAGACCAACTGGAGCATCGCCAGCAGAGGAGCCGAAAAGGTGTGGAATACATGCTTTTGCTGACGGTACTGGTTGTTGTTGGAGCGCTATGCTATTACATGGGACTATCACTTATTTCGTTTATAGGCTTTGTCTGTATGGAGGCTGGCGGATATGGTATCTATAAGTATTTCCAGGGGAAACATCCTGAGGCTGTAGACTACAAGATAGAGACGGAAAGCCTTCCGCCTGCGCCGGTATTAGCAGATGCGCCTCCGGTTTATCAGGAAGATTTGGATCTGGATGCAACAGTGTACGAGGAAATAGAAGTACAGGAGGAATATGCTCTGTATCCGGTTGGTCACAAAGGAGAACCAATACAAATCACTCACTTCCCGTTTACGTTGGGAAAGGCGAAGGAGTTCTGCGACTATGTTTTGACTGACAAAGGTGTAAGCAGAGTGCATGCAAGACTAACCCGGGGACAGGACGGAGTCGGCGTTTATCTAGAGGACCTGGATTCTACAAATGGAGTATATCATAATGGATTTCGTATATTGGTGGGAGAAGAAGTGCTGTTAGAACCGGAAGATGAGATTCAAATCGGTAAGTTTCGCTTTATATATCGATAATGTTATAATTAGTCTGTATGGATAGATTACAGACGCTACTTATCGAAAACGGATATCAAAAGTTAGAATCTGCCTTACCACAGGTTACTTTCTTTTGCAAAATGATAGACACCCAGATGATCGGCCTGTGCCTTATAAAACAGGCAGGATTGGACGGTGTCACCAAGGAAGAAGTAAGCCGCTGTCACGAATCGCTGAAAAGAGCAATTCGTGATAGGGGCATTCTTGCGTGCAGAATATTGAACTGCGTGGTGACGAACCAGCCTAGTCGAGAGAGAAATCTTGTTGTGTCAATCAGCCCCTGTTGGTTGGTTGATGCGGAATCCAAGCAGCTTATGATTTACGAAAATGAGCCGGAGGATTTCTTTGACATGAAGGAGCTCATCGAGGAAGCCCTTCTGGAAGATGATGGTAGGGGAATCTATGTGCAAAGCGAGTATGTTCCGTTTGTGACATTGGCGCTTGTATGCCTGAACACACTTCTGTTTATCATCTGTGCAACCACTGGCCAATTGTTATATAATATAGGGGATTTTAGTGCGCTGGATTTATTGGATATTTCCAGATGTTATAGGCTTTTTACATCCATGTTTCTTCATATCAATGTGACACATCTTGCGGGCAATATGGTTCTGCTGTTGGCTTTGGGTCGTATGATTGAGAAGTTTTACGGACATGGAAAGTATTTTGCTTTATATATGCTGAGCGGCATCTGCGGCTCTTTGTTTTCTGCGGTTTATGACTTTGTTATGAGAGATTTTACGCATTCCATTGGCGCCAGCGGAGCAATCATGGGCCTCGTAGGTGCTATGGTGGCTTTGCTTGCTTGGTTTAAGGGCAAATACAATGAGATTACATTGCCGAAAATCGTATTTGTGCTTTGCTATATTCTCTATGAAGGATTTCGCGGAGATAATGTAAACAATATGGCACATATCGGTGGTGCTGTCGGCGGATTTGTTATTACTATGTGCTATCTACTATGGTGCAGACGTTTGAGCAAACGGGGAGGAAGAAGAAATGAGGATTAATATCTACTACGGCGGACGTGGCTTTATCGATGATCCCTCTTTATACGTAATTCATAAGATGCAGTCTGTGCTGGAAGAGCTGAATGTGCAAGTGCAGATTTATATGTTGCAGGAGCAGAAAAATGTACTAACCTCCTTGCCGCAGACTTTGAAAGAATGTGATGGAGTGATTTTGGCCACTACCGTGGAGTGGTTTGGCATTGGCGGCCATTTACTACAGTTTTTGGATGCGTGTTGGCTGTACGGGGACAAGGAGAAGATTAGCAAACTCTACATGTGCCCCATTGTAATGTCCACAACATACGGAGAACGTAAGTACAAGACAGAACTTGAGACAGCGTGGGAAACCCTGGGAGGTCCGCTTGCCAGCGGATTGTGCGGATATGTACCGGATGCTGTGGCGCTGGAAATGAATGACAGCTATACAAGACTGATTGAGAAAACGGCAGAGAACTTGTATAGAAGCATTAGCCAGAAACATATTAGTTTCCCAACCAGTAACGTAACAATCAATCAAAAGGTCTCTCTGACTCCAAACGTGAATTTGACACCACAGGAGACAGAGCAGCTTTCTCAATACGTATCGGATGATAATTACGTACAGAAGACCAAAGAAGATATTAAAGAGCTTGCCAGCCTGTTCCGCAATATGATGGGGGATGAGGAGAAAGCGGCCAGAAGTGATCATTATCCAACCCTTTTCAAAGAGCATTTCACCCCGATGCCGGGATTTAGAGCAAGCTATCGTTTTCAAATAGAAGGAATGGATACGCCTCTTGCGCTTGTGATAGATCAGGGTAGCCTGAACTGTGACTATGCCGACTTAGAAAGAGCTGAAGTGGATTGTACTTTGGAAGAAGAGGTGCTTGGCGCCATCACAAAAGGCCAGCAAACATTTCAGCAGGCTTTTATGTCCGGTAAGATTAAGATGAAAGGTGACTTCCAATTGCTGAGGGACTTGGATAAGTTATTTCCGTTTCGATAAATAAGGGAAAGAGAGGAAAACGTGATGAATGATTGTATTTTCTGCAAAATAGCAAAGGGGGAGATTCCTTCTAAAACCATTTATGAAGATGAAATGTTTCGTGTGATTTTGGATTTGGGACCTGCTACAAAGGGACATGCCCTGATTCTTCCAAAGGAGCATTTTGCAAATCTGTATGAACTTCCGGATAATTATGCGGAAGCTTTGATGAAAGTAGCTAGAAAAGTAGGCTTGCTTATGAAAGATAAGCTTTCCTGCGATGGACTTAATTTGGTTCAGAACAATGGCGAAATCGCCGGACAGACTGTATTCCACTTCCATATGCATATGATTCCCAGATATGAAGGCGATGGCCAGGTAATTGGGTGGAAGCCCGGGGAACCAACCGGAGAGGAACTTGAACAGATTCAGTCGGAGATTTTAGCATAATGAGAGAACTGCCAGTACAGAGGATTACAGATACCGTTAAAGATATGTGCGTAAAAGCCAACCATGAGTTGTCAGATGACATGCAAAAGGCCCTTGCGAAAGCAAAGGCCTTTGAAACGTCTCCGGTTGGCCAAAGCGTTTTAGACCAGCTTGAAGAAAACCTGAAAATTGCGAAGGAAGAGATGATTCCCATTTGTCAGGACACAGGCATGGCCGTTTTTTTTGTCCAAATTGGACAGGAGGTACATTTCACAGGAGGAAGTCTGGAAGAGGCTATTCAGGAGGGAGTGCGTCTTGGCTATGTGGAAGGATACCTGAGAAAATCTGTTGTTGGTGATCCTTTGATTCGAGAGAACACCGGAGATAACACCCCGGCGGTGATTCATTATGAAATCGTACCGGGCGAAGATGTGGTGATAACCTTTGCGCCGAAAGGCTTTGGCAGCGAAAATATGAGTAAAGTATACATGCTGAAACCGGCAGACGGTGTGGAAGGCGTCAAAAACGCCATTTTACAAACAGTCAAAGAGGCAGGCCCCAATGCTTGCCCACCCATCGTAGTAGGTGTCGGCATCGGAGGAACATTTGAAAAGAGTGCGCTAATGGCAAAGAAAGCATTGACGAGACCTGTAGGAGAGCATTCTGATTTGCCGCATATCCGCCAATTGGAGGAGGAGCTCCTAGACCGCATTAACCATATGGGCATTGGCCCGGGTGGATTGGGCGGTAAGTGCAGTGCCCTTGCAGTTCATATAAACACGTATGCGACCCATATAGCCGGTTTGCCGGTGGCTATCAACATGTGTTGCCATGTAAACCGGCATTTGACAGTAACCATCTAGCATCTTTTAAGCGTTTTACGTGGAAAGCGGAAGGAACAATCATGGCTTTGAAATTAAAATTACCATTAGAAAAGACTCAACTTGACGAACTCAAAATAGGAGACGTGGTAGAGTTAAGTGGCGTGCTGTATACAGCCAGAGATGCTGCGCATGCAAGATTGCAAGAACTGATAGATGCGGGAGAAGAGTTACCCATTCAAATAGAAGGAAACATGATTTACTACATGGGTCCTTCTCCTGCACGTCCCGGCAAGCCAATCGGCTCCGCCGGTCCTACGACCGCAACACGCATGGACAAATATGCGCCGACCCTTTTGGATTTGGGACTAAAGGGAATGATAGGAAAGGGCAAACGCTCACAGGCTGTGAAGGATGCGATTGTCAGAAATGGAGCAGTATACTTTGCGGCTGTTGGTGGAGCCGGAGCGCTACTGTCAAAGTGTATTGAAACTTCAGAGGTAGTAGCTTTTGAAGACCTTGGCACAGAAGCAATACGAAAACTGGAAGTAAAAGACTTTCCTGTAATTGTGGTGATTGATGCCCGGGGGAATGACTTATATATAGAGGCCCCAAAAGAGTTTTGTACGGAAGGAAATTAAAGCCTAAAATACCCCTGAAAAAAATATCGAGAAATCAGAAAAATAGCCGTTGACAAACGAAAACACCTTAGATATAATAATTTTTGCGTCACCAATGACGCATCATATTGGTAGAGTCGTAATTCGGATTTGGAGAAATACTCAAGAGGCCGAAGAGGCGCCCCTGCTAAGGGTGTAGGTCGGGCAACCGGCGCGAGGGTTCAAATCCCTCTTTCTCCGTTTCTCTACCAAGCTAAGAATCTTGCAGTTTAAGATTCTTTTTTAACGCCGGTGGAGAACTGGTAAAAAGTTTTGAAAAAACTTTAAAAAATGTCTTGACACTAGATGTCGACTATGATAATCTATAATAGTTGCGCGTCACCGATACGGAGAGCGCGAGACACAATGAACTTTGACAAACAAACAGTAATGCAACCCTGAAAATTCTAACGAGAATTGTTCAGAGAACAAAACCTTTT
>SVFQ01000015.1 GCA_015056765.1 Lachnospiraceae bacterium
GTTACAAATATCTTAAGCAAAAGTGCTCCGTTAAAGTACATCAGGATACTGAGCGGGATAGTGATCACTGCTGCAATGATAAATGCCTGTTTTGCACTCTGGCGGACACGGTCATAGAGACCTGCGCCATAGTTCTGTCCGGAGAATGTAGTAACTGAAGTTCCAAGGGAGCTGACTGTCATCCAGAATATTACATCGATCTTGCCGTATGCAGCCCAGGCAGCAGCTGTGTCATTTCCAAAGCCGTTGATGGCCGCCTGGATAAGGATATTTGAAAGAGTGTACATAGTTGACTGGAAGCCGGCAGGAAGACCTATCCTGATGATCTTTGCAAACATCTGCATATCAAGCTTGATCCTGCGAATATACAGTTTGTGCATATCCTGGGACCTTGTGAGCATTACAACTACGATCACTGCGCTTAAAAGCTGGCACAGTATAGTTGCGATGGCTACACCCATAACGCCGTAGGAATCGCCTTTTTTGCCCATTCCAAGAACTATGACAAACAGCACATCCAGGAATATGTTTACGAAACAGCTGACTACGAGAATTATAAGAGGCCTCTTGGAATCACCTACAGCTCTTAATATTCCTGCGCCCATGTTGTAGACAAGATTTGGTATCATACCAAGGAAATAGATCCGAAGATACAAAGTGGATGCTGCAGACTGCTCAACCGGAGTCTTCATGGCAGATATTATCCATGGCGCGATAGCATACCCTATAACAGTGATTATTGCCCCTCCATAGAGCGCGAGAGCGATGGAGGTATGTACAGACCTCTCGACCTCTTTTTGCCTTGCTGCCCCATAGAATTGCGAAATAACGACGGTGGCTCCTGAAGACAGTCCCAAAAAGAAACCAAGGAACAGGCTGACCACCATAGCAGAGGATCCGCCTACGGCGCCGAGGGCATCACTGCTTACCGCCCTGCCTACGATAACTGCATCTATTGTGTTGTAAAATTGTTGGAAAAAAGCCCCAAGAAGTAATGCCCAGAAATAGGCGAGCATATTCTTCCAAATAGGACCTTCTGTGATATTTACTTTTTTCATAAGGTTGATTATACTCCATTTTATGGGCATTTGAAGTATAAATAAAAAACATTAAAAAACGTGTTGACAATACCTCGCTGACCATTATATAATATCTCTTGCGTTACGGTTTTAGCCTTTGTAACTAAGACAACGGGGTGTGGCTCAGCTTGGCTAGAGCACCTGCTTTGGGAGCAGGGGGTCGCAGGTTCGAATCCTGTCACCCCGACTTTTTAAGGATTAAGATCGTACGCGGGTGTAGTTCAATGGTAGAACACCAGCCTTCCAAGCTGGATACGTGGGTTCGATTCCCATCACCCGCTTTAGCTTATTACAAGCTTCCATTTATGTGTCCGTAGCTCAGCTGGATAGAGCAACGGCCTTCTAAGCCGTGGGTCGGGGGTTCGAATCCCTTCGGGCACACTGAGATTTATCTCACATGGTGGGTATGGCGCAGTTGGTTAGCGCGCCAGATTGTGGTTCTGGAGACCATGGGTTCGAGTCCCATTACCCACCCTTTGATATGGAGACATATCAGCTAATCAGATTGGCAGAAGTTGCGTGTCAATAATGGGCTATCGCCAAGCGGTAAGGCACAGGACTTTGACTCCTGCATTCACCAGTTCGAATCTGGTTAGCCCAGTTCTTTTTTATAAAGAGTATACGGGCCACTAGCTCAGTCGGTAGAGCACTTGACTTTTAATCAAGTTGTCTGGGGTTCGAATCCCCAGTGGCTCATTAAATAGTAATACTTCATTGAGGTATTACTATTTTTATATCAGCACATGCGGGTGTGGCGGAATTGGCAGACGCGCCAGATTTAGGTTCTGGTGGTAACCCCGTGCAGGTTCAAGTCCTGTCACCCGCATTTTGATGTATAATCAAGGAGAGATCCTTGATTTTTTTTTACCAGATTTTCTAATCTAATAGGAAACTATATGAATAAACAAACGAAAAACATGACGGAAGGAACCCCACTGATTCTGATTTTGCAGTTTGCGCTGCCTTTATTAGCAGGGAATCTTTTCCAGCAACTTTATAATATGGTGGATGCCATCATCGTAGGTAGGTTCCTGGGCCCAAGAGCTTTGGCCGGCGTGGGCGCATCCTCCAGCGTGCAGTTCTTGGTAATCGGATTCTGCCTGGGTATCTGTAGCGGCTTTGCCATTCCTGTGGCCCAGAGGTTTGGAGCAGGGGATTACACAGACATGCGGAAGTACATCTTCCATGGCATTATCGTTACAGCAGCGGTGGCAGTGGTGGTGACCACTTTGACGGCCATATACTGCCCGCAGATCTTGGACTTAATGCGTACCCCTTCAGACATCTATCAGGACGCGTATACATATCTTCTGATCATTTTCCTGGGGATACCCTTTACGCTACTGTATAACTTCTTAGCGGGGGTTTTACGAGCCATAGGGAATAGTAGGACGCCATTTTATTTTTTGGTCTTCTCTACTTTATTAAATATCATTTTAGACGTACTCTTCATCGTAGTATTTGGTATGGGAGTAGCGGGAGCAGGTCTTGCCACGGTCATTGCCCAGGCAGCCAGTGGTGTAATGTGCTTCCTGCTGATTAAGTTTAAATACGAGATTCTTCGGCTTAAGAGGGAAGACTGTAAATGGAATCAGAAGCACTTCCGGTATCTGGTGGCTATGGGCGTCCCCATGGGATTACAATACTCCATTACGGCCATCGGCAGCATGGTGCTGCAGGCTACCAACAATGACCTGCCGGCTGTAGAGGAAAGCATGCGAAGCGTGTATGTATCTGCCTTTGCGGCCGGAAGTAAGATTAAGCAGCTGACCATGTGCCCCTTTGATGCTCTGGCCAATTCAGTCTCTACCTTTGCCAGCCAGAATTATGGTGCAGGTAAAGCAGATCGAATCAAAAAAGGTGTACGACAGGGTGTGGCCATTGGTATGCTCTACGGTCTCCTCATCGGTATTGTTATGATCTTCTTCGGAAGAGGCATGTCCACCATGTTTATTAAGCTGGATGCGGATGATTTGGCATTCACCACAGCAGTGCTAGATGCTTCCGGATTATACCTGGCACGCCTTGGCATGTTCTACTGGTCTCTTGGCATCCTGAATGTGACTCGTATGACGGTGCAGGGACTGGGATACTCGGCTTGGACTCTTTTCTCCGGCATTTCCGAAATGATTGCCAGAATCGTGGTCAGTCTGTGCTTTGCACCTATATTTGGCTTTGGTGCCATTACTTTTGCAGACCAAGCAGCCTGGCTGTCTGCAGTTGCGTACATCCTGCCGGCTTGCATCCACTTTATGAACAAAGTGGCAAAGCAATTGGAAGGACAACAAAATTCATCAATCGTAGCAGAGTAAAAAGAGGCAAAAATGCCCTAACCACAATATCCTGTAGGAAACTTAACAAATATATCATAGTTTACTCTGACATATAGTAACCATGCGACTTTGACAAAAAAATAACGCACTTAAAAAAGTACAATTTTCTTTCACAAAACTGTTTTCTTGTAAAGGTTAAAATGCGATAATTAGTGTAATAATTACGTTAGTACTATTTGTGTTTTTATAGGAGGCAAACATGAACGGTTTTGGAGACATGATTCAAAGATTAAAAGAGAATCCTAAAACTATTGTATTCCCGGAAGGATCCGATCCTCGTATTTTAGAGGCAGCATCCAGATTACTTGCAAGCAGCTTTTTAAAGCCTATCTTACTTGGCAATGAAGAAGAGATTATCAAATCTGCCGAGGAAGCAGGCTATAACATCCGTGGTGCGAAGATCATCGATCCCGAGAACTATGACAAATTCGATGAGATGGTAGACTTGTTCTGCGAGCTTCGTAAGAGCAAGGGCATGACTCCTGAGCAGGCTATTCCGATTCTGAAACAGACTAACTATTTCGGAACTATGCTGGTAAAGATGGGCCTTGGCGATTGCTTACTTGGCGGCGCTACCTACTCTACAGCTGATACAGTACGTCCTGCACTGCAGATCATCAAGACAAAGCCGGAGAATACCATCGTATCTTCTTGCTTCATCCTGGTTCGTCCATCTGCAACCGGTGAAAACGAAGTCATCGCTATGGCAGACTGCGGTATCAACATCAATCCTAACGAAGACGAGTTAGTAGAAATCTGTGGCGAGACAGTAAACTGCGCACAGAGATTTGGTGTCAATCCAAAGGTTGCATTCCTTTCCTTCTCTACCAAGGGATCCGCAAAGGATGCTACCGTAACCAAGATGCAGAATGCTACCAAGAAAGCACAGGAGAGATATCCTGAAATCCCTATCGACGGTGAATTACAGTTCGATGCAGCTGTAGCTCCTCGTGTAGCAAAACAGAAAGCACCCGGTTCTCCGGTAGCTGGTTACGCAAACACCTTTATCTTCCCTGATATCAATGCAGGTAACTTAGGATACAAGATTGCACAGCGTATGGGTAACTTCGAAGCATACGGCCCTATCCTTTTAGGCTTAAATGCTCCGATCAACGACTTATCCCGTGGATGTAATGCAATGGAAGTATACTCCATGGCTATCATCACAGCTAGCTTAGCTTAATGAAAACTGACTTTAAAGCGCCAACCAAAGGGTTGGCGCTTTTTTTATTTCAATAATAGCGAAAAATACGGTATTATCTTGCCAGAATGTGCATGGTCACTGGCAGCGCTATGGTATACTATGATAGTGTCCTATAAAAAACTTAGACACAGATAGAAAGAAAAACGAGGGAATAGTATGAAACGAAACATAATTAGCAGTATCGTGACAGTTGTGCTTGGGGCAGCAGCCTATTATATTTTTCTACCGGCACTGAACATCAAATCAGAAGGATTGTGGTTTTTTGTGATACTTCTTTGCCTCATCTATGGATTCGTAAGCGGCATCATCAAATATCATGAGGATGTGACCTTAGATCGAGAAGGCAACTGGGTTCCGCTGAACCAAAAGAAACGATTTAAAATTTCCAAAGGCAACTGGGGATTTCGCATAGCACTCATTATTTTTGCTTTGTATTGGGTCGTGTATGGAATCGGCAGCAGCAAGTTTTTCCACGCGAAAGCCTATAGTGAAATCATCACAGTAAAAGATACGGATGCCAGTGTCATCCCTTCTTCTGAAAAAACAGACACCATCGCATTGATGGACACCAAGTCTGCAGAGAAGCTTGGTGATAGGGAAATCGGTGCCTTATCACAGGTGGTAAGCCAGTATGAAGTGGGAAGCTATACCCAGATCGATTATCAGGGCAAGCCTATGAAGATAGCACCACTACGTCATGCGGACTTTTTCAAATGGCTGAAGAATAAAGACCTGGGTACGCCGGGCTATGTCATGGTAAACCCGGTGGAGATGAAAGCAGAGTATAAGGCTCTGGAGCATGGCATGAAATATGTGCCATCTTCTTATTTGGGACAGGATCTGACCAGATACTTGAGATTCCACTATCCAACTGTGATGTTTGAAGGAGCCCATCTGGAAATCGATGAAGACGGAAAGCCCATGTATGTCATTCCGACTTTTGATTTCACCATCGGCCTATTTGGCGGTTGGCAGGTAAATGGCTGCATCCTTTTAGACCCTAGTACAGGCGCACTGCAAAAGGTAGCCGTAAAGGATATCCCTACCTGGGCAGACGTAATCTACAATGGCAATCTGATTTGTGAACAGTATAATAATCACGCCATCTTAAACAACGGCTTCTGGAACTCCATTTTCGGACAGGTAGGCTGTCACAGAGTCACAGAAAGCAGCGAAGATGATGTGGCATCTGATTATGGTTATGTAGCAAAAGACGGCGATATCTGGATCTATACCGGCGTAACCTCTGTCAATGGCGATAGCTCCAATATCGGTTTTATCTTATCTAATGAGCGTACAGAGGAGACCTTCTTTGTGCCATGCGCCGGTGCGGACGAGTTCTCCGCTATGGCAGCAGCAGAAGGTGAAGTGCAGGAGAAGCGCTATAGCGCATCTTTCCCTTCCTTAATCCTGGTGGATGAGAATCCTACCTATATCATGGTGCTGAAAGATAAATCCGGCCTGGTGAAAATGTATGCCGCTGTAAACGTAGAGCAGTACAACATCGTATCTACCGCCACTAATCAGGACGAGTGTATCAGAAAGTACAAAGCTCTGCTGAGTGGAGAAATTACTGCAGAGGAAGCAAATTCAACCACCACGGAGGCAGCGCCTACAAGCCAGCAGCCCGTGGAACCTGCGGAAGAAAAGGTAGACCTAAGCACAGCACCGGAGAAAACCATCACAGTAGTGAAGCGTGCGGAAGTAGTAGAAAATGGCAATACTTACCTGTACATCGTGGATCAGGACCAGAATATCTACAAAGCAAAGTATACCGATGTGATGAATATGCTGCTTGTAAATGACGGCGATGAAATCACCATCCGTACAGACGGCACCTGGTATGAATTAAAGTAAAGGGATACATCAAAGGTCTACTACAAAGCAGCGAAGACAGGGATAATGCACTAAATGAAAGAGGGACAGTGATGGAGTTAGTACGAGTACAAGATTCAGATTATAGGAAAACATATGAGTTATACATGACATTTCCACAGAATGAAAATGGATATCTCAATAGCGTGTATGGATATGATTATGATAAGTTTCTGGAATGGATTGAGATGAAGCGAAGCTGGTCGGAGGGCAGAGACCTTCCGGATGGGTTCGTGCCGGATACAACTTATGTGCTGGTCGATGATGGAAAGTATGTAGGCGTTTTTAATCTAAGACATGAGCTAAACGACTTCCTCAGAGAAGGTCCGGGACATATCGGATACTGCGTGTCTAAACAATACCGCGGGAAAGGCTACGCCTCTACTGGCCTAAAGATGGTACTGGCAAAAGCAAAAGAGAGAGGTATTGACGAGGCGTATCTTTCCGTAAACAAGGACAACCCCGCTAGCCTCAGAGTGCAGATAAAAAATGGTGCTAGAATAGACCATGAGAATGAGACGGAGTATTTCACTAGGATACTGATATAAGAGATTACCAGAAAAGTAAAAGGGAAGCATAAACGCTTCCGTTTAAGCAATAGAAACAACCTTCCGAGATGTACTGATTATGAGGAAATAAGAAAAAATAGATTATTAGACCCACTTTATCCCACTGATACCGAATTGACTGAAAAACTACTGGATAAAGATATTCGACAGAAAATGCTCGCTAAGGCGATTCCGGAATTTTTAGCATTTAATATTGTCGAGAGTGAGGTAATAGATGAATGACGAACAAAGGAGAGAATTATATATGTCTACAAACAAAGGTGATTACCCGGAGGGGTAATCACCTTTTTCATTCTACAAATCCATCGCATCAAATACGTATTTCTGTACTAGTGCCTTTACTTCATCTGTGTTGAGTGCACTGACTGTTTCTACATTTACAAATACTTCGTCGGATAATTTGACTGTGGCGATGTAATTTGAATAATTTGGCTTTTCGGTATTGAAGGCGTCGTTTGTGGATTCATAGGTGTAAGTATGAATCATCACTGGATAGCCGTTCATTTCGAACTCTTCACTACTGTAATCCTCTTTTTTGATGCGAATGGCAAAATTATATTTGTCTAGTTCAGTGTCTGCATAGGGCATAAAGTTTTCCAAATAATTAGCGAAAGTAAAGCCCTCACTGACTTCTTGATTCTTTACAGCATCGAAATAACGCAATGTAACTTGCGAATGTAGCAACTTGACAGATGAGTTGATATACGATATAAATAAATAGAAAACGTTTTCCGCGAGCAATCGCGGATTTATAAAACGGTTAAAAGAAAACGTTTTCCAAAAGAAAACCAAAGCATCTTTTAAAGGCGCAAGGAGTGTAGAATGGCATCCATCAAAGACGTAGCCGGTAAGGCCGGCGTAGCCATTTCTACTGTGTCCAAGGTTTTGAACGGGTATCCGGGCGTGAGTAAGGAGACCAAGGAGAAGGTAGAAGCAGCTATCAAGGAGCTGAACTTCGTACCTAACTCCATCGCGGCAGCACTGTCCAGCAAGAAGGCAGGCCGTGTGGCACTCCTGATTCACATGAGTTCCCAGACCAAGGCTAGAGATGAAATCGATATGCAGTACATATCGGGAGCTTTGCATAAAGCAAAAGAGCTCCATGTGGACCTGGTGGTGGAATTTTTCTCCATGATTGAGAACCTCACATTAGAAGAGAAAATCCAGCATTTCAAAGCCCAGAATATCGAAGGCATCATCTTCTATGGACTCACCAAAGAGGATACGGAATTCATCAAACTGCTGGAGTGCGGACAGTTCAAGATTGTGGCTGTGGACGTACCGGTGCAAGGGGATGACAAAACCAGAGTGGGCATCGACCACAAAAAGGCACAGCGGGAAGTGGCACTAAGGACAATTGAAGAGAATAACAGCGATAGTCTTTTGTACATCGCAGGCAGCAAAGAGAGCTATGCGGCCATGGAAAGGCTGGAAGCCATCGAAGAACTGGCAGCAGAAAAGCATCTTCGGCTGGAAGTGGCCTATGGCGACTACAGCGAAAATAAAGCCAGGGAAATCACCTTTGAAAAGGGCTACGCTTACGGCGTCATCGCTTGCGGATCTGACCTGATGGCAATCGGCGCCATGCGAGCACTGACGGAGATGGATATCTTCCGTCCGGTATGCGGCTTTGACGGTCTAATCCTTATGGGATATGCCGGCAAGCAAATGAATACCATCCAGCAGGATTTTGCAGGGGTATCCGCGAGAGCCGTAGAAGAGATGCAGAGGCTTTTGGCGGGAAAGAAAGGCACCACCATCGTGACGCCTTATTCCATTGAAAGGATGCAGTACCTAGACCTGATCGAAGGCAGAGACTGGACCGAGACAGAAAGCTACAAAGCATTCCGTCAGAAAAAAGAGTCTCAAAGAAAGACAAAAAAAGATTCAAACAAGGAACAAGAGAAAAAGAAAAGAATGCAAAAGGGGTAACCCGGGGAAGGAGCAAACATGTTTGATTTATTCGGAATCAAGAAAAGAAAATTAGAGGCAGCAAAATTGGCAGAAGAAAAGGAAAAATGCGATGCATTAAAGGCGAATCTGGAGCCTAGAATAACAGCCATCGCGGAGGAACGCTTCGGCAAGACTTTAGATGACCTGACAGATGAAGAACTATACCTGACTGTCATGGCTTATGTGAAGGAACTCACCGCGCTGACACACCGTATCGACGGAAATAAGAAGGTGTACTACATCTCTGCAGAATTCCTGATCGGTAAGCTTTTATCCAATAATCTGATCAATTTAGGTATCTATAATCAGTTAGAAAACCTGCTGTTAAAGCACGGTAAGAAGCTTAGCGTCATCGAAGAAATCGAGCCGGAACCATCCCTTGGTAATGGTGGCCTGGGCCGTTTGGCAGCTTGCTTCCTAGACTCTATCGCTACTCTGGGACTGCCCGGAGACGGTATCGGCCTGAACTATCACTTTGGTTTATTCCAGCAGAAATTCGTAGATAGACTCCAGACTGCGGAGCCGAATCCATGGATTGAGAAAGATTCCTGGCTTACTAAGACAGACACTAGTTTTGAAGTAGCTTTTGGCGACCGCAAAGTGAAGTCCCGCCTGTATGATATCGACGTCATCGGCTATGAAAATGGTGTCAACAAACTGCACCTTTTCGATGTGGAGTCCGTAGATGAAAGCATCGTTGAGAAGGGTATCGATTTCGATAAAGAGAAAATCGAAAAGAACCTGACCCTCTTCCTGTATCCGGATGACTCTGATGAAGCCGGTAACCTGCTTCGTATCTATCAGCAGTACTTCATGGTAAGCAACGGCGCACAGCTCATCTTCCATGATTTAGAGACAAAGGGTGTGGACCTGCATAAGATGAACAAGCACTGTGTCATCCAGATCAACGATACCCACCCAACCATGGTAATCCCTGAACTGATTCGCCTTTTGGTAGAGAAAAAAGGCTTTACCATGGACGAGGCCATCGCAGTGGTATCCAAGACTTGTGCTTACACCAATCACACTATCCTGGCAGAAGCTCTGGAAAAATGGCCACTGAAGTATCTGGAAAAAGTAGTGCCTCAGCTGATTCCTTATATCAAAGAATTAGATAAGAGAGTCAAAGCAAAATATGCTGACAATGAGAAGGTTTGGATCATCGACAAAGATGAGCGCGTACATATGGCTCACATCGACATCCACTATGGCTTCTCCATCAATGGCGTAGCAGCTATCCATACGGAAATCCTGAAAGAAAGTGAGCTTAATCACTTCTACAAGATTTATCCGGAGAAATTCAATAATAAGACCAACGGTATCACCTTCAGAAGATGGCTTCTGTCCTGCAATAGAGAGCTGGCTGACTATATCACAGCCCTCATCGGGGATGGCTACAAAAAGGATGCCACAGAGCTGGAGAAACTTTTAAACTTTGAAGACGACCAGTCCGTACTGACTCATCTTGCAGAAATCAAGATGCATAAGAAAGAAGAACTGGCAGAGTATGTAAAGGAAAAAGAAGGAGTAGAGCTTGACCCGAACTCCATCTTTGATATCCAGGTTAAGAGACTTCATGAGTACAAGCGTCAGCAGATGAATGCCCTGTACATCATCCACAAGTATCTGGAAATTAAAGGCGGCAAGAAGCCTGAAAGACCATTGACCTTTATCTTTGGTGCAAAGGCAGCACCTGCTTACATCATCGCCCAGGATATCATCCACCTGCTGCTGGTACTGCAGGAAATCGTCAATAACGATCCGGATGTAGCACCATACATGAAAGTCCTTATGGTAGAAAACTACAACGTAAGCTATGCAGAAAAAATCATTCCTGCATGTGATATCTCCGAGCAGATTTCTCTTGCTTCCAAAGAAGCATCCGGTACCGGCAACATGAAATTCATGCTGAATGGTGCAGTGACCTTAGGTACCGCAGATGGTGCCAATGTAGAAATCGGCGACCTGGTAGGAGAGGACAATATCTACATCTTTGGTAAAGACTCCGATACTGTCATCAAGCACTATGCAGATGCAGATTACGTATCCAAAGACTTCTACGACAAGAGCCCTGTCATCAAAGAAGCAGTGGACTTCATCGTGGGAGAGCAGGCACTGAAAGTAGGCCACAAAGAAAACTTAGAGCGTCTTTATAAAGAACTCTTAAATAAAGATTACTTCATGACCCTTCTGGACTTAGAAGAATACATCCAGAAGAAAGACGAAATCTTTGCAGACTACGAAGACAGAGACAAATGGAAACACATGATGTTAGTGAATATCGCTAAGGCCGGCTTCTTCAGCTCTGACCGCAGCATCAACGATTATAATAGGGATATTTGGAAACTGTCCTAAGTTGCGAAGCAACTTTGGACCCAGCCCCGAGCCTCGCCGAAGGCGAATCTGATGCGAGGGGTTTCCCGATTGTCCTAAGTCGCGAAGCGACTTTGGACCCAGCCCCGGTCCATTGCGGCCGGGGTTTTATTTGTCATAGGGTGCTTCTTTATGTATAATATCCCAGTAAAGAAGTGGAGTATTGTATATGAAAGAAATTACGATTGAAGAAATGAATCAGTTGCCGGCTGGCAGCTATGAACTGATTGATATCCGTGACGAGGGCCTTACCCTGTATGGCGTGATCCCGGGAGCGAAACATATCTTGCCGGAGGACATCGAAAAAGGCAAAGGCCTTAAGTCCATTCCAAAAGATAAGAAACTGATTTTCTATTGTGAAATCGGTCGTAAATCCGGAGAAATGGATGAAACCATGGAATCCCTTGAGGGCAGAGATTGCTATAGTCTGAAATACGGCTACGTAGGCTATGTGAAGTCCGGTATGAAAGATGATGCGGAAAAAGCAGAGCGCAGGGAAAGAGCGGAAGTAAGCATCCGGAAGAAATTCCATAAGCAGCTCTTTACTCCTTTTGCCAAAGCATGCAAAACCTACCAGCTCATCGAAGAAGGAGACAAAATCGCGGTATGTATCTCCGGCGGTAAGGATTCTATGCTGATGGCCAAGCTGTTCCAGGAGATTCAGCGCCATCGAAAGGTGAACTTTGACTTAGTCTATCTGGTAATGGACCCGGGATATAATCAGGAAAACCGCGAGCTGATCGAGTACAATTGCGATATGCTGGGAATCCCCGCCACGATTTTTGAAAGTACCATTTTTGATACTGTGGATGATATCGAGAAGAACCCTTGCTACCTGTGCGCCCGTATGAGACGTGGACACCTGTATAGCAAAGCCAAGGAGCTGGGCTGCAATAAGATTGCCCTGGGTCATCACTACGATGATGTGATTGAGACTTTGCTGATGGGTATGCTGCACAGCGGCCAGATTATGGGTATGATGCCGAAGCTGCACAGCACCAACTTCGAAGGCATGGAGCTCATCAGGCCACTGTATCTGATTCGCGAAAGCGATATCTGTGCTTGGCGTGATTACAATGACCTGCACTTCCTGCAGTGTGCATGCCACTTCACGGATACCTGCAGCACCTGTCATACAGATGGCACCACCTCATCCAAACGTCTGGAGACCAAGAAGCTGATTGCAGAACTGAAAAAGACCAATCCTTTTGTAGAATCCAATATCTTCAGAAGCATGGAAAATGTCAACGTGGATACCATTCTGGAGTATAAGAAAAAGGGCGTCAGAGTAAATTTCTTGGATGAATACTAATGTAAAAATAGAAAGGGACTTGCCGTATGAGCAGGTTCCTTTTTTGTCTATTATTCACAAAAATCTCCCGCAAAAAATATCTATTCTCACGAATCTCACGAAAATCCGTTGTCAAGAAAGAGTAGGAATGCTAGTATAAGAATGTCGAATGGAACCGTTACCGGCAACAATACCGAGAGCGTTACCGAAAAGGATTCCGGTTCGACAAATACAGGGTTTTCTTTTATGGAAAAGGAGAGGAAAAAATGAAGAAAAAGTTATTGAGCGTAGTACTCAGTGCAGCCATGGTTTCCGGTATCTTAGCTGGATGTGGCGAAGCAGCTCCTGCAGCAAATGATGCAGCAGCACCGGCAGCTGAAGCTAGTGAAGCAGCACCTGCTGAGGATACAGCACCTGCAGAAGCAGGTTCCGGTAAAGTTTATTTATTAAACTTCAAACCAGAAACAGACGAAGCTTGGCAGGAACTGGCTGCTACTTACACAGAGCAGACAGGTGTACCTGTTACCGTATTGACCGCAGCTGATGGTCAGTACAGCACTACATTACAGTCCGAAATGGCAAAGAGCGAAGCTCCTACTATTTTCAATATTGGTAATGCAACAGCAGCTCAGACATGGGATGAATACACCTATGATTTGAAAGACTCCGCACTGTACAATCACCTGACAGACAAATCTCTGACAGTTGAGTACAATGGCAAAGTAGCTGCAGTAGCGAACTGCTACGAATGCTACGGTATCATCTACAACAAAACTATCCTTGGAGATTACTGCACCATGGATAACGCTGTAGTATCCTCCATCGACGAGATCAACAGCCTGGATACTTTAGTAGCAGTTGCAGAAGATATCAATAACCGTGTAGACGAAATCAACGAGCAGTTCGGTTATGAACTGACAGAAGCATTTGCTTCCGCAGGTTTGGATGATGGCTCCAGCTGGAGATTCTCCGGACACTTAGCAAACATGCCTCTGTACTATGAATTCAAAGATGATAACGTAGACCTGATTGCTGGTGAAGGTGAAATCACAGGTAAGTACTTAGACAACTTCAAAAAAGTTTGGGATATGTATGTAAATACTTCCGAAGCAGATCCTATGACTCTGAACTCCGGCGCTTACAATGCTGAGACGGAATTTGGTATGGGCGAAGCTGTATTCTATCAGAACGGTGACTGGGAATTCTCCGCACTCACCAATGAAGAGAACGGCTACACTGTTACCGCTGATGACCTGGCCATGATGCCTATCTACTTCGGCGTGGATGATGCAAACGAAGGTCTTTGCGTAGGTACTGAGAACCACTGGGCAGTAAACGCAAAAGCTCCTCAGGAAGACATCGACTCCACTTTAGCATTCCTTGAGTGGGTTATCACATCTGACGAAGGTCGTGATGCTATCACTAACAAGATGGGACTTTCCGCTCCATTCGATACCTTCACAGGGGACTATGCTAGCAACAACGCATTTGCAGCTTGCGCAGGCGAGTACATGGCAAATGGCAAAACTTCTGTAGCTTGGTCCTTCAACGCCACTCCAAACGTAGATGATTGGAGAGCAGACGTAGTAGCAGCTCTGACAGCTTACACTACAGGTTCCGGTGACTGGAGCGCAGTAGAAAAAGCCTTCACAGAAGGCTGGGCAGAACAGTGGAAACTTGCTGAAGAAGCAGCAAACAACTAATCCACACTGCAAATCAAAGATATATAGGGGGTGGGGTGACTCACCCCCTTTTTATTAGAAAGTTGAGGATATCATGGAAAAATCTATCAAAAAGTATTTTCCCATTTTTGTACTTCCCACAATGGTGGCGTTTGCCATCGGTTTCCTGATTCCATTTGTTTATGGTATTTTTCTATCCTTCTGTAAATTCACAACAGTAGTTGACTGGAAATGGGTAGGATTACAAAATTACACGAAAATTTTTGTAGTAAACGGAAAGGTAGACAACACCTTCCTACACTCTTTATGGTACACGGCACTTTTTACGGTGGTGTCTGTGCTGATTATCAATGTCGTAGCATTTGCGATTGCCATGCTTTTGACCAAAGGTATCAAAGGTACCAATCTGTTCAGAACCGTATTCTTTATGCCAAACCTCATCGGCGGCATCGTCCTGAGTTACATTTGGCTTATGATTTTCAATAGTATTTTGGCAAATTATCACCGTACCATCGTTACCACACAGTGGGACGCATTCTGGGGTATGATCATCGTGGTATGCTGGCAGCAGATTGGTTATATGATGATCATCTACATTGCCGGTATCCAGAACATCCCAGGAGAACTCATCGAAGCAGCCAAAATCGATGGCGCCAGCGGCCGTGATATGTTAAAACACGTCACTCTCCCACTGCTGATGCCGACCATCACCATTTGTTCATTCCTGACTTTGACCAATGGTTTCAAACTCTTCGATCAGAACTTCGCCCTCACAGGCGGTAATCCGGGCAAGATGTCTCAACTCCTGGCTTTGAACATCTATGACACCATGTACGGCACCACAGGATGGCAGGGCGTCGGCCAGGCAAAAGCAGTCCTGTTCTTTATCATGGTGGCAGTGATTGCGGTGGTTCAGAATAAAATCACAACCAGTAAGGAGGTACAGCAGTAATGGCAAAAGCAAACGAAGTATCTGCAGTGAGAAAAGCCAAACACGGCTGGCTCCTGACTTTATTTTTCAGCATTCTTTCTTTTGTATGGATTTCACCGATTCTCATCGTAATCCTGAACTCCTTCAAAAAGAAAGCGTACATCTTCAAAGACCCATTCAACATCTCCTCTGTTGCATTTGACAAAGGATTCGACAGATGGGCAAAGGGTATCAGTAAAGCGGCAGCAGGCATGCTGAACTATCAGAATGCCCTGAAGAAGACCAACTTCTTCCAGAGCTTTGAGTATTCCCTCTTCATTACCGTAGGTTCCGTATTGGTGATCCTCCTGTGCACCTCCATGTGCGCATGGTACATCACCCGTGTACATACCAAGGTGACTAAGGCTATTTATTTACTTTGCCTGTTCTCCATGATTGTACCGTTCCAGATGGTAATGTTTACCTTATCAAAATTTGCAAATATACTGCATTTGAGCAATCCGGTTGGTATAATAGTAGTGTACCTGGGATTCGGCGCAGGGCTGGCGGTATTTATGTTTACCGGCTTCGTGAAGACCATCTCCCTGGAGATTGAAGAAGCAGCCATGATCGACGGCTGCACACCACTTCAGACTTTCTTCAGAGTCATCTTCCCGATTTTAAAGCCTACCACCATTACCATCGCTATTTTGGAATCCATGTGGGTATGGAATGACTACTTACTTCCAAGCCTTGTACTGAATATCAACAAATACCGCACCATTCCAATCGCGGTACAGTTTTTGAAACAGAGCCATGGCCAGATTGACTGGGGAGCAATGATGGCAGTCTTAGTTATGGCAATTATTCCAATTGTTATTTTCTATATCATTTGCCAGAAATACATCATCGAAGGTGTACTGGCAGGCGCTGTAAAGGGTTAATTCAGAGGAAAAGAGGAGCATTTATGAAACGCAGAAGTGGTGTATTACTTCCGATTACATCTCTACCATCCAAATACGGAATTGGATGTTTTTCAAAAGAAGCATATGAATTTGTAGACTTCCTAGCAGAAGCAAATCAGGGCCTATGGCAGATCCTGCCACTGGGACCTACGGGATATGGGGATAGCCCGTACCAGTCTTTTTCTACATTTGCAGGCAATCCATATTTTATCGATTTGGAAGCCCTCATTGAGAAAGGTTGGCTGAAAAAAGAAGACTGTGAGAAGGTGAACTGGGGCAACCCGGCTTATGTGGAGTATGAAGTGATCTATAAAAATCGCTTTACCCTTCTGAAAAAAGCGTTCAAGAAAAGCCATATCACAGAGGATAAGGAGTTCCAGAAATACTGCAAAGAAAACGCATATTGGCTGGATGATTACGCCCTCTATATGGCAGTGAAAAATGCCCACGGCGGTGCAGGTTGGAATACCTGGGAAGAAGACATCAGACTTCGCAAGAAATCCGCTATGAAGGCAGCCAAAGAAAAGTACGCTGAAGAAATCGCATTCTATCAGTTCCAGCAATACCTCTTCTCTACTCAGTGGAGAGCGCTGAAGAAGTATGCAAACGATAAGGGTATTCAAATTGTGGGGGATATCCCGATTTATGTAGCATATGATTCTGCAGATACATGGGCAGCACCTGAGCTGTTCCAGTTAGATGATGAGGGACAGCCTACCGCTGTGGCAGGATGCCCACCGGATTCATTTGCCAAAACAGGCCAGTTGTGGGGCAACCCACTGTACCGTTGGGACTACCATCAGGAGACCGGCTTTGCTTGGTGGATGAAGAGATTGGCATACTGCTATGACCTCTATGACATCGTGAGAATCGATCATTTCAGGGGCTTCGACGAATACTACTCCATTCCATTTGGGGATATGACAGCAGAATTCGGTCATTGGGAAAAGGGCCCCGGCTATGAGATTTTCCGCGTGTTGAAAAAGCAGCTGGGCGAAAAAGATATCATCGCTGAGGATTTGGGATTCCTCACACCTAGTGTCATCAAGTTGGTAAAAAAGACAGGCTATCCTGGTATGAAGATCCTCATCTTCGCTTTCGATCACAGAGAGCCTAGCAACTACCTGCCTTACAACTATGACAAAAACTGCGTAGTCTACACCGGTACCCATGACAATGATACCGTGGCAGGCTGGCTCACCGTAGCTTCGCGTAAGGATCTGGCTTTCGCCAGACGCTTCCTGCGGGTGAAACGCAACAAAGACATCCCGGCAGCTATGATTGAAGCAGCACTGGGATCCGTAGCAGATACAGCGGTTATTCCGATTCAGGATTATTTAGAACTGGACAACTCTGCTAGAATTAATGTACCATCTACTTTAGGAACCAACTGGAAGTGGCGCCTGGTAAAAGGCCAGCTGACAGATGAGCTTGCAGAAAGGATGGCCGAACTGACGAAAGTCTATAACAGAAATCGGTAGTATTATGGCAGAAATTACGATAAAAGACATCGCAAGAGAGTGTGGCGTCGGTGTAAGTACCGTCTCACGAGCTTTGAATAATCATCCGGATATCAACCCGGCCACCAGAGAGAAAATCATGGCGGTGATTGCGGAGACAGGATTCGTGCCGAATAACAGCGCACGTAACTTGAAGCGTGTGGATGCCAAGAGCGTAGCAGTTCTCATCAAAGGTATCACCAACCCCTTCTTTACCGATATGATTCAGACCATCGAAGAAGAAGTGGAAAAACGTGGATACTCCCTGGTACTGCATCACGTAGAGTCCCGTGAGGACGAAGTGGATGTAGCTCTGGAATTGGTAAAGGAAAAAAGACTGCAGGGTATCATCTTCTTAGGAGGTGAGTTCCAGCACTCTGAACAAAAGCTATCCATGCTGAATGTGCCTTTTGTATTCTCCACTGCCGGTGCAGAGCCTGAGAATCTCAAGGAGAACAGCTACTCCAGTATTTCTGTAGATGACGTGGCAGAAGCCCATAAAATCATCGACTATCTCTTAGATAACGGTCACAAGCGTATCGCCATCATCACGGCCCAGTCCGAGGACCTCAGCGTAGGTCGCCTCCGACTCAATGGCTACAAAAATGCCCTAGAGGACCGTGGCATCGAAGTAGAAGAGGACCTGGTATGCTCCCTTCGCTCCGGAGAAGAGTACGAGCAGTTCTCTATGGAGAATGGCTACGTAGTCACCAAGGAGCTCCTGGCCAGAAAGACAGAGTTCACGGCCATCTTTGCCATCAGTGATGCACTGGCTATCGGCGCTTGCAGAGCCTTACGAGAAGCAGGCCTTCGCATTCCGGAGGATGTATCTGTGGCAGGATACGATGGTATCACCCTGGGAGATTACTTCTATCCCAGACTGACCACCATCAAGCAGCCTACCCGTACCATGGCAAGAGAGACTGTAAGCCTCCTCTTTGGTATCATCTCCGGCAAGAAAAAGCATCAGCATCTTCTTTTCCCGGGAGAATTGGTTATCAGAGAAAGCACCAGAAGTCGGAATCGTTAAAATAAGCCCTACAGAGGAATCTGTAGGGCTTTTGACTTACTGGGTCAAATCTTTAAAACTCATATTTACATTGTGATAGTCCGGATTTTCTGTCACATCTTCGGCGAAGTACTCCGGCATTTGAAAAGCCTTGGCAGCTTCTACAGAAGGGAACTCTATCTCGGCTAAGATAAGGGGAGCAAAGGGAGCGTCGAATACATCGCATTCTACCACCAGCTTTGCATCTCCTAAAAGGGCTTTGCACGCCGGATTGATATCTGACTCGGGAAGCTCCCACACATAGCGGGTTTTGGTGATGATGTTTCCGTCTGCTTTGGCTAAAAGAGTCTCATAGGCTGACTTGGTCAAGGGAAGCTCATATTCTTCATGAGCCAGCATACCGCCACCTTTATAGGTCATGGTGTAATGGTCTTTAGAATGCCGTACACGTATGACAGGATCCTTCGTCAGATAGGCCTGCTGAATGGTGTAATGCTCTTGACTATTAAGGTCAACCGGGGCTTTTTTCCATAGAAATTTACGTTCAATCTCAAAGGTACTCATATTTGTTCTCTTTTCTCTGAATTCATGACTTTTTCACACTTTTTACGTGAATGTTTACCCTAGATATATTATACTGATAGAGGATGCAATTGGGAAGAAAGAAGAAGTCCCGATGGCATTTCCACAGACTAAAATGGAGGATTACGAATATGATAGGCATTTTCTTTGCAGAGGGCTACGAAGAAATCGAAGCACTGACAGTTGTAGATATTTTGCGCCGCGGGAAAGTCGATATTCAGATGATTTCCATCACAGAAGATAAAGTGGTAAAGGGCTCTCATGGGATTCCTGTAGAGATGGACCACACCTTATCGGAAGTGGACCTTGGGGGAATGGATATGATGATTCTGCCGGGCGGTATGCCGGGAACCCGCAATCTGGAAGCTTGCGATACCTTGATGCAGGCGCTGGATGCACAGTATAAGGCAGATAAGTACATTGCAGCTATCTGTGCAGCACCTACTGTATTTGGTCACAGAGGCTACTTGCAGAACCGCAAAGCTTGTTGCTATCCCGGTATGGAGGGCGATTTGACCGGCGCCGAAGTTAGCTTTGATAAGGCAGTAAAAGATGGTCATGTCATTACCGGTAGAGGAATGGGATGTGCCATTGCATTTGCGCTGCTGATTCTGGAGACCTTACAGGGCAAAGAAGCCGCAGAGAGGATGGCCGAATCTATCGTATACGAGGCATAGCATGAACATTCTTTACTTTTTAAAGCCGAAGGGAGATATCTCCTATATTTACGATGATGACACACTTCGTCAGGTACTGGAGAAGATGGAACATCATAGATTTACGGCAGTGCCCATGATCAACCATGAGACCGGAGCTTATGTGGGCACCATCACAGAGGGAGACCTTCTGTGGGAGATTAAGAATCATCATGATCTGAATCTCAAAGAGGCTGAGAATATCGCCATCAGGGATGTGAAAAGACACAGAGATAATCAGCCCGTCAGCATTGACGCTGACATGGAAGACCTGTTCAACAAAGTGGTACAGCAGAACTTCGTACCGGTAATCGACGGACAGAATACCTTCATCGGTATTGTCACTCGAAAAGAAGTTATTACCTATTTAAAGAAGCTTGGGCAGGATGCATAAAATGTGGTAGCGTTTTTTCACGTTATATGTTATAATCACAAATTGATTGTGACTAAAAATAGAAAAACCCTGATGATTAGGTTTTTTAAGGAGGAAGTAAAATAATTATGAGTTGTACCGTTGAGAAATTAGACAAAAGCATGGCAAAACTCACCATCGAAGTATCTGCTGAAGACTTCGAGAAAGCAGTAGAGAGTGCATACCAGAAACAGAAAAATAAAATCACTCTGCCTGGTTTCCGTAAAGGTAAAGCACCACGTAAGATGATTGAGATGCAGTATGGTAAGGAAATCTTCTTTGAAGATGCTGCAAATGAAGTAATCCCAACCGCTTACGAGAAAGCATATGAAGAATGTGGCGAGGAAATCACATCCGCTCCTGAAATCGATGTAGTACAGATCGAAGCAGGTAAGCCTTTCATCTTCACAGCTACAGTAGCATTAAAGCCAGAAATCAAACTTGGCAAATACGAAGGCGTATCTATCGAAGAATTATCTACAGAGGTAGCTGAATCTGAAGTAGATCTTGCAATCGACAAAGAAAGAGAAAAATCCGCTAGAACAGTAGCAGTTACAGATCGTGCAGTTCAGGCTGGTGATATGACAACTCTTGACTTCGAAGGTTTCGTAGATGGCGTAGCATTCGAAGGCGGTAAAGGCGAGAACTATCCACTGACTATCGGCTCCGGTGCTTTCATTCCTGGATTCGAAGATCAGCTTGTAGGCGCTGAAATCGGCAAAGAGACAGAGGTAAAAGTGACATTCCCTGAAGATTATCAGGCAAAAGATCTTGCAGGCAAAGATGCTGTATTCAAATGCACCATCAAAGAAATCAAAGTAAAAGAATTACCTGCATTAGATGATGAGTTCGCTTCCGAAGTTTCCGAATTCGAAACTATGGACGAATACAGAAAAGACGTAAGAGCTAAATTAGAAGAGCAGAGAAAAGAAGCTGTAAACGATGCATATCAGGATGCAGCTCTTGAAGCAGTAGTAGAAGGATGCGAAGTTGAAATTCCTGCACCTATGCTTGAGACAGAGCAGAGACAGATGTTTGACCAGTTCGCACAGAGAATCGCTATGCAGGGTATGCCTGTAGATCAGTACTTACAGTACACAGGCCAGACCAAGGAAGCTATGATCGAGCAGATCAAACCTCAGGCTGAGCAGAAGATCAAATCCAGACTTGCTCTTGAAGCAATCGCAGCAGCTGAGAAACTTGTAGCATCCGATGCTGAATACGAAGAAGAACTTGCTAAGATGGCAGAAGCTTACAGAATGGAAGTAGCTAAAGTGAAAGAACTCTTTGGTGATCGTGAAGAGAAATCCATCCGCGCTGACATCGCTTGCAGAAAAGCAGCTGAGTTCATCGCTGACAAAGCAAAAAAGACAAAAGCTAAAAAAGCAGCTACAAAGAAAACTACAGCAAAAGCAGTAGAAGCTGACGAAGCAGAAGAAAAGAAAACAACAAAGAAAGCTACTACTACAAAGAAAGCCACTACAGCTAAAAAGACTACAAAAGCTGAAGAAGGCACAGCAAAAAAGACAACCACAAAGAAGACTACTAAGAAAGCAGAAAAGACAGAGGATTAATATCCTCTGTTCTTCTGCTATATAGTCAGAAAAATGGGAGGACATGACATGATTAAAAATTATTTAACTCCATATGTAATCGAACAGACAAGCCAGGGTGAGAGATCCTACGATATCTATTCCCGTATGCTGAATGAGCGTATCATTTTCCTGGTAGGAGAAGTAGATGACGCTATGGCAGCTAGTATCACAGCACAGCTTCTGTATCTGGAAGCTATGGATCCGGAAAAGGATATCCATATGTACATCAATAGCCCGGGTGGTTCTGTTACCGCTGGTATGGCTATGTATGACACAATGAAATACATCAAATGTGATGTGGCTACTTATTGTATCGGTATTGCAGCCAGCATGGGTTCCTTCCTTTTGGCTGGCGGTACAAAGGGTAAAAGATATGCCCTTCCAAACGCAGAAGTGATGATTCACCAGGTACTTGGCGGTGCGCAGGGACAGGCTACAGACGTAGAGATTACCACAAAGCACTTACTTCGTACTAAAGAGAAATTAAACCGTATCTTAGCTGAGAACTCCGGTAAAGACTATGATGTAGTATGCGCAGCAACAGAGCGTGACAACTGGATGACAGCAGAAGAAGCTAAAGAATTCGGACTCATCGACCATGTATGCACCTTCAGAAGCGACATGGAGAAAAAGGATAAATAAATATGGCAAAAAATGGAAATGACGGTATGATGGGTAAGATTCGTTGCTCATTCTGCGGTAAGACCCAGGACCAGGTGAGAAAGCTTATCTCCGGCCCTAACGGAATCTATATCTGCGATGAGTGCGTGGATATCTGCGCTGACATCATCGAAGAGCAGTTAGAGGAAGACTCTACACTGGACCGTGATGAAAACGAGATTAATTTACTCAAACCTATCGAAATCAAAAATTTCTTAGATGAATATGTCATCGGCCAGGATGAAGCAAAGAAAGTTCTTTCTGTCGCTGTATATAACCACTACAAACGTGTTATGGCAGGACAGCATCGCAAAGACAATGATGTAGAGCTTCAGAAGAGTAACATCATTATGGTGGGACCTACCGGTTCCGGTAAGACCTATCTGGCACAGACCTTGGCAAAGATTATCAATGTACCTTTTGCCATTGCAGATGCTACGACTTTGACAGAAGCCGGCTACGTAGGTGAAGACGTAGAAAATATTTTGCTGAAGCTGATTCAGGCGGCTGATTACGATGTAGAGCGTGCACAGCACGGTATCATCTACATCGATGAGATTGATAAGATTACCAAGAAGGGCGAGAATGTGTCCATCACCAGAGATGTATCCGGTGAAGGCGTACAGCAGGCTCTTCTGAAAATCGTAGAAGGTACTGTTGCTTCCGTACCACCTCAGGGCGGTAGAAAGCACCCACACCAGGAACTGATCACCATCGACACTACGAATATTTTATTCATCTGTGGTGGTGCGTTTGATGGCCTTGAGAAGATTATCGAGACCAGACTGGATCGTAAGTCTATCGGTTTCAACGTGGAAGTAGCTTCTAATAAGACTCACGAAATCGGTGAGCTGTTAAAAGAAGTAGTACCTCAGGATTTGGTGAAATTCGGCCTGATTCCTGAATTTGTAGGTCGTGTACCTATCAATGTATCCTTAGAAGGACTTGATAAGGAAGCCCTGATTCGTATCCTGAAAGAGCCTAAGAACGCCCTTGTAAAGCAGTATCAGAAGCTCTTTGATTTAGACGATGTGAAGCTGACTTTCGAAGATGACGCTGTAGAAGCGATAGCATCTCAGGCGTTTGAGCGTAAGACAGGTGCCAGAGGACTTCGTTCTATCATGGAGAAATGCATGATGGATGTGATGTTCCAGATTCCATCTGATGAAAGCATCGTAGAATGCATCATCACCAAGGATGCGGTAGAAGGCAAAGGCGAACCTACTGTGATTCGTAACGATGATATGAAGAAAGCACAGTAATTATGGTTATCAAAAGTGTAAATCTTGAGACTGTTTGTGGTATTACCAGTAAACTTCCGGAAAATACCAAGATGGAGATTGCATTCGCAGGGAAAAGTAATGTAGGGAAATCTTCCCTCATCAACTCCTTGATGAATCGCAAGAGCTATGCGCGAACCAGCGCTACGCCCGGTAAGACCCAGACAATCAACTATTACAACGTAAATGATGAGCTATACCTGGTAGATTTACCGGGATACGGTTATACCAAGGCATCTGTAGACTCCCGTATGAAATGGGGTAAGATGATTGAGAATTATCTCCATACATCCAAGATGCTTTATGCGGTATTTCTTTTGGTGGATATCCGCCATACTCCAAATGCCAATGACAAGCAGATGTTTGATTGGATTTTGGAAAGTGGATACTATCCCATCATCATTGCCACGAAAGTGGATAAGATTAAGCGAAGCCAGATTGCCAAGTGCGTCAAAGAAGTAAAAGCAGGTCTTGGAGCAAATCCTGAGACCTTAGTCATCCCCTATTCTTCCCTTACCAAACAGGGCAAGGAAGAAATCTATGACCTAATCGATGATATGCTGGTGCATTTCAACGAAGACGACGAAGAAGGGGAAGACACAGAAGAATAAAAAAACCTCCCATGAGAGTGATTAGAATCATCTCGTGGGAGGTTTTTTTATTCTTCTGCTGGCAATGGATACTGCTTCATGATGTCCACGCATTCCTTATGAGAAATCTCTGTGCCACCAAGGACAGAGGCTTCTGCGGATAATTGCAGTTCTTCGCCTTCCATATCCGTCAGTTTGCCTCCGGCTTCTTCTAGGATAATTTGGCCTGCAGCATAGTCCCATACATAGAGATGGACAGAAGCGTAGCTGACGCAGCGATTGCATGCTACATAGCTGATGCCAAGGGCGGCGGAACCCATCTGACGCAGGTCCATGGAAGCCATAGCGATGGCTTGCTGACGCTGCAGGGATACTTCACGGTATTTGGCCTTATAAGGGCTACATCCAAAGTGAGAGACCCCTGCAGATAGTGGTCTGTCTACTACGTGAATAGGCTCCCCGTTTAAGGTGGCTCCTTCCCCCTTTTTGCCGATGAAAGCTTCCTTGCGGAAAGGATTATAGACGATACCGTAGACGATCTCTTTGCGGTATGCCAGGGCCACAGAGATGGCACTGAACATAAAGCCACAGATGAAATTCGTCGTACCGTCGATGGGGTCGATGATGAAGGTATAACCGTCGAAACTAGGCTCGTCGGTATAGCCATCTTCCTCGCACCAGTATTCTGCTTCCGGCAGGATACGACGGAAATGGTCGATGAGGAAGGACTGCACTTTGGAATCATACTTGGTCACGAAGTTGAAGTGACCTTCCTTATTTTTCATATCTGTCACACCGATGACATCTTCGATGAGACAACCGGCAGTGCGCACGGTTTGTTCGATTTGATCTGTTATTTCTTTCGATGGAATCATAGCTTTACTCCTTATTACTCTTCTATGTTCCACTATACCGAACCACGGCGCATTTTTCCAGTTTTAAAATGCTTTAATCTGCAAAGGTATCCACGGTTACGTGGTCTAGGTCTACGTACTTGGTTTCCTTTACCTTCGTCATCAGGAAGAAGAGAGAAAGGGCCATAAAAGGTACGCAGATGAAAAGGAATAAAAGGTCCATGGACAGGAAGTTCTGGCAGATGATAAAAAGAATCTGACCAATGAACATACCGGAGCCAATCAGCACGGAGATGGTACCCATGACAGAGGAGCGCATACCGGATGGAGTAGACTCCGCAGGCATAGTCAGAATCAAGGTATCGGACATGGACCAAAGACCACCGATAGAGCATCCGTAGGCGATTCCGGCGACGATAGGACCCCAGGAAAGTCTACAAGCCAGGACGAAAATCAAAAGGCCAAATAAGGCCAAAGAGCCTAAAATCAGACATACACGCTTTCTACCAAGCTTGTCTGAGAAAAAGCCGGACAGAATAGTAGTGATGCCGTTTAGGAAAGGATAGAGAAAGAGCACAGTGGCCACTTGCTCTGCAGCCATGGAGCCTTCCAGCACCGTAGCGTAGTAGGAAGTATATACCGTGGTAGCAAAGAATAAAAAGCCGGCAATGAGAATCCAGCGTAATTGCTTATTTCGGAAGATGAATTTCAAGGCGTGGAATACCCCGGCTTGCACTTCATCTGACTGAGGGATGTTTGCGCCATCTTCTTTAACTGCAGAAGCTTCTAAAGCGGCTTTGCTTGCCTTCTGCTCCAGAAATACAGGAGTCTCTTTTACCAAAAAGATGGAAGTGATACCCACCACCAAAGCGATGATAACAGGAATGATATAAACCATCTTCCAACTGTCTACAACGGATTCCCGCAGGAACATACGAGTAAATATGCCAATGAGAGACACACTCATAAGGGCGATGCCCTTCGCTACAAAACTGTAGGTGGCACGTTTTTCCTTCGGTGCAGTCTCCATGATATACAGCACCTGCATATCGTTTGGCGTGAAAAACAGCATAAAAAGCATACCCAGGATATACTGTGGTACGGAATTGGAAGTCATGACAATCAGCATACCAAGGCCCATACCTACGGTATTGATCATCAGGAAAATGCGACGTCCATACTTATCGGACAAGGCTTTGTAAAAAGGTGAAATCACTAAAAAAAGATTGGAAATCAAAGAAAGAGGCCCCACTACGTTGATGGCGCTTTTGTACTCTGGTGAATTGACGTCTCTGGACGCAATGTGAAACAGGTCAAAAAGGATGTAGGGCTGCATAGCGGAATTGATGTTGGACGTAATCTCGTCCACGATGTAGATGATGGTCAGTACCACCATCACCAAAGCCAGATATATCCCTACCGGCGCTACGATCCTTTCCCCATTTTTCGTAGAATTAGGTGTTTTGTTATTCATTTGTTTTCTCCCCAAAAGAAATAGATTTGTAACCAACTTCATTGTAACACAGCGCATTTGCAGGAAACTAGACAAAAAGAAAGCAGTGTACAAGCTGTGGAAACGCGCATTTTTTGGATGGGCAAAAGAGAGGAAAACTTCGATAAAATAGAAAACTAAAATGGAGGAGAAGAAAAAATAAATTTTGAAAAAATAATAGAAAACCTATTGACAACCATAGATGACATGATAAAATGAACATATGAACAATCATTCATATGTAAAATATGAATCAAGTATATGCTAGGAAAGGAGATAGCAGATGCCACCAGAAGATAAACTCTATGATTTAGCAGATTTTTTCAAAGTCTTTTCTGATTCCAGCAGAATCAAGCTCTTATACGTCCTGATGGATACGGAGCTTTGTGTAAATGAAATTGCAGAGCAGGCAGGCATGAGCCAGTCAGCCGTATCCCACCAGCTTCGCACCTTGAAGCAGATGGATCTGGTGAAATTCAGACGAGACGGAAAGTCCATCTGGTACTCTCTATCAGATGATCATATCAAAAATATTTTAAGCACAGGTTACGAACACATCTGTGAAGAACACGAGGAGGATTAATCATGAAAAAAACTTACATTTTAGAAGACTTATGTTGCCCGAACTGCGCAGCGAAAGTTGAGAAGGAAGTAGCGAAGCTAGAAGGCGTCAACGGCGCAAAACTTACTTTCCTGACACAGAAATTGGTATTAGATGTAGCAGATGGTATGGAAGAAGCAGTAGAGAAAGCTGCTATCGCCCTGATTACCAAGTTAGAGCCTGATGTAACAGTCGTTGCAAAATAACAGGCAGTTTAAAATAGATAGTCTTAAGCACCGGACAGAAAGTGTGAGTATATGTCTAAGAAGTTAAAGAAAAGAATCCGCAAAACGGAAATTGCAGCAGTCGTATTCCTGCTTGGATTACTGATTAAAGGCTTGGAGAAACTAGGCATGCAGATTCCGTATAGTGATTACATCGCATTCGGATTCTTCTTTGCATCCTATCTCATTAGCGGTATCGATGTCATCAAATCCGCCGTACTGAATATCGGACACGGTCAGCTCTTTGATGAAACCTTCCTGATGGCAGTAGCCAGCATCGGTGCTTTTTTCGTAGGAAGCTTTTCGGAAGCGGCAGCAGTTATGCTTTTCTACCAAGTAGGAGAGTGCTTTCAGAGCTATGCAGTAGGAAAGTCCAGAAAGTCCATCACAGACCTGATGAATATCAGACCCGACGTAGCTTTTGTAATCAGAGACGGTGAGACTGTAGAGGTAGACCCTGAGGAAGTAGCCTTGGGAGAGACCATCACCATTAAGCCGGGAGAAAGAATCCCCCTGGATGCCGTAGTATTGGAAGGTACTTCCCTTATCGATACCATGGCATTGACCGGTGAGCCGGTACCTCGAAGAGTAGAGCCTGGAGATGAGATTATCAGCGGCTGTGTGAATCAAAACGGCGTATTGACTGCCAAAGTTACGAAGAACTTTGCTGAGTCTACCGTGACGAAAATCCTGGATTTGGTAGAGAATTCCAATGAAAGAAAAGCTCCTGTAGAAAGCTTTTTGACCAAATTCTCTAAGATTTATACACCATTTGTTGTATTTACAGCGTTATTTATCGCCATCGTTCCATCTATTGTGACAGGGGACGTAGCGAAGTGGGTTTATACAGCGCTTAGCCTTTTGGTTATTTCTTGCCCATGTGCTTTCCTGGTCAGCGTACCTCTCACCTTCTTTGGCGGCCTGGGTGCTACCAGTAGAGCCGGTATCCTGGTAAAGGGCGGCAACTACTTAGACGCCCTTGGCAGAAGTGAAATCGTGGTCATGGATAAGACCGGCACCCTGACAAAGGGTAGCTTCTCCGTACAGGAAGTGATCCTGGCTTCCGAAGAAACAGCTGCTAATGAGGCAGCACAGAAAGCGCAGATTTTGCGCAAAGCAGCACTCTTAGAGCAGTACAGCAATCACCCTATCGCCGTATCTATCGTCACTGCTTTTGAGGCAGAGGTAGGCCAGAGCGTGAAAGCAGCTTCTGAAGGCACTTCTATAGAAGCTGTACAGGAGGTAGCAGGAAAAGGTATCACCGCAGTATTAGATGGTCAGAAAGTCTATGCAGGAAATGCAGGCCTTATGAGCTTGCAGGGAATCCAGATTCCCGCGACAGTACAGGAAGGCTTAAAAGGCCAAATCGGAAGCTTTGTCCATGTGGCTGTAGAATCTACCTACCTGGGTTGCATCCGCATCGCAGATGAAATCAAGGATGACGCGAAGGAAGCCGTCAAAGGCCTTTATGACGAAGCTGGCATTCGAAAGATTGTCATGCTGACAGGTGATCAGAAGGATAACGCAGAAATCATTGCAAGAGAACTGGGAATCAAAGACTACCAGGCAGAACTTCTACCGGGAGATAAGGTAGACCGTGTGGAAGCCCTTTTGCAGGAGACTTCCAAGAAAGGTAACCTGATCTTCGTAGGAGATGGTATCAACGATGCTCCGGTACTGGCTAGAGCAGATATCGGATTTGCTATGGGCGGCATCGGAAGTGATGCAGCTATAGAGGCAGCAGACGTAGTCATCATGGATGATAAGCCATCCAAGATAGCACAGGCTATCCGCATTGCCAGAAAGACCGTAGCCATCGCCAATCAGAACAGCATCTTTGCAATCGGGGTGAAACTGGCCATCATGGTGCTGACTATCTTAGGCATCACATCTATGTGGGCTGCAATCCTGGCGGATGTAGGTGTCATGGTACTTTGTGTACTGAATGCAATGCGCGCTTTGAAGTTGAAGTAAAGCAGTATATGCCTTATAATAGAATCAGAATGAGGGAAACTGGGATATGGCTTGCCATATCCCTTTTCTTGCCCTCTAAGACAAAAGGAGATAATGATAAAAGGGGACGACATGCTAGTTTTACAGGAAAAGGCCAATGAGGTCTACCGTGGGAATGACCTGGGCTATGCGGTTGCATTAGAGTGCTTTTATGATGACGTGATGGCGAATCTGCCCAACGTAAAGGTGCTATTGGATGCAGGCGCTATCGATAAATTTGTCATTTGTGTCCACGGACTAAAGAGTGCAGCCAGAATCGTAGGGGCAGAAGAATTTGCAGATGCCTCCTATGAGATGGAAATGGCTGGCAAGAGAAAAGATGAAGGGTATATCCGCAGTCATTTGGATGCCTATCTGGATGCAGGGGAGTCTCTGATCGAATTTCTGCCCGGATATATCAAAGAACTCCATATGAATACCGGTATGGACGTACAGACCTTCGGGGGACCGGATGAGATTTCTAAGGACAGTGAAGAAAAGTGCAGATCCCTCACAGTGAAGGATTTCATGGTGCTACTGCAGGCCTGTCAGGACTTGGATATGGTTTTAATCGAATCAGAATTGCAGAGATTATTGCAACAGAAAATCAAGCAAGGATGCCGCGAATACGTGACAGAATTGTCAGTTTTAGCTAAGAACTTCGAATATGACCGCATGGTCGAAAATATAAAAAATAGATTTAATTTATAAAAATAGTATAAACAAAAACGGGTGATTGCAAGTTCACTTGCAAAATGGATAAGCCCGGAAAGAGGTATTTGTGTTACAAAACGGCGAA
Organism: Lachnospiraceae bacterium; assembly: GCA_015056765.1. Classification (GTDB taxonomy): domain Bacteria; phylum Bacillota; class Clostridia; order Lachnospirales; family Lachnospiraceae; genus SIG336. The sequence goes on from SVFQ01000015.1 coordinate 30,519, forward strand.
TGGAAGGGAAGAACTCTTAAGGCAGAGCGAATCCTACGAGATTATTTTCACTTGACGCTTACTACCATGGTTCTCGTGGTGGGAATTTATTTCTTTAAGTTCCCCAATAACTTTTGCTTTGGCGGCGTGACGGGTATTGCAGTCATCTTACATGGTATCTTCCATGTATCGGCAGGTAATGTAAACTTGCTGATTAACTTAGGACTTCTGGTAATGGGCTTCCTATTCTTGGGAAAGAGTTTTGGATTCCGTACGGCTTACGTATCCATTATTTCTTCAGTTAGCATTAGCCTGCTGGAGAAGTTCCATCCCATGAGTGCACCTTTGACCCACCAGCCTATCTTGGAACTGATTTTTGCTATCGTACTGCCGGGATTTGCCTCCGCGCTTCTCTTTAATATGGAAGCCAGCAGCGGTGGTACCGATATCCTGGCCATGATCATCAAGAAGTACAGTAGCTTCCCTATCGGCATCGCACTTTTCTGGGTGGATCTCATTATCACGATTGCAGCCTGCTTCGTCTTCGACATCGAGACAGGTCTTTTCTCCTTTGCAGGTCTGATGTGCAAAACCGTGGTAATCGACTCCGTCATCGAAAGTGCCAACAGGTGCAAGTACTTTACCATTATATCCAGCAATCCGGTACCGATTATGGATTACATTCAGCAGGAACTGCATCACACTGCTACTTACTACGAGGCTACCGGTGCACATTATCATACCAAGCGTACCGTTATCCTTACAGTAGTTAGCCGCAGTCAGGCGGTTATGCTTCGTAATAAGATTAGAGAGATTGAGCCAAGTGCCTTTATCATGATCACCAACAGTAGTGAAATCATCGGTAACGGCTTCCAGCATTTCTAATCTAAAAGTATTCTTAAATTTGGCTAAGGGGTTAATTTTCTCTTGGGATTTCCGATACAATAGATATAGGAAATCATACACTATGGCGCTAAGCCATTCTGAAGGAACAGAGAAAATGCTAAGGAGGGCAATTGTATGAGCAACATTTCTAATGTAACATCTACACCTTCTTTTGCAGCCGCTAATCGTAGCACAGTATCCAAGACCAAATTAGAAGATCGCAGCATAGGAAACCCGAAATTAAGTGATACTGCCAAGACGTATTATGATGAGCTTCAAAAGAAATTCGGAGACGCAGAAATCTACGTAGCCGGTGCTGAGATGGAGGGCTCCATCGAGGACAAAGCACAGGAACTTGCAGGCAAGACCAATAAGACGGTAGTGGTTGTGAGCCAGGAAGAGCTTGAAAAGATGGCCACTGACAAAGAAACCAGAGACCGCTTGGAAGGCGTCATCGCCGATGCCAAGGACCAGTTCGCAGCGTTGAAAGAAAAGCTGGGAGATCAGGCAGAGCAGGTAGAGAATTTCGGCGTCAGCATAGACGAGAACGGACAGGTATCTTTCTTTGCAGTCCTGAAAAAGCAGGCTGCACAGCAAAAAGAAGCTGCTGAAAATGCAAAAGAAGCAAAGAAAGCAGAAGCCAAGGAAGAAGAAAAAACTGAGAAAGTCACGCTCCGGGCACACGGAATCAGCGAACTGACCAAGAAGATTCAGGATATGATCGAAAACTGGCGTACAGAAAATGTACAGACAGCAGAAGAGAAAAACTTGGGTCAGCACATTGATTTCACAGTATAAAAAATAAGTAAAAAATCTAAAGTCCATCCGGGAAACCGGGTGGACTTTTTTGCCCTAAAAAAGGCGAAATGTGCATGACAAAAATTCACATAGAAAAGTGCAAATCTTTCACCTGTAAAAATCTTCTGAAAGCCTTGAAAATACTATAAAAATTGTTAGCAATATTTAAGAAAAGATTCACACAAACTGTTTAACAAACGGAGAAAAGTGTAAAGAATATAGTGTTATTTTGGCGTATAATACAACTATATTACCTATTTATAGAAGAAACTCTTGCGAATCCATGAAAAAAAGCCTAATATGGTACATTGTGTGAGTAATTTTTTAGAGGTGAATTCATGAAAAAACGACTACTAGCGTTAACTTTAAGTGGACTGATGCTGATTAGTAGCATTAGCCCTGCAAATATGCAAGCCTATGCATCGGAGCAATCCGATGCTTTTTCTACGGTTAGTGGAAATGACTTGCCGGCAAATCAGAATGAAGAGACCGTTGAAGAGTCAGAAGAGACCCAGGAAAGCACAGAGACCACCAATCTGGACCTGAATGATTTCTTTGACTGGAATTTAAGCAATAGCGGATTCGCGGATATCAGCGGCAATGATGCTTTTCTTTTGGCATCCCTGGTGGAGACTCCCGGCGTAGATGTACTGAAGACCAAGCCGGAGCAGCTGACCAAAGCAGATATGAAGCTTACCTATACGGCTGGCGGAAGTGCACATGATCTGACACCGGAAAATGGCGTATATCAGCTACCGGCGGATGTCCTTCCTAGTGAAGTAGAGAAGCTTCGTATGGAAATCGCGCTGGCAGTAACCGATACGAATCGTAATCTGCAGGCAGGAGACTACTTCGAAGTCAAGCTCCCGGAGGGACTGCAGGTCATGGCGGCTCCATCCCCTGTTGAGTGCAAAATCGATAGTGACCAGACGGTATGGGCGACTACAAGCTTAGAGAATAATACCGTGAAGTTTACTTTCACAGATGCGGTAGAGAAGCAGACAGAAGGCGTTTTGACATATCGTGGTATGAAAGCCACCATGAACTTTGACTTCAACTTTGTGAATTTGAAAGATGGAGTTGGTGCAGACTTCGTCATACAGTGGAGCAAAGGAGATATCAAACTTTCTGTTCCACAGGGCGCAGGAGACATCAGCGGCATCAAGAAGACCGGTAAATTCAATAAAGCGGAGGGACTGATTCATTGGACAGTAGAAGTAGGTGAGACCAAGGATAAGACCGTATCATTAAAGGGCTACACCTTCACGGATACCATGGGGGCTAATCAGGATTTGGTAAAAGACTCTGTAAAAGTGAATGACACAGCACAGACCGTTACCACAGAGGCTTCCAATTTCAGCTTTGCTTTCGGAGATGTAAAAGCACCACAGACTGTGACCTATGATACCAGACCTGCCGCAGTGTTCATGATGGGTAATGTGGCAGACGTAAGTAATACAGCCACAGTATCCAGCAAGCCGGTAAAAGGTGAGGCAGATGGCAAGGACTTCACAGATACTTTTGCTGTAGCAGCTCCTGAAAAGATCATCGTGAAGAAAGGTATCCAGGTATCCTCTGATGAGATGGAATGGACCATTTCTTACAACAAAGAAGGCGTGAAGGTCTATAAGTCCACCGTATATGATGATCTATCAGCAGGACTGACCTATGTAGAGGATAGTGCACTCTTTAATGGTGCAGCAGCACCAAGTGGTGTGACAGTTAGCACCTCTGCGTTAGATACAGACAGACAGAAGCTTTCCATTCGATTTGGTGATACTACCGCAGCATCCGGTAGTTATGATATTACATTTAGAACCAAGATTGACCCTAGCAAGTTCTCCGGAGAGGGCAGCAGCGCTACGAAGATAGAAAACGTAGCCTATGTATCAGCGGAGTTCCCTAGCGGATCCGGCACAGGACCGGCTACAGAGTACAGTGCGCCAAAAGTAGAGACAGACTACTCTGCAGCATTTATCGACAAAAGTGTAGTAGACACAGACGAAGCAAGGGCTCGTCGTAACGAAGGCTATATCACTTGGGAGATTCACCCAAGTACCAAGAAGCAGGACAGCAAGTTCTATGACACCGCGGTGGTAACCGATACTCTGCCTTCTGACCAGGCATGGACAGATAAGGTGAATGTGAAAGCAAAGACCTACGACCTGGTAGTAGATGGCGCTGTAGTAGCATCGGTAGACGGCAAAGAAAATCCATGTACCGGTTATGACAAAACTGCCCACACCTTTACCTTTGATTATGACAAATTACAGGCTTTGGGACTGGAACTTGGTGACGTTGTCATCACGGTAGAGACCAAGGCGCTGAACTACTTCTCAGAAGATACAGCACATAAATACACCAATACAGCCTCTCTGTCCCTGAAGATGGCAGGCGCAGAGGTAGCAAAAGCAGCAGATAATGACGAAATCACCTTTGGCAACAAGATGCTAAGCAAAGACGTGAAGTTCGTGCCGCTGGAGAATCCGGCAGCTGAGCCAAGCGAATCCAATAGAAGCTATTTCATCTACACCATCAAGGTGAATGAGAATCGCATGGCGCTGACCAATGCCGTTTTGACAGATGATATTTCTCATGCTTTTGCGGCATATAACACAGACGATAGTAAGTATAAGGATATGGACGCTACGGACTTTGCAATAGACAGTAGCAAGTCCAAAGTAGAAAAGGTAGCAGCAGACGGCACCAAGACAGCTGTTACTACCGGCATGACATACGAACCACAGAAGCTCACCTTTGATATGGGAACAACTGCTGATTCCTATGAAGTGACCCTCTATGTCTATGTGACACCTGCCGGCGTGGCGAAGTTCCACGGAGATCTAGCAGACAAAATCATCCGTACCAATAATGTGGCTGAACTGACATCTGCAGAAATCCCATCCTTCAAGAGCAATGTGGCAGGCGGTAAAGGACCGGAAAAAGAATTAAATAATGCAATTCTGACCAAAATGGGTATCCAGAGTGGCAGAAGCATCAACTGGACCGTCAGAGTAAACTTAGGTGGCGCAAACTTAGGCGATGAAGTGGTATTTACAGATAGGATTCCAGATGGATTGTATCTGGATGGAGACTCTGTCAAAGTGACAGCACCTACCTTCGTTCCGGGCAAGGGCAATACGCCTAGCGCAGTGGCAGCTGGAGACACGAACTTAATCGGTACTTCCGGAATCACCAAATCCATTAGTAGAAATAAAAATGGTACAGCGATTCTAAAAGTAAAACTTCCGGTAAGTACAGCCAGAACCTTTATCATTTCGTACACCACAGAAGGTGTCAGTGATGCCACCAGCTTTAAGAATGAAGCCAGCCTGGATAGTACGAATATCAACAAGACTACCTTTGCGGAAGTAAACATCGATGGGGATGCCTGGTCCTCCGGCTATGCAGTAGCAGTGTTAAAGATGACCAAGGTAGACTCCCTCTCCAGCGGAGCGAATGTGATTCCACTTGCCGGTGCAGAATATGCCCTGCTGACAGCAGACGGCAACACTGCCCTGGATGCAAGCGGTAATATCAAAGAAGACTATATAGCCGATATCAAAGAGACAGATGCCAAGGGTAACGCTCTCTTTGTAGCGAAACTAAACCAGAACTACTACATCACTGAGAAGACAGCGCCGGAAGGCTATGTAAGAGACACCACAGTATACGGCCCATATAAGGCAACCAAGGTAGGCTTGCAGAAAGTAAGCGACCAGGGCATAGAGGACGGATACTTCAAGGACGTCAGAGAAAATAATGACAGCCTGGTAGCTGACTTACATGTGACGAAGACCTTTGATACTGATACCACAGGGGATTTCAGACAGAAAAATGACTTAGAGAAAACGGCTACTTTCATCCTATATATCTATCCGGATAAGGGTGTGAATGCAAACAGCACCTATAAGAGAGCTGTAGAGTTCACGAAAGAAGCGGATGGTTCTTACAAATATGCAGATCAAAACGGCGCAGCAAGCAATCTTACTGAACTTACTGCTACAGGTAGCTCTGCAGCAGATTTAAAACTGACAGACCTACCTTGGGGACACTATGAATTAGTCGAAACCAAGGCGGCAGCAGGCTATCTGCCTACAGCAAAGCTGGTGTTTGAAGTAGACAGAACTGGTAAACTTAACTTTACAGCCAGCGCTTGTGTGGATGCAGAGAGCTTGCAGGCAAGCACCGTAGCTACCGGTGAACAGGAGAAAGTAGCTGCAACAGCTACTTTGAAGAACCACCGTACACAGCTGGTACTGAAAAAGACAGACATGGATGGTAAAGTCATTACCTCTATGGAAAGTGCAGAGTTTACCCTGACTCCTGCAGCGACTACAGATGCGCTTACGGAAGCAGAGGTGGTTGCAGGTAGCACAGATACGACGAAAAAACTGACCTTTACAGGACAGCAGCTATCAGATGGCGTGACACTTTCCGGTTTGTGCCAGGTAGGAGTGAAATATACCCTGACAGAAACCAAGGCACCAAAGGGTTATCAGACCATGAAGCCTGTGACCTTTATGATCAATGACGGTACAGGAAAAGAAGCCCTTGGCACCATTGCAATCCAGGGTGGTACAAGAGATACGGTAGCAGTGACGAATCCTGCGGCAGGAGATGCCACAAAGACAGCTACCATCACCCTGAAGAATAAGCCTACCGCTTTCGACTTCGTGAAGGTGGATCAGAATGGACTTGGCGTAGCGGATGTAGTGCTGACTATCAGTCCAAAAGCTGGCAGTAGTTTTGCTCATGCAGCCGGCACAGGCTCTGTAAATACCGATGGAAACATCGTCTTGACTACAGAGGTCAATGAAAACGGTACAGCAAAGACTAATACCATAACAGGTGAAATGATTGCTGGTAATTCTTATGTGATTACCGAGACTTATGGCACTGGGTTTGATAGAGATGCATACTTAGATGCAAAAGACAAGAGCGTGGAATTTACCATAAGCGGTGACGGCACAGGATTTGCAAGTGGTACGATTGACTCTACTGATACAGCATTCGGCGCGAAGTTCACAAACAGCACCAAAGCTACTGAGAACAGTTCAGTTACTATTACCAACCACAGAGTCTTAGCCCAGATGGCTATGACAAAAGTAGATGCTGAGGATACAGATGCGAAATTAGCAGGTGCATCCTTCAAACTTTATAAACAAGACCCTGAAAATGATATTGAAGTAGCTAGCTTCACTACAGCAGCAGACGGTACTTGGAAGACAGAAAGTGCAGCGGCTACTGTGAAGAATCCGGTTTATGGCAATAAGAACCTGAGTCTGGGCCTGCCGGTAGGTAATTACTACCTGGTAGAGACCAAAGCTCCACGGGGCTATAAGATTGCCAAAGAAGGTGTTGATGCCAGAACTTATAGTTTCTCTGTGACCAATGCAGATGATGGCAAGACCTTCGACAGCTTTGCAACTACCATCAATGGTGAAAGCAAGACTGTAAGCAATATTACCAATGACCGCATTCCTGGCACTATCGTAGTGACCAAGCAGGATGCAGATGACAATACAAAAAACTTAAGTGGTGCAGTATTTGAACTGTATCAGAAGATAGGCAACACACTAGTTGCAACCGCAACTACCGATGCAGACGGCAAGGCTAGCTTTACTGACCTAGCTTGGGGCACTTACGTAGTGAAAGAAAAAACTGCTCCTGCAGGATATGAATTAAACTCTGCAGATACAGAAATCATCGTCGACGCCACCACTGCAAAAGAGGAAAAGAACGAAGTAACAAAGATCATTACCGACAGCAAGACTAGTTTCAAACTTCGTAAAATCGACCAAAATGGCATGCCTGTTGTAGGGGCAAAACTTACCTTAGTAGAAGAAAAGGATGCAGCAGGCAATGTGACCGGCACAAAGGTAGATGACTACAGCACTGCCGGAACGGATATCGAGCTTAAAGGCGTGCTGAAGGCAGGTTACAGCTACAGCCTCACAGAGGAAAGCGCCGCAGGATTCTTCGTAACCTCCGGTAAGACACATTTCACCGTCAGCGCAGATGGTACGAAACTAGAAAACCTGACAGAAGATACGACAGATAAGTATGTGAATCTGGCTGTCAAGTTAGCAGATACAGATAAGACCGTAGAACTGACTAACACCAGATACTTAGAGGGCTTCGAAGCAACCAAAGTAGATGGCAGCGATGAGAGTAAAACCTTAGCTGGTGCAGAGTTCGTACTGTATCAGCAGAAGGGCGCAACAGCAGACCCTGCTACAGATATCAAAGTGGTGGTAGATGCTGACGGAAGTGCTGCGGATGCGGACGGTAATCCATATGTCCTGACAGCAGATGCAAACGGCAAGATTAACTTAAAAGACACCGCCTATGCAGATAAGAAGAACGGTGCAATCCGGGATAACTCCGGCAACTTGATCAAAGATAAAGACGGTAACCTTCAGCCGCTGAGCGAAGGCCTTGGAACCGGAAATTACTATTTGATTGAGACCAAAGCACCGGAAGGATATGCTCTTGATACAAATGTTAAATTCGAATTTAACATTACACAGAAGGACGCAAGGAATCAGGTTACCGCTATTCAGATAGAGAACAATCGTATCCTAGGTACTCTTACCTTCACATCTAAAGATGAGAAGACAGAAGAGGCAGTACCTGGTGTCGTATATGGCCTCTATGAGAAGAGCGGAAATACTTGGATTCCATCCACCTTCCCGACAGGAAGCACCGTCACAGTAGATGGTAAGACAGTACCTACCATCACCACTGACGCATATGGCGACGGAAAGATAGAGAACCTGCCTTGGGGTAAGGAATATGCTCTCATGGAAATCCAGGATAGCAGCCTGCAACCGCAGGGATATGTATTAAATCCTGCAGTGACTGCAGAAGGAAAAGACACAGATCACAGCAATGCCATTACACCGATTCTGTTTGGAACACCGGCTGTGACAGGCAAGACAAACACTGTTTTACATGTGCATTCAGACTTATATATCCAGCCTATTATTCTGGATATTCATAAAGTAGGACCACAGAATGAGCCTTTAGCCGGTGCTACCGTAAAGGTGACCGGTAACTTTGCAGATGGCACTACAGAAAAGACCTTTACCACAGAAGTGGACGGCGAAGAGCCGAATGGCACAGAAACCTGGAATAAGCTTTTGAAACCAGGTGAAACTTATCATGTGACAGAAGTGACTCCGGCACCGACCTATGGTTCCACTACAGACTTTGATTTTGTGGTAGGCACCGATGGTTTCGTGACGGTAGTGACAGATGGCTTGGATGCAGGTACCGAAGCGAAGCTGCAGAAAGAGACTTCCTATGGCAAGGTAGAAGACACACATGCTAGACACAGCCAGATTACCGTGAAGTCTCCACAGACGATTCTGAACTTCAGCACAGATGTAAATTGCTACGAGCAGGGACTGCAGACAGCGATGCAGAAGCCAAGTACCTTAGCAGGTATCAAGTATCAGGTATACTCTGATGAAGCCTGCACCACAAAGGTTCAAAAAGATGGTCATGACGTGACTGCAAGCTCTGACAAAGATGGAAAAGTAGTGATTCCGGGTCTGGCTGCAGGCACTTATTACATCAAAGAAATCGGCTATGATACTTTGACAGCCAGCGCTATCGGTAAGCCGGACGCCACGTCGGAAGAGCTTACCTTAGCGCAGGCCAGACTTTGGGGCACAAAGCTGACAAGCAAGGTATACCGCGGCGTCGTTACCAATAGTGACTTTGGCGGCATTGAAGTCAAAGAAGGAGATACCTGGAAAGCTGTAGAACACGGTATCATCCATCATGAAGTATATAGTGGCGAAATCAAGTTCACGAAAGTAGATAAAGACGATAACTCCGTGAAACTGGCAGATTCTACCTATGGTTTATATAGAAGCCTGGATTCCTATCCGGATGCAATCAAAGCCCAGGCAGAAGCGCTGATTGCCCAGAAGAAACTTGCCACCTATGCATATCAGGGTAAGACCTATGTCTTACTGGATAAGCAGGTGACCAGCAGTGAAGCAGGCAAAGAAGGTGATATCGTCTTCCAGGTACCGCTTGCTGCAGAAGAGTACTTAATCAAAGAATTACAGGCTCCTGCAGGTCACAAGGTAAGCGCTGATCCTGTTTTGGTATCCATGCACTTAGGCGCAGCACCTGCAGTGGATGGTGCAGCTGCCATTACGACCAGCCTGAAGAATAACGGCAACGGAACCATGACTACCGGAGACAATGGCCTGACCTGGTTCGAACCTCGCATCAAGTTGCAGGTGAAGACCTTAAGTAATGCAAGCCCTGAGACAGCAGTAGGACCGGTGCACTTAGTCCTGAAGGATAAAGACGGAAATATCGTAGATGAGTGGGATACCACTATCGAAGAGTATGAAGAGGACGGCCTAGTAGACGAAGAAGTGGATGTACCTGATGTGGACGACGAAGGCAATCCGGTTCTGGATGCAGAAGGCAATCCGAAGACCCACAAAGAAGTGCAGCAGGTATCGGGTAAAATCAAGAAACAGCGTGTGCTGGATTGGAATCATACGGTAGTAGATGCTACCAGTCTCCTGAAGGTAGGAGAGACCTATACCATTACCACCACCTCCGTACCGGCAGGCTTTGTACCAAACACCGTATCTTTCAAAGTGAATACGGTGGAAGTACCGGCTTATACCGGTAGCGAATTCCCTACAGAATTCATTCAGGTAGAGAAAATCATCATCGGTAAGAAAGCAGCACCGACGCAGCGTAATAACGCAGGCGGAAATGGTGGAAATCAGGGCGGAAACAGCAAGCCACAGAATTCCGGTAAGGATACGGTAAGCTCTGAAAAGACTGCAAAGGATCCAATCGTTGTGATACAGGATTCCGCATCTCTCATTGAGAAGGCCTTTACTTCCAATGGAAAAGATGGAAAGGGCAGCCTTTTTGGAAAATCCAGAAAAGGTACCAGTATAGCCACAGCAGGTAGCCGCAACGAAAACGGCGTAGTGAAATCCGTACGTCGAGCTTTGGAAGCAGCCTTTGGTGCCATCAGCGGCAGTTACCGCAAACTGGCCACAAAGACCGGCGATGAAGCGCCGATTATCGGCATGATTGCCTTGCTCCTGATAGCGGTAGTCGGTATCATCACAGTAATGATTCATAAGCGGAAAAAGAAATAAACACAGAAAAAGCAGAATCATAAGCATGAGAAGGAACGCAAAACTTGCGTTCCTTTTTTGCTTTCATTATAATAGATGTTAGAGTATCAGGGGGTTTGACCAATGAAAATATGGTACATGGGAGCGTTGATCCTGGCAATACTGGGATTGCTCTTCCAACTTATTCGAATCGTACAAGACAAAGCGCCGCTGAGTAGGCATTTTATCAGCGTTAGTATATGTGCGATTTTTTTAATTGATTTTAACTTATTTGCGATACAAAGCGAGAAGGAGACATGGGCCCTGTTTTTCCAGGGGTGCTACTACGCATCGGTAGATTTTCTGCTGATATCCCTACTAGCGGTGATTAAGCAGTATCTGAATGATAAGCCTACCAAGCTTCCGATTCTGTTTCTCTTAAACGGCGTAGCCACGTTGGACTCCGTGTCGCTGATTTTGAACTTTAAGTTCAAACATGCTTTTTTGGCTGTTCCAGCACACCTTCCAAGTGGAGAGATGGTGTATCGATATGATACCAGCTTGCCTTTCTACCAGGCCCATCTGATTTGCTGCTACATCATAGCAGGACACATTGCCATCTACTTGATTCGGAAGATGCTGAATGTACCCAAGTATTACTATAGGAAATACACAGTAGTACTGGCCATGTTCCTGCTTGTTTTGGTTATGGATGGCGTGTATGTATTTACGAAGTCGCCCCTTAACTGGTCGTTGTTCTTCTATGCCCTTTTAAGCATGGCGCTTTACTACTATACGGTGCGCTTTATTTCACAGAAGATGCTGAATAGCATGCTGGGGGTTGCCGTATCCGATATGCAGGAAGGTATCCTGATTTTTGATAATGAGGACAAATTCACTTATCAGAACCGTACCTTGCGACGAATGTACAAGGACGAGGTACCACTGGAAATCAAAATCAAAGAGTGGCGTGAAACACTTAACCGCTATCGTTATAGCCGTGAAGAAGTGACCTGGGAAGAAATCCTTGGCTCCGGAGAAAATATCCGCTATTACGAGATCAAACTCCGCAGTCTCTTTGACCGCAAGAATGCATATATCGGGTGTTATCTTATCATTTATGACCGCACTTTGGCTCGTAAGAAGTACCACGAGCAGAAGTATAAAGCCACTCACGATTCTTTGACCGGTACCTTAAATATGGACGGCTTCGAAGAAGAAGTGAATCGCATCCTGAACCAATATCCGGCAGAGGATTTCTACCTGATTTGCTCCAACATCATCGACTTTAAAGTAGTCAATAACCTCTTTGGCTACGAAAAGGGTGATGAAATCCTGATCAAAACCGCTGATTTAGTCGGAGAGTACCTCCATGAGAAAAACGCTTTTGGTCGTGTGAAAGATGACCGTTTCGCACTGCTGATGCCTAAGGATCATTTCTTCCAGGAGGAGTTTGAAGACCGTGTGGATGATGTGATGAAGATGCTGGTAAGCTCTTACTATGCTTTACAAATCCGCATGGGTATCTACGAGATTAAGGACAAAGGTATCCCTATTCATACCATGATTGACTGCTGTAATCTGGCAATCAACTCCTTTGAGGACGACGGAGACTCATGCTTTAAATTCTATGATGAAAGCATGATGCAGGAAAGCATCCGTGAGAAACGTGTTCTGACTGAGTTTGAAAGAGCAGTACGGTCGGACGAATTTATGGTATACTTGCAACCACAGGTGGATGCTATCACCGGTAAGGTGGTAGGAGCAGAAGCCCTTGTGCGCTGGAATCATCCAAAGCAGGGAATCCTTCCGCCGGGTGCATTTATCGATGTGCTGGAAAGCAAAGGTGCGCTGGCCAGATTGGACCGCATCGTTTGGAATAAATCAGCTAAGATATTAAAATCATTTGCAAACACATCTTTGGAGGATATCTATTTATCTGTGAACCTGTCCAGAAAAGACTTCTATTATATGGATGTCTATAAGGAAATCACGGATTTGGCAGCCAACTACCATATCCCACCGGAGAAGTTTAAACTAGAGATTACGGAGACTGTCCTCATGGAAGAACCGGAGAGACAGATGAATACCGTAAAGAAGCTTCGTGAAGCCGGTTTCCATGTGGAAATCGATGACTTCGGAGCAGGATTCTCCTCTCTAAGCATGTTAAAGGACTTCGAATTCGATGTACTGAAAATCGATATGAGTCTGGTACGAGCCATAGAGCAGGATGAAAAGTCCAGAGAAGTATTGTCGCTGATCATTAGGTTGGCTAGAAAGCTTCATATGGAAGTAGTGGCAGAAGGGGTTGAAACAGAACGGCAGATAGAGTTCCTGAGGAAAGAAGGCTGTGACCTGTTCCAGGGATACTATTATTCCAAACCTGTTTCTGTAGAGGAATTTAGACAAAAGTACCTGTAGACAGAAAGGAAACACCATGGATTACACACTACTGAATGCACAAATCAAAGACTTCGCAGAAGAAGAACCCTATTACATCCCACTGATGTCCAATGTATCTGCTGTCCTGATGGAGATGCTTCCGGACCTGAACTGGGCCGGCTTTTATCTCATGAAAGATGGTCAGCTGGTACTTGGTCCCTTCCAGGGCAAAGTAGCCTGCATCCACATCGCGGTAGGCAAAGGCGTATGCGGCACAGCCGTAGCCGAAGACAAGACCCAGCTAGTGGAAGATGTACACGCTTTTCCGGGCCACATCGCTTGCGATGGCGCCTCCAATTCCGAAATCGTCGTCCCTATCCACCACAATGGTGAAATCGTCGGCGTCCTGGACATCGATAGCCCTAAGCTATCCCGCTTTACCGAAGAAGACCGCGATGGCCTGGAGCTCATCGTATCTACCTTGGAATCTTATCTCCAATTCTAGACGATCAATACCCGAGTGCAAATCCTCGGGTATTTTTTATAGAAAAGAATTAGCACTCACCTCTTGACAGTGCTAACAATTGGGAATAAGATGGGTGTAGAAATAGAAATGATGCGAAAAGGAGGTGTTATCATGAATATTTCGAAGTTTACACAGAATTCCATACAGGCCGTCCAGATGTGTGAGAAACTGGCCTATGAGTACGGACATCAAGAGATTAATGAGGAGCACCTGCTTACCAGCTTGCTTACCATAGAGGATTCTCTTATCTTGAAGCTTGTAGAGAAGATGGAGATTCAAAAAGAGTACTTTGTAAACCGCGTTAAGCAGGGCTTGGACAAATGTCCGAAGGTCCAGGGCAGCAATGTGCAGGTATACATGGGCCAAAGCCTTAATAAGGTGCTGTTAAGCGCTGAGGATGAGGCCAAGGCCATGGGAGATGAGTATGTCTCCGTAGAGCACCTTTTCCTGTCCCTTTTGAAGTATCCAAATAAAGAAGTCAAAGAGATTTTCAGAGAGTTTGGTATCACCAGAGAGCGTTTCTTGCAGGCTCTTTCTTCCGTGCGAGGCAATCAGCGTGTCACCAGTGATAATCCGGAAGCCACCTATGATACCTTAGAGAAATATGGCCAGGACCTGGTGGAGCGTGCGAGAGAGCAGAAGCTTGACCCTGTCATCGGTCGTGATCAGGAGATTCGTAATACCATCCGTATCCTGTCTCGTAAGACTAAGAATAACCCTGTCCTCATCGGTGAGCCCGGTGTAGGTAAGACAGCAGTAGTAGAAGGTCTTGCCCAGCGTATTGTCCGGGGAGATGTGCCGGAGAATCTGAAGAATAAAAAGATTTTTGCATTGGATATGGGTGCACTGGTAGCCGGTGCCAAGTATCGTGGCGAATTCGAAGAGCGTCTGAAAGCAGTGCTGGAGGATGTGAAGAATTCCGATGGTGAGATCATCCTCTTTATCGATGAGCTGCATACCATCGTAGGTGCCGGTAAGACAGATGGTGCCTTGGATGCCGGCAATATGCTGAAGCCTATGCTGGCTCGTGGCGAGCTGCACTGCATCGGTGCTACCACCTTAAATGAATACAGAGAGTACATTGAGAAGGATGCGGCGCTGGAGAGACGTTTCCAGCCTGTTCTGGTAGAGGAGCCTACCGTAGAGGATACCATTTCCATCCTCCGTGGTTTGAAGGATAGATATGAGGTATATCACGGTGTAAAGATTATGGATAATGCTCTGGTCAGTGCGGCCATGTTGTCCAACAGATATATATCCGATCGTTTCCTGCCGGATAAAGCCATCGACCTGGTAGATGAGGCCTGCGCCCTGATTAAGACAGAGATGGACTCCATGCCTGCAGAATTGGATGAATTGACTAGGAAAGTCACTTTGATGCAAATGGAAGAGGCAGCGCTGAAAAAAGAGGATGATACTCTTTCTAAAGAGCGTTTAGCTGACTTACAGAAAGAATTAGCTGAGTTAAATGCAGATTTAAGTAACCGAAAAGCTAAGTGGGAGAACGAGAAAACCTCAGTAGATAAGCTGTCCAAACTCCGTGAGCAGATTGAGCACTTAAATGGTGAGATGGAAATCGCCCAGCGAAACGGTGACTATGAGAAAGCCGGTGAGTTGCAGTATTCTCAGATTCCTGCATTGCGCGCAGAGCTGGCCAGAGAAGAAGAGGCCTTAAAGAATAAGGATTTATCCTTAGTGCACGAGAAGGTGACAGAGGATGAAATCGCCCGTATCGTCAGCAGATGGACCGGTATTCCGGTAGCCAAGTTAGGCGAAAGTGAGCGTAATAAGACTCTGCATCTGGATGAGGAATTGCATAAACGTGTCATCGGTCAGGATGATGCAGTGACCAAGGTCTCTGAAGCTATCATCCGTTCCAAAGCAGGTATCAAGGATCCTAGTAAGCCTATCGGTTCCTTCCTATTCCTGGGTCCTACCGGTGTAGGTAAGACAGAACTTGCCAAGGCGTTGGCTGCCAGTCTTTTCGATGATGAGAAGAATATGGTCCGTATCGATATGAGTGAGTATATGGAGAAGTTCTCCGTATCCAGACTGATCGGAGCGCCTCCAGGATACGTTGGATACGAAGAAGGTGGACAATTGACTGAAGCAGTCAGAAGAAAACCTTACTCTGTAGTGCTCTTCGATGAGATCGAAAAAGCCCATCCGGATGTCTTTAATGTGCTGTTGCAGATCCTGGATGATGGTCGTGTGACGGACTCTCAGGGCCGTACCGTAGACTTCAAGAATACCATCCTCATCATGACTTCTAATTTAGGTGCCCAGTATCTGCTGGATGGCATCGATGAAAATGGTCAAATTGATGCAAATGCAGAGAAACTAGTCATGGAGGAATTACGTGGTCATTTTAGACCGGAATTCCTGAATAGACTGGATGAAACCTTGATGTTCAAGCCATTGACGAAGAAAGATATAACGGGCGTTATCGAACTCATTTTGCAAGATTTGAATCATCGTCTGGAGGATAGACAGCTGTCCATAGAATTGACCGATGCTGCCAAAGCCGCAGTAGTAGAGGATGCATACGATCCTATCTATGGCGCTCGTCCTTTGAAGAGATATATTCAAAAATATGTAGAAACCTTAGCCGGAAAGATGATATTATCAGATCAGGTACAGGAAGGTGATACCATCAAGATTGATGTGAGAAATGGAGAGTTATATGCTACCAAATGATCCGGTAATGCTATTAAGTACGATTAATCTAAAACTTCGTGATTTCTACAGCAGTCTGGACATCTTATGCAAGGAACTGGACGTAGATAAAAAGGAGATTGAGACCAAACTGGCATCCATAGACTATCGCTATGATGCCGAATTGAATCAATTCAAGTAAATCTTAGAAGCAAGATTTGTAAATGGGGCTTTCGTTGAAAAAAAGCCCCATTTACGCTATTATGGGAATAGAAAGTAGAGAAGAAATAGCTACAGAGATGATAAGTGAGGGAGAGTTGTCGCTGGAACAAATCGCACGGTATTCAAAGCTTAGTATAGAAAAGGTAAAGGAATTAGTAGCACAGCATTAGGGGCATAAACTGTAGATGTAAAAGGATGAGAGGGGTAAAATTTGACAGCACAGCACAGCACAGCACAGCACAGCACAGCACAGCACAGCACAGCACAGCGGATATAAATATGTAATCCGCTTTTATAATGATACCTAAAAATAGGAGTTATGCGTATGATATAGGGAATATCGTGCGTATAGCTCTTTTTCTTTTGGAAAAATTATAGGAAATGTAGAGATTAAGGAAGGTAAAACAGACATGAGATGCTTAAATTGTGGAACGGACAATCCGGAAGAAAGCAAGTTCTGCGCTAATTGTGGTCAAACGCTGATTGAATCCACACAGGAAGCGCAAATAGATGATGTTGAGAGTGCGGAGGAAAACCCAGATTGCGGGAATAAAGGAAAAAGAGCGTTGGTTATAGCGCTTGCATCCATTATTATAGTGCTCTTTGTTGCGTTTATGGTCGATGTGTCATTAGCTAACAAGTTTCGTAAGTCAATAGAAGTGTATCAACAACAAATGGACTCTTTCCAATCAACCGGGAAGTATAGCACGAAATACGGTGAGATATTAGATAATGCAAATGACGCCAGAAAACATATGGCTTTTTGGAAATATGACGAAATAAATCAGGAGATGGATGAAAGTGTCTCAAGAGTAAAAAAACTAAATGAGACAATTGGCGAGTACGAGAAATCCTTCCACTTGATAGCGGATGACCTTGACACAGGTGTGTATGTATTAGGTGATTTAGAAGAGTCGTTAGCAAGTGAAAAAGAAAGTTTTTCCGAAGCATTAAATGCTTTTGATGAAGATGCCTGTGAAAAATGTTTGGAAGAGTATCAAGCGGATTATGACAAGTTGATTGAGAATAACAAACAAATAGAGGAATCCTGCAGGGCGCTAATCGCAGATGCGCAAAGCAAGCTTGCCGGCTATTCAGACTTTACATCCTGCGAATCATATTTAATCAACACCTATGTAAATGATGCGAAAACTATTTTGGACTCTCATAACTATGTGGAGATAAATACTGCTTATAATCTCGTAACTGATGTATTAAGCAGATTCCAGAATAACAATACGGCATCCTATTATTTGAATCATTATGTGCAGGCCGATGTGTCACAGGGAAATCTGGTAAAACTCTATTTCGATAGTGCAGGAAGCGATTCTTATCCGTTTGCGTTAGAAAACTTTGTCGTATATGAACAAAATGGAAATGTTTGGGATCCCTGTAAGACGGTCGATATTTCTACGATTGAAGGTACCATGACGATTGATATCGTTGCAGATGTTAGTACCAGTATGACGTATGACTTTAATGATATGCAGAACGCGTTAAGCGGATTTGTGAATTATACGGATTCTGATACTAAATTGGGGTTATCTGTTATCTCATCAATTTATGAACGAAAGCTGGGATTTACACAAGATAAAAATGTCATAAAAGATGGAATATGGAATTTAGAATGTTATGGATGTACAAGTTTGTATCAGTCGTTATATTCTTCAGTTGTATATACAGCTTCGTCGGAAGGAGCAAGGTGTGTTGTAGCATACACAGACGGGCTAAATGAACCTTATGGAACAGGATATGATTATGATGCAGATGACGTAATTCAGGTGGCTAATTACTATCAGGTTCCGGTATACATTATAGGCCTGGGAAATGGAGTGGATAGTCCTACACTTCGAAATATTGCACAGGCTACCGGTGGCGAGTACTATTCAGCTTCTTCTGCATATAATTTACAGGATTTATACACAGATATATATGCGAAACAGGGAAAAATGTACCAACTGACATATGAAACAACTAGACCGAATACACAGGATAGAAACGTATACGTTATGTATAATGATGGTAACTTTTCTATTCATTGTGAGCAGCTGTTAAACGCTGAAGCTTTACAAGCAGCATATGAATTAAATCAGTTTGAGTCCGGTGATTACACGGCTTATTATATGGATAATAAATACCTGTCTTCTGATAATTTGAGTTATTTGGGAGATGATTTGGAAGCGGTACAAACTGTAATCAATATTTATTATGCAAAGAATGGCTATAAGTTCGGAGATGGAGAAAACGGACAAAAGCAGCTTAATAAGATGTTGTCGCTTGGTGTAATAAGTTCGAATGGTACTTTAGATGGAGATACTGTTTCTCAGCTCATACGCCAAAACCCTATTTT
Organism: Lachnospiraceae bacterium; assembly: GCA_015056765.1. GTDB lineage: Bacteria > Bacillota > Clostridia > Lachnospirales > Lachnospiraceae > SIG336. The sequence goes on from SVFQ01000015.1 coordinate 49,426, forward strand.
GTGGCAAAACTTTAGTGCATTGTACAATTATCGATATGAATTGATATACTCCGTCGCTTACGGCTATTATACGGCTAACCCGGGTATTACATATGAGGAGTTACGAAAAGCTGTGATGGATTACTATAATGAATCAAACGAAAAAAGATTTGACCCGGTTGTGCAAGCTGCATGGAATGCATTGCTAAAAGGTTAGATAAGTTAATTCAATCAGAAAGAAACCCTAGGTCGCTAGGGTTTCTCTTTTTTCTCAACATTATCTTTCAAAAACTTCATATGGTCCTTGATCTTCACTTCATAGCCATTTCCGGATGGCTGATAGAATTCTTTGCCGTTTAATTCATAAGGCAGGTACTGTTGCTCCACGTAATCATTTGGATAGTCGTGAGCGTATTTGTATCCGTCACCGTGTCCAAGCTTCGCGGCGCCCTTATAATGGGCATCCTGCAAGTGGGTAGGAATCGGCAAGGAACCTGATTTTTCTACTTCTTCCATAGCGTATACCACTCCCATATAGGATCTGTTACTTTTCGGGGCTGTAGCCACATAAGTGGCTGCTTCTGCCAGGATGATCTGAGCTTCCGGCATACCGATGCGTTCGATGGCAAGGGAAGCATTGGTGGCCACTACCAGAGCCTGAGGATCAGCCATGCCCACATCTTCTGCGGCACAGATCATGATTCGGCGGGCGATAAAGATGATATCCTCGCCGGCTTTCAGCATGCGGGCTAAATAGTACAGCGCGGCATCCGGATCGGAACCTCGCATACTTTTGATAAAAGCGGAGATGGTATCGTAATGATTATCTCCGGTTTTGTCATATTTCAGAGAACGCTTTTGGATGCATTCCTTGGCCACTTCCAGGGTGATATGAATCTTTTCATCTTCGCTGCGCTCTGTGGTCAGGACACCTAGCTCGATGGCGTTTAAGGCGTGTCTTGCATCCCCGCCGGAGTATTCAGCCAGGAAATCTAAAGCGTCTTCTTCAATCTCTGCACGGAAGGAACCAAGTCCCCTTTCCGTATCAGTCAGGGCACGCTGTATCAAAGATTTGATATCCTCGATGGACAGCGGCTTTAATTCAAAGATGATGGAGCGGGAGATGAGAGCGCCGTTTACCTCGAAGTAAGGATTCTCTGTGGTGGCACCGATGAGGATGATGGTGCCGTCCTCCACAAAGGGCAGTAGATAGTCCTGCTGTCCTTTATTAAAGCGATGAATCTCATCGATGAAAAGGATGGTCTTCTTGCCATACATCCCCTGATTGTTCTTGGCTTTTTCCACCACTTCCTCCATGTCCTTTTTGCCGGAGGTGGTGGCATTGATCTGCATGAATTCAGAACTGGTGCTGGCAGCGATGACTTTTGCCAGGGTGGTTTTACCGGTGCCCGGCGGTCCGTAGAAGATGATACTGCTGAGCTTGTCCGCCTTGATGGCACGATACAGCAGCTTATCTTTGCCGATGATGTGCTGCTGGCCTACTACTTCCTCCAAAGAGCGAGGACGCAGTCTGGCTGCCAAAGGCGACTCCTTCTCCATATTGTTTTGTCTCATATAATCAAATATATTCATGTCCATAAATCTATTATCTACGCGCAAAAAAGGGTTTGCAAGCATTACTTGCAAACCCGTGGTTTTAAAATAAGGTTTTAACCAGGTACTGGTATACTTCCTGATTTTTATCTGTCCAGTGGTCACAGATGGCAGAAGCACTTTCTTTATCCGGTACGGATATGGTGAGCTGCAGAAGCGGGATATCCTTTTCTTTGGCTACCAGATGGGCTTCATACTCGCCTGTGGTGGCTTTGTAGTACTCGGAAGTGATAGACACCTCATCTCTTAACTTTAGCTTGTTATCCTGTAGAAAAGCATCGATTTCTTTGCGGATGGTTTCACCGATACGATCTTCGAAGAAGTTCAGAGTATCTTCCCCTTCTTTGGTGAGAGAAAGGTTCGTACGATTACGCACCGTCTCTGCCGTGATCATGCCGGCATCCACCAGGTCTCCGAAGGACTCTTGAAGGGTCATGTAATTGGTGTATCCCTTATCCAGAATAAATTCGCTGATCTGTGCTTTGGTCAGGGGAAACTCCACCTTCCCTAGCATATACAGAATCATAAGTTTATAGAGTGTCTGTGGTTCTTGCAAAATAATACCTCACTTGTGTCTTTCTAGATGTTTTCTTTGACTGCCTGAGCGACAACGTCTGCAACACGCGGATCAAATGCTTCCGGCAGGATATTATCTTCATTTAAATCTTCATCGCTTACAAGAGAAGCGATAGCCTTCGCTGCAGCAAGCTGCATAGGAATGGTAATCTGACGAGCACGGCCCTCTAAAGCACCCTTGAAGATGCCCGGGAATGCTACTACGTTATTGACCTGATTCGGGAAGTCCGAACGGCCGGTACCTACTACCTTTGCGCCGGCTTTCTTAGCCAGGTCAGGCATGATTTCCGGTACAGGATTGGCCATGGCGAAAAGGATTGCATCCGCTGCCATAGAAGCCACCATCTCTTCGGACACGATGCCCGGTGCAGACACGCCTACAAAGATATCAGCGCCTACCATGGCATCTGCCAGAGTACCTGTTTTGCGGTCCAGATTGGTGACTTTCACCATCTCTTCCTGCATCCAGTTCAGGTCCGGACTGTCAGGGCCTAAGATACCGCTTTTATCACACAGGGTGATGGCAGGAAAGCCGTAGTCTAAAAGCATCTTGGTGATGGCGATTCCGGCAGAGCCTGCGCCGTTTACCACGATCTTTACATGTTCCTTTTCTTTTCCCACTACCTTAAGGGCATTGATGATACCGGCCAGTACCACGATAGCAGTACCGTGCTGGTCATCATGGAAAACCGGGATATCCAGGATTTCCTGAAGTCTTTTTTCTATTTCGAAGCATCGAGGAGCAGAGATGTCTTCTAGATTGATGCCACCAAAACCGGGAGCCAGGTAGGTGACTGCTTTGATGATTTCCTCTGTGTCCTGAGTATCCAGGCAAATAGGAACTGCGTTCACATCACCGAATTCTTTGAACAGGACAGCCTTTCCTTCCATAACAGGCATAGCAGCGTAAGGACCGATATTGCCAAGGCCAAGTACGGCGGAACCGTCGGATACAACAGCGATGGTGTTCTGCTTCCAGGTATAGGTGTAGGCTTTCTCCTGATCTGCCGCGATTTCCTTACAAGGTTCTGCGACGCCGGGAGTATAGGCTACTGCCAAATCTTCACGGCTGTTTACCTTGGATTTTGCGACTGTTTCCATCTTACCTTTCCAGATGCGATGCATTTCTAGAGCTTTTTCTTGAACTGACATGATGACCTCCTCGATAACTGTTTTTCTACTTAAATAATCATATCGACAGCAAGTGGAAAAAGCAATACGAAACGGATTGGTTGACTAATTTTTAAGGATTGGTTGAAGAATTTTCACTTGCCCTGGTTGATAAATTGTGATATAAACAGTACTTGTGTCTTTAGAATTAGGGAAGATAGTTTAATTTTTATGAAAATCACGTTACTTTTATTGTTAATGGAATACTTTATAGTAGTCTTTTCCATGTCCGCAGGGGACAGCTTCACAAAGCGAAGAGCCTACTGTGATCCGGCGGTCAGATGCTGCGTCGTGACACTGAGTTTTGGTATGATTTCGGAGACCATACTCATTCTGAGACAGCACTTTGCGCCGCTGCCATTGCCTAGGTATTACGAGATTAATATGAACCTGTTTCTCGTAACGCTGAATTTCCTCATGGCCTTTATGCTGATTTATATCAAGCTTTTTGCCAAGGAAGTGAAGAGAATTTGGATTACCTTGTTTTTTCCTATCGCGCAGACGATACTGATTCTCCTGAATCTGAAATTTGATGTGCTGTATAGAGTGAAGGATGGCGGTTTGCTTGCAGTATATCCCGGCACCATCTTACTGGTTATCAATGGCATTTTGAATTTCGTTTTTATCCTGGGTAAGCTTTACTATCATCGCGTACGCCTTGGAAGAAACTACATTGCGGTAGTACTGATGTACATCGCTACCGGGTTTGCATCCTGCGTGGTGTCTTATTTCACCCATACACTGCTGTTTGCCCAGACCACCTTTATTTATGGCTTTATCGTCATGATTTTTATCCACTTCTATGTAGATAACCCGCTCAGTAACAGACTTGGACTCTACAATCGAAGAGGTTTCTACAGAGCCATCAAGGAAATCATTCATTATCATCCGGATGTGGAGTACACCATTATCCAGCTGGATATCAATAACTTCCAGAACTTCAATGAGAAATATGGCTACAATACAGGAAATATGCTTCTGAGAAGTATTTCTGATTATTTGCAGAGTAAGTATCGACCAATCGGAGAAGTAGGATACTTTGGCGAGGATGACTTCATCCTTTGCTTGCCACGTGGCGTGTTTGGAAAGAAAGAGCTGACAGAGCTCTCTGATGTTATCGATGAGGTTTCCGGAGAAGGATACAGACTGCACTTTACGGCAGGCGAGTATCAGGTCACAGACCGTAATATGCTTCCGGAGATGATGTGTGACCGTGCAGATTATGCCCATTCTAAGGTACATCACGATGTACTGAAGGATAATTACGCAGTATTTGCCGGCAAGGAAGAGGAAGAGTTTGAGATGCGCAACTACATGGTACATTCCATGCAGGATGCGATAGAACAGAACAAATTCTTCATCGAAATTCAGCCAATCTATGATGCATGTACCCAAAAGCCTGCCTATGGCGAAGCTTTGGTGCGTTGGAATGATGATAGATATGGCCTGATATCACCTGCTTACTTTATCCCATTTGCGGAGCGGAGTGGTGTCATTACAGTGTTGGATCGTTATGTGTGGAATGAAGTATGTAAGTGCCTGCAGACCTGGAAGGCTGAAGGACTTGAGACTACACCGATTTCCATTAATATTTCCAGAGTAGATATCGAGCAATTCGATGTACCTGCTTATATTGCCGGTTTGATTCAGGAGTATGGCCTTGCGCCATCTGACTTGAAGCTGGAGATTACGGAAAGTGCCTTTACCAGTGTAGATGATGTGCTGATTGCAAGCGTCAATCGTTTGCATGATATCGGATGCCAGATTCTCATGGATGATTTTGGCGTAGGCTATTCCAACTTCAATATCTTCAAGAGACTTCCTATCGATGTCTTAAAGGCAGATATGGGATTCATTCAGGATAATAGTACGACTACCAAGTCTCGTGTAGTAATCGAAAGCATCGTGTCTATGACCAAGAGATTGGGTATGCCTATCATCGTAGAAGGTGTGGAGACCAAAGAGCAGTACGACAGCTTAAAAGATTTGGGCTGTGAGTACGTACAGGGCTTCTATTTCTCCAGACCTATCAGCGTAGAGAAATTCAAAGCCCTTTTAGCAAAACGATAAAAAAAGCCCGCCATAGAGCGGGCAAGAAAAAACCCTTCACGTAAGTGAAGGGTTTTTCGCGTTCTGAAATTATTTACCGTTTACGAGGTCTTTCAGAGCTTTACCTGGTTTGAACTTAGGTGCTACAGAAGCAGGAATCTTGATTTCCTTACCAGTCTGTGGATTCTTACCAGTTCTAGCTGCTCTTTTAGCAGTTTCGAAAGTACCGAAGCCAATCAGCTGTACTTTATCTTTTTTCTTAAGCTGTGTGGAAACAACTTCTACGAAAGCTTTAACAGCTGCTTCAGAATCTTTCTTAGAAAGACCGGTTTTTTTTGCAATTGCTTCAACTAATTCTGTTTTGTTCATGATAATTAGTCCCCTTTGCTAAAATAGTATTGTATTGCTACAAGTCTGATTTTAGCCTTATTTACGGGGTTTTTCAACCCTTTTGTAACAATTTTTACATTTTTTTGTAAAAAAAAGAACGAAATCTGAAAAAATCGATTCCGTTCCTTCTATAATAAGTGTTTTCTGTCAATTTATAAAGTGACGACTTTAATGATCTCTCCTTCCATGCCGTCAATGAAATTCACCGTACCGGAACCATCTTTGACACTATTGAAGACCTTCTTGTCAACGATAAATTCAGCTACGGAACCATCAGCTACATCATAACGATTACTAGAATCGGTGTGTACAGGTGCCTTTAAAGCACCGACTACACAGCGCACAATACTTCCGTCTTCAAGCACTAGGGTGACTCTGTCACCGATGTTTTTCGTGTACCCTGTGCCAATCGCGATGCAATAGCGATTGTTGTATTTGATTAGACCGTTAGGGTCGGTATAGCAATATCCACTATACAAAAACTTATACTGATCACTTGTCTCATCAGTTACAGCCGAGCAGTACATATAGGTCTTCTTTGCACTGACACAGCCTTCCAAATGATTTGGAACATTTACGCTGCTCATCTCACACAGCTCCGCTTCGGTAAGAACCAGCTCTTCTGCGTGGGTCTGAGCGGAAAAAGTAAGTGATAGGACAAGTGCTGCTACCAATACTTTTCCCATATTCTTTTGTAAACTCACGGTGTCCATTATGCCATCATTTCATTTTGATGTCAAATTTACCAAAAACGATATACGAAAACTGTGCAAAATGCCCGAGAATACTGGTGGAAATTGGTCAACAAATAGTATATAATCAAATGGTTCATAACATGGGAATGGTGTATTTACGGCCTTTTCCGAAGAATGTTAAAAAATTTTGAACTTTGTTAGAGAGCGGGAATACAAAATGATAAGACAGAATTTTAGAAAAGCATTACTAGCAACGGTAATGAGCCTTGCTTTTATCGCCAGCATTGTACCGGTGACCTTCGTTAAAGCGGCAAATGATTATGTTTACGAAGAGCAGACCGGTTCCATTACACTCAGCGAGAGTGGCGGCTCAGTAAGTTTTGATGTGCAGACCTTTGCAAAAAACGGATGGAGAATCACACAATACTCCAATCTTTCTGCGTCAGGAACCGGCACTATATCCGACCTGAGCAAAAGCGGAGATATTATCCAGTTCAAATTAGGTCCGATGGATGATGAAGGTACCGTCAATATCAGCTTTACAGTTACAGAGGTGAAAAAAGGAGATGAAGGAAGCAACAGCGGTGTTGCTATGGCTAATCTTTCCGAAAACCCTATAGCCTGCGTCATGAGCTATTCGGTGCATCGAAGTGTAACAGATACTACAGAAACTACCGAAACCACAGAGTCTAAGGAAGAGCCCCAAGTAGAGCCGCAGCCTGAGGTGGATCCTACACCGACACCGAAGCCCGCACCGGATCCTGCAGAGACGAAAACTGTAGAACCGGCACCAAAGCCAAGTCAGCAGCCGACGACTACAGACAACACGCAGCCGGCAAATCCGGCACCTACAGCTAGTCAGGACACAGCACCTGCAGCAAGTCAGGACACAGCTTCTGCAGCAGAGGCGCAGGTTGCAAGCGCAGCCCAGGCAGCTGTAGAGACTGCACCGGTTCAGGTGGCAGCAGCAGTAGACCCTGCTCCGAAGCAGGAAGAAGGTGTAGTAGCCGGAACCAAACATGCAAAAGAAGGCTCCGAAGCTACTGTAGCAGAGAAAAAAGAAGATGCAGAGCCTGAAATAGTGACTCTGGACTTAACAGATATCAGCGAAGATAAAGCACAGGTAACCAAAGACGTCTTGCAGGAATATGCAGGAAAGAATGTGAAACTGGAGCTTACGCTTAGCGAAACAGCGAAATGGGTCATCGATGCTTCTACCATTGATGCAGAGAAAGTACAGGATATTGACCTGGGTATCGTGAGAGACGCAGATGGCATTCCCGCAGAAACCCTGGATGCTTTTATGGAGAATCCGAAGCTTTCCGAGGCTACTTTGACAGAACAGATTAGCCTGCGTCATGATGGACTTTTTGGATTTAGCGCAGACCTTTATCTTCTGGTAGGCAAAGAGTATCAGGGCAAGTACGCAAACCTTTTCTACTACAATCCGGAGACGAAAGCTTTGGAATTCGTAGCAGCAAAGGAAGTGGGAGAAGATGGCTATGCATCCTTCCCCTTCGTACATGCATCTGATTATGCAGTTATCGTAGATCGAGCTCCTTTAGGAGATTTGATTTCTGATCCTAATGCGGGCGTGAATCTGGTAGATGATTCTTCGGAGGCTGTACAGTCCAGCGAGATCAATGTAGAAGAGCAGACCGTAGAAGGCGGCGCCAGATGGGTGGGCCTGATGATGATTCTGCTGATTATCACTGCGATTATAGTGGTATTCTTGATGGTTCACATGATCTACAAAGCAGATAACCCGGATTATGATAACCAATATGCAAGAAAAAAAGCATAACGACAACAGAATATACATCGCAATCGACCTAAAGAGCTTCTATGCTTCTGTGGAGTGTCGTGCGCGAAGCCTGGATCCTCTGAATACCAATTTAGTGGTGGCAGATGATTCCAGAACAGAGAAGACGATATGCCTGGCAGTTACACCTTCCTTGAAATCCCACGGGGTTTCGGGAAGGGCCAGGCTTTTTGAAGTTATACAGAAAGTTCGCGAAGTGAATGCCTACAGACGTACCATGGCAAAGCATGAACTGACGGGAAAATCTGTCTTCGATCATGAGCTAAAGGAGCACCCGGACTGGGAGGTGGATTTCATCATCGCCAGACCCAGGATGGCACTGTACATGGAAGTCAGCACGGAGATCTATGACATTTACCTCAAGTACGTGGCACCGGAAGATATGCACGTGTACTCGGTAGATGAAGTCTTTCTGGATGTGACCCAGTACCTGCGCACCTATGGCCTGACAGCCCATGAGCTGGCCATGCGCATGATCCGGGATGTCCTAAACCAGACCGGCATCACTGCCACAGCAGGCATCGGTACCAATATGTATCTGGCAAAAGTAGCCATGGACATCGTGGCGAAGCACATGCCGGCAGACAAAGACGGGGTGCGTATCGCGGAACTGGACGAAATGTCCTATCGAAGAGAGCTTTGGGACCACACCCCTTTGACGGACTTTTGGCGTGTGGGCAGAGGCTATGCCAGTAAACTGGAGCGCTATGGTCTCCATACCATGGGAGATATCGCCAGAGCCTCCCTGGGGAAAAAGGGCAAAGACTTCTACAACGAAGAAATGCTCTATGACATGTTTGGTGTCAATGCCGAGCTCCTCATCGACCATGCCTGGGGGTACGAGCCTGCCACCATCCAGCAAATCAGAGCCTATAAGCCGGAGAATAACTCCCTTAGCTCAGGACAAGTGCTGAGCTGCCCTTATGAAGCTGATAAAGGCCGTATCATCGTACGAGAGATGACGGACCTTCTGGTACTGGATCTGGTGGATAAAGGCCTGGTGACAGACCAAATCGTGCTGACCATCGGCTATGACGTGGAGAACCTTTTAGACCCGGAGCGGGCAAAGCAGTACCATGGCCCGATCACCATCGACCATTATGGTAGAAAGGTGCCTAAGCACGCCCACGGTACGGCAAATCTTGGAAAGCACACTTCTTCCACCATGAAGATTATCGATGCCACCATGGAGCTGTATGACCGCATCATCGACCCTACGCTTCTTCTTCGCAGAGTGACAGTGGCGGCCAACCACGTCATCTACGAGGCGGACATGCCAAAGGAAGAAGTGGTCTACGAGCAGATGGACCTTTTTACAGACTATGCAGCCAAGTCCAAGGCAGAAGAAGAGGAAAAGGCTAAGCTGGAACGGGAAAAGCGTATGCAGAAAGCCATCTTAGAAGCCCAAAAGAGATTTGGCAAAAATGCCATCCTAAAGGGCATGAGCCTGCAGGAAGGCGCCACCACCATCGAACGCAACAGTCAGATCGGCGGCCACAAAGCGTAAGAAAGACAGAAAATGGCCAGCTGAAGAAAGACAGGAAAAGACATGGACGAAGTAATGAAAAAATACGGGGACATCATCGATTTGCCCTACCATGGCACCACCAGCAGGGACCCTATGGACCCTATCAAAAGAGCGGCGCAGTTTTCTCCTTTTGCAGCCCTGACAGGACATGAGGAAGCCATTGAAGAGACCGGCAGACTGACAGAACGCTTCCGGGAGCCGGATGAGGATGTGAAGGCCTACCTGGACAGACAGATTGCACAGATTATGGCAGACCCCACCAGGGAAGTGGAAATCCGCTATTTTAAGCCGGATAGCAGAAAAGCAGGCGGCGCTTACGTGACAAAGAGGGGCAGAGTCCGGAAACTGGATTCTATATCGAAGGACGTCATCATGGAGGATGGCGGTATCATACCGGTACATTACATCGTAGACATCTCAATTTTAGAGTGATAAAATAAAAAAGAACCGTTAAGACATGCAGAGAGGAGAATTAAGAAGCATGGATAGAAATGATTTAATTAAAAGCTTAAGTGCGGCAATGACAGGAGACTTACTTCCGGATGTAGAGGATGTAAATACCGGCCATTTTAATTCTTCTACCGGTACCTTTTACTGCAACTTGCAGGGTAAACAGGTGGCTGAAGCAGAGATTGCATCCGCAATCCGCTACTTCCGTTCCGCAGCCAACGAATTGGCTTCCAGCCCGATGCAAGAGAAGAAAGATAAGGCTCGCTTCTGTGTCATGGCGGCTGAAGCACTCGCGCAGGTATCCGGCGTGAACGCTTAATCATTGGTGTAAAAGAAAAAAGTAGGAGGGGAACGATGGCAGAGGTAAAAAAGACTGCTGCGAAGGCAGCTCCGAAGAAACCCGCAGTGAAGAAAGCAGCTACAAAGAAAGTTGCTCCTAAGACCGAGGTGTTACTTCAGTACCAGTACCAAGAAGTGACTGCAGCCGAAATCGAAAAGAGAGTTTTGGCGCAGTACAAAAAGGACAAAACTGGTGAAGATGCCAAAACAGTGAAAATTTACGTGAAGCCGGAAGAAAATACAGCATACTATGTTGTAAATGACAAATTCCGCGGTAGCGTAGCACTTTATGCATAACGAAAAGGGGGGACGGGACTTACCGTCCCCCAATTTATTCTTGATAAAATTCTAAAATTTTTAAAATTTTAAAAAAAGTACTTGCATTTCGATTTTAAATCGGTTATGATTTGTTCTCGTACAGAAATTTGATTCTAAATCACTTCTTGACACCATGTGTCATGAAAGCACTCCGGAGCCTTTCGGTTCTGGCATATTCCACTGACTATTATTTTTACAGAATGTAACAGTTGTGCGGCAAGCCGCGTGAGTTTTTTATGATTAAAGGAGTATTTATTTATGGCCGATATGCGTGCTAAGTATGAAACACTTTCCCTTTTGGATTTAAAGGAAATCGCCAAGGGAAGAAAAATCAAAGTAACTGGTCTGAAGAAAGAAGACCTGATCGAAAAGATGCTGGAGATGGATGAGGCTGATGCAAAGAACGGCAAGCCTGTTGAAGCAAAAGGCGTCATGAATGTAGGCACCGGTATGACACCGGAAGAAGAAAGAGAAATGGCTGAGCTGGATAGTGGTATCCGCGCAAACGGTATCATCGAAGTAATGCCTGACGGTTTCGGATTCATCCGTTGCGAAAACTATCTGCCGGGTGAGCAGGATGTGTATGTGGCACCTAGCCAGATCCGCAGATTTAACTTAAAAACCGGTGATATCGTGGAAGGTAACACCAGAATCAAAACACAGCAGGAAAAGTTCAGCGCACTTCTGTACGTAAGTCGTGTCAATGGAATGGCACCCGAATTAGCACTGAACAGACCTAATTTCGAAGATCTGACTCCTATTTTCCCGGATGAAAGATTGAAATTAGAGACTCCAAAGTCCTCCATCGCTATGCGCGTTATGGACCTGATGAGTCCTGTAGGTAAGGGACAGCGTGGTATGATCGTGTCTCCACCAAAAGCAGGTAAGACAACACTTTTGAAAGAAGTTGCCAAATCCCTGAAATACAACAATCCTGAAGTGCACCTCATCATCCTTCTGATCGATGAGCGTCCTGAGGAAGTAACAGACATCAAAGAAGCGATTATGGGTGATAATGTGGAAGTCATCTATTCTACCTTCGATGAGCTGCCTGAGCACCACAAACGAGTATCCGAAATGGTAATCGAGAGAGCAAAGAGATTAGTTGAGGGTGGCAAGGACGTATGTATCCTCCTTGATTCCATCACCAGACTGACCCGTGCGTACAACTTGACAGTTCCACCGTCAGGCCGTACTTTATCCGGTGGTTTGGATCCTGCATCCCTCCATATGCCAAAGAGATTCTTTGGTGCTGCTCGTAACATGCGTAACGGCGGAAGCCTTACCATCCTTGCTACAGCCCTTGTAGATACCGGAAGCAAGATGGATGACGTAGTATACGAGGAATTCAAAGGAACCGGTAACATGGAAATGGTTCTGGACCGTAAGCTGTCCGAGCGCCGTATCTTCCCTGCTATCGATATTCCAAAATCCGGTACCAGACGTGATGACCTGCTGCTATCTCAGGAAGAGCAGGATGCAATCAATTATGTACGTAAAGCCTTGAATGGCTTAAAACCAGAAGAGTCAGTGGATAAAGTTTTGGATCTTTTCGCAAAGACCAAAACCAACAAAGAATTTGTACAGATGGTGCAGAAGATTCGATTCTAAAAGTGTTGCAATTCCGAAGCTACTATGTTATGATGTATGAGCTGTCTATTTTGACAGATGTTCGGGATAAAATGCAACAAAAAATAGATTGAGTGTCATGACCAAGACCATGGCATCGAGATGAGAGGTGTAAAATGAAAGAAGGACTTCATCCAGAGTACTATCAGGCAACTGTAACATGCAACTGCGGTAACACATTCGTTACAGGTTCTACGAAAGAAGAAATCCACGTAGAAATCTGTTCCAAATGTCATCCATTCTACACAGGCCAGCAGAAAGCTACTAGAATCGCAGGACGTGTTGACAAATTCAACAAGAAATACGGCATGGGTACAAAATAATTGTCTAACTAAGTTGAGGGGTCGAAACGCCCCTCAATTTTTATTATAGCGGGGTCTCCCGCAGGATTAGGGAAACTATGAGAAGACGGAAACAGTGCTATTCCGGAGTCGGCGGTCAGGCCGTACTGGAAGGCATCATGATGAAAAATAAAAATAAATACGCAGTAGCAGTACGTAAGGAAGATGGAGAGATCGCTGTAGAGACCGGCACCTATGATGGCGTGCTGGGAGATTCTAAGGTGATGAAGATTCCTTTTATCAGAGGATTCTTTACCTTTATCGACTCTTTGGTACTGGGTATGCGCGCCCTGAATAAAAGCGCAGAGTACTATGACGACGAAGAAGAGACCAAGGACGATTCCAAGAATCAGCTATCCGCTATCTTCACCACAGTCTTTGCTATCGCCATTGCCCTTGTGATTTTCGTAGGGATTCCTTACTTTGTGGCAGATGCCATGAAGATTTGGGTGCGTAATACATCCCTGCTTGCTTTATTGGAAGGCATCCTGCGTATCGTGCTTTTTATCGGGTATGTGGCAGGTATTTCTTTGATGAAGGATATCAAGAGAGTCTATATGTATCACGGTGCAGAGCATAAGTGCATCAACTGCATCGAGCGTGGACTGGAGCTGAATGTAGAGAATGTATCTAAGTGCTCCAGAGAGCATAAGCGCTGCGGCACCAGCTTCATGCTGTATGTCATGCTGATCAGTGTGGTGCTGTTTTTCTTCATCCGTGTGGATGCCCTTTGGCTGAGACTGGCTCTACGTATCCTGCTGATTCCTGTAGTAGCAGGTATCTCCTATGAGTGGATTCGCTTTGCAGGAAGTCATGATGGCGTGGTAAGCCGTGCTATGTCCTATTTGGGACTGAAGCTCCAGGGCCTCACCACCAGAGAGCCGGATAAGGACATGATGGAAGTAGCCATCGCTGCAGTAGAAGCAGTGTTTGATTGGAAAGCTTTTCAGCAACAAAATGAACTATAGAGAACTATACCTATATGGAATTCAAAAGTTAAAAGATGGGGAAGTGCCGGATGCGGACTACGATGCCAGACTCTTATTAGAGAAGGTATGTGGTACGGACCGGAATACCCTGATTCTGCATCCTGACAGAGAGATTACGGAAAAGGAGCAGCAGGACTACGAAGCTTTCCTCACAAGGAGAGCGGGCAGGGAGCCCTTGCAGCATATCCTTGGGGATACAGAGTTCATGGGCCTTTCTTTCTTAGTAGATGAGAGAGTGCTTTGCCCCAGACAGGATACAGAGGTGCTGGTGGAGGAAGTGCTGCGTCATCTTATGGATGGCAGCAGGATTCTGGACATCTGCACAGGAAGTGGATGTATCCTTCTTAGCCTTTTACACTTTTCCAATGACTGTGAAGGTGTGGGCGTAGACCTGTCAGAGGATGCGCTGGAGGTGGCGAAAGCCAATGCGGAGCGCCTTGGTATCGACGCTACCTTTCTCCACAGCGACCTATGCGAAAAGGTAGAAGGACAGTTCGATATGGTGGTATCCAATCCGCCTTATATCGCCAGTGACGTGATTCCGGGACTGATGCCGGAGGTAAGAGACCACGAGCCTAGGATGGCTTTAGATGGTGGCGTAAGTGGCCTGGATTTCTATGAGCGGATCATTCCACAGGCCAGAGAGCACCTAAGACCTGGCGGTATGCTTTTCTTTGAGATCGGCGCAGACCAGGGAGAAGCAGTGAAGGCACTGATGGAAGCACAGAAGTTTGCAGAAGTGGAAGTGATCAAGGACTATGCGGGACTAGACCGGGTAGTGAAGGGTTACTTCATGAGATAAATGAGGAGTTAAGATGTTTGATAGATTAGAAGATTTAGTACGCAGATACGAAGAAGTGATGAATCTCCTAGCTGAGCCGGATGTGGCCAATGATAATGCCAGATTTCGCGCCCTTATGAAGGAGCAGTCCGACCTCGCACCTATCGTAGAAGCATATAAGGCTTACGCAAGCCATAAGCAGAATATCGAAGATTCTTTGGCACTCTTAGAAGAAGAGACAGACGAAGAGATGAAAGAGCTGGCCAAAGAAGAGCTGAACGAATCCAAAGCCGAAGTGGAGAGACTTGAGCAGCAGCTGAAGATCCTCTTACTGCCAAAGGACCCTAACGACGATAAGAACGTCATCGTGGAGATCCGTGCAGGCGCCGGCGGTGAAGAAGCAGCTTTATTCGCAGCAGAGATCTACCGTATGTATGTCCACTATGTAGAGTCCAGAGGCTGGAAAGTAGAGCTTCTCGAGGCAGAAGAGACTGGTATCGGCGGTATGAAAAATATCGAATTCATGGTAAAGGGTAACGGCGCATACTCCATCCTGAAGTATGAGTCCGGTGTACACCGTGTACAGCGTGTGCCTGAGACAGAGTCCCAGGGCCGTATCCAGACTTCTACCTGCTCCGTAGCTGTCATGCCGGAAGCAGAAGAGGTAGATATCCAGATCGATCCAAAGGACATCCGTATCGATGTCATGCGTGCATCCGGTAACGGTGGTCAGTGTGTCAACACCACAGACTCAGCAGTACGTTTGACTCACTATCCTACAGGTATCGTGATCTACAGCCAGACTGAGAAGTCTCAGCTGCAGAATAAAGATAAGGCTTTCGCCCTGCTTCGTGCAAAACTCTATGACTTAGAGCTGCAGAAACAGCAGGATGCAGAAGCAGCAGAGAGACGTAGCCAGATTGGTACCGGTGACCGTGCAGAGAAGATTCGTACCTACAACTTCCCACAGGGCCGCGTCACAGATCACCGTATTAATCTGACTTTATACAAGCTGGATAAAATCATGAACGGTGATCTTCAGGAAATCCTGGATGCTCTTATCGCAGCAGATCAGGCAGCGAAACTTGCGAAAATGAATGAGAACTAGAATCATTAGTTGCATCTAACTGGGATTCTCTCTATAATAGAAAATGTCAACTTGAGACCCTGCGATGAGTGGGGCAACAATATATGGAGGACGACATGGAAGAAGAAATCGAATTCAGATATGATACCCAGCTTCTGCTGGACAAATATGGTCTCGATGAAGATGAAGCTGATGATCTGGTAGATGAGATCCGCGACTACATCATCGACAATTTCAACGGCGACTGCCTTTTAGTAGCAGGCGACGGCGGTGAAGACGAAGTAGGCGGCGAGAAAGCCACGATCAAACTTCACTATCACACCAATGAGCCTTGGATGGTACTGGAGTACTGCCGTACCCTTGGCGAAATCTATGACATCGTAGTAGAAGATATGGTAAGACAGAGTGCTGGTCTCCATGGATAAAAAAAGAACCCGTAAGGGTTCTTTTTTATGCGTTCGGTTCGTATACAGCCCCTTCTTTCACCACGTATTTGATATAGGGTGCTAAGTCTTCCGGTGAAAGGAAGCGGCCTTGATTATCTAAAGGATTTTTGGTGACGGCGATGAGGTTGGCGAGAGTGCCTTCCTGCAAGTCTCCCATGAAATCCTGCATACCAAGGACTGCGGCATTGGACCAGGGACTTTTGCCCTCCTGCTCCGGATAGATGAAGTCCGCTTCTAAGATGTGAAGCAGGGCTAAGTAGTCATCGGAGTGAGCCTTCACCATGACAGGATAGCCTAAGTTATGGGCAGTGGCGATACCGCGGCGCAGCATATCCTTCGGCATTTGGAAGCCATGCTCCCCCTGGTACTCAGCCACGATGTAGATGAAGTCCGGATCATCACGAGCTACCTTGCGGACTCTGGCGGCGATTTCCTCTGCATCCTTTACTTTATAGCAGACAGATGGAGAGTGAGGATCCTCCGGCATAGTGATGGCCATATTGGAAGCCAGAATCTGTGGACCCGGGATCTCCTCTGCAGCGATGGCATCACGGATAGAAGTATCATAGTCTTCGATACCATATACGGTACAGATACAAGTCTTACCGGCGAAAAGGGCTTTCTGCACATTGCCTGCATAGAGCTGCTGAACCTTCTTCTCACGGCGCATACTTAGAAATGCCCGGAGGGCACCTAGCGCAGAAGCAGAAGAAGTGTTAGACTGAGTCTGTGGTAAAGGACATCCTTCAGACAAGGACTCCATCAAAGACACATAGCCCGGGAAGAGATAGCACTCCTCCGAGTCTAAGATGATGGTGTCATCATCCTTGGGGGCATCCTGCAAAGGGATGCGGCTTTCGATGGTATGGTCCGACAGCACCAGGGCACCGAAGTCCCAGGCAGAGCGGTCTGAAGATAAAAGTTTACCGGGTATCACGATAGACATAAAACATTTCCTCGTAAATTAAGTAGTATTTAGAACCTAAAGGTTCCTTTTTATTTTAGCATGAATCAAGAAAAAAATAACATCACAGAGGGTGTGATTTGGAAGCAGATTTTGATTTTCTTCTTCCCGATTCTCATCGGCACCTTCTTCCAACAACTTTATAATACAGTAGACGCCCTGGTAGTAGGACGATTTGCCAATAAAGAAGCACTGGCAGCAGTCAGCGGCTCCGCCGGCAGCTTTATCAATTTCGTGGTAGGCTTCCTCAGCGGCCTGTCTGCTGGAGCCACCGTCACTATCGCCCAGTTCTACGGCTCCAAAGATAAGAGAAAGCTGGATGAGGCCTTGCATACAGCGTATGCCTTCGCCGCAATCAGTGGTATACTATTTGGTATATTGGGTGTGGCACTGGCGCCTCGCATCATAGACTGGATGCGTACGGATCCGAAACTGGTGGAAGCCAGTATCGTATACCTGCGCATCTACTTTAGCGGACTGATTTTCGTCATCATTTATAATATCGGCGCAGGTATCCTAAGAGCCATCGGAGACTCTAAAAGACCTCTGTACGTGCTGATTTTTTGCGCCATGCTGAATATCATCTTGGACCTTTACTTTGTGGCGGTCCTTGGACTTGGCGTCATCGGTGTAGCAGTAGCTACTTTGATTTCTCAGGCAGTGAGCTCCGTTATCGTCACCTATCTGCTGATGAAGCGGACACCGGGCCTGCAGCTGGTACTGAGCAACATCCGCATCTACAGAGACAGCCTATGGCGTATCCTGCATGTAGGCCTGCCCAGTGGACTACAGTCTAGTCTGTACAGCATATCCAATATGCTGATTCAGTCCACCATCAATGGCTTCGGTGTAGACACTGTCACAGCCTGGGGTACCATCGCCAAGATCGACAATATCATTTGGATGATCTACGGTGCCTTCAATGTGGCTGTCACCACCTTTGTAGGACAGAACTACGGTGCGAAGAAGTGGAAGCGTATCAGAGAAGCGGTGAATGTATCCCTGGTGATGTGCTTTAGCTCCGCAGTGGTACTTTCCATTTTGATTTATAAATACGGCGCATTCCTAATCGGTATCTTTATCCCGGATCAGGCGGTAGTGCAGATCGGTATGGAGATTTTCTCCATTATGGCCAAGGGCTATGCAGTATTTGCCTTCCTGGAGATATACTCTGCAGCCCTGCAGGCAGAAGGCAGAGTCATGGTGCCTACCATCATCTCCCTCCTGGGCGTGTGCGCATTCCGTGTCATTTGGGTACTGTTCATCGTGCCTGGCGGTACTTTGAGCCAGATTATCATCTGCTACCCTATGACCTGGATCATCTGTAGTATCTTATGTACCATCTACTACTTCTATAAGCAGAAGCGTATCGAAGCAGCAGGGGTATAAAGCAAGTAAGCGGCATGAGCCGTTACGATAAAGAAAGGGCTAGGGCCCAAAAAGAGAGGTAAACTATGGCAGAATACAAAGACGTATTAGAGCGCTTTCTGCGCTATGTAAAGGTGGATACCCAGTCTGACGAAGCGATGGCTGAGAGAGAAGACGTATTCCCCAGTACAGAAAAACAAAAAGATTTAGGTCGCATGCTGACCAAAGAATTAGAAGAAATGGGCGCAAGCGACGTATACTTCGATGAGAAGAACTGCTATGTCTATGCAAAGATTCCTGCAACGGATCCTGCTTCTAAGACTGTAGTAGGCTTTATCTCCCACATGGATACCAGCCCGGCTGTATCCGGTAAGGACGTAAAGCCACAGATCATCGAGAACTACGACGGAGAGGACATCTTCCTGGGAGAAAATGAAGACGGTAAGTGGATCCTGTCTCCAAAGGATTTCCCGGACCTGACTACCTTAAAGGGCAAAGACATCATCACCACAGACGGATCTACCCTGCTGGGCGCTGATGATAAAGCCGGCGTAGCAGAAATCATGACTATGGCTGACTATCTCCTACGTCATCCGGAGATCCAGCACGGCACCATCGCCATCGGCTTTACTCCTGACGAAGAAGTAGGCTGCGGCGTAGACCACTTTGATTTAAAGAGATTCGGCGCAGATATCGCCTATACCGTAGATGGTGGCCCACTGGGCGGCCTGGAGTACGAGTGCTTCAATGCAGCAGGCGCTACTGTCATCATCAAGGGACGCAGCGTACATCCGGGCGATGCTAAGGGCAAGATGGTAAATGCCATCCTTTTGGCAGCAGAATTTGCAGGCAGATTCCCGGCAGATGAAAGACCGGATACCACAGAAGGCTATGAAGGCTTCTATCACTTAGATGAGATCTCCGGCGGCGTAGACCAGGCCAAGATGACCTACATCATCCGTGACCATGACAAAGCCAAATTCGAAGCAAAGAAAGCTTTCATGGAACAGCAGGTAAAAGAAATGCAGGCCAAATACGGAGAGGAAGCTTTCACCCTTCGTATGAAAGACCAGTACTACAACATGGTAGAAAAAATCGAGCCACATATGGAACTTATCGATGCAGTCAAGGAAGTCATGACAGCCATGGACATCACCCCAAGCATCGAGCCTATCCGTGGCGGTACAGACGGTGCCAGACTCTCCTTCGAAGGACTTCCTTGCCCGAATCTGTGCACCGGCGGCCGTAACTATCATGGCCGCTATGAATACGTATGTATCAATGATATGATTGCAATTGTTGAAATGCTTGTCAGACTCAGTGAAAAGCTTCGCTAGGCCTTCACAGTTTTTTCACAGTTCTAACACAGATTCACCATAAAACAGACTTACAATTGGTTTAACAAAATGAAAAAGAAATACGTAATTGGGTGAATAAAGGAGTGAAAGACATGGATTATCAATTTGGACAAAACGAACCGAATGATGAAAACGGAAGACCTACCTGGAATCAGGAATGGGAGCAGAACCCATACAGAGGTGGCCACTCTTCCGGACCATCCGGAAATGGAAAGAAGCCGGGTGGCGGTAAGATTTGGACAGTAATTGCCCTAATCTGTGCACTGGCGGTAGGTATCGTAGGCGGCGCTTACGGAAGCCCTATGATCAGCGACTATATGAATCGTAACCAGGGAGAAGCACTGGCAGCACTGGAAAGCTCTGAGACAGAAAGCAGCGCAGAATCCGAAACGGATGAAGAATCCAAAGAAGAAAGCAAAGTGGTAGAGACCATTCAGTCTACCAAAGACGGCACAAACTTATCTGTACAGCAGATTGCAGAGACCTGTATGCCATCCATCGTAGCCATCACAAACCTTGGCGAACAGGAAATCATGAGCATGTGGGGCACTGTATATAAACAGCCTACAGAAAGCGCAGGCTCCGGTGTCATCATCGGCGAAAACGATGACGAACTACTCATCGTCACAAACTTCCACGTAGTACAGAGCAGCGAAACCCTTCGTGTACTCTTTAGCTATCAGGAAGACCAGGACGACCCTGACATCGTAGAAGCCAAAGTCAAAGACTATGACCAGTCCAAAGACTTAGCAGTCATCGCAGTGAAAATCGATGATTTAAGCCAGGAAACCTTAGATCAAATCAAAGTAGCGAAGATGGGTAAATCCAGTGACCTATCTCTCGGTGAGCAGGTAGTAGCCATCGGTAATGCCCTAGGCTATGGCCAGTCTGTCACCACAGGTATTGTCAGTGCCCTGAATCGTAGTTTACAATTAGAATCAGAAGATAGTAGCACAACCAATAATACTTATATCCAGACAGATGCAGCCATCAATCCAGGTAACAGTGGTGGTGGACTTTTCAACATGCAGGGTGAATTGGTAGGTATCAACTCCGCGAAGATCGCTACAGAGACAGTAGAAGGTATGGGATATTCCATCCCTATCTCCAATGTAGAAAACGATATCCAGACGATGATGTCTACAGAGACCAGAGAAGTGGTAGACGAAGACAAACGTGGCTATTTAGGTATCCAGGGCTCTAATGTCACAGACGATATCAATAGTCAGTACGGCATACCAAAAGGTGTATTCGTCAGTGCCATCACAGCAGGCTCTCCTGCAGAGCGTGCAGGCATCCAGAAAAACATGGTCATCACAGCCCTCAATGGTAAGTCCGTAGCTACCATCGAAGCTTTGAAAGATTACCTGAGCTACTATGCAGCCGGCGAGACAGTACAGCTGACTGTCATGGTACAGAGCTCTCAGGGATATGAGGAGCGTACTATCGACGTAACACTGGGTACTTCCGGTGAAGCCGGAATCGAAAGCTCCGGTAGCAATCAGCAGGAATCCCAGAACGGTGATAATGGGGGAAATGGCAATAGTGACCAGTACTACAATAACGATTACTTTAACAATTTCGACTACTTCTATAATCAGAGACCGTAGCAGGGTGCTGCGGCTCTTACAATGCCCAGAAAGCTCTCCTGTGAAAGGGGAGCTTTTGCAGTTATTAGACAGATTTCTGCCAAAGGCGAAGGAAGAGATACGGCCTATGGCAGTGCTGGGCATCTTGGATGTGCCGGAGGATATGCAGCAGTATATGGGCAAACTCCGAGGCCAAAAGAGAATCGGCGCAGCCATCTATACCATAGGGCCTGCGGTAGACAGACAGATGCAGTTCTATGAGAAAAAAGGCGAACTGCAAAAGGCCATGGTGTGGTCTGCCATAGGAGATGTGGCCCTCTTTGACATGGAAAAGGAGGCTACAGAGAAAAGACACTCCTTCTTCCGTGGAGAAAAGGTAGGCATCTCCGCCATGGTGGAAGCACCGGAAGAGGTAGGCATCGAAGCCCATAGATGGATTTATACCGCCCTGCAGGCAGAAAAGCTCCAGGGACTTGGTATGACAGAGGCTGGCATGTTCACTCCTACTAAGACCATGTGCAAATTCTTTGAACTGACTGACGATGTGAGAGTCTTCGAAGATCAGCATAACTGCCTGACCTGTAAGCACCCTTGCGGCCTGCAGGAACTGCCGGGAAATGCGGAGCCGGTAGAAGATGATGTACCGGATATGACAGTACTACAGTCTCTGCGGGAAAAGGGCGTCATGATCGATGCAGCCTGCAATGGCACAGGATTCTGCGGCAAGTGTAAAGTCCGCATCCTAAAGGAAGTGCCGGAACCTACTACTCAGGACCTGGTATTCCTCTCTCAAAAGGAACTGCAGGAGGGCTGGCGCCTGGCCTGCAAGACCAAGGTCACAAAACATATGGAAATCCAGACTTCTCCCTTTGCAGAGCCTATCCGGGCAGCTCTGGACGGGGAGCACTTAGAGAAGTGGAACAGAGCCGGTATCCAGAACCTGGGTATCGCCATCGACTTAGGAAGCACCACCCTGGCTTTTGCCCTGGTGGACCTAGACCAGCAGATCATCCTGCATACTATCCAGACCATGAATCATCAAAGAAGTTTCGGCGCCGATGTGGTGTCCAGAATCCAGGCTTCTATGGATGGACAAGGATATCAGCTGTATAAGACCATCTGGAAAGATATCAGCAGAGGCATCCATGAGCTCCTGAAGGAGTCTCAGGCAGATACCCTGCAGTGCGTATTAGAGAAGAACCATATCCGGAAAATCACCCTGGCAGGAAATACCACCATGCTGCATCTCTTGCAGAACCTGCCTTGTGATGGTCTGGCCAAATATCCTTTCACAAATGTGGAACTGTCTGCCAGAAAGGTGCATATCCCCAAGACTAGCGAGACTACCCTGTGGAATGAAGAAGTGAGAAGTCACAGTGTGGAGCTACTGCCCGGCATCTCTGCCTTCGTAGGAGCGGATATCGTGGCAGGTATCATAGAACTGGACTTAGAGCATACAGAGGAGCCGGTGCTTTTCCTAGACTTAGGTACCAATGGAGAGATGGTGCTGGCTACCAAAGAGAAGTACTATGCCACCAGCGTGGCAGCAGGACCTGCCTTAGAAGGCGGTAATATCAGCTGCGGCGTGGCCAGCATCCCGGGAGCCATCGACAGAGCAGACATCCTGGATGGAAAGCTACTGTGTCATCAGATCGGGGACTTACCCCCTATCGGCATCTGCGGTAGCGGGGCCCTCAGCCTAACCTGGCTGCTGTACAGTTATGACCTGCTGACAGCCAATGGCACCTTCGTAAACTCCGGCTACCTGCAGGAAGGACTGCGGCTGGGAGAGACACCGGATGGAAAGAAGCTTCTCTTCACCCAAGAGGACATCCGAAATATCCAGATGGCGAAAGCAGCCATCTATGCCGGTATCCATATCCTCCTAAAGAAAGCAGGAGTGAAAGCAGAGGAGGTAAGCTCTGTGTATGTGGCAGGAGGATTCGGAGAGGGCCTGAGAGACACCGGATTCTTTGAAGCGGCAGCAGAGGGACTGGGCCTTATGCCAAAGAGCCTAGCAGAAAAAGTAAAAGTAGTGGGAAATACTTCCCTGAAGGGGGCGGTGAAAGCCCTGTGGAAAGAAATCACACTACACAAGCCGGTGGATGTGGTAGAATTATCCCTGGAACCGGATTTCGAAGTGACATATCTGGAACAGATAGACTTCCCAAGTATAAAAAGATAGGCCTTCTCATACAGAAGGCACATAGATAGGAGAAAAAATGAGAATAGGTATGGGATATGATGTCCACAGACTGGTGGAAGGCAGAAAGTGCATCATCGGCGGCGTGGATATCCCTTATGAAAAAGGCCTGTTGGGCCATTCGGACGCAGACGTACTGCTGCATGCCATCATGGATGCGCTGCTGGGGGCAGCAGCCATGGGAGACATCGGCAAGCTCTACCCGGATACAGACCCGGAGTGGGAGGGAGCAGACTCCCTGAAACTCTTAGAGGACGTAGGCCGTAGACTGGAGGAAAAGACCTTCCTCATCGAAAATATCGATGCTACCATCATCGCCCAGGCACCAAAGATGCGCCCACACATCGATACCATGAGAGCCAACATCGCAAAGGCTTTGGGCATCGACATCGAGCAGGTCAATGTGAAAGCCACCACCGAAGAAGGTATGGGCTTCACCGGCAGCGGCGACGGCATCAGCGCCCAAGCCATCTGCATGCTAAACACCCCTATGGGATTATATTCCGAGGACGTGATGGCCAGAGGCTGTGCTGGGTGCAGTGGATGTGTGAGAAATCAGTAGAATAGAGATATATAAGATTTGAGCGTATCTAGATTTGTATAAAATTCAATAGTTTGTTTTAACATTTATTGTTCAATTAGTCAATTTGCAAATAAGTGAAGATATGGTATAGTATATATACAAAGAAAAGTTTTAATTAAATATTGTTTATTTGCCGAGACTGTACATCGGCATAATAAAAAAGGTACAGGGTCAAATATTTCCGCTACTCGATATGCGGCTAATAAAAGGTCGAGGGACAAATATTGCGGGACTTGTGTTATATTTAGCACAAGTCCCATTTTTATGGAGAGATTTATGGAAACTGGAAAGTTCTATTTTATTAAGGATTCTTTTTATGAAAAGTTTAACGATTGCGGTTTAATGGGGAATAAAGAATTTGATAATGGCGCACATGGGCGACCTTGTTTTTACTGTTTTAAACTTGATGGTTACTGTTGGATGATTCCTATTTCCTCTAAGGTTGATAAATATGAAAAATTATATAACGAGAAAATGAGTCGTTATAAGGGGAAGTTTGATGGCATACGTTTTGGATATGTTAACGGTGAAAAAAGAGCTTTTTTAATCCAAAACCTTTGTCCTGTTACAGAAGAATATATAGATAAAAAATATAAAATTAATAATGATACTATAGATGTAACTATTAAACTGTACCCATAAAAGTGGACAGTTGAAAGTTGAGCAGACCTAATCTTAGGACAGCTGTTTAATGATCCAAAAA
>SVFQ01000016.1 GCA_015056765.1 Lachnospiraceae bacterium
AGGAACAGCTGAAACTATTGGCGGCATAGCGCCGTTTAGCACCTAAAGGTAATTTACACACAAAAAAGGACTTGACCACTTTTCCATTCTCACATGCACGCTTTTCCAAACCCTTGCATGTGAAATCCAACTTTTCTATTCTCACATGCACGCTTTTTCAAACCCTGGCATGTGAAATCCAACTTTTCCATTCTCACATGCACGCTTTTCCAAACCCCGACATGCGAAATCCATCTTTCCCATTCTCACATGCACGCTTTTCCAAAACCCGACATGCAAAATTCAACTTTTCCATTCTCACATGCACACTTTTCCAAACCCCTTGCATGTGAAATCCAACTTTCCCATTCTCACATGCTCGCTTCCCCAAGCCCCGACATGTGAAAGTCAACTTTCCCATTCTCACATGCAAAGGCAGTCCCGTTTTGCACTGCAAGTACTCCATCTTCTACCAACCAACCTGATGTCCTCCCATCTTCCCACTATTGTAGTTTTCTATTTCTTCCTATACAATAAACCTAACGTTTTTATAGTAGGAGGAAAACATATGACAAACGTGGAAAAGAAACGACTTATCTTGTTTATCGCCATTGCTTATGGCGTTACGATCATCATGAGCATCTTCATGAAGATTGGGCTGAACAATGGACATGATTTATCAGCATTTATGAATGTCATGATGACTTACCCGGCTTGTGGTGTCATCCTGGGGCTTCTATGTTTCGGCGACAAAGAAATGAAGCTTCCAAAAATTGGCTACCTCGTATTCCTAGTTACATCCGCTATCATGGTAGTCGTCGCACTCCTGTCTGCATTCTTACCGGAGACCATGATAGAGTCGGGTGCCGGTTTGATTTCCAATTGGAACATGTACAGCCAGTATGTACTCCTGGCAGGATCTGCCATCGCTTATATTCTTTTCTGGGTATGTGGAAAGGAAAAAAGAAAAAATGCCGGACTTAGTCGTAATCATGTACTTCTGAGTATTGCCTTCGTAGCACTCTTTATCCTATTCTTTGTGCTACGAATCTACATCGGATATGGTGTTGTGAAACTTGGAGGTATCGACCCGGGATTTGACACATTAAATGCCACAGTTTTCAATTTAAACACCTGGATTACCTGCGGTATTCTCTTACTAAACTTCCCGCTGACCTTCATCGCTTTCCTGGGTGAAGAATACGGTTGGAGATACTACTTACAGCCAATTATGCAGAAGAAATTCGGCCTTCGAGGCGGTGTTCTTTTACTTGGTGTTATATGGGCCATCTGGCACCTGGGCGCAGACTTCATGTTCTACTCTACAGATAGCGGTCCTCAGATGTTTGTCGCACAGCTGATTACCTGTGTAGCTCTTGGTATCTTCTTTGGATATGTATTTATGAAGACCCAGAATATATGGGCCATCGCCATCATGCACTACATTAACAATAATTTCATCGTCATATTCTCCGGCGGAGATGTAAATGTACTGCAGAACCAGACAGTAAGCTGGGGCGCGTTGATTGTTTCCCTGGTTCAAAACCTGATTTTCATGGCATTTATCCTAGCGCCAATTTACAACAAGAAAAAAGAAGTCGCAGAATCTTAGAAAATACAAAGAAGTTTCCGTTTCAAAAAAGGGATTGCCCTAAGGGCAATCCCTATTGATTTCGATTGGATACTCTTTGCTTTCCTCCAGTGCGTCATACTTCACTGTCAGTACATGGCTCGCTGAATCCACAGAATAGCTTTCTATCTGAACTACCACATATTCGTCTCCTTTTCCGGAGCCGGCAGTTTTCAGACAAAGCGGCCGCTTTTGAAACTCTTCCAGAATCCTAGGCAGCGCCTCTTCGATTATCCGGTATGCTTCTTCTTTAGATGATACATATCCATATGGAATGAGGTAGTCATCTGTGGCCCAACGCAAACCGTTTTCTACGTCCATCGCCTGTTTTCCATCTACAGTTTCCTGCTTCTGTCCAACCACATCATCTGCCCACTTCACAGCATCCCCTGCAAATACCTCTGCGGAATAATTTGCTTTGTGATGAGCATCCATTACCTTACCAGTAGCTGCCACCAGCAAAATCACGATTACAGGAAGGAAAGGCAATAGTTTAAACCCTACATGCATACTGGCCAAGACAGCATTTGTCTTCAGCCATTTGCACCAAAACCCCAACATAATCACATACGCGGCCATTAGGATAATCCAGGCAATTTTATAGATTCCTGCAAATACTATAGCGCCGCCCAAGGCATCCAATCCGCCTTTTGGTCCTAGTGCCTTGCCCAAACGTGGCATCGCCAGGCACGTAAAAGCCGGAAGTACAATACAGACTCCCATGTAAATTAATAATTGTGACTTATTCATATCTGTACCCCCTAAACCTAGTCATATTCTTAGTTTATCATGATTTTCTCATCATCCAAAGAACTCTTTCAAAACGTAGAAAAAAATGTTAGGAGGGATGGATATGAGCCTAGAGCATAAGCCACTCTGCCCAAACGGAATAGAAAAAGCTAGGAGTAGCCCCTCCTAGCTTTTTTGTTGTGTTGTAAAAATCGTGATTTCATTTCTTTTTACAAACTTATTATACCAAATAACTGCGATTAGTCAAACCCAGTTATTCTCCTCTCTTTTTCCCATACACTGGCGCGGAGATGTAAATGTACTGCAGAACCAGACAGTAAGCTGGGCGCGTTGCTTGTTTCCCTGGTTCAAAAACGGGATTGCCCTTAGGACAATCCCGTTTCTTTATACTTATACTTGAAAGAAACTAATGGTTTCTGTCATGTTTTCTGCAAGATTCTGCAAATTATTCGCAGAGTCCGTAATGAGTGTGAAAGTAGCATTCAATTCTTCCATAGAAGCATTGGTTTCCTCTGCAGAAGCAGCGTTTTCCTCAGAAATAGCCGACAGATCTGCAATAATACCAACCAACTGATCTTTTGCTTCTGTAAGTTGCTGCATATGTGCTTTAATACTGTTTGCTCCATCTGACACATTAGCGGAGTTTTCCTCCATGATGGTCATATTCGCCTTTGTATTTTCCATCTGTACTTCCTGCTGAGAAAAGCTTTCATTCAGACGATTCATTACTTCCACAGATGCAGATGCGTCCTTTAACAGTTGATCTACAATATTCTTAATTTCGTCAGCACTCTCCCTGCTTTGTAAAGCCAGCTGACCGATTTCTGTAGCAACCACAGCAAAGCCTTTTCCTGCTTCACCTGCTCTGGCAGCCTCAATGCTGGCATTCAGCGAAAGTAGATTTGTCTGCGATGCAATAGATGTAATTGCATCCGAAAACTTAGAGATTTCTTTTGCGGACTCGTTAGTAGAATCTATGGTTCTACCGATATCCTGTACAGAGCTTTGTACTTCTTTGCTTTGACTAATGAGCTTATCCATGGCTGCCATAGCATTTTCACAGGCAGTGCTCATTTCGTTTGCAACGCTGTTTAAATGTTCTACATTTCCGGAAACAAGTTCTATATCTTCTCCGATGTCTTGGGTATTACCTGCAGCACTTTCCACGCTTTCAGCCTGTCCCACAGCGCCCTTTGATATATCATCTACCGCCGATGTCACCTGGGAAGAAGCGTCACTGGCTTGATCAGCAGAATTGCTTAACTCCGTACCGGCATTTTTCAATTCCAATGCCATACTACGTGTACTGTCGATTACTTCTCGTAATTTCGTGCTTAATTGAATAGCGCCCTCTGCCAAAAGTCCGATTTCATCATTTCGCTTTACAAGAGACTCATCGATATTCAACGTGAGTTGTCCCTGTGCAAGCTTATCCATCTCGTCTGCAATAGACTTCATTTTCTTGGATGTCTTATTTGCTACAAGGTATCCCACAACAGAAAGTACCGCAGTCAAAACCGTAGCAAGAAGTGCCATAAATACTACAATACTACTGATTCTTCTGGAAATATCTGTAGCTTTCCTCCCGGCATAAGCCATAGCTACAGGGGTGCCGTCATCCTGGCACAAAGGTACGTAATAGGTATAATACTTTTCGGTTGCGCCGCCTGGCACTGTGTTCGGAATAAACAAACTCTGTTTGTTGCCAACGACGTTTTGGTACACTTCATCTGATACCTCAAATCCCGTCAGTTTCTTACCATTTTCAGTCATGGTAGTAATGACACGTTCCTTGCCATATAAAATAGAATATTCGATACCGGTTTCTTTCTTCAGATTATCCACCAGTTCCTCATACTCTTGCATGACATTTTGTTCGCCTTTGTATAAGACACCATCCTGATAACTCCAGTCACCGTCCCAAACAGAAGACATTTCGCTGGCTAAGTGGGTTCCGGCAACGGTCAACTCTTCTTTCACCATGCTATGGTAAGTACTGGTCAACTCTACCGCGCAAATCACAGTTAAAACGATTGCTAAGCCCACCATGGCAGACAATGCCGCAAAGATTAATTTTTGGACTAGTTTTCCATTGTGCTCATGTTGTTCCATATTCAATTCCTCCTAATACACAATTTCACACAAAAGAAATTCTATCACTTGATTTTGAAACTTCAATTCCTATTGTTAATTTTTGTGGAATTTCATAGTTAAATTAGCTAAATTTACAGGATATTTTGTGTATTATTAAACTTGTATGCACAAAAAAAACAGCCATTTCCAAGCGAAATAGCTGTTTCATAATATCCTCTATACAATTCCCAAAGCTTTCAGGAAAAGTACCACCAACATAATCGGTGCGACGTATTTGATCATCACATTGTAAACACCTTTTCTGGCGAATTTTTCACCATTCTTTGTGATTTCATCTTCCACATATTTCGGTTTCAAAATCCAACCCACCAGGATACAAGTACCGACTGCCACAATTGGCATCAGCAGGTTATTACTTACGTAATCCATGATGTCCAGAATCTGTGCAACAGCACCATTTGGAAGTTTAATCTCAAAGTAGAACTTGTTGTAACCAAGGCAAACAACAATACCCAGTACAAGGGCAATCAAACCTTCTGCCAAAGTTGCCTGCTTCCTTTCCATATGGAACTTATCGATAAAGCTGGATACGATAGCTTCCAAAATGGAAACCGCACTTGTAGTCGCTGCGAAAAGCACCATGGCAAAGAAAAGGCAGCCTATCAAGTTACCTATCGGGCCCATTGCTTCAAATACCTTTGGCAGAGAAACAAACATCAGGCCAGGGCCGGAGGACTGCATGCCCTCTTTTCCCATAAAGGCATACACTGCAGGGATAATCATAACACCTGCAAGGAATGCAATAGCAGTATCAAAAATCTCAATCTGGCCAACTGACTTTGGCAGATTGGACTCATCTTTCATATAAGAACCGTACGCAATCATGATACCCATGGCTACACTCAAACTGTAGAACAGCTGTCCCATGGCATCCATGGTGGTGGTATAGATAGATTGGAAATTCAAACTCTCTGCGGAAGGAATAAAGAGAATCTTCAAGCCTTCCATACCGGTTCTCACTACGCCACTATCATCTGTATGACTGATAGTCAGTGAAAAAGCGGAAATGATGATAATCAAAAATACCAGCAGTGGCATGACGATACGAGAAAACTTCTCGATACCTTTATCTACACCGCCCAAAACGACTACCATCGTTAAGAATAAGAACACAATCATCATACCGATTGGTGTAGAGGTATCCGTAATGAAATCTGTGAAATAACCCTCTGTAGCAGTCTGCACACCGGAACCGGTAAGGAATGCCAAGAAGTATTTCACTACCCAACCACCAATGACACAATAATACGGCATAATCATCATTGGAATAATACAAGCGATAACGCCAAGTCCCTTCCACTTCGGGCGAAGCTTACCATATGCAGTCAGTGGGCTCT
Source organism: Lachnospiraceae bacterium (assembly GCA_015056765.1). GTDB lineage: Bacteria > Bacillota > Clostridia > Lachnospirales > Lachnospiraceae > SIG336. The sequence goes on from SVFQ01000016.1 coordinate 5,851, forward strand.
GCTTTGTGTTACGTCCGATGGCTACCTCTGTGAGGAGAAGGGTAAAGCCAAAAGTCACGGCGAGAATCAAATAGATGACAAGGAATAATCCGCCTCCATCTCTCGCTGCCAAATAAGGGAATCTCCAAATATTCCCCAGTCCTACAGCTGATCCTGCTGCTGCCAGGACAAAACCAATAGATCCTGTAAATGAATTCCTGTTTTTCCTCATAAAAATCCTATTTTACCTTTCTGCTGTGTTCCACCAGAAAGAGTTCCACGCCCATCTGCATGTCCATGAGGCCAGTCTTCATCTGTACTTCCAAATCAGCAGAATCTCGAAGGGTCTTCTTTAGATACTCCAATGGGAATGCCTTACACTGCCGCATATAGATATCTGCCTGATAGGGTGACTTAAAGCCCATCCCCTTCATCACATCATTGCGGTCTGCATGTCCCCGAAGCAGAATCGTCTTCACTTGCAGCATCAGGTCAAACTGTCTATTGATCATAGCCAGAATATATAAAGGTGCTTCCCCTAATTCCAGCATGTCATAGTAGTAATCCAGCGCTGCTTTCTGATTTCCTGCTGCGATAGCATCTGTTAATTTGAAAATCTGACTGGTCACCTTCATGACGCAGATTTCTTCTACATCTTCCTTGGTGATCACATCTTTATTCATGGTAAAGTTTAGAAGTTTTTCCATCTCCTTAGAAAGAGTCTGCATCTCATCTCCCACCTGGTCGATGATAAACTGTGCTGTTTCTAATGAGATTTGCTTGCCTTCCCTCTTGCACTGTACCCCTATCCACTGCTTGATATCCTGCTGGCTCAGTGGTGTAAACTCCAGACACTTGCCTACTTTTCCCACTGTTTTGTAGGCTTTGCTCCTTTTGTCTACTGCACTCTCCACAAATACCATCACGGTAGATTCCGGTACTCTCTCCAAATACTCCGCAAGGGCATCTCCACCGGATTTAAATAACCCTGTATTCTCTGCCAAAATCACTCTCCTCGTAGCGAAAAATGGCATCGTTTCGGCGATATCGATAATCTCCGGCAGGCGGAACTCCTTGTCCGCCACTTTGGTAAGGTTCATGGCATCCGCGCCATCCATCAACGCATCCACCAGCTTCTTTTTATACTGATCCAGCAGATAGACCTCGTCACCAAAAAGTAAATACACATTGGCGTACGTGCCGGTCTCAATATTCTGTTTGATCACATTCATAGAAGCTCTGGATTTATCCGCTGCTTCTTTTGCTATGCCAGCCATACGTGCCTTGCCTTTCTTCTGTTTACCATGTTAATTAGTATAACACGAAGTGCGTCCGCTATCACCTATTCCATACCATTCTTTTACAAAAATCGCCCCTTTTTCGTCGGTTCTTTGGTAAGCAATCCCGGCTTTCTTTAGGCGAAGCAGCAGTTCCTCGTGGGGATGCCCATACCGGTTCTTCCTACCACAGGATATCAGGGCCACATCCGGCTTCCACCTGTATAACAGCTCCTCCGGCGTGGAGTACTTGCTGCCATGATGTGACACCTTTAGCACCCGATAAGGTCCTTTTCTATGTCTATGCCACAGGTCCTTTTTCCCGCTTTTCCTGTCCATGCATCCATATAAGCGCTCTATGGCCGCCTGTTCTGCAGCCCCTACCGTATCTCCTGTCAGTAGGATTTCCAGTTTCCTTGTTTGCAGTAAAAAGACTTCCGACACTTCATTGGCCTCCTCCGTCATCAGTCCCTTCTCCGGTCCTAAGCACAGAATAGATATGCCTTTTTCCTGTAGGATCTGTCCAGCCGAGACGTAGCGCACCGATACTCCCGCCTCATGGGCTTTTTGTAGCACTTCCGCCCAAGGGCTGTCTGCCGGCATAAGCGCACCGGAATGGCTTCCCTTCTCCTGATTATTCCCCACATCCGATAGAATCAAACAATCGATTTCCACTTCCCCCGTCTTTGACAATTCCAGAAGCTCCAGCGCGCCGGAGATATGATCCTCATCCGGATGGGATAAAAAAATCCCCTCCAAGGACACATCCCCCATATACTGCAGTGCAGGCAATATCACTTTTTCCCCAACCTTGCTTTTGGAAGAGGAGCCGCCGTCGATCAGATATGTATGTCCAGCCGGTGTCCGAAGAAGCATACCATCCCCTTGTCCCACATCCAGCATGGTAAAGTCGGTGATTCCCAGCGGCCGAATCAGTAAAATGCTCAGCATAGCAAGAATCACCATAGGAATGGCATTTCTAGGAAGTCTGCGAAAGAAGAATGCCAGCAAAAGAAATGCCAAATAAAAAAGTAGCAGTTGCCAGAACTCCCCCCGGCCCACCACCATTTTACCCAGAATCGGCCTTCTATGAGCCCCCAGCCGGCTAAGAAAATCAAAAGCCAGCAGAAGCCATTTGTCCGGCAAGCCAAGGATTTTTCCGAGACTCCAAGGACTGGCAAGTCCCAGGTAATAGGCTAATACCCCGATTTCCAGTGCCCCCACCAAAAGTACCAACATGCCATCCAGCACCACCAGGGTCATGAGCGGTACCACCAGCAGGTTAAGCAGCATGGAAAAAGGATTCCATGCATATTGGAACCATATCAGGATAGGCAATTGAAAAAGGAAAAGTACTGCCGCCGGTACCAGGGTCTTAGAAACCTTGTGACCAGGAAAGCTTTCCCGTATAGCGGGATAGAATAATCCAAGCGCCAGTACCGCACCATAGGATAACAGAAAGCCGCTATGTTTTACCAAAAGCGGATTCTCAAACAGCATCCAGATTAGAATCAGCGCCATGGCAGATAATAGGTCATAGCTGCGCCTGAGTACATCCCCCAGAAGCCGTAATAAGAACATCACCAGGGCTCTTTTCGTAGAAACTCCCATTCCGGTTAGCTCCCCATAAAACAGCATCAGACCCGCGCATACCAGGCCAGCCAGCCATGCAGGAACCCTTATTTTTCGCAACAGCCCATAAAAAGCCATGCCGATAATGGAAATGTGTAAACCGGAAATAGCCAGCACATGAATGATGCCACTATCACGGTACTGTTTCTTTGTATCTGCAGATAGGCTTGTCTTGTCCCCCAAAAGCATTGCTTTTAGAATGCCTGCCGTCTCTGCATCAAAAGAAGACGCTAAGATTTGTTCCAGTTCTTTTCTTTTTTCGTATGCTTTTTGTTTCAACTGAGAATATTGCCCGGAACGGGCTTTGATTCTGGCATCTACCAAGGTATATGCCAGATGATTTATTTGATTTACTTCCCGTAAGTCAAATTCTCCGGGATTGGTTGCGGATGGAAAGTACTTCACTTTCCCTTGTACTTGTATCTTCTCACCGATGTAAGGCTCCGGCTGAAGCGGTAGCTTGCACACTACGTTTTCCAAGCAAACCTCCAGATAAGGGGTTCCAAACCCTTCTTTTGGCTGCATGGACTGTACCCGGCCTTCTACCAGGACCGTTTCTCCTTCAGCGGGCAGTGACATGAAAAAGTCCTTCCAGAATGCCTTGGCCCCCAATGCGGGCCTTGCAGACCCCTGCATGCCGTACACAATCAACATCATCGGCAAGAGACAAAAGAGCGCCAGCAGACACAAAGGCCTGCTGGTGAACTCTGCAAATCTCTTTCTACTCATGAAGTAACGATATCTAAGTTCCTTTCTAGTAAGGTATTAAAATCTACCACATCTTTATAGGTAATAGAGCTATCTCCGTCGATGGAGAACTGCACTTTATTGATATTTGGTAATTCAGAAAGTGAGTTTACGATGGAATACAGTGGCAAATCTGTTCTGGTGATATTTCCCGGTGATGTCAGGAAGTCCTGACTTAAATTTACATAACAGGTACCATCCTTTACGGTAACACCCAGAACTTTGGTGGCCGGGTTTACGGTAGGCTGGCTTTCCTCATTGTTTGGTCCGTTCACAATTTCTTCCACCACCAGTTTTTCCAGAGCAATGTTACTGTTGTAGACCACTTCCCGCTCAATTTCAATCAGGCCGTCCCCGGTTTCATTGGCAAAATACAAATGCAACTTTACTTTTTCATAGTTACTGATTTCAAGACCGTCGTTATCCACAAAAGTCTCCGCCGTCATAATACCCACCGGACTGCCATCTACATTTTCCAGTGGTCTGCCGCTGATGGTAAAAGAAACCATATTGATTCCGTCTATCTGGGACATGGTACGCACAATGGCGGCTCTCACCAAAACTTCCGGCAAGGGATCCTGTCTGCCGTACTTTTCTCCAAAGTCCAGGGTCAACTGATCCCCTTGGATATTGAAATAGTTCGGCACCAGATTTCGATCCAAAGGGATATACATCCCCTCTCTCGCTGATGGAGCCTTCTGCATGGCCTGAATCAGCTCCTTCACCATGGCGGAAGCATCCGTCTTATCGCCTTTGGCATTATAGGCGATAGAACCAACTCTGGTCTGCTCTTTATTTACAAAAAAGACTTGAAAATCCGCTTGTGGCTCTTCTGCCACTTCTTGCTTGCCACACCCTGTCAGCAAGGTCCCAAGCACCAACAAAAGCGCCAGCAGGATTTTTCCTGTTTTACATTTCATGGTTTTTATTTTCCACATCTTTCTTTTCTTGCATGATATATCGTAGTGGGATACGCACGGTGAAAGTAGAGCCCACTCCCGGAGTACTTTCCACATCAATAAAGCCACGGTGCATTAATACAGCACTTCTGGTAATGGCAAGGCCCAGGCCCGTACCACCGATTTCTCTGGAGTGAGACTTATCCACACGGTAGAATCTCTCATATATATGATGAATGCTCTCCTCCGGAATACCGATTCCCGTGTCTGTCACCTTCAATACGAAGTACTGATGATCTGCATCCAATGACACATGTACCGAACCAGCTTCCTGATTGTACTTGATTGCATTTTCCACCAGGTTTGAGATTACCAGGGAAATCTTTACTTCATCCACGGAGGCCTTCACCTGGCGCATACTTTCGAAAGTCACTTCGATATTACGCTTTCTGGCGATTGGTCTTAGTCTCTTACATACGATTTCCGTCAGCTCATTGATATTCACTTCGGTGATATTTAAGTCTGCTGCGGTCTTATCCATCTTTACCAGCGATAAAAGGTCCGTAATGATGGTGTTTTCTCTATCGATTTCTTTCGCAATATCTTCCATGAACTCCCTATAAAGCTCTACCGGCGCATCCGGTTGCATTAAAAGGGAATCTGCCAATACCTTCATAGAGGTGATTGGTGTCTTAAGCTCATGAGACACATTGGATACGAACTCCTGCCTGGAGTCATCCAATATCTTCATTCGGCGTAAAAGCTGATTGAAGGCATCTACGATATGCACTGTTTCTACATAATCCGGTACATTAATGGCACTATCGGAAAATCCATCTTTTACCTCTGCGATAGCCTTGGTGACTTTATTCAGAGGCTTTACCAAAAGACCGGATAAAAAGCCTGCTAACGCGATAACTACCACAATCACAATCAGCTGCAGCGCCTCTGCTCTACTGTTCAACAGATTTAGCGTCGTCTGGATATTATCCGTAGAAATAGAAATCAGCATGACACCCATAACCTGCTCTGTGGTGTTCTGCTTCATGTTTAGCTTTGCACCGGCCCCCATGATGTCTACACCGATGGAGTCCTCCTGCACCGTCGCCACGATAGGAATAACCATCTCGATATAACCATTGATTTCATCGTAATGGGTTGCCGTATTGCCATTGAAGCAATTTACCACTTCTTCACTGATGATGGTCTTTCCGGTACTGATTCCATAGGTGTCTTTTACGACCTTTAGATAATCATTCACAATCAGAACACGTCCATCATACAAGCTGGACATCTCTTCTAGTTCCGCGTTAATGACAGGGGAACTGGTATCTTGTAAATAATTGTAGTTAATCAGGTGATTTGCGATAATACGCATCTGTGTGGTGACCGTAGAAGTCTGTACCTCTACCGCTCTGGCTTCATAACTATGCAAAATCAGATATCGCATCAAAAAGCCCGGTATGGTACCTACGACCACCAACAGAAGAAATATACGAAACCGTAAGCTTCGTAAAGATTTGAATTTAGAAAGGAATTCTTGCCACTTTTCTAACATTGTACTTCCTACTTGTAATAATAGCCCACGCCCCATTTGGTATGTACATACTTCGGTTCACTTGGGTTATCTTCGATTTTCTCGCGAAGTCTTCGCACGTGAACATCCACTGTACGGGCATCTCCCGGATAATCCTTTCCCCATACAGCCTGTAGCAGGCTCTCACGAGAATATACTTTATTCGGATTGGTCACAAGCAGTTCTAATACTTCGAATTCTTTCGCTGTTAAGTCGATTTCTTTTCCTAAGACGTAGACTCTGCGGCCCTCAGGATGCAGTTCTAAATCCCCATCCTGAATCACACCTGTTTTGGTACTTACCGGTGCTTTTTCTTTTTTCTCGGATCTACGCATAATAGCCTTGATTCTGGCCTTCACTTCCAGGATGTTAAAAGGCTTGGTGATATAGTCATCTGCGCCGTATTCCAGGCCCAGAATCTTATCCATATCATCTCCCTTTGCTGTCAGCATCACCACCGGTACATCGGAAAACTCTCGTACCTGTTGGCATACTTCAAACCCCGTCAGTTTCGGCAACATGACGTCCAACAAAACGATATCATAGGTATTATTGCGAATCTTCTCTAGCGCTTCTTCTCCATCGTAGGCAGCATCCACATCCATACCGTCCTGCTCTAAACTAAAGCGGATTCCTTTTACGATTAATTTTTCATCATCTACGATTAGAACTTTCTTTGCCATGTTTCACCTACACAACTATACCGTAATCGACTCTTCGATACGGCTAAAAAGGCCTTCGCCTATACCTTGCACCTTTTTTATGTCCTCGATAGCGGTAAAAGAGCCATGTTCCTCTCGATAAGAGACTATAGCCTGTGCTTTACTATCGCCGATGCCGGACAACTTCGTAAGTTCCTCCGCAGTAGCAGTATTGATATTTATCTTGCCATCCATACCGCTATCTGTCATAGGCCCTTGCTCTACTTCTGCAGTGGTAAAAACCTGAATCTTCGCTCCATCTGTAAGCTTCTGGGCCAGATTCAGACTGTCTAAATGGGCATCACTAAGTGCTCCTCCCGCCTGACTTAGGGCATCTACGACTCTATCCCCATCCGTCAGCTCATACACCCCGGGATGCTCCACGGCACCACACACATATACCAGGATAGTGCCTGTTAGTGTTTCCTCCAAAGATGTACTGCAGGTCTCCTCCGTTTCTTCCGTCACAGTCTCTGTTAGGCTGTCTGTCAAAACCAAGGTTTCTTCTCTCCCACATCCTGTCAGAAGCAGAAGAGAAAGCCCCAAATAAATGGGGAATTTACATTTTTTCTTCATTGCATAAAACTCCTATTTCGGATAGAAGCCCCTCTTTATGCATGATATATTTTAGCGAAACTAGTTGGAATTATCAATAGTAAGCTGTGCCTTCGTGGCGTCCTCGATTTCTTTTAAAGTCGCATCCACGTCCGCGCCTTTCCAAATCTGATTCACGCCGATTTCCAGTCGCATCCACAGATTGGTAGTAGCCATCATCTTTGGCATGGAAATGGATGTCTGGTATTCTGTACGGCATACCTGCAGGCTATCAATAGGCAACACTGCCTGGTCTTTGCAAGGCATCTGTCCTACCTTCGTATATAAATCGTCTGCATGCTCTGTGGTAAGAAAGGCCGCAAAGGCATTGGCCTCACTCAGCTTTTGAGAAAAACCGTTGACGCACACTGCTGTAGTAATGGACAAGGATCTGCTATGCAAATCTTCTGTCACATCCGGAAGCAAACATACGCCATATTCGTATGGGAATACTCCCTCTTCCTTTTCTTTTTCAATCTGACCGATGGCATCCACCCCTACTACCGTAAAGATGCTTTTGCCAAGCATAAAGTCTTCCAAAACGCTGTCATATTTCACTGTATCTGCGTCAATGGAAAACTGCTGATTGAGTTCCTGAAACGCCTGCATACAAGCTACTGTATCCGGGTTATAAAGGGAAATCTCAGCTTCATTGTCACCGCATTCTCCGCCTACATTCATGTATCCTCCTACGAAATCGTAGTTATACAGAATATCAGCCACATCCCAGTAGAAGACATTTTCTACCTGTTCCGGTGCATCATATTCATCAGAAAAAGCAGCAAGTGCTGTCAAGGAAGACGGAATCAAGCTTTCTGCTTTTGCCTGTATCTCTTCTTCCGTGAAAGGACTCTCCTGGGATTCCTCTGTAGCCTCTGCCGCAGCCACCTGTTCTTCGGTAACTGTCACGCCTTCTACAGCAGGTTCCGGGGTAAGCTCCCCTTCCATTTCCTCTACTTCCTGCTGGGCTGCTTCTCCCTCTGCCGCGTCCTTTTCTGCCTGCAAAATCGCTGCAGCTGCCTGCTCTAAATAGGTACGGTTATACAGCATGATACTGGTGTTATAGGACAGCGGATACGCTACCACTTTTCCTTTATAAGAGACTGCATTGACAGCTGTCTCCGGGAAGGTGGTAAGATTCACCACGCCTTTTTCATCCAAAATCTCTGTAGTAAGGCCGGAAAGGGTAGTCTGCTCCAGCGTATCATTGGTAGTTAAAAATAAATCCGGATACTCTTCTTCTGATAAAGAACTATCCAAAATGGTCTCCAAAAACTCTTTGCCGGACTTTAAAACAGGACGTACACGGATTCCGTACTTCTCCTGATAGTCTACAGCTGCGCTTCCCAAATAGTCTGTGAAGGCTTCATCTGTATACCAGATTTCCAAAGCTTTATGATCGGTGGACAGAACTGCTTCTTCCTGGCTTTCTGATTTATGGCTAAAGGCAAGCATCACTCCTGCGATAATAACTACTGCACTGATTACCGGCAAAACGATCTTTTTGATTTTCATAGAATAAACTATAAACTCCTTATGGCATCCTCTAGGATTCCCATCATCTCCCGGATATGAGATTCCTCAATAATAAGAGGTGGCACAAATCGCAAAATGTCTGAGCCGGCATTGATTAGCACAAGGCCGTTATCCAGGCACTTTTGAATCACCGGAGCTACAGGTCCTGCGCACACAAGTCCCTGCATCAAGCCAAGGCCCCTTCTTTCCAGGCAGAAGTCATATTTTTCTACCAAAGAATCCAGTGCCTTTTCCAGTACCGGCGCGATTTTCGTCACATGTTCTATTATATTATTTTCCGCATATAAGTCCAACACTTTTGATACAGCAGCGCATGCCAAAGGATTGCCGCCATAGGTGCTGCCATGATCTCCTGCTACCAAAGAATGCTCTGCTGCCTTGCCCTGCAAAAGAAATGCACCTACCGGTACGCCACAGCCAAGAGCTTTCGCCGTAGTCATAATATCCGGTTTCACCCCGTATTGCTGCCAGGTAAATAGAGAGCCGCATCTTCCCATGCCGCACTGAATCTCGTCTAAGATAAGAAGGATATCCTTCTCGTCACAAATTTTGCGGATTCCCTTTAGGAAGTCAGGATCAGCAGGATAGATTCCGCCTTCTCCCTGCACGGTTTCCAAAAGGATTGCACAGGTTTTCTCATTAACCAAAGCTTCTACCGAAGAAAGGTCATTCATCTTTGCAAATTGAATATGACCGATCATAGGCTCAAAAGCTTCTCTGTAATGGGGATTTCCCGTTACAGAAAGAGCGCCAAAAGTACGTCCGTGGAAGGAATGCTCCATGGCAATGATTTCATGATCTGTATGACCATCTCGCAGATAGGCATACTTTCTGGCTGCCTTTAATGCACCTTCTATGGCTTCTGCGCCACTATTGGTGAAGAAGACTCTGTCCATACCGGATGCCTCTGTCAGCTTCTTCGCTGCATCGATAGCCGGTTGGTTATAGAAGTAGTTAGAAGTATGCAGCAGCTTATCCACCTGCTGCTTGATGGTGTCATCATAATCTTTGTAGTGATGGCCCAAGGCATGTACCGCGATTCCCGCAAAGAAATCCAGGTACTTCTTTCCCTCTGTATCATATAAGTAAAGTCCGTCTCCGTGGTCAAATACCACCTGGTAACGATTATAAGTATGTAACAGGTGTTCCTCAGCCACCTGAATCTGATCCGTCATCAATTGTTCTCCTCGTTTATGAATCCTTATCCTTATTCTAATTCGTCATCCTTCACAATGGCAGTGCCGATACCTTGGTTGGTAAAGATTTCCAAAAGCAGGCAATGCAAAATACGTCCATCCAAAATATGCACACGATTGACGCCGTTCTCAATGGCATTTGTGCAATTGCTAATCTTCGGAAGCATACCGCCGCCGACAAATCCTCCGCCAATCAGCTCTTTCACCTGAGATGTGGTGATGCGGCTGATAAAGGTAGACTTGTCGTTGATATCTTTATAAAGGCCTTCGATATCTGTCAGGAACACCAGCTTGTCTGCACCTACTGCCTTTGCGATGGCACAAGCTGCATCATCAGCATTGATATTGTAAGTCTTGAAGTCCTTATCCAGGCCAATCGGAGCGATAATTGGTAAAAAGTCCTTTTCCAGCAGGTCATAGATAATGGTAGGATCTACATTGGTAATCTCTCCTACATAACCGATGTCCTGACCATCCGCATATTTTTTCTCCACCTGCAAAAGGTGTCCATCCTTGCCACTGATGCCCGCTGCGTTCACGCCGATTTCCTGTACCATGGCCACCAGAGACTTATTCACCTTATTCAGTACCATCTCTGCGATTTCCATGGTCTCGTCGTCTGTTACACGCATGCCATTTACAAACTGAGCTTCTTTGCCCACTTTGCCAACCCAGCGGCTGATTTCTTTACCACCGCCATGGACGATGATAGGTTTAAAACCAACCAGCTTTAAAAGGGTCACGTCCTTGATGACATTCTTTTGCAACTCCTCATTACTCATAGCGGAACCACCGTATTTTACTACGATGATTTTCCGATTGAATTTCTGTATATAAGGAAGGGCCTCAATCAGCACTTCCGCTTTCTTCATGACATCGTCCATATCTTTTGGATGATCCATTAACATAACTGTTTCCTCCTGACTCCTCATATCTTCTTTCTATACTCTTATGGGAAAAGCGGTACCATGGTAAGACCTGTATTCTCCGGCAAGCCAAAGAGCAGGTTCATATTCTGTACTGCCTGTCCGGCTGCGCCTTTTACCAGGTTATCGATAGCACCCACCATGATAACTCTGCCGCAGCGCTCATCTACTGCCAGTCCGATGTCTAAAAAGTTGCTGCCTTCTACCCATCTGGTCTCCGGCATGACGCCCTCCGGCAAAACTCTGACAAAATACTCCTTGCCATAATATTTTTCATAAACACTTCTGATATAAGCAAGGTCCGGCTTTCTCACGCTACCATCCGGCATCTTTACTTCCTTTAAGCTGGCATATTCCGTTGCCAGAATTCCTCTATTCATCGGAACCAGATGTGGGGTAAAGCTGATGGCAAATTCCTGCCCGCAAGCATAGCCTAATTGCTCCTCGATTTCAGGCGTATGTCTGTGGGTAGTCACACCGTACGGCTTGATGCTTTCATTCACTTCGCAGAACAGATTCGGCACCTTGGCACCCCTGCCGGCCCCACTTGTTCCGGATTTCGCATCGATGATCAGGGTAGTAGGGTCTATCAGACCTTCCTTCACCAGTGGATAGGCTGTCAAAATCGAACAAGTGGTGTAGCATCCCGGATTCGCAATCAGTCTTGCCTTCTTCACCTGCTCCCTATTCACTTCATCTAAGCCATACACAGCTTCCCCAATTAGTTCTTTTGCCTTATGCTCGATTCCGTACCATTTCTCGTAGACAGATACATCTTTCAGTCGGAAGTCTGCGCTCAAATCGATGACCTTCGCTTCTTCCAGAATCTCCTCACTTATTATGGAAGAAAGATATCCCTGTGGCGTAGCCGTAAAAATCACGTCCACCTGCTTCGCCATCTCCTTTAAATCATCGCTCTTACATGGACTTTCCACTACCTGAAAGAAATTGCGGTAGATAGAAGCAAATGCCTCCCCTGCATAGGACTTCGATCCATACCATACAATCTCAGCCTCCGGATGTCCCTGCAAAATCCTCACCAGTTCTGCACCGGCATATCCGGTAGCTCCTACGATTCCAACTTTAATCACTGTTTTCTCCTCCTGTCAGTCTCACTCTTCTTATTATAAGTAATTTAAGAGTAAGAAACTAGACGCCCTTCGTTTTTTTCTACATATATAAATGCGAACAATAAGGCTATGCATAATGCTACCTCATTTTTGCATAATATGCAAGTATTATTTGTATATTTGTATATTTTTATAAATTTATTCATTTGCACTTGCATTTTTATTCACGCTGTAGTAAGGTAGGTATAGTTAGTTAATCAGAAACGCAAAAGGACTTAGTGTTCTTTGTAAAATAAGGAGGAAAACATGGCTAAAGAAAAAATCGTACTTGCATACTCTGGTGGTTTGGATACCACTGCAATCATCCCCTGGCTCAAAGAAAACTTCGACTATGAAGTAATCTGTGTCTGCGCTGACTGTGGTCAGAAGGAAGAACTGGACGGCTTAGAGGAGAGAGCCTTATCCAGTGGCGCTTCCAAATTATATATCGAAGATTTAACAGATGATTTCGCTGAGAACTACATCGTACCTTGCGTACAGGCTCATGCAGTTTATGAGAATAAATACCTTCTGGGTACTTCCATGGCTCGTCCGGCTATCGCCAAAAGACTGGTAGAGATTGCTAAAAAAGAAGGCGCTACCGCAATTTGCCACGGTGCTACCGGTAAGGGTAATGACCAGATTCGTTTTGAACTAGGTATCAAAGCCTTAGCTCCTGAGCTAAAAATCATCGCAGCTTGGCGTAATGACAAATGGACCATGCAGTCCCGTGAAGATGAAATCGCATACTGCAAGGCCCACGGCATCAATCTTCCATTCTCTGCTGACACCAGCTACAGCCGTGACCGCAACTTATGGCACATCAGTCATGAAGGTTTGGAATTAGAGGATCCTTCCAATGAGCCAAACTACGATCACCTCTTAGTCATGAGCACCACTCCGGAGAAAGCTCCTGATGAAGGCGAATACGTCACCATGACTTTCGTACAGGGCGTACCGAAAACCTTAAACGGCCAGGCTATGAGCGTAGCTCAGATTATCGAAAAGCTGAATGAACTGGGCGGCAAGCACGGTATCGGTATCATCGACATCGTAGAGAACCGTGTAGTAGGTATGAAGTCCCGTGGTGTCTATGAGACTCCCGGCGGAACCATCCTCTATGAAGCTCACCAGCAGCTTGAAGAACTGATTCTGGATCGTGATACCTACGCAGTGAAAGCGGACTTGGGTGCAAAATTCGCTCAGGTAGTATACGAAGGCAAATGGTTCACCCCACTTCGTGAAGCACTGCAGGCTTTCATCGAAAGCACTCAGAAATATGTTACCGGCGAAGTAAAATTCAAACTCTACAAAGGTAACATCATCAAAGCTGGTACTACTTCTCCATACTCTCTGTATAACGAAAGTATCGCCAGCTTCACTACCGGTGATTTATATGATCATCATGATGCTGAGGGATTTATCAATCTCTTTGGTTTATCCTCCAAAGTACGTGCCATGAACTGGCCAAAAGAAAAATAATAGAAGATTTTATCGAGGGCTTCTTACAAGCCCTCGTTTTTTTGTATCTCTTATATTTCGTTCCAATCTATGCCAAGTTCGGAAAGAAATTGCGTTACATACTGATCAAAATCCTTTTCTGCTGCCTTATCCATCGTAAACGTTTTATAGTCTACCGCTGTTATCAGTTGCACTTTTCCTTTTTCAAAGCGGATATTTACATAAAAACCAGACACTAGGTTATTCAAAGCTACTAATTCCTGCTCGTCGCTCTGTAGCATCTTCTGCACTTTATCCGGCTTCATCTGCATGCTAATTTGAAACCGTACCGGTGTATGCGTTCCCTTAATCAAAGAAAACACTGTGGGTCTCATCTTACTCCACTCGATGACAGCATACTTCTGCTCTTCCCACTCATCAGTGTCAAAAAAATCTTTCTGCAGATGTCCATCCAGTACGTATTGCGTCGCCATGGTAAGCTTCGTCTCCAACATCAGGAAATCATCAAAGGCTTCCGATGCTAGAAGTTTTGCCATAAATTCTTTTGTGTTCTTAATCTCAAATGCTTTCATATACTTTCGTTGTCAAACCGTTTCTCTCTAATTGTCTACTGGCATCATTTCTCGCAAGGCCCTAATTTGCTTCTTATCAACTTTTAGAACTTCGACCGCTTCATCAAAGGAAAGATTCATATTCTCCATCAACGCTCTAACATACTGTTCTGTAGCTTCAAGTGCACATTGCTCACCATATCGTTCAACTTTTTCACACATTTTGCTTTTGCCCTCCTCCGTTTTCTTAAAGTATCTTACACTCTCAGCTATAGGCGCATAATGAAACTCATCAGGCTTCTGCAAATATTATAATCTATCTAAACCTGTATCTCAATGTAACATTGGGAAATGATGGGCGATTGCCCGGACGCCAAAATGGCTCTTGAGTCAGACATAAGTCCGACAAAGAGATACTATACAGAAAAAGTTCTACGATGTCAAATCAAATAATATGCAAAGCGCCAAAAACCTCCCGGACATCCTGTCCGAGAGGTTTTCAGCATTATAGGTATTATGTTCTAGGAATGAATTTGAATTATTCTTCGTCTTTTCTCTTTTTAGCGAATACACCGAACATACCAGCCATAGCACCTGCCATAGCACCCATCCAAGGAAGAGCGTTATTCGCATCACCGGTCTTAGGACTCTTACGAGCGCCAAGAACCTGGCCTTCTTCTTCGCCATCACCTGCTGGTTTTCTGTTAGCACCAAGTACTTCGCCTGCTGCTGCAGCAGGAGCTGCTGGTGTAGAAACATTACCGGAAGGAGTCTGGTTGTTAGCATTAATAGTATTCAGAATCACCTGAGCTGCTTCTAAGGAATCAGCTGCATCTCTTACTGCTTCTTCAGCTGCTTCTTTGTTCTCAGTAGCTGTTTCTAAAGCTTCTTTTGCAGCGTCCAGTTCAGCCTGTGCAATGGAAAGAGCAACAGTAGTTACATTCTGCTCTACCAAGTTATCTACCTTAGCCTGAGCTGCTTCTACAGCTTCTACTGCTTTGTTATAAGCATCTACAGCATCTTTTGCCTGCTGAACTACAGCTTCCTGATCCTCTTTACGATCTTTCTGTTCTTTCAGTTTCTGATCCAGGTCAGACTGTACAAGAGATGCACCATCAGTAGTGCTTAATTTAGTACCATAAACAGCATCCTGAGCCTCTACAGCATCCTGAGCTGCTGTATAGTTTGTATAGGTGTCTGCGGCATATTTGGTTCTGGATACTTCTTTAGTTACTGTCTTGTTAGAGCTTGTAGTTTTAGTATATCTAACCTCGTAGAAATAGCCACGCTTATTATCAAACCACTTCCAATCAACATTTTGATATGTGATAGTATAACCTTGCTTCTCTAACTCATCAATTTTATCCTTTAAATCCTCTTTTGCTTTGTCTTTTCCGCCACCGGTCCACTTAGTAAAACCATAAGAACCGGACTTTTCATGTCCATTATCGGTAATACTTGTTGTCTCAGTATAATCCTGGGTTTTGATTTCATAGATACCGGCTTCCTGATGAGTTTCTTTCGGGCTGGAATAATCGATATCCTCATAAGACACTTTAATTTTATAACCAGAACCAAACAACCATGCATTAGTTTTATCATACCAATGCAAATCATCTGGATCCACTGCATACGTTGGCATGAATGAAAGTCCAAGAATGTGAACCTCTACTTTTGCATTCTTACCAGCATACTTATTAATTTCATTTTTCAATTCATCCTTGCTGTGTGCAGTTTTATTATCAGTATATGTCTTTGTATTATAGCTATCTACTACCGTATATTCTGTTTTCTCATATCTGGTATTTTCAGTATTTTCAACAGCACTGTACGTAACTGTTTTACTACCTTCACTCATTGTTTCAGGAGCTTTTACAGCCTTATCAGCATCAGAAGATACATCCTTGCTAGTTGCTGTATCGATAGCATAGAAACCATCTTTTTCATCGTCAGATACGTTAATAGTGTGGGTTGTATCTGTATTTTCAAAGGTCTTGGAGCCGTCAGCTGTTTTCCAGCTTTCTGCTACAGCATCTTTCGCTTCAACAGCTTCTTTCAATACATTATCTGTATCTGTTACTTCTTCTACAGTCATCTTTACTACAGAAACTGTGCCGTCTTCAGCAGTTGTTACTTTGTAGATATCTTCTACAGCCTTGCGGTCAGCATCTGTGTACTTAACAGTGTTGTAAGTAGTGGAAGCAGTCTTATTTGTACCATCTTCATTCAGACCGGTTACGTTAGTCTTCACAGTAGTACTGAATTCAGAGAATGTACCGCCGTTAGCTTTGATGAAGGATTTAATCAAAAGCTGTGCATAAGCGTCAGCTGTCATTTCACCTTTAGCTACTGCATCTTTCGCATCCTGGATGGTCTGGTAGTCATCTTTCAGGATTTCTGCAAGTGCTGCTTCTGCTGCAGTCTGAGCATCTGCTACATCCTGTGCGAAAGAATCCAGAGATGCTTTTGCAGTATCAAGCTCATCCTGAGCTGCTTTGATTTCCTCTGCTGTTGCATCTGCTTTTTCCTGGGCTGCTGCGAGTTTTGCTACAGCTGCTTCATAAGTAGCTTTTGCTGCTTCATATTTTTCATTCGCTTTGGTTAATGCTGTATTTGCTTCATTATATTTTTCAGTAGCCTGATTTACTAAACCAGTAGCTTCAGATGAACTCATGTTAGGAGTTACTTTATCGCTGATTTCTTTGGATTCTTCAGCTGCAGTTTTTGCATCTGCATAACCCTTGTTTGCATCTGCTACGTTCTGATCAAAGCTCTCTTCGTCTAACTGTGTCTCAATGTCTTTCTGATTTTTAACAACTTCTTTACCGTTTTCATTAGCAAGTTCTATATTGGCTTCAGCCTGCTGCAGATTTTCTTCTACAGTTTCTGTCTCGCCGGTAGCTGCTGCAACTTCATCTTTGGAGTTGTCGAATTCGATACCGGTTGCTGTTTCTGCTTCCCCAACTTTTGTTTCAGCGTTTTCGATTGCCTTATCAGCATCTACGAACTGCTGGATATCTACAACAGTAGGAGCTACTGTGCTCACATGATCGTCAGGAGTAGCAGGTGCCGGTTCCTGAGCTTCGTCAGCGAATGCTACCATAGGCTGGAGCATCATGCTTGCGCTGATACCAATGGAAAGTGCTTTGATGATTTGTTTGTTTGTTTTGTTTTTCATTCTAATTTTCTCCCTACAACTATCAATTCCTACAATGTTTCTTTATCTTCATCCAATGCAATATGTTCGAATAAGTATTCCAAAACTTCATTGGTGAATTTTCTTGCATTCAGAGCGACGGTGCGTTTGCCGTCAGGTTCTTCATCTTCACGTACAACGTCAGCGTACATGATGAGTGTTTCAGCTACCACGATGATGTCTTTTCCCAGAATCGAGGGTTCGCTGCTTTCTACTGTGATTGCCATGCCCAGAGGACTGATGTTTTTCACTTTACCGTAGATTTTGGTAAGTGTGTCTCTGTCTACGATGACACAGTTAGCATCGAAGGCCACACGACCTATCTTTCTGCGTTCTTCCATATGTAGTTACCCCTTGCGTTGTTTTTTGCAAAGAAAAAGCCCAAATATAAGCAAATACCACCTGGGTGATACTTACTTATATTCGGGCTCAATGTAGCGGGCGTTCCCGTTCGTTATTTTCTTTACATTTATTATGACGTCCGCCATTTCAAAAACGGCTCAACTTATTTTAAAAAAATTTTTATTTTTTTTCAAGCAGAAAAATCCCCCACAGTGTCCTTACTGTGGGGGACCCTCCATTGCCTAGATGGATTTCATATCATAGGAGTAAGATTATTCCTCTTCTTTTCGTTTCTTTTGTGCCATCATGGCTGCCATACCAAGCGCCGAGCTTCCCATAACCATCATCCAAAGGATTGCGTTATTATTGTCGCTGGTCTTCGGGCTTTTTCTGTTTGCGCCAAGTACCTGGCCTGCATCATCTATGACTGCTTCGTATCCTCTCTTTGCTCCCAGTACGTCACCGATGTCGTCCGGAGTCGGGGTAGGTGTGCCACCACCGCCACCAGGAGTCGGACCTCCGCCACCAGGAGGAGTCGGTTCATCTGTTGGAGGAAGAGCCAGAATCTCAAGCCATCCATCTTCTACTTCGATTTCGATGGTAGTGAAGTTCTCGGAGGTCGCTGTGAATGCTTCCTTGGTAAGACCCATTGGATAAGTTCCTACTTCGATACCTTCTGCTACTGCTTCTACATCTTCAGATAAAGTAATGATGATACTGTCATCGATTTCACCATCTACTACCCATCCTTCTACTCGTAAGGTTTCTCCTGTGTAAGTCTGGGTGTCGGTGTTTCCTTTGATTTTAACTGTAGTACTTTCGATTGGTTTGATTTCTACATAACCAGGTGTTACATCGAATACTACATCAAAGTTCTCATCTAAATTGGTGAAGTCTGCGTTAGACAGTGCCATTTCTGTACGGCCTGCTACTGTTCTAACTGCTGTAGCCACATCTGCATCCATTTCCGGTCTTTCGAAGTCATCTACTGTGTAAACTGCAGATCTTGTTCCGTTGATACCTGTGATAGCATATCCATTTACTTTATGTTCTTCTCCATCATAGAGAACATTCAGGGTATGGCCCTTTATCGTTACTGTGACAGGCATCTTGTCGATGACAAGCTGTCCATCTTCTGTAATCTGGAACTCTACTGTGAAGTTCTCATTGTTGTTTGTAAACTGGTCTTCGGTAAGTCCCATTGGATAGGTTCCTACGATAGTACCTGCTGCCACTGCTTCGCCGCTAAAGGTAAAGTCTGCAGCTGTGTAAAGATTTGTAGCTTTACCATCCATGGTAATCTCTGTATCGTAACCGTCTACTGTCTGTTCCTGACGATTGTACTTCACAGATTCTTTATGACCGCTTACCTTCACAAGGATACTTGGTTTTGTAATAGTCAGCTTACCATCTTCTACTACGAAGTCTACGTCGTAGTTTGCGTTGGTATTGGTAAACATCTCTTTGGTAAGTCCCATTGGGTAGGTTCCTACAGTAGTACCTGCTGCCACTGCCTCACCTGTAAAGGTAAAGTCATTCTCCGTATATCCTTCTACATTCTGTGGAGTTCTGATTTCTACATCATATCCCTCTACAGACTGCTCCTCACCGCTATAGAGTTTGCTGTCCTGATGTCCTGTGATGATTACGGTCACTTTCTCGCTTGGGACAATCTTTAACTTACCATCTTCTACTACGAAGTTTACCTTGAAGTTTTTGTTGGTATTGGTGAACTGTGTTTCTTTTAAGCCCATGTAGTATGTGCCAACAGTTCTAC
This sequence comes from Lachnospiraceae bacterium, assembly GCA_015056765.1. Classification (GTDB taxonomy): domain Bacteria; phylum Bacillota; class Clostridia; order Lachnospirales; family Lachnospiraceae; genus SIG336. The sequence goes on from SVFQ01000016.1 coordinate 25,350, forward strand.
CGGATGCACTTGCTTCCGGTCCGGTGAAGTATGCACCATCTTCTACTTTATATAAAGAAGAATCCGCTTTTGCTGTATAGCCGGTTACTGTATGGGTATCGCCATCGTAATTTACAGTATCGCTATTGCCGGTAATGGTTACAGTGACATTCTTTGGTGTAACTTTCAATGTACCCATATGGTGCTCTACGATTTCATAGTTACCTTCTTTTGCGGTATCCCACTGGATCATGTGATAAGTGTTCTCACTGTCACCTACTTCTTCCTGTGCGCCGGTCATGTAGTCGATGCTTGCGCTTTCACCAGGTGCAAATCCGGTGATGGAGTACTCATCGCTTCTTGCTATGGTTCCATAAACCTCTGTCTTACTTCCTGTAGTGATGATCAAAGGTCTTCTGGTGATTTCCACGTAGCCATTGCTTGCTACAAATTTCACATCAAAGGTATCTCTATACTGTGGCTTCACGATAAACTGTCCTTCCAGTATCAGGAGATCTTTACCTGCATCCTGTCTGGTAATGGATGCTGTCGGTCCATTAAACTGGATGTATTCCGGCTTAAAGCTATTATCGGAGATTGCCTCTACATGGTAAGTAGCTGTATAAGCAGTACCATCATACTGGTGTGTAATCTCATCACCTTTAATGGTAACTGTGATTTGCTTTCTGGTTACGGTAAGGGAACCAGGACGATAAGAGATTGCATAATACTCTGCGTTCTCAGTTCCGCTGATGATAGCATCTTTTGGTACAGTGTCGCTGCTGCCACCTAAGGTCTGACTTCCGTTATAAGAAATACCGGAAAGTACATGGCCTTCTACTAATCCTTCTACTGTCACATCATCGATGCCTTCGCTGCGAAGTGGCAGTCCATCGTACTCTTTTGTCTTATTGTTTGCTGTGATGGTCAGAAGTTTCTGATAGTATACAATGCGGTATGTATCCCCATCTGTCAGGGTTATCGCATTACCTGCGATTCTTCCGTCACCATCTTCTGTATGATGCCATCTGTATCCGTTTACTCTGGTAGATACATATACTACATCCCCACTTCTGCCTGCGGTGATCACTTCCTCTGTACCAGGAATCTGGTTTCCATCCATATCTACATAGCGTACGATTGCTCTACCTGTGCTGTAAGGATGATAGATAAAGGTAATGATGTTTTCTCCGGAGGTCAGTTCCTGGGTAATGACATCTGTCTCAGGGTAATACTCATTCAGCATATAGCTTGGATGATTTGCCTGTAAGTAAGCCTTATCTACCGGTACTGCAGCTTCTGTTACACTGACGAAATTCGCAGATATGGTCTTTTCTACTTCCGGTGCAACTGCTACATCCGGATGATTTGCCATAAGGTATCTTACTGTATAAGAAATCTCGCCTTCCTTTGGCTCATAGTAGAAAATGATCTCATTTTCATCAAAGGTAAGAATCGTAGACTTCTCATTTGCATCCGGAAGGTATCCCACTACGGTAACACTCTTCTCGGTTACGGTCTTGCCAATGGTAAGTACCGGACTGGTTACCACTTTATCCTCTGCTACAGGTTTATTTGTATCTGCATCCAGGTAATGCACTGTATAGCTAAGAACCTTTGCATTCCATTTCGCATAGATGGTGGTTTCCTTCGTAATCGGTTTTGCGAAATCGTACTGTTTGCTATAAGACTTATCTGTATACCAACCGGCGAAATAATATCCGGCATGGTCATCCGGTCTGAAGTATTCTGCCTTTTCACCATAGCTTACAGTCTCTGTTTTCAGTTCTGTATCTGTGTCGCCAAATGGATCCACGAAGTGAATCTGGCGATTTGGCATCTGCCATCCTGCATAAAGTACAAGTCCTGTCGGCATCTTGTAGTCGCCTGCGTAGAGATTGATTCTATCGGCCTCTGTGTACCAGCCAAGCCAGGTAGCATCTTCTACCGGTGCTTCCGGTTTCATCTCGGTGAAATATCCGGAGATGTCTGCATTACGAGCAATCTGCAAGGTGTCGATTTCGTCACCGTTGTGATCATAGAATGCCAACGGGTAGGTCTTTGCATTATAGAAGAAATCCACTCTCAGATTGTTATAATCTGCGGTTTTTCCACCCAACTGGTAATTGCAAGGAGTGACTACTTCATTTTCATCATAGACATATTCCCAGTGGCTATCGTCAACCCATCTGCCCCACCAATTATAATGGCCTGCTTCTACCCATATCTGGTCGATTATCGTAGTTTCTGTAGTGGATTGATATGCTTCGTAGAAACCTTTATCATAACCGTTGATTTCGTAGAATTCAGACTTATCATACAGATAGTTGAATTTTACGATGACGGTATTATACAGACCATAGGTCTTGCCATTCTTTTCTGTGGTTGCTACGGCACTTTCATAGTTCTCCAGCCAGTAACGCAGTGTCTGTGTATTCTCTGTGGAGAAGTCGAAAGCATATACCGTAATGATGTTGCCATTACTGGTAACATTTGCATCATGGGCAGAAGGCATAGTCTCGCAGCTTACAAATTTATCATCATTTTTCTTGGAAAAGTTCCAAGCATACTTGCTATTTAAAGCCGTATTAAAGTTTGCATTGAAAAGCTGTGTAATAACCGCTCCGTATTTCGCTGTTAAAGTTGCAGTTCCCTGATTGCTCGCTCTCAGCTTGCTGCTTGTGTTATAGATTTCTCCATTCCACTTCAAGGTGTATTCGTTACGGCTGTATTTTACTGTGATAACAGAGCTTCCATCTGCCTTAATGGTTTCTGTAGTAGACTCTGCAAAAGTAAAGTTCTTGGTATCTAATGCTCTTGGTGTAGTGTCACTAGCCTTAGCTGTTACTTCGTCCCCTACTCTTGCCTGTTTTACAGTACTGGTCAGATAGGAGTATTCTGTATCATCTGCATTTTCGATGAAATACAGCACCGTATAGTCCACCATCTTTGGTTCCCATTTTGCATATACATAGGTATCTTCCATCAGGGTCAAAGACTTGCCTGCAGGTGTCTGGAATTCCGGATCCAAATACCATCCATCGAAGTCATATCCTTGCCATGTAGGTTTTGCATTCAGAGCAATGACCGTTTCAAAAGGCGCTGTCATTGCATCTACATAGCTGCCACCATCCGTATCATAGCGAAGGGTATAATTTGCTCTGGTGTAGTATACCGGAATCACCTGGCCGGAAGTGGTCACGGTAGTGGATTCCATTCTCTCAAATACTGCTCCAGGGAAAGATTTCACCGGTGGTGTTACTACTGCACCGGAGATACCGTTTTCTTCCTGTCTCTCAATTTCTGTATAACCATCTCCTGTCAAATTCTTTAATTGATAGGAAACATAGTATTTAAATTCATATGGAACAAATTTTACTTCTTTTGCTCGAAGTACGCCGATGACTACAGAGCCTTCCTGTCTGGTAGACTCTACATTGGCTACATCCGCTTCTGTAATCTGTACGCTGGTTTCAGTCGGATAGTATACCGGGTTATTCGGATCTACTTCTGCACTGATCGCGGTATCTGTCGGAGATAGAATAGTAGCCGGCAGATTGTTCTTTTCCACCTGTGTCAAAGCTGTATCAAATACCACCTTCGCTCCATTGGTTGGATTGATATAGTAGTAATTCACCTTTGCTTCAAAAATTTTGATTTCTTCAAAGGAAGCGGTCAGGTTCATATCATGATCTACCGTACTTCCATCACTGATGGCTGTTCCATTTTCTTTCCATCCACGGAAGAAATAACCGGCTTTAAAAGGACTCTGTGGGAAATGAATCCGGTTTTCTTCCTCTGTATAAGCCTGATTTGCAAAAACTGTACCGTCTACATAATATACTACGTGATATCCTACTTCTTCAGACTCTTCTGTCTCTTCTGTTTCAGTAGTTTCTTCTGTAGCTTCAGTCTCTTCTGTAGCCTCAGTCTCTTCTTCCGTAGCCTCTGTTTCGACTGCTGTTTCTTCTTCCTCTATGGTCTCAGCACTTTCTTCTGCAACCTGAGACTCTTCTATCTGGGATTCCACAGCAAGACTTTCTTCTTGCTCCTCCTCCTCTTCTACAACTGGCTGTGTATTCTCCGGTGTCTGAGAAACCTCTACAGGCGTCTCATCTTTTACCTCTTCAGGTGCATTTGTCTCTTCTGTGACCTCATTCTCTGCCGCAAATGCCACCGCATAGTCAGCATAGAATGTGGACATCATCAAAACCAGAGATAATAAAAATGCCAATGCTCTTGATGAACGTCTTTTTCTTCCTTTCTTCATAGATTTGTACCTCCTAATCCATCTGTCTCTCAGTTCCGAGAATAGAAAAAGCCCTAATCCATGTGCATCTTGCACAAGAATTAAGGCTCATTACGGGCGTTCCTTAACTTGTTACATATATTGTATCGGACAGCCCCGTTATTGTTCAACCAATTTTATAGTTCTTTTAGAAACCTCCCGTTTATTTCATTTTATGTTCGGAATTTCCCATGAAAAAATTCTAAAACTTTGAGAAAAGGTGAAAAAAAAAGCCGGATGGAACGTCTTGTCCCATCCGGCTCATCTTTAGAAGATAGAAACCCTTTTACACGTTATGATTGCTCTTCTTTTCTTTTTTTCTGCGCCATCATGGCTGCCATACCAAATGCGGAGCCTCCCATTACCATTGCCCAGAGAATTGCATTATTTGCATCGCTGGTCTTAGGAGACTTACGAGCTGCACCAAGTACCTGACCTTCTTCCGGTGTAGTAGCTTCTACGCCACGTCTTGCACCTAATACGCTACCTGGATTACCGCCACCACCGGTAGTTCCGCCACCGCCACCGGACTGGGTTACGGTTAAGATACCATCTACCGGTGTCACGATGTAGTTCCTGGACTTAATCATCTCTTCATCAAACTCAACACTTGTAATCTTGTTTGTGGAAGATCCAACTGCCGTCTGAGACCCTTCTACGGTTACTTTGATAAACTCAGCTTCATCGATGGTCTCTTTCTCGCCATCTCCGTAATCAGCTTCGAATACTGCGAATCCATCTCTACCACTTACTGTGTAAGTAGGTGCTGTAAGAGGTGTTCCGTCAGCAACCTTCGTTGCAGATGCAGCGGTCAAAGTCACTTCACGAGGATTGATGATCAGCATACCGATTACATCAGAACCAAGTTCCATCTCTTCGATATTCGGCTGCTTGATGATTACTTCAAATTCCTCGGTTACAGACTCACCTGCCAAAGTAATCGCCGTATCGGATAAATCGATGGTAACCGGATAGTAGTCTGCATCGATACCATAGCCACCATCTAATTTAATACCACTAATGACATACTTCACGCCATTATAAGTAACTTCCTTGGTGATACTATCTTCTGCAGCATATGCTTTGATAGCACCGATGGAAAGTACTTTTTCCAAAAGAGATTCATCAACTCGGCTGGTAGGAAGGATGCCTTCCTCTGTTGCCACGCCCGGTGTTGTGATATCTTCTTCTACTGCTCCGCTTTCTTCCGTACCTTCTGTAATCTCTTCTGTCGTACCATCAGCAGATACGATCACGTCTACGTTCACATATTGCTCTGTACCGTTATACAGTACTTCCTTTACATTCTCACCGGACTTATCCAAATCCACGGAGATGTAAAGTTTGATTCTCTTATCAGGAGCCAGGGTCTTCACTTCCAGTGTGCCCTTTTCTGTAGTGATTTCGTAGTTACCCGGTTTTGCAATCTTGCCGTCGTATACGATGAATTCGATTACGTTATCGCTTGTACCTTTTACGACCTGAGAGCCTTTCACGTAAACAGTGATACCCTCTTTTTCGTTGATGGTTTTATCATCCTTGGTATAAACTGCGAATCCATCATCGCCTTCTACATTCTTGATGTAGTAGTTACGTTTTACAAGTGGCTTACCGTCAAAGAACTTGGAAGCACTGGATGCTACCAGTGTTACTTTACGTGGTGTTACTTCCAATTCACCATACTCATAAGTAATGTCGTAGTTCTTTGCAAGTTCTGTTTCTTCCACAGTGTAAGTATTTTCCTTGGTACCTACATCTGTGATAGAAGCGAAATTACTAGGCACCAGCAAATCATCCAGAGTCTGATTCTCTGCCATCTCACCTACGCGAACGCCTAGCCCCCACTCTTGTAGTGGCATGCCGTCATAGGTCTTAGTTCTATTAAAGGATGTAACGATGATTTCACGAGCAGTTACAGTCAGAGTACCTTTTTGTAATACAATCTTTGACTTATCAAAGTTTGCCGTTACATCATTACCCTCTGCATCCTTGATTACGATGGTATCTGCATCAATTTCGTTATCTGCTGTACCTACTTCTGTAATCTTACTATCTGCTGTCATAAGGGCTTCAATGGTGTAATCCTCATAGCCTTCTGGTTTCGTTACAACAGTAAAGCTATCATAGGATTTTGCTGTGCCATCATAAGTCCATGTTTGGTCGTCTGCCTTCAGCACAAATGCTACTTCTGCAGTAGTGATACTTAATATACCCAGATTAGAAGTCAGTTTGTAATTCTGCTTCTTTGCGCCGTTTTCATAGGATACTTTATACTCATTATCTTCTGTAGCCGGCAAAGGGAACCTCTTAGAGGAGGTAGTCCAAATCTTCAAGGTTTCATTCTTACCCTGAATCGGCTTATAATTTGCTTTATTGTCACTATCCAGTGTCTGTTTTACACCATTTACAGTGATTTCATAGCTTCTAGCCACCTGACCAAACGGCTTACTGTCACTACCTGTACCGATAGTAAGCTCGATAGGTGTAACAGTCAGGGTACCATTCTTGGTAATCTTAGGATCGAAGTAGGAAGTGTAATCCACATTGGTACTCTTCTCTACAATCTTCAAACTGTCAATCTTATAATTTGCTGTACCACTGTCTGTGATACTTGTCTGACCAGTATAAACTACATTCGATACAACAAAGTATTTATCAAAGTCATTTGGCTTCTTTGTGAATTCGACATCAGCTGCTAAACTGGTAGCATCATAAGGCTTTGTTTTGGAAAGAGCCTTCAGTTCAACGCTACCTGGTTCAAACTGCTGCTTCCAGGTTGCCACATAAGTTGCATCGCCTGTTACAGTACTTGCTACCTGCGGTTTCCAACCATTAAATACATAGTATTCTCTGGTAGGATTCTGAATGGTTGGAGTACTGCTTCCATAAGGAGCCTGCGTGGTATATAGAACTTTACCGTCTCCACCACCTGTGTAACCGTCTTTGTAGGTTATGGTGAAGTTTGTAACTTTGGTGTACTTCACATATATCGTGGAATTAGCAGTTAAGCTGCTGATACCCTCGAATTTCTTTGTCAAGTTTGCATCTGTGTACAAACCTTCTACGGTATAACCATTTACATATTCAGCTGCAACTGCCTGTGCCATTTCTTTGGTCACGGAAGTGCCTGCAAAGTATGCAATCTCCGTTAAATTCTTTGTTTCAACAAATGCATTATTGGTGTAGTAGCTACCCTTATAGGAAACAACATGGGTATCAAATCTTAAATCGATGTGATACTTAAAGTTTCCACCCTGTGGATTGTTAATGGAAACGCCATTTGCGGTTCTGCCATCATCGAACACGCCGCCTTCGCCATATTTGCTACCGTATTCTGCCATGTTCCAGTCAAAGAATGCGGTAAAGCTCTGGTTTCCGCCTTTTCCGTAATCCAACTGTACATAATTCAGATTAGAAGCAACGGTATTACCGCTGTTCTTTCCACCTGTAAGCTTACTTGTATCAATCTTGGTTAAATACGGTTTCAGTGCGTCAAAATCTGCCTGGCTATTTAGATACGGTGAATGCTTACCGAGAACCAAAGATTCCGGAATCATAACAACACCGATTGGATAGTATCCATCTTTCTGAACATAGTTCAGACCCAGTTTGTCTTTTAATGCAGCGTTTACTCTGACATTCTTAGTACCGTCAGTTGCATATACAGCTACTGCAATTTCATTTTCAGACCATACTGCATAAATGTCGAACTTATCACCATTCTTTACAGGGATATCGGAACCGGTCTGAATTTCTTTACCGTCTTTATCCACCCATTTTACAAAAGCGTGGCCCGGATTACTAAATCCAACTTCGGTATAAGATTTCACCTTATGTGTTTTTGTTTCGTTCTGATTCTGACTAGTCCAGTTGATTTTCTCAGCATGCTGCGTTTCTGCAGAATCTCTGTCATCCTGGAACATGTGATATACTACGTCACCCTTCAGTTCGAAATCTTGTGTGAAGGTAAACTGATAGTCAAAGCCATATGTGTTCTGGATTTTTAAGTGAGCCCAAAAACAACGTTCGAAGGCTTCGTTATTCATCTCTTGCGTTGTCTTTAACTCATATGTTCTTCCTTGATACTCTACTTGGAACGTAATCTGATCGGATGCTCTAAATTGCTTATCGCTACTTAGGCGATAATCATATGTTCCAAGCTGTTCGTCATAAGCATCGAACTTAATCTCAGTTCTTTTGCCATTATTAACCTTGGCATATACCTTGGCTCCGCCATTTTTATATTTTTCATAATCACTCTTCACAAAGCCTAAATCCAGATGAGCATGTCCGGTTTCAGCGTTGTTCAGTCTGCATACACAATAAATCTTGTAATTATCTACGTCATGCCACTGATTATCATCACCGTAGAACTGGATATGATCTGCATGAGTGCTTCCGGATCTGCCTGTATATCCGTCTCCAACCAATTGGAATTTGCTGATTAGATAATCATTGAGGTTATCTGCATATGCGCCATCATACTTAGCTATAAAACCAAGATATTTATAGGTATCCGGAATATGTAACAGGCCCTTTACTGTATCCAGACTGATTTCCCCATATTCCTGTAGCTTTAATTCTTTCTTTGCATTATTGTCGATTCCTTTAAATGAAGAATCCACAAGACTAACCGTGAGTGTATCTTTGTACTTTTCTCTACCATTTTTAGATACTGTAACAGTATATACAGAGAAGTGTGTTGTACCGAAAGTAACTTCATCTGTTTTGCTTTCGCCGGATACCGGCTCTACATTCTGTACATCAGTACCATTATTCTGTACATGGAATACTTCTACTGTTGTATCACTGCTCTTACCTTCCGGAATAGCCTTGAAAGTAACGGATACGGCGCCGTCTTTTGGCTGTACGAATCCGCCCTTTTCAGCAGAATAGATGTTGATATCGAAAGAGTAGGTTTTCTCTACGTCTTTCGCTGTTTCTTCATCAATTGCTTCTTTGATGGCTTCCTCTTCCTTCTGTGGAAGTGCGCTTACTCGCAATTCAGCATCGTTTGGTAAAACGCCTGGAACTGCATAAAGAGAAATCAGAATACCGTTTACCGTAACGGACTGGTTAAATTCCAACAGAATCTCTTCGGTCTCTTCTGTTTCTTCTGTTTCCTCAGTTTCTTCTGTTTCTTCCGTTTCAGTTTCAAGTGTTTCTTCTGTTTCCGAAGTTTCCTCTGCAATCTCTTCTGTTGCTAAAGTCTCATCCAGAATAGAAGTTTCCTCTGAAACTGTTGTCTCATCCGAAATCGTTGTCTCGTCTGAAACCGTTGTTTCATCGGATGAAGTTGTCTCGTCCGAAACAACACTAGGCTGTGAAACATCCTCTGTTGGGGGATTATCACTTGAAACAGCCGGCACATCCTCTGTTGCAGCCGGAGTTTCTACAACTTCTTCTACTGCCATTTCGTCAGCAAATGCTACCATGTAGTCACCATAGAAAGTGGTGCCCACAAGGACTGCGGTCAAGACGAATGACAGTATGCGGGAAACCAGTTTTTTCCTGCCTTTTTTCGACATTCTTCTTCCTCCTTTACACCTTTACTGCTGCGCTTTATGCGCATTACGCTTCCTACGATACATAATAAAAAAAGAGCCCCATACACACAGTTGCACAGCAAATGTGTCTATTAAGGCTCATTACGGGCGTTCCCTAATATATCTCTCTTTCTATTGTAGTTTCCAAGAAAGGTTGGATTTCGGGCTCAAATCATTATGTAAGGTTTGCGAGTTTTCCATCGCTTCCTAAATTGTAACCGATATTTTTGCTTGATGCAATAATAATGTTAAAACTGAGCAATATTGTTTTATTTTTTCTTTATCTTTCTAATCTTTTTCTAAAAAGAAAAGCGAGAGCAGCGCTTCCTGCGCCACTCCCGCCATTTCTTTCAGAAGAGACAATCCCTTTTACACACTAATTTATTGCTCTTCTTCTTTTTTTCTTTTCTGTGCCATCATGGCTGCCATACCCAGTGCGGAGCTTCCCATTACCATAGCCCAGAGGATTGCATTATTTGCATCACTGGTCTTAGGTGACTTACGAGCTGCACCAAGTACTTGACCTTCTTCCGGTGTAATAGCTTCTACGCCACGTCTTGCGCCGAGGACGTCTCCGCCACCACCACCGCCACCTCCGGTAGGAGGATTTACGGTTGCAGGAGCAATCAGTGTCAGAGTACCATCTACGGTATGTACGATGTAGTTGCCTGCTTTTGCAAGTTCTTCATCGAATTCGTAAGCGGTAATCTTATTCGGTACAGAACCTACTGTACTGATCGCGCCTTCTACAGTTACTTTGATGCCTGCTTCTTCGCCTTCTACGAATCCATCATCTTCTGTGCCTACGGTATAACCGTTTGCAGTAAGAGTCTGACCTGTAGCTACGCCGCTTGCAGAGTTTGCAATTAAGGTAACATTGCGAGGATTGATGGTCAGCATACCGATTACATTAGGATCAAGTGTTACATCCTGCTCAACCCAAACGATTTCTTCTTGTCTCTCGCCGCCGACTTCATTGCCCTCTTCATCGATGTAGACAGCGTCGCCCAGCTGTACTGCAGGAACCAGTTCTGTAATCTTAGGCTGTACGATCACGATTTCGAAGTTGTCATCTACAGGTGCGCCGCTGAGTTTTACATTGATACCGGACAAATCAATTGTTACCGGATATTTGCCAGCGTCAATACCTGTTCCCCCAGAGAGCTTGATGCCGCTGATTTCGAAGGTGACACCACCGTAGGTTACGGTCTTGGTGATACCGTCTTCAGCTGCGTAAACCTTCATAGCACCCAGTGCAAGTACTTTTTCAAGAAGCGTTTCATCTGCTTTGCTTACCGGCAGGATACCTGCTTCTTCAGTAGCTTCAGCAGGAGCTGTGAGGTCTTCTTCTACTTCGATATTTTCTTCGTCACCGGTTTCGATTTCTTCTGCAGTTCCGTCTGTATTCACGATGACATCTACACTTACGGACTGCTCTTCACCATTGTAAAGAACTTCCTTGGTATTCTTACCAGTCTGGTCAATATCCAGCTGGATGTAAAGTTTGATCTTATTACCAGGTTCTCTGGTCTTAACTTCTAAGGTGCCCTTTTCGGTAGTCACGATGTAGTTACCTGCTTTTGCAGTCTGTCCATCGAATTCTACGCGATCGATTACGTTATCGCTGGTACCTACTAAGGTCTGAGAACCTTTCACATAAACTGTGATACCGGTCTTTTCATTTACTGTTACACCATCCTTGGTGTAAGTAGCGAATCCATCGCCAGCATTCGCTACATAATAAGTTCTCTTTACGAGTGCCTTACCATCGAAATCTTTTTCGTCAGATCCGGCTACCAAGGTAACTTTTCTAGGTGTTACGTTCAATGTACCGTTTTCGGTATGAACAGCAAACTGAGAAGTTACGTTGTTACCATTTTCGTCAGTAACGATTGCGGTACCTGTGATAGTTACCGGCTTATCTTCTACTGCGTCAATGGAAGTGGTCTCTGCTACCTGCAAGCCACTGATGGTGAATTCCTTACCGTTCAATGTGAATGCAAGCTTGCCATCCACTACTGCATAAGTATCATTACCAAACTGTACTTCCTTAAATCCGGTTACAGATTTCTCTTTACCGTCATACAGGAATTCATCGCTATTTGCTACGACTGTTACTTCATAAGGTGCGTTCACATTGGTTACTTCCAATGTACCGTACTCTGTAGTGATTTCGTAGTTAGACTTCTTCACACCATCACGTAAGCTATAGGTGAATTCATTATCACTGATTCCTACGATAGTCTGAGTACCTGTGAAGTTCAGTCTCAGATTATCCTTTTCATCAATGAGTTTTGCATCATCTTTTGCGAAGCCTGCACCTGTTTCTGCGTCATATGCAGTTACAAATTCAAGAGACTTCTCCTCAAGTGGTGTGCCATCATATTCTTTAGAAGCACTTGCGGAGCGCAAGGTTACAGTTCTAGGATTGATGGTCAAAGTGCCGTCTTCTGCGGTTACATTAAACTGCTTGGTTAAGTCGGTACCTGCAGCGTTCTTTACAACTGCTTTACCCTTTACGGATACTGGATAGCTGATCACCTTACCTTCAGCATCACGTTTTACATCTGTACCCTGACCGGATGCGGTAAGTCCTGTGATGTAGTAGGTTACACCATTTTCAGTGAAGGAAAGGCCCTTCTCTGTTTCAGCAAACTCTCTTCCTGCATAACTTGCCTGGAAGCCTTCTACAGTCGCTTTCTGACGATCATAGAACTTGGTCAGGTTGTTTGCATGAAGTTTCACTTCGTATGGAGTGGTTCTGTCTTTGACAGTGAGCTTACCAAACTCGGTGGTAATATTGTAGTTGCTCAGTTTTGCACTACCGCTATCGCGCATTGCATAACTGAATGTGTTATCGCTTGTACCAGGCTTAGTACGAGTACCTGTTACCGTGTAGATCATGCAATCTACATCATCCCCTGCAAAGCCTTCACCTGTTGCAGCATTGAATGCGTTTGGATGAACATCTTTTGCAGTCAGTTCTGTACCATCGTACTCTTTCTCTGCACTATCAGAGGTCAGCACTACGGTTCTAGGATTGATGGTGAGTGTACCATCTTCTGTGGTTACCTGGAACTGTTTGGTTACATCAGTACCGTCTAACGCTTCTACCTTTGGAGTACCGGTTACAGCCACTGTGTAGCTATCTACCTTACCATCAGCTGTACGTTTTACGTGCTTCTGAGTTTCGCTAGCGCTGATACCTGTGATGCGATACTTCACACCATTCTGTGTGGTAGTCAGGCCATAGCCTTCTACGAAACCTTCTACAGTGAAGTTCTCACCATTGAAGATTCTTTCGCCACTATTAGCTTTTACTGTTACCTGGTATGGATTTCTTCTGTCTGTAACTTCCAATTCGCCAAGTGCCTTAACGATGTTGTAGTTATCAGGCTTAAATCCATCACTTGTTGTGTAAGTAAAGGTGTTATCACTCTTACCTACATAAATCTGCTTACCAGTTACCTGGAACTGCAATTTGGAAGCATCATCTTTTACAAAGCCTTCACCTTCTGCCTCACCAGGCATCACACGTACGTTTCCATTTGTTAATGGTTTACCATCGTATTCCTTGCTAGCACTATCAGACTTCAGTGTTGCAGTTCTAGGTTTGATGGTCAGCGTACCGTTCTCAGTCTTTACCTTGAACTGATTTGTTACATCATTACCCTGATCATCTTTGACAACAGGAGTACCTAATACACTAACAGGTCTAGCCTGTACCTTGCCATCTACTTTCAGTACATCCTTAGCGGTTGCACTTGCAGTCAGTCCGGATACTGTGTATGTATGGTTATCCTTTGTCTTAAAGGTTAAGGTTTCAAAGCCTTCTACAGTCTGGTCTTTGCCATTGTAGAATGTCTCTAAACTATTTGCTTTTACAGTGATTTCGTATTTTGCATTACGATTGGTAACTGTCAAAGTACCTTCTACTGTTGTGATGTCGTAGTTAGCTGCTAAAGTACCCTCATTCAGAGTGTATGTGAAGGCATCTGCACTAGAACCTTCCACTAACTGAGATCCGGTTACATCATATGTAGCACCTTCGTCATCTACGAAGCCATCACCTGTTACGGTAACTTTTTCTGTTACGCTTTCATCGTTATCTACTAACCACTGTGCGGTCAATGGATCACCGTCGTATTCCTTCGTACCTGTAGCAGAAGTCATCACTACGGTGCGCTTACCGATTGTGAGTGTGCCAGGAACCTTGGTAACTGTAAACATATCTGTTACATCTACCATCTTGTTTCCTTCAGCAGTTTCAACCTTCGGTGTACCGGTTACTTCTACAGTGTAGGTACCTGCATTCGTAGCTTCTGTGGAAGCTTCGATGCCGGATACTACGTAGTTACGGCCATTTAAGGTGTAGGTCAGGTTCGCATTCGTGAATCCGGATACTTCCTGCGGCTGACCTTTGTACATCTCGCCACCGCTATTAGCAGTTACGGTAATACCATAAAGCTGAGTTGGAGCAGTAATACTGAGCTTACCAAATACAGGTGTGATTTCATAGTTACCTGCTTTGGTATTGTCATTTAAGGTATAAGTAAAGGTATTATCTACTTCGCCTTCAGATACGAATGTAACGGTACCTGTTACAATAAATGTAGCACCTTCTCCTGCTACAAAGCCGTATTTCTGACTCTCCGGCCAAGACTCAGTCACTGTGTCATTGGTCAGTGGAGTTCCATCATATGCCTTGCTATCTGTTGCAGAAGTCAGGGTTACTTTACGTTTGGTAACAGTCAATGTACCATCAGCTTTCTTGACATTGGTAAAGTTAGCTGTTACATCCTTGCCTTCTTTATTCTTGATGACATAGGAATCCACCACGTTAGCGGAGGTTCCTACATCTTTCTGTGCGCCTTTAATGACAACGTCCACTGTGAAGCGAGCACTACCACTTTCTTCCTTTGGAAGGCCTTCTACGGTAAAGCTATCAACGGTCAAATCAGAACCGTCATATACCTTAGAAAGACTACCTGCCGTAATGGTCACTTCATTTGCAAAGCCTGTAATGGTCAAAGTACCAATCTGGTCTTTGTCTTTGTTATGTTTGTAGTTTCCGCTATTTACTCTTCCCCAAGAGATTTCGCCATAGGTATTTGGAATACTATCTACTTCATTCAGACTAGCAGTTGTATGTACAGTTGCTTTCTCGTTATTTACAAGACCTACAACCTGTGCATCATCCTTTGTCAATGGAGTTCCATCATATACCTTGGAAGCTGTGCCTGTGGTGACATAGATTTCAACAGGATTGATATACAGCCAGCCATTCATCGCTGTAATGAAATCTTTATCATAGCTTGCTGTTACATCTGCTTTTGTCTCTTTGTCGCGAATCGTTACCTTCTCAATCTTCAGCGGTACATTACCTTCTGTTACGTTGGTTACGGAACCGCTAACTTCTACGATAGCTTCATCACCTGCTACAAGTCCTGCTACAGATACAGGTGTCTTTTGCACTGCAGCAGCTGCAGTCAGTGCTGTTCCATCGTATGTCTTGAATACGGTTGGAGCCTTAATCATAACATTGGCTTTCACCGGTGTAATTTCCAGTTCACCATTCTGATAGGTAATGGTGTAGTTCTTCTTTGCAAGATCTGTTTCGGAGTGGCTATAAGTGTTTGCTACTTTGCCTGCCTTTGTGATGCTTGCAAAATTGCTAAAGCTTACTAAATCAGAAAGCTTCTGATTTGGAGCCAGTTCACCTGCTACAATAGTCACATCTGTGTTCTGCAGAGGCAGTCCGTCGTAAATTTTGCTGGGACTACCGGATTTCACGGTAATCGCACGTTTCTCAACTTTCAAGGTACCGTCTTTTACGACGATCTTAGAAGTATCAAAGTTAGCAGTTACATCTGCGCCGGTTGCATCTTTAATCTTAATCGTTGCACGGTCTACTGCGTTGGCTACTGTACCAACTTCTGTTATGGTACTAGCCGCTGTAACATGAGCTTCTACAGTGAAATTCTCATAGCCTTCCGGCTTGGTTACAGATACAACATCATAAGATTTTGGTGTTCCGTCGTAGGTCCAAGTCTGATCCTTTGCCTCAATCTGGAATGCAACTTCTGCTGTACTGATAGTCAATGTACCAAGAGAATCTACAAGTTTGTAGTTGTTCTTGTTTGCATCATTCTCATACTCTACGGCATACTCGTTCTTTTGAGAGCCAGGCATTACTCTCCAAGAAGTTGTATGGAACTTCAAGGTCTCTTCTTTACCCTGAATCGGCTTGAAACTAGCCTTATTATCTTCATCCAGGGTCTGTGCAACACCATTGATGGAGATGTCATAGGATCTTGCTATTTTACCAAACTGTTTGGTATCACTACCGGTTGCTACTCTAATCTCCAGAGGAGCTACGGTCAAAGTACCATTCTTCTCTAGATTTACAGTAAAGTAATCTGTGAAATCATTGTTTTCTTTATCTACAATCTTATAAGAAGAAATGCTGTAATTAGCAGTTCCTGCATTGGTAATCGTAGTAGTACCTGTATAGGTTACATCAGTTACCACAAAATCTTCTGGTAGATTCGTTACAGTATAATCAGCTGTCAGCGCTTCACCATCATAGGTTTTACTCTTTGTTACTGCGCTGATGGTTACAGTATCTTTGTACTGTTTTTCCCAGGTTGCTGTATAAACAGCATCACCCTCTACCTTTGTTTTGACTGCCGGTGTCCATCCTTTGAATACATAGAAATCTCTGGCTGGATTAGCAACCTTTGGTGTATTTGCACCATAGTCAGCTTTGAAGGAGTCGATGACGTTCTGTCCTTCCGGTTTATAGCCATCCTTGTAAGTGATGGTGTACTGCTTAGGAGTCCACTGTGCCACATAAGTAACAGTCTTTGTTACTGTAGGAGCTACTCCAATGGTAGCAGAATCTGTTGCCTTCCAACCTGAGAAATCATAGTGATCTCTGGTAGGAGCTGTCTGAGCAGGTGTTGGACTACCATATGCTACGGAAGTGCTACTCAGCACTTCACCTTCGCCGCCATCTGTATAACCATCTTTGTAGGTTACGGTGAAGTTATTATACTTCTCATATTTTACAAAGATAGTCGCATCAGCATTCAAGCTGGAGATGCCTTCAAATTTCTGCGTCAGATTTTCATCTGTATACAGACCTTCTACTGTGTAGCTTCCCTTATGAGCATCTGCTACTGCCTGAGCAGTTTCTTTGGAAATAGCAGTACCTCTAAAGTAAGCCGCCTGATCCAAATTAGGATTTTCGCTCTTCTTCTGATTATCTTCGAAGTATTCACCTTTGTAGTTCACTACATTAGTAGCGAAACGAATATCTAA
This sequence comes from Lachnospiraceae bacterium, assembly GCA_015056765.1. GTDB lineage: Bacteria > Bacillota > Clostridia > Lachnospirales > Lachnospiraceae > SIG336. The sequence goes on from SVFQ01000016.1 coordinate 42,486, forward strand.
ATGGTATTTGAAGTTACCACCATCTGGATTTTTGATGGTAACGCCTCTTTCATTCGCAGTACTATTGACAAAATGACCATAGTCACTCCCGCTATTTCCATATTCTGCACTGTTCCAGTTGAACATGGCAGTGTACATTTGGTTATTTAATTTACCTACATCCAACTGGATATACTGTAAATTGGAAGCTATGGTATTACCTGTATTTCTACCCCCTTGCAGAGTAGATGTATCCAGGTTTGCTAAGAATCCCTTCAAAGCATCTAAGTCAGCCTGACTGTTGATATAAGGAGAGGTCTTTCCTTTAAAGAAGGATGCCGGTACTCTAATAATACCTACAGGGTAGTAACCATCTCCCTGCACATAGTTAATGCCAAGCTTCTCAGCCAAGACAGGATTTACGGTGTCTTTTCTTACACCATCTGTAGCATATACTGCTACTGCTACAGTATCTTCAGTTTCATAAAGGAAATAGATATTACTGTAATCTACATCGTGCCAATCATTCTTTCCAGGATTGCTTTTGGTTGTATATTCAGCATAGTCATAATCATCATCGAACCATCCAGAAGCCTTATGGTGTCTGATAGTAAAATATGTAATCGTGCTACCCCATCCACTATAAGTAGCTCCTGCAACAGCTTTTACAAACTTATATCCATCTATTTGAGGAGCAATCTGGCTTGGATTAGCATAAGAACCATAATTATCAAGTTTGAGTGACACCGTCTGATAGTCAGTTCCAATGGACTCCACAGAATCTACATCATAGGTATAGATATAGAAACTTTCTGCCAAACTATAATTATTCTTCTTGTATAAAGTTACCGTATATACAGAGAAGTGCTTAGCACCGAAAGTAATTTCATCCGTTTTACTTTCGCCGGAAACAGGCTCTACTTTCTGCACATCTGTACCATTATTCTCAACATGGAATACTTCTACTGTTGTATCTTTGCTATTACCTTCCGGAATAGCATCAAAAGTAACGGATACGGTACCGTCTTTTGGCTGTACGAATCCGCCCTTTTCAGCAGAATAGATGTTGATATCGAAAGAGTAGGTTTTCTCTACATCTTTCACAGTTTCTTCATCGATTGCTTCCTTGATGGCTTCCTCTTCCTTCTGTGGAAGTGCAGATACCTGCAATTTGGCATCATTAGGAAGTACGCCTGGTTTTGCGTACAAGGAAATAAGGATACCGTTTACCGTAACGGACTGGTTGAATTCCAACGGTTCTTCTTCGGTTTCCTCAGTTTCTGTTTCTGTTTCAGTTTCCTCGGTTTCCTCGGTTTCCGTTTCCAGGGTCTCCTCGGTTTCTACTGTTTCAGCAGTCTCATCAGAAATGGTCTCTGATACCACGGTCTCCACCGTTTCTCCAGAAACTACACTTTCATCAGAAACTACGCTCTCTTCAGAAACTTCTGTGGGTACAGTCACATCACTGGATGTAGCCTCTACCACTTCCTGCTGGGCAGGTTCAGTCTGGACAGGTGCCTCTGTGGACACTTCTGCCGGAGTTTCTGCTGCTTCTTCTACCGTAATCTCATCTGCATAAGCTACCCTGTAGTCACCATAAAAGGTAGTGCCCACTAAAATAATGGACAGAGCAAATGAAAGAATACGTGAAGCCAGTTTCTTTCTCCCTTTCTTTGTCATAATTCTTCCTCCTACTTGAATTCCCTTTTTACACACTTTCCTTTTACACGGATGAAAAGAAAAATGGAATAAAAAAGAGCCTCATACGCGCAATCTAAGTAGACTGCGAATATTAAGGCTCAATGTTACGGGCGTTCCCTAATAATATCACTTTATCGTGTCTCGTATATATAAAGACGAAACAGTTTCTCATAAAGGCTCAATCTTTTCAGGCAAATTCTGATATTTTGTTGTCACGTTTCCTAGTGTACTAAAAAATTTTATATGATTAAGCAAAAATTTGCAAGTATTTTGTTATTTTTGAGCAAAATATTGCTAAAAAATGGAGGGAAATCATCCGATATAGCACGTATAACGGGCTTTTATTAAATTTTTTATGCATTTCAAAAAATTGGTTGCTCAATTTTGTTGTATGACACAGTTTCGATAGGAGAACTACATGCTCTACTATGTATCAGATCAAGCAATAGAATCCGGCGATGGCTCTCTTGCCAATCCCTTCCGTACACTGGAGGAGGCTACAGCCGTAGTAAAAGAGGGAGACCAAATCATGGTTCGTCCCGGCTCCTATACATTCCATACAAGTGAAGACCTGCTACTGTCAGCTGGCGCCATTGGCCACTTTGGCATTCCGGTTTCCAAAAAGACCTCTGCCGATTCCACAAAGGATGAAAAACGTCCTCCATTTAGAAACGGAAACAGCATTGACCAGTTCGGTACTAATCTCGAAGTAGAGGTGCTTCACTCGGATTTGATGCTGACAGGATGTGATGCCATCTCTTTTCCTTTTGAAGATTCTCTCTTTTTAGTGAAATCTATTTTTGTCAGAGGAGACATCATCTGGTTTTCTGAGTTATATACCGGCAGGCTCATTGAACTAGACAGTGCTTATGGTATTTATCGCAAGATACCTGCCTGGACCATGACCAGTATGCAATCCATAGACCTGACCATGGATGCCAATCTGGCCGGACTAGCCCGCACCACTTGCACGCTGCTGACGATTCTATCCAAAAGCAGTGCAAAAAATCCAGAGGTCACCTGTGACTCTCTGAATAACCAGGTAAATCCTCACCTAAAGAAAATCGGCATCACCATGAGGATGACGCCGAAAAATTTAAAATTTATTCAAGATAAGAAATTCTATCCTTTGGAAGAGGTCCTCTATCAAGTGAATACCGCTCCCATCGAACTGGTAAACGAGGTTTTCTCCAACGAAACCAAATAGAGTTTCTACTATATTAAGAAAACCATTTCAGCGGATTGGATATCGTTTTGGCTTTTGCCATGATATCCGGTCCGTTTTCTTTTAGGTACTCCGCAAGCTGCGATAGCTCATCATCGTGAAACCCCTCGGATTTCTCTATGACAGCATCCGGCAGGATGGCCTCTGCAAAGTCCTTGCCCTTTAAGCCCGGTCTTTCAAAGTTCACCCTTACCACTCGTTCGCCTTTTGCATTCCGCAGGATAGCGGAATATGTCATGGTTACTTCTTCCATACTGCTCATAGTTATATCCTCAGATAAAATCCAGTTTCTACGATATCTTATGCCAGTGCCTGCTCTAAGTCTGCGATAAGGTCTGCCTTATCTTCCAGACCACAGGACATACGTACAAGACCTGCCGGAATGCCTGCTGCAGCAAGCTGCTCGTCGGTCATCTGTCTGTGGGTAGAGGTTGCAGGGTTCAGGCAACAAGTTCTGGCATCTGCTACGTGAGTCTCGATAGCTGCCAGTTTCAGTTTGCTCATGAATTCTTCTGCTGCTTTTCTGCCGCCCTTTAATTCAAAGGATACTACGCCGCAACCGCCATTTGGCAGGTACTTCTGTGCTCTTGCATAGTAAGGATCTGTAGGAAGTCCGGAGAAGTGTACCTTCTCTACCTTTGGATGGTTCTGCAGGAATTCTGCTACTGCCTGTCCATTCTCTGCATGTCTGGCAATACGTACATGAAGGGACTCCAGACCCATGTTTAAATAGAACGCATTCTGTGGAGACTGGATGCATCCAAAGTCTCTCATGAGCTGAGCGGTACATTTGGTAATAAAAGCACCTTTGCCAAACTTCTCTGCATAGGTGATTCCGTGATAAGACTCATCCGGTGTGGTAAGTCCCGGGAATTTCTCTGCATGTGCCATCCAATCGAAATTACCGGAATCTACGATAGCACCGCCTACTGCTACGCCATGACCATCCATGTATTTGGTAGTGGAATGGGTGACGATATCTGCGCCCCATTCAATAGGTCTGCAGTGCACCGGTGTCGGGAATGTATTATCCACGATAAGTGGCACGCCGTGGGCGTGTGCTACCTTGGCAAAAAGTTCGATATCCAGTACCGTAAGGGCAGGATTAGCGATAGTCTCACCAAACATGGCTTTTGTGTTCTCTTTGAATGCCGCATTTAATTCTTCTTCCGTAGCATCCGGAGATACGAAAGTCACTTCGATACCCATCTTTGCCATGGTGACAGAAATCAGATTGAAGGTTCCACCATAGATTGAAGAACTTGCCACGATATGATCACCGCATTCGCAGATATTGAACAGTGCGAAGAAATTGGCTGCCTGTCCTGAACTAGTCAGCATGGCTGCCACGCCTCCTTCTAATTCTGCGATTTTCGCTGCCACGTAATCGTTGGTTGGGTTCTGCAATCTGGTGTAGAAATATCCGGATGCCTCCAAATCAAATAACTTACCCATGTCCTCACTGGTATTGTATTTGAAAGTAGTAGACTGTACGATAGGGATTTGTCTAGGTTCACCATTGCCCGGTGTATAGCCTCCCTGTACGCACTTGGTATTCATTTTGTAGTTACTCATGCCGCTCTCCTCTTTTCCTCATTTTCTCTATATTATACTACCACAGCAAGCCCTTTGATTCAAAAAGTCCGGCATCGTAATACGATGTCGGACTCTTTCATTTTCATTTTATACACGACTTACTAAAATCTCGCATTTACCGGATACAGTATAGTCGCCCAATCCTGCCGGAATAAAGAAGGAGTCACCCTTCTTTGCTTCTAGCTTCGTATTACCGCAGGAAACACTTCCGTTTCCTTCTAATACAAGGATATGCTGGAAAGAAGATTTATCTGCATTCAGCGTTTTGACTTCTCCGGTCAGCTTATAAGTATCTACTGTAAAATACTTGCAGCTTACCATGTGGCCGCCTTCTGTAGGGATACTTCCAGGCTTTTCTAATTTGGTCACTTCCAGTGCTTTTTCAATATGAAGCTGACGAGGTTTACCATCTGCTCCTACCCGGCCATAGTCATAGACTCTGTAAGTCAAATTGGAATTCTGCTGTACTTCTGCAATTAAGATACCTTTTCCGATGGCATGCAAAGTACCGGGTGCGATGAAAATCACATCCCCCTTCTTTACCTGTACAGGATTGACTACATCAGTCAGAGTGTTGTTTTTAATACGTTCTTCGAACTCTTCCTTGGTAATCTCTTCTTTGAATCCCTGATAAAGCACTGCGCCAGGCTCTGCATCCAAGACATACCACATCTCCGTCTTGCCATACTGGCCTTCCCTGGATAAAGCATAATCATCAGAAGGATGTACCTGTACAGACAGGTTATCTCTTGCATCGATGAGCTTTGTCAGCAGTGGGAAGTACTCCATATTTTCTGCCTTGGTACCCAGGATAGCTTTTCCATGTTTCTCCACATACTCTGCCAAGGTGCATCCCTGATCAGCGCCGTTCTCTACATAGCAAGGGCCATCCGGATGGCAGGACAGTACCCAGGCTTCCGCGCAGATATCTCCCGGATACTCGATTCCATACTCTTCTACCAGTCTATGACCGCCCCACAAATAATCCTTGCAGGTTGGCTTCAATTTCAAAATTTCCATATACGAACTTCCTCTTATTCTTCTTCATTATGAAAGAATGCATACAAAAGAAATGGTGATACGTTCTCTCCATCTACTATATTATCAGAAATTACCGTTAAGTCTAGTGTATGTTTGTTAACATTTGTTTCCAGTAGTACGTTTTGTAAGTAAATGCAATCTCCCCAGTCTTCCTGAAAATTCCCATCTAAAAGGATTGGATTCGCCTCATCTTGATCAACCACCATTTTCACCACATGCGCAGGTTTACGGATGGTCTTTCTAAACTGTACACCCAGATGACTTCCCGAAAATTCGTAGTGCAGGCTATCCCCTTTTTCTCTGCCAAACCAGTTTTCCTTGATTCGCTTTGTATCTTGAAAACGATTCTTTGTCACCGGCGCTGGCAAATCATACGGTTGGCGCTGTTTCTCACGTAATAATAGAAGCTTTTCATACGGATCCTGTATCTGTTCTTCTTTATCTGTAGACAGTTCCGCATAAATCTGTTCTAAATAAGCTGTAATGATTCCGGCCACCTTTTCATGTCCCGCATCATTGGGATGAAGACCATCCGGCGAAATAGATTCTCTGGTGTATTTACCGGCCTGCAGGTCCTGGTAGATGGTATCCTTCATACTAATTCCCGGGATTCCATACTGCTCTGCCACCTCTTTATGGAAAGGCTCTGCTGTCACACCGGTATCGTAAAACACATTATAAAGAAGAAGTACCGCAGGATGACTTTCGAAAGATAGGATATTCCGCAGCAAACCTTCATAGGTTTCCTGATAAAAGGCATTGGCCTCATCATTTACAGAAAAATCCACCATGACAAAATCAGGCCTGTGACTTAGCAATTCTTCCTCACATCGTCCTACACCAAAATAAGAATCTGTACCGCCAATACCGGCATTTACAAAATTCAGTTTTGCCTGTGGAAACTTCGTCTCCCACCAATGAAACACACGTCTTGCGTAGCAATTCTCTGTCTTTTCTGCCAAAGAGCCCTGGGTGATGGAGCCACCGATAAATCCAATGGTCAACGCATCCCCCGCCTGAGCTCTACGCAATACTTGTCTGATTCTTTCTTCTGACATATTTCTTACTTCTCCAGTCGTTCCTTGATATAGGTAGCTAGGGCTTCTGCAGCCTTTTCATGTCCTGATAAAGTAGGATGCATTCTGGCACCTAAATCTTCTCCTTGGCAAGCCGGCATCTGAAAAAAGCTTACCTTATTATCTCCGGTTTCTGCTTGATAAAGCTCTATGGCCTTCTCAATACCAGGTAGTACTCCTACTCCCATCATGCCATAGGCCCAGATAAGCTCCGCATGCGGATTACAGTCCCTAAGGGTTTTGAGAAAAGCTACTCCGGCTTTGACAAAGCCTTCCAAAAAGGCCGCTTTATCTGATGCCACATTGGTCATGGCTCCATCATCATTGGTTCCCAGATTCACCACGATGACTTCCGGCTCTCTTCGAGAGAAATCCCAAGTCAGGCCTGCTCCTGCCTTTTCATTGGCGTGCCCTTTGCATAGTCCCGCCACTTGTCTATAATAGGCCGGAAGCACCTTCGTATAGTCTCCATCCCAGGAGGCATAGAGTCCCCAGCCGCTTTGGGAGAGGATAGAGTAGTCTGCACCGAGTTTTTTTGCTGTCAGATAGGCATAGGTATTGCAAGCACTAAATACTGCCGGCACCCAGTCTTCCTGTTTTTCAAGGCCCGCGCCTTCTCCGGAGGTGATACTATCACCGATAAATTCCAGTAAAAGTGGCTTATCCTGCGGTTTTTCTATGGTTCCATTGTATTCTATCGTCTCAAAGGACAGATAGGAGACCGTATCATCGCTCATGGCTTGGGAGCTTCTGATGATGCGAATTTCTCGTTTTTTACGAAGTTCCATATGGCGCAGGATGCAGATTCTGTTTTCACCAGGGTCCAGCATTCTACGCTGAGATAATTCTCCATCGATGAGGATATCTACCCATATTTCCAGATTCTCATAATGCGCATCCACAGTTACTGACACATCCGTAGCATCTGTGGTAAAAGCTATCCCACTTCCTGTCCAGAAGACGTAAAGATTCTCTCCTTCCTGACAACGGCCAATTGCTTTCACCTTTCCTTCCTGCACTAAACTCCCAATCTTCTCCATCTCATGCTCCCTCATCTATCTAACTATTTCAAATTCTGTTTCATCCACTTCTTAGATTTCCTGGAAGTGCCAGATTTCACTGTAGGCATCCATACGAGGCATGCCAAGGCAAAGTCCTGCATGCATCAAGAAATCTCCACCCAGTGTCAGGGTTTCATCCCCTTTATCCACCTGATAGGTTGCTTCTTCCTTTAGTCCCTGTAGGTATAATCTAGCAGGAGAAGTGGCCGCTTTGGTCATAGGAATAAAGTAAATTAAATACCCTTCTGTCTTTTCCTGATTGGTAATCTGGAATGCAGAATAGATACCATTCTCCGCTGTTCTGGTCAGGGTGCGGAATTCACCGCTTTCTATCAAAGGCTGTATCTTACGATAACGCTTAATCTGCTCTCCCAGGATTTCCATCTCCTCCGGATTCAAGGTGGTGATGTCCATCTCCACGCCAAAAGTTCCCAGCATAGCCATATTGCTACGGCTTCTAAGGTCCAGCTTTCGTCCTGTAGTATCATTTACCCCTTTGCACATATGGGCACCCAGCGTAGAAATCGGGAATGCCAAGGTGGTACCGGCAGTAATCTCTGCACGCTCCACAGGATCCATATTATCGGAAGCCCAAATCTGCGGACTGTAATACAACATACCCGCATCGAATCTACCGCCGCCGCTGGAGCAGTTCTCAATCAGTAGATCAGGGAACTCTTCTGTCAATCTGCCTTGAAGTGCATAGACGCCCAGCACATGTCTATGATGAATCTCACCCTGTCTATCCTCAGGCAAATAAGCTGAATGTCCATCGATAATGGATCTGTTCATATCCCATTTGATATAGTCCAGTTTTGCGGTCTTCACCATAGTGGCAATCTGCTGGTAGATATTTTCGATGACTTCCGGATTAGAATAGTCCAGTATCCACTGATTACGACAACGCACCGGTTCTCTTCCCGGCCAGCAAAGTGCCCAATCAGGATGTGCTTCATATAAGTCAGAAAGCTCACAAATCATCTCCGGTTCAAACCAAAGGCCTACCTTCAGTCCCATGGCATGGACTTTATCCGCATAGCCGGCAAAGCCCTCCGGGAACTTCTTCGGGTCTACGAACCAGTCTCCCAAAGAGCCACTAGGATCATCCCTGTGATGGCCAAACCAGCCATCATCGCATACCAGCATGTCCAGACCTGCTGCCTTTGCATCTTTTGCTATATCGAGAAGTTTCTCTTCATTAAAGTTAAAGTAAGTAGCTTCCCAGTTGTTAATCAGAATCGGACGTTCTTTAAACTGCCAAGGGCTGCGAATGATGTGCTGTCTCAAGAAATCATGGAAAGACAGACTCATACCCTGTAAGCCTTCTTCACTGTAGACAAGAAGTGCTTCCGGAGTCTCAAAGGAGTCTCCCACTTCCAGTTTCCAGGTGAATTCCTGAGGATGAATACCAAGGCTTCCTCGAATCTGGTCCCCACAGTCCCGCTCTACTTTTCCTAAATAATCACCGGAATACACCAATTGCATACCGTAGGTTTTTCCACTTTGGCGAGGCATTCCACTGGCGGTCAGCGCAAAGAAAGGGCAGCCATCATGGTCAGACTTACCTCGATAAGACTCCGTAGTCATATTGCCATGTCCCACTTTTCTTCTCTCGATGATATGCTCTCTTCCCCAACAGCCCGCCAGACTGATCATGTCATAGCCACCGTCCACATGCTCTGCATATAGATTTGCAGAAAGGGCCTTCTCAAGATACAGTGCCTTTCCTGTCTCATTTAGGATTCTGGCATGTCTGCAAATCACATCTGAATCTTCAAAGACACTGTAGTATAGCTCAACCGTCACAGGCACCACGCTGTCTTTTAATGTGATGATTAAGGTTTCTACCTCGTCACCAAAAGCAGACGGCATACCCTCTAAAGGTGCCTTGTCCTGTCTGATTTCATAATGATCATATCGAAGATCCAACGCCACTTTTGCCTGATTTTGTCTGAGTTCCAGACAGGTTTCATGGAAATCCCCCATACCGGATACCGGATATTCCTGTCGTAACGTATTTAAATAGTTTCCCTGATCCGGATGCTTTTCGTAGGTAGCCTCCGCGAACCCTCTACCCATAACATAAGAAAAGAGATGTTCTGCACCAACATCTCTTATCTTTTTCCCGTAATACAGGTGTGTTAAGAATCTCTCCTTTGTCACACCCATTACGTAACTACTATGGGCAGTGGAAATTAAAAATCTTTCTGTCTTCTCTGATACTGTAATCATGGTAACCTCCACCTATATATGGCAGTTATCTCCTGCCAATTTCTATGTCACTTTCTCTGACCACACTATGGTCTTTGATATAGTCAATTATATCATCTAATGTGGTAAAAGCCATAGCTACATAGGAGTCTGCAGCCCCATAATAGATGGCGATTCTGCCGGTTGCCGCATCATGAATCGTGGCACAGGGGAAGCATACATTTGGCACAAATCCTCTCTCTTCATACCACTCTTCCGGAGTAATCAAGAAGGTGTTGCAACGATACTTCACTTTAGAAGGCTCGTCCTTATCCAAAATCACGCCACCGATGGAGTACACATAACCATTGCAGGTTCCTGTCACACCGTGATAGAACATCAGCCAACCTTCACTTGTTTCGATTGGCGCAGCGCCTCCGCCGATTTTCAAGGACTCCCACCATTCTTCGCTTCTTCCCATGACATGGCGGTGTTTACCCCAGAAGGTGAGATCCGGACTTTCACTTAAAAAGACATCCCCAAAGGGTGTATGTCCGCTATCGGAAGGGCGGGAGAGCATCACGAAATTGCCGTTGATTTTTCTTGGAAACAGTACTGCATTTCGGTTAAATGGCAGGAAGGGATTCTCCACTCTCACAAACTTTTTAAAGTCCTTGGTCTTTGCCATACCGATAGCTGCGCCGTAGAAATCCTGACACCAAATGATATAGTAAGTATCTTCCACCTTTACCAGTCTGGGATCATAGGCATACTTCGGCATGAAAAGCTTTCCTTCTTCGTCTTCAAAAGGAATGGGCTTTTCATCAAAGTTCCAATGTATACCATCCTGACTTCTGCCTAAGTATACAAAAGGAATACCGTCTGTCTGCTCTGCTCGAAATACGCCGATGAATGCGCCTTCATAGGGTACTACGGCACTGTTAAAGATTCGTGCCACTCCCGGGATAGGGTTACGATTGATGATTGGGTTCTCCGTATATCTCCAAACGGGGATTGTCCCCAGGTCTTCTGGTCTTTCCTGCCAAGGCATATTAGGTACATCCGTTGCACCGATGATTTGATATTTCATGATGATTCCTCCGTTTTATAATTCAGATGCAAGAAGCGCTTCGTTCTTGCGAATAAGTTCTACACGTTGTGCCACGCACTCCACGCTTCTACCCGGATCTGCCGGTGTATGGAAGCAATAATCCAAAAGTTTTGAGATGGTGGTGGTAGCCACATACATTCTGGTATCGGAACCCGCATAGTACAGGTATAAGTCCTGTTCACTATGATCAGGTCTATCCACTACAATAGCGCCGTTGGTAAAGACTACATTGCTGACATCTCCCACTCTTTCCCAGCCTCTTGGTCCCAAAAGAAGACCACCCGGCTCTGCAATCACCTTAGCGGGATCCTGCAAATCGGTCACAAAGGCATACAGTACGTAACGGAGTCCCGCTGCCGTATTTCTCACCCCGTGAGCGATATGTATCCAGCCCTTCTCTGTCTTAATCGGCACTGCACCGGCACCATTCTTTGCTTCCGTAATGGTATGATACTTTCTGAGGCTGGTCATTTTCTCTTCATCTATCACTGCATGAGTGATATCCTCGCATAAGCCAAACCCAATACCACTACCACTGCCTGTATCGATGAAGTCATCCATGGGTCTTGTATAGAAGGCGTACTTCCCATCTACAAATTCCGGATGCAGTACCACATTTCTCTGCTGTGGGCTTCTCTTTGTCACCAGGTTAGGGAGTCGCTCCCAGGTCTTCATATCTTTCGTCCGTACGATACCTGCTGCCGCCACAGCTGCAGACAGGTCACTTGTGGTTTTGTCCTTGCTTTCGGAGCAGAACACACCATAGATATAGCCATCTTCATGCTTTGTCAGGCGCATATCATAGACGTTCACTTCTTCTTTTTCCGTATCTTCTAAGAGAATCGGTTCCCCCACAAAACGGAAGTGGTCTATGCCATTGTCACTCTTTGCTATGCCAAAAAAGCTCTTACGGTCCGCCCCTTCGATACGAGCCACCAGATAAAAAGCCCCATCAAAGTAGATGGCACCGGAATTCATCACTGCATTGACCCCGAGACGTTCCATGAAATACGGATTGGTCTCCTGCTCCAAATCATATCGCCAGGTAAGAGGGATATGTTCCCTGGTTAGCACCGGATTCTCATAACGATCAAATAGACCATTATAAAAATCCGTAGCCACATGATTGTCTCTTTCTAAAAGCTGTTTTTGTTTTTCTAATTCCTGATAGTATTTTGGATGAATCATACCTTTTCCATTCACTTTCTTATTTTTTCGTTACGATAAGCGGCGTATCATTTCCATGCACATACGTCCATTGTGATAAGGACACTTCCAGGGCTCCACTATTGGCTCCTCTAAGGCCGGTTTTCCATCTTTATCCACATACCAATACCATTCTGTCGGTGTTTTCCCCGGCATCATCACATAAGTCTTAACAAACTCCCAGATAGACTGGGCCGCTTCTGCATATTCTGCCCTCTCAGGCCAATTCTGATAACCATTGTAGAATCCGGTTATCGCTTCTGCTTGCACCCACCAGACGCGTCTCTCATCTACCACGCCTTTCTCGCATTCTGCCGGCATAGAGTGGTGTACATACGCCTGTTTGTATGTTTCTTCCGTCATAGCCTGCACCAAAGGCATCATTGAAGCAGTCGATTCTTCCTCTCCCAGAACTTCCACGCCTCTCTGAATCAGCCACGCGCTTTCGATATCGTGTCCGTAGGAATACAAATCTATCAAACTGTGATAGTCCTGATCAAAGAAAACTTCCTGTCTTCTTTTGACGGGATTATAAATTTTCTTTTCTATAATCCCAAACATTTCTCTTAAATTTTGTGCCACCTTTTCACGCATTTCCCGGTACTCCCCCAGGTTTTTGGTTACCCTGTACAGTTCCGTATACGCTTCCATGACATGCAACAGTGTATTCATGGTTCTGGTGGCTTCCACACCATTTTCCGATAATTTTTCATTGGAAACCGGCGCAAAATCCACGTCAAAAGCTTCCAGATAGCCTCCTTCATCTCGCATTCTTTCCTCTATGAGTTCATAGAGATTTCCCGCCAGATCAAGTGCTTCTAACTGCTTTGTGTTTTCGTAATAGGCACAAAGGCCATAAATAGCAAAGGCCTGATTATAGGTGTGTTTTGTATCATCCGCAGGCTTCCCGTCGTAAGTTACAGACCAGTAAAGCCCACCATTTTCTTTGTCTAAAAAAGATTCCTTCAGAAAGGTATAAGCCTGATCCATGTAAGGTCGCAGCGATTTCTCTCCCAGTAGCGTACAAGCGCTGGAGAAAAACCATAAGATGCGGCTATTTAGGATACAGCCCTTTTCTGCCTTCTTATCAACCTTTCCTTTGGTATCCATATATCCGTAAAACCCGCCATTTTCCGTATCCCGCATTCCTTTCCAAAAAGGAATCAGGTCTTTTGTCAAATGCTGGCGAAGTTCTGTTTTCCATTGTTTCGTATTCATTTTTTGATTGTCCTTACCCCTTTACTGCTCCGGCGGTAATACCACTATAGATTTGCTTTTGGCATAGTAAAAAGACAATCAGTGCCGGTAAGAAAGAAATGATAACACCGGCGCAAATCAAGTTGTACTGGCTACCCATGGGACCTACAAAGGTGTACAGAGAGGTAGCTACCGTGTGCAAGTTCTTATTCTGCAGATAGAGGTTAGCGCAATAGTATTCGTTGTAGACACCTACACCTTTGAGAATACATGCGGTAATCACTGCAGGTTTTAAAAGTGGCAGCAAAATCTGCCAATAGATTTTCCAATAGCTGGCGCCATCAATGATTGCGGACTCATCCAAGGATACCGAAATATTCTCCATAAACTGAATAAAGATATAGATGGAGATGACATCCGTACCGCACATCATAATGATATAGCCATATAAATGATTCACAAATCCCAGACTAGACATGATATTGTACACAGTGACCTGCATGGCAACACTTGGCAAAAGGGATGCAAACAGGTACAGATTACGAATAAGTGTATTTCCCGGGAAAGTAAATCTAGTCAGCACAAAAGCCAGCTGGGTACCTACAATAACAGAGATTACCAGTACTACCAGCATCACGATAAGGGAGTTTAGAAATGCCCGTCCCATATTTGCTGTAGTAAAAGCTTTCACGAAATTATCAAAGTTAAAGAAGTTCTCGGGCAAGGTCATGACATTTGTACTTTTGTATTCTTCTTCTGTTTTCAATGCTGTGATAAAACAAGAAACCAGAGGGAGCACACAAGCAAATCCGAACAGCAGTAGTGTTGCATATTTGATTATGTTCAATAAAATGGCGAAAAAGAAAGTTTTTGTATTCTTGATTGCTGTTTCCATTACGCTCTAGCCCCTCCTTTTCCTGCTTTTTTCAGTTCTTTTCTTTGCAGCTTTTCAGCTTTTATCCTGGCCCGTTTTGCCTTGTAGGATTCATCCTCGCTATTGGCATCACGGAAAATATAGGTGAAGAAAAGTTTCTGTAAAATGGTACATGCAAAAATGATAAGCAATAGCACTACTGCCATAGCAGAGGCTAATCCAACCTTTTGGGAAGTATGCGCTATTTCATTCATGATGACAAAGTATGTACCGGTTCCATTGGCTCCACTGGTGATAACATAAGGCTGCTCAAACGCGGACAGTGAGCCTGTAATGGATAAAATAATATTTAAAGTGACAATGGTCTTGATGCTTGGCAAAATGATATGCTTGAACATCTGCCATTTGTTGGCACCATCCAAAGCCGCAGCTTCGTACAGGGAATCATCCACGGACATGATGGCACCGATGAAAAGAACCATGTTTTGTCCAAAGTATCTCCAAACGGACGTCGCTACCAGAGACCAGTTATTTACGCTTTGATCTTTTAGCCAGTAGGGCAGGTTTTCCTGGGATGCACCAAGCCACATCAGCACTGTATCCAGCACGAAGCCCCTGGTGTAGAAAAACTTAAAGATAAAGCCGATAGCGATACCATTGATGAGATAAGGGAAAAACATCAGTCCCTTAAATAAGTTGCCACCCTTTACTTTAAAGCTCAGGATTGTGGCAAAATATAATGCAATCACAAGTTGCAACAGGGCACCTACCATATAGTACACGGATAGTTTTAGTGCCCCGAAGCAGTCCTCGCGTTTGAACACATCTACGTAGTTTCTTAGTCCTACATAAACTCGTTTTTCCACCGGAGTGGTGTATTTCATTTTGTAGAAACTAAACTTCACCATTTCTGCAAAAGGGAAATAAGTAAACACAACAAGCAGTGTCAATGGAACAACAAGGAAAAGCAGGGTTATGGCAATTTGCTGCCCCTTTCTGGTTCTCCAAAAGTTCCTCCTGGGTTGTGTTATTGTTACGTCTGTCATACTCCACCTCCGGTGTTATTTGTTTCAAAGTTTCTTTACTGATTTACTTCGATGCCATTTACTTCCTGTGCATCAGACCAAGCTTCATTCCAAGAAGCCATGATGTCGTCGAAGCTCATGTCACCTTTAGATGCATGCTCGATGATTAACTGAATTTTCTTATCACCGGCATTATTTACGTTTAATTCAGAGTCAGCGTTGAGAAGATTTAAGTTATCTTCTTCGCCCATAAGTGCGGGTTCGTCCTGTAAAAACTCTACGCCATCAAAAGCAAGTTTTGTTTCTGTGCTGCCTGCCACAATTGGAAGACCATCTTCGTTATAAGAGAAACCGGACTTTTCGGTCATCCATTTTACGAATACCATTGCAGCCTGTTTTTCTTCTTCAGAAGCATTCACATTAATGCCAAAGCTATAATCAGGACCAGATACTGCATACTGTTTGCCATTTACTGTAATAGGGAATGGCATGTAGCCGATATCTGCTGCGTGTTCACCGGCAGCCTCCATCTGTGGATATGCCCAGGAGCCAAGTACCATACAACCGATTTCACCGTTATTCAGCATGCCTTTGCAACCTTCCCAGTCAGTAGTGGTGTAATCGTCTTCAGTCAAGCCTTCTGCTACAGCATCATAGAGAATCTTGTATACGGCATAAGCATGTGTCTCATCGCCATAATCCCGGAAAGGATCTTTGGTATGTGCAAGTTTCTGATTGATGTAAGTAGGATCACCGGTTGCATTGCTACCAATGTAGGCATCCCATGCACCCATGGTCCAGCCTGCTGCATAGTTGGTATATAACGGAATCGCATCTGTGTTTTCTTTGATTTTTTTCAAAGCTTCGATAAATTCCGTTGGTGTTTTAGGCAATTCTGTAATGCCGGCGTCTGCAAAGACTTTTTTGTTATAAACAATACCCTGCGCTGTTGCGGTAGATGGTACTCCGTAGCAAACTCCATCGTATGCCCACTCAGTTGCATAATTGATTTGTGTGCTCATTTCTTCTACAGAGCCATATGGCATAAAGTAGGAACTGAGATCTGCTTTATCTACGGCCGGAATCATCATTACAGTTTCGTAATCTCCGGACTGTAAATGAGTCTTGGCATCATCTGCATAGTTGGTATCTGTCGTCAGATCAACGGTGATACCCGGATACATTTTGTTGAATTCTTCCAGGTATTCTTTCCATGTCACTCCGCCATAATCATCAGAATCCATATCTGTTCTGTGATTGAACAAAGTAATTGTGGTATTGAGATCTGTGAAATCTTCCCCAAGAGTCACACTGGAATAAGTAAGAGTCCCGGGTTCTGTCTCGGATGCCCCGGCAGTCTCTGTGTTCTCCGCAGGTGCTGCCTCTGTAGTTGTGCCTTCTTCCACTGTTGTTTCTGCAGTAGGCGCCGCATTACCGCAAGCGGTTAAGCCAAGTACCATACTGGCAGAAAGAATAGCTACTAGTTTCTTTTTCATAGTTTTCTACCTTCCTCCTATTTTTAACTTAAATTTAAGTTATTTTTAGTATACTTCTTAGCCACTTAAAGTCAACGAATTTGTGAAAAATAAATAAATTCTGTTTGATTCTCCAATAATGAATAGGTCATTTTTGGTAGTTTTTCACATAAAAAAAGAGGCTAAAAAGCTAATTTTTCTCGAATTAGTTTTTTAACCTCTCTGTCATGTTTTTATTCACTAGAGTTTTTTATTTTTTTAACTACATTTTGGCGCCACGACACTTTCCTTTTCCACTATAGTGCCGCCAATAATAATTAACCCTTTCTGATAATGCTCCTTTTTCAGATTATGTAGTAAATTATGAACTGCACGTCTTGCCATACCTTTGGTGTTTACATCATAAGTAGTGATACCGATATCACAAAGACCCGGGTATAGGAAATTATCATATCCTACTACAGACACATCTTGCGGAACCTGGTACCCTTCACTTCTGAGCTTCGCAATCAACATACTTGCTGCTAAATCGCAATTGCATACAAAAGCTGTTGGCATCTTCTTGGGAAGTATCAGGAGTTTTTCATCCATGACGCCATTTTCGATAGACCTATCTTGTAAAATCCAGTCTTTCGGTACATCTACACCGTGTTCCATCATGGATCTCATATAACCTAAATAGCGATCCGTGATGGAGCTGGTCGCAAGTAGAGTACCTACATAGCCAATATCATGATGTCCCTTTTCAAATAAATAATTGGTCATGGTATAGGCGCCATAATAGTTATTGGAGATAACAGCGTCATTGTCTACCACGGACTCACTAAAGTCTAGGTACACCACCGGTAGCCGGAATCTGGCTATTCCGCTTAAATAGGCATCGCTCAGCTTACCGATAATAATGAGGCCCGCTACTTTCAGCTCTCGTAAAATGTTGGGCATCACGATTTTTTCTTCCATTTCTGCTGTGATGGACTCCAGGAAGCTACCGCATCCCTTAGCTGCAATTTCCGTAGCCACCAGTTGCTGCAGATTTCCGTAGAAAGAAATGTAATCTGCCATGTAACGTTCTGCCACTAAAATACCAATCGGAAAAGTTTTCTCTTTTGTCTGCAGTACGCCCTTTCTTCTACTAAGAGGCTCGTACCCCATTTCCCGCGCCAATTCTTCTATTTCTTTTCGCAAGCTTTCGCTCATGCCCTTTTGACCGGACAAGGCTTTGGAGACAGTCACTGTGCTGACTCCCAGTTTCTCTGCGATATCCTGTAATCGAACTGATTTAGCCATATCATCCCTCTTTTTAAGTTTTTTCTGGTTAATCGTTTTATACCGCTTATTTCTTATAAGTATATCGTACTTTTTCTAAAATTGGAATATGATGTTGACTTAATTTCTTTTTTCTTGTATATATAATTTAACTTAATTTAATCACTTAATTTAATCTTTTAGGAGGTTACTATGAAACAAATCCAATCTAATGCACCAAGTATCCAGTGCTCTGCAAATCCCGTACTAGAACCGATGCCTGGCTGTCCCTGGGCAGATACCATGGTGTTAAATCCGGCTTTGGTTTTGGATAATGACGGTCATACCATCCATATGCTTTTTCGTGCCACCGGCCCATGGCCTTCCAAGAATCTTCGAGGCATTTCTGACCCATATCCTATCTTTCTTGGATATGCAGTCAGTACAGACGGAGGAGAAAGCTTTGAAGCAGATTTTACACGCCCTGCCCTGTCTCCCGGCTTAGCCTACACCCGGGAAGAAATGTACATCCAAAATATCTACGGTGAAAAAGTCATCCATTATGCCAACGGTTGTGTAGAAGACCCACGGTTCTTCTATGTAGAGGGTCAACTCTACCTTACCGTGGCATGCCGGCTCTTTCCACCCGGAGCCTATTGGCTTGGGGATAAGCGGAAAGATAACCTGCCGGATTGGGTTCTTCAAGAAGACAGTCCCCTGGGGCATCTTGCCATGCGAAACGACACTGTCACCGTACTTTATCAGGTGGATTTAAATGCTCTAAAGAGCCGAGAGTACGAAAAGGCCTTTGCCTACGTAGGTCCTTTGACAGATGGGGAATTGACAGATAACAGGGATGTTTTTCTCTTTCCTCGCAAGTTTCGGATTGACGGAAGGAGCCAGTATCTTATGCTCCACAGACCGGATAATCCTTCTGTATTCGGCGCAGACAGTCATAAGCCAAGTATTATGCTGGCAGCTGCGGATAGTTTTAAGGATTTCTCAACAGAAAAAGCAACGCATAAACTACTATTAAAGAGTCAATTTGATTGGGAAGAAGAACGAGTAGGTGCAAGCTTTCCACCAATGGACTTGGGAAATGGGGAGTGGCTTATGTCTTATCATGGGAAGCAATATCCCGGATATGGATATACCCAATCCTTCGCTATTTTAGAAGACGTAGAAAATGATTTTCCACGGATCAAGCACAGAGTTTCAGAGCGCGTTCTCTATGCAAAACAGGCATGGGAACTACCTGATAAGTTCCCATGCCCGTGCATTTTCACTACCGGTGCCGTCCTGCTGGATGACACGCTGATTATGGGGTATGGCGCCGCCGATCAAAAAATCGGAATTGCTAAAACCCGTTTTTCCAAGTTGCTGGATTACATCAGGTGCTTTGATGCACAAGGTAATCCTACGCAAACTCCTTAATGGATTTACCCACATTCATAAAGTGGTCTGCGATACGTTCTGCATTAGATGCAAGAGACATGTACTGTGCCCCTACCATAGGGGTACAGATACCTTCGTTCATACGTTTGATATGGTTATCTTCCATACGCGCAGTGATGCGGTCAATCTCATCCTCTATCTTTTCTGCGTTATGAAGCGCATCGAAATCCAGATTCACATATGCTGCCATACAAGAATCGAAAAGATTGATGACCTTTTCTTCCATGTACTGAATCTCCGCAACAGCGGAAACAGAGAAGCCCTCACCGGAAGACTGAAGACTGTCTGCATATTCTACTATATTTTCCGCATAGTCACCCACACGCTCTAAATCCGAAATAGTGTGGAACGCTACCGACAAGAACTTATGATCCTGATCGCTTAACTGTTCTTTGGAAAGCTTCACGATGAAATGCACCAGTTCTTTATTGATGAAGTCCAGTTCCTTTTCTCTGTGCTCAAACTCCGGTTTCTTGTCGAAGTTCAAGTTGCAGATAATATCCAAGGAAAGCTTGAAGTTCTGCAGAGACTTCTCTGCCATATTAATGATTTCATTCTTCGTCTGCTGTACCGCAATGAAAGGTGTAGTCAGCATGTGCTCATCTACATAATAAAGGCGAAGCTCTTCCTTCTTTTCGGTTTCTACCTTCTCCACCTCCGGAATCAAAGCACGTACCACTTTGATAAGACCATTGGTCAACGGTAAGAAAATAAGTACCGTAATCACATTAAATACAGTATGGAACATAGCCAGCTGTAACTGTGGTGCATGCGGGAACAAGTCTGCAAAAATAGTCCCGTAGCTTAACTCTCCACCGGATACCACATGCAGGATACCAGACAAAATCATAAAGAACACTACACCACCCACGTTAAAGAATAAGTGGATCAAGGATGTACGCTTTGCGTTCTTGCTGGCGCCGATTGCTGCAAACAAAGCCACCACGCAGGAACCGATATTGGAACCCATAGTCAGGTAAATACCCTGATTCAGGGTAATGAGTCCGGCTACAACCATGGTAATGGCCACAGATGTCATAACAGAGGAACTCTGAATGATAGCTGTCAGAATAGTGCCGATAAGAACCAGCAAAAGCGGATTACGAATCATGGCAAGGAAGTTCTCCACCGCTTCTGCTTCCGCAAAAGAATTCATGGAAGAACTCATCATGCTAAGACCTACGAAAAGCATGCCGAAGCCTGCTAGGATACCACCTACTTCTTTTACTTTTTCACTTTTTCCGAAAAGGATGATGAAAGCACCGATACCGGCAAATGCTGAAAACAGTACTGTGGTACTGATTCCACCGCCACCTGAAAAGCCAAGGGCTACAATCTGACCGGTAATGGTGGTACCGATATTGGCACCATAAATAATGGTAGCTGCCTGCTCAAGAGACATGATGCTGGCGTTTACGAAACCGATGACCATGACGGTAATGGCACCGGAACTTTGAATGGCTGCCGTACCTACGGCGCCAATTCCAACCCCCACAAGTCTACTCTTTGCAGCTTTTGCAAACAGATTCTTCAGTCCATTACTGCTAATGGTCTCTAAATTCTTACTCATCATGCTGCAAGCCACCAGGAAGATTCCTATTCCGGCCAGCAGACCAAGCAATGCTGTTGTAATCATACAGTATTCTCCGTTATAACTGATACTTGGCGCGAATGAAACTTTCGATATACTTCGCAGTCTCGTCCAGTCCCAGTGCACTGGAATTCACAGACAAATCATACAGTCTGGAATCGCCCCATTTCATTTTGCAAAAATAATTGTGATAGTGCTTTCTGTGTGCATCGTGACGCAGGATTGCCTTCTTAGCTTCCTTTTCATCAAAGGAACGAACCTCCATGATACGTTTCACTTTGTCGTCATAATCTGCCAGTACAAAAACAGGAACCAAACAATCATAGTCCTGTAATACACTTTCCGCACAGCGGCCTACGATGACAAAAGACTTTCCTTCTTTTGCAATCTTCTGCATATACTCAAACTGCGCTTCTGCAATACCGATTTCCGGAGCAGAATTGCCTCCACGTACACGTCTTGTAAGGCCGAATAAAGCTTTCTCGTCAAAACGTTTGATTTTCTCGATATCCACCCCTTTGCCTTCGAACATTTCATCCAGCAAGTTATGGTCATACAATGGTAAATCAAAAGCTTTGGCAAGTTTCTCGGCGATATAGTGACCGCCGGAACCATATTCACGTCCTATGGAAATGATAAGTTGTTTTTCCATATTCAATACCCCCTTTTATAAGTATCTGGCAAAAATTACCAGCGTACTGATAACTAACACAATTAAAGTAGCAGGAACCGCATGCTTGCAGTACTCGCCCCAGGTAACCGGGTGACCGGATTTTGCAGCCACGGACATACCTACTACATTGGCGCTGGCGCCGATTGGAGTTGCAGAACCACCGATATCTGTACCCATGGACAAAGCCCATGCCAAAGTGTCCAGATGTACCCCACTGGTAGCTGCCAAAGAGCTGATAACCGGTACCATGGTAGCTGCAAATGGAATATTGTCGATAAAAGCGCTGGCTAGCGCAGATACCCAAATGATGATAGCAACCATGATATGGGCATTACCACCACTCACTTCTTCTATAAAAGTAGCAATAACAGATAAAACGCCGGTTTCTTCCAAACCGCCTACTACTACAAACAGACCAATAAAGAATAATAATGTCTTATAGTCCACATGGCCCATAACTTCTTTCAGTCCATCTTTACCTGCTTCTATAAAGGTAGTTACCACAGTAAGAACCGCTACGAATACACCGATGGTCGCTACTGTCAGGCCTGTCATAGCATGAGTTACCAAAAGAATAACTGCAATGCCAAAAATCACGGCACTGATTCCAAAGCCTCTCTTATCCAAAATAGCATCCTTCGGATCAGGTAAGGAAGCTATATCTACATCTTTTCCACTGCTGCGAAGCTGTTTGTGGAAAGACAGGTAGAAGTAAACAAGTACAAATACCATACTGATCATTGCAATCATTCCTGTATGCTTTACAAAGTCCGCAAAGGAATAACCAAATGCAGTTCCGATAATGATGTTTGGCGGATCACCGCACATAGTAGCAGATCCACCCAGGTTTGCACAAAATACCTCAGATAAAATCATAGGTACCGGATTAAACTTTAAAAGCTGAGATAACTCTACTGTAACTGCTGCCAGGAACAGGATTACGGTAATACTGTCGATGAACATGGATAGTACAAAGCTCATCAGCATAAAGGTAATAAATATAGGTACAACTTTATACTTTACGGCTTTGGCAATGGTCATACATAACCAACGGAAAAAGCCCACTCTGGCCATGCCTTCTACCATAACCATCATGCCTGCCAGGAATAAAATCGTGGCCCAGTTGATTCCGGAAGATGCTGATTCTTCAGCTGCATACCAAAATCCTTTTGTAAAAATGCCTCTGATATTTAAGGTGCGGCTCACGGCTTCAAGACTTTGCATTGCCACGCCGAACACAAAAATCAAAGTAAGCAAGCCACAAATCAGTGTGACATACTGCTTTTCAAATTTGTCCATAATAATAAGGACAAACATGGCAAGGAAAATAATCAATGCCATAATCTGTGCTGCTAACATATATAAGACCTCCTAGTATACTTTGTAACCCATTTCCCAATATACCTTCGGTCTTCCCCAAATGCTATTCTACCATTCTCTATGGCAATGTGTAACACAAAAATTGTGTTTTTTAATTAGATTGCTCATATAATCCTCATGTATTTAGACTAATTCAAATCAAATCCTTCAAAATGCCGAAGGTCTCCCGTACCATATTATTTGACAAAAACCTCGGTTGCATATAAGCAGCAATTCCTTTTATTACCCAGTTTCTGGAGTTTACGGTAACCGGTTCCATTGTATCTCCCACAGATGTCACAGGCTTCACTTCCTTATCCTTTACCAAAAGCGCCCTCTCCGCCAACGTCACACCTCGAAAAACATGGTAATTATTGGTTACAATCCCTATTTTCAAATCATTGGGGATTTTCTGCTCCTTCTCCAAAACATCTCCCACCAGCAACGGAAGGGTGTTTTCCAGATTTTCTTTTGTGGTGGTAGAAACTGTCTCTGTCAGTATCCGGTTTTCCGATATGCCCTTTGCTACCAGATAGGCTTTGCCCCCCTCGCCTTCACTGATAGGTTCATTGCTTCCCTGTCCGCCGGTGACAATACACACCGTATTGGGATTTTCCTGCAGATACGCATAGGCTTCATCCAGTCTATATCGAAACACAATGCTTGGTCCGCTGTCCCGCATCTGTGCTCCTAGTACAATGATATAGTCCAAATCCGGTTGCCCATGCTGGAACATTCCACTAAGGATTGCAGCCTGGCAAAGTAAAAATACGTTCAGTATAACGCAAAGCATTACGCTAATCAGCACCTTTAGCCCCAGCGGCTTCTTCGTCCAAACCCCTGTGCCGGTTCGCCAAAAAAGGTAAAAGCAAACTACCGCTAAAACCGCCCATATGAGAAAAGAGTTGGTACCGCTGCCCACTAAATAAACCATAATGCCATAGCAAAGGTTCAAGATGGCCAACGCAAGCCATATTCCTTTCCAAATCTTCACTTTTCTAGTCATATCTAATTTCTCCTTTTACCTTATAGGATTTCCTTGGAATCCAACACAATGGTAAAAGGACCGTCATTCAATAAGGATACCTTCATGTCTGCGCCAAAGGATCCTGTCTGCACCGGGAACCCGGCTGTTTTGCACTGTTCTATAATATATTCATATAAGGCATTTGCCATATCCGGCGCACCTGCCTCTATAAAAGAAGGCCTGTTACCCTTCTTACAATTTGCGTATAGCGTGAACTGTGAAATCAATAAAAGTTCACCTTTTACATCTTCTAAAGAAATATTGGTTTTGCCGTTCTCATCTTCAAAAATACGAAGTCCCAGCATTTTCTTTACCATTTTATCTGCGATTTCTTTAGTATCCTCGCCGGATACACCGATAAGCACCAGATATCCCTTACCAATTTTACCGATTGTCTCCCCCTCTACTTCTACAGATGCGTGACTGACACGCTGAATGACAAACTTCATTTTTCTCTCCCTTTGTTAGACCAATTCTGCCCTTAAGTATATCATATTTGGTAATCAAATAATCACGTTACCATTTGTCCTCGAAAAATAACCAGTTATCCTTTGTATAAAATAAAATAGTTTCCAATCTGCTATAACAAAATGGATTTTTATAGCGAGGAGATAAAGGATTATGAAAAAGCTAAGAAACTCTGTAAAAATACGTATCATGGCTCAGCTCCTACTGTTGCTGGTCATCTACGCAGTCAGTGCCATCATGAGTGGCGTCACCAACAATCAAGTGGAACTTTCCACTAAGCTTTTAGACGACTATACCATCCACCTCATGGCGGAGCAGATGGTACTGGAAAAAGATATGGCCTCTGTAGAGCGAGATGCACTGCGTTTTCTTTCCTTCCACACAGATGCAGCCAATACTTCCACTGCTTGTGAAGCCAAGGTTACCGAAATCAGCGACAAAGCAGAAAGCCTAAAATCCGGCGTGGTGCTTTTCGCAAAAGCGGAAATGAACAATGCTCTGGTAGAAGCCTATGCCCCTTACTATGACAAGCTGCAAGAGTACACAGCCCAGGCTAGTCTCGTGGTAGGTGCCATTCAAAACAACGACGGTGCCAAAGTCAAAGCCGAATATGGCAAGCTGATGAACATGGGTCAATCCATGGACAGCGTAGCCGCAGACTATCAGGCAACTCTAGACAAGCTGGTAGCACACGAAACTGAACTAGTACAGAGCCGTGTCCACAGAGCCACTGTCATCACCATCGTCATGGGCGTCATCTTCCTGATCATCATGATTAGTACCATGGTTATGTGCTTCATGACTTTGATTCGTCCTCTGGAAAACATGCAGAAGAAACTGAAAACCATGATTGATGACCTAAAGGCCGGCAACGGAGACCTTACCGCCAGAGTAGATTATCTCTACGAAGACGAAGTAGGCCAAATCGGTATCGGTATCAATTCCTTTATGGAACAGTTGCAAATCGTCATTCGTGCCATCAAGTCCGGTTCCGACGATATTCAAACTGCTACTTTGCATATGAATGATACTATTAAAGCCAGCGAGAATACCGCTTTTTCCATTTTTGAAGGCTTAAGTGAAGTCTCTGCTAACATGGAAGAGATTACCGCCAGTCTGCAGAATATCGACGCATCCACCTCCGAGATTCTCACTTCTGCAAGTCAGGTGAAAGAATCTTCCGGCGAAAGCGCGCAACAAGTAAAAGAATTGTTAGACCAAGCGGTAAATGCCAAAGAGTCTTCCGAATCCAGCAAAGCAGATACCCAATCCATTATGGAAGATATCAGTGCTCGTATGGAAGAATCCATCGAAAAGAGTAAATCCGTAGAGCAGATTCGCGAGCTTACAGATAACATCCTGACCATTTCCTCTCAGACGAACCTTCTGGCATTAAATGCCAGCATCGAAGCCGCCAGAGCCGGAGAAGCAGGACGCGGTTTCTCCGTTGTCGCTACGGAGATTCAGCATTTGTCTGAAGACACGAAGAATATTGCGAATAAGATTCAGGAAACCAATACCATCGTCCTTGGTTCCGTCCAGGAGCTGGTAGATAATGCCAATGAACTTTTAGAGTACATTACCTCCACCATCCTAACGGACTACGATAAGTTTGTAGAGAATGCTGTGGCCAATGAAACCGGTATTTCCGAAATCTACAATTTGCTTATGAGTTTCGCAGAGAATGCACAGAAGATGGAGAAGCTGACAGAGTCTTTATCTGATGGCGTAACAGAAATCAGCAGCGCTTCCGAGAACAGCGCCGTATCTCTTGTGAAGTCCACAGAGGACATGAATAATCTCCACGAATCCGTAAGAAAGATTCAGGTAGAATCTTCCAAAAACGGCAAGACCGTAGAGATGCTCAATGCAGAAGTTGCAAACTTCAGTCAAATATAATTTTCTCCCAAGAAAAAGGGCGATGCCTATCGGCACCGCCCGTTTCATTTTATTATCCCTCATATGCTACCGGAAGAGGAAAAGGTATAACATTATCCGGCTCATGGTTTCTAGCATTCCAAATAGTTAGTTTCTGCTGCATATTCATCCAACTTTCTACTGATGTATTTGTAGCTTTACTAATCCTCAATGCCATATCCGGACTGAGTGATGATTTCTCGTTTATAAATTCTGACAAGGCCTTTCTGCTTACGCCAAGCATATATGCCGCCTCAGTTACAGTAAGACCTATGGGTTTCATAACGTCTTCTAAAAAAACACATCCAGGATGAGTTGGTTTTCTAGTCATATCCGTATTTCTCCTTTTCTAATGATAATCCATATAATCAACAAGATATGCATCCTGACCTTCAAAATAGAAAGTCATACGCCAATTACCACTAACAGTAACTGACCACATGTCTTCCATGTCACCCTTCAATGGGTGCAAACGGTATCCCGGCAGATTCATATCCTGTGGTTCAACGCTAGCATCTAATCTATCCAACATTCTGGCTAATTTTGATGCATGTTCAGGTTGTATCCCCTTCTTGGATCCGGTCTCGTAAAATTCTTTTAATCCTTTATGTGCAAAAGACTTTATCATGTCTATATTGTAACCCATAACGTTACACGTGTCAATCTTGTTTGGCTGCCAGCCCGGGATTCGCAGAGCCAGTAAGAAAGGAGGTTCTGGCACCGTCCCCCGAAAGGGAACCCCTTAGGGAACCCCTACATTTTACCCCTCCTCTTTTAAACTCTATTGTGCGGGCAAAATTATTCTTTCAATACTCCATGCACCCCTGCCAGCAGGATCATAAGTACTCCCACCGCTGTGAAGCATGCAGAAACACCGATACCTGATACATCAGCTGATGCAAACAGGAAGATAACCTCAACAAGATTTACCCCCATGTTGTAGGCTGAAAGAACCTCCGCCCGCTTATCTTCCAGATGGTTTTTATCAATCATCTTGTTTTCCATCTCGTCAAATATGTATGCCGGGACTGACACTATGAGTGGAAGAAGCAACATGATCGGAATGATCACCAGTCGGATGTTGATTCTTCCAAATATCAACATACACAGCCCGGAAATGATAAATCCGGCTACAAATGTCCTGAAATAGTTCTTTTCTCCAATTTGATCCAGGATCTTCTCTGCAACCATCTCAATTACCGAGTATCCAAGGATGATAGCGGTCATCCATTCTTCGGAAATCCCAAGGCTTTCCAGTTTATCAACATAGAAAAAATTGATCAGTATGAAGGAAATACTAACGCAAGCCAGGGTTACCATAATTATG
>SVFQ01000017.1 GCA_015056765.1 Lachnospiraceae bacterium
GCCACTTCCCGAACTACGTCTCCTTCTCCATTTTTCCACGGGGAAGATTTCACACTATAATCCGTGTAGGCACTAGGCCATAAGCAAAAGCCGTCATGGTGCTTGCAAGTGAGGATCACGCCTTTCATGCCGGCGGCTTTCATCGCTCTGACCCATTGTAGGGCATCCAGCTTCGTAGGATTAAATAACTTCGGGTCTTCCGAGCCGTCTCCCCACTCCCTACCTGTAAAAGTATTGATGGTGAAGTGGAAGAAGCCGATGAACTCCATGTCTTCGTATGCTAATTGTCTTTCTGATGGCGTAACCGCTACCAATCTTTCGTCTAATTCCTGTTTTGTCATATAGTTCCTTATTCCAAGTATAGATTTCGAAGAAGAATCAAATCATCAAAATCCTTTTCTATCATGTCTAAATCCTGATAGGTTTCCGGGTCCGTTTCCCGGTTAGGAAACCTTCTCACATCGCCTGTCTGTAGCAGTAGACACCCTATCGTATCTACCGCATTGTAGAACCTATAAGAATTCTGCAATATCACATTTTCCTCACGGGTTTCCTTTTGCCCACAAGAAATCCTTGCCACAGTAAGCGTATAACTGTAGGTGCTGCAATCCGCCTCCAAATCTACATGAAAGGCTCTTGCATCCTCTAGGGTAAAAAGCGTAATCCACGCAGTGGTGCGAAGCTGCACGCGACCATCCACCGTGATGCGAAGCCATATGGCTTCTTCCTGCTTTCTGGTGGTCAGTAGTAGCTGAAAATCTTTTCCTTGCAAACTGTCCACTTCCACATCGAAGTGAAGAGATACCTGTTCACTTTTGGAAAAAGGCTGCATCACCTTGGCATAATCCGTAACGGAAGCATTATGTAGCGCAAAGCTTCTACTCCCATCGTGATTTTCCACAGCGATATGTGCCCCCACAGGTTGATACAAAATCGGGTCCTGTAATCCTTTCCAGGTTTCTCTCTCCCATGCATCCCCTGGCACATGAGCAATCCAAATATCTTCTTTATTCACAGAGTAGGTCAAGTACGTATACCTGCCATCCGGCCTGTCCGTTTCACCCAGCACATCTTCTTCGATGCCTCGCATATACTGAGGGCCAAAGTCTTTCCAGAAGCCAGCATACCGCATAGGGGGCACTTCTCCGTGGATGAGACGCATCTGCTCAAAGGTGATACCGTCCCTGCTATGAACTGCTGCCAGTGGATACCTGTGGGTGGACTCCAATGTGGGATCATAGAACAGTAAGTAGTTATCCACACCCACTTTCTCTCCCCAAATCTTTTGTCCACTCATGACAAGACTTGGTTCTTTCACCACCGGGCCAAAGGTCCTTCCTCCATCTGTGCTTCTCGCCACAAAGGAGTGCTTCCAAAGGCCGATTACATTTTCATCATCCAGGTGATAATAGTTAAAAGCCTGATAGGTACCTTTTTCCGGATGCTTTACCGGGATTCTGTCATCAGCATCTCCGTTTTCTTCCGCAAAGCTTTGCATGGCTAATGGATTTGCCAGCAGTTCCTCTACAGCGTCTATAAACTCTGCATCCTCTGCCTCTGTATAAAGCGGATACTTCAGCAGCGCATCGGTCCAGCCTGCCTGGTAGTTGGGAAGCAGGAAATAAATCGGTCCCATACTACCATCTATATAAAGCTCTCTTACCACTCTACCAATGCCATAGGTATCCCAGGGCACCATCCATTTTTCCGGTGCATAGCCATAGAATCCTAAAAGCAGCATCCTGTCATTTTTCGCTCTGTAAAAGCATCTCCGTTGGTGCATGGTGGCCACCATGCCATCTGCGTATACATGCTCCACGCCTCTTGCATCCATCAGCCTGCAAGCAGGAATTTCATAGATTGGAAAAGCTTCTGTAAAGTTATCCCAATGCTTTCCATCGGCAGAAGAAGCCAGTATACTTTTCCCTGCACCTGCATGCTCATCCACCGGATTCAAGAGATACATCACATAGAACTTTCCATGAAAATATGCCAGGTCCGGCGCATGCTTATAGGTGGAAGTATCTCCGTCAGCCAGTTCCGGATGCTTCCTGTTTGCTCCCACAATCTGATACAGTTCTACCCCAGGTAAGATGGGAAGCTGACCATGATGATAATCAGTATTTACTTTTTCTTTCCCCACATAATGCGGGTAGTCTTTTTCCCCTTGCATATTGTCAACCTAAGTTATCACAATCTAAGAAGGCAATTTCAGGTGCTTTGCAGGCATCCGTTTCGAATATCAAAATCTCATTTTCCCCGTGTTTTAAAATAGGAGCTGGTACATATAAAGTCTTTTGAGGTCCTGCACTGTTGAAGTATCTGCCGAGGCAGAAGCCATTCATCCACACAATCCCTTTTTCAAAACCGGTAGTTTCTATGAATGTGTCTGCACATTCTTCTATTAGAAGTATGCCACGATAAAAGGTAGGGCGATATCCATCAAGTGCTTTCTTCTTTTCTTCCTTCTCCGATGCGGCTGGTCCTTCTTCCCCGGTCACACAAACGCCATCTTCTAGCTTTTTAAATAAACTCTCCAGCTTTTCCAGTCGACACTTATCCACATCTTCCATGCGAATGGGATAGTTTTTCCAATGGTAATGATAACGGTTGGCGATGCGAACCCCTTTGGTGATGCCCTTGGCATCTGTGATGTGGCCGCCATAGTTGACACGGCCCATATTTTCTACCAGGATCTGCACCTTCCGCTGCTCACCGAAATCTGCAGAAAGTCTCACCGGATCCCAGCGTTTGCCGGTGCTTTCTTTGATGCCGGCAAACTTCCCATCGATGTAGATGATGGCTCTATCTGCCAAGCCGTCGATTTCAAAATCCATATCTCCGATGGGACCATCCCACACAGATTCATAGAGGACATAACCGAAGTCCAGCCCCAATTCTTCAAAAGTCATAGGCTCCACAGAGTCTATCGGTGTACCAAAGACTTCCAAATGAGAAAGTAAATCCACCTGCTCTGTCATCTGCACTTTGCCGTAGGCTTTCTTCGGTGTATTGCCAACGGTAATAGGAAGCTTTTCTCCTAAAACCTCCTCCATGACGTCATGCACCGCCATGTATTTATCCGTCAAATCCCCGCTTTCGCTCAGGGGAGCATTATAATCATAACTTGTAATGGTGGGCTCGATA
Organism: Lachnospiraceae bacterium; assembly: GCA_015056765.1. GTDB lineage: Bacteria > Bacillota > Clostridia > Lachnospirales > Lachnospiraceae > SIG336. The sequence goes on from SVFQ01000017.1 coordinate 3,148, forward strand.
TGCTCACCGAAATTTGCTCCATTATGAAGACCAAAGTTGGTGCCTCCGTGGAACATATAGAAGTTCACGGAATGACCGCCCTGTAGCATTTCCTTGAATACTTCAGCAGCCTCGCCGCTTTCTCTTTGGTGGTGTTCTTCATACCAATGATCGAACCATCCATTCCAGTATTCCATACACATGGCAGGCTGATCCGGTCTGAACTTTTTCAAAAGCGCAAAGTTATCTTTGGGATTACTACCAAAATTCACTGTAGCCAGTCGCCCTTCGATGGTACCTCCGCTTAACATAAAATAACCCGGGCCATCAGAAGTAAACAGCAAACATTCCATTCCCTGTTTTTCATAGATTTCCTCAACCCGGCGTAAGTATGCTTTGTCATCTCCAAAGCTACCGTATTCATTTTCTATCTGCATGGCAATCACATTGCCGCCATGTTCAATCAGATGCGGTCTTACCTTCTCAAATAAAACGGTAAGATAGCGCTCTACTTTTTCTATAAAGGCATCATTGTCACAGCGCAGCTGCATGCCCGGAACCTGCATTAACCAGGAGGGCAAGCCACCCATATCAAATTCCGCACAAATATAAGGGCCGGGACGCAGTATCACATAAAGCCCCAGCTTCTTTGCTGTTTCAATGTATTTTTCTAAATCAAGAATTCCGGAGAAATCAAATACTCCTTCTTTTCTTTCGTGGAGATTCCAACATGTCACGGTCTCCACCGTATTAAATCCGCATTGCTTTAATTTCAGCAAGCGATCTTCCCAGTAACCAGGCACGATTCGAAAGTAGTGCATGGCACCGGATACAATCCGGAAAGGCTCTCCCTTTAGGAGAAAACCTTCCCGATTATATTCCAGACTAGACATAATCATTCCTCTAAATGAATTATTTGCGATTCATTAAGTCGTGTTCCTTCATCCAGGAAAGAAGCGTATCTACAGTGGTAAATGCCAAACCTGTTACAGTATCTGCACAACCATAGTAAATTGCGATTCTACCTGTGTCTGCATCAGTCAGTGCAGCGCAAGGGAATACTACGTTTGGTACATCTCCTGTTAACTCATAGATTTCTCTAGGAGCTAAGATGTAGAACTGAGATCTGTGAAGTACTTTCCAAGGCTCATCTTTGTCTAGGAGAGCACAGCCCATACGATATACGAAACCATTACAAGTATTCAATACACCATGATAAATCAGAAGCCATCCCTCATCTGTTTCGATAGGGCAAGGTCCTGGGCCGATTTTGGTAGCCTGCCATGCGCTGGCATCTCCAGGATAGGTACCCATGACATAACGATGATGTCCCCAGTATTCCAAATCCGGACTCTGGGAATAGAAAATATCACCAAAAGGTGTGTGGCCTGTATCACTAGGACGGCTCAGCATTGCATATTTGCCGTTTACTTTGCGAGGGAACAGCACACCGTTTCTGTTATATGGCAGGAATGCATTCTCAAGCTGTACAAAAGTCTTGAAATCATAGGTATAGGCAATACCGATAGTTGGTCCATGGTAACCATTGCACCATGTCACATAGTAGCGGTCTTCAATCCATACTACACGTGGATCGTAGCGGTACTCTCTCTTTGCCACTTCTCCATCTTCGCACTGGAACTGAATAGGCTCATGATTGATTTCCCAGTGGATACCGTCTTTACTGAATCCGGCAAAGATGTCCATGCTGATTGCCAGGGAATCACAGCGGAATACGCCTGCAAATCCATCTTCAAAAGGAACTACCGCACTGTTGAAAATACTGTTGGAGGTAGGAATCTCATTTCTACCAATAATAGGATTTTCAGAGTATCTCCAAACAGGGCCCTGCTCTCCTGCAGGTCTTTCCTGCCAGGGAATATTGGGAAGTCCTTTTCCAATTATTTTACTCATATTACTTTCTCCTTACCCAAAGTTTCTTATACTAATACTAATTAATCTCCGCCAAGGCCGCTTCGTTCTACGCCTTGTACAAATCGTTTCTGAACAAACATGTACATAATCAAGAGCGGTAAAATCGTCAGGAATGCACATGCGGATGCAACTGCTGTCTGTACATATGGGGATTCATACTCCACTACGTACTTGCTTGGAACATATTTCTCAATGTCCATAATCGCCCAGCGCATGTTGTTTTGAATCTGCACCATACGCAATGGCAGTTGTAACTTATTAGAACTAAGCAGGGATACATAGTAGGTATCCGCATAGTTCCATACGAAGCTCAGAACTCCAACTGTCAACAGGGATGAAGAAATACCCGGTAAAACAATTCGGAAAAATGTCTTTAAAAATCCTGCCCCGTCCACGTAAGCTGCTTCTTCGATGGAAATCGGGAACTGTCTAAAGCTCTGTCTTAAAATGTAAATATACAAACCGCCTTTTACACCCATACCGGTAGCTGCCAAAATGTAGATTGCCACAGGTGAACCGATGAGGTTGATAGGGTTTCCCGTAATCGTCTGTACGATATGGAAGATATCAAAGTTGCGGAATGTAATGTACTGTGCCAGCATAACGGACTGAGGTGGCACAATGATGGTAAATACCACGATGCCAAACAGTAAGTTACTACCTTTGAATTTGAGTCTTGCAAAGGAGTATGCCGCAAGGGCTGCGCACAAAGTCTGTAAAAACGCCAGCACTGCCGTGTTACCAAGGCTGTATAAAAGGCCTTTCCAATAGTCCAGAATCAGAAATGCTTCTGAGAAAGACTGCAGGGATACAGCGGAAGGAATCCACACAGAGTTTTTTAGTCCTAAAGCATTCTGCGCTGTCAGGGCCTCCTTCAAGGTGCTGAAGATTGGTGTCAAAATCACAAATCCCAAAGAAATGAGAATTGCATATCTTAAGAATCCCAACAGGAATCCTAAAACTTTTTTGCGAATCGCATAGGGGCTTACATTTTTGTATTTATTTATCATAGTAGAACACCCCTTTCGATACGATAGCTGACAGTACCAGGATGACGAAGATACTTACCAGGAAGTACACTGCACTCATAGCAGCGCCAAGGCCGTACTGTGCATTGGTAAAGGTAGTGGTACTAATCATCTGGGAGATGTCTGCTCTGGCAAAGCTATCTGCCAGGGAGTAAATCATACATACCAGGATCATTGGAGAGATCATAGGCAGTGTGATTTTACAGAAGCATTCAAACTGACTACAGCCCTCGATTTTTGCCACTTCATACAGGGATGGGGAGATGCTCTGAAGTCCGGATAGGAAAATCAGCATCTGCACACCTGCTGTGGTAATGACATCAAAGATATCATTGACGAATACCATAATGTAGTTGATGAATACGCTGGGGATTCCGCTACTATTCAGGATATTGGTTACCCCGGCTGTATTGACAAAAGATTCGGATGCTTCTTTTGCTAATGTGATATCCGCTAATTCCAGCTTGGTGATTCCCGTAGCCAAGATAATGGGCACGAAGAAAATCAGGCGGAAAAAGCCTTTTCCCTTGTACTCTCCATTTAGCAGCATAGCCACAAACAAAGAGACAAAGATTTGGATTGGTACGTTGCGTAAGGTCTCCGTCAACGCAGCCAATAATTTTTGATTAAATGCAGGATCTACGCGTAATGCATATTTGTAATTGCCAAGTCCTGTGAATTTGTAACTAAATCCTCCGGTAGCCAGTTCCATCTCAAAAAAGGAATAATAGAAGGTTCTGACTAAAGGTCCCAGGAAGAATACTAAGATTCCGATTGCCCAGGGAAGCAGGAACAGGATGCCCCAGAAGGATCGTTTCTGCGCATAGGTCATTTTCTTTTTTTCCTTCATTGGCTCCTCCTTACTTCATTAGATAATCATGTGCCGGAACGGTTACGCCGGCAATCTCTGCATCTTCATCTCCATAATTCAGATATACCTTTACGCCGTTGTCATAAGTGACAATACGATGTAAGTTATCTCTGTTTTCGATTTCATGGTTTACGATGCTGGCACCTTTTACCTTTTCGTAGTAGGTGCTGTATTTCTCATAGCAGGTGGCGATACTGTCTTTCCACAGGTCGTATTCTGCGAAGAATACATTCTCCTGCGTAGTCTCGTTCAGTACAGAAGTATCTCCTGCCATCAATCTAAAGTTCAGCGCACTTCCGGATTCGATGGCTTTCATATAGGAATCTCCCAAAGCCTCTAAATCACGGTTGATATAAGCACTGCCATAGACTTTGTGACCGCTTAAGACCATTTGGGTAAATGGCACCCAAGCATCTAAGACTTTCATCTGGCTGTTATCCAATGGCAGGTCACTGATGATGTCTGCATCTTTATAAGCCGTCACTGCCGGATTGGAAAGCATCAGATTATAGTCTGTAGACAGCTTCTCCAGTCCCGCTGCATACTCCGTCATAGCCGTTGTAGTTGAGATGTTTGCTTTATTCCGATAATCTCCCTGGAAGAAGGTGTAGAAATCGGAACTTGCCAAATTGTCTATACCAAGCTTTCCATAAGACTGATCAAACTTTCCAATATAGCTTTGCAGATAAGTAGGTGCTATATAGTAAGTTTTGTATGGGTCATCTTTCTTTGGCTCTCTTTTTACCAAGTCGAAGCGATTGCGGATTGCCAAGCTTCCTGCCAAAGTGTAGGAGCGCTCTTTCTTGGAAAGATGTTTTGCTGTGCAAGCTGTCTGCAACTGCACAGATGGGAAAATCTGTGCACCTGTCTCCTGTGCTGTCTTCTGCAGACTCTGTAAACCTTTCTTACCGCCTAACACAGAAGAAACTTTCACAGATTCTACTGCTCTTTGATTCAGGCCTCCGTTTACCATACCTTCGTATTTGGCCAGTACATTACCGGCGCCTTCTGCAGATAAATCTTTCAGAATCTCTTCTGCCTGTGCGAAGGTAGTTAGTGCCACAGAGCTCTGATAAGGAACACCAAGGAAGTATTTTTCTTTATCTACTTCGCCTAGGAAATCCACAAAGAGTGGTGCTTTTTCCGGTGCCTCCAGTTTCTGCAACACGCCCTGATCTACCAGGTATTTCTGGTAGGACTTAGCCATACCACTGTAGTTTGCATCATCCCCTGTCAGGAATTTATAACGAAGTCTGATATCTCCTGTGTAGAAATCCGTAGGCACTTTATTCAAAGTAAAGTTATTGGTGGATCCTACGTAAGAAGATAAGGTCTGTTCTTTGCGTATATAAAAGCTTAAAGATGCTCTGGCATAATCGATTCCGCTAAAGTAGCCTTTCATGTAGGTATTAAGTTCTGCGATTTCTGCGCCGCTTTCGATAATACCCAGAGTAGCCATGTCGCCGGATTTCATACCGTAAACCGGAAGCATCATGGAAGTAGGACTTGCATCATATACTTCCGTGTCTGCCAGCACATCTCCTCCATAATAGAAGGAAGTGTATCGATACTCTGCTAACTTGTCATTATCCAGATACAGGAGAGCACCACTTCCATCCGGTACGAATAGATAACCATCCTTTTCGTTGGAGGACATGAAATAAGGCAGTACATCCAAAGATCTCATAGGAAAATCTTCATTGGATGTAAGATACTGGGTAGGGATATTCACTACCAGGTCCCCATTATCCAAAGTGTATTCCACCACCATATGAATGGTCTGTGTACTTGGTAGTTCGTCTAACTTGTCATACTCTGTACAATCCGCTTCCAATTCTTCGTAGGTATAATGACCAACTTCGTAGAAAAGGTTATACAGTTCCGGTGCTGCCTTACCGGAAAGAGGATTATCCTTGCCTTTCTTTCTGGCAAGTACGCCGCTCTTTGTTTTACGATACTGTTTCATAACAGTCTTTTGCTGTTTTTCATCGCAGTACTGCAAAACCAAATCTTGTAATCTCTCCGGCGTAATATACGCAGGGAAGTTTTTATAAGATACGGAATCCGATCCGAGACTATAGACGAATCGTACGCCGTTATCCATTTTTTCGTAGGTTACGGATTCATTTTCAAATCCGTAGCTGTGGGTATCCATAGAGGTGTAACTGGTGTACTTCTTGGAGTCTTTTCCATCGAAGTAGTAAGCCACTACATCCGACAATGCTGTAGTATCTTTCAGGTCTGTTTCTGCCTTTGTGGTATCTAAGTACTCTCCCGTCTTTGTATTTTCCCAACGAAGATTTCCCGTGGTAGGCAGAAGCTCTAATTTCATATCGCCGCTTTCTGCCACCGTCACATATTTCTTTCCGGAGAAATCAGACTCTGCTTTGCCTTCGTAGGCCTGGGTGGTTTTCTGCTCCACCGCGCCGCATCCGGTCAAAAGAAGGGCAAGGCTCATCAGCAAAAGTATTTTTTTATGTTTCATGGATAGCCCTCCTTTCTTTATAGATAATACAAACTAAATTCATTCCAAATGGTCATCATGTCATTGATGAAGGAGCTTCCAAGGGTGACAAACAGTACAATGATAAAGATCAAAATACCCATAGCCACGATAGAAAGCAGTACGGATCCGATGCCCTTCGTAAAGGTGAATTGATGAATCATCAAAAGACCGATGAAGGCATAAAGTACAAACAATACCGTAGGGAATGCAAACAGGAACTGCACAAAAAGCGCTTCTTCCTGAATAATAATTCTGGATAAAACCGTACCAATCAGGTACAGGTAAATGGATGGATATAAAGAATATGCCGTAACCTTAAAGATATTCTTCATATTACCTTTACCGTCGATTAAGGTACCTATTGCCCAGTTACCGATGATAAACAGCAGGTATGGTACCAGTGTGCTGACAAGTACCAATGGTACGTTTACTTTTTCTGTATTTGCTCTGTTTACCAAGAAACCGGAATACTTGGTCATAATCAGTTTCGACCAGGTAAAGAGGACGAAAATCAATACGCCAAACTTCACACTACCGGCATCTTCATATTTCACATCATCAAAGGCTTTGAAAGGATGAGAAATCACATAGCCCGGCCATGTAAATGCCGTGTATTTGATTTTCTTCCATTTCTTTACGAAACTACTTTCTACATAACCTTCCTGAGAAGCTTTTTTCTGATACTGCTTCTTCAAAACTTTGATGACTACAATCAAAAGGATGATGCCTAAGAGGATGTACGCAAAGCCTTGATTCAAGGCTTTTTCTCTTACCTGCTCATAGGCAGTGGAGTAGCTTTCTCTTTCGCCGCATGCCTTGAAGTGCTTCATGGCATTTTCGAAATCTCCATTACGAAGTTCCCATTTGCCAAGTCCTACATTGGCTGCAATCAAATGTGGATTGATGTCATATACCTGCTGCCAATAGGGATAAGCAGCCTCATAATCATACTGTCCTTGATGGTCTAACGCAGTATTGATGAGAGCACCATATCCGGTAGGTTCAAAAACTTCGATGGTCTTGGAGACCAGATCTGCTACCAGGATTTTATCTCCCATAAAGCAGACATCTACCGGGCTGTTTAAGGAGCCGGTCTGCTTGCCGATACCACCTAAGGTATAGAGGAGCAGTGCGTCTTTACTATAGACGAAGATTCTGCTTCGATTGCTGTCTAAGACAGCGAATCTACCATCTGCTGCAGTGGCGATGTTTACCAGCTGACTGGTGATGCTGGTACCGATGGTCAAATCACCCATAGCCGGGTAGATGGTATCGTATTCCGGCATGATGTCACTACCACCGGCATTTAGTCTTCGAATGGGGCTGGATGTTTTATTATCTTTGACAGTCGCCATGAGGAAACCGTCTGCATCCAAAGCGATATCACTATAGTCTGTAGGGAGCCATAATGCCATACGCGCTTTCTGCTCTTTTGTGGCAATCAATCTGTAGAATCTGTCGATGAAACTAGGCTCTACCTGATTGGCACCTACGAATCTGGAGTAGTCTCCCTGGGGAGTCAGCTCAATGATACCTTCGTATACGCTCTTTGCTTTTACATAGATTCGATCATTTCTGTCCACTACCACTTTAGTAGGCTGGAACTTTAGAGATTCCATGCCGGTGATTTCCGGGTTGGTGATGGTTCTCTTCCAGGTTCCCTGCTGGTCAAATTCCAAAATCTGACCTTTTGCTTCTTCGCAGACATAGATGCTGCCTTTCTCTGTCACATAGACACAGGTAGGACTGGCAATAGATGCCTCGCCCTTGTCTGTCTTATATGCTGTAATGCTTTGAATCAATTGAAAGTCTTCATCCAGGATGGCGATTTCGCCTGTCATAGCCACATAGATTTTATGATCCCGGTAGAATACATCTGTGATTCCGTCAAATCCACTGATTCCCGCATCGCTGCCTCGTACACTCTTTTTCCACTGATAAGCATCCGGTTCCGGCACCGGTCTCATCCAAATGTCATAGCCATAAGACTGGGCATTTGCTTTTACCGGAAAAGCGGTAGCCAAAGTAAAAAGGCACAATATGAAAATCAGTATTCTTTTTGTCATTTGCTTCATATTGCTTACTCCTTCATACCGGATGTTGCCATGGTAGAGATTACGTTGGTCTGCATCATCAAAAAGACAGATACAGGAATAATAAATACTACTACGGTAGCTGCAGCCAGGACACCTGCTCTGGCGATACCGACTGTGGTACCACTGGCAAGCTGTGAAAGTGCATAGGCCACGCTCTTTAGCTTCTCTGTGTAAATATATTTGTCACCGGTGTTGGTCCACAGTGCCTGGAATACCAGGATGAATGCTGTAACAGCTGCCGGTTTTACCAAAGGAAGCATAATCTTCATGTGCACCTGGAACTGACTGGCGCCATCGATTTTCGCTGCCTCTATCAAACTATCCGGAATCTGTTCCATGAAGTTGATCATCAGGTAAAGACCCAGTGTAGAAGCAAACTGTGGGAAGATGATGGCCCAATAGCTATCAATCAAATGCAGTTTGGAAATGGTGATAAAGTTTGGCACCATGGTTACGGTGGCATTGAACATCAAGGAGTACACAATCATCTTGGAGATGAATTTGGATCCCGGGAAGGTGTACTTTGCCAGGGGATACGCACACATAGATGCGATAAGGATGTGCCCCACCGAGCCGATTCCCACTACAAAGAGGGAGTTAAATAAATAGCGGCTAAAGGGAATCAAAGTGTTGTTCAATACGCTGGCCAAATCCCTGAAGTTATTCAAGGTAGGATTTCGTACAAAGAGCTTTGGTGGGAACATATACATTTCATTTAGTGGCTTCAATGCCTGGTTAAACATATAGATAACCGGGAAGAAGAATAAGAAGCCCAAGATGAAAAGCACAATGCCCATAAGCAGATTGCCCATGAAGCTTCTGCTGCTCTTTCTTGCCGAACTTTTCATATCCAGTTTGTTATTTCGTCTGTGTATTTTTGCTCGCATTTTATATCTCCGGATCAGGTTCCTACTTTGGATAAGAACTTTTGGAATACCAGGTTACAGAAAATCATAATGAGGAACAGGAGCACTGCTATGGCGCTGGCGCGTCCCATCTCCATACGAATCAAACCATAGTCATTTAAGTGGTTTACGATGGTATGGCTGGCATATCCCGGGCTTGGGAAGCCTACCAGGGCATCTGCTACACCACCTACGCTGAGTGCGGAAGTGATGGACATAACCGCACCAAACATCAGCTGAGGCTTCATGTTTGGCAAAGTAACATACCATAATTCCTGCCAACGGTTACGGATACCATCGATGGCTGCTGCTTCATACTGTGCTTCATCCACGCCTTTGATACCGGCAACGAAGGACAAGAAGCCTACGCCAAGGCTCATCCAGACGGATACGATGATAACCACCGGGAGAATGTAGTTCTTATCTGCAAGCCATAGGATTTTCTCCGAAATGATGCCATTCTTTAGGAGGATACCATTTAAGTAACCGGTAGCATCATTGGAGAAAATGAGGCCAAAGATTACGACTGCATTTCCAGCCATACTTGGTGCATAGAAAACCACTGTTAAAATCGTTCCAAGCCAGTGTGGAAGTTCATTGATCATCCACGCCAGCAGGAAGGAAAGGATATATCCGAAAGGACCTACGAACACGGCGATGATGAAGGTGTTCTGCAGTGCCTTGATGAAGATTGTATCCTCTAAAATCAATTTCTTGTAATTCTCAAGGCCGATGAATTTCGCCGGCTCTAAGATGTTGTAATCCGTGAAGCTATACCAGATAGCCTGCAGTACCGGATACACCACAAAGGTAACGAAAAAGAGTAGGAACGGGAGCATCATCAGATACAAGGTCTTATTCTTTTTCATTTCCAGCCATGTGATTTGTGCTTTCTTTTTCATGCCCGCTCCTTTCTATTTGGTAAGTCCAAATTCTTTTCGTTTGTTACTTATTTCTTGATCTATGTAGTGAATGTTCTTATACAAGGTATCTACAGGATCTGTTTTGTCGTTATATACCTCTAAGAAAGAGTTCTCTACATATCGACCGGAGATGTATCCGCCGGGTACCTGAGGTACACCTCTCAGATTCTGCATTGCGCTCTCTACTTCTGCTTTCAGTCCCAGATTATCCGCTGTCTCCAGTGCAGCCTCTGTATTGGCTACCGGTACAGTACCTGCATCACCCAGTACAGAACGAAGTTCCTTGGAGTATGCGGACTGGGTTTCTTTGCTGGTCCACCATTTCAGGAAATCCCATGCTTCCTCTGCGGTGCCATTTTTCTCCACGCTGTTTTTCAAAATCATGGAGCCGCTGACAGTAGCAGTAGCGGTATGATCTACCGTACCATCTGCCTGCTTGGTGCCCGGGATTGGTGCGATACCCCAAAGTCCATCGATTTCCGGTGCTGCCGCCATGATATCCAGAATATAGGTGTAGTCCTCGATAATCAGTGGTGTCTGTCCGGTACGGAATCTGGTTACCACGCTGATGGTCTGCTCAAAGTTCTGTTTTGTATAGTATTCTGTCCACTTCTTGAAGGTCATAAGTGCTTCATTGGAGCTTAAGGTGGACTTGGTGTTATCTTCTGTGTAAAGTTCCATGCCGTTTTGATACAGCAAGGAGTTAAATACTGCATTTACCGGTTTGGTGGAAGTAGAACTCTGTCCACCCAGGAGTCTGTAACCTGTCGTGGTAAAGAAGCAGGACATATTGTCAGCCTGTAAGTATGGAATCATAGCTTCCAAATCTTCCCAGGTTTCCGGCACATCCAGATGCATTTGTTCTAAGATGTCCTTACGGTAAAACAGTACCGGGTAGCTCAACATATCCGGCAGTGCATAATAACCGCCCTGGTACTCAAAGTACTCCATACCCGCCTTCGGGAATCTGTCTGCTACTTCTTTAAAATCACTAAACTGTGTCAGGTCATAGCCTGCATGACGATAGGCAAAGTTGGTAGGCATGGTATAATTTAGCTGCAATGCCACATCCGGACCATTGCCTGTCAAGGTGGCCGGCATAACCGTATCTGCGCCTACCATCTTCAAATCTACCTGATAAGTGCTTCCATCAAAAGAACGCTCTATGAGTTTTTCCAATACATCGTACTGGTCTCTTGTAGCTGTTGCAATCCAGACTTCAATCTTCTTCTGGTCTTTTGTGGTCTTTTTCTCTCCTACCTGATAATCATTGGTAAAGGAACCTATAAAGGCCATAAAACCATGTCCGAATTTCTGGAAGAAATTACCTTCTGCTTTCGGAAGCTTCGCACCATCTCCTGTTACAAGAAGATAGTCTAAAGTCAGTGGCTGAGAATCCAGACTCAGCATCCACTCACTGATGGCAGTGATATTATCATTGAAGGTCGATAACTGTTTGGAAATCTTATCCGGTGTTTCAATGAGGTCTTCTAACTGAAGCAGCATCTTTGCGATTTCTCTAGTCTTCGTACTGCTTTCTACCGTATCACCCAAAGACTCTACTATAGTGCTAAGTCTGTAGTACTCTGTTTTCATGACATCTTCCATGTCTGGCACCATGGTGGTGATGGCATAGTCACGATAGGGGTCAGGGCTGCTTCCCATCACCGCTGTCAATTCTCGATATAAACTATTGAAGGCTTTTACACTGATTTTGGTCTGCAGATAAGCATAGGACATATCTCCCATGTTTACTGTCATAGACAAGATGTTCTTGCCTTCTTCTAAATAGAAATAAAATGGCTCTCCTGCTTCATCTGACAGGTAAGACATTTGGAATCCGCTTTTATAAGGGAACTTGCAAAGGCTGGCCTCTGCAAATGGTACTTTTCCATTTACCTTTACTTCACGAATGGAATAAAAGTCACGATTCATGGTCTGGGCATATCTGGTGGCAATGTGATACAAGCCGCTCTTTGGCACTGTCACTTCCCAGTTGATGGTAGCTCCTGCATCTGCCCAACTTTTTCCACCAACAGTGTTCATCACAATGTTGCTGGAATGGTGTGGCATGGTAAGCGGTGAGGTTCGATCATTCTGTGGCACAATCATGGATAAGGATGTGCTTGCCAAGTCTTCTGCCTGCACGATGATAGAACCATTTTCTAAATCTGTGCTCTTTATTTTTTCAGCATCCTTGTGTGCTTCCAAAAAGTCTGCATAGCTTTTTAGTCCGGCGCTACCTTTGACTCTCAGAGTTACCAGTTCCATATCTCCTTCTACTTTGTGAAGGGAAATGGTATTTTCGCCTTTGTCTAACCACACCAGTAACGGTCCATCTACAGATTTTTCCGCTGCTTCAATGGTTTCGGTCAGCATTTCGCTTCCCTGTACAAGTGCAGGGCTTGCGTAGTTTCTGTCATTCTTCATTAAGAAGTCTTTGTTTTCCAACACCCAGGCTCTCTGAAAATCTACGCTTTCTGCCTGTGTATAAGGGATTTCCCCGTTGATATATAAATCTCTGCGGACGCTTTTATCCGTATCCGTAGAAACATAATAGTCAGCTTCAAGTTCGTAATAGCCGGCTTTTTCCACCTGAATCTTGCAGGTTGCATCGCCGTTTTCATCAGAAATCAATTCTTCTCCGCCTACTGTGATTACTGCGGAAAGATTATCTGTGGCAGCACCGTGCTGCTCTTTATATTGTTCATAAGTGATATGTTTGCTGCTTTTGTCGGTTAAGTCCACCGGTGTGGAAAGCAACGTCTGGCGCAGCACCTTGTTTCCCTGTTTATGGGAAATGGAGTTTGCTACTATAACCAGCACGATAATTGCTGCTATGAGTGATACCACTATTTTTTGAATTCGTTCTTTTTTCTTCGTAGTCATTAGCCTTAACCCTTGTTCTCTTTCTTCAAAAAAGGACTACGCCTTATTCCGCGGAATGAAGACGTAGCCCCTCTTACTACTTCAAATCTTTAAAATCCAGCATCTTTCAGTTTAGCTTTACCTTCATTTTCATAGGATTCCATAGTAGATCTAGCATCCTTGAATCCTGCTAAAACATCCTGTACACCATCCCAAGCTTTGATCAGTTCAGCAGAGTCCATGCACCAGCTTAAGTCTGGCTGGAATCTGGAGTGTGCCCAGTCATAAAGCTCGATATCTTCATCTGTATAGAAGCTTCTGGATTCACCGTATTCTTTACCGTATACTGTGTAGTTACCTTCTTTTTCTTTCTCGTATGCTTCGTGCATCCAGTCGATACCATCATCTGTTACAAGTGCTCTGTAATCATAAGCGATTTTGGTAAGCACTTCACCAGGGATACCTGTTTTGTCTACAGATGCTTTTACTACACAGTCAACACCCCAGTAAGAAGTATTTACTTTGTAGTTATCGCTTAACGTAGTATAGTCGCCATCGCATGTTACGTTGGAGCCCCAAGGCCAGTAGCAGATACCATAGTTGAATTCAAGTCCGCCAAGCTGCCAGGATTCTGCTCTCTTTAATACGATTCTGTCATCATCTACTGCGTAAGCTGTATCCAGTTCTTCTTCCCCTTCTTCATTAGTACCTACAGACTGAGGATAAGCAAGACCTTCTTTTTCCAGTTTCTGATAGAACTCAAGCGCTTCGATTGTTGCATCGTTTGTTAAGTTTAAGTTACCTTCATTGTCTGCCAAAGCTACGCCGTTTGCACCAGCTGCCATGGAAGCCCAGTGATATGGGTAGTTACCGATAGGATATACACCATCAGGAAGTTTGGATTTCATTTCTGTCAGATAAGCTTCAAAGCTATCGTAATCCCATTTACCTTCCATAAACATTTCAGTAGGAGTTTTCTCCATACCGATTTCTTTTAACAAATCTCTGTCGTAAACAAGTACCCAAGAATCACCCAAGTTATCATAAGAAATACCATAGCATCTTCCCTGCCAAGTTCCAGCGTTAGTATAGATAGAGCCTACCTGGATTTCGTCCAGATAATCTGTGATATCAAAAAGGATATCGCCGGTATAGCAAGCGATGAGGGATTCCGGATTTAGAGTGATGATATCTGCTGCAGGATCGCCTGCTGCTACAGAAGCGATCAAAAGATCGTCATCATTGTATCCGTCATAACCATCCATAGCTGCTTTTTCCAACTTGATGTTGTACTTTTCTTCGATTTCAGCTTTTGCGTCTACGTATTTCTGATCTTCACTGTCTAAGTTGTTCCATTCACTACCGAATGCTTTTACAGTTACCCCGCCGAAGTCATAGGTTTCTTCCTCTGCTTCAGTTGTTTCAGCTTCAGCAACTTCTGTTGCAGGAGCTTCTTCAGACGCTGCAGGAGTATCTTCTGCAGGAGCCTGAGTTGTTGTATTGCCGCAAGCTACCAGACCAAGAGTCATGGAAGCAGCCAGTAATACAGATGCTACTTTCTTTAACTTCATAATAACCCTCCTTCGTTTTCACGAAATGAATCTTTTGATATGGTGTTAACAATCTTTCTTAACACCTCTTTATCAATTTAACATAATGATAACTTTCTTTCCTATTTGTGTCAATTGTACAAGTTTGCCATAATTGGACAAACACTTTTGTTTACTCTGATTTTAGTTTTTTAACACTAGTTAACATTTTCTTTTGAACGAAGGAAATCTGCATACCAGTAGAAAACATCTGCATTTCGGTACAGTTCGCTTTCTCTACTGTCTTTGCGCCAAATCTTCTTATAGTCTGCCATCCAGTTTTCTAATTCTGTTGCCAGACCAAAGCGCTCTTCCTTGCTTAAGGCCGCTGCTTTCTCATCTGCCAAGTATGCTGACATGGCGTACATGACGCGATCGATTAACTGCTGCCCTCTGGTAAAGAGCAAAATTCTGGATGCGTAGTCTTTACCGGTCTCATTCAAATCTGCCCAAAGTGCTCTTACAGCATTCAGCTCGGTTTCCATTTTCTGGTGGTTTTCAGTAGGATTGCCCCATTTGATTTTGGTAAAGAATTCCTTTTGCTTTTCTACATCTGCTTCCCTTTCGCAGGTTTCTTTTACCTGTACAAAGGCTTCCCAGCTAATCTGCTCAAGCATCCCCAGCGCTCTCACATGGGTCAAAAGTTCTTCCTCTCCATCTCCAAAAAGAAGGTAGGAGATTCTGCGGTTTAATTCTGCCTCGTCACCCTCGCCGCTCCATGCAAAGTTCGCTGCATAGACCATACCGGGAATGGCAAACATCGGGTCCTGAAGATGACCATAGTCACCCCAGTCCGTATTTAACACACCTTCTGCCTGATACTTCAGGGCGTAACCACACATGAGGGAGATATTGGCATATGCCATCTCGATATGAGACAGTACATGTCTCCAGCCGTGCACGCCCGGGCACAGATACTGACGCATGGGAATCTCCGCCAGTTTTCTGGTGTTGTCTTCGGATTCGTTGTCGCAGTAGCCCCAGTTTAAGCAAATGATATCTTTCGGAAGCTGCTTACCGAATTCGGGACAACCGGTAATGATATCTCCCCAGAACATGGGCTCTTTTCCTCTTGCTTTGCAGTGGGCCACGATTTTATTGACGAAGTCCACATACATCTGGTTCACGCCTACCTTTTCAGCCAATTCTTTGCTGGCGCCTTTTCCAAGGTCAAAGGTTTCATCAGCACAGATATTCACATGGTTAGATCTAAACAGTGGTAAGAACTCATCCAAAAGTCCTGTTACAAAAGCTTCCGCTCTGTCATCTGCTACATTTAAGGTATGATGCAACATTCTCTCATCAAAGGAGAATCGTCTGTCTGCATCCTCCGGTAATTCTCCCAGGTCTCTAAAGCTTCTGGTACGAAGGACTTTGTAGAAGTGTCCAAAGGTAGACATGGACGGTACCAGTTCAATATGTAGTTTTGCACAATACTGATCCAGCTCCAGGATATCTTCTGCTGTCAGCGGCGTATCGTCTCTGCACACTTCGGAATATCCTTCAAAAAGGAAACTGTGCTCAATATTTAACTGCATCTGGTTGTACTTTAAGTAGCTGCATAAGTCTGCTAATTTCTTATAAGAAGAAAGTTTTCTGACACGGCATCTGGTCGCGTCTTGAATAAATCCTCTGTTTTCGATAGAAGGTGCATCTTCTATGATGACGCCGGGAAGGCTTACACCGCCTATGGCAATCAACTGTTTTAAAGTCTGCAGGCCATACAAAAGGCCTGCTCCTGTGGATGCTGTCACTGCCACATAGTCCTTTTGAATTGCCAAGGTGTAGCCTTCTTTGTGTGCAACTTTCTTGCTTCTGCGAAGCACAATATCTCCTTTATGAAGACAGCTTTTTCTATCAATAGCCAGGTCTAAATGGCACTTTTCTAAAATCCAGTTTTTCAGGTTCAAAGCCGCATCATAATCCTCCGGTTCTGTCCCTTCCTCTAAAAGGATTTTGGTACCAAACTCCATGTGAAATACTTCTTCTAATTTGGTCAGTTTCTTTGGACTTGGCAGTAAATAATCACGTGCATCTTTCTTCATTTTCATTTCACTTTCATACCTATCTTTACAATTGTATTTCTTTACTTATCTCTTAAACTGTACTTCCTGTCTTAAGAGTTCCTGTCCTTGGTCTTTGATGATCAATTCAAACAGGTCAGCTCCGGCAGTGTATTGCATTTCCTGATTCCAAAAGCAGAAGGCTTCCTTGGTGAGTTCTATCTGCATTTCTTTTCCTTCACCGGGGTTTAGCATCTCTCTGGAAAAGCCTTTCAGTTCCAATACTCTGGCTGTCACGTTACCATTCTTTCTGGACAGATACACCTGTGGTATGGCAGCCACTTCATAGGCTCCGGTATTTTCTGCTTCTATCCGGCAGGTTAGTACCGGCTGATTCAGCTGAATATTTTGAAGGGTCTGATATCCGGTTACCCTCTGCTCTACTTTTGCCTGATATGCCACTTCGCTGTACTGCAAACCATCTCCAAAAACGTATTTCGGTTTCTCTTTTTGGTCGCAGTATTTCATACCTGCATAGGAATTCTTGTAATTGTAGTACGCCGGAAGCTGTCCTTCCCTGCTGGGAAGAGACGCCGGCATTCTACCTGTTGGACTGCACTTGCCTGCAAGGATTTCCGCAATGGCCCGTCCGCCAAAAGGTCCCGGATAAAAGGCATACAGGAATGCATCGCACACCTCTGCAGCCGGTTCCACGATGTATGGTCTACCTGCAATAGCGATTCCCACTACCGGGACATGTCCCTTTAAATACTTTTCTACGAATTTCACATCTATGCCGGGCAGCATCAGGTCTGCCTTATCCATACCTTCGCCGCACTCCATGGCTGTGGCAGAAGATAAGGCCGCTCCGTTTCGATCAAACTCTGCACCTTCAAATCTGGAGGAAGAACCACCTCCTACCAGCACTGCCAGGTCATAGTCCTCCACCTTCTTTTCTCCTCTGGCAAAGTCGATGGTAAGTTTCTCATAATCAGCACCTGCAAAGGTGATTTCCGCATCCGGATAGACTTCCTGCAAGCCCTTTAAAACGCTACAGGTATCTTCCTCCTTACGAGGTGGAGAATAATCTCCCATCAGCGCATAGTAAGACTCTGCATTGGGTCCCAATACCAAAATGCGCTTTGGCATTTTTTGTGGGAGAACTTTTTCATTCTTTAAAAGCACCACAGATTCTCTGGCCATCTTAAGGCTCATCTGATCTACGCCGCTTTCCTTCTCCGTCAAAGCATCTTCTTCCATGTAAGGATGTTCAAAAAGACCTCTTTCGAATTTCAAAGTCAGAACTTTACGAACGGACGCATCCACCAGTTCTTCCGCTACAAGGCCTTCCTTTACAGCTTCCTCCAACAAGGTAAATCCTTTGTCCCATAGGCTTACATCCACACCGCTCTTTAGAGCTAATGCCCCTGAGCGCATGGTATCCGCCGTCACCACATTGAGACTGTCTACCGCAAATCCATCCGCCATGACGATACCATCAAAGCCAAATTCCTCTCGTAACACACCTTGAAGAAGCTTTGGATTTCCGTGGCAATAGATACCATCGATTTCGTTATAAGCTGCCATGATTCCTTCTGTGCCGGCCTCTACACTTTTCTTTGCCGGACGCAAATGAATCTCTCGAAGTTCTCTTTCTCCGATACGAGCAGCACTGGCATTGACGCCGCCGGTGCCTTCCCCCTGGGCACAGAAATGTTTCGCCACCACTGCTGTGCCGCTTTTACGCATACCCTTGGTAGCTGCATACGCCATCTCGCCGGATAAATACGGGTCCTCGGAATAGCATTCTTCGCATCTGCCCCATCTGGGATCTCGCATCACATCCAGCATAGACATCAGGGCCAAATCCACACGGCTACTTTTCAGCTGCTTGCCGCAGGCCTCATAAGCTTTTTCTAAAAGGGCCAAATCAAAAGTCGCTCCTGCCGCTGCGTTCACAGGCAGCAGCCCGCCGTCTAAGCTCTGATGTCCGTGGGGACATTCTGTAGACATAAGAACCGGAATCCCTAATCTGGAATGCTCCAGCACATACTTCTGAACCGCATTATAGGCATCCTTCATTCTGGATGCTGTAATGCCGTTTTCTTCTGTCCTGCCGGACCAAGGGTCTGCTCGGTACAGTCCATAGAGCACACCAAGTCCGCTCCAGCGATTCACTTCCTGTTCAAACTCTTCCTTTAAATGGAAAGAGCCGTCCTTGTCATATTCATAAATAGAGAAGCCGTACAGTCTCTGATTCAGCTGTCCCACCTTCTCCTGCAATGTCATTTTGGATAGTAAGTCTTCTACTCTCTCCTCTATAGGCGCCGTAGAATCTAAATATCGTTCCATAGTTTCCCTTTCCGTAAAAGGTTTTAACATTTCTGTTAATTATTGTTGCATAATGATAACATCATATAAACACATTACTCCTTTTTCGAAACTTATGCAATTCGGCATTTTTACTGAATTTTCGAATCATTTTTCTCACTATACAAAACATTAAAATCCATTGCTTTTGTTAACAGTAAATGCTATACTCCAAACAAACTAGTAGTATTGTGCTTAAAATTAAGGAGAATTTTGACTATGAATGCGAAACCGGAAATACGAATTCCGATTCCAAAAGTGGGGTTTACACCACCTGTTTATTATTGTAAACGAGCAACCATGCCGCACACTTTAGACGGCAGATTGGATAAAGATTTCTGGAAGGACGCCCCCTTCACCGAGTACTTCCAAGACATCGAAGGACCCACCTTACCGGAGCCTCGTTTCCGTACCAGAACCAAGATGCTTTGGGATGACGAGAACCTGTACATTGGCGCCATCTTAGAGGGGGATGAAATCTGGGGACACCAGACAGAACATGACTGTGTCATCTTCCACGACAATGATTTTGAGATATTTCTGGATACCAATTCCGACACCCAGGAATATATCGAATATGAAATGAATGCCAAAAACACCACCTGGGACTTACTTCTAACCAAGGCGTATCGCGACCAGGGTAGTCCTATCAACGGACTGGAAGTAAAAGGACTAAAGAGTGCCGTACATATCGATGGCACATTAAACGACTCTACCGCCCAAAACAAATACTGGTCTGTAGAAGTGGTCATTCCTTTCACCACTCTGGCCGAAACTGCAGACTCCAGAAAGGCACCTGTCTCCGGAGACTTCTATCGTTTGAATTTCTCCAGAGTGCAATGGGATGTCACTAAAGAAAACGGTACCTATCAGAAAGTTTGTGACCCAACTACCGGCAAACCGAATCCGGAAAGTAACTGGGTATGGGCTCCAACCGGCGTCATCAACATCCATTACCCGGAATTATGGGGTTTCCTTTTCTTCTGTACAGGAGATGAGACACCATCAATACCGGAAACCGAACTCGTAAAATGGGAGCTTCGTAAGCTCTATTATGCTGAGCAAATCTACTTTGACTATCACGGAGGTTACACCGACGATGTGAACACCCTTGCTAAAATCCTCCAGGATTTTGCTCCTGCATCGGAAAATCAGTCTTATCATCTTCGCCGCTTAAAGGTGCAGGTAACAGACCATTTCTTCGAACTATCAGCAACTACTAAGGATCACACTCGCACCGTTTTGCTTTTTGCTGACGGAAAAACTCAAGTAAAGGAAGGATAGACATGAAAAAAGTTACCATGCAAGATATTGCAGATGCGTTAAACATTTCCCGTGTTTCCGTTTGGAAGGTATTCACCGGCAGACCCGGTGTGTCTCCCGCTCTACGAAATCAGATCATCGCCAAAGCTCTAGAAATGAATTATGCGTTGCCTTCTGATTTACGAGCAGAAGCCAACGAAAAACACGAAGCGTTAAAGAAAACCATTGCCATTGCAGTGTCCAGTCCGGAAACCTCCGTTTTCTGGATTAACCTGATTCATGAAATTGCCAAGGAAGCCAGTGCACATAACGCCAACATCATGTACACCTATCTGCCGAAAGAAATCGACAGTACTTACACATTGCCCAGCTTTTTAACCGATGGAACTGTAAATGGCATGATCGTGCTGAATGTGTATGATGACGCTTTGATTAAAATGCTGGCCTCTCTGAATCTGCCAAAGGTATTTATGGATACTTCCACCACCATTCCCTTTGCGCAGCTAAACGGAGATTTGCTTTTAATCGAAGGTAGATCCAGTGTCGCACAGATTACAGAAAGCATTATCGCCCAGGGTAAAAAACGTATCGGATTCATCGGAGACATCAAATACGCCCAGACCAACTTCGAACGTTATTACGGTTTCAAGTCTGCTATGAAAGAACATGGCATCAGTGTAGAATCCGACTATTGCCTTACAGGCCCCATCGGTGCCGACACATACAAAGAAGAAATCGAAAGATTCCTGAACAAGCTAGCACCTCTTCCGGATGCCTTTATCTGCGTCAGCGATTTCGTTGCCAATATTGTATGTAACAGTTTAGTAACCAAAGGCATTCAGATTCCAAAGGACATTATGGTAAGTGGTTTCGATGAGCAGGCCGACTTATCCTTCCCTACTCCTCTTACCACCGTGCGGGTAAACAGTGTCACCTTCGGTTGCAAACTTGCTCGTCAGATTCTTTATCGCTTAGAATGTCCTAACGCCGGCAGAGAATTGATTTACGTTTCTCCAGAGGTAGTCCTTAGGGAGTCAACTAAGCTATAATAAAAGAAAAAGAATAGGTATTTAGGACGGTATACAAAAATGACAGAAGTACGTTTTCACTTGCCAGGGCTTAGATATAACTTTCCCCTGAACATGTATTGGCTCAATCTGCAAAAGCAGTATCCTGACTACTTTCGAGATGGGGTAAAAGTAGTATCTTTCTTCGGTTCCTTTCCATTCTCTTTATGGAACGGCGGCCGTCTCATCGTAAACGATCAATGCGATGCAGAATTTGTAAAAAGGGTTGTTTCTTCCATTAACGGAAAAGGCATCCCGGTCCGTTACACCTTCACCAATCCTCTCATCAAAGAGGAAGATTTAGACGATGCCTTTTGTAATTACTGCATGAAGGTAGCAGACAATGGCATGAATGAAGTATTGGTATTCTCTCCTCTCTTGGAGGAATACATCAGGGAGAAGTATCCTTCTTTCAAGATTGATTCTTCTACCTGCAAGGAGCTTCGAGATGTAGACCAGCTGAATGCGGAACTCGAAAAAGATTACCGCTACGTAGTCCTTGACTACAACATGAACAATAACTGGGACCTTTTAGAAAACATCCATCACAAAGAAAAAATCGAAGTTTTGGTCAATGCCTTGTGCATTCCAAACTGTCCAAGACGAGGCGATCATTATAAAAACATCGCCATCAACCAGAAAATCATGGAGCAGAACAAAAAGTTGCCGAAAGAACGTCAAAAGAAAATCGTTCCATGGACTTGCGAATACGGCGACCGTAACTGCATCCATACCATTCAAGACTACAGCACTTACGTATCTCCGGAAATGATTTGGGAAAAATACGTCCCCATGGGAATTAACAACTTCAAGATAGAAGGACGTACCGCCAACATCTTCTCTCTGGTAGAGACTTATGCACACTATATGATCAAGCCGGAACACCAGGGCGAAGTTCGCGTATTGATGCTGAAGAACTTAGAGCTTGCCGGAGTCATTTCCGAGAACAAGCCTAGACCTGCTGTTTTCAAAGAACCTTAATTTTTTACATGGAAAAACGGGATGGCATTTGCCATCCCGTTTTTGGGTGATATTGGATTGTATTCCAAAGTCTGAGGAGACTTAGAATGTAATTCTAAAGGTCTTGATTTCATAAGGCAGAATCGTAAAGCTTGCTTTATCTCCTTCTACCTTCAGACCTGTCTTACCAAACTCTGCATCTTCTTCGATCAGGTTGGTTTCCTTCATGGTAGCAATCTGGGCATTTGCCTGCAGAGTCACTTTGGTTCTCTTATTCGCTACTTCATAAAGTCTTACGATGATACCATTTCCATCTTCTGCTGCCTTTACAGTTTCAAGCACAACATTCTTCTGATCTACAGAAAGGAAGGAGAAGACATCTCCTGCTTTGCCACCTTTTACTGCATGTGCAGCCACATTCAGGTCAAAGCTTTCCTGTACGGTATCTGCTTCTTTCCAAGTACCCATGTGTGGATACAATGCATAAGTAAATACATGACGCTCTAAGTCTGCCTTTTCAAATGGTTCTGTACCGGCTTTGAAAAGGGTGATGGACATATTGCGATTCAGTGCAGAATGGCCATACTTGCAATCGTTCATCAGGCTGACGCCATAACCACCTTCGGATAAATCCATCCACTTCTGGGCGCAGCTTTCAAATCTGGCTTCATCCCAGCTGGTGTTCTGGTGAATCTTACGAGTTAAGTTACCAAACTGAATATCAAAAGTAGCTTCATCTGTATGAATTTCTACAGGGAAGTGTACCTTGCATAAGTGCTGGCTCAGCTTCCAATCTACTTCTGTTTCGAAATCAATTCTTCTGCTGTCTGCATAGAAATGAATCAACTGTACAAAAGGATTGTCCAGTAAGTTCTTGGTTACTTTTAAGGTAGCACGAACAGGACCTTTTTCAATCCATTCACATACTGCGTTTTCTACTACAGGGTAGGATTTCTCTGTATAGTAAGCATCCACATTCCAGTTATCGAAATTACGAGGCTTATCTTCGTATACGCGAAGCTCATTACCAATCTCACCCTCCTGCAGAATTTCTCTTCCTGCTTCTTTATCAAAGATAGAAGTGAACTGTCCCTTATCATCAATCTTAATGATGTAGTGAGGTGTTATAATTCCTTCCGCTGTAATGGCAAATGGATTCTCTACATTTGCTGCTTCCGTAGCTTCTAAAGCTTTATAACCTTTAGACGGCACATTCTTTACATAAGCGATAGCGCCCTTTTCTGTCTTCTGTACAGGATAAACTTCGCTACCATCGGTAAGTGCAGAAGCTGTACAGTCACCAAGTTCTACTACTGTATTTCTGTCAAAGCCTAAGGTGTTCCATACGCTGACGCCTTCTCCAGCAGGAGTAGCGCTTGCAAGTCTTTCCTCCAGCATCTTCTCTGTTTCAGCAAAGATTTCAGCATATTCTTTATCTGTTACTTCATAGACCTCACCGATAGAAGAACCAGGCAGAATATCATGGAACTGGTTACGAAGAATGGTGCGCCACATTTCGTCCATTTCTGCCTTTGGATAAGCCAGTGCTTTCTGAGCCAGTACAGACAGAAGCTCAAGTTCCATCATACGATACTCAGCCTTACGGTTGTTTCTCTTATTCTTTGCCATAGAAGTATAGGTACCTCTGTGGAACTCAAAATATAATTCTCCAACCCAGGATGGCAGTCTCTTATTATCTTTTACACGATCTAATAATTCATCGAAATACTTCTTGGAGAATTCCTGACGAACCTTTGGGATACCTTTGATACCCTTTTTCATTCTGTCAGAAGTTTCCAACATTTCTCTGGTTGGGCCGCCGCCACCATCACCAAAGCCGAAGGATACTAAGATATCATTGTTGATATCCTTCTGCTGATATCTGGTCCATCCACCCATGATGGAATCAGGATGTAACATACCGTTATAGGTAGTGAAGTAATCCTGGATATTCTGGCCTACGCCTAAAGTAGTAATCAGGTGTGTAAAGACACGGCTGCCGTCGATACCTTCCCACCAGAATGTATCCATAGGTACTTTATTGTACTCATTCCAAGCAAGCTTGGTGGTCATGAAGTAGTCGATACCACTCTTTTTCATAATCTGAGGAAGGGCTGCAGAGTAACCAAATACATCCGGTAACCACAGTTCTTTGTTATCTACGCCAAACTCTTCTTTGAAGAACTTCTTACCAACTAAGAACTGACGAACAAGAGACTCACCACTTGTCAGGTTGCAGTCTGCTTCTACCCACATACCGCCTTCCGGCTCCCAGCGTCCTTCTTTGACACGATCTTTGATACGCTGATACAGGTCAGGATGACGTTCTTTTACGAACTGATATAACTGAGGCTGGCTGGACATAAACTTGTAATCCGGATACTCTTCCATCAGTTTTAATACGGTAGCAAAGCTACGGCAGGATTTCTGACGAACCTGTGCTACAGTCCAAAGCCAAGCTACGTCAATATGGGTGTGGCCGATACATGTTGCGATTACATCATCGAAGCCGCCCATTTCTTCGCTTTCATATAAGTTTTCTCTGATATACTCTCTGGCTGCTTTACAAGAAGCATAGAAAGCCTCAGAGCCCACTTCTCTCATATCGATGAGGTTGATGGTTTCATTGACGATTTCCAGAATGCGAAGTCTTGTACGATCGTTTTCTTCCATTCTGTTGGTGCCCCAAATAGGTACCTGGATATCATAGTACAGGTCTTTGATCA
Organism: Lachnospiraceae bacterium; assembly: GCA_015056765.1. Taxonomy (GTDB): domain Bacteria; phylum Bacillota; class Clostridia; order Lachnospirales; family Lachnospiraceae; genus SIG336. The sequence goes on from SVFQ01000017.1 coordinate 28,237, forward strand.
GATCATCACGTTCCTCTAAGTCTACCAGAAGTTTGAACTCAGAATGCAAAGTACCTGTGTAGCTCTGCATATCCACGCGCATCTTGGTGCCTGCTTTCGCCTTTTCAAACAACAGAATCTCTCTATGGTTGATATCCAGACCCTGTACCGGCTTACCATCGATAAATACCAGGAACTGAGGATTACGTCCATCATCCCACTCCTCTAACTGAGTGCGGATATGGATCCATACTTTTTTACCATCTAATGCTTCCGGAATCTCTAAGTCAGTACGGAACCAATAATGTTTATCTTTTCCATACCATCTTTCTGTCTCTCCGTCGAATTTTTCCCACTTTTCAGGAGCAGCGTCTGCCTCTTCCGGTGTGATATAGCAGCCTTCTTTTTTCTGCCAGTCATATACCGGAACCTGTTGTCTTACGATAGATGATTTCAGCTGATTGCAAATCACCAACGCTCTGTCTTTTAAGAATTTCATTCTTCCTCTCCTTCTTTTGGAATCCATGCCGTACTATGCGGCATCAACACCTCATCTTTGCTATATGTACTACAGTATTTCATCTTATCATTCTCAGGTATTGTCACCGATGTTGAACGATGATTTACTACTACATAACCATTTTCAAATTCTCCCACTTCTATGCCCTTGCCGTAAAGCGGAACTTTTCTCTCTAAATGTTTTAAGAGAATTTCTTCCATCACTTTGGTACCGGACATGGTCCATGGGTACATTTCTTTGTTACCCTGATTATATGGTACATGGGGAATGTTCTTTGCACAATAGCTGGCTCCCGCCATGACACCAAAGGAATACACTTTCCCTTTTCCACATGTTTTTGATCCGATGCAGGTCTTCCCATCATCGATGTAAGAGGAAATGGTTTCCTCTTCTTCATATTCGCTAAAGCAAATACCTTGGGGAATGATGATGTCCTCCCCCGGTTTTCTAAACGGCCGTTTCTCACACGACTTCTCTACCACCCCAAATACTTTCTTTGCAATGGCATCTTTTGGTCCATGGAGATAGACACCGCCATCTTCTACCCAGGCCTTTAGAAGTTTCTCTTCTTCCTCATGGTCCATGGCATGATAGCAATCATTCATGGGGGCGATTAAAACTTTGTATTTCTTAAGGCACCCTTCCCGGATTTCTTTTTTGCTGATGACATCCGGTCTGAATCCTAAGTCGCAGCACATTTTGTAGAAGCCTAAAAGGTCCATCCTGCGGATTTCATTTCCCTCTACTTCGAACTGCTCAAAGAGAGACATCTCCGCCGGGAATAGCAGCGCAATTTCACTTTGTTGCACTTTCCCTCTTTCCGGAATCATATCACAAAGCCAGGCATTTCCTCTTGTCAGAGAATCGCAGAACACATCGTCCATACGATTTACCAGGCCTCCGTCATCCAAGCCATTGGCGCCATAGGATGTGTAACCATCTATGCCGCAGGCTGCCATGGAGCCGATGATTTCTTCCGGTGTCAAAAATTCATACAGGTCTCGATAGATGTATCTACCCCAATAGATACCTCCTATCCATTCTCTGCCGGCATTCATCACCCGCATCATACTGTGCTGGCAAGATACCACATAAGGGTCCGGATAGGCATCCCAGTTAGTCGGCACCGTAATAAAGTGAGTAGCATCCAGGAAAGGCGACAGCTCATACATGTCGATGCCTCGAATAGCGGTATCCCATAAGTCTGAATAGTCATTATCATGGTCCACCTGGCTACGTCCATAGATATTCAGGAAGTATCCCCACTGGGACAAATCCGGGCAAAGGTATAAATCCGGGTTTTCTTCCTTTAAAAGTTTCTGCATGGCTGCAAAATACTCTTTTAATTCGTACTGTCTCCAAAGAAGATTATCTCTTCGCACCACAAACTTCGCTGTGAGTTTTTCAATATCTTCCGGAGTGATTTCTTTCTCTTTTTCAAAGCGAACTTCAAACCAGTATTCCTCCGGTTCTAGTTCCTCAAAGGAACTTGCTTGAAGTCCATAGGCTTTGTTTACTGCATTTATATCATCACGGTACTGCCTTTTCAAAAAAGCACGGTACCTGTTTTTTCCCTCTTCATCGAAACTGGCAGCTACCACAGGATCCCACATACTGCAAACAGGTTTTACCGGCTTGCCATCCACCAGGCAAGTTGTATGGCCTTTGCCGTAGGCTTTCATAATCTGATCCACATGTTCCTTTTGTACCTGCCGAGCCTTGTCGCTCCAGTACTTATACCAGTTTCCTTCTCTTCCGTCGATGTAACGGATGCTTTCTCCCAGCACCGGTTTGCTGGTTCTGATGTGGGGATATAAGTTATCGCCACACATGTATAAAACTAAATAGTTATAGGTAAGTCCATACTTTTTTGCAGCCTGTTGCATATACTCTTGCATAGCTACATAGATGGACTTCTCTCCTCCCGCAAAGCACTCGCGAAAGTCTTCTGAGTCTTTGGTATCCAGCATGACGCTAGTATACCCAAGTCGACTGATCCACTTCATGGTCTCTTCCACGGATGCTTTATCCGAGTAAGCAGGCTCATAGAAGTTTCCATATATGATATTGATGTAAGGTTTCTTTGTGTTTTGATCTATCATAACTTCTTTTCAAAAAGGGAGCAGGATTACCAAAATCCCCGTAATCCTGCTCTATTCTTTTCTTTGTGACGAATTATTTTGCAGCGATGAAAGCATCAACCTGAGCCTGCGCTTCATCGATAACATCCTGAAGACCTGCTGCTTCTAATTCAGCTTTCATTTCAGGAATTGCTTTTTCAGGATCACTGGTACCTGTTGTGATTTCACTCTTGTATCTGGACCAGATTTCTGTGCAGTTAGCCAGCTGATCTGCTACATTTGTAGAATCAAAGGTAAAGCCAAGAAGAACAGAAGGAACTGCTTTCTCGTTTAATTCTTTTACTTCATCCCACTGATTGAATTCATCACTTGCAAGTGGTGTTACAGTAAAGAAGGAACCCTGCGTATAACCAGCCATTGTCCAAGGATTGGTTTCGGTGTTGATTTTCTCTACCTTGCCATCTGCTGTGTACTGGAAGTTTACGCCTTCTTCACCATAGTAGAATAAGTCTCTCATCTTAGGATCTGTGTTTACTAAGTCAAGGAACTGCAAGCATTTCTCAGGATACTGAGTATTAGCGGATACCATGTTCAAGGAACCTCTAACTGTATCGTTGGAAAGGATCGTCTCACCAACCTGAGATACAACTACCTCTTTGCCCATGTCAGGACCCCAAGCTGTCTTAGCAGCACTTGGCCAGCCCTGCGCAACTCTCCACATGTTGTAAGAACGGCCTTCTGTTGCTGTAGCAGCATCTGTGTTGATGATACCGTCTGTATACCATTCGTGAATTGTCTTTAATTCGTTCATGATGTCTTCCTGTTCTACGTTGAGAACAACTTTTGCATCCTTGTCATCATAACGAACACCAAGGATCTGAAGACCTGCACCCATCTGATCGTATTTATCAAAGATGTAGTATAAACCATCATTCTTTACAAATACAGGATAATCATTTTTGTCAGCTTTTAAAGTTTTGAAGATTTCTGTCTTTGCATCCAGAGATTTTGCCATAGCATCGATATCGATGTTGTACTCATCTACCAGTTCTTTATCCCAAATATCATAGTTGGATAAGGAAGAATCCTTGTAAGTAGGTACGCCGTAGATTTTGCCATCTACCGTAACTGCCTGCCAGTATTCTTCCGGCATCAGCTGCATTAAGCCAGGCATATTGTCTTTTACTAAATCTGTGATGTCGTAGTAAGCGCCAAGCTGAATATCAGATACGAAATTGTTACCATTACCGAAGATGATATCGTATGGCTCGTTGGTGCTGATAACGATGTTTCTTCTGTTATCCCAATCACCCCAAGAGATAACTTCCATGTCGATGTTGACACCGATTTTTTCTCCCGCATAGTCATTGACCTGTTTTACCCAGGAATCATAGTTGTCAGGCATACCGGATCCGATGGTTACCCACTTCAATGTAACGATGTCTCCGTTGTCTGCAGCAGTTGCCTGAGCATCTGTTCCTGCATTTCCGGTCTGCTCAGCAGCGCCGGTGTTGCCGCATCCTGCCAAGCTAGATACAGTCATAGCTGCAGCAAGAAGCAATGCGATTTTCTTTTTCATAAGAAAAATCCTCCTTTTCATACCTTCCTTTTATCTATTGAATCAGCAAAGCTGTTCAATTCTTTTTGTTAACCCTTTACAGAACCGATGGTAAGACCGGTAATGAAATACTTCTGGAAGAATGGATATACACAGGCAATCGGTAAAATGATGACGATTGCGATGGCCATTCTCACGCTCTCCGTCGGCATGCTTGCTTTGTACTGCTGTAAGGACAAGCCGCCGTATGGATTGTTGGCGATATACTCGATATTGTTCTGAATATTATTCAGCAAAGACTGCAGAGACTGCAGATTCTGTTTGGAGATATACAAGGATGCCTGGAACCAATCATTCCAATATCCAAAGGCTGCAAACAGTCCGATGGTTGCCAAAATCGGTTTGGAAATCGGCAACACAATCTGCAGGAAAATTCTAAGCTGGCTTGCGCCGTCCATCTTAGCCGATTCCACGATGGAATCCGGGATGGTGGTTTTAAAGAATGTCTTACAGATGACTACGTTGAAAGAGGATACAGCCAGAGGCAAAATAAGCGCCCAAATGGTATCTCTTAAATGCAAGATATTTGCATTCACGACGTAGCTTGCCAGCATACCGCCGTTGAAAATCATAGGAATGAATACCACCCAGGTATAAAACCCTTTCAAAGCGTAGGTATTTCTGGAAAGTACATATCCCATACTGGTGGTCAAAAGAACCGAAATCACAATACCGATGGCGGTTACCAGCACGGAGATGAAAAGCGCATGTAAAATGGTACCTCTCTCATTCCACAGGAACTGATACGCAGATGCAGATAGTTCTGTCGGAATGATCTGATATCCGTATTTCTGAATCCCCGCCTCGCTGGAGATGGAAATGGAGAAAACGAATACTACTGGGAATATACATAACAGGGAAAGCAGGATAAACACCAGGTTAAAGAATGCATCCGTTCCCTTACTGATCTGATTTAAATTTCTGACTTTTTCCGGTTTACTCATATTGAATCCTTCTTTATTTCTGACTGACTTAGATAATGGCGCTGTCGTCGTCCACCTTCTTTACAACCCAGTTAGCAAACAGGATTGTGCAGCAGCAGCATACGGACTGGAAGAAAGATGCCGCAGCAGTTTTTCCAATAGGTGCTGTAGACTGAATCGCTTTGTAAATGTAAGTATCAAAGGTAGATACCGTGGTGTATAAGGACTGTGGAATGGCTCCTGTTACCTGGTAGAACAAACCAAAGTCTGAGTAGAAAATCTTACCGGTATCCAGAATCAGCATCATAATCAATACTGTTTTGATGCAAGGCATGGTAATGTATTTTGCCTGTTGCCATTTGGTAGCGCCGTCCATGACAGCTGCTTCATATAAAGATGGGTCGATGCCCGTAATGGCTGCCAGGTAGATAACCATACCATATCCCATGCCCTTCCAAATCTTCATAAAGGTTAGGAAGAAAGGCCAGTACTGCGGAGACTGATACCACATCACTTTCTCGTGTCCGAAGAAAGTAAGTAGTGCATTCAAGTAGCCTTTGTCCGGTGTCAGGATGGCGTACACGATGTAACTAACCACTACCCAGGACATAAAGTGCGGGAAGAACATCATGGTCTGATATACTTTAGAAACCTTTTTGCTTCTTAAGTTACTCAGCATCAAGGCAAATCCCACCGCTACCGTTGCTCCTAATATAATGAACACGATGTTGTACAGGATGGTATTTCGAAGCAACATCATAAAGGCATTGGATTTAAAGAAGTAGTTGAAGTTGGACCAGCCCACCCACTTACTATGGAATAAGCTGTACAGAAAGCCATGGCGTCCTGATAACTTATACTCCTTAAAAGCAATGATGATACCAAACATGGGTAAATAAGAGAAAAGCACAAACCATATAAAGGTAGGTAGTGAGATTAGGGTTAAGTCCAAATCATCTCTGGTAAATTTCTTTTTCTTGCTTTTAGGTCGTGCCATTGCTGTTGTTTTCTGCATTTCTTCCTCCGTTTTAACATTTAGTTAACATTTTCGAGGTGTTTTCTTTAGGAAAATTACTAATTGTTAACTTTTCGTTATACTTCTTTTATACGTTTTTATCTTATCAAAGTCAACCAGAATATTACATTTTTGCTATTTTATATAGACTTTGTCATGTGTTTTTGGTGGTTTTTACTAATTTCGATTTTCTTTTTTGTGAGAAAGTCCCATTTTTCAAGGTTTTCCAAGTTCGATTCTATTGTTAACCTCAAAATACTTTTTGCTTTACAAAGTTAACTACTCATGTTACCTTTATAGTAATAACATGTATCATCACAGATGGGGGATGCTATGAAAAAGATTACAATGCAGGATATCGCCGACCAGGTGGGAGTTTCCAGAATCACAGTATGGAAAGCCTTCAACAAACCGGACCAGGTATCCGATGAGTGTAGAGAGCAAATCTATAAGACCGCTTCCGACCTTGGCTACAACAAAGCTGTGTCAGGAGCACCGGCCTTCTTTTCAGAAGAAAAAGAAAATCTGACGGTGTCCGTTATCGTATCCCGTCCGGATTCTTCTATTTTCTGGACCAACATCATTCACCACATAGCAAAAGAACTATCCAAGCACAACATCAACCTGCTGTATACCTATGCCCCATCTGTTTATAGCAGCACCTACCACTTACCTCCTATTCTTTCCAACGGGACTGTGGACGGTGTCATTGTGTTGAATATCTATGACCCTGATTTGATTCGGATGATTAGCGCGCTGCCTGTACCAAAGGTATTCTATGATACGGTTTCCTCTGTCTCCTTCTCTGAATTAAACGGAGACCTGGTGATGGTGGAAGGAACCGGCGCTGTGAAAGAACTGACCATGCATTTGATAGAAAAAGGTAAGACAAAGATTGGTTTCGTAGGAGATATCGATTATGCCCGAACCAACTACGACCGTTTTGATGGTTATAGACAAGCCATGCTGGACGCAGGCCTGGAGATAAATCCTGCCCTGAGTTTCACCGGCAACATCGCCATCGCCGACTATGAAGAGACCTTGAATCACTTCGTAGACACCATGAAGACTTTGCCGGACGCCTTCGTCTGTGCCAGCGACTATGTCGCAAACTTCCTGTATCAAAATCTGGAAAAGAAAGGTCTCACTGTTCCGGGCGATTTGATGATGACCGGTTTTGACTGCAATAGTGAGTACGCCAGTGTGGCCGGCAAGCTGACCAGTGTTCAGGTAGATACCTCTTACTTAGGAAAGCGTCTCACCAGAGAACTTTTGCAGCGAATTCAGAATCCTGCAGACCCTTACGAGACTGTATACCTCTCTACCACCCCTATCTACAGCCTTTCTACAGAAGACTAAGCCCCCTCACCCGACTTTCGGTTTATCCGAAGCCGGGTTTTTTATGGTCTTTTTTCACAAAAACCGATCTGTTATTTTGTCAGATAATTCAACACTTTTCTCCTTCTTTATCAGTCTTTTATGCTATACTTGTACTAGCAGTATTTCAGTCTTAGAAAGGGGACAATTATGAGCAAAAAAGGCAAACGCAACGTCATCGTGGGTCAGTCAGGCGGTCCTACCGCAGCCATTAATTCATCCTTGGCCGGGGTATTTCGCACCGCAAAAGACAGAGGTTACAAAAAGGTTTATGGTATGTTGCATGGAGTGCAGGGGTTATTGGAAGGGCGCTACATCGACTTATCAGACCACATTCGTACAGGCTTGGACGCAGAGCTTCTGAAGCGTACACCATCTGCATACTTGGGGTCTTGCAGATATAAGCTTCCGAACATCAGCGATGACAAAGAAGTGTACGAGAAGATTTTCAAGATTCTAGATGAGCTTGAAATCGACTGCTTCATCTACATCGGTGGTAACGATTCTATGGATACCATCAAAAAGCTTTCTGATTATGCTATCATTTCCGGTTCCGAGATCCGATTTGTAGGATGCCCGAAGACCATCGACAATGACTTAGCACTTACAGATCACACGCCGGGATACGGATCTGCTGCCAAATATATCGGTACTTCCGTAAAAGAAATCATACGAGACGGCTGGAGCTTAGAGACAAAGAACGGGCAGATTATCGTAGTGGAAATCATGGGCCGAAATGCAGGCTGGCTTACAGGCGCTTCTGCTCTGTCTAAAGGTGAAGACTGTGATGGTCCGGATGCCATCTATCTGCCGGAGCTTGACTTCGATGTAGATAAATTTATCAAGAAATGCAAAGACTTACTGAAGAAAAAGAGATCTGTGGTAGTCGCAGTATCCGAAGGTATCCACACCAAAGATGGTACCTACATCAGTGAGCTGGGTAACACCACAGAATATGTAGATGCTTTCGGTCACAAGCAGTTGACCGGTACAGCAAGATACTTATGTAACATCCTTTCTCAGGAAATCGGATGTAAGACCAGATCCATTGAACTATCTACACTGCAGAGAGCTGCCAGCCATTGTGCCAGCCGTGTAGATATCCTGGAAGCTTATGAAGTAGGTGGTGCTGCCATGAAAGCTGCCGATGAAGGCGACAGTGGCAAGATGGTAGTCATCCAGAGACTTTCCGACGATCCGTATCAGGCAGGTACAGAAGTAAAAGATGTGCATAAGATTGCCAACGATGAGCGTCTGGTACCTCGTGAGTGGATTACCAAAGACGGTACTTACGTAACCCCGGAATTCATCACTTATGTACGCCCGCTGATTCAAGGCGACGTAGGTCCAATCATGGTAGACGGTATCCCTCGTCACCTTTTCGTTCCTGGCTATCAGGAGCTACTATAAAATCAGTTCTTATTTTTACAAATCTAAAGAGGCTCTCGCATAAGCGAGAGCCTCTCTTTTAAGAAGGAAAACTAAACCAGTAGCTGATTATTTGTTTGCTTCGTCAATATAAGCCTTCCATGTATCACGGATTGCTTCAATCTGCTCGGATACTACGTTACCGGCAGCGATGTTGTATACAAGGTCTGGACCAAGGTCAAGGTTTGGAACCATGGACTGGAAGCCGATTGTACCTTTTTCGCTCATCATAGTGATGGTTTCATCTACTGCACGGCTATCGAAGATACCGTTACGAGCTGTGGACAGATATCCGTTGTAATCTTTGTATTCAGCACTTGGAGCCTGAGTATACAGATTCCATGCGAATGCGATCTTCCAAGCTTTGTCTGCGTCATAGCAAGCAGGAATAGCTACAGCGTTGTTTGTCCATACGTTTACATAGTCAGTACCTTTAGGTCCCTTAGGGAACATAACGAAACCAACTTCGTCTTTCATATCTTCAAGGAAGTTACCAGGTGTACCGCAATACTCATCATCTGGCATAAATGCAGCCATACCGTTTAAGAAAGCTTCTTTGTAGTAATCCCACTCAGCGCCTTCTGGATCTGGCATATCATAGGTATCATACATATGAGTTACCCACTCTAAAGCTTCCAGAGTTTCAGGTTTCTCAAGGTCATAGGTATATTTACCGTTTGCATCTTTACCTACATAGTCACCATTGTTGGAGAATACAGCTGCTGTTGTCATGATACCTTCGTTCAGAGTCATACCCCAAACATCGTTTGTACCATCGTTATCTTTATCTACCTGTACTTTTTGGCAAAGTTCTTCGAATTTATCCCAAGTCCAAGAACCATCTGCCTGCATATCATAGATGGATTCAGGATCGATACCTGCATCCTGCAGAATACGTTTGTTGAAGTATACACCACTACGTGCTTCAGAGTAACCAGCGAACATACCATAGATGCTATCACCCTTGGAGTACTGTTCGTGAGTTTTGTTTCTCTGGAATTTCTCATCATTGAAGTCAAGGCAGTCTAATGTAGCAAGGTCATACATAAGGCCATTTGCCATAGCGCTTGTGATAGCCGGATCGCTACGAAGTGTGAACAGATAGTAGTTGTCATCACCTGTTGTAGCATAGTCAACGAAATCTGTTGGGTTGGTTCCCCAATCGCCGAATGCCTGAGATTTGATTGTGAAGTTGTAGGTTTCCTGGATCCAATCTCTGTAATCCTGTACTGCTTCTTCATAATCGTTAGCAGGTGCTGCTGGTTCTTCAGGAGACCACCAGTCACGTACGATGACTTCGATACCGCCAAGGTCTACAGGATTGCCATCTGCATCTGTAATCACCTGGTAAGGATCATATTCGTCACCTGCTGCTTCTGCTTCTGTACCTTCTGTGGTAGCTTCTGCAGCTGCTTCAGTTGTTTCGGCAGTTGCTTTGTCGCCTGCCTGTTCAGGAGCTGCCTGGTTGCCGCATCCTGTTGCGCTCAGTAACATAGCTGCGGATAATGTAGCTGCTGTTACTTTTGCTGATAGAGACTTTCTCATACTCTATTCCTCCTTTTTTCGTAATCCCCCTTATTGGGATATATATGTCACAGGTTTACCCTGATCCATATCACAACTTGTTACATCTTGATACCGGACATACTGATACTTTCTACGAACGCTCTTTGCGCGAAAAGGTAGAGAATAATCAGCGGAGCCACAATCATCAAGGTTCCTGTAGATAGAATACAGTTGGAATACGCTACAGAGATGGTGGTCTTTACACCGTTGATTCTCTGAATGTAAGCACCTAAACTATCTACGATTCTGGATAATGAAGTACTCAGTAACTTCGTGTTTCCTAGGAACAATCTGGAATAGAATCCATCTGTCCACTGCCATACAAAGGCAAACAGGAAACAGGATGTTAAAATCGGTTTTGCCTGTGGAAGCATGATGCGGATAAAGGTTTTAAAAGTACCGCATCCATCTACATAAGCCGCTTCTTCTAAGTCTACCGGAATATTTCTAAAGAACTGTCTAATCATGTAGATGTACAAACCGTTCTTTAATCCCATACAACCGGCGCTCATCAGGAAGTAAGGAATCTTAGATCCTCGGAGGTTAATCCCTTCTCCCTTGATCAATGTGATAATGCCCAGCACATCGAAATATCTGAAGTGTAAGTGCAAAGAGCTGGCAATGGTCTGGGGTGGTACTAAGATCACAAGCAGTACGCAAGCAAACCAAAACTTTTTCAAAGGAAACTCAAATCTGGCAAATCCATAACCCACGATGGTACACATGGCAATCTGCAACAGTGCAATGGCAAGGGAAATGGTAAAAGAGTTAAAAAGGGATGTCTTATAACTCATCAGTTCCGCTGCCAGATTGTAATTCGCTGTTGTAAAATGCTGTGGAATCGAGATGACAACCGGATTGTATAAATCCTGCTCTGTCATAAAGCTGACGGAAATCTTATTCAGTAATGGCTGTAAAATCATAAAGCACATACCAAAGAGCAGGATAAATCTTAAAATGCTGGCTGCTCTTTTGCTGACTTCTTTTTTCAGCAAATATCCGCCGGAAGCTTTATTCCTTTCCCAGAATCCAAGCTGGGTGTATGTACGCTGCTTTTCTGCTTTAGTCATAGTAGTAAACCCTCTTCGAAATAAAATAAGATGTTATGCCCACAAAGGCCAAAACCAAGGCGAAGTAAATCCAGGACATAGCGGAAGCATTACCGTACTGCTGCTGTTCTACCATGACCTTTTGAATCTTCTCAATCACGCCATTATCAGAACGCATGCAGAAATCCACTACGGTATAAATCCAATTCACCAGGAAAAGAGAACTGATCATAGGGAAGGTAATCTTCCAAAGGCTTTCCCAAGAGGTACAGCCCTCAATGTCTGCCGCTTCGTACATACTGCCCGGAATCGTCTGTAATCCAGACAGGAAAATGATAATCTGAATACCGGAAGCCAAGGCCACATCATAAATGTTATCAATGACTTCGAATACTTTCTCATAGGCTCTTACGCCTACGCCTGCAGTTCGGAGAATGGTCTCCATGGCTGCTGTCATGCTGACACCGCTGGTGGTTTCTTCAATCATCTGATTGAGGGATGCCATCAGTTCGTTGTTGCTTTCCAAACCGACGATTACACCGGAGGAAAGGATAACCGGCAAGAAGAAAATCGCTCTTACCAAGGCTCTTCCACGGAACTTCTGATTCAGAATCAGAGCCACGAAGAAACTAAATACGATAATTGCCAGGGAGTACACCATCATTCTGGTGAGTTCTTCCCAAAGTAGTCTGTTATATTCCGGGTCTACACGGAATGCAAATACATAGTTTACAAGGCCATGAAAGGTTTTGGTGATGCTACCCGCTGCCAGGCTTACATCGCAAAAGCTCATGTAGAAACTGTCAAGCAACGGTTTTACCATAAACACCAAAAATCCGATGATAAAGGGAGAAATGAATAAGTATCCCGATATGGCTTTCCGTTTTTGCAATCCGGCTATTTTGTTCTTTTGTTTACTCATGTATCATTCCTCTTATCTAGTCACCGTATAATCTCTTGCAGGAACTTTCACACCATCTTCTGTGGTGAAATCCTGGTAGCCAAAGTTTACATATACCTTGGTACCATCTGCGTATTCTGTCTTGGAAACTGTTCCGGAAAGATTCTCATAATCTGTCATTTCCTGATTGAAGGTATGTCCAAGCTCTGTATTATATCTCTTGTAGATTTCCAAAGCTTTGTCTTTCCAGGAATCATAGTTTGCACCATAGTATTGGCTGTACAGAGTCTTCTGTGTGATGAAGCTGCTTTCCTTCATGAAGGTAAACTGCAGGCCTGCACCATACTGTGCACTGGCCAGAAGCTCCTGCCCCGGATTACCGCAGATATTCAGTGAATCTCCGGTATAATCTACCTTTCCATGTACCGCAAGCTGGAAGAATGGAATGCATTCATCCAAAATGGTGTATTCGCTACCTCTAAGGTCTACATCTGTCACCATAGTGGCAAAAGGTACTGCATAGTCATTACCCATGTTAATCATGACAGGGGTTTTGTCTGCAAACTCCGCAAGTTTTGCTGTCTGTTTGTTCAGCACTGCCTGTCTGCTGTATGGTGCTTTTTTATAAAAGTCAGAGGATAAATCCTTTCCTAAATCCTGGAAGGAAGCTCCTGCCTGATACTTTCCTGCTGTCTTTACCAGTTCATCTTCCAACTTCTCAGCAAGCCCTGTATGAAGCAGATAGTAAGCGTTGTCTGAGTTTTCTCTTTCGCCGTAGGTTACGTGGCTGTATACGTGAAGCAGTGCGCGTTCCTTGCTAAGCTTCTTTGCTGCATCTCTGAAAGAGAAAAATCCGTTGGTTAAATTAGAATCAAATGCGTACTGTGTGATACCGTTCAGATATAAAGTAGAACCGGTACTTTCTGCAGTCTGGGCAAGTTTCTGTAAATCCTTTTTGCTGCCCAAATCTCTGACAGGTTTTACCTTCTTTAGAATCTTCTGGTTCACACCGCCGTTACACCAACCGCTTAACTTCACATGCATGTTGCTTACGCCATTGTCGCTTAAATCCTGCACTATGCCGGAAGCTTCTGCGAAACTTGTGAGTTTCAGTGGTCTGGAAACAGGCACACCGCAAATCTGTTTTACTTTATCAATACTTCCGATGATCTCTACCGCAACAGGAGTGCTTGCATCCTGTACCGGAGTCAGCTCATTGGGATACTTCTTGTCTAAATAGGAGCCATAGCATTTTGCCATGTCTACATAATCGCCGGAATCTACGAAGGTGTATCTCTGTTTTAAGATTTCATCCGGAAGGGTATCTACATATTCGTAAATCTCACTGTTGGCGATATCACCTACGTCGTATTTCTCTCTCTGACAAATGCTGTAGATGCTGTTGACGTAGTTGTAATTGTTTTTCTTCCCTGCGATATCTGCCTGAATGGATGCGTAGGAACTGCCATCCTCCAGCATGCAGACAAAGGAATCTTCTCCTTCCGCAATACCATATGCGCCAAAGTATGCTCTGGTATTATGTACCACTGCCTCACGGCTGATACACATATCCCAACCATACAGGTTGGTGTAATAACTACTCTGAGATACTTTTCCATTGTTGAAATGGATGGTAGCACCACCGCCTTCCGGCACTACCATGTAGCCATCTGTATCACCGTTTCCTGCACCAAAGTAAGGAAGAGGTGTGATGGTGTAAATCGGTGTTTCTTTGTCATACTGCAGATCCTGAAGCGGTACTTCCACCACCAGGTCCTTGCCCTCTAACTTGTAGATGACACTCACATTGAACACCGGATTTTCGTTGATTTTTTCTGCCAAATCCAGCTCTTTGCTTGCCAGGTAATCATCATAGGTGAATCCTACTCCTGCAAAGAGATCCTGAATCTGTTTCTTTACGTTCTCCTTAGTAGAAGGACGAAGTACAAAGGTAATATTATCTGCCATGCAAGGATAGCTTGCAAGGAGTTCTTCTTCACTATCTTTTGGACTCAGTTTATGGATGTCGTATTTCTTATAGTACTGACCTACCAGGTCTGCATCCTTTTTGTCCATCTTACTCATCCACTCTTTGAAATCACTTTCAATCATAACCGGAGGTACTACATATTCTTTTTCTACGTTACCAAGAGAGTAATTCACTCTGATTTCCTTGTCCCCGGGTACTATTTCATAGATTCCGTTCTGGGTACTGTAAGCGTAGGAATTATAGGTGGTCTCCAAACCCTGGGTTACAGAGTAGCTCATGACCAGTGGAGACTGTAAGAGTGCTATTTCATCCGGTAAAGCAATGGGATCTTCTGCCACATCCTGTGGATTGGAGTACCAGATTTTTCCTGTGTCTTTTACTTCCAATGCAAACTGTGTTGTCAAAGGATCCATGGTAAGTTTTAGTTCGTCATTTTCTACGATAACCGGATCTTCGCCCCCGTCATATGCGTAAGGAGCGATGGCTTCCTGTTCCTCCTGCGGGGTAACAGTATGAGCGATTTTCCATCCGGCGAAAAGAATCAGCAGAGCTATAAGGATAACCGGCAGCTTATGTAAAAACCATTTGCCGAATTTCCTTCCTAATTCTTTTCCCTGTGCTTTATTTTCTGTCTTCAAGTTATTCACCTCTACTTGCCCCTACTATATTCGGAACATAAATTCCTTGGCCAGAGAAACAAAGTAAGCAATTCCCTGGGTAATCATGCTAAAGAACACCATCAGGATAAAGATCATGACCAGCATGGCGAACAGGCTGGCTATGGTAAACAGGATATTCTTTCCTGCGGAAAACTCATGAATCTGTCCCATGGCTACGACGATGAGAATGCCGGCGTATATGACACTCAGCGTGCTGAGCACGGAGTAAAACGCCCCCTCTTCCACCGTGACGAAATTACTTAGAATCATCAGCGGCAATTGCACCAGCGGATAAATCGCAAGGGCGTAACAGGTAGCCATGTATACCTGACCAAGTTTTCCTTTTCCATCAAAGAGTGTGGTCAGGCCCCAGTTTCCCACTACCCACAAAGAAAGTGGGAACAAGATACTGGCTATGTACAGGAAGATATTGATGCCTTCCCAGTACACTGCTAAAAACAGAAAGCTGGTATAACGAAGCTTTAGAATTCTAATCAATATGGTGGCAAATAAAATGGTGTTCGCAGCCGCCATGGTGCCTCTTTTTTCATGGGTTAAATCCCAAAATCCATCCAGGGGATGGGAGATACAATATAACGCAAATTTCAAAGAGTCTACGTATTTTGCTCTTCCGGTAAGCGCCTTACTTTTATTCGCTATCATAATCTCACCTGTCTTTGTTAAAAATGTCTGCTGTATCGATTTCGTGTTTGATTCGCTTTGTCCGTCCGATTGTCATCGGTACAAGGAATAATGCCAGAATCACGAAAACAATGATGCCGATATGCTCTTCCACCCAAATCTTTCGATACTGCTTAAAGGCTTTGGAATAATTATCTCTGTCATATTTCAGTTCAAAGTACTTCAAAGCTTCTTTGTATTTTTCCTGACGCATCAGTGCTCTACCGATACCGATATAAGCCAGGTCATAGTTGCCGTTTTCCTTCATGACCTTCTGCCAGGATGCGCCGGAAGCTTCATAGTCACCTTGGTCAAATTCATCGATGGCCTGATATACAGTCTGTCCAAAATCAGTAGGAACCATGGCTGTGATGGCGCAGTCCAAACTGTCTAATACATACAGTTCATTGCCGATGTGTTCGATGGCTTCCGGACGTCTGAAGTATCCGTCCATGTTACCGCTACCACCGCAGGCAAATACCATATGACCCTGGTCATCATAACCGAAGATACGACCTCTTTTTTTATCTACACAGATGTAAATGTCATTATCTAAAACTGTGACATCTGTGAAGTAGGATGGTCCGTCGTAACCTGCTACGTTACCGTTATATAAGTCACCGCCGGTACCAAAGTTACCGTTCTGTACCAGGATATTGTTTCCCATCAGGTTCAGCTTGCGCACTGCATCTGCAGGGCCTTCATCCGGTACATCTTCTACTGCGCCGGTACACGCATAGATGAATCCTTCTTTATCGATGAATATGTTGTCATATTCTGTCGGTACGAAAGACTGCATCTTCGCTCTTTGTTCCTGGCTGGCCAGTTTCTTCCATACATAATCGGCGAAATCAAATTTTACAGGAGTTGCTCCGATAAAACCTGAGAAAGAGCCGTCTTCTTCGTATTTCACCAAACCTTTGTTGATACCACTGGCAATGCAGTACATACGCTCTGCTGTATCGATGACCAGCTTCGTTGGCTGGAACTCCAAAGATTTGTCCAAAGTAGCATCATCCGGTTTATCAAACTGCATCAGATACTTCCGGTCCGGACTCAATTTCAAAACTCTGTGGCTGCCATTATCTGCTACGAAAATGTTGCCTTCTTCTGAGATTGCCACATCCGTAGGATTATTGAATTCTTCCGGTCCGTTTGGTCCTTCAAATCCGGTCCACTCTTCTTCTACCTGAATGGACTCGGCAGATTCTTTATTCAGCACTAAGATTCTGTTATTGCCGCTATCACACAGATAGAGCTTATTTCCCTGTGCAAAGAGTCCCTGGGGATTTCTTAGATGGGTACTAAGGCCTAAATCTGCGGATGTAAATACTTTGCTGACATGATATAAGTCCGGAGACTCAATGGTATCAAACCAGAAATCGTAGTTGTATGTATATCCGTACTCTTCTGTGGCATAAGCTTCCATCGGGCTTGTCAGGGTAATGCCGGCAATGGTCAAAGCCACAAGAGCTTTTTTCAGTAAATTCTTTTTTTGCATGTCCCTTATCCTTTCGGCTTAGTCCTTCAAACCGGAGCTTGCCATGGTTTCCAAAATCTGACTTTCAGAGAATATGAAAATCAAAATCGGTACGATCATAACAACTACCAGTACCGCAGCACCTTGTCCTGTTCTGGCAATACCACCGCTCTGAATCTGCTGCAGGGCATATACAAGAGTCTTACGTTCTTCAGAATAGATATAAGTGGATGCTTTGTTATTCCACAGTGCTTGTACAGAAAAGATAATCAGGGTCATCCAAGCAGGTTTAACGTTTGGCATTACGATTTTGGAAAATACTCTCCACTCATTGGCACCATCGATTTTGGCTGCTTCAATCAAGGATGTAGGTAAGCCTTCCATAAACTGCTTCATCAGGAAGAATCCCATAGGAGATGCGAAAGCCGGGATGATAATAGCCCAATAGGTATCGATCCAGCCAAGCTTATTTAAAATCAGGTAGTTAGGAATCTGTGTTACATAACCGGTAAACATCATGGCTACGGTAACGATTTTGAAGAACGTCTGGTTACCGGGGAACTCATATTTTGCCAGTACAAAAGCACCCATAGACGCAATAATCAAATGTCCTGCAGTGCCCACCGCTGTAATGAATACGGTATTGAATAAATATCTGGAAAAGGTAACCCAGGATTTACCCATGGTAACAAACAAATCCGAAAAGTTATCCATGGTAGGATGCTGGGCAAAAATCTTTGGCGGGAACTTAAACAGTTCATCCAAAGGCTTTAATGCTGAGCTCACCGCATAGATAATAGGGAAAGCCATAATGAATGCTACCAAAATCAAAAACAGGTATAATACAATATCTCCGCCAACTGATCTGTTTGGTTTTCGTCTTTTTATTAGTGCTTTGCTCATATCAGGTTCCAACTCTCCTTAGCAGACTTTGTATCGCTTTGTTGCAAAGTATCATCATTAAGAACAAAATGGTTGCGATGGCGCAAGCATAACCCATCTCAAATCTGGAAAAACCATAGTCAAACAAGTGGGTTACGATGGTGCGGGCCGCATAGTCTGTACTTGGGTAGCCGCAAAGTGCCATGGTCACATCACACACACCAAAGGCCTGGGTGATAGACATAACCGCACCGAACATCAACATAGGTTTCATATTCGGCAATGTAATGTACCAAAGTTCCTGCCATCTGTTTTTGATACCATCCATGTATCCTGCTTCAAATTGTGCCCTATCGACACCCTGAAGACCTGCTACGAAGGACAGGAATCCGGTTCCCAAACTCATCCACAAAATAACCAGCATACAGATTGGAAGCATGTACTTCGGATCGATGAGCCATAGTTTCGGTGCATTGATGACACCGATGTTCATCAGGAACGCATTTACATAACCGTATGCATCACCTCGGAAGAACACAGAGAAGATGACATAGCAGTTACCTGCAATGGATGGTGCATAAAATACGATAACCGCGATACTTCTGATCCATCTTGGCAGCTCATTAATCAGCCACGCAAACAGGAAGGATAAGATGTATCCAAGGGGTCCTGTAATCAACGCAATCAATAAGGTGTTTTTCACACCCAGCAGGAAAATATCATCCTGCAAGATAAGGCTGGTATAGTTTGCCAGACCGATAAATCTGGGTTTCTCCAAAATATTGTAGTATGTAAAGCTGAAGTAGATACTTGCCACTACAGGAAATACATAAAACATGGTAAAGAGAATGGCATAAGGTGCCAGGAAGAGGTAACACATTTTCGCGTTTTTCGCCTTCTTCCAGGCAACCTGCATATTATGTTTTCTCAGGATGAAATATTTCTGCAGATATTCCTTCATCTATTGTTCTCCTTTTGACAAGCCTTAGTAGACAGGCATGCCAAATTCAATTCTCTTCTTCTTAATTTCTTCATCAATCAGAATTGAGTAGTCTATGATGGTTTCTCTGGAATCTACTTTCTCATTGATTACTTTACGGATTGCATTGGAAATATGTCTTCCGGTGAAGTAACCACCCGGTACCTCTCGGATACCTCTTGTCTGATCCCACTGTTCGTCTAATACTTTCAAATCTTCCGTGCTCCAAGACAGATTCGAGAAGGCATCTCGATTGGCTGTTGCATATCTTGCGGAAGACCCAAGCAATGCTTCGATTTCACGTCCAAAGCGTACCTGTGTATCTGCATTTGCCCACCATTTCATAAATTCCCAGGACTTCTGTCTTAAGGCTTCATCTTCTGTCTTAATCATCATGGTTGCATTACCTGTGATGAAATCGGAACGGTCGATGTAAGTCTTACCGTTTTCATCTACTCGTTCTGTACCCGGGATTACTGTGAAGTCCCAAAGGCCTCTAATCTCCGGTGCAGATACCATCAAGGTATTGTATGTGCTGTATGGGCTGATACCTACCGGCATTTCACCGGAACGGAATCTGCTGACAAAGTCATAAATGGTAGGAATGCCATAGTCATTGAAGTATCTGACATAATCATCAAAAGCTTCTACACCGGCCTCGGTGTTGACCGTGGTCTTAATACCATCCGGTGTGTACATATCTCCGCCATACTGGAACAGTAATGTGAAGTACATGGACAAATCCGGAACATTACTCATGATAGAAGTAGATGCTGTTGCAGCACCACTGCTACCTGCTGCCGTAGGAATCGCTACGGATAAGTTGTTACCCTGAATGGTAGGTAACATTTCAATTAAGTCTTGCCATGTATTTGGAACTTCCAGTCCAAGTTCTTCTAACACGTCTTTACGATAGAACATCACGTTGAAGGTCTGGGTTTCCGGAATACCGTAGATGTGATCATCTAAGCGGTACTGCTCATAGGAGCTTTCGGAGTAGTGACTCATCACTTCCTGCCAACCTTCAAACTGTGTCAGATCTTCTGCCGCACCACGAAGTGCATAGTTGACAGGCTGATCTGCACCTACGGAAAGTACCACATTCGGTCCTCTGCCTGCCAAAACGGCATTCAAAAGTGCTCCGGGATCGACGATTTCCACGTTGACCTTTACGCCACTGTTTGGTGTAAAGTCATCATCCACCATGGATTTTAGGATGGTACCCTGATCACGACCGGTCAGTACCCATACTTTGACTACATCATCATTGTCGTTTTCGTCGTACACATCACCCACGGAGTTGTAATCTACGAAGAAGGATGCAAAGAAGGATTTGGTCTCATGCGCAGTTTTGGTAAAGAAGTTTGCCTTATCCTTTTTCACCTTTGCATCTGTACCGGATACCACCAAGTAATCGATATCCAATTTGGTCTCGCTCATTTTTAAGGAAGCGGTACCAAGTGCTGTAATGTTATCTTTGAAGGATACAAATTCTGTGGTAATCTTCTGTGGTTTCTCGCAGAATCTTTCCAGCTGCTGTGCGATAGTCTGGGCCGTGGCGATATTGTCCGCCATCTGTCCGGAGTAAGCTACCATCTCGTCCACGATTTTATATAGTCTCTTGGACTCGAGATCCATGGCTTCCATGATTTCCGGATAAGTGGTATCGATATGATAGTCACGATATACATCCGGGCTGGCTCCTGTATATACCAAAAGTCTTCTGTAAATCTGATTCAGTCTGTAAGTAGAGTCTTCCATCTCTTCCAAAATGCTACCCATGCCGCCAAGTGTCGCCTCTAAGCGAATGCTGTGGGTACCTTTGGTGAGATAGATATCATAAGGATTTCCTTCACTATCCTGCAAGTCTATAGAATCCCAATCATTACTATAGTCAAAGGAGATTTCGGAAAGTTCTGCAAAAGGGACTTCTCCGTCAATCATGACTTTTCGGTTGGAAACAGAACCTCTGGCATAGTTCTGACGACCTTTCACACGAATGTGATAGTATCCGTCAGACGGTACTTCGAAGTTCCATTCAATCCACTGACCGGAACTTCTCCAGGTCTCACCACCTACGTAGTTCAGTACCGTGTGGGTTACGCTGTTTGGTACTGTGGTAGGGGAGGAACGATCGTATTTTGCATAGAGAGAAGATTCGGAACGTAAGCTGGAATCTTCGCCCTGGATAATCTGTACGTATTCCTTGTCGCCTTCTGCTTTTGGCTGAGCTGCAAGGTAAGTCTGATAATCCGGAATTTCTTCTACTGCTTTGGCGGTTACTTCTCCTAAAAGCATTGGCTCATTATCTGCCTGGAAGGTGATGGTGTTTTCGCCGCTTGTCAGATGGAAGAGATAAGGCTCTACGATAAAGCCCATATCATCTCTAAAGTAAGCACTCTGCCAGTCGAAGTATTCTACCTGACGAGGTCTGATCTCATTTCCCTGGTTATCTACCTTTACTTCACCGCCGTCCATCCACATTCTGGTGAAGGCCACATTTCTGGCATCCTCAAAAGGAAGTTCTCCATTGATGAGAACAGTTCTTTCTGCCGGTACCCCTCTGGATTCCGGAATCATGTAGCGAATGAAAAGTCTGTACATACCTTCTTTTGGTACGTTCACTTTCCAGGTAACTTCAGATCCTGTACCGGTATAAACCGCATCTTCCTTTTCCGGCGTAGCTGCTTTTTCTACATGTACATCACCGGTGGAAGTATAGTCCAGTAAGTCTACGGTTACATCTTCTGTAGCTGCTGCCACTTTTTCATTTTCTAATAAGTATCCGGTGTAGGTTCCCATGCGTTCCATGCCTTCGATTTCCGCATTCAGGTCTACTCCGGCATATTTTTCATGAAAGTCTTTTCTATCCCGGTGTGCAAGCAATACCAGCAAGCCGATACAAGCTGCCAGTACCACCACAACGATGATAATCTTTTTCCA
Source organism: Lachnospiraceae bacterium (assembly GCA_015056765.1). Taxonomy (GTDB): domain Bacteria; phylum Bacillota; class Clostridia; order Lachnospirales; family Lachnospiraceae; genus SIG336. The sequence continues at coordinate 50,308 of SVFQ01000017.1, forward strand.
AGTCTTATTCATATCTCTTGTCCTTATCAGGCGTTTTTATTCCGTTTGTGTAAACACATAGAAGCAAGGCTTCGGTTCGTAATTTCCATCAAAGAGTAATGGGCATTGGCTGGCATCTTTTTTGCTACCGCCACCTACATCTGATCTGAAGTTCAGCCAGGAGTACTTATCCACGGTTCCCCAGAAGGTAATGCCGCTGACTTTGACACCGGCGTTTTGTGCGCTCTGCAGTGCCATATACATCAGATTGTATGTCTTGCGCTGTTTCTCATACTCTTCTTCTTTGGATTCTGCAGATCCATCATATCCATCCGATGCTCGCAGGTCCCATTCCGTAATCTGCACGCTACCTACTACTTTACCATACGCTTTGGCAGATACTTCCACATCATTTGCACTTGGACCATCTACACCGTAGTGTCCTTGCATGCCCATGGCATCGATTCTGGTGCCATCAGCTGCCAGAACTGTCTCAAGCAGTTTGATGATGCCTTCACGTTTCTTTGCCTGGCATTCATTGTAGTCATTGTAGTAAAGCTCTAAGCTGGCAGGTGCGTATTTATTGGCATACTGGAAAGCGTGTATGATGAAGTCCTCGTTTCCGTATACATGCCACCAGCTGGAGTTGTTACCATGTCTATCTTCCAGCAAATCCTCGTTTGGATTTTCTTTGTCTGTTCGATAAGAGCCTGTGGCATCGCTTATGGCTTCGTTTACCACATCCCATCCGTAGAACATGTCTTTATAAGGGCTGTCTTCTCCGGTGAAGTGTGTCAGCACTTCTCTTATGTACCATTCCAGTCTCTTGTCCATTTCCTCCGGTGTTACATAAGGTTTTGTCTTATCGTAGTCTTCATGGAAAAACCACTCCGGTGTCTGGGAGTGCCATACCAGCACATGTCCTCTTACCATAATGGTGCGATCCGGATTGGCATCGTTCCACTGTTTGATTTTATTTAGGATTTTTTCCGGTCCGTCGTAGTTCAATACCGGTACCGTAATGGTTTCGCCGTTTAACTCTGCCTCTTGTGTACCTGGGCAGGTACTTACGCTATAACCAAATAAAGAATCCGGTTTTAGCTCATTACCTAAAGTCACTGCATTGAAGTGAGTCGTTACCAGATTCCATAAAGGAATATCCCATGGCTCTTTGCCTGTTACAGCGCAACCAACTCTGCAGCCCATCTTCTGCTCTACGCAGTCCCTAAGGGCGGGAACTTCTTCTGTCAAAGCTTCTTGTGTTTCAGTCATTTCTGTTTCCTCGTTTGTCTCTGTCTGAGATTGGGTTTCCTGCACAGCTGCCACCGGCATGTCTGCACTTTCCTGCGTCTTGGTTGAATTACCGCAAGCCGTCAGTGCAACCAGTGATGCTGCAGTCAGAATCGCTGCAAGGGATTTTCCGTATCTTCGCATATGAATTTCTTACCCCCATTTTTTGATGCTCAATATTTGCTAGTTTGTTCCCCCTAGACAATTACTAGCATATCCTTTTCTCCATCTATACTCCTATCATTTTTTGCTTTTTGGCTTTCACATTTTGCTAGTAGGCGCCAAAAATCGCCCCTATTTTTTTGTTACATTTGCACAAAGGCACCTTCAAAACCCTTGTAAATTAAGAACTTTTGTATACCCTTACAAAAGTGAATCGCAAAATTTGGGCAGACTTATTGTGCAAATCGTGTTATCATTCACTTTGAGTTCATTTGTCTCATAATTAGAAAAAGGGGTAAAACATGACTAAGACGATAGACAATAGTAAACTGAACTACTACAACCAAAATACAGACTATCGGTCTCGTACCTTGGACGGAAATAATGAGAAGCAGATTTTCCCATTAAATAGCACCATTCGTATCTGGCACAATCAGGAAACACAGGATTATCCGACTCATTGGCATAATGCTTTGGAAATCATCGTGCCTATGGAGAACTATTACGATGTAGAAGTGGAAAACGAAATGTATCATTTGATGCCGGGAGATATCCTCTTCATTCCGCCGCGCAAGACCCACTTTCTCCACGCGCCGGAGTCAGGCTATCGTTTTGTGTGCCTATTCGACATCGACTTTTTCTCTTCCGTAAGAGGATACTCCAGTCTGATTACCATGTTGCAGGACGCTATCCATATTACGCCCGTAGATTATGCGCCGGTGTACAATGACTTATATAATGAGTTTTCCCAGATTTGGAACGAGTACTTCACAGAGACGGAATTCTACGAATTCTCCATCTACTCACACCTGTTCCAGATCATGACCATACTATCCAGGCACAGGCTAAACCGCATCCAGTTCTTCACCGACTCTACTCCGGTTAAACGGAAAGAGTACTTTGAACGTCTGAACAACGCGATTACTTATATCGATGAAAACTACACCAACAATATCACCCTAGAAGATGCAGCTGCTTACAGCGGCTTCTCCAAATTCCATTTTTCCAGATTATTCAAGGAATACATGGGATGCACCTTCTACGACTATTTGGTAGGTCAAAGATTAAAAGCCACGGAGCATCTCCTCACCAAAGCCGATTTGTCCATTACGGATATCGCATTGCAGGCTGGGTTCTCCAGTATCTCTACTTTTAACCGAACCTTCAAAGAAAAAAAGGGCTGTACCCCTGGTGAGTACCGCGCCCTTTTCTCTGCGTCAGCCGATAGCGTATATAAGCTTCAGACCTCTTCCCCAGAAGACCTTATGAAACAGCCTTCCAGGAAATAAATCTGTAATCCTTACCGGAGAATACAAAGAATACATTGTGTTCTCCGGTTATTTTTTTGTCACATTCTGCTTTGATTTCCGTTGCATCAGAAGGTGCTTCCACCTTCAGTACTGCCACGTCTTCTCCTGCAGGAGAATCCAAACGTACATGGATTTCGCCGGTACCTTTTCCGTCTACTTTGGCAAGGAAGCTTCCGGCACCTTCTGTGCCAAAGTCCACACCTGATACTTCACTAAAGCCGCCCTCTTCAAAAGGTACCAGTACCTGATCCGGGCAATCTGTCTCCTTGCCGGCTTCTACAGGTTTGGTTAAAATGCCTGCCTGGTTTGCCATGGTGACAGCGCTGATTTCCTCATAAGGATTTACCGTATGCAACTGTGCCACGCCTGCTTTGGTTCCCTTTGTGGCAATAGGTGCCCCATTTTCATCCTGCACAAGCAAATCGATATTGGTGCTGCGATAGCCACCATCGATATCCATTTCTTCCTCCAGGATTCTGGAGTGATATGCCATGTAATACTTTCCTTCGAATTCAAACATGCAGTGGTGATTATTACCGGATCTGCCGAAGAAATCCCCCGGGTTGCGTAAAACCGGGTTAGCCACTGTAAAGCCTTCCATAGGTTTGTCGGAGGAAAGAGTCATAATCTCGCCATTGTGGAAGCCATATTTTTCCGTAGCCTCCCCGGTTACGTTGAAATTGGTGCAGTAAGAATAATAATAGGTATCCCCGATACGATTGATACCGGAATCCTCAAATAAATAAGGCACATTATCCATGATTACCGGATCTCCATCCAAGTGGATCATGTCTTCAGAAAGCTTTGCTACTCTGGCTGTACCCGGGTTATCTGCTTTTTCCGGTGCAGGTACGCCACCACCAAAGTAAATGTAGCACTGTCCATCCTCATCCATCAGCACGGCCGGGTCAAAAAGCCAGGTAACTTCTGCACAAGTAGGCGTCTCTCTGGAAATCAATGCTTCCCCTAAAGGATCTGTAAAAGGTCCTGCCGGATTATCTGCTGTCAGTACCGCAATGCCATTTCCGCTGTTTGCAAAGTATAAGAAAAATTTGTCCTTCCCATCGATGTTCTTATAGGCTGCTGCCGGAGCCCAGGAATTGCCGCCCCACTTAGCTGCGCCCTGCTTTCCTGCTGCATGAATGATACCGTGATCTGTCCAGTTCACTAAGTCATCGGAAGAAATCACATGGATGCAATCGATATTGCCATAGGTGTTTTCTTTGATGGTTTTGTCCGGATTGTAGCTGACCTTATCCCCGGTCATATATAAATACACTCTGCCACCATATACCAAAGCATAAGGGTCTGCCCCAAATCTTTGCGTCATCACCGGATTATGATCCGTAATAGGCTTAATTGGTTTTAAAGCTTCTAATTTTGTTTCCATTTCTACACTCTCCTGTATTGCTGTTTCTGTAGTTTCCGCAGGGACATTGTTTTCTCCGGCAGAGCTGCACCCAGTCAGTCCTGCAAGTAACAAAAGTTGCCCACATATTGCGATTTGAAAGCCGCCTAGTTTACCCATATTTTGACCTTCCTTTTCCCGAGAACTCTGCTTTTCCCTCGGTTATAAACACGTTTACTATATCCGAAACACCAGTCTTCCCGCCACTTCCTTTTTGCTATTTACCTCCCAGTAATTGCGAGGCATTTTCAGTTCGCAACAGCTGATGAAACAATAGCAATAATTGATTAGTATGAAAGACCGGAAAAAGCTACATTACAAATGAAGGAAACTATATGTATTGGAGAACAACTATGCTTAGACAAACAAAAGTAAAAAACGGTCTGCTACAGGGCATTCCCGGTGCAGATCCTCGTATTACCATTTATCGCAAAATCCCTTTTGCAGCACCTCCTGTAGGTGAAAACAGATTCCGTGCCCCGCAGCCTGCAGCTGACTGGGAAGGTGTCAGAGACTGTGCTCGCTTTGGAGCCTTATCCGTGCAGGATCGTCCAAGCGGTGGGGATGGACTCTATGACAGAGAATGGCATGTAGATAACGGTGTGGAGATTTCCGAAGACTGTCTGTATCTGAATGTATGGACTCCGGCCAAATCCACTGACGAGAAATTGCCGGTTCTGGTTTGGTTCTTCGGTGGTGGCTTCCAATGGGGCTATCCTTCCGAAATGGAATTTGATGGGGAACACCTGGCAAGACGTGGTGTCATCGTAGTCAATGTGAATTACAGATTAAACTGCTTTGGCTTTTTAGCCCATCCGGACATCACCAAAGAAGCACCGCAGGCACCATCAAACTTCGGTCTTTTAGATCAGGAAGCTGGCCTTCACTGGGTATACGAAAATATCGAAGCCTTTGGCGGCGATAAGGAACGTATCACCATCGCAGGTCAATCTGCCGGTGGTTCCAGCACCATGCACCAGCTGGTAAATGAAAAGAACAGACACATTGTAAAAGGCGCCATCATCCTAAGCGGTATCATTCGCCATCCGGACGAAGGAGCAGATATCTTCAAACCACTTTCTTTAGCAGAAGCAGAAAAAAGAGGGGAAGATTTCTTTGCCAGCTTAGGCGTCAAGACCCTGGCAGAAGCAAGAAGCCTTCCTGCTGATGAAATCCTGCAGGGCTACAACCGTTACGTCCAGGATCATCCACGTATGTTCCCTATCGAAGACGGACAGTTCTGTACAGGAGAACCGGTGGAGCGCTTTATCAAAGGAGATTGTGCACAGGCTCCTGTTATCTCCGGAAACACCGCAGATGAATTTATCGATCATCGTGTCAACATCGTAGAGCGCTCCGTCAAGAGTGCCTTTACGGATGCTTTAAAAGAAAATCCTTCCAGAAAGCTCTACTACTATCGCTTCGATCCGGACATTCCGGGAGACGGCGTAGATATGCCCGGCACATTCCACTCCTGCGACCTTTGGTTCTTCTTTGAAACCCTAGGAAAATGCCACAGGCCTTATGCCGGCAGACACTTTGATTTGGCCAGACAGATGTGCGATTATATCGCCAACTTCATTAAGACAGGGAATCCAAATGGTACCGGTAGAGACTTTGAAAACTTGCCAACCTGGAATCCTTATAGCAACTCCGTAAAAGACGAAATGGAATTCACCAGTCACGGTGCTGTTCCAAAAAGAGAAGGCGGCATCCGCCAGAATTCCATCAAGCAGGCTGTCAATCCCTACCTGCCGGGTTGGGAAACCATTCCGGACGGCGAGCCTTATGTATTTAACGGCAGAGTCTATATCTACGGCTCCCACGATATCTTTGGCGGCGAGACTTTTTGCCAGGATAATTATGTATGCTGGTCTGCTCCTGTAGATGACCTGGGCAACTGGCACTACGAAGGCATCAGCTATCACACCAACACAGACCCGCTAAATAAGAATGGAGAAATGTGCCTCTATGCACCGGATGTAACCAGGGGTCCCGATGGCAGATACTATCTCTACTATGTACTGGACAAAGTTTGCATCGTATCCGTAGCGGTATCCGATACCCCTGCCGGCCCATTTGAGTTCTACGGCTACGTACATTATGAAGATGGTACCAAGCTAGGCGAAAAAGAAGGAGATGAGCCACAGTTCGATCCCGGTGTCCTGACAGAAGGAGATGAAACTTACCTCTACACCGGCTTCTGTGGGCAGGGAGATAAATCCCGTCACGGAGCTATGTTCACCGTCCTTGGTCCTGATATGCTGACAGTGAAAAAAGCACCGGAAATCATTGTGCCGGGCTCCTGCTACAGTGAAGGCACAGGCTATAAAGGACATGCCTTCTTCGAAGCGCCTTCCATCAGAAAACATGGAGACACTTACTACTTTGTATACTCCTCCGAAGTGATGCATGAGCTTTGCTATGCTACATCCAAATCCCCGGCGGGACCTTTCACCTACGGTGGCGTCATCGTCAGCAACTGTGATATGCATATAGACACCTACAAACCTGCCGACAAGCCTACTGCTCCCGGCGCCAATAATCACGGTAGCATCGTAGAAATCGGCGACGACTGGTACATCTTCTACCATCGTCATACCAATGGCAACTGGTTCAGCAGACAAGGCTGTGCTGAAAAGATTCAGATTTTGGAAGACGGCAGCATCCCTCAGGTAGAGATCACCTCTTGCGGATTAAACCAGGGACCTCTTTCCGACAAAGGAGAGTATCCTTCCTATATCGCCTGCAACCTCTTTAGTGACCACACCGGCACCTATGTGGCTCCAAGCGACGCCCGCATCGTACAGGACATCACTCAGGCAAGTCACAGAGACTCTTACATCAAAGATATTCAGGATACCTGCGTCATTGGCTTTAAGTATTTCGACATGCAGCATGTCACAGGCATCCGTGTTCGTACCAGAGGCTACTTTAACGGCACTTTCGATGTACTGACTGACCTAAATAAAGCGCCGGAAGGACACGTTTCTCCTGCAGGTTCCAATATTTGGACCTCTCATGAGGGAGACTTTACTCCGGAAAATGGCGTACACGCTTTATATTTGCGCTATAATGGTAGTGGAAGTTGCAATTTAGCTTCTATTGAACTACTACACAAAGAAGGAGAGTAACATGAAACACAAATGGACAAAACAAAGCTTGGCCCTTGTTTTATGCGGCCTGCTTTTGACAGGATGCGGAGCGGGAGCCCCTGCAGCGGAAAGTGAATCTGTGGCTGCAGAAACCACTGCTTCCTCCGAAGTAGAAGAATCTACCACTGTAGCAGAATCCACAGTGGCGGCAGAAACCGAAGAAACTGCCGGTACAGAAGAAGCTACTGCCAGCGTTCCTACCAAAGGAATCAAAGAAAGGACAGATGAAATGCGTGATATCACCCCTATGGAACTGGTATCCGAGATGACCACCGGTTGGAATCTGGGTAACACTTTCGACGCTTTCGGTACTTCCGGTGTAGCTGCAGAAACCTCCTGGGGTAACCCTACTACCACAAAAGAAATGATTGACACAGTCTGCGAAGCAGGATTTGACTCTATTCGTATCCCTGTGACTTGGGCGGATCATATGGGTCCTGCACCGGACTATACGGTAGATGAAGCCTGGATGGCTCGTGTAGAGGAAGTCATCAACTACGCATTGGATGACGGTATGTATGTCATCCTGAATTCCCATCACGAAGAAGAATGGAGAATTCCGGACGATGCTCACATCGATGCTGTGGATGCTCAGGTAGGTGTCCTGTGGACCCAGATTGCAGAGCACTTCAAAGACTATGGCGATCACCTGATTTTCGAAGGTTTGAACGAGCCTCGTGTCAAAGGTGGCCAGAATGAATGGAGCGGTGGTACAACCGAAACCAGAAAATGCTTAGATCGTTTGAACCAGACCTTCGTAGACAGCGTACGTGCTACCGGTGGAAATAATGAAAAGAGACTTCTGCTGATTACCAGTTATGCCAGCTCCCATGTGGTACCTACCATCGGTTGCCTGAAGATTCCGGAGGACGACCATATCGCAGTATCCATCCACGCTTACACGCCTTATTACTTTACTTACAATGGAACTGACGGATCCTTCTATGATACCTGGGATGGTTCCCACAGAGGTGACATCGATGGTGTCATGAGAGACTTAAAGCGTGTCTTCATCGACAAAGGTATTCCGGTACTGCTGACCGAATACGGTGCAGAAGACAAAAACGGCAATACTTCCGATGTATGCACTTGGGTAACCTACTACCTGACCAAGGCAAAAGAATTAAACATGCCTTGCTTCTGGTGGGACAACGGCCTCTTCGAAGACGGTAACGAACACTTCGCCATCTTCAATCGTCGCGACTTAACCTGGTATCGTCAGGATGTAGTAGACGCCATTATGTCCGTTTATTACGAATAATCTTTACAGGCAAAGAGCCCGGCTCCCATAAGGAGCCAGGCTCTTTTAATGATTGTCGCCGGCTTGTCATACCACAAACTCATGTTGTCCATTTCGCTCACTTTACTCCTGCACGATGCATGCATATGCAGAGAAGTCCCTTTCTGCTTCGCCAAATTCTGCTATGATTTTGCCTTTCGGCATAGCACTCTGTTCTAAAGCTTTTGAATTCTCAAATCGGTGGAAAATCACCAGTTTCTTATTCTTATATTCTCGGATTACAAGCTGCTGTCCTTGCGGCTTGTTATAGCCCTTTGTACTGCAGTCTATCAGCGTCGTCTTTCCGTTTTTGATAATATCTGCAGCCTGTCTGTAAAAGGCGATAGCCTGATCTACGATTTCCATCTGCTCACCTGATAAATCATATATATCTCCACTTAAGCACATTCTTCCAAGAAAGGTAGATACCAGGGAATAGTGCAGGCGATCCGCATCATCCTTTGCACGAAGCACCGCCCAAATCTGACTCTGTCTAGGCTGAATCACCCGGTGCATATTCGCTGCAATCACAGGAATCGATTTCTCCTCATGAGCATCGGAAAAGCTGGCCTGACTGGCTAATTCCATCATGGAATACACAAGTCTGTGTCCACCGCTGGAACAGTTCTCGATGACGATATCCGGAATCTCCTCTTTGATTTTGCGTATAAACTTCTGGCTGGCACGTACTTTCCGATACAGTGCCTCTCCCAAACTATCTCCACCATCGCATCCCATACCAATGGTATCGTTATAATCAATCTTCAGATAGCCAAAGCCACCTTCTTTTAAGGTTCCAATCACATCTTTGGACAAATGCTCAATCACCCAGGGGTCTTCCATATCCAAAAGGCGTCTTCCACCCACCGTAAGAGGATAACCATCTTTTTTGAGAAGATGATCTGTCTCATGAAAATACTTGCTGTGAGGGCCTGCAAATTCTAATTCAAACCAAAGTCCCGGAATCATCCCCTTCGACTTAATGTAATCTGCCGCCTCTTTTAAACCCTTTGGAAATCTCTCTTTATTAGTCTCCCAGTTACCCACACTACAAGCCCAATCCTGTGGCAGACCATACCAACCGGAATCAATCACCAGGTACTGGATGCCACGACCTTCTAATCTATCCGCCAGTTTTCGAATGCTATTGATGTCAGGATTTCCCCAGCTGGTGCAATACTCATTGAACATGATGCCCATCTTCTCATCCACCGGGGAGATATCCGGGTGCTGTGCTTTCACCAGCTTATGGCATACTTCTGCCAGGGAATGGCCTGTAGCTATGAGTGCATCCGGTGTACAGAAAGATTCTCCTGCTGCCAGTTTCTTCATCCACTGTCCAAAGTCTCGATCAGCGATACCACCCAGCACCTCAAAATTCTGACTTTCTCTGCAAGAAAACTCAATCTGCCAGGAAGATGCAAGTCCCAATAGAATACCTAAGAATTCACCGGTTTCTGTATTTTCCATGGCGAGGAATGGGAAATACTTTCGTACCGGCATAGAACCCACATTGCCAAACTTCTCAATTCTCTTAGCGCATCCATTCCAGGATTTTTCCAAATGTAAATCTTCTATCGTCTCAGTTCTCAGTTTGCCTTCTTCGCTCCAGAAGCTTTGCAGTCTGTGAAATCTATCTGCTTTCACATCCTTAAGTGCAAAGCTGGCCAGCATCTCCAAGGTCACTTCCTGATTACTGTTATTTTCAAATTCAGTGTACACACGAAGGGCTTCTCCATCCCTTCTTTCGTGTAATCTGGCTTGATACCCTCTTTCATCCACAAAGAGCGTAATCTTTTCTCCATCTTTTTCTGTTACTTCTGTCTTTTTCAGACTGTGATAAGTCTGACTTGCGGACATACTCATGCCACAAGAAAAGCCTCCGTCATATTCGTCCCCTACCAGTTTCGCCTCTACTACGAATTCCATCTCTTTTCCCTGTCCTTTTTAAATTAGGCGGGCACTGCTTCATCCGCGTACCCGCCTATGTTTTTGCTACTTCTTTATCATACTACTTCTTTAAGCTTTCTTGGTATCAAAAAACCGACCTTTTCGCCGGTTTTTCCAGCGAATCAAGTCGGTTTATAAATCCTTATTTTTATGAATAACTTGCAAAATATTATTTATCCAGATATGCAAGTCTTGCTTTCTCGATTTCCTCGTACATGTCTATGAAAGCATCTACCACTCTTGGAGAAAACTGTTTTCCTCTTTGATTGATGATTTCTTCTCTGGCTTCTTCCGGTGGCCATGCCTTCTTGTAGCATCGCTCACTGGTAAGGGCATCATACACATCTGCCACAGATACAATCTGCGCGCACAGATTGATTTCGTCTTCTTTCAGACCGTTAGGATAACCTTTTCCATCCCAGCGCTCATGATGCTGCAACGCAATGGTTCTGGCCAGTACCATGATGCTACCTTCTGAATTGGACAAAAGCTCGCCACCATAAGTGGTATGGGTCTTTACAATCTCATACTCTGCCTCTGTCAGCTTACCCGGCTTCTCCAGAATATCAGGAGAAATCATCAACTTACCCACGTCATGCATCATCGCAGCAATACGCAAATACTCTGTATCCTTATCATCTAACCCTAAGCGCAAGCCCAGAATCTTGGAATACTCTGCCACACGACGTACATGCTGACCCGTCTCACCGGACTTGGCTTCGGACAGCTCTGCAAAGGTCTGGATAATGTGTTCTTGTCCCTCCTGGAACTTCTGCATATAGGAAATCTTGGAGTCGTGCTGCTTCGCTTCAGACACACACATCTTGATGAATCCGGCGATAAAAATAGAAGTGATCAGGGCCACGCCATCTAACCAAAAGACGTTCACCAAGTCAAGACCGTCTGCATTAAATTGCGGGAACAGGATATAAGTTCCATACATTGCATCCAGTACATAAAGAAGGCCAATCAGATAGACCATAACATTCTTCCACTGAATGGTATTCTTCGTCAGGATATACTGCAAATCCCTCTTCTGCATCAGGAAAAACAGAATCTGGATTACGATATAGCAAATCAGGTATGTCACCTGGTCTACTGCCAAAATCATGCACAGATGCTCAATGCAGGCATATTCCAAATACACCGCTAAGCCATCCGCATACTTCATCTGCGCTATATAGACAAAGGCTAGGCCACCCAAAAAGGTAACCAAAAAGTCTGTCACAATGCTCCAGCCTACATACAGAAGATGCCTATCGTCTGCTATATGAAGCGTCTTAGTGACAGCTTCCAATAAGGATATGCCTATCAGTTCTCCTAAGATAGCCAGGAATGCACTGGATATAAAGAACATTGCGATGGCATGTCCAATGTGAAGCTTCTTTTTGTGCGCCTTTCGTAAAACATTAAAGTTGAATATCGCAAACCAAGCTCCGGCTATGAGCTTTGGCCAATAATACACTGCGATTTCAAAAAAACTTGTCATGTAAGGTCCTCTAAACTCTGTAAAACATCCTGGTAATATCGTAATCTTGTGTCTACTGTAGCATTAAAAATCTCATGTCTGGAAGTCTCATAATCCCGTCTTATGATTCTGGGATTACGCTGCAAGACTTCATCATATCCTGCAGGATCCACCAAATGATCCTGTCCCGCTGTCATGAGATATATCTTCCCTTGCATCCTATCTGCATGCTTTCGAAGCTTTCTGGTGGCATCCATACTGGCAAGTGCCCAGCCAAGAGAAGCGCCGTAGGTCTGATAATGCTCATCTTCTAAACGCAAATCAAATAAGTAATCATATCTGGGTTTTGATAGAGTACTGCTGGTTTCAAAAACCCTGATTCCGTCAAAGCGTTTCTGTCCCGGTGCGATTTTACGATACTTCCCAGCAATTTTTGAAAGTAACCTTATACACAATACCACACTTTTAGAATACTCGCCAGCCTTCATCTTCCACATAGGTGACGAAAGAATAGCGCTGTCAAAATACTGAGGATACTTTTCCAGAAAAAGAGCGGAAACGGCGCCGCCCATGGAGTGGGCAAACAAAACCTTCTTTAAGCCTTCTGTATCCGGTAATACAATCTGATCCAAAAAGCTTTTGAAATCTTCTACATATACATCATAGGAATCGATATGTACCACATCTACTTCCGGAAGCTTTCCTTCGGAATAGCCGTGGCCTCTTTGTTCCAGGAAATATACTGCATATCCGGCCTGATAATAGTACCAGGCCATCTCGTGATACTTACCCCAAAACTCACAAAATCCGTGGACAATGGTAATGGCCGCCCTTGGATGTTCCGGCTTTGCGATATAGTAGTGCATATTTTTTCCATCATAGGTTTTGAAATAGCCGCTTGTCACACATGCTTCCCGCCAGGCTTTATTCTCCGTGGCCATGGCGGGCAGGAAATCCTCTTCTCCCAGGAAATGAATTTGTTCCATATCCACCTCTTTAACCAAGTAGTTTTCTTGCTTTGTCCGGATAATTCGTAATGATGGCATGTACGCCCCACTGCTCCGCCATCTTCATGTAAGCTTCTTCATTGACAGTCCACACGTTGATGTCGATACCTTTGTCGTGGCACTCCTGTACGAAGCCCGGGAACTGCAGATTATACAGGGCCGGATGCAGTGCGTCTGCTCCCACCTTTTGGCAATAGCCAGGCATATCGATAGGGCCATCTGCATAGAGAAGTCCCGTCTTTGCTTCCGGATTTAACTCTTTGATTTTCTTGACAGAGTAGTGATTAAAGGAAGAATAGATGGCTCTATCATTCCATCCTTTTTTATTTGTCAGCTCCACGATTTTTTCTTCCAGCTGTGGATACATGACGATTCCTGTCTTCATCTCGATATTGATGGTAAGCCCTGTAGGCTCCAGTAAATCGAATACTTCTTCCATGGTAGGAATCTGTACCCCTTCATAAGCCAGATTACCATAAGAGAAATCCATCTTGCGAAGTTCTTCAAAGGTATAGTCTTTGATCCAACCTTTGGCATTGGCAGTACGGTCTACTTTTTCATCATGGCATACCACCAGTACGCCATCTTTTGTCAGCTGTACATCCAGCTCGACGCCGTCAGCTCCCATGTCTGCTGCCAACTGAAAAGCAGGTAATGTATTTTCCGGCGCATGGCCGCTGGCACCTCTATGTGCCCAAATAAGTGGTTTACTCATTTTTATAACCTCGATTTCTATCTTTCTATAGAAAGCGCTCACTTAGATAATGACGCGTTTTTCTTATTCCACAGTTCGTCATAGGCAAAGCCCGTGACTTTCTCGCATACTCGTTTTTCTTCCTCAGTAATCACCGAAGTATCTTCGCCTTTTCTTCTGGCGATTTCCTTTTGCACGATGGCAAACTCCACGCCGGTCAGCGGGAAGAGATAGCCTACGATGATCAGGCAGGTAATCAAAAGAGCCGGCACTAGGATGAAGATTAAAGCCACACCTCTCTGGGTAGATGCAGACTGCATCAGACCCTGGTTAGCTATGCTACTGTCGTACCCCACTGCTGCCATGAGAAATCCGATGATGGCCGCAGACAGTCCGGAAGAAACTTTACGAGCAAAAGTAGCCATACCAGATACGATACCCGGTCTATGGATGGAAGTGATCAATTCATCCACCTCCGCCATATCAGCCATGATGGCAAAGATACTGGTCAAGGTAGCCGCATTACCGGTACCGATCAGTGCCGACAGAATCAGAATAGGCACGATATTGGCTCCTGCGTAGGAGAATCCCAAAAGTCCTAAAGTACCTACCAAACGAATGGGAGCACCTAGGAGGATCATGAATCTCTTGGAGGTCTTAGCCAGTACCGGTGCAAAGAGAATCATACCTAAAAGCTGAGATACCAAAAGTACCGCCATCAAAAGGATGAAATAGTTGGTACCTCTTCCATTTAAAACATCCTCTACATAGTACACTGCCATGCCGGATACAAAATCCATACCGCACTGTCCAAATAGATAGATGCCGATGAAAAGTCTAAAAGAATGACTCTTAAATACGCTGACTGCCTGCGGGAAGCTTTCTGCCAAAGAGTTCTTTACCGGCTCCTTTTGCTTCTCCCAGGTACCTGCAAAGGTCACCATGGAAGTGATGAAGAACAACACACCGAAAATCAGTGCGCAGGTCATATAAGCGGATTTATTCAAAGTATCCTTAATGATAAAGGTCGGTACCATACCGCATACCATGGACCCTAAAGTGGACCAGATCATACGAATGCTGGAAAACTTTGCACGGACAGTGTAGTCCTCCACCATATCCGGCAACAGGCCATTGTATGGAACCATCAAAATGGTAAATCCGGTGGAAAATAAACAATACATCAAAAGGTAGAACACATACAGTGCCACCATAGAATTGGTAGGGATGGTCAGCCACATCAGAATAAAAGTAAGAGCTGATACGATACCACCAATGAGAATATAGAATCTTTTTGGACCGAATTTAGACCTGGTGCGGTCCGTAATATTTCCCATAATCGGGTCTGTGATAGCATCCCACACTTTGCCTACCAGCGGAATCGTCCCCGCCAGAGCGGTGGGCATGCCCAGTGCCTTTGTCAAAAAGACAGCGAAAAATGTGTTGATGATGACGAAAGCGCCCCCATTGTAAAACTCCGCCATACCATACATCATTCGCGATTTCATGTTGTAATTTGGTTCTCTGCCTACTACGTTCATACAGAAAATCCCCCTTCGTGTAAGAATAAAATACCTAACTTTATTCTAACACATGAGGGGGATTCTTTAACCAATTTCGTTTTACATAAGGCAGGTTTTGTATGCCTTAGATGTTCAACAGGTTTGCATACTCAGCCAGTGCGCCGTCGATGTCTTTTGCAAGAACTTTCTTTGCAAGGACTTTACCAAGCTGTACACCTTCCTGATCGAAGCTGTTTAAGTTCCATACAAATCCCTGGAACATGACTTTATTTTCAAAGTGAGCAAGCAAAGCGCCTAAAGTCTTAGGATTTAATTCTTCACCAATGATGATGGAACTTGGTCTGCCACCTTTGAATTCTTTGTTGCGGTTCTCGTCTTTTTTACCACAAGCAAAAGCCACAATCTGAGCAGCTACGTTAGCATTTAATTTCTGCTGGCTGGTGCTGTTTTCGATATTTACATCATTACCAAACTGGCTCTTCTTGAATGCAACAAACTGCAACGGAATAATGTCTGTACCCTGATGCAGAAGCTGATAGAAGCTGTGCTGACCATTGGTACCAGGCTCACCGAAGATAACAGGACCTGTTACATAGTCTACAGGCTCGCCGAAGCGGTTTACGCTCTTACCATTGGACTCCATATCCATCTGCTGTAAGTGTGCAGGGAATCTGGAAAGTGCCTGGGAGTATGGCAGTACTGCTGTGCTTGGATAGCCTAAGAAGTTTCTTTCATAGACACCAATCAAAGCATCCATCATAGCCGGGTTTTTCTCAATGTCTGTATTCTTTGCAAGGGCATCTTCTTCTGCTGCACCCTCAAGGAAATCAGCAAATACATCAGGACCAAATGCAAGAGATAATACTGCACCGCCTACGCCGGAAGTAGAAGAATATCTACCACCGATATAATCATCCATATAGAATGCTTCTAAGTAATCATCGCTCTTTGCAAGAGGAGATGTCTCGGAAGTAACTGCAATCATGTGTTTTGCCGGATCAAGGCCCTGTTTCTTCAGTGCATCCATGACGAAGGACTGGTTGGTCAGAGTCTCTAATGTAGTACCGGACTTAGATACTAAAATAAATAAGGAATGTGCTACATCGATTTTCTTTAATACTGCAGTAGCGTCATCAGGATCTACGTTACTGATGAACTGTGCTTCCATTTTGAATTTGCCATTGGTCTTAGCCCAGCCTTCCAATGCTAAATACATAGCACGAGGGCCCAGGTCAGATCCACCGATACCAATCTGTACTACAGTAGTGAATTTCTCACCTGCAGCATTTGCGATTGCGCCGCTGTGTACCTTGTCTGCAAACTCTGCAATTCTCTTCTGCTCATTTAAGTAGAATTCTCTTTTATTTACACCATCTGCTACTACGTCTTTTCCAAGCTGACCTCTGGTAAGCTGATGCAGTACCATACGGTTTTCACCTGTGTTAATCACAGCGCCGTTGTACAGCTCCTCATACTTCTCAGATAATTCTGCTTCTTTGGCAAGTTTTGCAAGAAGTGCTTTGATATCATCATTGACTTCTTTTGCAGCGTAGTTGAATTTCATGCCTGCAGCCATAGGAACACAATAGTTCTTTACACGGTTTGCTCCGCTTTCTCCAGTCATTACTTCAGCCAGGTTTACTTTTTTTGCATTCTTTAATTCCTGATATACATTCAGGGAATCAAAGTTTTTCCAATTTGCCATTCTGTTTGCCTCCTACTTCTAATCAAATATCACCACAGTAATTATAATACTTTTCGCAATATTTTGTCATCAACCGCAATATTTTATCATTGCGTGGTTGGGGCGCTTTTTTTGCCCGCGCCGCGGGTTTTTCGGGCGCACAGCGCTGGTTTTCAGGCGCGTGGCGCGGGGTGTACAGTGCTTTCAACATCTTTTCCGGCTTGCACTGTATTCCGCCTTGCACTGCAGGGCAACTTACAGTGCTTTCAACATTATTTCCGGCTTGCACTGCATTATATTATTCACTCCTCACAAACTTTACACTGCTGTTCTTGTTTCCCCGTGCTGACACTGTATTCCATTTTTCACTCCCCGCAAACTTTACACTGCTGTTGCTGTTTCCCCACACCGGCACTGTATTCCATTTTTCACTCCCCACAAACTTTACACTGCTGTTTCTGTTTCCCCGCACCGACACTGCATTCCATTTTTCACTCCCCACAAACTTTACACTGCTGTTTCTGTTTTCCCGCACCGACACTGTATTCCGCCCCTATGGCTATACGTAAAGTGAAATTTTAAATTCAACTATTTTAGATCAAAAATCAAGCAAAGTAGAAATTAGTCTTGCACATGCCA
>SVFQ01000018.1 GCA_015056765.1 Lachnospiraceae bacterium
GCCAGCACTCCATATATTCCAATGATTTGTAAATTCATACCCTAAGCCCCTTCAAAAAAACTCTCTACATTATACCATATCTCCCATCTGCCACAAAATGGGCAACGGCCCGAGGAGAAGGGACTGCTAAATCCTTCCACCGCGGGCCGCCGCAATTTATATATTGGGAATTAATAGTGAGGGCTTATTTATCTGATGTCTTCACGTAATCTGTCTTCCAGTTCCTTTTTGCTTCGATATCCTAAGTAAGCACCGCTTGTACCAAGGAGAATCCATAACCAAACGATTGGATTTTCATCTGCTGTATGAGGAACTGTCTTTGCTGCATTATCTGCTGTATCTTCTGTAACTGCTGCTTCTTCTGTTTCTGCTGCTTCTTCTGTTTCTGCTGCTTCTTCCACTTGCTGATCTGCCTGTGCTGCATCACTTCCGCTCTGGGTAGAGGTAGATGCTGTCGCTACGCTGGTGCCGCCCATTAAGTTTACAGGCACATCCACTGTGGTATAAGCCACGGTATATGTGGAGAAGTATCTGGAGTAGAAGTAAATCTGGCTTGTTGCCACACCATACTCATCTACGGTTTCTTCTACATAATATGTACCATCCTGATAGTTACCGGCTGGTCTGCTTGCTAATTTCGCAAAGCGACTGGTAGTACCTTCATGGTCACGTACGATGCAAAGGTTGTATTTGTCTGTAGAATCATACTCTACCTGAATCTCTAATACGCTCTGCGTATCCGGAACCAGGGAAGAAGTTGTTGTATTTGCTGCGGCACGTTTTACGATTTTCAGTACAGACAGGTCTAAATAATCCTGTCTGATTTCATTTTCAGATACTGCGCCGCCATAAGCTTGTGTCAAGACTGCTTTTACAGCAGTTTTGACGCTCTCTTCTACAGAAGACTCGTCCATAGGTTTCGCTTTGACAACCATATGTACCTCATCCTTATCAGGGTCTGTGTCTTCTTCTACTACATTTTGCAAATTGTTTACTTTGAGATTCTTTACATCCGGTGCTGCAGGAGTTCCGGTTGCTTCCTGTTCCATCTGAACAGATGCGATACGTACCACGTCTTTGGTCGTACCCGGGTTACCATTATTTCCATTGTTACTTACCGGAACTGTAATGGTATTAGCAGGTTTTGGTGTGGTAACTCTGGCTGTTGTAGTACCATAGTAACCGCCTTTACCTGTAACTCTTACATCGTAGCTGCCATCACTATTCTGACCCACTACTACAATGTCATAATCCTGACCTTTGGTTAAAGTTCTTCCGTAGATATCTTTTACCACTACCTGATCTTCCGGTGAACCTACCAGGTTGCCTTCCTCATCTGTCTGCACGTTCAATGCCATGCTAAAGGAGTTGCTTGGAACCGGATTGATACTCCAAGTTTTCGTCACTGTACCGGTATAGTGGCCCATACCTTCGATGCGGATCTGATAATTTCCTACGCTTGTTTGTTCCATCGCGGAGGAACTATCCATAATTCTATAGTCCACGCCTTCTTCCAAAACTCGACCTGTGCGAGGATCTTTTACTACTACTGACTGAGTCACTGCGGTGCCTGAATATCCAACAGATTCCACTTCCATCTCCAGTGCGTTCTCTGTCATAGGTACTTTCTGTACCTTCCAGGTCTTGGTAATGGTGCCATTATCTGCCAAATCCCCAAGGAAGTTGATCTGAATCTGATAGTCGCCTTCTTCTGTAGCTGTGGTGGTGCCTGTGATGGTGTAGTCCACGCCATAGCGCAGTGTTGCATCGCCATTCTTTACTGTCAACTGAGAAGGATCAAGAGTCTGTTCACTACCTGTGTAGTAATACTCTGTGTTCACGACTGCTACAGGCATTGCAACCTTACCGGAGTTATCGTTTCCATCATGTTTTGCCACTAAATAATAAGTCTTATCTGTATCCAGTCCTGTAAAGGTAATCTGTCCAACTTCTGCACCTTCTTCACCTGTCGGTGCCTGATAAGTTGTAACCACACCGTTTTCATCTTCCAATGCGTAGGTGTAACCACTACCCATGGTGACATTACTTACGGTAATTGTACTGTCTGTACGGGTTACGGATACTTTTGTGGTATTTCCTTCTTCGTCAGTCTGTGGATGAAGTGGATCTACTGCTGTCTGGATTTCTTCTTCATCCACTTCTACGTCCTCTCCATTTTGCAATTTTGCATACTCAGCTGCAGAAATCATTTCCAGCTTATAAGTAGTATCAGACTGTAAATCGGTATAAACCATGTCGCCGCCAGTACCAGGAATCCATTCGGAGCCTGTCTGGCCTTCTGCTGCCGGTCTTACGATTCCGTTCGCATCTACTACTACGTTGTAATAGGTCTTTGTTCCGTCTGCGTTTGCTTTGTACAGACGATAGTAAGTCTGACGATCTGTGTTAAATACGGTAAATCCATTTACAGATGTCTCCACGGTTGCAGAAAGGCTTGCACCAGTCTGTGCTACAGAACCGATACCAAAGGAGAATTGGATGGTAGAGCCTGCCGCCTTATTCATCCAGGAAATGTTCATACCGGAGTCAGCACCCTGGATTTCATAAGTAATGTCACCATCCTTTTTCACAGTGCCTCTATCACCATAACCGGTATTATGATTCCAAATCTGTCTACTGTTCCAAAAACCTACATAGTATTTTTCAGGAGCTGTGATGGCCTTAACAACCAATGCCGGATCATTTTCGCCAGCTTCCTCCAATGGACCATTGGTATCTACTAACTGAGCCTGCTGCATAATACCGGAGTTATTTCTAACTGCTGTGGTTGGTGCTTTATCGTTATTACGAATCATTACGTCGCAACCAAAGCCAAAGGAGTTTTGATTAGATTTCAACTGAGCATCCAATAATACCACATGATCATTGCTTTCATCGAAATACACGCGAAGCGCTTCCAAATCGCCATTGCCATTATCATCATCTGACATAGGTTCCGGATTCATACCAGCTGTATAGATATTCCAGTAGCCATTGTAACTGGTTCGCTCTATCCAACTGTTACCATACATACCGATGACATCAAAACTGCCTTGAGCAATGTAACTAAATGCCATGGTTCCATTGGTCAGATACCATCTACCATTTCTGGATAATGCGCCTACTGCTTTGGATACGCAGGTATCGCTTTCATTGAATTTCACACGATAGTATTTACCACTTTCTAATTCACTACCGGAGAATGTAGTCTTCAAAACCTTTGCACCGGATTCCACTGTGCCGGATTTGCCATTTACTGCAGCAAAATCTGTTCCATTCTGGGAAACCTGCCATTCATACTTGGTAGCATCTCCGTTTGGAATATCTACGATAAAGGTAATGCCGCTCTCCATGTTTTCACCATAAGGATAGCCATGGTTGCCGATTTCGATTCCCTGAGAATCGGTTACGCGGATCACATATTCTAAGCCATCATCCATACGGATGGTCAAAGTTTCGTCTGTGTTAAAAGCCTGCACTGCAGTGACAACCAGATTACCTGCTTCACCGCTGATGGCGAAAAGTTCAGGATTGCTGCTGACTGCGCTAAGGGCTGTTCCGGAAAGACCTACTGTTGCAAGGATTTCAGAAAGCGCTACGCTTGCATCGCCGGCTAAAACATACTGCATGTCGTCATAGCCAAACTCTACGGTATAGTAAGAGAATCCGTCTGTATAAGCTTCTACGGTTTCACCGTTTTCATTTGTATCCAGTTTCTCTGCTTCTAAGTTTGCAGAATTGTGATTACTTGTATGATATACGTCGGTATCTAAGTTCTGGTTCGCTACCTTCGCCATGCTAAAGGAAACCTTTACACGACCCATAGCGGTATCCGGCTGTACTTCTGTGCCTTCTGCATCCAGAACCTTGATATCAAAGGAATAACTTTCTACTTTATTGGCATTTACGTCTCTCTTCTGAGATACGGCTGCCTCTACCTGTGCTTCTTCGCTACCGCTAATGCGTCTTGCAGAAAGCTTGGAGCCTTCCGGGAACACACCTGCGTCTGCCCAAACCACAATCTTCACACCATCGATTACTGCTTCTTCATAAAATGGGAATGCATCTTTTGGCACGATGGTAACTGTAATGGTAGGTAAAAGTGTAGCCAGTACATAACCTTCCGGAAGAATTGGAGAGTATACGAATACTTCGCCTTCTACTTCGGAGTTAAACTTTGGCTTTGTGCTGAGACTTTCATCTAAGCGCCACTTGATACCTGTTAATGTAATCTCTTCTGTTGTAACCACCTGACGAGTTGCAGGTGCCACTTCTGTATTTTCTTCTGCTACTTCAGTTTCCTCAGCAACTTCTTCCACTTCTGCTGCGTACACTTTCATAGCCGGGAATAAGAAATCTACAACTGCCTTTGCGGTAGTATCTTCTTCTACTGCTGCCGGTTCTGCATTTTCTGCAGGCGCTTCTGTCTGTGCAGGTGTTTCTGTCTGTACAGGTGTTTCCTGTGCCGGCTGCTCATCTGCTGTAGTTTCTGCGTTTACTTCCGCTTCTACAGTTTCTTCCACCGTGGTCTCAGCTTCTACAGATGCTTCTGCTGCTTCTGTTTCTGCTACAGCTTCTGTCTCAGCTGCAGCATCTGTCTCATCCACGGTTTCAGTCTCTGCAAGTTCGGTCTCTTCCGTCTCAGTTTCTGTTTCTTCTGTCTCGGTTTCAGTCTCTTCTGTTTCTGTTTCGATTGTTTCTGTTTCTAATTCCAATTCTTCTTCCGTTACAGTCTGCACTGTGACATTCAGAGAAGTTGGGAAAGTAATATCCTTTTCTTTCGCATCTACAGGAAGGGTCTGATTTGCTACCGCATCATCTAATTCTTCTACTGCGATGATTTCGCCGGTAGCTGCCTGCTCTGCTGCCAAAAGGCTATAATCAAAGGTATTGAACACTAATACAAAAGCCATCGCATATGCAAGGCCCCTGCTAAACTGTTCTTTGGTACGAAGGGTAATGAATAGATGCAGAATCGCATCACTCATAAGGATGTACAAGAACATCACAAACATTACCGGAATTCTTACAAAACGGTACTGTCTGCCAAGTCCTGCCATTTGAGAGATGGCATTTTTCTTTGCCATTCTTCCGGCGTCTACTGCCTGCCAAAAAATCTGATCCAAACGTTTCTTCATAGTAAATACCTCACCACGACATTCCCAAATCGTGCTTTCTTATAGGTATTATCCTATCAAGATGTCTTATTAAATCACAGAAACTGCCGGCTAAAATTGGGTAAACAATTTAAAAACTCGAAGCCCCTTTTTTCGTTTTTATTATTTATATTTCTTAATTGCAACTACCTTTTTCTAAACCAAAAATAAAAATCCATAAAAAAACAGGCCGGCACTCTTATGAGTTACCGACCCATTTTATACTTTTTATACTTTATACATTTTTAAATATAGAAGCTTCTTCCTCTAACTGTCCGGCAATATCCTTGTTTTCACCCATACGACCGGTGATATTATCCATATCATTAACCAGCGTCTGGGTACTTTCCGCTGCACTGGAAACACCTTTTACGCCTTCTTCGATGGCGGTGGTGATATTGCGAATAGATTCTGCGATATCATTGAAGGTATCCTTGAAGCCCTCTGTCTTTTCAGTGAAGTCTTCCATAACCTCTTCGATATGGCTTGCATTCTTATTATATTCTTCACCGTCTACCACGAATCTTTCAAATGCAGGAAGGATAGATTCCTGTACATAGCTTACAAGGTCAGTAGCACTTTCGGCTAGATTCTTCACAGCCTGTACCACGATGGCATTGATGGACTGAATCTTACCTGCTGTCACTCTACTGTCATCTGCCAGGGAACCAATCTCGCCAGCTACCACTGCAAAGCCTTTGCCCGCCTCACCTGCTCTGGCAGCTTCGATAGATGCATTGAGGGAAAGAAGGTTGGTCTGACTAGCAATACTCATGATATCTCCTGTCAGAGAGTTTACCTGATCGACGCTTTCACTATCTTTAATCGCCTGATTCAAAGTAGTCAAAATCTCTTCCAGTTTCTCATTGATGTCATCCATGTTCTCTTTTGCGGTCTGTTCCATGCTATCTGCATGACTCTTCATGGTCTTAGAGTAGCTGTTGATATCACGGCTCTTCACCGCCATACCTTCTACTTCGTCCTTTACTGCATCCGTATGACCGCTAATCTGAATAGCACTGGCAGAGACTTCTTCCATAGTAGCTGCCAATTCTTCTGTCAAAGCTGACAAATCAGCCGCAGAGGTATTAGAAGTATGCACACTCTTAAGTACATCCTCTACCACCAGATCCATGGCTGTTGTATTGCTGGTGATAACATGGAAAATAGTCTGCAATTTCTCAATGAACGTATTGATACCGAAAGCAAGTGCTCCAATTTCATCCTCATAGATAACAGAAATTCTCTTAGTCAAATCTCCTTCTCTATTTTCGATACCATCTACGATGTCTTGCAATTCCTTTTCCGCACTGATGATAGGTCTGATGACATATCTAGCTACAATCATTACTGCGATGATAACCGCGATAGCACTGATGATGATTACCACTATGATGGACAGAACAGACACTTGATAGTTTCTAGCCATGACTGTTCTTTCTTCAGTAGCACTTTTTGTAATCGTCTCAATGGCTGTTTGAATATCCTGATTGAGTGCAGAAGAGGCGTTGGCCAATTCCCCATTAGCAGTAGCATACGCGTCCTTAGTCTTCTGATTTGCACTCTGCGCCAGCACTACAAGTACAGCATTTTTCAGGTTTTCATACTCACTACGCATAGCATCACTGTTCTGATTCAAGATTGATGCGTAATGATCAAAGTTTGTCAGACTCTCTTCCAATGTAGCTTCTTTGGTTTCAATCTGATCCACCACAGATGTCATAGTGTCAAAGTCAGTCGCTACAATATGAGAAAGGGCTAATGTATGGATATCCTTTGAAGTCTGTGCCATGGTATCCAGTTCTGTCAAAGCGCCCATATATTCATCTGCCAAAACAGATGCTGTTTTATTTACATTTCCGAGACTCCACATAGAGAGACAGTTGGATAATACGGAAATAATACCCAGCAGGAGTACCGGAACAAGAATCATGACACGAATACTTCTTTTCTTTTTCATGCTTTATTCCTCCTTACTCTCGGTTTCCGCTGTTTCTTCTGCAACTGTTTCCTCTGTAGTAGCTTCTTCTGTAGTTGTTTCCTCTGCTACTGCATCACCCGTAGATTCTTCGCCTGTAATGCCTGTAACCATATCGTTCAGCAAAGTCTGAAGATCAGCCCCTGTCGGATTGTGCTGACTGATAGTTGTACCGAAAGTACTACTAGCATCCCAGTATGTCCCACCTACACGCTGTAAGCTGGAATATGGTGCCTGCTGTTGCAATGCCTGAATCGCTTTAGACTCACCGATGGCACCAGATGCAGATGCTGCTGTATTAGAAGGGCCCTGTCCACGCAGATTAAAACGCAACGTCTGGTTTTCTTCATTGGTCATCCAGTCTGCAAAAAGTGCTGCCCATTTGGCATTGGCAGAGCGGGAGTTCACACCTACCAGCTTATATCCTGCATAAGAGGACATCTGTAGCTGGCTGCCATTTACTGTATAAGTAGGAAGCTTCGCAGCTGCATAATTGTCGCCCCAAGCATCTTTGATGGCAGTCTCATCCCAGATACCACTAACACCGGCGATATAGCTATCATCTGCTGCACCACTTGCCAGATTCTTTTCACCATTCGCTGTAAACGCAGGACTAGCCGCGATATCCAGCATTCCCTGTGCTACGTCTACACCCTTTGTATTGGTGTATTTCGCATTCCAGTTACAATAAGTAGAAATACCATCGTCATTTAATCCGATTTCCATATCGGTATTTCCAAAAAATGCATACATATACCAGCCGGATGTCATCTCCATGAATACCTGCTTGCCGGCAGCTTCAGCTACCTGCAGAATACCATCCATGGTTTCTACATCGCTATCGCTAAGATAGGCCTTGTTATAATATAAGAAGTATCCATTGTCTGCTGTCAAAGGATACGCATACAGCTTTCCATTAAGGGATGCTGCGCTCACAGATGCTTCCAGGTTACGACCTGCAATCTCTGTACTGTTTTCCACCTCTTTTAATACACCGGATGCGACAAGCGCCATCAACTGATCATCAGCAAACGTAAATACATCTGCCGCATTCAGCACATCCCCCAAGATGTCATCCTTACAATTAGCCTCACTGTGTGCTTCATATACAATCGTGATATTTGCTTCGCCCTTATGAGCTGCAATAAAGCTATCACTAATCTGCTTTACCAGCTCTTCGTCTTCCTCAGATCCCCATACACGTAGTGTTACATCCCCAGAAGGTAAACCTTCTTCCACGCCGCTTGCTTCTGTGACTTCTGTAGCTGCAGGTGCTGCCACCTGACTGCCACATCCTGTCATCGTGACAGCAAAAAAGATAGCGGACATGATCGCACTTACCGTTTTCTTTGGCATATTGATCCTCCTATTCATAAATCTGTTGACTAAGCATACAGATTATATGATATTTGTCCGCTACCTTTAAAGGTGTTTTTTCTTAAATTTTTATAAATTTTGCTTGTGCGCAATCTAATTCCTCTTGTTGCGCACTTTCTCTAATTTCCCTGACCGTAATAAGCGTTTTTACCGTGCTTTCTGTAGTAGTGCTTATCCTGCAACTCCTGTGGAGCAGGCTGTACCTGTGGATTGATCAGCTCTGTACGGAAAGCCATTTTAGCCACCTCTTCCACTACTACTGCATTGTGCACAGCGTCGTGAGCATCTTTACCCCAGGTGAAGACACCGTGGTTTTTGCACAGTACGCCGGGTACTGCTACCGGGTCTTTCTCCAGACGTTTGAACTCATTCACAATGAGGATACCGGTATTCTGCTCGTAAGCTTCCTCGATTTCCTCTTTGGTCAGACAACGTACGCAAGGCACTTCTCCATAGATATAGTCTGCGTGGGTGGTGCCATAGCAAGGGATACTTCTACCTGCCTGAGCCCAACTGGTAGCATAGCTACTATGAGTATGTACCACACCTTTGATATCCGGGAACGCTTTATAAAGTTCCAGATGGGTAGCGGTATCGGAAGAAGGATTGTATTTTCCTTCTACTTTATTACCGTTCAAATCCATGATGACCATATCATCAGGAGTCAGTTTCTCATACTCTACGCCTGATGGTTTGATGGCAAAAAGCTTTGTCTCCGGGTCGATTTCGCTGACGTTTCCCCAGGTAAAAGTTACCAGCTGATATTTTGGAAGAAGCATATTTGCTTCATACACGCGTTTCTTTAAATCTTCTAACATTTTTCTATCCTTCCAACTTCCTTTTGCTGTCTGTTTCTCCTATATATTAGAAACTATCCACTGCTGCTCTTTCGATGGCAAGTCCTGCTGTGTAGCCTTCCATATATTTGTTGAAGCCATCCACATCAGCCTGTACCGGTTTCAATGTTTTCTTGCTGCTAGCCTGATCGGCGAAAATCTCGGTATTTAAGTATTCAGGCAAAGTCTTGCCATTTCCCTTGATCAGGTAGGAAGCAAGTACCGCCATACCCCAAGCGCCGCCTTCGCCGGCTGTCTCCATGACAGATACAGGCGCATTCAAAGCACCGGCAAGAAGTCTCTGGCCTACGCCTTCTGTTTTGAAGAAACCGCCGTGACCGAAGATTTCATCCAGCTGTACGTTTTCTTCTTTTAATAGAAGGTCCATACCACTCTTCAGTACTGCCAGGGCTGCATGGAGATTTGCTCTCATGAAGTTTGGCAGGTTAAAGTGTGCATCCGGTTTTCTCACCATGAGAGGTCTACCTTCATTGAAACCAGTCACATGCTCGCCGGAGAAATAGTTATAGGAAAGCACGCCGCCGCAGTCTGCATCTGCTTCTAAAGCCTTGTTAAACAGGGTGACATACATCTTGTTTTTATCTACCGGATATCCCATGGCTTCTGTGTATTCTGCCATCAGATTTACCCATGCATTGATATCGCTGGTGCAGTTATTGCAATGTACCATCGCTACGAGAGAACCGTCCGGCGTGGTGACCAGATCGATTTCATCGTATACTTTGGAAAGTTCTTTTTCCAGTACCACCATACCAAAGATACTGGTGCCGGCGGATACATTACCGGTACGCTGAGCTACAGAGTTGGTAGCTACCATACCTGTTCCTGCATCCCCTTCCGGAGGGCAAAGCGGAATACCCGCCTGTAACTTGCCGGATGGATCTAATTTCTTTGCTCCCTCTGCCGTCAGAGTTCCTGCCGGGGTACCTGCATTCACCACTTTCGGCAGGATCTCCTTCAGCTTCCAAGGGAAGTTCTTGGCTTTGATCTGATCTTCGAATTTCGCAATCATGCCGGCATCGAAGTCGCCTGTAGCTAAATCGATAGGGAACATACCGGATGCTTCTCCCACACCCAGCACTTTCTCACCTGTCAGCTGCCAATGTACGTAGCCTGCCAAAGTTGTCATATGACGAATCTGAGGCACATGCTCCTCGCCATTTAAAATAGCCTGATACAGATGAGCGATGCTCCATCTCTGTGGGATATGATAGTTGAAAAGCTTTGTCAGCTCTTCAGAAGCTTGTCCGGTGATGGTGTTTCTCCAGGTACGGAATGGTGTCAGCAGTTTATCCTGCTCATCAAATACCAAATAGCCATGCATCATAGCACTAAAGCCCAGTGCGGCAAGCTTGGTGATTTCCACGCCATACTGATTCTGCACGTCCTTTGTCATATCCTGATAGCAATCTGCCAGCCCTGTCCATACATCCTCCATGGTATATGTCCAGATTCCGTTTTCCAGACGGTTTTCCCAATCATGTGCACCACCGGCGATAGGATTGCCGGCTTTATCCACAAGGACAGCTTTGATTCTGGTGGAACCGAATTCGATTCCCAGCACTGCCTCTCCGTCTAAGATTTGTTTCTTGATTTCTTCCTTTGAGAAACTCATTTTCCTACCTCTCTCTTATCTTGTTTCTAATATTCTGTCTATTTTCCGGAAGTCCTTAGCGATATGCTGCTTCGTTCCAGCGAAGTTCATTCTTGATGTCGCGCACTGTGGTATCTTTATCGATGACGATTGCCTCGATACCCATAGCTGCTGCCCAGTCTACCATCTGCTCTACGGATAGGTCATAGGTAAAGGCTGTATGATGAGCGCCACCTGCCAAAATCCATGCGGTAGCTCCTACTTCCAGATTCGGCTGTGGTGTCCAGAATGCAGTACCTACCGGAAGCTTTGGCATAGGTTTTTCTACCTTTTTACAGTCTACTGCATTGATCAGCAGACGGAATCTAGTGCCAAGGTCTACCAAAGAGCAAGCGATGGCAGGGCCTGTCTTAGACGTAAAGACAAGTCTTGCAGGATCTTCACGGTTACCCATGGACAATGGGCAAACCTTAATGCCGATTTCGCCATCTGCTACAGAAGGGCAAACCTCCAACATATGGGCCTGAAGGATACCTTCTTTTCCTGTTACTAAATTATAGGTATAATCTTCCATCATGGAAGTACCTTTTGCATCTTTTTTGCCGGCTGTCATCAGCTTCATAAGGCGCACCATAGCTGCCACCTTCCAGTCACCTTCTGCACCAAAGCCGTAGCCTTTTTCCATCAGTCTCTGGATGGCAAGTCCCGGAAGCTGCTGCAGACCGCCCAGCATACCGAAGTGGGTTACCACTGCTTGATAATCATGCTCTTTTAAGAATTTCTCGATACCGATTTCCTGGCGAGCCTGTACAGCCACATGTCTTCTGAACTCGTCTAAGTCTCTGCCTTCATCGATGATTTTATATTTGCTGTAGTACTCGTCCACAAGGGCATTCACATCTCCCTCTGCCACAGCGTCTACGTATTCTACTACGTCATTTACATTATAATGATCGATTTCCCAACCGAACTTAATCTGTGCTTCTACTTTGTCGCCTTCCGTTACGGCTACATTATTCATGTTATCACCGAAACGGCACACACGAATATGAGAAGATTCCACGATACCGATGGCTGTGGTCATCCAGTCTGCCAGCTGATTTTGTACGCTTTCCTTTGACCAATGGCCTACGATGATTTTACGCTCGATACCCATACGGCTTACGATATGACCATACTCTCTGTCTCCGTGAGCAGACTGATTTTCATTCATGAAGTCCATATCGATGGTGTCATATGGCAGTTCTTCATTGAACTGGGTATGCAGGTGGCACAAAGGTTTCTTGTACTCCTTCAAGCCCAGAATCCACATTTTAGCCGGTGAGAAGGTGTGCATCCAGGTGATAACACCTGCACAATTCTCATCATTATTTGCTTCGTTTAAGGTCTGTCTGATAGAAGCCTGGCTAATCAGTGTAGGCTTCCATACGATTTCATACTGAAATTTCCCTGTTTTGTTCAGTTCTTCCACAATGGTACGGGAGTGATCTGCCACCTTCTTTAGGCATTCATCCCCATACAAATCCTGTGACCCTGTGCAGAACCAAAACTGATAGTTTTTCATCTTTACTCTCCTTTTCCCCTTACCTTCCTTTAGACTTACTTATTCAAGTCTTTGACTGATCCTTTTTCTAACACCTTCACTGCATATTCGTGATTGCCATCATATCCCGGCATACGAATCATGCGTAATATATTTCTGGCAGCTTTTGCTCCCAGTTCTTTAATCGGATATGGCACCGTACTGATACCCACCGAACCGATTTCCAAATCTTCAGATGCATCCACGCCCATGATGGACATGTCTTCCGGCACACGAATGCCTTCCTTTTCCAGCATCCTATATAATTCATAGGCCACCTCATCGTTATAGCAAACGACGCCGGTGCAACCTTTTAGTCTACTTAACACCTTTTCTCTTAAAAGGCCAAACTGTTTCACATCCATGGTATCAATCCAAAGGATGTTAGATTCTCGCAGTGGAAGATTCGCTTCTTCCAACGCTTGCATATATCCCAAGAAACGCTGGTGTCCCTGACCATCGTCCAGTTTAAAGATACCTGCGATTTCTTTGTGTCCCCTTTGAATCAAATGTTCCGTAGCGATTTTACCTACCATCACATCGTTCATGGACACGTGGGGAATCTTTGATTCCGGATAAAAACTATTGATGAAAAGTACCGGCACATTTCGTTTTACCAACTTTTCATAATACCCTACGTTGGGGTTTGATAAAGCACTCTTGGTGGTCTCTGCTATGACCCCTGCCACTTCATCTTTTTCTAATATATCCTGCAGGATTTCTCTTTCCTTCATCACCTGATTATTGGTAAAGGCGATCTGAATGGAGTATCCTTTGGCGGATAATGTACTTTCAATTGCCTGCAAAATCTGAGGGAAAATATAGCCATCCAAATAAGTCATCATGACGGCAATTCGCTTTTTACCGCTGCCCGCCAGTCTTTCACTGACATAGCATCCACTGCCTTTCATACGAACCAGAAGATTTTCTTCTTCCAGTATGTCGATGGCGTGACGCACGGTGACACGACTTAGATCAAACTCTTTTACCAGTTCATTCTCGGAGGGAATCCTTTGTCCCGGCGCTAGTCTGCCGTCTCTGATTTCTTTTCTCAGATAATCCGACAATACCTGATATTTTGGTGTTTTATCTTCTCTCATACCTTAGTAAAAGGGCGACCGGGCAGGCCGCCCCTTTTCTCCTATTTCTCTAACTTGCCTATTTCTTTCTCTTAGACATCAGGTCTGCTGTAACTGCCAAAAGCAATACCGCACCTTTTACGATTTTCTGGATATCTGTAGACCATCCATAGATGGACATACCGTTATTCAAGACACCCATGATGAAGGCACCGACTACAGCACCCATAACAGTACCGGCACCACCGGCTACCGCTGTACCACCGATGTAGCAGGAAGCGATGGCATCCATTTCGAAACCATCACCAGCCTTAGGTGTAGCTGCTGCGTTACGGGAAGCAAGTACCACGCCGGCTACTGCTGCTAAAAGTCCGGAGTTGGTGTATACCCAGAAGAATACTTTATCTGTATTGATACCGGATAAGCTTGCTGCTTTTCTGTTACCACCCAGTGCATAAATCTGACGACCTGCGACTGTGCTGCTGGTGATGAACTGATAGATACCTACAATCACTGCAAGGATAACCAATACAAATGGGATACCTGAGTTCTGTCCCAGCTTGAAGAATAAGAAGCATACGATGAAGATGATCAGCGCATCTTTGATCACAAGCTGCCAAATTGGATTTAAAGCAAATCCATATTTTTTCTTGATACGAATATCTCTGAGTTCAACCAGTACTACGATAACAGAGATAACGATTGCAACGATGACAGATACCAGGTCGATTTGGCCATTGCCATATGGTACTTTCACGGTAGGCAAGAAACCGGAACCGATGAAGGTGAAGTCACTCTGGAAAGGACCTTTGGTCTGTGCTTTCAGTACAGTGTAGGTCAAGCCTCTCCACATAAGCCAGGTGGCCAGTGTGGTGATGAAAGGCGGAACCTTCATATAAGCTACGAAGAAACCTACGAAAAGGCCGGATGCAAGTCCTGTAAGAAGTGCTGCCAGGATTGCGATCCACATGCTGGCACCCATATCTACCAATAAGATACCGCAGACAGCACCGGTGAGGGCTACCAGGGAGCCTACACCAAGGTCAACGTTACCGGTCAAACAGCAAAGCAACATACCGGTTGCCAGGATGACTACGTATCCGTTCTGCATTACCAGGTTGTTGATGTTAGCCGGTTTTAATGTAGCGCCTTTGGTCAGCGCTGCGAAAATCAAATAAATCACAATCAGTACGAAAATCATACCGTACTGTTTTAAGTCTAAATTGACGGTTTTTTTCTTTTCCATACTCTACGCTTCCTTTCTGTTATGAGCCATGATGAACTGCATGATTCTTTCCTGAGAGACCTCATCTTTATTCAGTTCACCTGCGATTTCGCCATCGTTGATGACATATACTCTGTCACATGTACCGATGATTTCCGGCAACTCAGAGGAAATGACGATGATTGCCTTTCCCTGCTTTGCCAGTTCATTGATAACGCAATAAATTTCGTATTTCGCACCTACGTCGATACCACGCGTAGGCTCATCCAGAATGAGCACGTCAGGCTGCGTCAGCATCCATTTTGCCAGTACGACCTTCTGCTGATTACCACCGGAAAGTGAACCTGCTTCCTGCTCAATAGAGGTGGCTTTTACGTTAATTTTTGCTTTGTACTCTTCAGCTGCTAAAATCTCATCGTTTTTATTGATGACACCGTTTTTACTGAAGAATTTCGGTCTTGCAGCCATGGCCATATTTTCACGAATGGAGTGCTGCAATACCAGACCATATGTCTTTCTATCTTCAGATACATAGGCCAGTTTATGATCAATACAGTCTTTTACTGATTTGGTAGGAATCTCTTTGCCGTTGATCAGCACTTTACCACTGATTTTTTGTCCATAATTGTGACCGAAAATACTCATGGCAAGCTCTGTACGGCCAGCGCCCATCAGGCCTGCAAGACCTACTACCTCGCCGGCTTTTACATGCAGATTCACATGCTTGATAACCTGCTTATCTGCATCGTCCGGACTGTATACGTTCCAATCTTTTACCTCGAAAACAGTGTTTCCGATGGTGACATCTGTTCTCTCTGGATAACGGTTCGTCAGTTCACGACCAACCATACCTTTGATAATTCTCGCCTCAGAGAGATCGTCACGTCCCTTCTTCAATGTTTCGATTGTCTTTCCATCTCGAATGATGGTGATGGAATCTGCTACATACTCAATCTCGTTTAATTTATGAGAAATCATAATGCAGGTAATGCCTTCTTTCTTCAAATCCAGCATCAGATCCAGTAAGTGCTTACTTTCTTCATCATTCAGCGCCGCAGTAGGCTCATCCAGAATCAAAAGGTCTACTTTCTTCGCAAGTGCCTTTGCGATTTCCATCAGCTGCTGCTTACCTACGCCAAATGAGTTAATTGGAAGATTGACGTTTTCACCTTCCAAACCTACCCTTGCAAGTACCTCTTCTGCTTTGCTTCTGGTCTTAGCCCAGTCGATGACTCCTTTGAATTTCTTCTGTTCATTGCCCAGAAAGATATTCTCTGCGACAGTCAGGAGTGGACTCAGTGCAAGCTCCTGGTGAATGATTACGATTCCCTTTTTCTCGCTTTCACGCAGGTTGTGGAATCGACACTCTTCCCCATTGTAGATGATGTCTCCTTCATAGGTGCCATATGGATAAACGCCTGATAATACGTTCATCAATGTGGATTTACCGGCACCATTCTCACCACAGATCGCATGAATTTCACCGCGCTCTACCTGGAAATTTACGTCATCCAGTGCCTTAGAACCCGGGAACTCTTTTGTAATGTGGTTCATTTCCAAAATGTAATCCGACATCCTATCTGCTCCCTTCATAATAGAATTTCGTATCCCTTCCCTTGGGGATTCTTTTAGAAAAATAGGGGTGGCGGCCATGCCACCACCCCTTTGAAATCTTTAGGTGATTATAGTCCTAACTGAGAAGCTTCATAGTAGCCGCCGTCAACGATGAGTTCTTTCATGTTGTCTTTGTCTACTGCTACAGGAGTACACAGATAAGAAGGAACTACTAACTTACCATTGTCGTACTGCTCTGTATCGTTGATTTCAGGTTCTGTACCATTGCAAACTGCGTTAACCATGGTTACGCACTTAGAAGCAAGGAGACGAGTATCTTTGTAGATAGAGAATGTCTGTGTGCCATCTAAGATATCTTTGCATGCCATAAGCTCTGCATCCTGACCGGAAATGATTGGCCAGTTGTCTGCTGTGTAACCAGCATTTTCAAGAGCTGCTTTACAGCCATAAGCGAAACCATCAAATGCAGTTGCACAGATGTCTAAGTCTTCATCAGCATAGTTAGCTGCTAAGTAGTTTTCACACCACTGCTGTGCTGTTTCCTGAGACCATCTAAGGATACAGGTATCTTCGAAGCTTGTTCTGCCTGTCTTGCATACCAATGTACCGTCATCTAAGTATGGTTTCAGTACTTCCATCAGACCGTTGTAAAGCATCAGAGCGTTGTTATCATCAGGGGAGCCCATGAAGAACTCGATTGTCTTAGATTCGCCTTTTGCCTGCAAATCTTTCAAACCAGCTTTTTCTTCGATGGTCTGGCCGATAACAGTACCAACACCTTTGTTATCGAAGGTTGCATAGTAGGAAACTGCATCTGTGTCCATCAGAAGACGGTCATAAGCGATGATAGGAATACCAGCGTTCTTAGCAGATTCTTCTACTGTGGTAAGTGCGCCGGAGTCAACAGCTGCGATTACGAGGCAGTCTACCTGCTGAGAAACCATGTTCTCAATCTGAGAAACCTGAGCCTGTACATCGTCTTCAGCGAACTGATCGATTACAGTGTAACCCAGAGCTTCCAGCTGCTCTTTCATGTTCTTACAGTCGTTGATCCATCTTTCAGATGACTGTGTAGGCATACATAATGCTACGGTCTTGCCGGAACCAGGCATATCCCCGGTTGCCTCTGCTGCAGGTGTTTCTGCGTCTGCTGCCGGAGCTGCTTCTTCAGCTGCCGGTGCAGCGTCTGCTGCAGGTGCTGCGCCTGTGTCCTGCTGGCCACAACCAGCCAGTAAGCTTGCTACCATACCAAGTGCAAGGATGGAACTTAAAAGTTTTCTTTTCATCAGTTTTTTACCTCCCAATTTGAAAAATGATGAAACTTGTCTTAGTGTGATAGTACATCTTTAGGCAATTCAGTGCACCCCATTCTTCAGTCCTTCTCAATAATTTAGTCATTTTGTACACCGTTTGTCTATTTGCTGTACATTTTTTGTTCACACTCTCTAAATTCATACTAGCCGAAGCCGTGATTTGTGTCAACAGTTTTTCTAAAAAAATAATACAGATGCAAAGCATCTGTATTAATACAACTTGTCAAACCTGTCTTCTTTGTTGAAGTCTGACGATTTTAAATTGTGAAAACTTTTTTCTATTTTTTCTTCCAATACCTTGAAGTAAATAGTCTTATCAAGAAAATGCAGCCTCTAAAAGTAAGTTCTGCCGTCATGGCAATCCATACACCCACAAGGCCATATTTGCCAACAAGCAGGGCCGCAGTTGTAATGCGAACGCCCCAGATACTGGCCAGGTTCATGAGACTTGGCACCAAGGTGTCTTCTGCACCACGAAGGGCTCCCGCCGCCACGATAGAGGCCGCAAAGAAGGGTTCGGACCAAAGTTCAATACGAAGCACTGATACGCCTAAAGCCTGTACGGAAGGATCTACAGTCATAAAGCCTAAAACCGCCGGACACGCGAAATACATAAGGATTCCCGTACCTGTCATAATACACATTCCAAACAAGGTAGCAATTTTACCAAAGCTTTTGGCAAGATCTGGGCGTCCCGCTCCCATGCTCTGTCCAACCAGGGTAGTCGCTGCCGCTTCCAGACCATAGCCTGGCATATAGCAGATGCTTTCCGTGGTGATGGCAAAGGAGTTTGCTGCCACAGCCACAGAACCAAGGGGTGCCACGATTCCGGTAGTCACTACCATGGCGCCGCACATGGCGCCCTGTTCTAAGGCAATGGGCCACCCGATACTGGTGGCTTTCTTCAGCACCTCTTTCCGAATCCGGTAGGAGATCTTTCTATCATATCTTAAGAACTGATTTCTTATGCAAGCCACATAGATTAAAGCCAGGAAGATGACCACTTCTGCTGCCACTGTACCAAGGGCCGCTCCCGGTACGCCAAGGCCCATACCGGGTACTTTTACCTGCAATCCCAGCACAGATATCTCTCTGGTGGGGAAGATAAAGAAGTAATTAAACACCACATCCAAAAAGCACTTAAGGACATTCAGCACCCCCGGGGTCTTCATATTCCCTGTAGCCTGTAAGCAGGAACCACAGATACCTGAGATGATTCCGATGGGGATGGCTGCAGAGAAAATCAAAAAGTAACGGGAAGCATCTATCCATAATTCTTGTCCCGCTCCCAGCATTTTGGGTAGTGCGTTGCTGATGCTCATGCCGATGATGGCAATGAGGAGACCAAACACTTCCACGCTTTTCACGCCTTGATAAAAAATAGAGTTGGCTTCTTCTCTGTCTCCGGCTCCCACTGCATGGGCCACCTGTACGGAAAAGCCATAGATAGAAGCAAAAGCCACGCCCCAGAAAAGCCAGGTAGAGCTGGATACCACCCCAATGGCGGCAGAGGCATTTGCCCCCATACTTCCTACCATAGAAGCATCAATGTACTCCATGATGATAGTAGAAAACTGGGACATGATTGCCGGCCAGGCAAGGGCCCACGCCAGGGAAATTTTCTGTCTTCTTGTAATATGCTGTTGTTCTCTGATTACGGTTCCTAAGTCTTGTTTCATCTGTGTCCTTTATGTAGCGCATTCTGCGCCCTATATCCATAAAAAAAGTGATTGCTTTTGCACAATCACTTTTTGTTTTAGTATTGTCAGCTTACTTTAGCAGATCTTCATCTGGAACTTCTGTAAGTCACGTTCCGATTCAATCTTCTCAATCTGAGCGCCCAGACCGCGAAGCTTCTCATCGAAGTCTTCGTATCCACGCTCTACATAGCGAATATCATCTACTGTAGAGATACCGTCTGCTGCAAGAGCGGCAAGTACCAATGCTGCACCTGCACGAAGGTCAGGAGCTACGATATTGGCTCCTGTGTAGCTATTTACACCATAGATGAATGCGGTACGACCTTCCACCTTTACATCCGCTCCCATCTTAGTCAGCTCATCTACGTATTTGAAACGATTCTCGAAGATGCTCTCTGTCACCATGCTAGCACCGCTGGCAAGCCCTAAAGTCACTGCAATCTGTGGCTGCATGTCAGTAGGGAATCCAGGGTAAGGCAAAGTCTTTACCTGTGTATGGGTCAGACCCTTTGCTGCTACCACGCGGACAGCATCATCGCTTTCCTCAATCTCACATCCAATCTCCTGCAATTTCGCAGTGATGGACTCAAGATGCTTCGGAATGACGTTCTTCACTGTGACATCGCCCTTTGTGGCTGCTGCCGCAAACATAAAAGTACCTGCTTCAATCTGATCCGGAATGATAGCGTACTCTGTACCGTGCAATTTCTCTACACCCTTAATACGAATGATATCGGTACCGGCACCTTTAATATTTGCTCCCATGCTGTTTAGGAAGTTGGCAAGGTCTACCACGTGAGGCTCTTTTGCTGCATTCTCGATGATGGTGAGGCCCTCTGCCATAACCGCTGCCATCATGACATTGATGGTGGCACCTACGGTAACCATATCCATGTAGATATGATTGCCTTTCAAAGGACCCTTCGCCTCAGTCAAAATCATACCGTGCTCGATACGGACATCAGCGCCCAGTGCTCTCCAGCCCTTCATATGCTGATCGATAGGTCTGGAACCGATATTGCATCCACCGGGCAGTACAACTGCTGCCTTTCCGCACTTACCAAGAAGCGCACCGATCAAATAATAGGATGCACGAATCTTCTTTACAAAGTCTGCAGTGATGCTAAGACTTGTAATCTGAGATCCATTAATCTTTACTGTATGTCTGTCAACACGATTTGTGATAACGCCAATGCTTTCCATGGCCTGTAGCATGATATTGGTATCACGCACATCAGGCATGTTCTCTATTAAAACGGTTTCATCCGTCATGAGTGCTGCTGCCAAGATAGGTAATGCTGCATTCTTTGCGCCGCCGATCTCGACTTCACCCACCAAAGGATTGCCACCTTTGATTGCGTACTGTTCCATACTACTCTCCGTTCGCAAAATACTATTCCTTATTATATCACGAGTATGTCTAACTATCAAATTGCAAGGCCTTAAAAACGGCTTAGTTTAAGTATTTAACAGGGTTCACAGCCGTTCCGCCGATACGGATTTCAAAGTGCAAATGCGGTCCCGTACTGTTACCTGTATTACCACTTAACGCAATCTTTTGTCCCTGCTTTACAGTTTGGCCTGCGCTTACCAGAATCTTACTCAAGTGTCCGTATCTGGTCTCTCTGCCATCCGGGTGCTGGATATAGATGACACGTCCATAACCGCTACCCCAACCGGCACGAGTAACCACACCACCGCAAGAAGCCATAACCGCTGTACCGATAGGTACTGCGTAATCAAGACCTTTGTGGTAAGTACTTGCGCCACGCTTCGGCTGTTTACGACCACCGAATCCGGAAGAAATACGACCACCGGATACCGGTCTGATATAAGTCGGTGGGATTTTGGTACCACGCTCTACAATCTTTGGCACCGCTTCCACATCCACTTCTTGTTTCAGGATATCCGTGGTAACGACGCTATTGTTACGATAGTTGACTACAGCTACTACCCGGCGATGACCGCTGGATGGCTGCTGCAAAGTCTGGGTCTGGTTCGTGTACCAGTCGTCATTATCTACATACTGAATCTCAGCTTCATAATCTTCTTCGTAGTACTTCTCTTCCTGACGTACTACAGAAAGCTCCGGTTCCGGCACAGAAATAGTGATTTCATCTCCGGCACGAATCATAGTGGTATCGTCCTTTAATACCTCATTCATGGCCACGATGTCCTCGATGCTCATATGGAACATCTCAGAAATCTCGCCCAAGGTATCACCGGACTTCACTTCATAGGTCTGGGGAGTTTCCTGGTCCTTTGTGATATCATCAAGGGCTATGGAAAGCTCCGTAATATCCTTCTCATTCAGGTAGCATCCCACCACCTGCACATGGTCCTCGAAATCCATATCGATCAGACCCAGTTCAAAGTCTTCGAAATTCTTTTTCTGATTATCTGCTTCTATCTCTGCGTCTGCGATTTCCTCATCCAGACTGGCAAAAAGACCTGCCTCCATAAGTTTAGACGCATCATAAAAAGCCTGCTGCTCTTCCACTTCCTGCTGCTTTTCTTCGGTGGTATTGTACACCCTGGTGGTCAGTACATTCAGCACGCTGCTATTATCCGCAATCAGCTCCGCTCTGTAGTTGCCGGCCTCATCGTATTTATCCAGGGCTGCCCAAAGCACCGCTTCTACTTCAACCAGGGAATTCAGATTCACCATGTAATCACCGATTTTCATGGTGTAGCCCCAGATACGCTCTTTCTGCTGGCCATCTGTCATGACCTTTGTCATAGCGTCCACCGTCTCCTGCTTGGGAGTCTTAAAGCCCACCAGGGAACGGTCCTCTTCAAACCGCAGTGTGGTATCGGAATACCGCATATTCACATTGGAATTCACAAAGCTTTTGCCGGAAAGCAGGGAGGAAATCACGTCTGCAGACTGGTGCTGCTTTTCGTTTAAATCTTTACTATAAAAAGCTCTTCTGGCATCAGCCAAAAGTCCATAGGCCTGCTCTTTCTCGTCCACAAGTCCCGCGTAAGTATCATTGATATACACCTTATAGCAGCTGACTTCCGTGGTATCTACTTTGTGAAAACACGGAAAACACAGCGCCGCTACAAAAGCCGCCGCTGCTGAAATCTTATAAAACTGTAATCTACTTTTTGCCTTTAACATCTTTCTTAACACTATATCCAAACTTACCGATTCTCTCGCCTAGGGCGTAATACTGTCCGTGAGAGTACACGATAGGGTCTGCCCATTCCAAATGGAAGGTGCCCTTCTCGTCCATATATTTGTCATCAGCGTGCACACACTCTACCTTTGCGATGAACATGGTATGACTGCCCAGTTCTCGCTTCTCGGTGACACGGCACTCCAGACTCATAGGAGACTCTTTGATGATAGGGGCTTTCACTTCTTTGCCGGGCAAAGGTGTAAGGCCACATTTTTCCCATTTATTCTCTTTCGCGCCACTACGCACGCCGCAATAATCCGTCGCAAAACATAAATCCTTGGTGGTGAGATTCAGCACAAACTCTCCCGTCTCTTCAATCATATGATAAGAGAACCTGGAAGGACGCACCGAGATAGACACCATCACCGGGTCAGAGCACACCGTGCCCGCCCATGCTACTGTAAAAAGATTGGTATTGCCCGCAAGGTCTGCCACTGATACCAATACCGCCGGCAGAGGATAAAGCATATTTCCCGGTCTCCAAATCTCTTTTGCCATAACTTTCCCTTTCAGACAATAAGGCAACTCACCTGGTGAG
Source organism: Lachnospiraceae bacterium (assembly GCA_015056765.1). Taxonomy (GTDB): domain Bacteria; phylum Bacillota; class Clostridia; order Lachnospirales; family Lachnospiraceae; genus SIG336. The sequence continues at coordinate 23,160 of SVFQ01000018.1, forward strand.
TTGCCTCAAAACGGGATATCCCGTACTTTCACTCTACAAATTATCGATACTAGGCTTAAATAATATGCAGAATCTGTAAAACCTGTAACGCAATACTTCCTAAGGATGCAAGCAGCGCCAGAATCACAAGGGGCAAAAGCGCTCCGGAAGTATGTACGGAATCTACAGATTCCTGCACAGCAGACTTAATCTCTTCTGTCTGCTTTGGCAATTCTTCCTGAATCACAGCCTGCACATTTCGGTACACCTTTACATTTTCTTTATGCACGAAGTCCTCAGAGTCTTTCATAAGCTTACTGATTTCTTCCTTCTGTGCAGAAAGTCTATCTTCAAAGTTGGTACCAAGTTTCTCAGAAAGTTCAGCCTTTAACTCTTCGCAAATCTTCATCAGCTCTTCAGACTGATCCGGGGTCTCGATTTTCTGTACCTCTGCGATTTTCTTCAGGCCTTCTTCTAAGACTTCACGAACTTTCTCTGCATTCTCTATATTTAACTGATTGGACTTCTGAATCTCAACGATAGCATTCTCATACCCTGCCAGCTCACCATGAAGTCTGGCATTCTCCTGTGCCTCAGCTTCTGCATTGGCACGAATGATATCCTGTGCATTTTTTCTCTGTGCAAAACGATCAATAAATCCGTCCATAGAAACCTCCCCTTAGGTCATAAGCTTCTTTTCAAGCTATCTTCATAAGTCTACCATTTTAGCCCTATTTTTACAATTCTTCAGGCCCTTTTTGTGGCTCCAAATTCGGAATTTCGGGGAGGTGGTGCAAATTGCCGGTTAATTTTTGTGCATATTTCACAATTATGCATACCTATTTTTGACATCCATTATTCATATTTACCATATGTTTATTTCTTGTTCATAATTTGTTCATAAACATTCACTATACTATAAATAAATCAAGAAACACATAGATTAATTTTTTCATAATAGCCCAGGTGCTCGCAAGGTGCCTGGGCACTCCTCATTTATGGAGCATTTAAAAAGCCTCGGCGTCGCCGAGGCTTATATTATTCTTTACTGTAATTCTGTACTTCTTCGTTCAGGCTAAGCATTCGCTCATCCAGCAGAGATACGATCTCGGCGCACATGATGAGTTCGTCTTTCAGACTCTGCGGCGCGTTTCCTTCGAACTTGTAATTCATCTTATGCTCTAAGGATGCCCAGAAGTCCATGGCTACTGTACGAATCTGGATTTCCACCTTTGTCTCTACTACGCGGTCCGTCAGATACACCGGTATAGAAACAATCATGTGGTAACTCTTATATCCGCTTGGTTTTGGTTTCACTAAATAATCCTTCACGGATATGACTTTAATGTCTCGCTGCTTACTGATGATGTCAGCGATACGATAGATATCAGAAGTAAAGGAACAAATGACGCGGACACCTGCGATGTCGTTCACATATTCCACCATATTTCCAAGGCTAACTTCTCTGCCCTGCTTCTTTAATTTCTTTACAATACTTTCTGTACTTTTCAGACGAGACTTCACGTGCTCGATTGGATTATAGCTATGCACCTGTTGAAACTCTTCGTTGAGAATTTCAATCTTTGCCTCAATCTGCTTCATGGCCGCGGAGTACACCAGCATCAACTCGGTCCAAGTCTCCACACTGCCTTCATTATCCATTAAATAATCGTCCATAGTTTCCTCGACAATCGTTTATTTTCCCTTTTCTATTATACCATACGGAAGCTTGTAGAGGGCTTTTCGAGCGCATTTCACCCATGAAATTTCTATAAAGAATTCCTGCATTCCATCTAGAATTTTACTACTACTGTTCCGTCCACAACCCGAATGGATCCTTCATCCGGATAGCTTGGCATAGCCTGTACTTCCGGCTTCTCTGCCAACGCATTGGCATCTCCGAGAGTAGGTGCATAGCCTACCCATATGCGCATATATCCCTGCCAACCGGAGTCATTTAAAACCGTGGCATTGCCACGATACCAGAAAGGTGCCACCTGCATCTGATCTAACTCACCCATGTTGGTGAAGCTTTCATCAGACTTCTTAAACTCATTCAAATACACCACCGGCAAGCTGTCATCATAACCTTCTACAGATTTGATACGAGTCACCAAAGTAGTGAAATAACTGGTAGCTTCACTGCGCATGATGTCCGCCTTTAGATACGTCGCATTATCATGGTGCAGGAATACGATATCCATGAGAAGGAATAAAACTGCACCGAGGATGGTCGCGTATTTTGCTACTGCATTACCAGCTTTCTTTGAAGTTGCTTTTTCATCAGAATCCTGACCAGAAGTCATCACGTCGTCCTGACTGCAAGCACAGCCATTCAGAATATCCTGGATTGTCATCGCCAAAAATGCGAAAAGCAAGCACTGGCTATATAACATGATGCCATAGATGTAAGAAATCTCTCTATCGCACATCACATAGATGAAGTCTGCTGCCATAGGGAATACTAATGTAGGCAGTAGAATCTGCACAAGCCTGGAAACACCCTTCACTTCATCGGCGCTTCCTTGCTCAGCATTCTTGCCAGCCTTTACTACTGCAATCATTTTGCAAATGAGCAGCACCAAAAGGACAACGATTGCCACATAGCGATATTTACCAAGTGCCATCGGGAACATATTGGTTCTGAGGTCCGCCTTTGGTGCAAAGAACTCAGCATACGCTACGCCGATGCGATTTATGTAAGTCATCACGGTCGCATCACCCATATTAGACAGGCCCTGGTAACCGGACATACTGATGCCCTGAATTGCCAAGAAAAGCTGATTCATCGCTACATAGAAAAGCAGGAACGCTCCGCATGCCAGTACATAGTAAAGCGCATCCAGCCAGTAGGACTTCCATGTACGGCCTGCCTTTAAAGACTTCTGGATAAATACCAAAAGCATCACGGTGATGGCCACCGGAATATAAGCCTGGTAGATACCGACAGAGGCACCAATCAGTACAATGCCGCCCAGAAAGCCATACCATTTTCTACATTTTTCTAGCAGGTAAACGCCGGTGATACTGCCTAGAATCGCCATAGCATAGTAAGGAGCCGTAAAGATATAGCCAAACAGACTTGTCACGGAAGGGAATGCCGCCATGACACCGCTTAGTAGCACAATGAGCCATTCGTTTTTGATTTCTAAAAGCTCAATCAAAAGGCATACCGCAACCGCAATGGCTAAAATGGTCCACAGGCCGTTAAAAAGTGGCATGCTAAAATGTGTACTGCCGAAAACTTTTTTACCAAGGTCGTCACAGATTCCCAGCATCCATCTTCCCAGCACATAGGTATTTCCCACGCCATAAAAGTTTTCCAAATCATCGTGGAAAGAAAACTTATTAAACAGTGCCATGCCGTGAGAAAGCACGCCCCAAATCAGGGTGCTCAGGAACGCCACGCGAGTGGTACGTTTGAATTTATTTGTAATCGTTTCTATCATATATTCCTCGTTTTCTGTGCAAACGTCATTGCGCTTTTCTTTGGACACACCGATTGCGTCCTCTCCTATTTTATGCTACCATGACAAGCAAATCAACTTAGGTGCGTTTGACGATAAATTCTTCACGCTCCGAGTCAGTTCATCGAGGTAATTATGAGAGTTTGGACAAAGTTATGGAAAGATAATCATATGCTAAAAGACATCGTCGTAGTGCGCGACGAAGACGATACTAGAACACACAAGATTTTCCATGCTCTGGAAGAGACTTGTAACAAACTAGACCTGGCTGTCCCTGTATGGCTTGACTCCAATGTAAATGAATTCAAGCGCCACAAGTCCACCAAGTTCCGCCAGGACAGTTTCGTAGAAGAAATCGAATTTGATTATATGGAATTTATGATACTAGATGAATAACGATACATATAAATAATGGAGATCAAATCATAGCACTATTAAGACCATCGTAATAAGCCTTGTATCTATAGAAGGTTCTCCTGCTCATTCCGGTAGTTTCCATAATCTCTATAGTAGAACTGCCGCCTTCATAAAGACGCAACCATTGGTCGTAATTATTCTGCCATTTATCATCATGTTTTTTGCGACCACCAAGACTCTTATTCTCGTACTTCTTTAATTCAGCTTTGAGAGTAGCAATCTCTCCCTCTAATTCTTCAATTCTAACTAAAGCCTGTTCTAGATTCATCTTCATACCGCCTGCTAAACCATAGTAATCTTCAACTGCTTACCTAGAGCACGCGCCAACGTTTCGAGTGTATCAAGACGAGGAAGCACAGCCCCAGATTCAATTCTGCTTATATTTGATTGACGAACTCCGCTTTTTTTTGCAAGCTCCGCTTGCGTCATATCAGCATCAATTCGAGCCTGCATAAGCGCTGCTTGAATTTGAAACTCAAGTTCCAGGGCATCCCATTCCTTTTTGAATTCTGGATTTTGTAAATCCTTCTCCAGCCCAATTTGAAAATCACTTTTTCTTCCCATTCCCATGCCTCCTTATATAATCTGCTCTACGACTCTTCGCTAATTCAATTTCGTTTCTCGGAGTTTTGTTCTGCTTTTTTGTAAAGCCATTCGTTAGGATTGCCCGATCACCAATATAAAAAAAGTATAGAATACGTTCTATATTATTTCCTTGAATAATTCTTAATTCAAAAATACCATCCTCCAAATGCTCCGAATACGGCATTTTAAGATTTGTACCAAATGTCTGTAACATCCACATTACTTTTCTGGTTTTAGCTCTCATCTTCATGTCAAGCTCATTTAAATATGGATCAATCGGATTCGTACCATCCTCAAATTTATAATAGTCTACCTGCACAGTAGATATTCCTTTCTAGGAATATTATATATCCCATTTAATAAAAACTCAAGTCACTATTGCGCCATAATTACTCTGTGACACAATCATACAATTCACCTTATGCAGTGTCAATATTATTTTGTGACACTCTGCGCAATGTGATTTATTTATCACTTTTCTATTGACTTTATTTCATTATGTGATATATTTATATCAGATGAGGTAAATATATCACATGGAGGTTTTCTAATGAACTTATTCAAGACTATAACTGAAAAAGCAAAACAACCCGTAGACTACCGGAAGCAAGTAAGAGAGCGGTATTTTTATTTGGGATTAATAACTTTATTAGCTGGAATTCTTTCTTTTATCAAAGAAAGCCTTATAATGGATGTAGTCGGATGTATTCTATTTGTCCTATGGATTCTGATTTTATTAAAATACATGCTAGAAAAGAAAGAAGTCCAAGACGAAATGGCTTGGTCAAACTTAGCTAAAGCTGGCTTTTATTCTCTTTTCGTAGGCCAGATTATAATTCTAGGCTTTAGCATATTGTATAAAAATTCATTATGTAATGCGCATCATCTGACTATTGATTTTTCCATACATCTGACTCCAATCGTGCTGGTCTTTGTTGGTTTAGAATTGATTTCGGTATACCTGTTTTTTATTTTCTTGGAGGATAATTAATGCCAACGTTAAAAACGAAAATCCATGAGTATAGAAAAGAGATGCACCTTCAGCAAGCTGAGCTTGCTGAAATGGTAGGCGTCAGAAGGGAAACAATCGGCAAACTCGAAAACGGAAAGTATAACCCTTCTTTAAAGCTCGCTATGGATATCGCAAATGTCTTTGGCAAATCAGTCGAAGAAGTATTTGAATTTCCTGAAAAATAAGAATAACCGCTAACCAAAAGGTTAGCGGTTATTCTTATTTCAAGTCTTATTCTTCAAATCCATTTGGATTCTGACTCTGCCATCTCCAGGAATCTTCGCACATTTCTTTTAAGTCACGCTCTGCGACCCAGCCAAGTTCAGCTTTTGCTTTAGCAGGATCTGCGTAGCATTCTGCGATATCGCCTGCACGACGAGGTTTGATGACGTATGGAACCTTTACGCCGGTGGCAGCTTCGAAGTTTTTCACTACGTCTAATACGGAGTAGCCGTGGCCGGTACCTAAGTTATAGATAGAAAGGCCGGCTTTTTCTTCGATTTTTTTCATAGCCTTTACATGACCGATAGCCAGGTCCACTACGTGGATGTAATCTCTAACGCCGGTTCCGTCCGGAGTATCATAGTCATCACCGAATACGGAAAGCTGTGGAAGTTTGCCTACTGCAACCTGTGTGATGTATGGCATCAGGTTGTTCGGAATACCGTTTGGATTCTCACCAATGCGGCCGCTCTTATGCGCACCGATTGGATTAAAGTAACGAAGGAGCACTACATTCCACTCATTGTCTGCTTTCTGGATGTCGGACAGAATCTGCTCCAGCATGGACTTGGTCCAGCCGTAAGGATTGGTGCACTGTCCTTTTGGGCACTCCTCTGTAATAGGCACGAATTCCGGTGTACCGTATACAGTTGCGGAGGAAGAGAAGATGATGTTCTTGCATCCGTGTTTTCTCATGACATCAACCAGTGTCAAAGTACCTGCGATGTTGTTCTCATAGTACTCCCAAGGTTTCTGTACAGATTCGCCTACCGCTTTCAGTCCTGCAAAATGGATGACTGCATCCACTTTCTCTGCAGAGAAGATTTTCTCTAAAGCTTCTCTGTCTAAAATGTCGGCTTTGTAGAATTTCACCTTTTTACCGGTGATCTCTTCTACTCTCTCCAGGGACTTCTCGCTGGAGTTAGCCAAGTTATCTAATACGACTACATCGTAGCCAGCGTTCTGTAATTCTACTACTGTGTGGCTTCCGATAAAGCCAGCACCACCTGTTACAAGGATTGCCATAGTATCTCCTTTCGCGGCTCATGCCGCCAAACACGTGCCTCACGAATGAGGAATCTTGTTATATTTATCTTACTTGTTATAACCAAGTATATCCGCAATCACAGTGATTGATAACATCTTTATGTTATTTAGGTCTGTCAAAAAGTTAGATTAAAGTTCAATCCCGTTTTCTTTGCAGAGAGCTCTTGCGCTCTCTACGGAGTCGATGCCGGTTTTGTTCTTGATTGGTGCGAACTCGTAGTTACGCTCTACTTCGAAAGGTAAGCAGCTCGGCATCATGTGAATCATATCCAGGATGAGGCTTTCGAACTTGTAGCCGTTTGGTTCTTCCGGTTTGTGGAATACGCCGGTTTCATCCATGTAAGGAATCTTCTTTTCTACTACGTGAAGAGGCAGCTTCTGGGATACGATTTTATCCAGGTCTGTTACACGGAGCAGATAGTTTAAGATAACGCCGAAGTTGTATGCAGGGTTCCCCTTCTCATCTTTGGCGTCCATCATTTCCTGAGTCAATTCATAGTACTCTACGATGGATGGCTTGCCATCTTCTAAGCACATGACACCTACTTTTTCATCCGGTGCATTCTTGCGAACCACCTTTGCGCCAACTGCTGCGTCACGGTCGATGCAAGCGCCTACGAATACAGGGTCTGCGATACGCTGCAGCACGTTATCTACTGCAAAGCAGTTCAGCCATTCGATGCCGTTGGCCTTCACTACGTCAGTCATGCCGCTGTCTACCATGGAGATGTACCAGCCGCCGTTACCGTTTGGAGAAGAGGAAATGGTGTGTTTGCTTTCCATGTACACATTGCCATTGTAGTCTGCAGCCGGTGCCATAGACTGTTTGAAGAAATGTACGTACTCTTCCTTGTATCCAAAATATGCGTGTTCCTTCAGGAATTTGGTAGTCTTGTCGTGGTTTTTATCACTAGTCATGACGAAGAGGTGAATCCACGCATCAGCCTTATTCACTACGTCTAAAAGGTTCTCGATGATGCGCTGGAAGATATATACTTCCTTGGTGAGGCCGATGTTGTACATACCTTTAGGATCGTCGGAGCCCAGTCTGGTGCCCATACCGCCGGCAAGAAGGACTGCGCCCACTTTGCCCGCGCGGATTGCTTCAAGTCCCTTTGCCTCGAATGCTGCTGCGCCGGCTTTGATTTCATCCAGTTCCATACATTTCAGCGGAGCAAATTCGCCGCGGTTATTCTCTTCTTTGTGCTTGCATGCTTCCAGCACGGTAAAATCTGTCAATTCAATCTGAGACAGCAGGTCCTGCTTCTCAGCCTCGGACAGTTCCTCGAAATATTTCAGTACATGTGTCTGTCCGGATTTTTCTAGTTTTGCATACGCTTCTTGATAGTTCATTTTTTACCCTTCTTTTCATTTCTTACGGACGAAACGTATCCTTCACCACCAGCTCGTAGATATTCTTGCCGCCGGCTTTCTCTTCAAAATACGCTCTCAATCCTATATTTGCATCCCATTTATCTTGGGGATAACTGCCATAACGACGTTTCACGTCCAGCATACGCTCTTCCATTTTTGCCACACCCTCGGCAGTGGCCATAGAATCACAAAGCTGAATCAAACGGTCATAGTCACCCAAGGTCCCGGATTGTGAGGCTCTGCCTCTTCCAGAATCCTGTGGGCTTCTTCTCTCGTCGGTACCATGTTGTCTCCTATCATTAGTATAGTAAAATCACTCGACGATTTCTTTATCTAAACTGTCGATTTATTTGTAGAATTTGGACCACCCGCTCACCTATGTATGATGCAAATTAGTCCTTCTTGGTTTATGATGTAGCGATTAAAAATACGCCCACCAAAATCACTGCCACACCGGCGATTTTACGTCTGGTAATTTTCTCGTGCAAAAGTTTCGCAGAGATGATCATGGTCCAGATGTAGGTCAGTCCGCCCAAAGGCACCACTACAGAGTATGGCAGGACTTTCAGCAAATAGATGCTGAGTAAGCTAGCCAATACATAGAGAAATCCGCCCAAGTAAAAAGCAGGACAGGTAAGCAGTCGAGTTGCAATTCCAACCAATCCACTCTTTGCAGTCGCTTCCTGATTTGCATTTCCTGATACAGTATCATTTACATTTTCAGATGCTCCCAGCACTGCGGAAGCTTTCTTTAAGAAATAACTTCCGAAAGCTGCGCTGACGCCGGAGGCAATGATAGCTGCAAGCTTTAGGAATCCCAATAAATTAATCATCACTGTCACCTCCCGCAAGCAGGATTACACCGGTCATGATGACAATGATGGCGATGCCCTTTTTCAGGGAAATCACTTCTCCCAGCACGAAGTAGGCCAGGATGGCTGACAGGATATAGCTGATGCTGTTCATAGGCTGCAGCACGGACAATGAGCCAAACTTAAAGGCTACGATCATCACCAGTGCGCCCACGCCGTACAGTGCGAAGCCTGCGATCAGCGGCAGGATCTGTACGCCCGGCATCATTTTCCATATGAGTTGTCCAAAGCACAAACAGGTGGCGCTCACCACCATAAGAGCTATGCCCTTGGCATTCTTCTTAATTGAATCTAGCATGTTCTTATTTCCTTTATCTTAATACTCACACATCCTTTATTTTACCATGTTTGCTACTTTGTTCCTAGTTTTCGCTTTCTCTTACCTTCTTGTTGTTCCAAACACATCGGAATTCGTTCTTAGGAAGCTTTTCCGATGTATTTCGCGCTATGATAGATTTCCGGTTGACGAAAAAAACTATGGAATTCATAAATCTACGTTTTCCGGTGCACACAAAAAAGCACGGCGCCGTATCTATCGTACCGTGCCGTGCTTTTAAATCTATATAAGTGCAAGGAGGGGATGAAGTCTTGCAAAACCTCTAGGAAATAGCTTTATCCTTCAATGGAAATGCGTTTGGTTTCTTCAATGTGTGGCTGTGGCTCTTTCTTCGGAATCGCCATAGTCAGGATGCCATCTTTGAATCTGGCTTTGATATCTTCTTCGGTGATTTCTTCGCCTACGTAGAAGCTTCTCTCGTAGTGACCGGTGTAACGTTCTCTACGGATGTAACGCTTGCCTTCGTCTTTCTTCTCATTGTCTTCTTTATGAGTAGCGCGAATGGTCAAATAACCATCTTTCAATTCTGCGTTGATATCAGATTTTTCGAAGCCCGGAAGCTCCATATCGATTTCGTATCCATCTGCTGTCTCTTTGATATCCGTAGTCATGGAAGATACGGCTCTCATGCCGGTGCCGCCCCAATACGGAGCCTGGAAGAAATCATCAAACATGTCATCCAAATAATTATTTCTAAATACTGTAGGTCTTAACATAACAAACACTTCCTTTCCTAACACATCAGTCTGATGCGTTACGCTCTTAGCATTTGCTAGGAGTATTTCCTTTTGATGATTTAAATATAGCACCGGTTGTTAGCACTGTCAATGGTCGAGTGCTAATTTCACAGTTATTTCACATTTGCTTGTATTATTGTCAGACACTTTTAGTCTCTGATATTCAGCACCGTGTACTCGTACAAGGTCTTCAGCACCTTTTCACGATCGATAGGCTTTGACAAGTGACGGTTCATACCGGCATCCTTTGCCTGCTGCACATCTTCGTCGAAAGCGTTGGCTGTCATGGCGATAATCGGGATAGAATCCGGATCTCCCATTTCGATGCCCTGCTCCTTCTGGTATTTGCGAATGGCTTCTGTAGCCTCCAGGCCGCTCATCTCCGGCATACGGATATCCATCAGGATAGCCTCGTAAGTACCCTTCGGCGCATCGATGAACTTATCCACACCGACCTTACCATTCTCCGCTCTATCCACAGTGAATCCACTCTTATTCAGGATTCGAGTGATGATCATGGCATTGATATCGTTATCTTCACAAAGCAGCAGGTTCTTGCCACCGAAATCGTACTCCAGAATATTGATATCCTTGAGTTCGCTCTGGGCTACACTCTTGGCGGCAGCCTCTGTTTTCACCACAGGCAAGGTCACCGTAATGGTGAAAAGGGAACCATGCAGTTTCTCCGGATGTTCCGGATCTTCCTGCACAGACTCTACTTCCAGCTGGCCGTTCATCATTTCTACCATGTTATTCACGATGGCAAGGCCAAGGCCCGTGCCAATGATACCGGACTTATTATGGCTCTGCTCTTGGGAAAATGGTTCAAACATATGCTCCATGAACTCTTTGCTCATACCGCAGCCATTGTCCTTTACCATGGTCTCTAATACCACCTGGTCCCCCAGGTTTTCCTTCACCGCAATGCCTATTTCTACTGTGCCATCCACCTTGGTAAACTTCACAGAGTTGGACAGCAGGTTGCAATAAATCTGATTAAAGCGCAGTTTGTCCACCATGACCGGGTATTCGCCGAAATCGATGCTCATGGAGAAGTTGACGCCCTTATTACGACACAAGGTACCGATGACCACATCCAGATACTCTTCCATTTCCTGGCTGGTGTACGGCTCCGGGAAAAGCTCCATCTTGCCGCTGTCGATTTTGGACACATCCAGGATATCGTTGATGAGGCCCAACAAAAACTGACCGCTGGAATCAATCTTATGCAGGTACTCCCGCACCACATCGAAGTTCTTTTCCTCCAGCGCCAGCGTGGTCATACCCAGCACACCGTTCATAGGAGTACGGATATCGTGACTCATGCGGCTAAAGAATTCGGTCTTGGCTTTATTTGCTCGATGGGCATCTTCCAAGGCCTCAGAAAGTTCCTTACGACGCTTTTCTTCTGTCTCATAAATCTCGGTAATGTCCTGCTCCATGGCGAAGATTTTATTATTCTCTTCTTCCACGCGCACGAACTGGAATTTCTTACGCTTCCTGCTGCCATCATCCATGTGAATGGATACGTAGAAACTGTACTCGTCCCTATTTTCCAGCTGCTGCAGGATAGATTCCCAGGTGATACCACTGATTCGTTCCAAAGACCCTTCTGTAGCAGCCCTGTCCAAAATGTACTGCTTCATGGTGTCAAAGAAATTGTGCTTTAATTCACCGACGGAAGTATTGCCTTCCTCACGGCGATAGACGATGTACTCCTGGGTTTCCTTATCTACATAGTACAGGTTATCGAAGTTGTAACGCAGCACTTCGTTGATGACCTGCTCTTTGATCTTCTTATTATTGATATTTTGCTGATAAGCGATACCCTGAATCTCGCGGGTTTCCGGGTTCTCCATCATCTCCAGGGATGTCAAAAGCCACTCGTTACGGCCCGGCTCCAGAAGCATTCGATGCTCCATCTCCACCTTGCGCTCGCCTTTATCGTACTTCTGCAGAAGATGCTCCAGTTCAAAGAACTCCCTGAACTGCTCCTTTTCCTTCGGGTCCAGAATCAGGTCGGAAGCCTTTGCAAACAGCGTATCAACACTAATCTTCGCGCCAAGATTAATCAGGTTTGCTACGCTGGAGTATCCGTTTTCACAAATATTTCTGGAAATATTCAGGCGATACGTGGACACAGCGTTGGGGTTCATCTTTACGATAGAGTCCATGTGGCCCTTGTAATTGTACTCGGCGCTCTTCTGGGCAGTGATATTTACACCCATACCGATGACCTTCACCCGCTTACCGTCTGCATCCAACAGCGGAGCCAGATTAAAACGGTACCACTCAAGGCGGTTGCCGCTGTTACGGTCATAGAGCCTGGCCTCTGTGGAGATATTATTCTCTCCTTCTTTGCAACGCATAAAAAGCTTCCACATGGTGTTTTCATCATCTGCATACACGCATTTTAGTTCAAAGAAGGACTCCGGGAAATTAGACAGAAAGGCAGGAATGCCCCACCTGTCATGATTTTCACCAAAGAATACGAAATCCTGATCCGGATAATACTCGAAAAACAGCATACCGATGTTGTCGATAGCCAGCTCCATGGAAGTCTTGGACTCTTCCGCAATCTGCTTATTATGCTCCAATTCATCCATGTCGGTGTAGGTACAGTACAAACGCAGTCTGCCGTTCTTACGCTCCATGACCTGGCCTGCTACGCTGATCCATTTGTATCTGGTGCGATTTACCAGCCAGAATCTACGGGCCATCTGGAAGGAATCCACCCCATCAAGGAGCATACGCTTCGTCTCTTCGTAGGCTTTCAAATCATCTTCGTATACCGCATTGTACACGTACTCGCCAAAGTACTCTTCAAAGACTTCCTTTCTGGTCTGCATCACAGAATAAAAGGAGTCATTGATGTAAATCTGGGACAGGGCACGCTCTGTCAATTCAAAGCAACCGATACCTGTGGGAATCGAATTGATGATGCGGGTATTTTCCTCCTCCTTCTGTACCATCACGGAGTACAGCGCCTTACGGTTCCTATTGTCTCGAACCAGAAGGAAAATGATGACAAAAGCAATGGCGGTAAAGAGAAGGAAGGCGGAGATGATGCCGATATTCTCTTCTACATAAGTTTTCTCTTCATAGATGAGCTCTACGTTCTGGGGTAACGCAGATTTGCTTACGCTAAATCTCGCCAAGGTCCTTGCATTTAGCACGTTGTAAGTGGGCACGCTTTCCAAAGGCATATCCGCCGGAGACTTGCCATCTAGAATAGCCATAGCCATGCGGCCGGCCATATGCCCCATGTCATAAAAACGGATGATGCAACCGCCGGCAAGTCCATTTTCTATACCGGTTTCATCCCCACGGAAAATCATGGCATTTGCAGCATCTACCAAAATCTGCGTACTTTGACTTATAGTATAGTGATTCCCTTCGCCATCCTCCTGGAAATTCAGATAAAGAAGGATGGTGTTTTTATCATAAGAACCAACCTTCTCTTGGATTTCCTTCAAAGAAAGGTCACTACAATTTACAATCTCCTGCTTTAAATCCGGAAACGTCTTGGCCAATGCATGGAATTGCTGCGTCTTGGTGTTACCGACATTGGAAGAATCTGTGATACCTACGATGGTCTCGGCATTCGGCAAAATGCTCTTAGCAAGAGATACTGTATCTTCCAGGTCATACTCTTCCACTATGCCTGTGACATATTTATTCTTGTCTTTTACTTTCTTTGCCCAATTTACATCGTTGATTCCCTCGAATACGATGGGGGTCTTATTGAAAAACTTGTATTGATACTTCAGCACAAAATCCAGTGCTGCATCATCTCCGGCGATGACCAGGTCGTAGCCGCCTACCTGTGGCATCTTCTGTTGCAAGACATTTTTGGTCTGGATTTCCGCAGTGTCATTGGTGATACTTTTTGTATCCATGAACACGTAGTCGATATATACATTATTGCCGAGGGCATCTTTGATACCATCAATCTGGCTCGGCACTGATTCCCAATTGAGTGAGTAGGAACTGATAAAAAGCACGGCCGCCTGATTGGTGGCACTTTTTACGCTTTGGTTCCTGGATCCGATTGCGCTTGCGCGCATAGAAAAGACTCCTGACAGCAATACTGCTACCAGAAGGAGAGATACTAGTTTCGGCATGAAGCCGATATTCTTATGTAGTGTCTTAGTATTCCGTCCGTCCATACATTATCCCCACGAGCTTCCTTGCCCGAATGTGTGAACTTATTTATGTTTTGCATCGGAAATTATAGGATGACTCCTGCCGGCTAGGCAGGAGTCACTCCTTAAGAAGCATACAACATGCGCTATGCATTCGCAGCAGCTTCCTTTTCCTTATAGTGGTGTGCTTCCTCCAGCATCATGTCTTTGACTTTCATGAGGCGGATTTGGGAGCTACGCTCATTCTCATCCAGTTTCATGGTGATAAACTTGATGTTCTGCTCCATCTGCGGAATTAGAACGTGTTCCAGAGCGTTTACACGACGTCTGGTCTTCTCGATTTCAGCAGCCATCAACTGGCAAGCTTTCTCAGACTCAGCAAGCTTCAACATCTCCGGCAGTAAGTCGGAAAGGCTCTTTACTGCATCATCCAGGTCGCTTGATGTAAAAGCGAAACCGTAAGAATAGATGTCGTTGGCATCGCTGGTTCTGGTCTCGTAGGAGAAGACCGGAATGTCGACGCTCATGACGTTCTTCGTATCGATGGAAAGCTGCACTTCCTGCTTCGGGGACATGAAAGCCACCCTAACAGCCTCTTCTGACATAGCAGAACGAGCCAGTGCAAAGTTCTTATTGGACTGACTGATGCCGGCCTCTACTCGCTCGCGGAGCTCTTTATTCTCGCGAACCAGTTCAAGGAACTGTCTCATCAGTTCGTCTCGTTTATCCTTCAGGAGTTTATGACCACGTCTGGCGGTAATTAACTTGTTTTTTAGACGAGTTAATTCCATTCTGGTTGGGTTTACCGTGGTATTAGCCAAACTTCGTTCCTCCTCTCGTAGTTAGTAAAACGTTGTGGGCGGGGAAAAGTGAACCCCTAACCCCGTCCCCAAGGGTCCATCACAGATGCGGTCAAGCATCATAGTACTTGTCAAGATACTCATCTTTGATACGTTTCAGTTCGGCACGAGGTAGGATACGAAGGAGTTTCCAGCCGATGTTTAAGGTTTCTTCGATTGAGCGGTCTCCGGTGTAACCCTGAGATACATACTCACGCTCGAAAGCATCGGCGAACTCAGCATACTTCTTATCGATGTCGGTAAGAGCAGCCTCACCCAGGATGACCATCAGTTCCTTCGCGTCTTTACCACGAGAGTAAGCTGCGAAGAGCTGGTTCATGGTGTTGGCGTGATCGGCACGGGTTTTGCCTTCACCGATACCTTTATCTTTCAAACGGGAAAGAGAAGGCAGTACGTCGATTGGAGGCTCGATACCTTTACGATACAGATCACGACTCAGGATAATCTGGCCCTCGGTGATATAACCGGTAAGGTCAGGGATAGGGTGAGTCTTATCATCTTCAGGCATGGTCAGAATCGGAATCATGGTGATGGAACCGCCTTTTCCTTTCTGACGACCTGCACGCTCATACATACAAGCAAGGTCAGTGTACATGTAACCAGGGTAACCACGACGTCCCGGAACCTCTTTACGAGCTGCGGATACTTCACGAAGAGCATCAGCGTAGTTCGTAATATCGGTAAGGATTACAAGTACGTGCATGTTCTTTTCAAAAGCAAGGTACTCTGCTGTGGTAAGGGCCATCTTCGGAGTGGAGATACGCTCTACAGCAGGGTCGTTTGCCAGGTTGATGAAGAGTACGGTACGGTCGATGGCACCGGTCTCTTTAAAGGATTCGATGAAGTAGTTGGACTCCTCGAATGTGATACCCATAGCGGCAAATACTACGGCGAAAGGCTCTGTCGTGCCGACTACCTTAGCCTGACGTGCAATCTGAGCAGCCAGCTGCGCATGTGGCAAACCGGATGCGGAGAAGATAGGAAGCTTCTGTCCACGAACCAGGGTGTTCAAACCGTCGATTGCGGATACACCGGTCTGGATGAACTCTTCCGGATATGCACGGGCTGCAGGGTTCATAGGAAGACCGTTTACGTCGCGGCGTTCTTCCGGAAGGATTTCCGGACCACCATCGATAGGACGGCCCATACCATCGAATACACGGGAAAGCATATCTTCTGATACGCCCAGCTCCATGGAGCGACCCAGGAAACGAACCTTGGAACTTTCCAGGTTCAAACCTGTGGAAACTTCGAAAAGCTGTACCAGTGCATCCTGGCCATTGATTTCAAGTACTTTACAACGACGTCTCTCGCCGTTGGCAAGTTCGATTTCACCTAATTCATCATAGGCTACATCTTCTACACCTTTCACCAGCATCAGAGGACCGGCTACTTCCTGTATGGTTCTATATTCCTTTGGCATTTAGAAGTCCTCCTTTTCTTTGATGACTTGATCGATCTGTGCGTTCAGATCGTCGATGATGTCTTTGTATACGCTGTCCAGGTCAGCTTCCGGTGTGTATTTATAACGACCGATACGCTCACGAACAGGGATATCAACCAGTTTGTTGATATTTGCACCGGCATCAAGTGCCTTCTGTGCTGCATCGTAATACTCCAGAATCATCTGCATCATGAGATGCTGCTTATTCAGGGAAGTATAAGTATCTATTTCATGGAAAGCGTCCTGGTGAAGGTAATCTTCACGTATGGAACGAGCTACTTCCATTTTCAGTCTATCCGGTGCGGACAGGGCGTCCATACCGACTAACTGAACCATTTCCTGTAAGCCTGCTTCTTCAGAAAGGAGCTTCATGAGACGGCCACGAAGTGCCATCCAGTCGCCACCTGTTTTTTCATCTAACCAGTCACCAAGGGACTGCAGATACAGAGAGTAACTTTCCAGCCAGTTAATAGCAGGGAAGTGACGTTTGTAAGCCAGTGCGGAGTCCAGTCTCCAGAATACCTTTACTACTCGAAGAGTAGCCTGGGTAACCGGCTCGGAAATATCACCACCGGCAGGAGATACGGCACCGATTACGGAAAGAGCACCTTCTCTGTCTTCGCTACCAAGGGTCTGTACACGGCCGGCACGCTCGTAGAACTGTGCCAGACGGGAACCAAGGTATGCAGGATAACCTTCTTCACCGGGCATTTCTTCCAGACGTCCGGACATCTCACGAAGAGCCTCGGCCCAACGGGATGTGGAGTCTGCCATGAGGGCTACGGAGTAACCCATATCACGGAAGTACTCAGCGATGGTAATACCTGTGTAAATGGATGCCTCACGAGCGGCAACAGGCATATCGGAGGTGTTGGCGATCAGAACTGTTCTCTGCATCAAGGATTTACCTGTCTTAGGATCCTTCAATTCCGGGAACTCGTTCAATACATCGGTCATTTCGTTTCCACGCTCGCCGCAACCGATGTATACCACAATATCTGCTTCTGCCCATTTAGCCAGCTGATGCTGTACGACTGTCTTACCGGAACCGAAAGGTCCAGGAACTGCAGCTACACCACCCTTTGCAATAGGGAAGAAGGTATCGATAACACGCTGACCTGTGATCAGTGGTTTATCCATGGAGAGTTTGGTTTTGTAAGGACGGCCTGTACGAACCGGCCATTTCTGCATCAGAGATAAAGGATACTCTTTGCCATCATCTCCTGTCAGAACAGCTACGGTATCTGTTACATGATAGTCGCCTTCTGTAATGGACTTAATGGTACCACTCATGTTTGGTGGAACCATGATTTTCTGCTGAACGACTTCAGTCTCCTGTACGGTACCGATGGTATCGCCACCTACGACTTTGTCGCCTACTGCTGCAGTAGGATTGAAGTGCCATACGGTATCTCTTTTCAGAGCGGCTACTTCTACACCACGCTGCAGGTTGTTGCTGCCTGTTACCTTCATAATGTCATCCAAAGGTCTCTGGATACCATCATAGATACTGGTAATCAGACCAGGCCCAAGTTCTACGGACATAGGTGCGCCGGTAGACTCTACCGGAGCGCCGGGCTTTAGGCCTGAAGTTTCTTCATATACCTGAATGGATGCCTCATCCCCGTGCATCTCGATGACTTCACCGATCAGACGCTGGTCAGATACACGCACAACGTCATACATGTTTGCATCACGCATGCCTGTAGCGATGACCAATGGGCCGGCAACCTTTTTAATTGTTCCCTTGCTACTCATCTAGTTATTCACCTCCGAAAATAATATCAGATCCGACTGCTTGCTCTACTGACTTCTTCACCGCCGCAAGACCTTCACCTGTGTTACCGGAGATACCCGGTATGAGGATGATGGCCGGCTTTGGCTGGGTACGATAGTACTCGATTTCATGGGATAAAAGCGCCGCCATCTGTTCTGTGATATAGATGACTGCATAGTCCCCCTCTGCTAAGTTGCGAAGGATTTTGCCTGCTTCATCCGCCTTATCCGGTGTTACGCGAAAGGTATCGAGACCCAGGGCTGAAAAGCCATAGATGCTGTCCCAGTCGCCTACAACAGCTATTCTATACATATGTCTCCCTTACCCTTCCCCGGATATACTCTTCTGAGAAGCCATTGCGCTTCCCGGAAAGAATGATCCGAACTGTTTTGATTTCGTTATCTCTTGCCAGTATGAACGCTGCCAGCGGTCCAAGGCCAAAAGGCTGATATAATTGTGGGCGAATCTTCCGTATGATGATGTTGTCACACCAGGCTTCAAAAGCAGCGGGGGATTTTTTCATCTCTTCTACTGCATCGGAGTAGCCTACGGACTCTAGATACGTATAAATCGCCTCCATGCTATTTGCAGCAGCATCCGCCAGTGCAGTTGCACTGATGCTATCGCATTCTGCCAAGGCAGTTTGCAGGAACTCTTTACTCTTGCCGGTTTTCGCGCCACGCACCGCAATCTTCATATCTGCTGTGGCTACGCGCAGTTCCCCGTACAGAGCAAGGAGCTCATTGCTCATATGTTTGGTAGCCTGGTGGATTGCCTCCAGGGCAGCCCGGTCTACCATACAATCGCAAAGCTGACCATCTCTGGTTTTAAGTAGTACATCAGTGGCTTCTTCGGCAACATGTCGCATATTCTCAGGGAGAGAAGCAAAGTCTCTTTCCTTGATGGCTCTCTCCAAATCCTCAGGATTTAAAGTGCCGCCTGCTACATAGATGCCCGGGTGAGTACCACCGGTACAAGTTTCCTTAATGGCCGCTTTTAGATTATGAAAATCTTTTTCATACAGGAACACGTTGAAGACAGACATGTCGCCGCCCAGAAGTTCGCTTATGAGCTGCCAGGTCTTGTCCTGCTCCGAAGTGAGCATCTCTTCAACCGATTCGCTTTCTTCCCATCCATGTTCCTCCAGCATTTTCACCGCAGCCTCTTCATCGGCTGATGTGATGAGCTGGTCCAGGAAAGAGGCATTCAGCAGGGAAAGCTCTTGAGCTCGGATACGTGCTACTGCATAAATGTAGTTTTGCTCTGCCATTTATTCTCCTTATCCGAAAAGTGTTTCCCGAACCTTATCCTGTAATTCAGCATAGTGTGCATTGACGATGGATTCGAAGGAACCGTTCTCTTCAATATCACCATACTTTAAAATAAAACCACTTTTGATATTTGCTACTGTATCTGAAACTGTCAGGCTTCCGCCTGTAGGAACTGCACTTGCAAGCTTACCGGCGAAGTCAGCAGGGATTCTGCCTTTGTCTTTTGCATTGAAAAGAATCTCGCCTTTTTCTGCATGTGCCATACCTTTTACCATCTGCAAAATCTTATCGAAGTACTCCGCATCCGGTAGATTATTGGCTTTTTCCAAAGCCTCTTCGATCACGCCGGAGATGAGTTCCTGTTTTGCAGCCAGGAGTTTCTGACGCTGACGCAGACCTGCTGCGAAGCTTCCCTGGTCTTTTAAAGCAGCTACTTTCTTTTCCGTCTCGTAGTCTGCTGCCTGGACTGCTGTTTTGCTTTCTTTTTCTGCTGCCTGCAGGATGGAGTTTGCTTCATCTTTGGCAGCCTTTAGGATCTGGCTGACAGTTTCGTTTGATTTCTGCTCGATTTCCTCGAGTATTTTTTCTAAACCTGCCATATTAATCTCCCTTCGGTTAGATTGCTAAAGATCCAACACCAAAGATAGCTAAGATTGAGATAAGTAATGCAAGGATTGCATAAGTTTCAACCATAGCTGGGAAGATCATAGCTTTACCGAACTGGTCAGGTTTCTTTGCTACAAGGCCGATGGAAGCAACGGCTGCTTCACCCTGACGTTTACCGGAGCTAAGGCCTACAAGACCCATTGGAAGGCAAGCTGCGAAGTAAAGGAGACCTTTTACTAAAGAGATCTCGCTACCAGCGCCACCAAGAATACCTGTCTGAGACAGTGTAATGAAGGCGATCAGCAGACCGTAGATACCCTGTGTACCTGGCAGAAGCTGCATAATCAGAACCTTAGAGAATTTAGTAGGATCCTCGGAGCAAACGCCTGCTGCGGCCTGACCCGCTTTACCTACACCGATAGAGCTTCCCATACCAGCCAACATAGCTGCTGTTGCTGCACCAAGCAGTGCCCAAAACATTCCTGAATTACCCATAGTTACATATCCTCCTTAATTTTGAAGTATTTCGTATTTTCTGTGAAAGGTTCGAAAGCTCTGCCTCCGCCCTCATAAAATTTACCAAAGAACTCTACGAATTGTAGACGGTTTGTATGTACATAAGCGCCAAGTAAGTTGATGAGAAGGTTCAAGGTCTGGCCAACTAGGAAGACCAGGATGAACATGATCACACCCACGATACCGGAGCCGCCCATGCTACCCATTTTGTTAAATACCGAAGCGATAACGCTGGTGGCAAGGCCCAGGGCCAAAAGTCTGGAGTAGGAAAGCACGTCGGAAAGGTAAGAGGTGATTCCGTAGAAGGAATACAAACCTTTCGCAATGCGGATACCCCAGTTCTTGGAATCGCGGCCGCCTGTCAGAATGATTCCGATGGCACCTACGATAGCCACATAACTAGCAATCTTCGCTACGTTTGCCGGCATCAGCCATGTGATGGCCAGCATGTTTGTAATCATTGGCATAGACAGTAAGTAGATCACTGCGCCGCCAACCAGCATGTACCAGAACACCACATCATAGATGGCATCCAATACTTTGCCTGCCTTTAGAAGCTCATAAAGCTTTGCGCCAAGACCGGTGAAAAGATGGATGAGACCTACCAAGAAACAGAAGGCCATCATACGCATCGGCTCATTAATCGGTTCGAACCAAAGAGCTTTCACCGTCACATCCGGTCTATTAAAGAAGGTGGATGCTACCACGTTCACCGTGTCACCAAAGAAGGATCCGAAGATCACACCCCAGATGGCAGTGGAGACGCCGCAGAAGAAGAACATGGTCAAAGTCTTCTTCATGCCTTTTTCCATACCTTTGAACTTCAATAGGCAAATGCCTGTGGCAAGGGCAATGATGAGGCCGTAGCCTGCATCGCCCAGCATCATACCGAACAGTACATAGTAGAAAAGGGATACCAGGAAGGACGGATCGATTTCGCCCTTGCTTGGCAGTGAGTAACTTTCTACTACGGTTTCAACAGGTGCTGTAAAGCCATTGTTCTTCAGAAGTACCGGTGTGTCCTCTTCCTCTGTAGGATCTGAGAACTCTACTACCGCATCAAACTTAGTAGTGATCAGGTCTTCTAACTTTTTCGCTTTTACAGCAGGTACATATCCTTCCAGAAGGAAGGTGTGATTACTTTGATCCAGACCACCCAGTACTTCGTACTTGTCCACTCGCATGGTGAAGTAGTCTGATGCGAATTTGAAGTCATCTCTTCGTGGGACGAAGGCTGCAATCTTCAGGGACACCTCTTCGGCTTTCTTTTTCGATTTCTCGATTTCCCTGGTGATTTGCTCTGTGGCTTCTTTCGGATTCAATTTTTCAAGCGGCGGCTTTGCGAAATTCATCTTGTGCAGCGCATCGGAGATGGCTTCTGCATCTCTTCGCAGGCACACGATGAAGACATAGGTGAGCTGCGGCGTCTGGGAAATGAGCTGTACCTCTACATTCTCTACTTCCGGCGCTAACTCTGCCAGCTTCGTGGTCACATCCGCCAGGGTTTGGTACCCGGGTAGTGTACCTACGAAGACGCTTGTTTTCTTCGTACCGGGATAGTCCAGTGGAAGGTCATAATTCAGCCATGGCTCCAAGGCCACTAACTGTGCTTCCAACTTCGGTACATCCGCAAGAGCTTCCGCGTATTCTTTTTCTAATGCTATGATTTCGTTGCAGGCAGCGATACTTTCATCACGGTCCTTCACCTTCCGCTCGTACTCGGCGACAGTGAGTTCCTTCCTACCTGCGAGAGAGTCCAGCATCCCTTTTTGCTCCGGTGCATGCTCTTCCAAAATACCGATTGCCTGATTCACCAGACTGGCATTTTTCTGGAAGATGGCCTTTGCACTGGAAGTATCCTGTCTGGTGAAAATCTCATCTTGCAGTGCGTCGTTCCGCACAATTTCCACCGCACCTGCTCTCTGCAACGTCTCAAGGATTCCCTTTCGATTCTGCTTGGTGGAGCAGATCAGGACACGTTTCATCGCTAAAACGGACATCCTGTAAAATCTCCTTTCTTATGAGGTTTGCTCTGCTTATGCAGCAGCGAAAAGTTAGCCAAGTGCTGCAAGAACAGCATCAATGGCCGCAGCGCGCTTCTCGGAAGCCTTCTCCTTCAGCTCTGTGACAAGCTGATTGGTCTCAATGTCCTTCTGGGCAAAAAGCTCGTCCTGTCTGCGCTTTGCATCCGCCATCTCGGCTTCTGCTCTGCGAAGCTGAGAATTAGCGCCGTCCTTTTTCAGGGTCTCGGCATCCGCCTTCGCCTTCTCTACGATTTCTTTCGCAGAAGCTTTGGCTTTCTTCTCGGCCTCTTCAGCCTTCTTCTCTACCTCACGAATTGCATCAATTGTTTCCTTTGCCAACCTTACATCACCACCATTTCCTTTAAATTTTTCTACAATTCGGGTTTTTAACAGTTTATTCAATTTCTCATTTTCCTTGGAAAATAAAAGAAAACGAGAGCAGTCATCTATGTCGAAGGCATATTTCTCCAAAGATAACTACTCTCATATTATACTAATTTTTCAGATGCTCCACAATGAAGATTCGCACATTTTGAAACGATTTAATAGAATTTTTCGAATTATTGGAATTATTTGTACTTTTTCAAATCTTCTATATCGATTTGCCCAGGTGCGGACGCTTCACCGCAGGTTGCGAAGGTGGCATAGGAGCCGAATTCACCGCCATAGACACGGGATACTTCGCCCAACTTGCCCATAGAAATCGTGATGATGGGGATTTCCAACTCCAGATTCATCTGAGCAGTAGCTGATAGTAGGTTGGCCACGTCCATCATGTTATTGGGCATGACTGCGATTTTTGCGATGTCAGCGCCAAGCTTTTGCATAGTCTCTAGGGTGTCGCACATTTCTTGCACACTGGGCGTCTTCTCAAAATCGTGATGCGATACCACCACTTCGCAACCCATTTCGTGCGCATGAGCCACGAAATCCTTGATAGTAGCTTCATCGGTACGAAGTTCCACATCGATGTATTTGGCTTTGCCGATTTCCATCATGGCATTATTCAAATCGATATAATCCATGGGATGGATAGCGCACTCGCCGCCTTCTTCCAAGGTACGGAAGGTGGCTAAGATGTCGATGGTGTCTGGGCTATCGATGTAAGCGGACGTGCCGCTACCATTTTTTGCCGGATTCAAAGTCTCGTATACCGACTCACAGATGTCTGTGATATTTGTGATGATGATAGTTGCTTGAATCCTATCTGGATTCTCCGTCTTCAGCAGTTCCATCTGTCCTTTCCAGAGATGGTCCAAACGCAACTCAACAATATCAGGTTTCTTCTCACGTATCTTTTTCGCCTGTTCAATCGCTTCCTCTTCTGTACTAGCGACAATCGGAACAATAACTTTTGGTAATGTCATAATTTCCCCTTTAGATTAAACTTCATAATACTGCTGCGCATAATTCACAAACTCATCTATCAAATAAAATTCGAATTCTTGCAGCCATTGCATCATCTATCCGCTCGGCTTCTTCCTCCAGAATCCCTTCCTCTGGGTCCGTCAGTTTCATCTTCAGCTGCGTCGGATAGCAGATGGTATTCACTCTGCCTAAGTATCTGGCCCATCTGGAAAAAGTGGAGCCGGAAGCCAGCAAAAGACGCGCATTGGATAACGCCAATATGTCAGCTATGGCGGTGCCGAAACTCATGCGCTTCACGTGAGGCAAATCTAGGATTGGGAACAGTTCCTCATCAGATCCGTCGGAGAAAAGATACGCCGACAGTTCTCGTCCACACGCTTCTCGTATCTCCTTAATCTTGTCCACGTACCACTGAATCGGCGTGCTGGCATTGTCCAAACCGGCCTTTATTTCTTCCTCTGTACCTCGGGTAAAGTCACCTAGCCGCACATGAAGGCAGATGCCATCCTTGGGATTAAAATCAAGCGCACGTTTATTTCTTTCCTGCAGAATACAGCATAGATGCTCTCTGATGTACGCAGCATTCTCTCGTCCCAGGATAGGGGTAAACTCCCCCTCCATGCCACGGAACACTTCTATGTCGCCTTTGTGAAAAAGGAGCAGCTTCAAACGCTCCAGTCCCATAATCACCGGCACATTGGTCTGTCTATAGGTAAAGAGATTGCGATACGCTCTCTTGTCTTTCTCACGTCGCAAAATCGGTCCGATCGGGATAGAGCCCCAAGTGGGCTTAATCAACTGTGCTCCCGTGTCTCTGGCAGCAAGCAGCGCTCTGGAGTATGGGAACAGCATATTGCCAAGTCCCAAGGCTCCCACACGAGTAATATATAAGTCAATATCGCATAACTGCGGATAAATGTATGGTTTCAAATCTTAATCCACCTTTAGAATTTTTCATAATTCTTCATGTATTAAATCTACTGATTATCATATATGCGCATCAATGCGTCATAATGTGCGTCGGCGGTGATGTGCTCCTCGTACCACTTGCGGTAGATGTCGCCATATTCAGACTTCAAATCTCGATCTAGAATACTCGTACTCTTTGTCGCACCTTCCGTTTCGTTTGCAGTCTGTGTGAATCCGTCCGCCAAACGAATCACAGTATCAGGGCTCATCTGGCGAACCAGAGCTGCGCCGTTACCGATGTCATTGGCGATGACAGGAGTGCCCAGCATAGCAGCCTCAGCGATGGTCATCGGGAAGCCTTCATAGAGAAGGGATGGAAAAATCAGAGCCTTAGCGCCTTTGATATAGGCAAGTGCCTGGTCATGGGGCACATTGCCTAACAGCCATATGTGCTTGTTCTCTCCCGGTAGATAGCCACGCTCCGATATATACGCTGTGAGTTCTTCCCGTAAAGGGCCATCCCCGCAAATTACCAGCGGATACTTTTCTCCTGCCGGCCACTGCTCCACCAGAAGTTTCACACCTTTTGTGGCATCCAGACGGCTGACACATACATAATACTCATTTCGTTTCAAATGCCAGTTTTCAATTTTCTCGCCCACCGACTTTTGTTCCGCACTATCCTTCGTGGGCAAATCCTGCAGGAGTTTCTCAGCCTCTTCCCTCTCATCCGCCACGAAGTTCGGCAACACCGTCACCTGTTCCGGCTTCACATAATCCTTCATAGCCTGACAAAACTTCTCTTTTCCAAAGTCCGTCAGCGCTATATATTTCGGATAACTATAGATGCCTTTTCTGCGATGATGCCACAGGGTATAAGCACACAGCATGCTCTGCAATTTAGAGTCATGATAGCACTTGTGTTGGATGCCCGGTTTTAGTGCTCTATTGGCACAAAGTTCACACGGCTTTCCATCTCGATACATCAGGGCATTGATGCAGAAAAAGCGGAAGTTGTGGATAGTCTGCACCACCGGTACGCCGGCTTTTTTTGCAGCATAATAAACTGATGGAGAAATGACATTGAAGGTGTTGTGGACATGTACCACATCGACGTGTTTCTCGCGAATTAACGCTAGGATTTCTTTATATACTTTGCGGTTGAAAATCGTGTTCTTAGCAACCGAGAACATGCCAAGCTTTCCGGCATCCTTATACTCCAAGTTGCTACGACGATACTCGATAACTTCATGGCCATGAGCCCGAAGAAGCGCAACTTCATTATCCACTACGGTGTCTTCACCGCCACGGATTTGATATTCATTATGTACGAATAAAACTCTCTGCATGTCTACTTTCCTAACATTATTCTCACATACGGTGTAGCCGAGTACACCAGCGCTTTCCCTATCCCAAAGTTCTTCTGCAAGAAGTGGAACCAAGGGCCGGCAGGGGCGCCTTTGATGCTTTCCTTCTTTTGGATGCGCTCCAGTCTGGAGAGCTCTGTGTTGCGCCAGGAAATCTGCAACGGGTTATCGGGGCATACGCCCACGTATTTATCTAGGACTTCTAGTTTATAGCCGGCGCGGCCAGCTGTCAGGCCGTAGTCGAAATCCCCCAGGCTGTGCTTGTAAGCTGGGTCGATATTTGGCAAGGCCATAAAGATGTCGCCCGGAATCCAAAGGAAATTCGCGTTGCAAGTGTCGCAAAGTCTGTTCTCTGCTTCCGGCGGAATCATGTCGTAGTGGATGTCCTTTTGGCCCAATAGATTCCGATGATAGCGGATACCGCCGTAGGAAAAATTCCCCTTCTCATCCACAGTAGCGCCGATGTATAGTCGGTCCTGCGGACGAGACAGCACGTCGTCCAAGATGCCCGGATGGAAGTCCACGTCATCATTAACGAGGATGATAGCGTAGTTTTGCTTGTGAACCACTTTTCCATCAACCTTTTCCTCATATACTAAATCCGCATCTTCTCTGGCAATGATGTTTTTCACATGGCTGATGCCTTTGCGCATGCCGCCGGCCCAGTATAGGTTCCCATCCCCATGAAGGAGGTCGATGTAGACACCCTGGTTTTTCAGCGCTAGAAGGGCTTCCGGTGTACCATCCGTGGACGCATCATCCACCACGATGAAACGCAAGTCCTGAGCGGGATTTCCCTGCTTCAGGGTTTTGATGCAGTTGATGGTTTTCTCTTTGCGATTATGACAAGTCAAAATGACATGAATGACCACAGCAAATCCTTCTTTCTCGAATCTCGTTTCTAAAAGAGCGCCATGAAAACGGCGCTCTCGTAATTCCAAATATTTATTTACTCGCTGATGGCTTCCAAGGCCGCCTCTGCTTTCGCGCGTCTTTTGCGCACGCCCCATAGAATCAGCGCTACCAGGGCTACGCCCAAAATCGTGCCGCCGGTGTCTAACAATACGTCCTGCCATTTGCCTGCACGGCCGGGTACGCAGGTCTGGTGTATCTCATCTGTGATGGCAAAGAAAATGCCCCAGCAACATGCTACCGCCATGAGTTTTCTTCGCACTAAGGTGCTGGTCTCCGGTTGGCTTGCCGGTCGCATATTCAGCATCACGCAGATGGTCAGGATGCCCAACACTGTGTATTCAAAGGCGTGGGCTGTCTTTCGCACCGCGAAATCGATGCTTTCGATGCGAGCCTGACGCTCCTCCAGAGACAGACTGTCGAAGTCGCCATCTATGAAGCGGAGGATCACCTCTCCCACCAAGTGTGACTGGCCCTCGGATACGTCCGCCGGTTTATCTGAATAGCTGAACATCAGCGCCATCCATAGCGCCCACAGCACAAATGCTATGATAAATTCAATCCGTATGTGTTTCATTATGCTATCAATCCTACTGTTTTATCGAATGTCTTATGCTGATTTTACCATATGTCGCATAATGTTTCACTAGGACTTTTTGGTTATCTCACAATCTTCTCGAAGTCGTCCTTGGGGTGCTTGCAGATAGGACAGATAAAGTCATCCGGAAGCTCTTCCCCCTCCCATTCGTAGCCGCAAATCATGCAACGCCAAATGGTCTTGCCCTGAGATGTGGTGCCCGCGGGCTGTGGGCGGGGTTTGATCTCCGCCTGGTAATACTCGTAGGAGCAGGAACCAGCGTCGCTCAAAACTTCCATGGCTGTTGGCTCGCAGATAAAGAGGGTATGAGAGCCTAAATCCACGGTCTGCTTTACCGTCAGGGACATGTAGGCATTGGTGCCCGCTACGATGTAGGGGATACCATTGTCCGCCAGCTTGTAATTCGCCGCCGGATAGTCACCGAACTTATTTACGTCCCGGCCTGACTGAAAGCCAAAATGCTGAAACAGTTCGAATTTGGCTTCCCGGCTAATCATGGAGATGTTGCAAGCTCCGGTGGCCTTTACCATATCGTGAGTCAGATTTGCTTTATTGATGGCGATGGAAATCTGGTTCGGCTCCGATGCCACCTGAATCGCCGTGTTGATGATGCAACCGTTCAGTTTGTCACCTTGCTTTGCCGTGCATACGAAAAGGCCATAGGTCAGTTTGTACATGGCTTTGGTGTTCATTTCAGACATAGTCTCGCTCCTTTCCCGGCCGTGCCGGTCCGCATATGCTAAAAGAACGATAGGAAACACTCACGCATTCATCCTACCGTTCTCATGTAGTCATATTTCGTTTTAGCCTTCAGCCTTGAAGCTGTCCTTGCCAACTCCACATAATGGACAGACAAAATCGTCCGGCAACTCTTCCCACTTAGTGCCTGGTGCGATACCGTGCTCCGGATCACCCTTTGCCTCGTCATAAGTGTATCCACAAACTTCACAAACGTACTTCATAGTAGCTCCTTTCTGGGCGTGGCCCATAAAAGTTATAAGGTTACTAGATACAACTTTAGTGTAGCATGTAACGCAGGGCAGATTCAACCGCTTCCACATACCCCTTCGCAGTCTCTTCGAAAGTAAACTTCTTTAGCATGTCTCGGTTGAAGGAAATAGTAGTATTAGTCAAATCACCATTCTCTACTATCTCATCTATCTTCCTACCAAAAGCCTCCGCATCAAAAGGATCTGCCATGTATCCGTTTACGCCCTCTTCAAGTATCTCATATGCACCATCGGCATAAGTAGATGATAAGATTGGAAGTCCTGAAGCCGCTGCCTCCAAAAGAACCAACGCGAAGCAGTCTTCTCTAGTAGGGAAGACAAAGAAATCTGCGTTTCGGTAGCAATCCATCAGGGCATCCCCTTCTTTGTAGCCTTTGAATTCGATGGTTTTTGTCAGCCTTTCAGATGCTGCTACTCTTTGGCGATACTCCTCTTCATTGCTACCGGATCCCACCAGCCAGATTTTATAGTCCGAGGTGGATTTCTCGATTGCATCGAAGAGTAGGTCGATGCCTTTGCGGCCGATGAGGCTACCCACGTAGAGACCGATTCTTTGGTGATTCATGTCATCTTCCTGTGCTTCATGTTCACCGGAAGAACTTGACACACCGAAGCTCTCTGCGCGCCCGTTCAAAATATCACAATACGGCCCAATATCCTCTGTCAGCAAACTGATAGAAATCTTCTCCGGATTAGCACCCAGATAAATCTGATTTTCCTTTGACTTCTGGCTGCTGGCGATGAACCAATCCGCCCGCTTCACGATATACTTGCGGCTCCACTTTTGCAGGAAGCTCAGATTACGCTCCGAAATCCGGGTACCGTCAGTCAAACTGACGAATCGACAGCCACGACTCCGGCACCATCTAGCTGCCAGGATAGCCGCCGGATTGTACTCGCAAGCGATAACCACATCCGGATTTAACTCCTGTAATGTCTTCGTCAATCCTGTAGGAATCACCTTGTGAAAGGTATCCGCATAGGTCTTTTTCGTCAGAACTTTCGACTGCAGAAAAATCGAATCCCCCAGCTTCTCCTCGTCGATGGACCACTCCCTGGAGGACAGTCGCTTCGTGGTATATAGAATTGTCCAATGATAGTCCGTCACCCGCGTCTGCAGATAGTGGAAAAAGTCCACCCGATAAGGCGACGGCACATTCGTAATGATGCAAACCTTTTTCATATTTTCTCTAACCTTAGCACAGCATCCAGTTCCGCAGCGAACTCCTGCGGTTTATCTAAGCTCATATGTGCAAGCACACTGATCTTATCCGGCTTTATCCCCAGCACTTTGGTGGCTGTGTCCTGAATCTCGACTGTCGCCGCGATGACCTTCGACGCATTCTGGAATGACTGCATCACCACCATCTTCATGGCCTTGTCCGCCAGGTAACCTCTAGTCTCATAGTTCTCCGGATTATTATGCAAGAAAGGAATGACCCGCAGGTCTTTCTTCACCATCTGCAAACTCCTGCCGTAGAAGTGCAGCAGCGGCAGTTCATCCTGCACCACAACCGTATCGATTTCGTATTTCAACATGATTCTGGAAATTTCCTCAAAGGTAGAAAAAGACGTGTCCTTAGAGCCATTCAGCACATACACCTTGGCACCGTCCTGCCGCATCTCCTCCGTAATCTCGCCACCGGTCTTCACAAAAACAAATACATTATCTAATTTGGAATATTTCGCATATGCCCTGGCCAGCAGATCGATTCTGTCCCCGTCGCCAGACTCCAATAAATGCATGATATGTCTCATCTCGTCGTGCTCCCCACTCATCGTCTAAACAATTCAAACTACTTCATCATCTAAGCTAGTCAAACTACTCGTCTTCAAAGTCGTGCTCGCAGAAAAGGAATTTCCTGCAGGCAAGTAATGCCGCGATAGCCGCAATCCGAAGTAATGCCCGTAAAGGCTCCTCGTGCTCCACAACCAGCCCTCTGGCGATGGCGAAAATCAGCACCTCTACGATGGTATTCATGGAATGCTTCACCAGCATGCGTATAAACTCAATCACGATGATGACATTGAAAGCCAGAGCCAGCAGTTCCTCCATGTAGGAAGGTAGGTCCCCCTGCCCTACATCAAAGGCAGCCATGCCTAGCTTCACGCATCCATATACTACCGCGCCCAGCAAAATCAAGGCCACAAGTTTTTCCATAAATCCTGCCGTCTTCAAAATCAGGCCATAGATTCTATCCAACCAATTGCCTTTTGTCGTATCCGAATTAGAAGGAATCATTTTCATGGTGCACCTCCTCAAAATAAATCATCTTTCACTAAGTATTAGAGAAGATTATATGGAAAAGTCTGATTAACGTCTATGGGTTTTGAAGAAATTCCTGTGAAAGGTTTGTGAACGGGCTATCTGCACGTCACGCTGCAACAATCTCACATAGGCGTCCCAACTTCAATCAGATTTCCATCCGGATCATAGAAGCGCACTACCTTCTGTCCCCAACTATGCGTCATGAGACGATTCACATACTTCACATCCGGATAAAGGCGTTCCAATTTGGTCACAAAACCCTCGATGTCCGTCTCCTCGAAATACAACTCCGTGGCATGATTCTCCGGTATCACATCATGCTGAAGAAATGATTTCCAGATCTTCGCATCCTGTAGCACCAGCCCTTCTGTCAGAATCATATTTCCATCGTTATCCAAAATCATATCGAGGCCAAAAAAGTCGTGGTAAAATTTCTTGGATTTCTCTATGTCGTTTACGACGATTAGGACGTTTTTGAGTTTCATAAGATATCACTCCACTATATTCGAATCAGTTTTTCCGGATTGACAAACCGCTCCCCATCTTGTTACAGTTGAATCAGTATTAGGGAGTAGCTTGCGCTATAAGCGTAACATAATTTCGTCAATACGAGGAGCCACGGCTTCTCTGGGTTATGTTTTCAATGAAGCGAGACTTTTACTGTAACTTATGTTGCAGCAAAGGTCTCGCTTTTTGTTTTCTCATTCATAAAGGAGGTAGTTTATGCAGATGTTAACACTAATAATTCTACTCATAGGATTTGTGGCACTGATCAAAGGCGCCGACATCTTCGTGGATGGCAGCTCCGAACTAGCCAAAATCTTCAAGGTACCAACTCTTATCATCGGGCTTACCATCGTCGCATTTGGCACTAGTGCCCCGGAACTGGCTGTCAGTACAAGTGCAGCCTTGATGGGTTCCAATGAAATCGCCCTTAGCAATGTCCTTGGCTCTAACATCTTCAATATGTTGATTGTCCTAGGAGTATGTGCCATTATAAGACCAATTCCCTTGGACCAGGACTTCCTCGCTAGAGACTACCCTGTAAGCACTTTCTCAACTTTGGGGCTTCTTTTGCTATGCCTCCCCATCGCTTGCATCAATAGAGCAATTAGTACCCTACTACTCCTCACTTTTGGTATTTATCTCTATTATTTAATTAAAAAGGCTAAAGCAAGTAGTTCTGAAGAACCAGCCACACCCAGATATCCTCTGTGGAAGAGCATCCTTTTCATCATCATAGGACTCGCCTTAGTAATTGGCGGCGGGCAGGCTGTGGTCTATGGTGCTAAAGAAATCGCTAGAGCCCTTGGCATGACAGAAACGCTAATTGGACTCACTGTAGTTGCCGTCGGCACCTCTCTTCCTGAACTAGTGACTTCCATCGTTGCTGCCAAAAAGGGTGACGCAGGTCTCGCTATCGGGAACGTGCTAGGCTCTAACATCTTCAACTTGCTATTCATCCTAGGCGTCTCCGGACTCCTACACCCTATCACAGTTGATGTCATGTCTATCTATGACCTTGTTGTCCTCACAGGTATTAGCTGTATCGCTTACGCCTTTTCAAAGACATCAAAACTCATTACTAGGGTAGAAGGGTTCATCATGGTGTGTATTTATGTGGGATATATGATATTCGCGGTCGTACGATGAAGTAGGATTATGCTGGCCTCATCTAGGTTAAAGACCTAGATGAGGCTACTATTTTAACCCATCCTCGATTTAGGCGTCGACTCTTTGCTACATGGGCGCCCCTACTTCGATTAGCATTCCTTAATAGTGTCAAACTGTTCAGTCTCCCAATTATAAATGTATCCGCGATACCCAAACTGTTTGTAGCTGGTTATATCCTCCTTGATTTTGGCGTTGCCAAGGATAACCAGATATTCCTCATTCCAGCCTTCACGAAATGCCTGAACTTGCTTCATACACCTTGCTACAAATGCAAGCTTGAATAAATCATTTTCTCTATCATCAGCATCAGAATAGCCAATGACAACTTTAGTCGGACACTTAACATGAATTAGCTTCATTACTTCATCCAGCCAATCGCTCTTATCATTTTCATGTTCAACTGCTATTTTAAGGTCCCACAAATGTGGTTTAAGCCCCAGCTTTTCTGCTTGACTCTCAATGCTTTTAAAATGACTCACCCACCCACATGCATCAATTCGAAAATATTCATTTTGAACACCGAAGCAACTCTGCTGCTCAAGTTCATGTTCTTCAAGTTTGTAGTCATTTCTAGATTCTTTAATTATCTCGTTTATTAAAGGAATAATGAGTTTAGTATATTCAGAGCTATTCTTGTATTCCTTCATTAATTCTGGCGTATCACAAATACGACGCATAAACTCTTTATAAAAGCCATGTGCATTCATGAATAATCATCCCTACAATAAAATCTATGCAAATCATTTTTTTAAAGTGCTAAAGCTTCTGATGTCCATAAACCCATAACGCTTGATCTATTTCTCTACGCACTTTCCAATCATCGCCAAAAACCTCTGATAGTTGGTTTTGATAATCTCCATACATTAAACTAATCTCATCTATCTTAGTTTTATCAGGTGGCGCTTTATACCCATTAGTACTTGGCTTTTTTACCAACACAAATCGAAGAAATAGCAATATGTGCATACTTATCGTAAATCGGATACTTCATACCAGATATCGCCCACACAAGTGTTAACAAGTACACAGTCCCCAAGCCATACATATTCTGATTTAGCAGTGCCTGGTAAATATCCATAGCTTCTTGGTCCATGCCTGAGTAGATTGCCTTAACAACTTTTTTCCCTATATCAAGCGAGATACGCTTTCCGTAACAGCCAACTATTGCCTCCTCGTTTTTATAGTTTCCTGTTTTCCATCGCATCAGCTTTATAACATCATCAGGCTCTATATCTCCCGCTTTTCTTGTTATACGTATAATCTCATTTTCCCGCTTCTCATCGTTTTTAGGATAATCCGTGAATAGATGCTTATAAATTCTTCAACATCAGATGTTTCTATGCCCTCTGGCAAATACATCATAAATCTAACGCCTCCTCGAATAGTAAATATTAATTCTGTATCATAATGCTATTTTCCATCGCCCTATAGATAGCGTATAATATCTTGTGTAAATAGAATTAGTCATAGAAAAAGGAACGAACTTCTTTTAATATTTTAAGTGGCCAAACAAAAAAACTTAAAGGAGTGAAATCCGGTCCTATGGCTAATGTTAGCACAAATTTAATGTCTGCTCTACTTAATAATGAATCTATTGATATAGTTTTTCGTTCTGAACTTGAAAACGCTGTAAACGAAGTGCTATCAACCGAGCTTACTGCGTTCCTCAATTACGAGAAATATGATTATTCCGGCAGGAATTCCGGAGATTCTCGCAATGGTTTCTATGACAGAACGTATCAATCACGTTTTGAAACACTTAATTTAAAGATTCCATAACCGTCCTATTTCTGGTAAATATGTCGCTGTTTACTGCGATACAACCTACTTAAATGTTCGCCGTGACAGTGTTGCCAAAGAGGCATTACACGTCATTCTTGGCATTACAATCGAAGGTAATAAAGAAGTTTTAGATTATGCTCTTTTCCCTTTAGAATCAGCATCTAACTATCAGGAGATGCTTTTAAGCTTAAGAAATCGTG
Source organism: Lachnospiraceae bacterium (assembly GCA_015056765.1). GTDB lineage: Bacteria > Bacillota > Clostridia > Lachnospirales > Lachnospiraceae > SIG336. The sequence goes on from SVFQ01000018.1 coordinate 57,941, forward strand.
GGCTTGAACAAGTCCTTTTACTCATAACCGATGGCCTAAAATGCGTTTATAATGCATCACCTGCCAGTAAGGCAGAAGCGATTCTTTATGACTTCATGGTTAAATACTCAAAAATCTATCCTAAGGCGGTAGCTGTTCTTGAGGACTTAACCTCACTTTTTTTATTTTACGAATTCCTAATGGCAATCCGTAGAAGTATAGATACAACAAATCTTATTGAGAACCTGAATAAGAACCTCAAACGCGGAACAAAGCGCAAAGAGCAGTTCCCTAACGAAGATTCTCTTGAAAGATATGTTTGCAGCTTTTATTGCGACTACAATCAGACGATGGATTGTCGCGTTCATAAAGGCTTTAAGGAAATGTCGCTCTGAATTTGAAGCGATGTTCATTTAACTCGTAAACAAGGTCACTTAGAAGAAGTATTTACACGAACTTCTTTACATAATCCAAATTATGGCCTTTGTTAATATGTAGCTATCTATTTAATTGTTAACATACCGATAATTGCGTGATAAAGAGAAAATATAAAATAAAGAACTGGACAATATATATAAAAACTATCAACATTGTTCTGTGAAAAGAGGAGGAAGATATAATGAGAATAATAGGTGTAATTCCTGCAAGATATGAATCAAGTAGAATGCCTGGAAAGCCAATAGCAGATATTTTGGGGCGCCCTATGATATGGTGGGTATATCAACAAGTAAAGAAAAGCCCACTATTTTCAGAGATTATTGTTGCAACAGATGACGAGCGTATCCTAGAAAAATGCAAAGAATATGATATGAAGGCAATTCTTACGTCTAAACAGCATGATACTCCTACTTCAAGATTATATGAAGTTTCAACAAAGATTGAAGGAGATTTATATACATTAATAATGGGAGATGAGCCGCTCGTTGATGAAAGATGCTTTTCGTTAATAGTGCCAGAAGTTTTTTCAGGCGGATATTATGTTGGGGCGCTGACAAATGTTTTGACAAGTCCTACAGAAGTAATTGATTTTAGCAATCAAAAGGTTGTAACTAATTCAAAACGTGAAACACTGTTTATTTCAAGAAGTCCGATTCCATATCCTAAGGGAACATTAGATTTCCAATATGAAAAGGTCACAGGAGTCCAGATTTTCTCTAAAGACGCGTTATCATTTTATAATGCTACTCCTAAATCTATACTGGAAAAAGCAGAAGAAAACGATCTTATGCGATTTGTTGAAAATGGGATACCAGTTAAGATGACAGTTTCAAATTATAAAACAGTATCTGTTGATACACCAAAAGATTTGGTACTCGTTAGAAAACTATTGGAGGAGAAAAATGACTCAGTATAATCTTCAATTACGTGATTTACATTACGTGATGGCGGGTGTTTTGACGTTTACTCTGTTTCTTAACGGCCGGCGGGATTTTTTCAAAAGCTTCTTTACGGAATTTCCGAAGCCAGTAGTAATACGACTTCTCGCTGATTCCGTTTTGATACATCCAGTCCTTGGCTGTGCTACCGTCAGGTCTGGACTGACACTGTCGGATGATTTCCATCCAGCTGTTGCGCCGAATGATTTTCGTGCTTTGATCCATGACGTTTTACCTCTTTAGACTTACTCGAAAAAACTAACTAGTTTTTTCGGCTAGTCTAAAGTATCTCACATCAAGGCTAACTATCCTAGGCGCGTGATTTTACGTTTACATATAAATAACTGGAGATGAGGATTTAGTAGTGCGCGAGCTATCATTCAAGCGCTTGTTAAAGCTAAGGTTGATGTAGTTGAAGTAGGATTTCTTTGGAATGTAGATGAATACAATCAGGATGTTACAGTATGTAATCGTATAGAGGAGTTAAATAAATTATTGCCAGACAAGTGTGGTAGTACTATCTTTTCGGTAAGTCCTCATTGTAAGTCCTCAATAACAAGTACCTGTTAATTGTATCACATTCATGAGACGCTATTCTAAATGTATCTAGCAAGTTG
>SVFQ01000002.1 GCA_015056765.1 Lachnospiraceae bacterium
TCGTTATCACAGGGCAGGTGGAAAGTGAACTGATTGGAAGCGATGTATTCCAAGAGGCTGATATCACCGGTGCTGTTGAGTCTTTTGTTAAGTATTCCTATTTAGTTAAAAATGTACAGGACATTCCTCGTATTATGAAAGAGGCCTTTCATATTGCCACAACAGGTCGAAAAGGACCTGTTTTAATTGACGTGCCTTATGATATTCAGAAGAAGACCATCAATCATTTTAAATATCCGGAGGAAGTGTCTCTACGTACTTATAAACCTACTGTGAAAGGGCATATTGTACAGATTCGAAAAGTCATTGGCGAACTGGAAAAGGCAGAACGCCCTATTATTTGCGTGGGTGGTGGTGTGCTTTTATCGGATGCCAAGAAGGAATTAAGAGAATTTGTAGAAAGACATCAGATTCCTGTTGTTTCCACCATGATGGGCATTGGCGCTATGCCTACAGAACACCCCTTATATTTTGGCATGGTGGGAAATAATGGAAAAGCCTACGCCAATAAAGCTATGAACGAATCCGATTTGCTGATTATGATGGGGGCAAGAGTGGCAGACCGTGCCATCAGTCAGCCGGATTTGATTACCAACAATAAAGTCCTGGTACATATGGACGTTGACTCTGCTGAAATCGGTAAAAATGCCTGGGCGGCCATTCCTATCGTTGGTGATGCGAAATCTATCTTAAAAGATTTCCTGGCAGAAGAGTTTACCTGTGAACATGACAACTGGCTAACTACGCTGAGAGACTATAAAAGGTCTTTACAGCGCGTGCGTAAACCAAATCCCAAGTATGTGGATCCTGCAGCTTTTATTAAGACTTTATCCGGCAAGATGAAAGAAGATTCCATTTTTGTGGCCGATGTAGGTCAAAATCAGATTTGGAGTTGCGATAATTTTGTAGTAAAAGAAGGAAAATTCTTTACTTCCGGTGGTATGGGCACAATGGGATATGCTATTCCGGCAGCTATGGGTGCAAAACTTGCCTGCCCAAAGAAACAGGTGGTGGCTCTTTGCGGAGATGGCGGGTTCCAAATGTCCATGATGGAGCTGGCTACCATGCAGCAGTTTGATATACCGCTTAAAATCATCGTGCTGAATAATCAGTATCTAGGGATGGTAAGGGAACATCAGCACTTTGCCTATAAGGATCATTACTCCATGGTTGATCTGACGGGAAGTCCGAAGCTTGATAAAATCTGCGAAGCCTATGATATGACCTACTTATCTTTGACGGCAGAAGCAGATATGGATGCTGTGATAGATACATTCCTGAATACCAAGAATCGTGTCTTGCTTGAATGCTTTATTGATCCAATGGATCTGGTAAAATAGGAGGTCATATGAAACGTATTTATTCTGTTTTAGTAGAAAATCGTTCCGGTGTGCTTTCTAAAGTTGCCGGACTTTTCGCAAGAAGAAGCTTCAATATCGATTCCCTTGCTGTTGGTGAAACTGACAGCCCCAATACCTCTGTTATGACCATCGTGTCTACCGGAGATAATCGTACTTTGGAGCAAATCGAAAAACAACTAAATAAAAAACTGGATGTGGTAAAAGTAAAATCTTATACAGAAGAACAATGCGTCTGTAGAGAGTTGATGCTTTTAAAGGTGAAATATAACAAAACCACACGGAGAGAAATTATGGAAATCTGCGATATGATGAATGCGCAGATTATAGACATGTCCAAAAGCCAATTGATGATTCAAATTTGTGATGTGCCGGAACGCACAAAGCTTTTGATTCAGATGCTTGCAAGTATCAGCATCGTAGAAATTGCTCGTACAGGATGCCTTGCTTTGTCTAAGTGTATGGACCACTAGCATCTTGCAGAAAATAGAGGAAAACAGGAGGAGAACAATGCAACGAAAGGTTTTTCAATTATTGGTAGATAATACATCCGGTGTTTTGAGCCGTATTTCCGGATTATTTTCCAGAAGAGGATACAATATTGAAAGTATTACAGCGGGTACTACGGCAGACCCTAGATTTACCAGAATCACCATTGTAACAGATGGAGATGATGCGATTCTGGAACAAATCGAGAAACAGGTGGCAAAACTTGTGGATGTACGAGATATTAAGGAACTTAAGCCTGAAGAATCCGTATATCGTGAATTATCTTTGATCAAAGTACGTGTCAATGATGGTCAGCGTCAGAATATTATTGCCATTGCGGATATCTTCCGCGGCAATATCATTGATGTATCAAAAGATAGCTTAATCATTGAATTAACCGGTAACCAGGAAAAAGTAGATGCTTTTATGAAATTACTGGATGGTTATGAGATTTTGGAACTTGCAAGAACCGGTATTGCAGGCTTAAACCGTGGTACGGAACATGTGACATACCTCTAAGCGTAGCAGATTGGTGAAATTTTTTTCATTTTGCACTTGCAAAAAATTCATTTTAGGTCTAAACTACACCATTAAGAGGAAAACATAACATATGGAGGAATGAACTATGTCAGACGCAAAAATCTATTATCAGGAAGACTGTAATCTTGCACTTTTAAGCGGGAAAACAGTAGCAATCATCGGCTATGGTAGCCAGGGTCATGCTCATGCATTGAATCTGAAAGAATCCGGAGTCAACGTAATCATTGGTTTATACGAAGGTTCCAAATCCTGGAAGAGAGCTGAGGAGCAGGGATTTACGGTATACACATCAGCAGAAGCTGCAGCAAAAGCTGATATCATCATGATTTTGATCAATGATGAATTACAGGCAAAACTTTACAAAGAAAGCATCGAGCCAAACTTAACAGCAGGTAAAATGTTGATGTTTGCTCATGGCTTTAATATTCATTTCAATCAGATTATCCCACCGAAGGATGTAGATGTTACTATGGTTGCTCCAAAAGCACCTGGTCATACAGTACGTTCCGAATATCAGGCAGGCAAAGGTACTCCTTGTCTTGTAGCTGTATATCAGGATGCTACAGGTAAAGCAAAGGATTTGGCACTTGCTTATGCACTTGGCATTGGCGGTGCAAGAGCCGGTGTACTGGAAACCACATTCCGTACCGAAACAGAAACTGACCTCTTTGGTGAGCAGGCTGTTCTTTGCGGTGGTGTATGTGCCTTGATGCAGGCTGGTTTTGAAACCTTAACAGAAGCAGGTTATGATCCACGTAATGCATACTTTGAATGTATCCATGAAATGAAATTGATCGTTGATTTGATTTATCAGTCCGGTTTTGCCGGTATGAGATATTCTATCTCTAATACCGCAGAGTATGGCGATTATATCACAGGTCCTAAGATCATTACAGAAGATACCAAGAAAGCAATGAAGAAGATCTTAAAAGACATCCAGGATGGTACTTTTGCAAAAGACTTCTTACTGGATATGTCTCCTGCAGGTGGTCAGGCACACTTCAAAGCACTTCGCAAACTGGCTTCTGAACATCCGGCTGAAAAAGTTGGTGAAGAAATCAGAAAGATGTACAGCTGGAGTGATGAAAGTAAACTCATCAATAACTAAAAATACCTTAAAGGCCTTGCATATGCAGGGCCTTTTTTACTTGTGACAAAGCCGCTATTTGTGTAGAATAGAAAAGGAAGATGTAAGAAGGCAGGTAAGAAAATGTACGGCTATTTTAAGGGCATTGTAGCAGAAAAAGGATTGGATTATTGTGTTTTAGATGTGCATGATATTGGCTATGTCATTAAACTCAGTCCTCAGACTATTTCCCTTTTACCTTCCATTGGTGAAGAAATCAAACTCTATACCTACACCGTGGTTAGAGAAGATGATTTATCTTTATTTGGTTTTTTGACCAGAGATGATTTATCTATGTTCGAACTTCTCATCAGCGTGAATGGAATCGGCCCAAAAGGCGGACAGGCTATTTTATCTGTGATGTCCGCAGATGAGGTCCGTTTTGCGATTTTAGCGGGAGATTATAAGCAAATTGCGAAAGCACCCGGTATTGGCGGAAAGACAGCGCAGAAAGTCATTTTAGAATTGAAAGATAAGATTTCTGTGAAGGATGCATTGGGGGTTGTAAGTAAAGAAATTGCAGCAACTCCTGCTATGGAACAGGCTTTGCAGGTAAAAGAAGCTACAGAAGCTTTAGTGGCGTTGGGCTATGGCGCTACAGAGGCTGCAGGTGCAGTATCCAAAGTACCGGATAAGGAAACCTTGACGACAGAGCAGATTTTAAAAAATGCTTTAAAATATTTATTCTAGAAAAGAAAAACTATGGCAAGAACGATTGAAACAAAACTGACGGAAGAAGACGTAAAAATTGAAGGAAGTCTAAGACCACAGACTTTAGAGGATTATATAGGACAGGCAAAAGCAAAAAACAACTTAAAGGTCTATATCCAAGCTGCCAAAGATAGAGGGGATGCTTTGGACCATGTGTTGTTTTATGGACCTCCCGGCTTAGGAAAGACCACTTTGGCAGGGGTTATCGCCAATGAAATGGGTGTCAACATGAAGGTGACCAGTGGTCCGGCAATCGAGCGTCCTGGGGATATGGCAGCTATTTTAAATAATCTCCAAGAAGGCGATTTACTGTTCATTGATGAAATACATCGGTTGAATCGTCAAGTGGAAGAGGTGTTATATCCGGCAATGGAGGATTTTTCCATTGATATTATGCTGGGAAAAGGACCCAGTGCCAGAAGTATTCGCCTTGATTTACCGAAGTTCACCTTGGTAGGAGCTACCACCAGAGCAGGGTTACTTTCCGCGCCTTTACGCGATCGATTTGGTGTCATTCATCATTTAGAGTTTTATACCATTCCGGAACTGAAACTGATTATTCAGCATTCAGCCGGAATCTTAGGCGTAAGAATCGAAGAAGAGGGTGCTATTGAACTGGCTAGAAGAAGCAGAGGTACTCCAAGACTGGCAAACCGCATTTTAAAACGTGTAAGGGATTTTGCACAAGTGCAGTATGACGGTGTCATAACGAAGGAAGTAGCAGATGTGGCGTTAAACCTTATGGATGTGGATAAGCTTGGGCTTGATCACATTGACCAGAATCTTTTAAAAACCATGATTGAGAAATTTGACGGCGGTCCGGTAGGTCTTGATACGTTGGCTGCCTCTATCGGAGAGGATTCCGGTACCATTGAAGATGTCTATGAGCCTTATTTGATTCAGAACGGTTTGATCGTCAGAACCCCTAGAGGACGTATGGTTACAGAGCTTGGATATCGCCATTTTGGGCTTGAAATGCATCCTAAAGCTGATATATAATTGTAAAGAATTGTTGACTTGTTGTAGAGGGGGCCTATATGGATTCCAAAGTAGATGGAGAGGTTGTAATCGGAGGCAAAGTTTACACCATCTGTGGCTATGAGAATGAAGAGTATTTTCAGAAGATAGCTGCGTATATCAATAGCAAGCTAAATGAATTTCATAGTTCCGATGCCATGAAGACCTTAAATCAGGATTATCGTAATATCCTGATGCAAATCAATATTGCTGATGATTATTTCAAAGCGAAAAAGCAGATTCAACTGATGGAAGAAGAGATGCGTGCCAGAGAAAAAGAAATCTACGATTTAAAGCACGAGCTTATTTCAAATCAGATTAAATTAGAAAATTCTGAAAAGACCAGTAAGAAGCTTACCGAAAAAATCGCTGATAAGGAAAAAGAAATCATCACGCTTCAAGCAAAACTTGATGTTCACAAAAGTGAAAAACAAAAGTAAATGTTACTTCAAATCCGGTGTTTCATCACCGGATTTCTTTTTATCTTGTTATAGAAGAGTAGGAATTAGGATTGAAAAAAGTAGAATTATTGGCACCAGCCGGTAACTTAACATGTTTTTACGCCGCTATGGCAGCCGGAGCGGATGCTGTCTATTTGGCTATGCAAAAATACGGTGCAAGAGCTTTCAGCGAGAATTTTTCGGAAGAGGATCTTTTAGAAGCTCTGCACTTTGCAAATCTTCATGGAAAGAAAATCTATATTACTTGTAACACCCTTGTGAAAGATGAGGAATTGCAGGAGTTAGTGTCTGCCCTTGCACCTTTTTATGAAGCCGGATTATGCGGCGTGATTGTGCAGGATTTAGGTGTCGTTTCAGCCCTGCGGAAAGCCTATCCGGAATTGGAAATCCATGCCAGTACCCAGATGAGTATTTCCAGTAGTTTTGGCGCTATGGCCTTAAAGAAAATGGGGCTTACCAGGGTGGTGCCTGCAAGAGAATTATCCTTGCAGGAATTAAAAGAATTGAAGTCTACCGGTTTGGAGGTAGAGGTATTTATCCATGGGGCTATGTGTTATTGTTATTCCGGTCAGTGCCTTATGAGCAGTATGCTTGGTGGAAGAAGCGGAAATCGCGGAAGGTGCGCCCAGCCTTGTAGGTTGCCTTATCAGTATTTAGGCAAGTCCCAGCAAGGAAATGCCAAAGAGCAGTATCTTTTAAGCTTGAAAGATATGAATATGTTGCAGGACCTTCCAAGACTATTAGAGGCCGGTATGGACTCCTTTAAAATCGAAGGTCGTATGAAAAGCCCTGCCTATGTGTATGGGGTTACAGCCCTGTACCGTAAGTACATTGATTTGCTGGAAAGCGGAGAGATGACAAAGGAAAATTTTGCCATCGATTCACAGGATTTATATCGCATTCGTCATCTTTATATTCGTTCCGAAACAGAAAACGGATATTATTTTAGACATAATGGAAAAGAAATGGTTACTTTATCAAGCCCGGCTTATTCCGGACAGGATGAAGCGCTTTTGCAATCGATAGAAAAGGAAATGGCAAGGAAGCGAGAGATGCTTGAATTGCCGCTTTCGCTATCCTTTCAGGCTCATATAGGAGAGCCTATTTCCTTAAGTGGAAAATTGGGAGATCAGGAAGTTACCGTTTATGGTGCTTGTGCTGAACTGGCTCAAAAGCAAGGCGCTACGAAAGAGCAAGTGGCAGATAAAATCAATGCTTTTGGAAATACCTGTTTTACAGTAGAGAATTTGGATATCCAAATAGATTCTCAGGTGTTTTTACCTGCCAGTATGCTTAAGAACCTGCGCAGGGACTTGATTGCCAGGATAGAAGAAGATAGAAAACCTGTCAGAAATCAAATTCAAAAGGGAAATGTGCCTTTTGCAATGCAGCATGCTAAGTCTTCCGGAAACTCGGGTGTCTATGAGAAATTAGCATTTCGAATTCATACGCTAGAACAATTTAGAGAAATTTCGAATCTTTCTTTCAAGCAGACTTTCCTGTATTTGGATTTAGACATTTGGATGCAGCATCCTGATTTTAAACCGGAGATTTCCTATGAAATCGCTTTGCCACGCATGGTGAGAGAGGAAAATGGCAAGTATTTAAAACAACTTCTTAGCACAGCTAATACAGAGAATTGCCAAGGCTTTTTGGTACCAACCATGGACGGACTTGGTTTGCTTCTTGATTGCGGCTTGGATCATAAACCCATCCTATTGGATAGCTCTTTTTATACATGGAATAAAGAGGCGATTGCATTTGCAAGCAAGATAGGAATGGTTACCGTACCGGTAGAACTCAATTCCAAAGATGTTCGAAGCCTTTTTAAAGGTGAGTTTGCCAAAAAGGCACAAGGTATTTTGTATGGCAGAACACCATTGATGCTTAGCGCCGGCTGTATAAAGAAAACCGCGGATACTTGTAACCATACTTCTGAAGTGGTATATATCAAAGACCGAAAAGATGTTGTTTATCCGGTGGAAAGCAATTGCAAGCTTTGTATGAACACCATTTGGAATTCCCTGGCTACAAATCTTATGGAAGAGGCCTGGAAATGGATGGAAGATGGAATCGAAAGCTTCCGTGTGGAATTTTCCATTGAAACAGCAGAAGAAGCCGGCAAAATAGCAAAAGCATTTTATCAATTCCTTGTGATAGAGCAAGGAAAGGAAAAGGCAAGTAAGCCGGATTTTATGAGAAATCAGACCTATACCACAGGTCACATGAATAGAGGCGCAGAGTGAGTGATTTTACAGCAACCTTTATAACTTTATCCAATTACATCATTCCGTTATTTGCAGGATTGTTTGCGTTATTCTCTTATGTGGCGCTTGCACAGAAATCTGAAGAAAAGCGAGTTGTTCCATATGTGCTTGGGGCTCTCTTTAGTTGGCTTTTTATTTAGCGGATATGGAAGTATTTATATAAAAAGCGCGAATTTGGAGTACTTATTCTTCTTTTGTTTTCAAACACTAGCATTATTTGCCTTTGTCGTGCTATTCTTATTAATTCATCCTAGTGGAAACAGGCTGCTTTTATTCTTGATGGCCATGGAAATGAGTCTTGGTTTTATGATGATTGCCAGACTGGATATGCAAAAGGCAGTAAGACAATTTGAAGCAACCCTTTTGGCCCTTACTTGTATGCTACTGGTGCCGATTATCTGTAAGCGTTTTACACGTTTTCGAGAGTACCACCATGTTTATGCCATGATTGGTATTATTAGTCTAGCGCTTGTGTTATTGCTTGGTACTGCAACCCATGGATCCAAGGTGAGCTTTACGGTGCTTCATGTACGCTTTCAACCCTCAGAAATCATAAAGATAGTATATTTACTGTTTCTTGCCAGTGCTTTAAGGAAAAAAGAAAAAACCATCAAGGATTTTTTATATGTCAGTCTTATTAGTGCTGCCCACGTGCTGATTTTGGTCGCATCAAAAGACTTGGGAAGTGCCCTTATTTTCTTTATGGTGTATTTATTTGTATGCACTTTGGCATTTCGGGCTATTTGGCTTTTGGCTTTGGGACTTGTTTGTGCTTCCGGTTTTTCCGTCTTGGCCTATCGGATGTTTCCACACATACGTGTTAGGGTAAAAGCTTTCTTGGATCCCTGGTCGGTGATAGATGGACAAGGATACCAGATTGCGCAGTCTTTATTTGCTATTTCCCGTGGTGGAGCCTTTGGATTAGGCTTCTTTGGTGGTTCGTCGAAATCGATTCCGTATGTAGAGCAGGATTTCATGTTTTCAGCTGTGGCAGAAGAGCTAGGAATGCTATTTGCTGTTATTTTGATTTTGATTTGTCTTTGTCTGTTTTTAACGCTACAGAAAGCCAGCATGGAAAGCAAATTTGGGTTTGACCGACTGTTCCTGTTTGGAGCAAGTATTTTATATATCTTTCAAGTCTTTTTAACAGTTGGTGGCGGAGTGAAGTTTATACCGCTTACCGGGGTTACCTTGCCTTTTGTTAGTGCCGGCGGCAGTTCTATTTTGTCCTCCGTACTGTTAATCGCCTTTTGCGAAATTATGATGATGGAGGAGGAAGAGGGCAAACCTGTCAAGGTACAGAAGAACGGTTATCTAATGGAATATCTTTCCGGTGTGTTACTGTTTGTCATGTTACTTCTTGCAACTATGGTTTACATGCTATTTTACGTGAAGACCAATGAAGTAGAAATGGTGAATAATAGTTATAATGCCACGGATGTGATTTATGAAAAGCAAACCTCCAGGGGTAATATTTTAGCCAGAGATGGGCAAATGCTAGCGCAAACCAAAGGGGGCTTTAACCGCAGCTACCCGTATCATAATGTATTTTCTCATATTGTGGGGTATAACACGAAGGGCCGCTTTGGTATAGAGGCTGCTGCCAATTACTATCTGTTACAATCGGATGTGCCGCTTGCAAAGCAAATTGAGAATCAAAAGTACGGAAGAAAAAATCCGGGAAATAACGTATATACAACCCTGGATCCCACGTTGCAAAAAGCAGCCTATGACGCCCTTGGTGCATATAACGGAGCGATTGTGGTGACGAAACCTTCTACCGGCGAAGTACTTGCCATGGTCTCCAAGCCGGACTTTGATCCGGAACAGATTGATGAGATTTGGGATCAGGTATCTAAAGATGAGGATTCCTCCGTACTGGTAAATAGAGCCATAAATGGAATCTACCCGCCGGGTTCCACGTTTAAAATAGTAACAGCACTTGAATATATGAGAGAATATCCTGAAACTTTTTCAGAATATTCCTTTAAATGTGGAGGCTCTTTTGTATATGACGGGGAAAAGATTCATTGCTACCATGGCACAAATCATGGACTGGTAAGCTTTAAGCAGGCTTTTGCAAAATCTTGCAACAGTTCCTTTGCTGATATATCCACGAAGTTGAATCAAGGTGCTTTTGCAAGTACCTGTCAATCTTTGTTATTTGATCAGGAAATCCCTTTTGAACTACCGGTTACGGAAAGCCATATTCTTGTGGGCGAAGGGGTTTCTATTGGGGAACGTATGCAGACTGCCATTGGTCAGGGGCGTACTACTATGTCACCATTTCATTTGAATCTCATTACCTGTGCCATCGCCAATGATGGTGTATTGAAAATGCCATATGTTTTGGACCGGGTGGTTTCTGCGGATGGTAATTTAATCAAAGACTTAAAACCGAATCAGGAAATGCAACTTATGACACCCAAGGAAAGCTATGATTTGACTGCTCTTATGAGAGAAGTGGTAGATCATGGCACCGGTACAAAGCTTTCCGGAAAATCCTATACAGTGGCTGGCAAAACAGGCTCTGCGGAGTATAATAAAAATAGTGATTCCCATGCTTGGTTTACAGGATTTGCTCCTGCGGTGAATCCGGAAGTGTGTATCACGGTTGTCATTGAGGGAGCCGGTAGTGGCGGCGATTATGCAGTTCCAACTGCCCGAAGGGTATTGGATGCTTATTTTGAGAGATAAAAGGGGTTCTTATGGAAGCAACTAGCTGTGGCGGCATCGTCATATATAGAGGTAAAATACTTCTTCTGTACAAGAATTATAAAAACCGTTATGAAGGCTGGGTACTTCCCAAAGGAACGGTAGAAGAAGGGGAAAGCCATTTGGAAACTGCTCTTCGAGAAGTGAAGGAGGAATCCGGCGTAGAGGCCAGAGCGGTGAAATATATTGGTAGCAGTAGTTATCACTTTTCTGTGAATCAGGAGAGTATTGAAAAACAGGTTCATTGGTATTTGATGATGGCAGATAGCTATTTTAGTAAGCCTCAAAAAGAAGAATATTTTGAGGACAGTGGCTATTATAAATATCATGAGGCTTATCACTTGCTAAAGTTTCCAAATGAACGAGAGATTCTGGAAGAGGCTTACAAAGAATATCTCAGATTGCGTAAAAATAAAAAATGGAACCCAAAATCCTTGGATTCCATCTAAGAGATTGTCACTATGTTTATAGCATAGTGACAATTTTTGTATCTGTCATACGACTAAGGTCAAAGAGGTGATGTTCATTATCCTCTAGAATCGGCTTTGACAGATTGTTATTGTTAATATAACGAATAATCATTTCTTTTCCGTTGCTTAGTAATACCTTACGACCAACCAGCATGTTGGATAAGTGCTGCATGATGGGAAGAAGATACCCAATATCGTATTTTACCATTCCATCTTCTTGAAGGGTACTAATGATTTCTAACGGCAATTTTGCACTGCGGTACGTTCTGGCTGCGGAAAGTGCCTCGTAAGTATCAATAATAGCTAGAATCTTTGCGTACTTGCTAATATCTTCTCGCTTTAAATGATTCGGATAACCGGAACCATCTACCCGTTCGTGGTGTGAAAGCACCGCCATGCATACATCATAAGGTGCGGCAGATTGCATGAGCATATCATAGCCTAAAGTGGTATGGCGTTGAATCTCCAGCTTTTCTTCCGGTGTATAGATGCCGGTTTTCCATAATAATTCATTGGGGAGCAGAAGCTTTCCGATATCATAAACAAAGGCAGCTTGTATAAGAATCAGTTTTTCGGCATTGGTAAATTGACACCAGTCTGCAAAGGTTCCTGCCAGCAATGCGGATTTGAAGCAATGGGCATGGGTGATTTCATCCTCGGCAACCATTTGGTTATACATATAATCGATTAAATCTTCATCTGTGCGAATTGTTTTTCGGACAGAATCATAAAGAGAGAGTAAAGCGGGGAAGTTAATGGTATAATGTTTTGTAATGAGATTCATGATTGTTTCTTTGTAGGTAGCGTAAGCTTCCTGATAACTATTCATGAACTTCTTAAATCCCGGAGAAACTTGGACTCTTTCAAAATAGGTATTGGCCAAATCCATGGCATCTAAGACATCTACAACCATAACATTGTAGCGTTTGAATTTAGAAATGAGTTTGAGATTTACTTCATCTCCTTTTTTGGCGATGACATCGCCACGATGACTAAGCACATCCGTGCCTAAAATCATTCCTTCTTGTAACGAAATACAAGCAACAGTTTGCATACATACCCCCGTAAGATTAATGTGGTGTAATGGTCATACCAGTTTTCTTTTAATCATAGTATCACATACAGACAGGGCTTGCACAGAAATTTGGAGAAATACATGAAATTCTTTCGGTATTTGTTTTGGGGTGATGATATCCCGGAAAAGGAACGAAATCAGATTCGTTTTTATTTAAAAGTTCATAAGAAAACAGTAATGGTATACCTGATTACGTTAAATCAAGGATCGGATCAGCTGGATATTACCTATAGTCCTGTTTTTTTACAGCGATTCTATCATATACATCCCCCTTTTGTAGTGGGAATTACAAAATCAAAAGAATCCGCCCTAGAAGTTGTTAGGCAGATGGTGGAAGATTGCGTGGCTTTATACGGAAATGCTGACTTAAAATACTATTTAGCTCATTACGGAGAGAATCATTAATTTATGGCACATGTACTGGCTGTTTTATGGCTGATTTTGAAAATCATATTATGGATTTTGCTAGGTATACTCTGTATCGTTTTGCTTTTTCTTATTTGTCCCTTTACGTATAAAGGGAGCTTTTATAAGCAAGAAGAAAGCATTAAGGCGAGTGGGGCTTTTCATGACTTTTTATTTCTTTTTGGCATGAAAGCAAACTATCAAGAGTCTCTTTCTGTGAAAGTTCGCATTTTATTTTTTACGGTTTATGACTCAGCAAAGCCAAAAGAAAAATCAAAATCAAATACAAAATCAAACACGAATTCAGAGGTAATCGATAACCCTCCTGCTTCCGATGAAAATCCTGTCATATCTTCAGAGACAGCTTTTGAAGAAGTGAAACCAGCACAGGTTACAGAGGAATCCAAACCTGCTCAAGAAAACGCTTCTTTAGAGCCGCAAGAGCCTGGCAAAGAGAAAGAAAATACTTCAAAATGGAGCCGAATGATTCAGGAGCTCTGTAACAAAGATTTAACAATTGATAGTGTTTATGATAAAATAGAGAATAAAATTGATGCCTATAACAGGACTACGGATTTATTCGCGGGACCGCTTATGACTCACTTTTGGTCGGTGATGAAAGCAGAAATAAGGCGAGTACTAAAGCATATCCTTCCGAGAATTAAGGGATATGTTGAATTTGGTATGGAAGATCCGGCTACCACCGGTTATCTTCTGGGATTTTTAGTGACCCTTACGGGTATCAAGCCAAAGAATTTACATATTTACGGTAATTTTGATAAACAAATGCTGGATGCAGATATTAACTGCAAAGGTCGCATTAGACTGATTGTACTGTTATTTGTATTATTAAGAGTATATTTTGCCGGTCATTTGAAAGAAGTAATGAAGCAGGCTGAGATTACGAAAAATAAATGGAGGACATAATTCATGGCAGAAAACAGATTCCCTGCTGCAGTAGATGCGCTGATGCAGGGACTTGATGGCTTTTTCACTTCAAAAACAGTTGTGGGGGAGCCTGTACAAGTAGGTGACACCATTATCGTTCCATTGGTTGATGTAAGCTTTGGCGTTGGGGCCGGTTCTAATCAACGTGATAAGAAAGATGCTTCTATGGGAGGCATGGGCGGTAAGATGACGCCAAATGCGGTTCTTGTTATTAAAGACGGTCATACAAAACTGATTAATGTAAAAAAACAAGACTCCATGACAAAATTACTGGATATGATTCCGGATTTGGTGGATCGTTTTACACAGCCAAATATGGAAGAAGATGTAACTAAGGATGAAGCAGTAGATATGGCATTTCCGGAAGAGGAATAGCCACTTAGGGAAGTAAGTATGGATATGGTTGAAATCACACTGGATAGCCTCGAAAAATTAGAAACACTTGATAATCAGGCAAGTGAGGTCGAAATCAACAATTCAGCAGTAGTTTCTGAGGATTCCGAATCTGCAAAAGGAAATACGGAAGAAAAAGAAATTGCATTTGAAAACATGGAAATAACACCTGAGACATTGGATACCATGTCAGAAGGCGAATTAAAAAAGATGAAGCTTTGGCTTTTTACAGAGAATGTCAGAGTAGCCACGGAAAAGAAAAACATGGAAGATATGAGAGAACGTTTCATCGAAGAACGTACTCAGTTCCAGGAAGAAATGAAAACTTTAAACCAGGCTATTTTACAATCTCGTAAAAGACTTAAACAAGAAGAACAATTCTTTACAGCAAAGATGCAGATTTTACAAAATGGATTTGCAGAACTGGAAATGGATCGTAAAGAGTTAGAACGGGAAAAGAAGGCCTTTGAGGCTGAAAAAGCTTTAGAAGCAAGTAGCCCTAAGCAGCAGAATTTCTTAGATGATGCGGATGTTTTATTTGCCGGAGTCAATAGCCCGATGGCTTTAAAGAAGAGATATCGAGATCTTCTTAAAATCTATCATCCTGATAATGTTGCAGGTGATAGTAGGGTTGTCTTAGTGATTAATCAAGAGTATGAAAGATTAAGCAGCCTTTTATAATTGAAAATGAGTACTAAAAAACCCTTCTAAAAAGAAGGGTTTTTGTTTTGCCTATATGATCAATAGTAGAAGATTAAGCTCTTTCTACAGCACCGGATCTGAGGCATCTTGTACATACGTGCATTGTCTTAGCAACGCTATTTACTTTGCACTTTACAGTTTTGATATTAGAATTCCAGATTCTGTTGGATCTTCTATGAGAATGGCTTACTGCATTTCCAAAATGAGCGCCTTTTCCACAAATATCACACTTAGCCATCTTCGCACCTCCTAACGGCATTTGCTAATAATTATCTAAATCAACGTGCTCTTTACGCAACATTAGTATAATATCAGAAACAATATCTGATTGCAAGGGCTTTTTTCAAAAAAACTAAAGTATAAATCTTTCTTTTTATGAAAAGGACTGTTATAATAAACAAATAATGCGGTTTTACAAAAGGAGGATGCATATGAAAGGCTCTTCAATGAATACCCATTTAGGGAACATTGTAATCGACAATGAGGTCATTGCACAATTCGCCGGTACGGTTGCTATGGAAAGCTTTGGCGTTGTCGGTATGTCCGGTATCAATGTAAAAGACGGACTTGTTTCTTTACTAAAAAAAGAAAACCTTTCTAAAGGTATCAATGTAACAGTGCGCAATCATAAGTTATACTTGGATTTTCATATCATTGTGTCTTATGGTGTAAGTATTATGGCTGTTGCAGATAATCTGGTAGAAACTGTGAAATATAGAGTAGAAGATTTTACCGGTTTAGAAGTACAGAAAGTGAATGTTTACGTAGAAGGCGTTCGCGCTATCGATTAGTAGACTAGTTTTGGAGGATAATTTCGTGGCTTATACAACTATTGATTCCAAATTGCTTTCCCGTATGTTTATCGCGGGAGCTAAGAATCTGGAAGCGAAAAAAGAATGGATTAATGAATTAAATGTTTTCCCTGTTCCGGATGGTGATACAGGTACAAACATGACGATGACTATTATGTCTGCTGCCAGAGAATTGACACAGGTAGATGACAGCGATATGAAAGCTGTATGCAAGGCAATGTCATCCGGGTCTCTTAGAGGCGCCAGAGGTAATTCCGGCGTTATCTTATCCCAGTTAATCCGCGGTTTTACAAAAATCGTAAAAACCAAAGATGCTCTTACTGTAGAGGATTTAAACGAAGCCTTTGATAAAGCAGTGGAAACAGCATATAAGGCGGTTATGAAGCCAAAAGAAGGAACCATTCTTACGGTTGCTAAGGGCGGCGCTGATAAAGCAAAAGAATTAGCTGCTCAGAACGTAGACATGGAGACTTTTATTCGTGAAGTCATTCTTTATATGGATGAAGTTCTGGATAAAACTCCGGATATGCTTCCTGTATTAAAACAGGCTGGCGTAGTGGATTCCGGCGGTCAGGGCCTGATGCAGGCTTTAAAGGGCGCACAGGATGTATTCCTTGGTAAAGAAGTAGATTTATCCTTAGACGGGGATGGTTCTGCTGAGGAAGACGAAGAAGAAGAGAATGTGAAGTTTGTTTATGATACGAAATTTGATGTATTACTTACAAAGAATTTCAACATCAAGACAGAGCAAGACTTTACAAAGTATCTTGAGAGTATTGGAGATAAAGCAAAAGTTACCGTATATGAGCAGGATGAAGTATTAGAAGTGTCTCTTCTGACCAATGATCCCGGACTTGTTTTACAGAAAGCATTGCTTTATGGTGAATTACACGATGTAGTGGTAACAAATCTTCGTACAAAAGATAAGACCATTACAAAGACAAAGAAAGAAGAAGAAATCCCTATGGAACATAAGGATATTGCATTTGTAGCAGTATCTGTAGGGGATGGTTTAAGCGAAATCTTCAAAGGTCTTGGCGCGGACTATATCATTGCCGGCGGTCAGACCATGAATCCAAGTACAGAAGACATTTTAAACGCAGTAGAGAAATTAAATGCGGATCATGTCATTGTACTTCCTAATAACAAAAATATTATTTTAGCAGCAAATCAGGCACAGTCTCTTGTCACAGATAAGAAGCTTCATGTTGTACCTACAAAGACAATTCCGCAGGGAATTACCGCTTTGATTAACTTCATGCCAGACTTATCTGCAGAAGAAAATGTAGAAACCATGATAAGTGAAATCACCAATGTAAAATCCGGTGAAGTTACTTACGCTGTTCGTGACACTCAGATTGATGGCAAAGACATTAAACAGGGCGATTACATGGGTATTGGTGATGCAGGTATTCTTGCTGTAAATCCTGATAAAGAAGCCACTTCCATTGAAATGCTTCGTGAAATGTTAAAGGACGGCGCAGAGCTTATCAGCGTTTATTACGGCCAGGATGTAGCAGAAGAGGAAGCTCAGAGCCTCGTTTCTAAGATTAACGAGTTCTTCCCTGGTGTAGATGTGGAACTGCAGTATGGTGGACAGCCTATTTACTATTACATTATGAGCGCAGAATAATAAGAGGGACCTTCGGGTCCCTTTTTTAGGAGATCTAGATGACCGGTGATACATCCATTGAATCTCTAAAAGGCATTGGAGAGAAAACAGCTGGATTATTTCATAAATTGAATATTTATACCATTCGGGATTTGGTTCAGGCATATCCTAGAGATTATGACGTTTTTGAAGAAATATCACCTATTTCCGCTATCAGAAGTGGTGAACGTGTGATTATAAAGGGGAAACTAGTTACCAGCGTCTCTGAAAAAATCACCAGAAGAATCAAATTATATGAATTTTCTGTTGCAGATGCCACGGGAATGGTTCGTGTGCAATTTTTTAACACGCCATATATCAAAAACCAGCTCAAAAAAGGGATGGTGGTGCTACTTAGAGGTAAATGCGAACTTCGCAGAGACATGATGTTCTTAGAGCACCCCATTATTTTAAGTGGTACAGAGTACGAAGAACAAAAAGAGGTTCTGCAGCCTATATATGGCCTTACCGCGAAACTATCCAATAAGGTGTTTAAAAAAGCTGTAAAACAAGCTTTGGCCGAACTGGAAATACCGGAGTATCTGCCTGACTGGATTCTTGAAAAATATCATTTTCGTAAATTGGATGAAGCGATTCACCACATTCATTTCCCTGAAAATGCAGAAGAGCTGCAAAATAGCAGACACAGATTAGTTTTTGATGAGTTCTTTTTATTCTTACTTTGCCTGCATCAAATCAAACATAACGAAATCGAACGTCCAAATCAGTTTCAAATGATTGAAACTGCTGATACGGCCAGGCTGATTGAAGCATTGCCTTATCGCTTGACAGAAGATCAGATGAAGGTCTATAGAGACTTACAGGATGATTTATGTGGACAAAATATGATGAACCGATTGGTACAAGGCGATGTGGGCTCCGGTAAAACCATCCTTGCCACCCTTGCGCTTGTTACTACAGCGGCAAATGGGTATCAAGGAGCGCTGATGGCCCCTACGGAAGTCCTTGCCAAACAGCATTTTGATGGTATTTCGAAACTGGCAAAAGAGTATCATCTTCCTTTGAAAACAGCGCTTTTGACAGGCTCTATGACGGCAAAACAAAAGAAAGAAGTCTATGAGCGTATCGAAAAGGGTCAGGTCAATTGTATTATCGGCACCCATGCTTTATTCCAGGAAAAAGTGACCTATCAAAAACTTGCACTTGTCATTACAGATGAACAGCACCGCTTTGGCGTTTTGCAGCGGGAAGCCCTGGCGGCAAAGGGCTATAATCCCCATGTCTGTGTCATGAGTGCCACACCGATTCCCCGTACTTTATCCATGATTTTGTATGGGAATTTCCATGTGTCCGCCATTCGGCATTTGCCGGAAAAGCGTCTTGTAATCAAGAATTCTGTTGTGGATATCAGTTTTCGAGAAAAGGCTTATCAATTTATCTATAAACATCTAAAGGAAGGAGAACAGGCCTTTATCATCTGCCCCATGATTGAATCGTCCGAGGATTCTAACTTAGAAAGCGTCATGGAATACGCGAAAAAGTGCAGAGAAATATTTCCTGAGGAAGTCAGAATCGGTGTTTTGCATGGTCAATTAAAGTCAACAGAAAAAAATCAGATAATGGAGCAGTTTGCCCTGGGAAATATCCATTTGCTCATTTCTACTACGGTAGTGGAAGTGGGGGTAAATGTGCCAAATGCCACTGTTATGATGATAGAAAATGCAGATCGTTTTGGTCTTGCCCAGTTACACCAATTACGAGGCAGAGTAGGACGTGGCGAGAAACAATCTTACTGCATCTTTATCAATACTTCAAAAAAGGATTTGGCCAAGAAACGTCTTAAGGTTTTACAGGACTCCAACGATGGTTTCTTTATTGCAGAGCAAGACTTAAAACTTAGAGGTCCCGGTGATTTCTTTGGTGTTCGTCAAAGTGGTGAAATGTTATTTGATTTAGCAGACATTTTATCTGATGCTGAGGAATTGACTTTAGCTGATGAGATTTCCAAAGAAATATTGGAAATAGAAAACTGGCAGGATTTGCCGGAATACAAGGCTTTGGCCTTAAGGACCCAGCAAGAATACGGAAAGTTCATTGACTTTCCGACTATATAATTTTACAATATGTTTTGTGTAACAAAACAAAACAGTTGAGGGAATGATATGAAAGTTGCAGTAGTTACCGACTCTAATAGCGGTGTTACGGCTACAGAAGCCAAAGAACTAGGTGTTTATGTGCTTCCTATGCCTTGTATTTTAGATGGGAAAACCTACTATGAAGGAATCGATATGTCTATTGATTCTTTCTATGAGCATTTAGCGGAAAAAGCCGATGTATCAACCAGTCAGCCGTCCCCTGACTCTGTTATGAAAATCTGGGATGAAGCTTTGAAAGAAGCAGATCAAGTGGTTCATATTCCTATGAGTAGCGGATTGTCAGGTTCTTGCCAGACAGCCATGATGCTTGCGGAGGATTACGACGGTAAGGTAGAAGTTATCAATAATCAGCGTATTTCTGTTACACAGAAGCATTCTGTGATAGATGCGGTAAGACTTTCTGAAAAAGGAAAAACCGCAAAAGAAATCAAAGATATCCTGGAAGCAGATAAATTCAATTCCAGTATCTATATTATGATGGATACCTTATATTACCTGAAAAAAGGTGGTAGAATCACTCCAGCAGCAGCCGCTTTGGGTACTTTATTGAAGCTGAAACCTGTTTTACAGATTCAGGGTGAGAAGCTGGATGCTTTTGCGAAAGCCAGAACGGTAAGTCAGGCGAAATCCATTATGATTTCAGCAATCCGAAACGATGCCGAAAAACGTTTTGGTGGTATTTCTCCCGAGAATATTAAACTGGCTATGGCCTACACCCACAACTTGCCTGAAATCACGCAGTTTAAAGCAGAAGTGGAAGAAGCTTTCCCGGGTATTGAGATTACCAATGTGGATCCTTTAAGCATGAGTGTTGGCTGTCATATTGGTACAGGAGCTTTGGCTGTTACCATTACCAAAAAGTTACCAATTGATTCTCTTTAAAAGTAAGACCTTTTTGCAACTTGCAAAGAGGTCTTTTTTTGTCTAAAAAGCCTTGATTTTACACTATAAATTGTGATTAAGGTCTTTGAAAAACACTAAATATATGGTAAACTAATGCAGAATGAGAAAAATGCACCCTTATGCTTATTTTTAGGGTGATGTGAGGATAACATGAAGAAAAGTAGTTCCAATTATGATGCTAGTAATATCACAGTATTAGAAGGGTTAGAAGCGGTACGTGTACGTCCTGGTATGTACATCGGCTCCACTTCTACAAAAGGTTTAAATCATTTGATTTATGAGCTACTGGATAACTCTGTGGATGAGCATCTGGCAGGCTATTGCGATAAAATCGATGTCATTTTAGAGGCAGATGGAAGCGCCACTGTTTCTGATAATGGACGTGGTATTCCGGTTGGCATGCATGCAAAAGGTGTAAGTGCAGAACGTGTTGTATATACTACCTTACATGCCGGCGGTAAATTTGATAATAATGCATATAAAACCAGTGGTGGTCTTCATGGTGTAGGATCTTCTGTAGTAAATGCGCTTTCTACCAGACTTACTGTCAAAATCAAACAAGACGGTAAGATTTATCAGGATACTTACGAAAGAGGCGTTCCTACTACAGAACTTATCAATGGCCTTTTACCGGTGCTTGGAAACACCAATCAGACAGGTACCTGGACCAACTTTTTACCGGATCCTACTATCTTTGAGAAGACAAGATTTAAAGCAGAAGATGTAAAAAGCCGACTTCACGAAACAGCTTATTTAAATCCCGGTCTTACCATCTGTTTTGAAGATCGTCGTATGGAGATTCCGGAGAAAATCTATTTTCATGAGCCTGACGGTATAAAAGGTTTTGTTTCCGACATGAACGAAACCAAAGAGGCGCTACATGAAGTGGTATATTTTGAAGGCGAACTGGATAATATTCAAGTGCAGGTGGCTTTCCAGTACGTAAACGAGTTCCATGAAGATATTCTGGGATTTTGTAATAATATTTATAACTCTGAAGGTGGTACCCATATTACCGGTTTTAAAACCATGTTTACCACCATTATCAATAATTACGCCAGAAGTATTGGTATCTTAAAAGAGAAAGACGCGAATTTTACCGGTACGGATGTACGTAATGGTATGACTGCCATTGTTTCGATTCATCATCCGGACCCTAGATTTGAAGGTCAGACAAAGACAAAGCTGGATAACCAGGATGCCTCCAAAGTTGTAAGTAAGATTACCGGTGATGAATTAGTGCATTTCTTTGACCGAAATCTGGAAATGCTTAAGACTATCATTGGATGTGCGGAAAAAGCTGCAAAGATTCGTAAAACAGAAGAAAAGGCGAAAACAAATATGCTGACAAAGCAGAAGTTCTCCTTTGATTCTAACGGAAAGCTTGCAAACTGCGAAAGCAAAGATCCTTCTAAGTGTGAAATCTTCATCGTGGAAGGTGATTCCGCCGGTGGTAGTGCAAAAACTGCCAGAAACCGTGCATATCAGGCTATTTTACCGATCCGAGGTAAGATTCTTAACGTTGAAAAAGCCAGCATCGATAAAGTTCTGGCCAACGCAGAAATCAAAACCATGATTTATGCCTTTGGTTGCGGTTTCTCCGAAGGCTATGGCAATGACTTTGATATTGCCAAACTTCGCTATGACAAAATCATTATCATGGCCGATGCCGACGTGGATGGTGCCCATATCGCCACATTACTTTTAACTTTGTTCTATCGCTTTATGCCGGAACTAATCTATCAAGGGCATGTATATATTGCCATGCCTCCACTTTATAAAGCGATGCCGCAAAAGGGCAAAGAAGAGTACCTTTATGACGATAATGCCTTAGAAAAATACCGTAAGACCCATAAAGGACCTTTTACTTTGCAGCGATACAAAGGTCTTGGTGAAATGGATGCACAGCAGTTATGGGAAACCACACTGGATCCTGAAACCAGAAGATTGAAAAAAGTGGAAATTGAAGATGGCCGTATGGCTTCTGAGATGACGCAGCTTTTGATGGGGTCTGAAGTACCACCACGTAAATCTTTTATTTACGAACATGCTAGAGACGCGATTTTGGATGTATAATTCCGGTCGCGATGAAATTATACAGAAGTAAGGAAATGACATGGAAGAGAAAATAATCAAGACGGAATATTCCGACGTCATGCAAAAATCCTATATTGACTATGCCATGAGTGTTATCGTAGCCAGAGCTTTACCTGATGTCAGAGATGGTTTAAAGCCCGTACAGCGCCGCGTTTTATATGATATGAACGAACTTGGCATACGTCATGATAAGCCATATAGAAAGAGTGCCAGAATCGTAGGTGATACCATGGGTAAGTATCATCCCCATGGCGATAGTTCCATCTATGACTCTCTGGTAGTCATGAGTCAGGACTTTAAGAAGGGACTTCCACTGGTAGATGGTCACGGTAACTTCGGTAACATCGAAGGAGACGGGGCTGCTGCCATGCGTTACACCGAAGCCAGACTTGCCAAGGTTACGGAAGATGCTTTTTTGGCTGACCTGGATAAAAATGTAGTAGATTTTATTCCAAACTTTGATGAAACGGAAAAAGAGCCCGGAGTACTGCCTGTACGAATCCCAAACCTTCTGATTAATGGTACAGAAGGTATCGCTGTAGGTATGGCTACTTCAGTTCCACCACATAACTTCACGGAAGTAGTAGATGCCATGAAAGCCCTTATGCTGGATCCGTCTCTTACTACTAGAGAGTTGATGAAATATGTAAAGGGACCGGATTTCCCAACAGGTGGTATCGTCATCAATAAAGATGACTTACTGGATATCTACGAAACCGGTGCCGGAAAGATTAAAATCCGAGGCAAGGTAGAAGTGGAAAAAGGAAAAGCCGGCCACCAGCTGGTTGTCATTTCCGAAATTCCATTTCCTATGATTGGCGCTAATATCTCCAAGTTTTTAATGGATATTGCGGCTTTATCCGAATCCAAAAAGACCATGGATATCGTAGATATCACCAACCAGTCTTCCAAAGAAGGCATTCGAATCGTCATTGAACTGAAAAAAGATGCAGATGTGGATCGATTCATCAACATGCTTTATAAAAAGACCAGATTAGAGGATACCTTCGGCGTCAATATGCTGGCCATCAGCCATGGAAGACCTGAAACTCTTGGCTTAAAGCGTGTTTTGGAAGAAGTTATTGAGTTCCAGTTTGAAATCGCAAAACGTAAATATACGACATTACTCAATAAAGAAAAAGATAGAAAAGAGATTCAGGAAGGTCTGATTAAGGCTTGCAATGTAATCGATTTGATCATTGAAATCCTTAGAGGCTCAAAGGACCGTGCCATGGCAAAAGCTTGCCTTACAACGGGTAAGACAGATGGTATTCATTTCAAAACAACAGCCAGTCAGGGAATGGCTTCTCAGCTTTCCTTTACGGAAAGACAAGCAGATGCCATTTTAGACATGCGTTTATATAAGCTGATTGGACTGGAACTACAGGCCTTGATCAAAGATCATGAAGAAACCCTGGCCAATATCTATCGTTATGAAGATATTTTGGAGAGAAAAGACTCCATGGCTCAGGTAATTATTCAGGATTTAGAGCGCTTTAAAAAGGAATTTGGCCAGAAGAGAAAGACTGTTATTGAAAATGGTCAGGAGGCTGTCTTTGTAGAATCCAAAGTGGAAGAGCAGGATGTGGTATTCCTGATGGATCGTTTTGGATACTGCAGATGCATCGATGTACCAACTTACGAGCGTAACAAAGAAACTGCTGATGCGGAATCAAAATATGTCTTTACCTGTAAAAATACCGGCAAAGCTTGCTTATTTACAGAAGGCGGTGTGCTTCACACCATCAAGATTTTGGATGTGCCATATGGCAAGTTCAGAGATAAGGGTGTTCCGGTAGATAATATCAGTAATTTTGACACTGCCAGTGACACCATTGTAATGGCTTGTTCTCAGAGTTCCTTGAACTTATATCGATTGTTATTTGCTACCCGGAATGGTATGCTGAAAATGGTAAATGGTGGTGAGTTTGACGTCGCCAAAAAGATGGTTGCCGCAACAAAACTTGGTGATGATGACAAAGTCGTTTCTGTTTGGCCTATTACGGAGGAACAGGAAGTTGTTCTTCAGACTAGAAATGGCTATTTCCTGAAATTCCCTATTAAGGATATCCCGGAAATGAAGAAAACAGCCATTGGCGTAAAGGGAATCAACCTGACAAGCGGCGATGAATTAGAGAATGTATATTTCACCAGCATTGCTTTAGATACCAAAGTTGAGTATAACGGAAAAGAAATCGCACTGAATGACCTTAGAACAGCAGGACGTGCTACCAGAGGAAGTAAAATCAAATGAGAGTAATCGCAGGAAGTTGTCGAAGTCTTCCTTTAAAGACTCCGAAAAGCCTTGATACCAGACCTACCACAGATCGTATCAAAGAAACTTTATTCAATATTTTAATGCCGGATGTTCCCGGAGCTATCTTTATCGATTTATTTGCCGGATCCGGTGGTATCGGTATTGAAGCCCTTTCCCGTGGAGCAAAAAAAGCCTATTTTATCGAGCAAAATGCAGAAGCCGCTTCTTGCATTACGGAAAATATTAAGTTTACCAAGATGACAGATGTGGCTACCCTGTTAAAAGCCGACGTATTTACCGGTCTTTATAGTATTCACGAGAAGTCCGCTGATTTGATTTTTGCAGACCCGCCGTATCAGGAAGGCTATGAAGAACGTTTGCTTCAAACTTTATCCCAGATGCCTTATGTTACGGAAGATACAAAGATTATCGTAGAAGCAGATATTCACAAAGACTTTTCCTTTGCAGAGGATTACGGATTTGAAGTAACCAGAGAGAAGTGCTACAAGACAAATAAACATGTATTTCTCATGAAGAAATAGGAGGATTACCGTGAAAGCAGCAATATATCCAGGTAGCTTTGATCCTGTTACCTTTGGACATCTAGATGTCATCAAAAGAAGTGCTGAAATATTTGATTCTTTGATTGTTTCAGTCCTTGATAACAAAATGAAGACTCCATTGTTTTCTGTAGATGAACGTGTTAAAATGCTACAAGAGGCTACCAAAGACCTGCCTAATGTAACCATTGATTCCTTCAGTGGTTTAACTACAGAATACGCAAAGCAAAAAGGCGTAAAAGTAGTAATCAGAGGACTTAGAGCTATCACAGATTTTGAATATGAATTGCAGATTGCTCAGACGAACAAGATTCTTTCAGGGGGTGAATTGGAGACCATGTTCCTTACCACAAGTTTGGAATATGCATATCTCAGTTCTTCCGCGGTTAGAGAGATTGCTATGTTCCAGGGAAACTTGGATGGAAGTGTTCCAAGTTTTGTCAAAGAGCAACTTCTGAAAAAATACGGACACAAATAGTGAGGGGAAAATGAGTAGTAGAATCGAACAGCTTATTGATGAGATGGAAGAATACATCGAATCATGTAAATTCCAGGCTTTTTCCAATTCAAAGATTTTAGTAAATAAAGATGAAATTGAGGAGTTGATTCACGAACTGCGTGAGAAAACTCCTGAAGAAATCAAAAGATATCAACGTATCGTGCAGAATCAGGAACAGATTCTCAATGATGCAAGAGTAAAGGCAGAACAATTAATCGCTGATGCTACAGCGCAGACTACTGAGCTCATAAGTGAACATGAGATTATGCAGCAAGCCTACGCCCAGGCAAATGATGTTGTCTCTACAGCATCTCAACAGGCACAGCAGGTATTAGATGCAGCTACAAGTGATGCAAATGCTATCCGCACTTCTGCCGTACAATATACAGATGATTTACTTTCTCATGTACAGAATATCATCGAAAAAACGATGACATCTGCTCAGTTTGATTATGAATCACTTATGGCTAATCTAAAACAGTATGAAGACATCGTAGTAGCCAACCGTAAAGAACTTAGAGGTAACTCTGACACCGTCCAAACAGATGACCAGCAGGCGTCCGGGGGCGAAGATTTAGAATTGATTTAGTATCCGATAATAGGCTGTCCTTCGACAGCCTTTTGTTTTATCAAAGAAACTATGAGATTAGATAAATTCCTATGCGATTGTAAAGTCGGGACTCGTTCCGAAGTAAAAGAGCAAATTAAAAAGGGCCACGTTTCGGTAAACGGCAGTGTCTGTAAAAAAGCAGACTTTCAAGTTACAGAATCTGACAGCATTACGATGCACGGTACATCTGTCTGCTATGAAAAATATAAGTATATCATGCTGTATAAACCGGCTGGGGTTGTGAGTGCTACAGAAGACAAAACCGATAAGACAGTTGTGGACTTATGTCCTGACTATAAAAAATACAATTTATTTCCTGTAGGACGTCTGGATAAAGATACGGAAGGACTTCTGGTCTTAACCAATGATGGGGAACTTGCGCATAATCTACTTAGCCCATCAAAGCATGTGGATAAGTGTTATGAAGTACACATGAAATATCCACTTGGCATGGAAGCTATTACAGCTCTCGAAACCGGTGTATCGTTAGGGGAGGAAGGGATATCAGCCCCGGCTCATGTTGAGGTCATTTCCGATAGAATAATCCATTTAACGATTCGGGAAGGTAAATTCCATCAAGTAAAGCGTATGCTAAAAGCAGTGGAAAATGAAGTCCTATATTTAAAACGCCTTAGGATGAATGGATTGTCCCTAGATGAATCTTTGGAAAAAGGGCAGTATCGCGAATTAACGGAAGAAGAATTCTGTTCTTTAACCCAAGTTTTACCAAGCTTTAAAGGCATTGAAGCTGTTATTTTTGATGTGGATGGTTCCCTGGTGGATTCTATGGGAATATGGGAAGAAATAGACATCGAGTATCTTGGTCGATTTGGAATCCCCGTACCGGCTGATTTACAGCATAATCTGGATGGAAAAAGCTATCAGGAAACTGCTATATACTTTAAGGAGCATTTTCCCATCCCGGATTCCATTGAGAAAATGAAAGCGGATTGGCACGAGATGGCAGTGGACAAATATGCCCACGAGATTCAATTAAAGCCTGGCGTCATTCCGTTTTTAAAGAAACTAAAAGAAGCCGGTATTAAGACCGGCATAGCCACCAGTAATTCCAAATCCTTAGTAGGTCATTTGGCGGACAATTTAGGCCTTCATGATTATATCGATGTAATCCTGACAGGAGATGAAGTCTCTGAAGGAAAGCCTTCTCCGGAAATTTATTTAAAAACTGCAAAGAAACTGCAAGTAGATCCTGCAAAGTGTCTTGTATTTGAAGATGTACCGGCAGGTATTCAGGCAGGATTGCGCGCCGGAATGAAGGTGTGTGCTGTTAGAGACGAGTATTCTCGATGTGACGATGTAGAAAAGCATAAACTGGCAGATTACTATTTGGAAGAATATTGGCAACTATTGATGATGAAGATTTGAGGTAACCATGAAGCTATTTCGAAAAACGCAAAAAGGTATACCGGGATATATCAAAACAGAGCAAATAAGAATTCTTATTTTGACGATTCTGTTATTTATCTTACCCCTTGGTTTATATATCATAGGATTAGTAGTAACCGGTACGAATAAAAATCTTATGACTTTATTTGCTGTGCTTGGCTGCTTGCCGGCAAGTATGTCTCTTGTGCAGTTTATTATGTTTCGGCTAGCAAAGCCCTGTGATATAGAGGATCAAAAGGCAATCCAGGCAGTTACACAGGAAGGATACTTTGATTATTGCTTTACAGGTGGAGAAAAGACCTACCATATCGGACATTTATTTTACCGAAAAGGAAATTTAATCTTATTTCCTTCTAAGGATTTAGAGGCAGATAAGTTAGAAAAGCACCTTCAGAAGTATCTTGCACAGGCGCAAATCAAAGACGTTACGGTTCATACCATTCAGAACCGTCAAACGTATTTAAATCGCATCAAAGAACTTTCTAAGCTAGAACAAGATAAAGCAAAAGAAGAAACAATTTTGACGTTGTTAAATCATATATCATTATAAATTCAAAAAAGGAGTAGGTATGAAAAAAAGAAATCCATTTAAAAATGCGGATACCATCATTGATGAGAATCCATTTAAGGGTAAGGACCCGAAAAAAACAGCAAAAGCAGCTGGCACCATTGCCATAATCATTGTCTTACTTATGATTGTATTTAGCTGTTTTTACTCTGTAAACGAACAGCAAAATGCAGTTGTCACACAGTTTGGTAAAATTGTAAAAGTGAACACAGCCGGCTTTTATGTGAAGGCACCTTGGCAGAGCGTAAAACTAGTAGATATGACCACTCATGGTACCGGCATTGGTTATGTTGTAAATGATGGTCAGAACATCGTAGATGAAGACACCGGTGTAATGATTACCTCTGACTTTAACCTTTTAAATATTGATTTTTATTTAGAGTATCGTGTGTCCGATCCGATTGCTTATCTGTTTAACACAGAGGATCCGGAAGAAATGATGTCCAACATCGCTATGGCCAATATCCGTACTGTAGTTTCTAACTATACAGTAGATGAAGCTATGACTACAGGAAAAGGAAAGATTCAGTCAGATGTAAAAGAAGCCCTGGCTACTTCTTTGCAAAAGCAGAACATCGGTCTGGCTGTTGTGAATATTACCATTCAGGATTCCGAACCACCAACAGAAGAAATCAAAGCAGCCTTTAAAGCTGTAGAAACCGCAAAACAGGGGGCTGATACCGCAAAGAACGAAGCCATCCAGTACCAGAACGAGAAAATTCCTGCTGCTGAAGCAGATGCTGACCAGATTATCCAAAATGCCAATGCTTACAAAGAATCTCGTATTGCAGAAGCAGATGGACAGGTCTCTCGTTTCAATGAAATGTACACCGAGTATCAAAAATATCCGTTAATAACAAAGAAACGTCTTTTCTATGAGAAAATGGAATCTTTATTGCCCAAAGTAAAAGTGATTATTACAGATGGCAAGACACAGAATATGCTTCCACTTGAATCTTTCTCTAGCGAAGCACAGACAGATAATGCTTCTACAGAAGAATAATACATAGAAAAGGAGATTAGTATTATGAAATCAGCACGTAAATGGATCATAACAGCAGTGCTTGTTTTTGTAGCTTTTATTTGCATCAGCTCTGCTTTATATACTTTAAAACAAAACACCATCGGCATCGTCATTCGATTCGGTAAGATTACACATATTGAAGAAAATCCGGGCTTACATGTACGAGCACCCTTTATTGATGAAGTGACCTACGTATACACCGGTTCTAGATTATATGATATGCCTACATCAGATGTCATTACATCAGATAAGAAATCTATGATTTCCAACAACTATGTAATCTGGAGAGTAACAGACGGTAAGAAATACTATCAGACCCTTGGCGCTGTATCCGGCCGAGCAAGAGAACGTATTGAAGCAGCGGTTTATAATGCTACGAAAAATACCATTTCCTCTATGACCCAGGATCAAATCGTAGCAGCCAGAGGAAACGAACTGACAAATATGATTACCAAAGAGTCCAATAGCGATATTCAGCAGTATGGTATCGTGATTGAACTAGCCGAAATCAAAGCATTAGATTTACCGGATGATAACAAAGCAGCAGTATATGAGCGTATGATTTCCGAACGTAACAATATCGCAGCCAGCTACCAGGCAAAAGGTGCTTCTGAAGCAAAGAAAATCAAGAATGAAACAGATAAACAAGTTTCTATCTTAAAAGCAAATGCTGAGAAAGATGCAGCAAAAACAGAAGCAGAAGGCGAAGCAGAGTACATGCGAATTCTGTCTGATGCTTACAATGATGAATCAAAAGCAGATTTCTATAACTACATTCGTAGCCTGGATGCACTTGAATCTTTGGCAAAAGATGGAAATACCATTATCTTAGATAAAGATTCAGAATTTGCACAGATTCTTTATGGTAAATACTAAATCTATAAGATAAGAAAAAGAGCAAGGATTAATCTCCTTGCTCTTTGTATTCTGTGGGGGTTTTTCCGGTATAACGTTTGAATATTCGGCTAAAGTAATTTGGGTCCTGGTAGCCAACTTCCACGCAGATATCCTTGATGGAAGCATCTTCTTGCATTAACAGTTCCTTGGCTTTTCCTATACGTAATGTGGTTAAGTATTCAATAAAGGTTACCCCTGCTTCGTCTTTGAATAGTTTGGAGAAGTAGTAGGGGCTGACATTCACTTCCCTGGATACGTCATCTAAGGAAATGTCCTGCTTGTAGTTTCTGTCAATAAACTTTTTCGCTGTGATAATGACACTATCAGCACGTTTTGAAGATTTGCTACTGATCTGTGTCGTTGCTTCCGTTATCTTGGTTACGAACCAACTATGAAGCTCTGTAATATTACTGCTTTGTACAAATCCTAAGTATTCTTTGCGGTCATTAAAGCGATAAACTCCCATACCACCTTCAAAGTAGGCGTAATGTTCTGCAAATAAAACAAACTCTAATGCTTTTAAGCGAACGCTGGACATATTTTGAATCTGAGCATTTTCCATCCATAAAAAGAAACGGTCTGCCAACGTATTTGCTTCATCATAGTTTCCGGATTTAACAGCAGTGAATAGTTCGTTTTCAAGCTCAATGGGATAGCCTTCTTCGTATTCACAGCTAACAGGTAAATCCTCTGCGTGGCTAATAGGTTCCGTGCCTGTTTTCAGAGAATTGGAAGCCTGCCTGTAGGATTCTTTGATATCCAGCAGATTCATAACTTTTCCAATTCCGATATGAAAACTTACATCTGTTTTTTCTTCTAGACGTACGGACAATTCCTGCAAGCGGGAGATAAGTGTAATACGGCTGTTATAATCTAAGGTGTCTTCCTCTTTGGGAATCAAAACAGGAATGCGATTAGACATAATCTGTCCCACAATGGCACCTTCTACGTATTCTTTTACAATTTCTCTGATTTGAGAGTAATATTTATGGATACGCACGCCGGAACCAATGGGATTTCCCAGCTGATGGGAGCTTTCTTCCATTGATTCTTCACCAGCTTCAATGAGAAGCATAAATCCGTTTTCTACAGTGATATTTAAAAGATTTTTATATTGCTCCAGATTGATAGAGTCTTCTTCCTGCATAAGCAAGCTGGAAATGAAGCCATGTTCAATGACAGGAACCACTGTTTCCAGCTTTTCTCTGGTCTGTAAATCCCTACCACGACGTTGCTTTTTCTGATCGATAAGCTCTATCGCGCGTCCAAAAGTAGCTAAAAAGTTATCTTTTTGCAAAGGTTTGGTCAAATACTCCAATACCCCTAGATTAATAGCTTCTTTGGCGTAATCAAACTTATCATAGGCTGACAGTACGATAAATACGCATTCCGGGCAGAACTGTTTGATTTCTTTCATAGCTTCAATGCCATTGATACCGGGCATCTGGATGTCCATTACGGCGATTTCAGGTCGAAAACTCTCTGCCGCTTCAATGACTGCGCGGCCGGTTTTAGCAGTTTGAATGCTACATTCATTGGCAAAGTTTTTTTCAATTAAAAATCGTAGAGAATCTAATGCGATGCCTTCATCATCTGCAAGTAATACCTTATACATTGTAACCTCCAAAGGTGACATTATGGTTTCGGAAGATAGAAGAGGATTTCTGTTCCTTGGTTCTGTCCGGCAGAGATTATGTCAAAGACATCTTCTTTACCGTAGAAAAGCTGCATACGGTGTATAACATTCCAAAGACCAACACCGTTTGTTTCATCTCCCTTTTGCCGTTTTGCTTCTTCACCTTTTAATAATTCTAATATTTTTTCTTCACTCATGCCTTTGCCATTGTCTTTCACACTAATGACAATTTGATCGCCTAAGGCATAAATGGATAGTTTGATTTTGGCTTCCCAGCTAATATCTCTGACGCCGTGGTTTATGGCATTTTCCATGAGTGGCTGAAGAATCATACTGGGGATTGTAATATGAATCAAGGATGCATCAATTTCTTTTTCATACTGAATGTCACCGGAGAATCGCACATCCATAATGTACATATAATGATCCACCAGTTCGATTTCATCCTGCAGGGTAGTAATCTGCATTTCTCTGTTTGTTTTCGCTCTAAAGAAAGCAGCGACATTCTGCAAATACTGATAGGTACGGTCCGCAGACTCCATCATGGATAATTGAACCGCCGCATTTAAGGTATTAAACAGAAAATGAGGGTTAATCTGAGCCTGCAAATACTTCAGTTCAGCTTCTTTTAAGTGGGCATTCATTTTAAGCTCATTTTCTTTCATCTGACTTTCATGCTCCATAGAAGCTTTCAGTTCAGAGATATAGCCCTGAATACGGTGTACCATTTCAAAAAAAGCAGTAGAAAGAATACCTACCTCATCATTGGGATTTGGTATATCCATAGGCTCCAAATCAAAATTACCATTACCAACTTCCGATGCGTAATCAACCAGTTCTCGTAAAGGACGCATGGTTCTTCTGGTGGCAATCAATGCAATCAAAAGATTTCCGACGGATACCAAAAACAGTACCAGCATGGAAGTGGTTTCCAAAACCTGGAATGACTGTCGCATGGACTGGTATGTGGCATTGTTGTTTTTGAACTGAGTTGCATTCAAACTTGTAATATAAGCGTTCAAATATGAATACAACCTGGAAGCATTGTTGTATTTGTTCTTATAACGACTTATATTTCTGCCTCGTTTTGCCTGAAGTGCGTTTTCCGTTTCCGACAGGTATGTGGTTGATATATTCTTGATATTCTCCAAGGTAAGAACAGCCGAAGTGTCAATGGCGGTTTTATCCAAAGAAGAGAGCAGATTCAAATAATCAGAACTGGAGCTGTAGTAGTGTTCCAGCGAATCTGAATTCTTTGTGCTCAAATACTCCGTCATGGCATTTTGCACTTCTAACAGCGTATCAGATAACTGAATAATCTGTACGTTTGACACATACACCTTTTCTACACGTTCCATGACTTTATTGATTTGATAGAAAAGGAAAACATTTACGATAAAAATGGTAAAAGCTGTAGTAACAGATGCCAAAAACAGTTTAGCCCCAAGGCTTCGAGGATGAAGAATTCTATTCATGAGCATCCTCCTTCATAAACTGTTCCACATTGTCCTTTGTAATCAGTTCAAAAGGAATGGTGGCATATTCATTTACATATCCTGTGTCCTGATATTGCTTTAAATACTCTACGCTGGTCTTTCCGACCTGCTTGGTATCAATGGTTAGGGTAGCAGGGATTACATCTTTTAGAATGGCATTGTTGATGGTGCTGTTGTTATAGTAACCAAAAATCGTTACTTGTCCTACTTTGTTGTAGTCTACGATACATTGGCAAGCACTGGTCGTATTGGTTTCATCCAAGCAAACAATGATATCCGGCAATTCCTCTTGCGCAAAAATATCGGAAACGGATTCCTCTGCAGAAAAGCTGGTGCCATTTCCAACGGATCTGGTAGTGATGTTAAAGTAAGGAAGGACGTTTGTCTTGGTAAGATAATCCTTGATGCCCGAGAAAATCAAATTTTGACCTTTGCTTTGTTCAAAGGGGCTCATGAGTACCAACACATCTTTGACTTCATCAGAGGTACGTTGAGCCAGTAGTTTTCCATATTCTTGTCCCAAATTGTAGTAAGAACCACCTACATAGCTTTTTCTTGCACTCCCTACACAATCGGTATCTACGCAAATAACAGGAATACCTGCTTCATTTGCTTGGAAAATCTGTTTCGTCATTTCTTCGCTGTTATCTGCTGTTACAATAATCCCATCTACTTTGGCAGCAATTGCCATTTCCATCAGTTCTGTATTGGAATAGACTTTGTCCAGATTCTGACCAAAGAATTCCACATAGTAGAAAAAATCCTGCCCGGTTTTATATGCAGCCTCATAGACTTCTTTTGCAAAGGTATTATTCGGATTCCCTACAAAAGCAATATGCTCTTTGTATTG
The DNA here is from genome assembly GCA_015056765.1 of Lachnospiraceae bacterium. Classification (GTDB taxonomy): domain Bacteria; phylum Bacillota; class Clostridia; order Lachnospirales; family Lachnospiraceae; genus SIG336. Next base: position 34,062 of record SVFQ01000002.1, read on the forward strand.
TGAAGCACTACTAATTTCAGTGCTAAATTTTCGGGTGGTTTGGACATAGAAAATTAGACTTAAAATCGTTATGATGAATAACATAACGGTAAAAAGAAAAATTGCCCAAATAGATTTATCAGGTTTATGATGTAGTTGTTTATTTGTGATATTTTTTTTGTCCATACGCAATTATTATAGTACAGTGAGTATAAAAGAGGAAGAAAAGAGTTCATGAAAAAGCCTATTACAACAATGTTTATCTGCATTTGTTTATGCATTATGAATTTACAATTAACAGGATGCAGCGGGCATACGGAAGAGGAAATCACCGAAGTAGTGGTATCAGGGGAGACTACTACCGTGCCAAAGATTGGGTTATTACTTGACTCTCTTGTAATCGAACGTTGGGAGAGAGATAGAGACATCTTTATCTCCAGTGCCACAGAATTAGGTGCTCAGGTTGAAGTGCAAAATGCCAACTCAGATGTAGCTAAGCAAAAAGAACTTTTTCGAAGAATGATAGAAGAAAACTTGGATTGCATCGTGGTTGTGCCGGTAGATAGCGGATCTTTACAAGAAGAAGTAAAGCTTGCCCATGAAAAAAACATTCCTGTCATTGCGTATGACCGAATCATTCAGAATGCAGGAGTGGATTTATATATTTCCTTTGATAATGAAAAAGTGGGACAATACATGGCAGAATGCCTAAATGATGCTTTTCCTAGCGGAGCCAATTACCTGAAGGTAAATGGACCTGTTGAGGATAATAACGTTTCTTTGGTAAATAAAGGATTCGACGAAACCATACATTCTAACTTTACCAAGATAGACGAGACCAATTGCCCCGGTTGGGCAGATGACAAAGCATTTGAATATATGAATATGCATCCGGAATACATGAATCAAGTAAACTGTATCATGTGTGGTAACGATTCTTTAGCCTCCCAAGTCATTCGCTCTCTATCCGAGAGAAGAAAAGCAGGACAAATCCTGGTAACGGGACAAGATGCGGATTTAACCGCATGCCAACGAATTATTGATCATACCCAGCTTATGACAGTATATAAGCCAATCGATAAGCTTGCTTCCTTGGCTGCTCATTCGGCTTATCTTCTGGCAACAGATAATGAGATAGAAGAAGCAGCATTATTTTATGATGGAAGAACTCAGGTGAAATACCAAATGGTAGATCCTATCAAAGTCACAGAATCTAACCTACAGAGCGTTATCATCGATAGTGGCTTCCATACAAAAGACGATATCTATCGCACTTATTAGGAATGGGTAATAGCACAAAATTGTTTTTACTAGCAGGACAATGTTAAATTTGTCCTGCTATATTTTTGCTATTGCGCAAAAAATTAAACAAGATGTCTGTAAAATAAGAAAAATGTCTTGTTTTCATTGTGCAATCTGTATGATAAAGTGAGAAATGTAGAGAGCAATAAGGCTTTCTAAAACATTTAAAAACCAAGGGAGGTTCAAAAAATGAAGAAAAAGTTACTTAGCATGTTGCTTTGCTCCGCTATGGCAGCAAGTGTACTGGCTGGTTGTGGCGAAGCCGCAGCTCCAGCAGAAGAAGCTGCACCAGCTGCAGAAGAAGCAGCTCCAGCAACAGAAGAAGCCGCAGCTCCTGAAGAAGCAGCAGCTCCTGCAGCAGGTGGACAGAAAGTCGGCGTAGCAATGCCTACAAAGGACTTACAGAGATGGAACCAGGATGGTGCCAACATGAAGTCTCAGCTTGAGGCAGCTGGCTACGAAGTAGACCTTCAGTACGCTAACAACGATGTTTCCACTCAGGTTTCTCAGATTGAGAACATGATTGCAAACGGCGACCAGATTCTGGTTATCGCTTCCATCGATGGTTCTTCTTTAGGTACTGTTCTTGCACAGGCAAAAGAAGCAAACATCCCTGTAATCGCTTATGACCGTTTGATCATGGAAACAGATGCTGTTTCTTACTATGCAACATTCGATAACTACAAAGTTGGTACAATTCAGGGTGAATACATCAGAGACGCTCTGGATCTGGACAACGCTGATGGTCCTTTCAACATTGAGATCTTCACAGGTGACCCAGCTGATAACAACGCATTATTCTTCTACGGCGGTGCTATGGATGTATTAAAACCATACATCGAAAAAGGTAAACTGAATGTAGTTTCCGGTAAGGTAGATTTTGCTGACGTTGCTACACCAGAATGGAAAACTGAGAACGCTCAGAACAGAATGGAAAACATCATTTCTTCTTACTATGCTGATGGCACAAAACTGGATGCAGTTCTTTGCTCCAACGACTCTACAGCACTTGGTGTAGAGAACGCACTTGCTAGCTCTTATAACGGTGAATGGCCTGTAATCACTGGTCAGGACTGTGATATGGCTAACGTAAAGAACATGCTTCAGGACAAACAGTCCATGTCTGTATTCAAAGATACACGTGAACTTGCTAAACAGGTAGTTAAGATGTGCGGACAGATCCTCAGCAACGAGACTGTAGACGTAAACAATACTTCAGACTATGACAATGGTAAAGGTGTTGTTCCTACATTCCTTTGCGATCCTGTATTCGCAGATAAAGACAACTACAAAGAACTGTTAATCGATTCCGGATACTATTCCGAAGCTGACTTACAGTAATTACTGCTTTAAGCAGACATATTTAGGAGGGGCGGGTTATCCCGCCTTTTCCTAAGTATAAAAATATCCAAGGTTAGGATATGAAGGAGGGAAAACCGGTGGCAAATAATTTGCTCGAAATGAGACATATAACCAAAACGTTTCCCGGCGTTAAAGCCCTTGATGATGTAAATTTCGTAGTAGAAGAAGGCGAAATTCACGCACTTGTGGGCGAAAATGGTGCAGGAAAATCTACACTGATGAACGTACTGTCCGGTGTGTATCCGTATGGTACTTATGAAGGCGATATTGTTTATGACGGAGAAGTACAGCAATTCTCCACTATTAAAGACAGTGAACATAAAGGCATCGTAATCATTCATCAGGAGCTTGCTTTGATTCCTGAAATGACGATCGGTGAAAACATGTTCCTGGGTAATGAAAGAGGACAAGCATTTAATATTAATTGGGATGAAACCCACGCACTTGCGCGAACCTATCTGGATCGAGTTGGACTGAGCGAGTCTAGTAGAACTCTGATCAAAGATATCGGTACCGGTAAACAGCAGCTGGTAGAAATCGCAAAAGCCCTTGCAAAACACGCAAGATTGCTGATTTTGGATGAGCCTACTTCTTCCTTAAATGAAGATGACTCCAAGGCTCTGTTAGACTTGCTTTTGGAATTCAAGAAGCAGGGTATGACTTCGATTATTATTTCTCATAAAATCAATGAGATTTCATATTGTGCCGATACCATCACGATTCTTCGAGATGGTGCAACCATCGAATCTTTACGAAAAGGAGTAGATGACATCTCTGATGATAGAATCATCCAGGGCATGGTAGGTCGTGAACTGACAGACAGATTCCCGAAACGCCCAGCGGATCGAAAGATTGGAGATATCGCACTAGAAGTAAAGAACTGGACTTGCCATCATCCTATCTACGAAGAAAAGAAAGTCGTAGATAACGTATCCTTCAACGTAAGAAGGGGCGAAGTAGTAGGCGTAGCCGGTTTGATGGGTGCCGGACGAACCGAACTTATGATGAGTATTTTCGGAAAATCCTATGGTACGCATATTACAGGCGAATTGTACATGAATGGAGAAAAGGTAGAACTGAATTCTCCTCGTGAAGCAATTGAACACAAACTTGCCTATGTAACAGAAGATAGAAAAGGAAATGGTCTTATCCTTTCTAATCCGATTTCTACAAATACAACTTTGGCAAACTTAAAGGAAGTAAGTAATAGAGGTGTTATCGACGCCGATAAGGAAATCCATGTAGCCAAAGAATATGTAGAAAAACTTAAAACAAAATGTCCTAGCGTACACCAGAATGTAGGAAACTTGTCCGGTGGTAACCAGCAGAAAGTATTGCTGGCAAAATGGATGTTTGCAAACCCTGATGTACTTATCTTGGATGAGCCTACAAGGGGTATTGACGTTGGTGCAAAGTATGAGATTTACTGCATCATCAATGATCTAGTAGCAGAAGGAAAATCCGTTATTATGGTATCTTCCGAACTTCCAGAAGTCCTTGGCATGAGTGACCGAATCTACATCATGAATGAAGGTCACATCGCAGGCGAAGTGGATGCTGCTGAAGCTACACAGGAAAGCATCATGAGTAGCATTCTTCTAAGTAAAAGCAAATAAAGTCAAGGCAAGTCCTTGCAGGAGGGAAAAATATGAACGTAAAAACAGCGCTTCGTAAATATGTTATGGTCATTGCTACTGTAGCAGTAATTATCTTCTTTACGATTGCCACAAAAGGCGCACTTTTATATCCACAAAACGTAAGTAACGTTATCGCACAGAACGCATACGTATTCGTGCTTGCAGCAGGTATGCTTCTTTGTATCTTAACCGGTGGTAACATCGATTTGTCCGTTGGTTCTGTTGTATGTTTGGTTGGTGCTGTAGGTGGTACCTTAATGTGCAACAAAAACTTACCGATTGGTCTTTGCATTCTGATTATGATTGCAGTTGGTCTTTTAATCGGTGTATGGCAGGGTTATTTGGTAGCTTATCTGCGTGTACCACCATTTATCGCTACCTTAGCCGGTATGCTTATGTGGAGAGGTCTTTCCAACGTTATTTTACAGGGCCTCACCATTTCTCCAATGCCAGACGGATTCCTGAACATGTTCAACAGCTATGTTCCTGATTTTAATCCGGCAACTCAGTTCAATGAAACCAGCTTTATTGTAGGTCTTGTTCTCTGCGTAGCCATTGTAGGATACAAATTCAAAGCAAGAGTAACTCGAAGCAGAAAAGGTTATGAGAATCCTTCTCTTACCTCTGAAATTATTACAGACGTAATCCTTGTAGCAGTAATCATGTTCTTCATGACAAAGCTGTCTAACTACAAAGGTATTCCTGTAATTCTGATTTGGGTAGTAGTAATCGTATCTATTTACGCTTACATCACCAGCAAGACTACAATCGGTCGTCACTTATATGCAGTTGGTGGTAACCAGAAAGCAACCAGACTTTCCGGTATCAACACCAAGAGAGTTTTCTTCTTTGCATATTGCAATATGGCATTCCTTTCCGCAGTAACTGCTATGATCGTTATGGCCAGACTGAACTCTGCTAACCCTACAGCAGGTACTAACTATGAAATGGATGCAATCGGTTCCTGCTTCATCGGTGGTGCCAGTGCTTACGGCGGATCCGGTACAATCGGCGGTGTTATGATCGGTGCTATTCTGATGGGTGTTCTGAACTTAGGTATGTCCATCATGGGTGTAGATGCCAACTTACAGAAGGTAGTTAAAGGTGCCGTTCTTCTGGCAGCCGTTATCTTCGACGTAGTATCTAAAAAGCAGCAGGATTAATTATCCTTTGTTGTTTTGTAACCAAGAAAAGGTCATCTCTTAGGAGGTGGCCTTTTTTTGAGTTATATATGATTTAGTCTTAAATCTTCCTGAAATTCTTGGTAAAATAAATAAAGGTAAATTCTACCAAGATTCGTATTAGGACGTCTATATTATGAAACAGATTACGATTGGTTCTGCAGACGCAGGACAGCGTTTTGATAAGTACTTAAATAGAATACTTCCAGGTGCTGGTACAAGCTTTTTATATAAGATGCTTCGTAAGAAGAACATCGTATTAAATGGAAAGAAAGCCACAGGTAAAGAGATAGTAAATGCCGGAGATGAAGTAAAAGTTTTCTTCTCCGATGAGACCTTTGAGAAGTTTTCTAAATCGGAACAGCAGGAAAACAAAGTAAAATCGCAAATCTCTAATTATGAGAAGGCTTATCAACAGTATAAGGATAAAATAAAAGTGCTGTATGAAGATGAGAATATCATCGCCTTTCATAAACCCATTGGAATTCTATCTCAGGCGACAAAGCCTAGTGAATTATCCTTGAATGAGTACTTGATAGGTTATTTATTAGATAGGAAAGTGGTATCTAAAGATAGTCTACTGAAATATAAGCCGTCCGTAGCGCAACGCTTGGATCGAAACACCAGTGGAATCGTGCTTTGCGGCATCACATTACAAGGTCTTCAGCTATTATCCGAACTGTTTCGAGAGAAGAATGGAGAAGATGGTTTAGAGAAGTATTATCATTGCAGAGTGCATGGCAAGTTCCAAAAGGATGGCATCGATATCGCCTATTGGAAGAAGAATGAAACTAAAAACATGGCAGATATCAAGTTTCGTCCGGAAGAAGGTTATATAGCCATTAAGACAGGCTTTACCTGCGATTCTTATGATGCAGATACAGATACTTCAGAACTGACTGTCAGACTTTACACCGGTAAAAGTCATCAGATACGCGCCCATGCAGCTGCTTTAGGTCATCCGTTAGTTGCGGATAGCAAGTATGGTGGAAAGCCGATAACTAACCAAAAACGTTACGAACTAACTTGTTTCAAGGTTGTATTTCCAATCATTGAGGGTAATTTATCTGATTTATCTAAATTGGAAATTAGCCTGTAGAACGTTACACCTGCATTTGAAATCATAAAACATTTAATCGAGAAAGAGAACGTTTATGCCTACATGGAAATCCAGGGGGCTTCGAGGATCTACGCTGGAGGAGATGATCAATCGTACCAACGAGCGATACAAAGATCAACATTTGGCTCTGATTCAGAAGATACCGACCCCTATTACACCAATCAATATTGATAAGTCTACCAGACACATTACTCTGGCTTATTTTGACCAAAAGTCTACTGTAGACTATATAGGTGCCGTACAAGGCATTCCCATTTGTTTTGACGCCAAGGAGTGCGCCAAAGACACCTTCGCCTTACAGAATATCCATCCTCATCAGGTTGCCTTCATGGAAGAGTTTGAACGTCAGGATGGTATTGCTTTTTTCCTTTTATACTATACGGAAAGAAATGAAATCTATTATCTATCCATTCAGGAATTATTGAAGTTTTGGAAGAGAGCAGAAGAAGGCGGCAGAAAGAGTTTCCGTTACGATGAGTTAAATCCGGAGTTTCTATTACCTCAAGCCGGATTATATATTCCCTATTTAGATTTAGTAAAAAAGGATTTGGATTCCCGAAATTAGTTGACAAGGAATCCAAATTCCGATATACTCGTACATAATTTAGTTTAGTAGCACGTTACCACGATAAAGCGTTTAAAAATTATCAATCATGGTATCTTGTTTAGAAGAGAGGAACTCATGAGTCAACGATTACTACACACACCGGAAGGCGTACGAGATGTATCCGGTTCCGAATTAGAGAGAAAGAGAAGTCTGGAAGATACGCTGAGAAAAAGTATTAAGGCCTGTGGCTATCAAGAAGTTCAGACACCTACCTTTGAATACTTTGATGTATTCTCCGGAGAAATCGGCAATACCCATTCCAGCGAACTGTATAAATTCTTTGATAAAGAGGGCAATACCTTAGTGCTTCGCCCTGACTTTACGCCATCTTTGGCCAGATATGCCAGCCAGCGTTTTGCAGGGGAAGAGAAGGCACTGAGACTGTGTTATCAGGGCAATACCTTTACTAACATGGGCTCCTTACAAGGCAAACTGAAGGAAACTACTCAGATTGGTGCAGAATGCTATGGGGATGGCAGCGTGGAATCAGAAGCTGAGATGATTACCATGTTGATTTCCGCATTGAAGACAGCAGGCCTCACTGATTTTCAGATCAGTATCGGTCATGTGGGCTATTTCAAAGGTATCTGCGAGAAAGCCAACTTCAATCAGGACACTGAGAATCTCATCAAAGAAGCCATCTTAGATAAAAACATCTTTTTAGTGGAAAACACCATCGATGATTTACAGACAGAAGAAGGCTTATCCACAGCTCTCAAAGCCATGACTGAGCTATATGGCGATGTTTCGGTATTAGAGAAAGCAGATGGGCTCGTTACCAATGCAGTATCCAAGAATGCCATCGCACATCTTCAAAGCCTATATCATATGCTTTGCGAGAAACAGGTAGAGGACTATGTATCCTTCGACCTGGGCATTCTCAATAAGTATAACTATTATACAGGTATCGTGTTCCAGGCTTTTGCGGATGGCGTGGGTGATAGCATCGCCAAAGGTGGTCGCTATGATAACTTATTAAAGTCTTTTGGTAATCCTAAGCCTGCCATCGGTTTCGCCATCATGGTAGATGACGTGCTGACAGCCTTAACCAATCCTCAGACCGAAGATAAGTACATCACCTTTGCGCTGGGCAAGGGCCGTCTGGCAGATAAGACTTTAGCATTGCTGAAAGAAATCGGCATTACCTGTGAAGAAATGGAAGATAAGTCTACCAGAAAGCTGATTTTCGTCAATGAAGAGCTAAAACTGAAATTTTTCTTAGCAAAAGGTCCCGATGTGCCTACTTATGTAGAATATGGCGCTGCAGACATCGGTGTAGTTGGTAAGGATACCATCCTGGAGGAAAACAGAAACGTTTTCGAAGTTCTGGATTTGGGATTTGGCAAATGCAGCATGTGTGTCTGTGGTCCGGAATCAGCCAGAGAGCTGCTGAACAGACATGAACGCATCCGTGTGGCCAGTAAATATCCTAAAATTGCGAAGGAATACTTTTTTGATGAACGTCACCAGACAGTAGATATCATCAAGTTAAACGGCTCTGTGGAGCTGGGACCTATCGTAGAATTGTCCGATGTCATCGTAGATATCGTAGAAACCGGCAGCACACTGAAAGAAAACGGACTGGTGGTATTAGAGGAGATTTGCCCATTGTCCGCACGTATGATTGTGAATCAGGTTAGCATGCGCATGAACTACAAACGTATCACTGACATCATCTATAAACTGAAGGAGAAATTATGAGAATCATTGCACTGACAGAGGAAACACAGGCTGAATTAAAAAATAATATGCTAAAACGCAGTCCATCCAGCTATGGCCAGTATGAGCAAACCGTAGCAGATATCGTAACGGATATCAGAGAGAACGGCGACGAAGCACTATTTGGTTATACAGAGAAATTCGACCACTGCAAATTGACTGCAGAAACTGTAAAAGTAACGGAAGCAGAAATCCAGGAAGCCTATGATAGCTTAGATGCAGACTTCATCGAAACCATGAAGAAATCTGCTGAAAACATCAGAAAATTCCACAGTTTACAGTTGCGTCAGAGTTTCTTCAATACGAAAGAGGATGGCTCGATCCTGGGTCAGCGTATCACACCATTAGAAATCGCCGGTGTATATGTACCCGGTGGAAAGGCCGCTTATCCTTCCAGCGTATTGATGAATGTGGTACCTGCTAAAGTAGCAGGAGTCAGCAAAATCATCATGACCACACCTCCTGGAAAAGATGGCAAAATCAATCCCGGCACTGCAGTAGCTGCCAAAATCGCAGGTGTAGATGAAATCTACAAAGTAGGTGGTGCCCAGGCAATCGCGGCTATGGCTTTTGGTACCGAGTCTATTCCTAAGGTAGATAAGATTACAGGCCCTGGCAATATTTTTGTGGCATTGGCTAAGAAAGCTGTATTTGGTTATGTTAGCATCGATTCTGTTGCCGGCCCTAGTGAAATTCTTGTACTTGCCGATGAAACTGCCAATCCAAGATATGTAGCGGCAGACCTGTTGTCTCAGGCAGAGCACGACGAACTGGCCAGCGCTATCCTGATTACAGACTCACAGGAACTGGCAGAGAAGGTGTCTGCGGAAGTAGATAGATTTACAGCCAAATTAGAGCGAAAAGAGATTATTGAAAAGTCCTTAGAAAACTATGGATACATTCTTGTGGCAAAAGATATGGATGAAGCAGTGGATGCTGCCAACCTTATCGCTTCTGAGCACATGGAAATCCTGACAAAAGACCCATTTGCTACCATGACAAAGGTAAAGAATGCAGGAGCCATCTTCCTGGGTGAGTATTCTTCCGAGCCTTTGGGAGACTACTTCGCAGGTCCAAACCACATTCTTCCAACCAACGGAACTGCCAGATTCTTCTCCCCACTGGGAGTAGATGACTTTATCAAAAAGAGCAGTGTGATTTGCTACTCCAGAGAAGCTTTGGGCAGAGATAAGGACGACATCATCCGTTTTGCCAATAAAGAAGGCCTGACCGCTCATGCCAATTCTATCGCAGTGAGATTTGATGAAAGCCTGTAATCACAAAAGGCCACGATGGTATAATAAATACGGAAAACACAACATAGAAAACTGAGGGAAATTATGCGTAACGCAGAAATAAAGAGGAAAACAAAAGAAACAGATATCGTAGCAAACCTTTGTATAGACGGTACGGGGAAAGCAAAGATCGATACTGGCGTAGGCTTTTTTAACCATATGCTGGATGGATTTAGCAGACATGGATTATTTGATCTGAACCTGACCTGCAAAGGGGATTTAGAAGTGGACAGCCATCATACAGTGGAAGATTGTGGCATTGTCCTGGGTGAAGCCATCAAAGAAGCTATCGGAGACAAGGCTGGCATCAAACGCTACGGTCAGCGTATCCTGCCAATGGACGATGCTTTGGTACTATGTGCCATCGATTTATCCGGCAGACCTTATCTGAATTTTAACTATAGCTTTGAAAATGCCAAGGTAGGAGAATTCGATACGGAACTGGTAAGAGAATTCTTCTATGCAATCAGCTATAGTGCCGGTATGAATCTGCACATTAAAGTATTAGACGGCTTCAACACACACCACATCATCGAAGCCATGTTTAAGGCTTTCGGGAAAGCGTTAGATGAAGCCACTACAAAGGACGAGCGCATCGAAGGTGCTCTTAGTACGAAAGGAACTCTGTAATGAAACGAATCGCACCTTGTATCTACTTATACCAGCAGAATGCTGTTCGAAATCTCAATAACAAAGAAGTCGTATCTAAAGATGTTGTGGGTCTAGCAAAAGAATATGAGGAATTTGGGGCAGATGAGCTAATCATCCTGGACTTATCCAACGGAGATGCTGAACATGACGCAGCACTGGACATTATCAAGGATGTATGCAGTAATGTATCGATTCCTGTCCTAACTGCCGGTAACATTAAGCGAGAAGAGGATGTAAAGAAAATCCTTTATGCCGGCTGTGCCCAGGCAGTGCTGAATTTCGACAAGCAGGAAAACATAGACCTGGCTAAGGATGCTTCACTGCGTTTTGGCAAAGATAAGCTAAGCCTTGCTTTTACCAAGCCGGAAACTTTGACTTTGCACAGACAGCTGATTAATACGTATTTGTCCGACACTATCTGGATTACAGAAAAATCCACCGATGTGAACCCGGACTACCTCAATGACCCAACGATTGCGGTATTAGATGATTGCACTTTAGAGGGTATGATTCATCTCCTAAAACACCCGGCTATCAATGGCATCTCCGGTAATGCAATCAATGATAATGCACCGGAAATCATGTCCATAAAGTCCGTATTAAAGGAAGATGGCATTCTAGTAAATGTACCGGAAGGTAAGCTTTCCTTTTCTGATTTAAAAGTTGGTGAGAACGGCCTTATTCCTGTGGTAGTACAGGATTACAAGACAGATGAAGTGCTGATGGTTGCCTACATGAATGAGGAGTCATTTAACAAAACATTGTCCAGTGGCAAGATGACGTATTATAGTCGTTCTCGTCAGGAGCTATGGGTAAAAGGTGAGACCAGTGGACATTACCAGTATGTACAGAGTCTGAAAGCAGATTGCGACTTCGATACCTTGCTTGCTAAAGTGCGCCAAATCGGCGTAGCTTGTCATACCGGTGCAAAGAGTTGCTTCTTTAGAGATATTTATTCCAAAGAAATCAAGGAAAGCGAGAATCCACTTCGTGTATTCGAAGATGTCTATAAAGTCATTCAGGACCGTAAGGTGCATCCAAAAGAAGGCTCCTATACAAATTATCTCTTCGATAAGGGCCTGGATAAAATCCTGAAAAAACTTGGAGAAGAAGCTACTGAAATCGTCATCGCCGCCAAGAATCCAAATACCAATGAAGTGAAATACGAAATTTCTGATTTCTTATATCACATGATGGTACTGATGGTAGAGCAGGGTGTCACTTGGGAAGAAATCACCACGGAACTTGCCAACAGATAGACTTTTCGCTACAATATAAGAGAAAAAGAAACAGGTTGTTAGAGCAGATCTTTTTTATGGGATCTGCTCTTTTGAGGTTTATATGAGTAAGTTAATGCTATCTGATGAAATCCTAATGAAGGTAGAAAAGCCGGCCAGATATATCGGTGGTGAAGTAAATTCTGTGGTAAAAGACCCCTCCACAGTAGATATCCGTATGGCCATGTGCTTTCCTGATGTATATGAAATCGGCATGAGCCACCTGGGCATCCAGATTCTCTATGATATGTTCAATCGTTATGAGGATGTATGGTGCGAACGTGTCTACAGTCCTTGGCCGGACTTAGATGCCATTATGCGTGAAGAAAAAATTCCACTGTTTGGCTTAGAAAGCCAGCAGCCCATTAAGAATTTGGATTTTCTGGGTATCACCCTGCAATACGAAATGTGTTATACAAATGTGCTACAGGTACTGGATTTGTCCGGTATCCCTTTGATGGCTGCTGACCGTACTTGGGAAGATCCTATTGTCATAGGTGGTGGCCCTTGCACCTATAATCCGGAGCCCATCGCTCCTTTCTTTGACCTTTTCTATATCGGAGAAGGGGAAACACAGTATCGTCATCTTTTGGACGAATATAAAGCCAGCAGAGCAGCCGGAGAGACCAGAGAGCAGTTCTTACGTAGAGCCTGTCAGATTCCGGGTATCTATGTGCCGGCTTTCTATGATATCGACTATAAAGAAGATGGTACTATCGCAAAGATCTCACCAAATGTACCGGAGGCACCTGCCTTTATCGATAAAAATATGGTTAAGGACTTTGAAAACGTGCCTTACCCTATGAAGCCTGTGGTACCTTTTATCAAATGTACCCAGGATCGTGTGGTATTAGAGATTCAGCGCGGCTGCATCAGAGGATGTCGCTTCTGTCAGGCTGGTCAGTTATATAGACCGGTTCGAGAAAAAAACGTAGAAACCCTTAAGAAATATGCCATGGAACTCCTGAAGAATACTGGATATGATGAGATTTCTTTAAGTTCTTTAAGCTCCAGTGATTATCATGATTTGCCTGAGCTTTTGAACTTCCTGATTGATCACTGTGGACAGAATCATGTAAATATTTCCTTGCCATCCTTACGTATTGATGCTTTCTCGTTAGACGTTATGAACAAAGTACAGGATGTGAAGAAGAGTTCCTTAACTTTTGCTCCGGAAGCTGGTACCCAGAGACTTCGTAATGTCATCAACAAAGGTCTTACGAAAGAAGATATCTTGAACGGCGCTAAAATGGCCTTTGAAGGCGGCTGGACCAGAGTAAAACTTTACTTTATGCTTGGGCTTCCTACGGAGACAGAAGAGGATGTAAAAGGAATCGGCGAGCTTGCCAATGATATCGCAGCTTTGTTCTTTGAAACCGTTCCTAAGGAAAAGAGAAGAGAAAAGGTGGAAATCGTAGTCAGCACTTCCTTCTTTATTCCTAAGCCATTTACAGCCTTCCAGTGGGCCCCTATGATTACCGCGCAGCAGTGCTTAGACAAGGCTTATCAAACCAGAAGTGGCATCACTTCTCAGCTAAACCAAAAACGTATCAAATATAACTGGCACGAAGCTGAGCTTTCCGTGTTAGAAGGAGTCTTCGCCAGAGGTGATCGTAAGGTAGCTGATGTCATTCTGGACGCTTACAGACACGGTGCTATCTTTGATGCTTGGGGCGAGTATTACAAGAATGATTTGTGGATGGAAAGCTTTGAAAGATGCGGCGTTAATCCTGATTTCTATACAGTAAGACTAAGACCGGATGATGAGATTTTCCCATGGGATATGCTTGGATGCGGCGTTTCCAAAGAATTCCTTTTACGGGAATGGAAGAAAGCCAATGCCGAAACCGTATCTCCAAACTGCCGTATGGCTTGTAGTGGTTGCGGCGCCGCAAAATTCGGTTGTGGTGTATGTATAGAGCCTCACACCGGCGAAGCCGTACATGATGCATAAAAGAGATTAATAGGTATAGATACATGAAACTCAGAGTGAAATTTAGTAAACACGGAAATATCCGTTATATAGGTCACCTAGATGTGATGCGTTATTTTCAAAAGGCCAATCGAAGAGCCGGCATCGATATCAAGTACTCCGGAGGATATAGTCCGCATCAGATTATGTCCTTTGCCCAGCCTTTATCCGTAGGGTTTGAAAGCGACGGCGAATATATGGATATCGAAGTAGGCCAAATAGAGAGTACTGACCAGGTGAAAGAAGCCTTAAACTCCGTTATGGCGGAAGGAATCCGCATTGAAGAAGTAAAAGTGTTACCTTCAGATGCCAAAAACGCCATGGCCAGTATCGCAGCTGCCAGTTATTATGTAAGATTCAAAGATGGTTTTTGCCCTGCACATGATACCCTTGCCACCATTGATGCTTTTATGGCCCAGGAGAGTATTCCTTATATTAAGAAAACAGAGAAAAACGAGTTCGAACTGGACTTAAAAACTTCTATTTACGAACTTACCGTAAAGGAGTACGAAGGCACGCCTCATATCTATATGAAGGTAAATGCCAGCAGTTCCGGAAATCTAAAGCCGGCTTTGGTAATTGAAAAACTATTTGAATTTGTAGGGGAAGACGTTACAGAACATCCTCTTCACGTGATTCGTGAAGATTTATATTTAAACTTAGGGGATGCAGAACATCCTGAATTTGGAAGTTTAGGTTCCATTGGTTCTGACGAAATTCCAAGTGAAGAGCATGAGTAGAAAGATTACCGGTGTAAATCACCCAGGACTGGAAACTGAATACAAAAGCAAGGATACCAATAAGGGTAAAATGCTTTTATTCCGTAAAGAAGCCGGAGATTTTTCCTTTTATCTTTATGAGGATAGAATTTGGCATTGTGACTTGGAAGAACATAACCCGAATGGCCTTTCCATTGGAACAGTGGTACTTGGACGCGTGGAAAAAGTACTTTCTGAAATGCATGCCTGCTTTGTGAAATTGCAGCCTACCATTTCAGGCTTTTTATCCATTCCAAAAAGCCATCCTTTACCTCATCAAAACGACTACCTCTTGGTACAGGTCATCAAGGATGCACAGAAAAATAAGGAATGTGAAGTAACACAAAAAATTGAAATTCCGGGAGAGTTCTTTGTTCTGAAATCCGGTCATGGTACCTTGCAGGTTTCTAAAAAGGCTACGGACGAGCAAGTTCAAAAAGCTACGGAATTCATGCAAAACAAAAAAGAGATGCTCCTTGTACAGAATTCTGAGCTTTATAAAGCGTTTTTATCTCAGGTTGATATTCTATGCAGAACAGATGCCCTTGCCTTGTCTGAAACTGAATTTCAGAAGGAACTTGAGGCCTCTATCGAAAACGCTTATCAGATTTTGGTGCTTGGTAAAAGTAAATCTTTATATGGTATTTCCTATAAACCGGAGCCGGCCTATGTACAATTTATCAAACGGCACCCGGCTTATGGTGTTACGGAAGTCCTGACAGATTCCAAGGAACTTTTTGAAGAAGCCTCTCAGTATTTAAAGGATATTCCGGTACGATACTATGAAGATACAGCTTTGGATTTGGCATCTGTATATCGGATTCCTAGTTTATTAAGGTCTATTTCCGAGAAGAAAGTCCTTTTACCTTCCGGCGGATCTATCGTCATTGAACAAACAGAGGCCTTGGTTGCCATCGACGTGAACTCCGGGAAAAAGCAATCTAAATTAAAAGAAGAATATCTTCTTTCTGCTAATATAGAAGCTTGCAAAGAAATCTTTTATCAAATTCAAGCAAGGAATTTATCCGGTATGATACTGATTGACTTTATTAATTTACAAAGCAAAGAGTCAATTGAATCTTTACTAGCAGAAGTAAAAGAGTGTTGCAAAAAGGATACCGTATTCTGTCGTTTTGTTGATTATACCGGCCTTGGACTGGTGGAAGTCACAAGGCAAAAGCTTTCCATGCCATTACACGAAAAAAGAATGCTTGACAAATTTGAATATTAATGATATTTTAGTTGAGTATGCCGCATAGCGAGGTTAAAGCATATCCATTCCGGATATCACCAAAGCTAGCGAGTAAGATAATAGGAGGTGCCCTATGTACGCAATTATCGTAACAGGTGGTAAACAGTACAAAGTTTCCGAAGGTGATGAAATCAGAGTTGAAAAACTTGATGCAGAAGTTGGAAGTACTGTTACATTTGACCAGGTAATAGCAGTCAGCGATAACGGCCTTAAGGTTGCAGAAGATGTTGCTAAAGCTACCGTAACAGGTAAAGTAACAGATCAGGGAAAAGGCAAAAAAGTTATCGTTTATAAGTACAAGAGAAAGACTGGCTATCACAAAAAGAATGGTCACAGACAAGCATACACTCAGGTTAAGATTGAAAAAATCAACGGTTAATTCTGACCAAGTGCTTTGCTTTTAGGCAGTAATTATGACAACGATTACAATTTGTACAACCAAAGAAGATGGAAGTTATACCGGCTTTACTGTTTTCGGACATGCCGGATATGATGATATCGGTAATGACATCGTTTGTGCTGCAATTTCTATGTTGACTATCAATACTGTGAATTCTCTTGAGGAATTTTGCGGGTTGGTTTCTAAGGTTACTGAGAATGAAGAAACCGGATTTCTCCGGGTGGAGTTCCCAAGACCATTAGAAAGTGAAAAAGAAATTGTATTGATGCAAGCCATGTGTCGTGGTTGTCATGATCTAGAACAGCAATATGGAAAATCCTATTGCCAGTTGAAATTCGAGGAGGTGTAACACCATGATGAAATTGAATCTTCAATTTTTCGCTCACAAAAAGGGTGTTGGTTCTACCAAGAACGGTAGAGATTCCGAATCCAAGAGATTAGGAGCAAAAAGAGCAGATGGTCAGTTTGTTAAAGCTGGTAACATTCTGTACAGACAGCGTGGAACAAAGATTCACCCAGGTACTAACGTTGGTATCGGCGGCGATGACACACTGTTTGCTTTAGTAGACGGAGTTCTTAGATTCGAAAGAAAAGGAAGAGATAAAAAACAAGCTTCCGTTTACCCAGTAGAGAAATAATTTTGAGTGAGCTTCAAGCGGACAACCACGTTTGAGGCTCATTTTTTTCTAAAAGGTTGCTGACATCTAAGTCAGGCAGAAAAAGGAGAATGATCATGTTCGCAGATAGAGCGAGAATCATAGTAAGAAGCGGAAAAGGTGGCGATGGCCATGTGTCTTTCCGTAGAGAAAAATATGTTCCCACCGGCGGACCGGATGGTGGTGATGGAGGTAATGGCGGCAGCGTTATCTTTGAAGTAGACGAAGGCCTCAACACCTTAAGTGAATATCGCCATGTCCACAAATACAAAGCAGAAAACGGCGAAGATGGCGGTAAAAAGAACTGCCACGGCAAAAATGGCGCCGATGTAATCTTAAAAGTACCGGAAGGTACTGTCATTAAAGAGGCAGAAACAGGGAAAGTCATCACTGACATGTCCCTTGAAAATAGAAGATATGTATTGCTAAAAGGCGGTCACGGTGGAAATGGAAACCAGCATTACGCAACCAGCACCATGCAGGCTCCAAAATATGCACAGCCTGGTCAGCCGGCCAGAGAATTAACGCTGCAGTTAGAGCTGAAAGTAATCGCTGATGTAGGCCTTGTAGGTTTTCCAAATGTAGGTAAATCCACCTTCTTATCCAGAGTTACCAATGCCAGACCAAAGATTGCAAATTACCATTTCACTACATTGCAGCCAAACCTTGGTGTAGTAGATTTAGACCATGATGGATTTGTTATCGCTGATATCCCCGGATTGATTGAAGGTGCTTCTGAAGGTGCCGGTCTTGGCTTTGAGTTTTTACGCCATATTGAACGAACCAGAATGATGATTCATGTGGTAGACGTAGCCGGTACAGAAGGTAGAGATCCGATTGAGGATGCCTACGCAATCAATAAAGAATTGGAGAAGTACCAAGCTGACTTAATGCATCGTCCACAGGTTATTGCCGCCAACAAGACAGATTGTATTTTTGGCGAAGATGACCCTGTGGCGCGTTTAAAGGCCGAATTTGAGCCCAAAGGAGTAAAGGTCTTCCCAATATCCGCTGTTACAGGAGAAGGTCTAAAAGAGCTATTATACTTCGTTCAGCAAACATTGAAAGAATGCCCTCCAAAAGTGAAAGTATTTGAACAGGAATTTGATCCTGAAGTAGAATATATTATTGAGGAAGGCGGCTATACAGTCGAAGAAATCGATGGAGAGTTCGTAGTAGAAGGACCTCAAATCGAAAAGATGCTTGGATACACCAATTTAGAGACCGAAAAAGGCTTCAACTTCTTCCAGAAATTCTTAAAGGACAATGGTATCCTGGAAGAACTGGAAAAGAGAGGCATCCAGGATGGCGATACGGTACGTCTTTACGGCTTATCCTTTGACTATTATAAGTCCTGATATATGGAAATAGATGCCCATAGGGCAAGGAGAAAAACATGACTAGCAAACAAAGAGCATTTTTAAAAGGCTTAGCAATGAATATTGACCCAACTTTCCAGCTGGGCAAATCCAGTTTGACCCCTGAATTCACTGCAAGCATTGCCGAAACACTTGAGGCAAATGAATTAATCAAAATCAGCGTTTTAAAGAACTGCGCTGATGATCCAAAGGTATTGGCTCAAATGGTGGCTGAACGTACCCATTCTGAAGTAGTACAGGTGATTGGTAAGAAAATCGTTTTATACAAACCAAATAAAGACAGCAAGAAGCATATCGAACTGCCATAATCGTTACAGGAGACAAAGGATGCAAGTAGGAATACTAGGTGGTACCTTTAATCCCATTCACAATACCCACATTGCTATGGCACTTGCTGCAAAAGAAGCGTTAGGACTTCGTAATGTGCAATTTATGCCATCCGGTGTATCTTATCTAAAGGATCAAAGAGAAATTGTATCCAAAGAACATCGGTTTAAAATGGTGCAACAGGCCATTAAAGAATACCCGGGCCAATTGGCTGTATCCAGAATAGAACTAGATCAAGAAGGAAACAGCTATACGTTCGAAACGCTGCGGCGTTTTAAAGAGATTCACCCATGGGACGAAATCACCTTCATTATGGGTGCAGATAATCTATACACCATGGAAAACTGGTATCATCCTGAGCTTATTTTCCAGGAAGCCCGCATCGCAGCTACCGTTCGCGGGGATAAAGATATGGCCGATTTAGAGGAAAAGGTGGCAGATTTAAAATCCAGGTTTCAAGCGGATATTGTGCTATTTCCTTTTGAGAAAAGTCCTTTGTCCTCTACAGAAATCAGAGCCAAACTAAAAGCAGGAGAAGATGTATCTGCATATATTCCTGCAGCTGTATATGATTATATTAAATTGCATCATCTCTATCAGGCTGAAAACTAAGTTTTGAAGAAAGAATCCTATGAAATATTCTAAAATTCGTAAAAAACTAAAAGACGAGTTAGATCCAAAGCGTTATGAACACACTTTAGGCGTAGCCAGCACAGCCGTATGTCTCGCAATGGTATATGATGAGGACCTGGATAAAGCTACAACAGCGGGTCTTTTGCATGATTGTGCGAAATGCTTATCCAATGAGGAACGAATCAAAATCTGTAAAAAGAACCAGATTGAAATCACGGAAGCAGAATACGAGAATCCTTTTTTACTTCATGCGAAAGTAGGCGCTTATTTAGCTGAAAAAGAATATGAAGTAACCGATGAAGACGTGCTTATGGCAATACGATCTCATACTACAGGAAGACCCGGTATGAGCACTTTAGAGAAAATCATCTACGTAGCTGACTACATCGAGCCAAATCGAAACCATTCCGGACGTTTGCCGGAGCTTCGAAAACTGGCATTTCAGGACTTAGATAAAGCTTTGGTTCAAATTCTAAAAGATACCCTTGGCTATTTGGATACAACCGATGCCAAAATTGACCCTATGACCAAAGAAACCTATGAATACTATTGTAATAAATAAAGGAGAAACCCATGACAGTAAAAGACGCGATGAAACTTGCTGTAGCAGCCCTAGAAGATAAAAAAGGGGAAGACATTAAAGTAATCGATATTAGTGAAGTTTCTGTTATTGCAGATTACTTTATTATTGCTTCCGGTTCTAACGTAAACCAGGTCAAAACCATGTGCGACAGTGTGTGTGAAGCTTTAGGACGTGCAGGAATGCCTGAAAAGCAAATCGAAGGCTATCAGAGTGGTAACTGGATTTTAATCGATTTCGGCGATATTATCGTCCATATTTTCGATAACGAAAACAGATTGTTCTATGATTTAGAGAAAATCTGGCGTGATGGAAAAGAAGTAGATTATACAAAGTAATAAAGAGAAGTATAAATAAAAAAGGAATTAGCATGGTGTGATGCTAATTCCTTTTTAAATGGATAAAGAAAACAAGATAATCAAACTATCTCATAAAACGGAACACGCCAAATACCTTTCCAAGAATCTGGCAATCATCTACGATAATAGGATCCATATTATCATTTTCGGGTTGAAGGCGAATATGACCATTCTCTTTATAGAAGGTCTTCACAGTAGCAGAATCATCTACCAACGCAACAATCATTTCACCATTTCTGGCGGAATTTCTTTCTTCTACTAGGATCTGATCCCCATCAAAGATACCGGCATTAACCATGGATTCACCTTTCACTTTCAACATGAAAACTTTAGATCCCTTTGGTACGTACTCAGCCGGAATCGGGAAGTAATTATCAATATTTTGCTCAGCAAGCAGCGGAAGACCGGCAGCCACAGTCCCAACAACAGGAACAGAAACCATCTCGGTACGAACCATCTGGAAAGAATCATCACAAATCTCAATCGCACGAGGGTGGGTCGGATCCTTACGAATAAATCCCTTCATCTCCAGGGTATTCAAATGAGCATGTACAGTTGAAGTAGACTTAATATTTAGCGCTGTACAAATCTCACGAACAGCAGGCGGATAGCCACGCTCAAGAATCTCTTTCTTTAAAAAGTTTAAAATAGATCGTTGTTTTTCTGATAAAATGCTTTCGTCTGGCATAACAATCCTCCTTTTTTAATACATCCTAATAATACCATATTTACCTCCAAAAATCAAACATATTTTCGGAAACTTTGTTCGATTTTTCTGTTGACAAATATACAGGTGTTCGATATTATAAATATGAAAAGGACATTTGTTCGGAACATGCATTTGTTTCTTTGTCATTTTCTTAAAAGTAAGTATAGTAAGACACACCGTGTTTACAGAATGGAGGCAACTATTATGACAAACAGAGAATGGAATCGTATTCACAGAGAGAATAAGCTTCGTAGAGCCAAACAGTTGATGTTCTATAAAGCTTTATTATGCGTTGCCTTTATTCTGTTTGTAGCCACCTTACTTACTTTATCTGTAAAGGCAGCTTCTAGCAGAGATCAGAAGCAATTTGAAAAGAGATATACCAATATCTATGTAAATGCTGGAGATACGCTATCAGACCTTGTAGAAGAGTATGCTTTACAGCTTCCGGAAGGTCATAATCAGAATGATTATTATGATGAAATCCTCTATATGAATCACATGGTGGATGCTGATCATATTCAGTCCGGGGATTATATTATCGTTCCTTATTACGTATTTGCATCTACTAACTAAATATTCAGGAAATTCCGTATAATACGTCATTTACGATTGCATTTCCTCTTTTTTCATAGTAAAATTTTTAAGGGTGTAAACCTAATATTTAAAAGAAAGAGGTGACAGTATGGATACCGGAGACAGTCATGGGCGATCTAATTGCGATGGCGTATTACCAGTTTCAGAACATGTTTTATCTATACTGTTAGGAATGTCTCTTTCTAACTAGTTTTTTGTGTTCTGTTTTTTGTAGTGTGCCATCAATCGATGGCTTTTTTTTATGCAACGAGAGGAGGACGCTACAATGGCAGAATTAAACGAATTAAACTTAGAAAATGAAACCGTAGCTCCGGAAAGACCGGATTATGCGGAGCAAATTAAAAGTATCCTCAGACAGGATATTCCCCTAAAAGAAAAAGGAGAATTGCTGGAAGACTTCCATGAGAACGATATCGCAGAAGTTATTCCGGAATTAACAGAAAAAGAGCGAAAAAAACTCTATCACATTTTAAGTGAAGACCAAATCTCTGAAGTTTTCTCTTACTTGGACGATGTATCTACTTACTTAAGTGAGATGGATGCGGAAAACGCCGCAGATATCGTCGAAAACATGGATGCAGATGATGCTATCGATGTTTTGGAAGAGTTAGAAGAAGACAAGAGACAAGAATTAACAGACCTCATGGAAGAAGAGGCTGTTAAAGATATTGAACTGATTAGTTCCTATGATGATGATGAAATCGGTAGTAAGATGACCACCAATTTCATTGTGATCAATAAGAACCTAAGCATTCAGCAAGCCATGAAATCTTTGATTAAACAGGCTGCTGATAATGACAATATCTCTACCATTTATACGGTAAATGATGACGGTACATTCTACGGAGCATTTGACTTACAGTCCCTGATTATTGCCCGTAAAGATGATCCATTAGAGGATTTGATTCAAACCGCATATCCATATGTATATGCTCACGAAACCGTTGCAGAATGTATTGAAGAATTAAAGGATTATTCCGAAGACTCCATTCCAGTCCTTGATAATGACAAACGTATCCTTGGTGTCATCACATCCCAGGATATGGTCGAAGTCATCGATGAAGAATTAGGTGATGATTACGCAAAACTCGGTGGTTTGACCGGGGAAGAAGATTTGCACGAGCCCCTTATTGAAAGTATGAAAAAGCGTATTCCCTGGCTTGTGGTGCTTTTATTCCTGGCATTAGGCGTATCTTCCGTAGTTGGTTTGTTTGAGAAAGTTATGACGAATCTGACCATGATTGTGGCTTTCCAGTCCCTGATTCAAGGTATGTCCGGTAATGCAGGTACTCAGTCCCTGGCTGTTACCATTCGTGTTATTTCTGATGAAGAACTGGATTTTAAACAAAAAGTTAGTATGGTATTTAAAGAAATCCGCATCGGAGCTGCCAATGGCTTATTACTTGGCTTTTTAACCTTTGCCTTGATTGGTTTATTCATCTTATTCTTTAGGGATAAGCCAGCAGAATTTGCATTCCTTGTATCAGCTTGTATAGGTACTGCATTATTCCTGGCAATGATCATGTCCAGTTTCACGGGAACAGTGATTCCACTGATCTTTAAAAAACTTGGCGTTGACCCAGCCGTAGCCAGTGGCCCGCTGATTACAACCTTTAACGACTTAGTAGCTGTTGTGACCTACTATAGTTTAGCATGGGTGTTATTACTAAACGTATTTCATTTGTAAAACCGGTATGTACAAAATTTCAGCTCATTTTTGGGAGAAAATCCCCAGAAATGAGCTGTTTTTTTAGGAATTCGTATATGGATCTATCTTAGCTGCCTGTTTACGGTGTTCTTCCTCCATAGCAGCATAATGTTGCGCCGTAGTGTTGATGTCTTTGTGCCCGAGGACATCGGCTACGAGGCGGATATCCCCGGTTTGCTGATAAAGTGCTGTACCGTAAGTACTTCGCATCTTGTGAGGAGATATCTTTTTATCAGGAACGGCAATTTTGGCGTATTTCCTGACCATTTGCTGGATGCTTCGAATTTGCATACGTTGCTTACGGCTGGATAAGAATAAAGCTTTTTCCTTATCAGATTCTATATAATGCGGCCGCTCCAAATTGATGTAGTCCTGCAGGGCGATAGCTACTTCTTCGTTAAAATAAAGAGTAGCAGTATTGCCACCTTTTCGAACAACAGAAAAAGAGTGCTCTTTGAAGTTTATATCCTCTAAATCAAGGCCTACGCATTCAGACACACGGATTCCAGTATGCAATAATAATGTAAGAATGGCTGTATCGCGATATTTTGTCTTTTCACAGAAGCTTTTTTGACGCTCTGTAGCCACCTTAGAACCTCTAACGGTGTCTAAAAATTGGTTGACCTCTTCGGAATTCATTCGAATGATGTCTTTTTTATGCATTTTACGACGTTTTGCAGCGCCTACGGTTGGATTATTCTGTAATATGTTGTGGGTACATCCATATTCAAAGAATCCACGTAAAGCAGACATACGTCTGGCAATACCTTTTTCTTCGTTTAAATGCTTAAATTCACCGTCAGAATAAGATAAATATCGTTGATATTCATTGATATCTTCAAAGGTAAGTTGTTCCAATACAGAAGCAGGTACATCCTTTGGATCCAAATTCCTGCACAACGGATTGGATTCCGTGAGAAAACCAAAGAACGTATGCAAATCACCGGCATATGCAATACAGGTATTAATCTGTGAAGTAAGTTCTTTTTCATCTAAGAAAGGAAGTGCATACCGTGGCAAATTCTTTTCCAAATCATGAAGTTTTTTTCTTTTTTGTTCTCGTAAAGAACGATTGTATTCGGAATTGGTTCCCATAGAAATCCCTCTATTCTGCGGTATTTCGCATGTCTCTTTTCGTTAAATTAGGATTTAACGCGTAATTATATCTCTATTCTTATACTACTCTTTTTATCAAAAACTGGCAAGGGGCAAGGTGGAAATCCCTTTGCAATTTTGTTTTTTTACAAAAAAACTGCTGAAGAAAACTCTCCAGCAGCTAGAATTCTATTTATTCTTTTCTACATCATCGATATATTGTGTGATGAGATCCACGGTACCTTGCAAACCAAGTTTACCGGAATTAATGGTTAAATCATAGGTATCAGCTCGACCCCATTTTTTGGAAGAATAATAATTGTAATAGCTTTGACGCTGTTTATCCTTTTTCACCATCATTTCCTTTGCTTCTTTTTCAGATACCTGATTACGCTCCATAATACGTTTGATTTTATGCTCTTCATCAGAATGGATAAAGACATGTACACAGTTATCAAACTCGCTTAATGCATAATCTGCACAACGTCCTACAATCACGCAAGGTCCTTCGGAAGCGATTTTTTTAATTGTATCAAATTGTGCCAAAAAGATTTTTTGACTGATAGGCACATCTACAAATGACGAATTATAGCCAAAGGAATATGTATCCATTACCAAATTATATAAAAATGAATTGGTTGGACGTTCATCATGACTTGCCAGCATTTCTTCACAAAAACCACTTTCCTTTGCAGCTCTTGTCAGTAACTCTTTGTCATAGTAAGGAATACCATATTTTTCCGCAACCATTTTGGCTATTTCACGTCCGCCTGATCCATATTGTCTACCGATAGTAATGATTGTATTCATACGCTTTTCCCTCCCATCTACGGTATATGTATATTATACCTTTATTGTTCGATAATTTCTAGAATTTTCTGAAAATACTCAGGCAAATTCGTATCAAATTCCATATAAGCCTCTGTTCTGGGATGTGTAAAACCGATGGTTTTGGCATGTAAGGTTTGTCCCTCACATTTACACGGATCCTTTTGGCCTTTCATATATAAAGCATCCCCTACAATCGGATGACCGATATGTGACATATGAACGCGAATTTGGTGGGTACGTCCAGTTTCCAGCTTACATGCAATATAGCTAAATCCCTTATATTCCTTTAAGACTTTATAATGGGTCACTGCTCTCTTACCGCCCTGTACCACTGCCATTTTCAATCGATTCTTGGGATCCCGTCCAATGGGGGCATCTATTGTGCCTTCCTGTTCCGGCATATGACCAAAAACAACTGCATGATAAATGCGATTAGGAAGATGGCTTTTCAGTTGGTCTGCTATAGAATGATGAGCAAAATCACTTTTGCATATAAGCAAAGAACCGGAGGTATCTTTGTCGATGCGATGCACAATACCGGGACGCATCACGCCATTGATACCGGATAAACGGTCTCCACAATGATACATAATGGCATTTACCAGGGTGCCTTCGTAATGCCCGGGAGCAGGATGTACCACCATCCCCTTTGGCTTATTGATCACCATCAATTCATCATCTTCATAAAGAATATCAAGAGGTATATTCTCTGGTTTAATGTCCGGCATGATTTGATCCGGAACTTCGAATACAATCTGATCATAAGCAGACAAAGAAAAACTAGGCTTGGTAATAACCTTGTCATTCACCCAAACTCGTTCTTCTTTTATCAATTTTTGAATATAAGATCTACTTAAATCCGGAATACAATCCCGAATATACGCATCTATACGCTGATCTACATGATCATCCGTAATATCAAAAATGTATCTTTCACTCATTATTTTTCATCCGTATACTTCACTTCTCTAGTAAGCTGAGACTTCGATGTAAGGAAAGAAAAATCATTTTCTTTATAGTAGAACAAAAGTGCAATTATCAGGATTGTAGTCGCTACTGTAACATAAATATCCGCCACGTTAAAAATCGGGAAATCAATCAAGGAAAAATAAATGAAGTCCACCACATAATTACGAACTAGACGGTCAATCATATTTCCAATGGCACCGCTGGCAATTAAGACTAGCAAGAATCTAAATAAATGGTAATGCTTTGTATCTGGTGCTTTGATTAATACAAACAAAATGACAAACAAAATAATAATTGCAATAATAACAAAGAAAATCTTCTGATCAGGAAGCATACCAAATGCAGCTCCACGATTCTCCAAATACTGGAACTCTAATACGTGATTGATTAATACAAATGGATTTTTGCCTTTTAGTTCTAAGATTGCCAAATACTTCGTAAGCTGATCTAAGGCTACAAATACAATTGTAAAAACAATCTCCATAATTAATAATTTAATATTTAAGCTATTTTTTTGATTCATCGTTACTACCCTAATTTATATTCTTATCCTCAATCATCTAAAAGAAGTAATTCTCGAACTGCAGTCTCCATATCTTTTCTTGTAACGCTGGTATCAATGACTGCTTTACCGATTTTCTTAAGAAGAATGAATTTAAGCTGATTCTCACCGTTTTTCTTATCCTGAGATACATTATCCAAAATCATGTCTACATCCAAATCGTCCATGCTGATTGGCAGGCCAAATGGAACAAACATATCTCTTACTTCCAGATATTCATCTTTGGATAAAAGTTGATGTAAATAAGAAATATGCGCAGCTGCAACACATCCAAGGGCTACGCATTCTCCATGGAACAACGTAAAGTTACTTGCTTTTTCAATGGCATGTCCAAGGGTATGTCCAAAGTTTAATAAAGCTCTATCCCCCTGTTCTGTAGGATCCTTTTCCACTACTGCTTTCTTAATGGAATCAGAACGATAAAGCATCTCCATGATGACTTCTTCATCATGGTCAGTGATTTCGTACATATTCTCTAAAAGCCATTCGTAGAATGCCACATCTTTAATCAGACCGTGTTTCATAATTTCTGCGAAGCCCGCAGAAAACTGACGATCATCCAAAGAACGCAGTGTTGCGACGTTGGTGTAGACCAGACTTGGCATATGGAATGCACCAACCATATTCTTATAGGACTCAAAATCCACCCCAGTCTTACCGCCAATAGAGCTGTCAGCCTGGGCCAATAAAGTGGTAGGAATCTGAACAAAACGAATGCCGCGAAGATATGTTGCTGCTGCAAAACCGGTCATATCCCCAACAACACCGCCACCAAGAGCGATCAGAAAATCCTTTCTGGTAAAATGCTCTTCAATCAGCGCTTCATAAAGACCACGAATTTCATCTAAGTTCTTATGGTCTTCTCCAGCCGGAAATGTATAGCTTATGACTTTATCACATACTTTTTTACAAGCATCCACCACAAAAGATAAATATAAAGGCTCTACATGTTCATCCGTCACAATGCAAATTTGATTTGCTTTTGTTACACCAATACCTTCCAGCTCTGATGCTAAATTTTCAAAAGAGGTTTCAAAAACAATGTCATATGCCTTCTTTTTGTTGTATAGTACTTCAAGTCTATTATTTTCCATATCGTCACCTTATGTAATAATAAAAATCCTGCCGAATTCCGGCAGGATTCCTTTTAGTTATGATTGATTGGTACATCAAAAGATGAACCGTTAAAGATTTCTTGAAAATCTCCTGAAATATCAACGCTGGCCGGGGTCACAATGAAAATCATATGAGAGATTTTCTGTAAATTACCACTGATTGCAAAGCAAGATCCGGATGTGAAATCAATAATTCTCTGTGCCACATCTACATCTAAACCTTCCAAATTCAGTACAACGGTACGATTGGATAACAGAGTTTCTGTAATCTCTTTTGCATCCTCTACGGATGTAGGTTTAATAACACAAACTTCGTTGCCATTCATCATACGACCTCTTCCACCCTGTCTATTAGATGTAACCTTAGGAAGGCTACGTTTTGGCTTCTCTTCAGCTCGTTCCGGTTCAATAGTCTTTTCGATAGGGGAATCGCTCTTACGAGGTGCTTCCTCCTCTAATTCCTCATCATCTAAATAAAAGTCTTCATCTTCATCATTTAACTTCATGAACTTTAAAAAGCTCTCCATCGCTGCGCCCATATCTTTCTCCTTTTAAACAGCATAAATTCTATTTCCGAATATTGAACTTCCAACTCGAATATAGGTAGCTCCCTCAGATGCTGCCACTAGGTAGTCATTACTCATGCCCATAGAAAGGATACCCATAGATACATTATCAATGTTTTTACTACCTATGTCAACCGCTAAATCCCGTAATTTGTGGAATACAGGGCGGTTTTCTTCAGAATTCTCTACATATGGTGCCACCGTCATAAGCCCTTGAATATGGACTCTATCGAATTTTGCAATTTCTCTTGCAATTTCTTCGCAATTATCTGTAAATATGCCGAATTTGCTGTCTTCTTCTGCCACATTAACTTCCAGAAGAATATTTACCTGACAGTTCTTTTTCTCGGCTTGCTTTTGAATTTCTTTGGCAAGTTCAACTGAATCTACACTATGAATCAGATATACCTGATCTACTATGTATTTCACTTTATTTTTTTGTAAATGCCCAATCATATGCCAACGGATATCCTTTGGCAAGGCCGGAATTTTTTCCATGAGCTCCTGGACTTTATTCTCTCCAAAGTCTCTGCAGCCTGCATCATAGGCTTCTTGAAGCATAGATACCGGTTTGGTCTTACTGACTGCGATAAGGGTAGTCTTCTCTTTATCAATCTCTCCCAGTACCTTTAAATAGTTTTCTTTAACGTTACAATCCTTACTCATAGACAAACTGATCATCCTTTACTGTCGCCGCATCAAGCGCTATATAGTCATAGTTATTAAGTCCGTACATGGTATCAGATTTCACAATAGCATAATCATCATTTTGATACAGGATGATGATTTTCCTAAAATCTGCATACCCTTTATTAATGTTAAAAACCCCCACCAAGGAAGCCTGTTCACTTACGGTGAAAGTTTCTGTTGAATCCGGAAGAAAAATCACATCACCGGCGTTTAATACATCCTGATCCACATAGTATTTATCCTTGTCTTCACTATAAATCGTTGTGGTGACAAACTCTGTGGTCTGCTCATTTTTTTCTGTAAAAGTCTGACGCATTACGCCATCTTTTCCGCCTTTTCCCTTAACCATGTATTCCTTTGGAATTAAGAAGAAATTCTTTTCTACGATGGATGAGTTAGGGATTTTCAACCCTTCCTTCTCTTCCAGAATCAGTTCTACATCCAAAAAACGATCCGAAATGTAATCTACCATAGAATTGCTGAAGGTAAGCTGCACAAAGGAGATATCATTGTCTGCATCAGAGGATAATACTTTCACTTTGCCGTATGTTTTGAACTGGTCCTTCATAAACTTTACCAGCACATATCCCTCCTCTGATAACTCCTGTGCTTTGGCATTGCTGGTATGGATTACAACACTCCAATCTTCATTGGGAATAATCTTATAGACTGCATCCCCATTTCCCACAAGAGAATTCCCGGAATAAGATGTTTCCGCATAAGCCGTCTCATCAAAGTGGTCCATGGTAATATCTTCAGGCTTTAAATCTTCATATCCATCGATATAAAATGCCACATCACCGGATGCCCCTGCTGCATATTTTGTAACACCGGAAGACAAAGAATCCATGGATTCCAGGGAATTTAATACCTGTTTATTGGAAAGATTCACAATCTCACTATTTAAAACTTTTTTTAAGTCGTAAACCGTTTGAAAATCATGGGGCCCAAAATAACTTTGATAGGTAGTAAGCTTTCCCTTTAAGTCATTCAAGTCCTGATTGGATAAGGTAGCTGTGGAAGTATTGTATGTGACAGCGTCAGAAAGATTACCTGCAGAGTCTAGCGCATATACAACATCTCTTGTACTAACATGGGTTCCTTCCGGAACGAAATAATAAATATACCCTGCTGCAGTGGCATTTACCACATGTTCCTCTCTAAGGGCTATCCCGCGATAGATATTGTCTTCCGACAAAGATCCTGTCTTTACCTCATATCCGCGTAGATGTTTGGTATTAAAATACAGGATGAGACAAATCACAATATAGACAAATAAAGCACCAAAGATAATCATACCGATATTAATCTGATGGGGCTTTTTGTATTTGGTTATTTTATCTGTTTGTTCGTTCATATACTATGGTAAATCCTATTACACAAATATCTCATAAAAAAGCCTCGGCATATACCGAGGCTTTCAAAGAATTCATAATTAAGAAAGATTCCTCCCTATAAGGATACCACAATCTTGGATTTCAGGGAATCTGGAATTTTACTTTCCGGACAAGAAACGCTAAGGGTAAAATCAACGTTATATTTATTACTGATATCATCCAACTTTTCAATCGCCGGCGTAATATCTTTATCTTCTAAACAGGAAATCTTAAGGAAACTATCTAAATACATTTGTTCTAAATCATGGTCTTGTGAAATGATACCGGAAATAAAACCTAGAAACTCATCAGATGAGTTAATCAGATACTCAGAAACATCTATTAATCTAACTTTGTTGTTCAGTTCAAACATGTGCTTTGTGCTTTTATCCAGATAACAAACATTACCGGAAACCTTCTTGATTTCGGAATTTACCCTTCCTAAAAGCTCTTTTGTTTTTCCTTTTCCTTTTTCACCTACAATGAATTGAACCATGACGTAACCCTCCTGTTTTGTGTTTTTCAATACCCATAAATGAGTGCATTTCTGCTTGATTTCATTATAGAGTATTCATAAATAAAACACAATAGAATTGACATAAAATTAACATCAAACATCGTTAATTGAATATCAATTTACTGGATAAGGCCCAACATGTCAGTCATTCCAGACTTTAGCAAATCTCCTGATTCAGCCTGTAAAATAATGGCTATATATTCTTTTCCTGCGGTATCATTACACAATAAGATAAGGCAATGGCCTGCAGCCGCTGTAGTTCCTGTTTTTCCGCCCAGTACAGTGACATTGTTGGGTGCTGTAGCATTGCCATTTAAATATGGATTAGTGGTCTGTTTTTCGAAGGAAATCTCTTTTCCATCCTTATCTTGATATACCGTGGAGTAATTCGGCATAGAAATAATTTCACGGAATAAGTTATATTTGCATGCTTCCTGGAAAATCAAATACAAATCATACGTAGAAACAAAGTGTTCTGCATCATTTAAACCATTGGCGTTTACGTAATTACTATCCGTAGCACCTAGTGATTTCGCCTCTTCATTCATAAGCTCAGCAAAACCTTCCACGGATCCACCATAGTGTTCTGCAATCATAATAGCTACATCATTTGCAGAATACATAAGCAAAATACGAAGGGCCTGGTCCAAAGTCATGGAATCACCGGGTTTTAGATTAATACGCTGCGCCCCGGATTCAAGCTTTGTAACGTTTTCTGAGGCGGTCAACACATCGTCCTGTTTACCATACTTCAACGCTACAAGGGCTGTTAATACTTTCGTCAAACTAGCAGGATACATGGACTTATGAACATCTTTTGCATACAAAACAGAATTGTCATTGATACAAATCAGTGCGCCGGTTGTAATTCCCTCTAAGGGTAATGCTGCAGTGCCCACATTATCATTGACAATACTAAGGTTCTTTGCAAAGCCATCTGCGGTATCCGCCTGGGAAGCCATGAATGCAGCGTTTGCTTCGTATGGAAGCTGTACGGACTCATTTCCACAACCTGTCAAACAACCTAAAGAAATTGCTAGAAGAATACTAAGTACTCTTCTAGCAAATCCATGCTTTTGTATTCTTTTGGATGGAATGTTATTTGTACATTTCACGCCACTCAAGATCTCCTCTATCCAGGGATTTAATCAATAATTCAGCAGAAGCCAGATTAGTAGCTAATGGGATATTGTGAATATCACATAATGTAAAGATATTTGTGGTATCAATGCTATGAGAACTATTATTATTCATCGGATCTCTTAGGAAAATCACAAGATCAATCTGGTTATGCTCAATCTGGGCACCAATTTGTTGTTCACCACCCAAATGTCCCGCAAGGTACTTATGGATGTTTAAATTGGTCACCTCTTCAATCAGACGACCTGTTGTACCTGTAGCATATAATTCATTTTTACTCAAAATGCCTCTATAAGCGATACAGAAGTTCTGCATAAGCTTTTTCTTTCCATCATGAGCAATAAGTGCAATATTCATAGTAAAACTCCCTTATTCTATATCAAATCTAAGTTCGCCCGAAGAGCTGGCCCTGCCGGACTGTAGGTGTACATTTAAAACAACACCTATAGAAAGCGCCACACTAAACAAACTCGTAAGTCCATAACTGATAAACGGCAGTGGCAAGCCTGTATTGGGTAATAACCCTGTTGTAACGCTAATATTTACAAAACTCTGGAAGCAAATCATGCTTCCTACAGCTGCAGCTATAATACGACCGGAAAGGTCTTTGGTCTTTCTGGCAGTGATATAGCACTGCAGACTTACAATACCAAGTAAAATAATAACCGCACAAGCACCGATAAATCCCCACTGCTCTCCTATTACAGCAAAAATAAAGTCGGTCTGAGGTTGAGAGATAAAGCTACCATTTTGAATAGACTGAATCTCCGTTCCCGCGATTCCTTTTCCCAACAATTGACCGGACCCTATCGCAATTTTAGAGTTTATCTGCTGGAACGCTTCCTTATCTGCGTATTCTTCAGGATGTAACCATGCCAAAATACGCATCTGCTGATAGGACTTAATAAGTGTTTGATCCGGCTGTATCACGATAGAAAATAGAATCACCGCAGTCGGTATAAAAACTGCTAGAAAACCAAGAACGATTTTAATGGATAAACCACCCACAAATAACATGGTGGCAAATAAAATCGTGATGATAATACTGGTAGAAAGGTCCGGCTGCATTAAGACAAGTAAAAGCGGTCCTCCTATCAGGATGACACTGGCAATGATTATCTTAAAAGAATTTAGCCGTTCTCTATTAACCATGATAAACTGTGAAAAGAAGAAAATCAATAAAATTTTCGCCAGTTCAGAGGGCTGAAAACGGATACCAATATCAAGCCAACGCTGGGCTCCACCTGCATCATCACCAAGTCCGGAAAGCACAAGTGCCAGCAAAATAAAATTCACAATATAGATAATCCAGTAAAACTTCGTGAACAAATGATAATCGATAAAACTAACTACAATCATCAAAATCGTTGCACAAACAACGCCAATGATTTGTCTACTTTGTAAGTTCTCCTTTGCGATTCCAACCGCAAATATGCCTACAATCATAGTCAGAACTACAAATACAAGCAATGTAAAATTATAGTTTTCCAGAACATATCTGGGAGTTAATTTCTTCAACTGTTTCGCCTCAAATTCTAATAAGGTTTAATCTCAATACCATGGTCGGACAGTTTAGCTACCATAGGACCTTTTTTCCCGAACAAACCACTTCCGGATTTCTGATCATATAAGGTCAAATCCCCGATTTTTATTTTGCTGCAAGCAAACTCTTTCGCATAAATAAAGTGAGGTAAATCATCCAGTCCTGCACAAACATTGCCACCTGCTTTGCCAAGAATAATGATATCTTTGTCAGAATAAATGCTTGCAGTATGCGGAACATCCCCATATACCACCACAGTTCTGTCAGAATCTATTTCTTCCATTTCTTTTAGGCTTCTGGCAATCACAAGAGCATCTTCAGAATCCTCTACCAGGGTCAATAAATCCGGTTTTTCTTCCTCTTGTTCCGGCTCAGAAAGGGCTTTTTCAAAAGCATTTTTAATAGATAGATCTCTTCCAACCGTGCAAACCACCTGCAAATCAGATCTGGTACGAACAATATCTACAATCTGGCCAACCTCTTCATCTGTAAGATTCTTTCCTTCAAAAGCAAGTGCCACTTTCATCTTTCCAAAAAAGCTTTTGGATTCAAAAAATTTCTCCGTAATTTCCTGATAGACATCAAGAATATCTGCATCTTCTTTTATAACTAAGGTAAGTCCCTTAGGATAACTTTTAATTGTAACAAGTTGATCCATATTTATCATCCTTAATCCCCGTTAGAAACTGCCGTTGCGCTGGTAGTTGCCTGACCGGTTAAAATATTTTCTTCATCATCCATTTTATAATAATAGGCGTAAAAATCCTTTGCAGCCTGAGCAGCATAATCAGATGAATATCCGTTTGCAATACGCACTGCACACGCGATTTCAGGTTCGGAATACGGTGCAAAACTAACAAATAAGGAGTGGTTTGGATGAGACTTGGACTGCTGTGCAGTACCTGTCTTACCGGCAACCAAAACACGCATATTATCAAAATAGCTCTTTGCCTCTACTACTTGTCTCATACCTTCATGAATGGCATTCCAGTAATTAGAGGGCATTACAATCTGGTTACGGATTTCTGCTTGATTATCATAAAGCAGGTTTCCGCTATGATCTGTTACCTTGTCCACCATGGTAAGGTTATAACAAACGCCCTTACTAGCCACAGTGGTGACGTATCTGGCAAGGCCAACGGTAGTATAGTTATGGGTACCCTGGCCAATAGCAGAACGTACTGCATCCTTCGTAGATACCTGCGGAGAGCTCTCTTCGATTTCCACACCACTGGTTTCGGAAAGACCATATAAATCAGCATATTGCGCTAACCGTTCGATACCATAATCGCTGTTATAAATTCCGGTACTTTCTGTACCAAGTCTATAACCCACTTCGTAAAAGAAGTTATTACAGGAATTTCGAATCGCGCCTGTAACATTTAAAGCGCCATGGGTACCATTTGGATAAATCCAGCATGTAGGTGGCGGCGTAATCTTATCAAACACACCGGTACAAACAATATGATCATTTGTGCCAATGACGCCTTCCATTAGACCAGCAGTAGAGCTCACCATTTTAAAGGTGGAACCCGGCGCTGTACGCTCCTGGGTTGCATAGTTATACATAGGTCGAGAGCCATCACTCATTAAAGAAGCAAAGTATTTGGCATCTGTGGAATTGGCCATACGGTTATTATCGTAACTAGGATAAGATACGCAGGCTATCACATCGCCGTTTTCTACAGAGGTAACCACCATGGATCCTGTACATGGCTCTAATGCCAGCATGGCCGGTGTAATCTCCAGGTTACGAATACGATCTATCATGAACTGGTATGCGGAAAGCTGACCATTCCGAAGTTTACTCTCCACATCATCTGTTACATGTAAAATATTTTGTTCGCAAAGGATTTCACAGATCTGACGTCCTGTCACCAAATCACTCTTAATCATGTATTTGTAGACTTTTTTATCAAATTCTGTGTTATTTCCAAGCTCTGTTACGACATACTCTACGATTTTATCGAAAATCTCGTCGGAATCCGCATACTTGATATCCAGTTCCAACTTTGTAACGTCAATCCAGTCTTTCGCAATGCAGTGCTTTACATAATCGGTCAAAGAAATGCTTTCCTCATTTTTCCACTGCAAATAGACTTCATCCTTCACATCAACAGAGTCAGCCAGATAAACGCCTCGATCTTCCAATAAGGATAATATGAAAAGATCATAGGCCTGATACTCTGTAGGAAGAAGTTTATAGGCAGTTTTATTGACTTTCATTTCTTCCCGAATGCTATTTAATACATTTACTTTGCGAGACTGAAATGCTTCATAAACATTCTTTTCTGTAACTTCTGCATCGGGTTCATCAAAATGCGTAATGTCAATGATATTGTTTTCAATCATGGCATTATAAACATCGTAGATTGGAATCTTGATATCCGAACTACCGGAGTTTGCAGTAGGAATATAATCCTTCGTGTTCTGAATCTTAGATAACACGATACCGGCAATTTTCTGCTCCAAAATATTATAAGCAGCAATCTGAGTATCATGATCAAGGGTAAGATAAACATCATTACCGGCAACTGATTCAATATATCGTAAGGATTGAATTTCTTTACCTGTATTATCTACTACAAGAGTCTCTGAGCCCTTTGTGCCGCGTAATTCATCTTCCATTGCGGCTTCAATGCCGGCAAGACCTACTTGATCATTGGCGGCATAGGTAGAATCTTTCTGTTTATAGGCCTCTAGTTTCTCCGGAGAAATCTTACCGGTATATCCGATAATCTGACTAAAGAAAACACTATCGTTATATTTGCGGATTGTATCTTCTGCAATTTCAACGCCCTTCAGATTAGAAGCATTCTCCGAAACCACGGCTACTGTCTTTTCATTAATATCCGTAGCGATTGTAGTTGCGATATATTTCTGATATCCATTGGCTGCCATATCATAT
Organism: Lachnospiraceae bacterium; assembly: GCA_015056765.1. Classification (GTDB taxonomy): domain Bacteria; phylum Bacillota; class Clostridia; order Lachnospirales; family Lachnospiraceae; genus SIG336. Next base: position 70,834 of record SVFQ01000002.1, read on the forward strand.
CTTACTGTAATAATCTTTAGGATATCAGCCTTGGAATAGCCTTCCATCGGCGTGAAATCAAGACTTCCATCGTCTAATTCCTTATATGTACCAATACCAAACTTCTTCTGGGAACAAAGATACTCAATAATCGTATCCGCCGTACTTGTTTTTTCACGAACCGTCAGTTTATCGATGTAGGCTTCACCATAAACATCTGCAATAAAACGAAGAAGTGCTGTATCACTAACGTTATATTTATAGTTTCCGTTTTGATCCAGTACAATAGAGAAATCACTTACTGCCTGATCTCCACTTTCTTCAATGAGCTGAATGGTCTTGTAAATAGTTTCATTTAACTCTTTGTTTTTCTTTTTACCGGTAGATTCAAATACATCTTCAATGGTAACGGAATAAGCCAGTTTATTATAGGCTAAAAGCTTTCCATTACGATCGTAAATATTACCGCGGGTTGCAGGAATGGAACGTTCCTTTTGAATCGTCATACGAAAGTTCTCTAAGTACTGCTCACCATTTACAATCTGCAAATCAAAAACACGGTAAATCAAAGTTCCACCGCATAAAAAAAGCAAAAGAATCATAACGAATTCACGGGACATTATGAGATTTACAAATTTGTCTTTCAATCCGTCAAACAACGTTATTTGCTCTCCTATCAAGTTCATCCAAATGATGATATAGCATCAAAATCAAAGGATAAAATAAAATGCTAATCAAAACCGTATATACCATCTCCGGAATCATCACATGCATTACAAAATATCCAAAGATAAATTTACCGTTTAATAGATACAAAAAGATGTAGCATAATCCCCCGTATGTCAAATCGCTTAATGCAATAAGAGACAACGGAAGCTTCATATCCTGAGGATAGAAAATACGACTAAAAATGCCATTTAAATAACCGGTTAGCATAAATACCAAAGCATAAAAGCCAATAATATCCCCATAGAAAATATCGATGAGGAGGCCGGAAAAAAAGCCAACCAAAAGGCCACTCTTTTCATTACGCATAAACCCAATGGCCGCAGTCACGATAATCATGAGATTCGGTGATATACCGCCAAAGTTTAACGCGCGAAAAACAGTGGTTTGTAATAAAAAGCTTATGAAAATCAATAAAAAAGCATATATAACTCTACGCACTAGGAATCCTCTTTCACGGTTTGCTTCAGTTCCGTGATAACCAGCACTTCGTCTAGTCTGGAAAAATCAACTGCAGGTGTCATCATGCCTGACTTTGTCAGATTATTGGAATCTGTATTGATTGTAGAAATATAACCCACCAAGATACCGGGCAGGTACTTATCACTAATATTGGAGGTTACGATTTTATCTCCTACAACGACTTTATTCTCAGTATCTACCAATTTTGAAAATGAAATCAGGCCATCTGCATAGGTAGATAAATCTCCTGATACAATCAAATTATCTGCTGTGGATAAAACCATACCGCTTACATTGTGATTATCATTGATAATGGTAGATACCTTAGCCCAATTGTGACCTGCGGAAATGACACGTCCCACAAGACCAGATCCGGCAATGACGTTCATATCAATCTGGATACCATCATCCGTACCTTTATTGATAACAAAGGTATGATAATAATTACCTGCATCCTTAGAAATAATACGAGCGCCTATGGTATCATAATCCTCATAGGTCTCATCTAGTTCAAATAAAGAACGCAAATTCACTAGTTCAAAACGGTCTTGCTGCAAATTCGTATTTTCAGTTGTAAGTGCATCTACCTGTGCTCGTAATCTCTCATTCTCATCCAGCAATCTCTGAATTTCAGAGAATTGTTTCACCCTAGCATCAATATAACTACCGACTTTAGAGATACCGGATTGGAAAGGCACAATCATAAAGCCTGCCACATTAGACAAGAACCCACTTAAAAACGTGGTTGTAAATGTAACAAACATCATAAGTGCACATAGGATAGATAAAATTAAAAGGAGATATTTACTCGGTAGAGTAAATTTCTCTCCTTTTCTTTTTACGATTGGACTCATTTCACCATTCCTTCAAATGCATTGGCAACGGATTTATAGTTATCGTCTTTCATAATCTTTTCAAGGCCAAGAGCCACACTATTGATAGGTTCGGAAGCCACATTTACTTTAAGGCCTGTACCTACGCTGAGAAGCTCTGCAAAATGATTTACGGAGCTGGCGCCACCGGTAAGGTATAAACCATTGCGGTAAATATCTGCAGATAATTCCGGAGGAGTTCTCTCTAGAATAACTTTTACATTATCAATGATAGTATTAAAGTGCTCTTCTAAGGAACGATCCACAATCTTGGTGGGGATTAATCTCTCTACAGGTAAACCGGTAACGATATCTCTACCAAATACACGGGCATCTTCCTTGTCAGCTTCTAACTTACCAAGGTTAATCTTCACCTGCTCTGCGGTTTTTGCACCAATCATAAGGCCAAATTCTTTACGAACTGCACCACGAATGGCATCATCAAATTTAGAACCGCCTACTTTGATTAATTTGCTCAGTACAATACCGCCCAGAGAAAGGATGGAAATCTCAGTGGTGTCATATCCAACGTTTACAACCAAAACACCCTGGGAATTCTTTACATCAATATCCAGGCCCAGACCATCTGCTACGGCTTTCCATACACCATAGATACGTTTGCTCTTTAAGTCTGCTTCCTGTAAAAGCTCATAGAAAGCTCTCTTTTCAACTTCTGTAATATCCCAAGGAACTGCTACATAGTAGTCACTCTGCTTTACATTATTCTTGGAAATATCATTCAGGAAATACTTTACTAAAGTTTCCATATTCTGGATATCTGCGATAACACCATGGGAAAGCGGGAAAGAAATGTGAATATTTCCGGGTGCTTTCTCATACATTTCATAAGCAGAATCTCCATAGGCAAAGAGATTTTTCTTATTTTCGATTGCGATCATATTTTTAGAAACCGTAATCTTATCTTCGTTTTTGCTATAGATTTTGATGTTGTTGGTACCTAAATCGATACCAAAAGTATTGTTTGTCACGTTAGGAAAAACCCCACTTTCTCTTAATCATATTAGACTCAATTCTTTAAAGCTTGTATAATTTTTATCCCCTATGATGATGTGATCCACCAGCGGAATACCAAGCTCTTTGCCAAGATTTGCAATACGTGTGGTAATTTCCATATCCTCCTTGGAGGGGGTCGCATCTCCACTGGGATGATTATGCAAAAGCATAACATGACATGCATCCAGACGTAGCGCCATGGAAAACACATCTCTGGGAGATAATATGGACTGATTTATAGTACCCACGGAAATCACTTTATCTTCGATTCTGTGTAGCTTTGCATCTAATAGAATGAGAAGCACAACTTCTCTGGTAAGATGCCGCATTTCTTCCATGTAGTACTCTGCCACCGTCTGTGGTTTGGAAAAGGAAATCTTATCCTTTCTCTGAAAAGAAGCGATTCGTTTTGCAATTTCCATCACACACTTGAGACGTACTGCCTTGACTTCCCCAATTCCGGGGATTTTCATTAAATCCTGTAGATACAGCTTATGCAGAGAAGATAATCCGTATTCCGGAAAAATATTTAAAATCTTTTCTCCAATCTCAACTGCATCCAAATCCTTTGTACCGGTGCGAAGCAAAATAGCTAAAAGTTCAGCATCTGACAGGGATTCCGGACCTAATTTTTTAAATTTTTCATATGGTTGCATAAAACTCCTTTTACTTTCCGGGGGAATTATATGCACTCCTAATCATATCACAGATAAGGCTATCTTTCAAAACGAGAAAGGTCTAAAATACCATCATCCACCATGGCCTGTAAAGTCTTCATCATACCGAATTTACCATGCTGCCAGGTAATACCCCCCTGAAAATATACAGAGTAAGGCTCACGCAAAGGTCCATCTGCAGAAAGCTCAATGGAAGAACCGGAAATAAAAGCGCCGGCAGCCATAATAACCTGATCATCATATCCCGGCATGTCCCAGGGCTCCGGTGTAACGAAACTGTCTACAGGAGCTGCAAACTGAGCACCCTTGCAAAAGGCGATAAGTGGCTTATCTTCGTGGAAAATAATAGATTGAATAATATCATATCTTTCCTGGTCCGCCTTCGGGAACACCTCAAACCCTAAGTTCTCATAAAGCTTTGCGGCGAAAATAGCTGTCTTCAAAGCGCTACTACTTACACTTGGAGCCAAAAACAGCCCCTGGTAAAAATCTTTCAAAGCATGTAAAGACGCACCAACCTCTTTTCCCAGACCCGGTGCTGTCAAGCGAAATGCTGCATTCTCTATTAAATCCGCACGACCGGCCAGATATCCACCAATAGGAGCAAGACCGCCACCCGGATTCTTAATCAGAGAACCAACCACCAAGTCAGCCCCAACATCAGAGGGCTCTATTACCTCAATGAATTCGCCGTAGCAGTTATCTACCATGCAAATAATATCGCTTCGAATGCCTTTGATAAAAGAAATCAATTCGCCAATCTGTTCTACAGAAAAGGTAGGTCTTGTAGCGTATCCCTTGGATCTTTGGATTTCTACCATTTTGGTTTCCGGTTTGATGGCTTTTTTAATAGCCTCGTAATCAAAGGTACCATCCGGCAATAAATCCACCTGATCATAGGAGATACCATACTCTGCTAAAGAACCCTTGCAAGGTCTGATACCGATTACACCATCCAATGTATCGTATGGCTTTCCTGCGGGAGCAAGTAAGGTGTCTCCCGGTCTAAGATTGCTCATAAGTGCAAGAGCTAGCGCATGAGTGCCACATGTAATCTGTGGTCTAACCAGTACATCCTCTGTATGGAAAATATCTGCATATACCTGCTCTAAGGTATCTCTACCAAGATCGTTATAACCATAACCGGTAGTTCCCAAAAGACAAGCTTCAGACACATGATTCTTCTGGAATGCCTGCAGCACTTTTAGCTGATTATATTCTGAAATCTCATCGATTTTGTCGAATCTCTCTTTCAGGGATTTCCATATTTTTTCACCATAGGCATAGATTTCCGGAGCCACACCTAAATTCTCATATTGTTTTTTTAAATTCATAACTTCTCATTCCTATCTATTTCTCACGGTAAAAGACCGGGAGTTTTCTTTTTTATCTGGGCAATCAAATCTACAATCACTGCTTCCTCTGAAGCATAATTATCCTTATCTACCCAGATAACTTCTTTCTCACGTCGAAACCAAGTAAGCTGCCGTTTTGCAAAATGTCTGGTATTCTCCTTAATATCCGCTACCATTTGGTCATAAGACAGTTCCCCATCCAAATAGGAAAGCATCTCTTTATAGCCGATTCCCTGCATGGATACCATGTCTCTTTTTACTCCAAGCTCTTTTAAAGCCTTAACTTCTTCTTCCAGCCCATCTTGCAGCATGATATCAACCCGCTGCTCGATTCTATCATAGAGTTTGGCACGGTCCATGGTAAATACAAAATACCAGAAAGTATAGGGGGATTCTTTCTCCCATTCTTCCGCGTTATGTTCGGATAAAGGTCTTTGATGTAAGTGATAATACTCTAGAGCCCTTATCACACGCTTTACATTATTGGCATGAATAATATCCGCTGACTTAGGGTCCACCTTTTGTAACATATCATGTAAGAACTCAGGTCCCTTATCAGCAGCAAGTGCTGCTAACTCATCTCGATAGCTATGGTCCACTTCTTCGGTAAAATCCACATCATACAAGAGTGCTTGGATATAAAACCCTGTTCCACCTACCAAAATAGGAATATGTCCATGCTCATAGATTTCTTCGATGGCGGCCTTGGCCAATTCCTGAAACTTCGCAACATGAAATTCATCAAAAGGTGACAGAATATCCACCAGGTGGTGCGTTACCCCATCCATTTCCTCTTTTGTGACTTTGGCGGAACCAATATCCATGCCTTTATACACCTGCATAGAATCAGCGGAGATAATCTCTCCGCCAGCCTTTTTCGCAAGTCCTATGGAAGCCTTTGTTTTTCCAACTGCGGTGGGACCCGCAATGATAATCAAAGGTTTCTTTTCTTTTAAATATGCTTTATATTCCGTTTGATTCATACTTATACAATTCTATGAAATCTCTTTTCAATCTCAGCTTTGCTAAAGGAAATCAAAGTAGGTCTCCCATGGGGGCAAAAATAAGGATTCTCGCATGCAAGCATCTCATCTAAAAGTGCTTCCACTTCCGGGAAGGTCATCTTATTATTTCCTTTTACGGCTGCTTTACAGCTCATGGTGGCAATACGATGTTCGATACTGATTGCACGAGAAACGCCTGTATTATCCAGGTCATCCAGTACTTCAAGGAATAAGTCTCGCAAAGAATTACCATACAAATCTGTAGGCGCAGTAAAAATCTTTATTTCGTTACCGCCAAAGCTTTCTGTTTCAAATCCCAGATTTGTAAAGTTGTCCTTATATTTTCGATATACTTCCTGTTCTCTGCCGGATAGGGATACTACAACAGGAGGATAGATGTTTTGTGTAACAAGTTCTCCCTGTTTGTAAGCTTTCATAAACTTCTCAAATTTCACTTTTTCATGGGCCGCATGCTGGTCCAACATAAATAGCTTATCCTCATATACAATCAGCCAATAGGTTTCGAAAATCTGACCTAGAATCTGATATTTTTCTCTTGCAGTTTCCGAAAGCACCTTTGGCTCGAATAATTCTAGTTGAACTGCTTTTTCTTTTGTAATCTCTTGCTTTACAACATTACGTTCAGGCACATTTCCATAAATAGCAGATTCGTGTACCGTATTTTTCAGTTCTACAAATTCAGCCTTATCTTCTACTACACCAGTCTTTGATTCTTCATCAGCAGATGCAACAGGAACATTTTCCTCCTCGTCGTCATCAAACAGGGTTTCCATACCCATTTGAAAGCTCTTGGTCTCAGAAGTCATGGAAGTGGCAGCATTTTCCAAGCTATGCTGCATAAATGGTTCGATTCTACGTCCATCTACCGTCCTGCTTTCCTGTTCCAGAATCACCGGCGGAATCATTTCCTCTACCTTCAGACAAGAAGCGATGGATGTGCTAAGAAAATCATACAAAACAGCAGGATTTTCAAAACGAACGTCCATCTTAGTAGGATGCACATTCACATCTACCTTTTCCGGATCAATGTCTAACATCAGTACTACAAAGGGATACTTGTGCTGCATCAAATACAAATGATACCCTTCTTCAATAGCCTTTGCAATCATGTTGCTGCGAATATATCGTCTATTTAAGAAAGAGATTTCGGTATTGCGATTCGAACGATTGCAAGAAGGTTTTCCAAGGAAACCATATACGGAGATGCCATCTCTTTCTCTGGAAAAACCAATCAACTGGTCACTGACTTCTTTGCCATAAATACGATAAATGATTTCTTTTAAATTCCCATTTCCGGCAGTGGAGAATTTTAAATTGCCATTCTGGCTAAACTGAAACGCTATATCCGGATGGGAAAGGGCTAGATGCTCCATTGTTTCGGCAATATAACTGCCTTCCGTGGATGGAGACTTTAAAAACTTCTTTCTAACAGGTGTATTAAAAAACAAATTACGCACGATAATGGTGGTACCCTTAGGAGCTCCTACTTCTTCAAAAGTAGTCTCTGTAGGGCCTTCCATCATGACATGAGAGCCCATCATTTCTTCTGCAGTTTTTGTAGTCAGTTCTACTTGCGATACCGCTGCGATGGAGCTAAGCGCCTCACCTCTAAACCCTAAAGAATGAAGATGGTTTAAATCTGAAGCAGACTCTATTTTTGAGGTGGCATGGCGTAAAAAAGCCTTTCTTATCTCAGAACTTTCAATTCCACAACCATTATCTGTTACACGAATCATAGAAATGCCACCTTCTTTGATTTCCACAGAAATGGCAGTAGAACCTGCATCTATAGAATTCTCTACAAGTTCTTTTACTACACTTAAGGGTCTTTCTACCACTTCACCCGCAGCAATTTGATCTACGGTTTCATGATCTAAGACATGAATTTCAGCCATACTACCTCCTTGTTTTTATGCATTTGGAAAAGTCAGGAACTCTTCCATCTATTTTTAAGCTTGTTTTGTAAGCGATACAGCGTGTTCATAGCATCCAGTGGAGTCATATTCGTTAGGTCAACTTCCTCTAATTCTTTGATTACATCTTCGTCTTTTACCGTATCAAAGAAAGACATCTGCTGAATTTCAATCTCCTCATACTGCTTTGGCTTTTTATGCTCGTTTTTTTGATCAATGGCGATACTCTGAACTTTTTCCGTGATATCATTATCCATCAATTGATCTACGATTTCTTTCGCTCTATCGATAACCAAATCCGGAACACCGGCAAGTTTCGCCACCTGAATACCGTAACTCTTATCAGCGCCGCCCTTCACGATTTTGCGAAGAAAGACGATATCATCGCCTTTTTCTTTCACTGCGATGCAATAGTTATGGACGTTATTCATCTTACCTTCTAATTCGGTAAGTTCATGATAATGGGTAGCAAATAAAGTCTTTGCACCCAGTAGTTTACGATTGCTAATATGCTCTACTACAGCCCAAGCAATGGAAAGTCCATCAAAGGTAGAAGTTCCTCGACCAATTTCATCTAATATGAGCAAGGACTTTGGAGTCGCATTTCGAAGAATATTAGCCACTTCATTCATTTCTACCATAAAGGTACTTTGGCCACTGGCTAAATCATCGGAAGCACCAACTCTTGTAAAGATGCGATCCACGATACCGATGTTTGCAAAGCTAGCAGGGACAAAGGAACCAATCTGTGCCATCAATACAATCAAAGCTGTCTGACGCATATAGGTAGACTTACCGGCCATATTAGGTCCTGTAATGATGCTGACTTGGTGATTGGCATTATCCAAATAGGTATCATTGCTCACAAACAGATCAGCATCCATCATCTTTTCGATTACCGGATGTCTGCCTTCTTTTATATCGATAACACCTTTTTCATTGAGTTTTGGTCTAACATAGTGATTTCGCTCAGCAACTAAAGAAAGACTTGCCAGTGCATCCAGTTCTGCGATAGCTTTTGCAGTATCTTGAATACGGAGGATTTGTTCTTCAATGTGCTCTCTGATCTTGCAAAATACGTCGTATTCCAAGGTAGAAAGCTTATCTTCCGCATTTAATATCGTATCTTCCAGTTCCTTGAGTTTTGGCGTGGTGTAACGCTCGGAACCGGTCAAAGTCTGTTTGCGAATATAGTCTTCCGGCACCATATCCTTATAGGAATTTGTCACTTCGAAATAGTAGCCGAAAACCTTATTATATTTGATACGTAGGTTCTTTATACCGGTACGTTCTCTATCTTCTTCTTCTAAATTGGAAAGCCAGTTTTTGCCTTCAATCTTCGCTTTGCGAAGCATATCAATATCCTTTTGGAATCCATCCTTGATAATGCCGCCTTCTCGAATGGTCAAAGGAGCATCCTCTAAAATCGAATCCTCTAATAATTGATACAGGTCCTGCAATGGATCGATTTGGTCTGCAATCTTACACAGGAGTGGACTTTCAAACTCCTGCAAAACGGTTTTGATAGGCGCCATCATTTCAAAAGAATTCTTAAGAGCCAGCATATCCTTTGGATTTACAGATCCAAAAGTGACTTTTCCAAGAAGTCTTTCAAAATCGTATACCGGATTGAAGTACTCTCGGATTTCATCTCTGCTCATAGACAATTTGCAAAGTTCCTGCACTGCATCCAGTCGTTCTTCAATCTGCTCTTTTACAATCAAAGGCTGCTCAATATAGCTACGCAGGGTTCTGGCTCCCATGGCTGTTCTGGTTTTATCCAGTACCCACAGCAAAGATCCGCGTTTTTCTTTATCACGCATGGTCTCAATCAGTTCCAAATTGCGTCTTGAGGAGCTATCTAAAAGCATATAAGTGTTGACCAGGTAGGGATACAGATGGGTAAAGTTTCCCAGACTGGTCATTTGTGTATCATATAGATATTTTAAAAGTGCACCTGCTGCAACAACACCATTCGGGAAGTCCTCGACTCCCAGTCCTTTTAAACTATTCAGCTTAAAGTGCTTTAGCAGGACTTTTTTAGACATTTCTTCATCGAAGTAGTGCGCATCCAAGGCATTGATAACCATATGAAGCTTTGATTTAAGCAAATCAAAATCCAATCCACACAGTAAAAATGCATCATTGCAAATCGCTTCAGAAGGTTCATATTTGTAGACTTCATCCTGCAATTTTTCCAGGTTTTCTACTTCTGTCAGGTAATAATCACCGGTAGAAATATCCGCAACGGAAATGCCGATTCGGTTGGTGAGATAGGCAATACTCATCAGATAATTGTGCTTTCCTTCATCCAGCCCAGCCAAATTCATATTGGTACCCGGGGTAACGATTTTGGTAATCTCTCGTTTTACCATACCAACCGCTTCTTTTGGGTCCTCTACCTGATCACAGACGGCGATTTTATAGCCTTTCTCTACCAGTCTGGAGATATATTGATCCACAGCATGAAAAGGAACCCCACACATGGGGGCTCTTTCCTCTAGTCCGCAGCTTTTTCCGGTTAAAGTGAGTTCTAATTCTCTAGACACTGTAATCGCATCGTCGAAAAACATTTCATAGAAATCGCCTAATCGATAAAACAAAATGCAGTCTTTATTTTCAATTTTTGTCTGAATGTAATGTTGCATCATAGGGGATACCTTATCGATGATATCCTCCATGACATAATTGTTTTGTAACATAGTTTTCCTATTCTTGTAATGATCCCATATAATAGAATCCTTCGTATTCATCGAGAGATACATTGACAATGGTTCCGATTAAGGAAGTATCTCCCTTAAAATGCACAAGGATATTATTGGACAATCTTCCTGTCAGTAATTCCGGGTTGTGCTCATTGATTTCTTCTACAAGCACAGGTAAAATCTGACCTTCCAGAAGTTTTACTCTTGCTCTGGCAGTCTCTTGTACCGTCTTTAACACTGCATCAAAATTCACCTTCACTTCTTCTTCCGGAACCTGATTCGGCATGGAAGCCGCAGGAGTACCGGTTCGTTTGGAATAGATAAAGGTGAAGGCATTATCAAAGCCTACTTTTTTAATGACATCAATGGTATCTTCCACATCTTCTCTGGTTTCTCCAGGGAAGCCCACGATAATATCCGTCGTAATGGCAACATCAGGTAATTCACGTCGAATTTTCAAGGCCAAATCCAAATAGGATTCTTTAGTATAATGACGATTCATCTCTTTCAAAATACGACTGGAACCGGATTGCATAGGCAGATGAATATGACGGCAGATTTTCTTCGAATGCTTCATTACCTCAATCAAGTCATCGGACAAATCCTTTGGATGTGGTGTCATGAATCGAATTCTCTCTAAGCCATCAATTTTCTCGACTTCTTGTAAAAGCTCTGCAAAGCTGATGGGATTCTCAAGCCCTTTTCCATAAGAGTTTACGTTTTGACCAAGCAACATAACCTCTTTTACGCCATCTTGTACCATTCTTTCAATTTCACGAATGATATCCTTAGGCTCTCTGGAACGTTCTCTACCTCTTACATAAGGCACGATACAATAACTACAGAAGTTATTGCATCCAAACATAATGTTGGTACCGGATTTAAATGGATACTTTCTTTCTGTAGGCAAATCCTCTACAATCTGGTCTGTATCTTTCCAAATATCGATTACCATGCGGTCTGAATCATACATATCGCATAATAATTCAGCAAATTTGTAGATATTATGGGTACCAAACATCAGATTTACAAAGCGATAACTCTTTTTGATTTTCTCAATTACCACTTCTTCCTGCATCATGCAGCCGCAAAGGCCGATTTTCATGTCAGGATTCTTTTTCTTAAGGCCATTTAATACGCCCAGTCTGCCATACACATGCTGGTTTGCGTTATCTCTTACAGTACAGGTATTGTAGATGACGAAATCTGCATCTTCATAATCAATTTCTTCAAACCCTACTGTTTTAAGGATACCGAGAAGTTTTTCTGAATCCCTGGCATTCATCTGACAGCCAAAAGTATGTACATAGCAAGTCAGCTTTCTGCCTTTCTCCTTTTCTAATTCTGCTACCTTATGGGCAAGCTTACTCATAAAGTAAAACTGTCTTTCCGGTTCCTTTGTAGGGATAGATGCCAATGCATCAAATTCTTTTAATTCCATAAATAACAACTTTCTATTTCTTATTTAACCTCTTACCTGACCATTTCCTGTGATGCAATATTTATAAGAGGTTAGTTCTCGAAGCCCCATAGGGCCTCTTGCGTGCATTTTTTGGGTGCTGATTCCGATTTCTCCACCGAAACCAAACTCAAACCCATCGGTAAATCTGGTAGAAGCATTTACGTACACACAGGCTGCATCCACTTCTTTTTGAAACTTCTGCGCTGCATCCGGGTTTTCCGTAATAATTGCCTCGGAATGTCCTGTATTATAGCGATTGATGTGGCTGATGGCTTCTTCTAAAGAGTCCACCGTCTTTACGGAAAGGATCAAATCTAAGTATTCCTTGCCGTAGTCTTCCTCTGTGGCATCTACGATATCCGGAAGTATAGCTTTGGCAGCAGCATCTCCGCGAAGTTCTACATTTTTTTCCTTTAAAGCAGCATATGCCATAGGCAAAAAAGCATCCTTCACATCTTTGTGTACCACTAACGATTCCGCTGCATTGCACACACCAATACGCTGAGTCTTGGCATTTACCAGAATCGGCAAAGCTTTCTGTAAGTCTGCGTCCTTATCTACATAGATATGGCAATTGCCGGTTCCGGTCTCAATAACAGGTATCTGACTATTTTCCACCACGCTTCGAATCAGGCCTGCACCACCTCTCGGAATCAATAAATCCACATATTCCTTTTGTTTCATGAATTCCGTGGTGACTTCTCTGGAAGTTTCAGCGATGAGCTGCACCACGTCTTTTGGAAAACCACTGGAAACAAGGCCCTTTTGTAAAACTGCCGTAATGGCTTTATTGGATTCGATGGCATCACTACCACCTTTTAAAATCACTACATTGCCACTTTTAAAACAAAGTGCAAAGGCATCTGCTGTTACATTTGGTCTGCTTTCATAGATGATACCGATTACGCCAATGGGTACAGATACCTTTTCAATATGTAAGCCATTTGGACGTTCAAAGCTTTCTAATACTCTACCGATGGGATCCGGTAATTCTGCTATTTGTCGAAGTCCCAAAGCCATAGCTTCAATACGTTCTTTGGTCAGTAGTAATCGATCTAATAGACCTGCCGGCATACCTTTTTCTTTGCCATGCTCCATATCTACTGCATTGGCCTTCAGAATCTCCTCGTAATTCTGTACCAAAGCATCAGCACAGGCAAGTAAAGCTTTGTTTTTTTGTTCCGTCTCGGCAGTCACCAGCACTCCTCTACTGGCTTTTGCCTTCTGGCAAATCTCTAAAAGTGTCATAGCCATTCTCCTCCCTGAATCTATTTTGACTTAGTTACATGCATATATCTTTTCTTCAGTACAGATGGCATCTACTTTCTGATCCTTTTCCCCTGCAGGAATGACAGGTTTCTTCTGTAACTCGAAGCAAATGCCGATGGTATAGCAAGGTAATTTATCACGAAACAGCTTACGAAGTCTTCTAAGATAGCGATCATAGTAAGCTTTTCCGTAACCGATGCGGTTTCCGCTCTCATCAAAAGCAATACCGGGTAGTAAGAAAAGTGCATCTCCTAACACTTCCGGATTCTTTTCCGGCTCATACAAAGTCTCCCCTGTACCATCCGGTTCCATAATACCCATAGCACCTTTCACCAAGCCTTTACGAGACTGTATACGATAGAATTCCATATGTCTATCCGAAACTACCTTGGGTAAATAAACTTCTTTTCCATCTTCCAAAGCCAAATCAATCAGCTTATCTGTATCCACTTCCGAACCAATACTGGAATATAAAAAGATAGCTCTGGCATTTTCATATTCGGGAATCCGTGTAATATTCTGTTTGATTTTATGACTCCAGTTCTCCCGATCTGTAGCCAGCGCGGTATCACGTAATTTCAGCATACTTTGTCGAAGCGCTGATTTACTGGGGAAGTCCACCACCTTCACCATTTTCTCATCATGTTTTTCCTTAAGAGAATACTTGCTGCCATCAGGATTCTGCACCGTGATGGAATTTAACTGATTCCGAATGTTTCCCTTGATGGCATCTACGTATTTTTTACGTAAAAACTGCTGCTCCTCTTTTTCTGCAGGAGTCAGTACTCTCTCCTGAGATAAATGATAGAGTTCATTGATTCGCTTAATACAAGCATTCATATCATCCATGATTATTTCTCCTGGTGTACTTCTTCGATAAACTTTGGCAAATCAAAGTCCGCCTCCTTATTCGCATGGAATAAAGTGCCGTATTCTTTACCTTTCATAATACGATGAATTACTTTAATATCTTCACTACTTGCGATGACCATATCGCAACCGGATTTAGAAGCAATCTGTGCCGCAATCAGCTTGGTATTCATACCACCGGTACCAACCGTACTTCCTGTGGAGCCTTTTCCCATTTGAAGGATTTCATCATCTAAAGAGGTCACCTCCGAGATGAATTTGGCCTCCGGATTGACTCTGGGGTCATCCGTGTAAAGGCCTTCTATATCAGAGAGCAAAATCAACATATCCGCATCAATCATAGAAGCCACGATAGCGGATAATGTATCGTTATCACCGATTTTAATTTCATCAGTGGTGACTGTATCATTCTCGTTTACAATTGGAACAACCCCCATTTCCAAAAGTTCCCGGAAGGTGTTCTCCGCATTATGACGATTGAGCGGGTTCGCTACAGTATGTTTGGTCATCAAAATCTGAGCTGCCATCTGATTATATTCCATGAAAAGCTTCTGATAAACCATCATCAGTCTAGCCTGTCCTACAGCAGCAAGTGCCTGCTTTTCAGCCAAAGTCTTTTCTTCGCTGGCATTGGGGTCATGTTCAAAGCGAAGCGCTTTCTTTCCAACTGCAATGGCACCGGAGCTAACAAGTACTACATCTTTTCCCTGGTTACGCAGATTTACGATTTCTCTTACAAGCACATCAAGTCTTGTAAAATTAAGTCCACCGGTTTCTTTGTGCTGTAAAGAAGAAGAACCGATCTTAATGACAATACGTTTTTTGTTTTTTAAGTACTCTCTTCTGTTTTCACTCATGCATCTTTCTCCGCTATGATTTGTGCTATCTTCACCCCATCCATGGCGGCAGAAGTAATTCCGCCGGCATAGCCTGCACCTTCTCCACAAGGATACAGCCCTTCTATATTGGCAAATCCCGACTCCTCTCTCGGAATTCGTATAGGAGATGAAGTTCTGCTTTCTACACCGCAAAGCCATACTTCACGACTTGCAAAGCCCTTAATCTTTCTGTTGATATCTTCCATTCCGCTGATGAAACTTTGCTGCAACTCCAAAGGGAGTACTGGCGATAAATCAGCCTCTTGATATAATCCCTTTAAATCCGGAGTAAAAGCTTCCATGGAGTTTGTTTCATCAAACTCCTTTATCATACCATGTTTTGCGATTTCTTTCCGAAAATCTCCGTATTTTTGAATTGGAATTTTGCCCTTTGCTGCAGCAAAGGCTGCCTCTTCCATCTTCCGCTGAAACGCAATTCCCTTAAGTGCCTCCGGATACTCTTTCGCTTCCGGAATCTGAAAGTCCTCCGGATTCACCGCTACGATAATGGCAGAGTTGGCTGACTGGCTATTGCGACCATGATAGGACATACCATTTACAGCCAGGCGTCCCTCCTCACTGGAAGCATTCACCACATAGCCTCCCGGACACATACAGAAGCTATAAACGCCTCTGCCGCTTTCCGATTTAGCAGTCACCTTATAAGCAGCAGCCCCAAGTTCCTTAACAACCGAGGTACCATACTGACTTTGATTGATAAACTGCTGTGGATGGATGACGCGATACCCTACCGCAAAAGGCTTTGCCTCCATAGAAATGCCAGCCTGACATAGTACTTGGAAGGTGTCTCTGGCACTATGTCCAATGGCTAGCACCACAGCATCTGCAGGAATCTCCTCATCTCCAACAAATACAGAATGTATTTTACCATCTTGAATACCAAACTTTGTTACCTTTGCGTGAAATCTCACTTCACCGCCATGCTGTAAGATATCTTCTCGCATACGTTTTACGATACCTTGCAGCAAATCTGTCCCAAGGTGTGGCTTATGATCATAGAGAATTTCTTCCGGTGCTCCATACTCCACAAAAGTTTGCAGTACATAACGATTACGGCCACTGACATCCTTAACCAAGGTATTTAGCTTGCCATCTGAAAAGGTACCGGCACCACCTTCACCAAATTGAATATTGGACTCCGTGTTCAGCTTTCCGCTACTCCAGAATTGATCTACGTCAGCCTGACGTTCCTCTACCGCTGCGCCTCTTTCCAAAACCAAAGGTTTATAACCTGCTTTGGCTAGTTCCAGCCCGCAGAAAAGACCAGCCGGCCCCATACCAATCACCACAACTTTTTGCTTTGGCGCTTTTGGTGCCGGGAAAACATAGGGTGCATCGGTATAAAGCGCTACATCCTGGTTTTTTTGATTTTTCGCAAGTATTTTATTTTCGTTCTTCAGTTCACAAATCAGGGTGTACAGGAAAAAAAGCTGTGGCTTTTTTCTTGCATCTAAGCTGCGACGTAGAATCTGAATCGTAAGGATATCCTCGTCTTTGCACCCAAGTTTTTTGCAAATCGCCTTCCGCATTTCCCTGTCACCATGAGGAATCTGACATTTTACCTGATTGATTTTTAACATAATTCTTTTGCTCTTCTTGCCGCATTTCTACCGGCGATGATACCGCTGGCAAATGCGAAGTGTAGATTGAACCCTCCGCAGTTCCCATCTACATTCAGGACTTCGCCACATACAAAAATATCGGTAGGTTTTTGTCCTTTTTCCCCGTCAAAGTATTGCAGTTCCTTCGAAACATGCGAAAGAGGTATACCACCTCTGGAAACCTGAGACTCACTTAAGTCTCCGGTATGTGCTATAGCAAAGGTAAACGTCTTGGCTAAGCGGAGAACATCCATGGCTTTTTCTATGCTTAATGGCTGCTTTTTTATAGATAAATCTACGCCTACTTCTTTGCACAAAAGACTTAATAGCTGTTCCGGGAAAATACCACCTAAAAGAGATTTTGCATAGGTTAAACCTGACTTTTGTCTACTTTCAAGCATGGTCTCTAAAGCCTCTAAAGAGTACTCGGGTAGTAAATCCAGTTTCAGCTGGACCTTTTGATTTTCTTCTAAAGCCTGTGCCGCACTGCCGGACACTTGGAATACCACAATACCACTTAAGGCATCTTTGGTAAATTGAATTTCTCCATAGTCTCGCTCTGCCTCTGCATCGTCCACTATAAGAGATACCTTGCCCTTCATGCGAAGACCTTTTAATACATCCAGTCTAGGCTTGTCTGTATCGGCTACATAGCACTTGGTGAGTGCCGGTTTGTAGGGCCAAAAGGTAAAAGACGTCGGATGATTCAGAAATTGCATAAACACCTTTTCGTCCATGCGCATCAAACCACCAGCCATAGAACCTGTAGCCACTATAACAGTTCTGCAAGTCTCACCATTTACAAAATAATGATAGCCCGAATCGTATTCCGGATCTCTTCCGGGTAAGGCTGAGGTGATGCCACAGCAAAAATTACCGGTCTCAATCTTACCTCCAAAGTCATAGACACGCTGTCCTAATAAGTCTCTTACTAAGGCAGCGTTCTCATGATACGGGTAATAGTACCCATTCTTTTCTCGACAAAGAAGTCCTAAAGCGTTGAATTCTCGAATCAGCACTTCAGGAGTGATTTTCTCTAAAATACCTTTCAATTTCTCAATATCATCGGTATGGTAATGAGAAACAAAACCTGCTTCTTTATTGGTTAAATTGCATTTGCCATTTCCGGTGACAGTAATCTTCTTTCCATACTCCGGTAATGCATCTATTACCTTGACGCTGGCGCCTTCTTTTGCTGCCTGTATTGCTGCCATAAGTCCGGAAGCGCCACCGCCAATCACTATTACATCATACATCGGCATCGTCGCCACCTCCGAATCTTCTCAGAGAAACCACGTCAAAGCGGCTACTAAGCACACTACCTAATGGAACATATCTGACTTCTTCCCCCTGGAAAATCGGTAAAATGGAAACAAGTACTATGTAAAACAAAACATAAACCAAACCACAAACAAGAAATGCTGCAAGGGGAAGCCATGTTTTGCAAGCTGCATGATAAAACACATACAAGATAAAACCAGGTATCAGAGCTATGGTCATATTCAGCAATACGGAATGCATGTAAATCATGGAAATATGGCAATACCGGTAAATATGGAAAATCGAATAGCCGCAATAAATCACCAAGTAAATCATTGCTCCCAGGACGACTCCATAACCACTCATATCCATAGCCAAAATGAAAATACCGGAAAATACACATTGCACCAGTAAAGCGACCAAAGCGACTAACAAAGAGTAGCTCTCAACATTACATAGTCCCATAATCTTTTCAAAAATCAAAAGTGCTGACACACCAAAAATAAGAAAACCTCCAAAGCAAATCATATTGCCATAGTTTTCCGGTATCGTTTGGCCAGATAGCAATTCCACAAAGCTTTTGCCTACTACAAAAAATAAAACAGAGATTGGTAGCGCTATGGCAAATAATCCTCGAATCAAACCATGAATCTGTGCTTTTAAAACACGAACGTCATGATTTTTCGCTGAAATTTTCATAGGTTTATCCATAGGCAAAGTTAAAATACGGAATAAGAGAGCCAGTAAATAGGCGCTTGGCATCAAAGCTCCAAACAAAACTCCCGGCAAAGTCATATCCATACGCAGGTTTTCTCCCGGTGCCATCTGTTTGCATATAAATAAACTGCTAATACAAAGGCCAAGCACCAATGCCGACTTATGCAATCCCATTGGTAGCGAATTACCAAGAAGCACTTTGGCATCTTCTACCAGGCTTCCCGGTATAGAGCCATTGTCTTTTCTTTTTTGTAAACTGAAGTCATCCCGCAATAAAAAACGAAATAAAATAGCCACAAGCAAAGACAGAAGAATTGCAACACCTGTCCCGACCAAAGCCCCGGCAGCCTTATATACCGTCATCACTTCTTCATTTCGCAAAAGGTCCGCAGCAACCTTTCCATAGTGCGCAAAAAGCTCTGATCCAATAAAGGAGCCGAAAAAGATCAATACAACGCATAAAAACTGCAGCATCTTGGCAAGTTTTGGGATTCCCATGCCATAAATGAATCTGCAGTACAGATAATAAACCGAATATAAGAAAAACAGAATTGCACAAAGCTTAATAATCAAGGAAATATGTAGGGAGCGGAACAACACTAACCCTATCTGATCACTAAAGAAAAAACCAAGAAGTGCAATGCACAAACTCCAGGCCATGGAAAAACCACAACCGCTTCTGAATAAATGAGACCCACGAACATAGGCGCCTCTGGAAATCTCATGTTTTAAATTGGAACCTATGAAACTCCCGGTAGGACTTACCGTAAGGGAAAATAGCGTCCAAAAGAAAAGGGCACTAAGCCCTATATATCCAATTCCTGTTAAGGAACAGCTTCTTAACAATAATAAAAAATTCAGCATTAAAAGAAGCGGAGTTCCTATTGCAATATATTCAGCTTTTATGCCGGCATTTTTCCGTCTAGTCATAGTTTGCCTCATTCTCTGGTGATTTTAAGTTTCTGTAGAATTGCTTCCTGCTTACTTTCCATTACCTTTGCTTCATCTTCTTCCATATGATCATATCCGCAAAGATGAAAAAGACTGTGAGCCACCAAAAAAGCAAATTCTCTTTTTAAGGAATGGCCATATGCCTCAGCCTGTTCTCTAACTTTATCTTCGCTAATCATAATGTCTCCCAGCATAAGTTCTCCCGTATCCGGGTCAAAGCAATCCGCTTCGTGATCTTCTGCTTCGGAAAAATCACCTGGGGTTTCAAAATGCAGGTTCGGAAAAGATAGTACATCCGTTGCACGATCAATTTGACGGAAAGAAGCGTTCACAGCCTGTATTTCATCATTATCCGTAAGAGTCAGGTTCACAGTAACATCATAAGGACAAGCCTCCTCTTCCATCACAGCCTGCAAAACCTGATTTGTCACTTCTTCCAAATCAAATCCTAAATTACCTTCCGTTTCGATTGAGACGTATGAAGTCATAATACAATCCTTCTTCCAAAAGTTCTTTTCTAAGGGTGTTCATTTCCATAACGGAAATCATAGAGTGATTCAAAACACCGGTTTCTATCTTCTTATCTACTAAGCGATTTACAATCTGGGCATATTGCGCAGTTGGATCCGTATTCTTATCTGCGAAATACTCCAAGGTCGTAATCAGGCTATCGCAAAAAATAACAACAGTGGTTTCTTTCGTTAGATTTGAATGATCCAGTTCTCTAAGCTGCCTGATAATCTTTCTGGCAGAATCCGGGAAACGATGTTCTTCCATAATGGTTTCGATATCAGATTCTCCCAGTATCAAATCTGCTTTTTGATAATAAGCCGCCATCTTTGCACTATCCACGTCCATGCCTAAATCGGAACAGATACGGACTGCCAGATAGGCTGTATGAATCCCATGATAATAGTCATTTCTAGACTTTTCACGCATAGCCGCCATCAGTGGATACTCTGGATCGTTGATGGTCTGAACCAAGTTCTTTTGTGGCAAAATCACTTGATTGCAAAACACCTGCAAAAGTAAAAACAATACAATGGTACCAAGAAGCACATTTACCCCGGGAAGAATAAAGGTGCTAACGGATAAATTCTGGGTTTGTAATAATAAGTCGTTAGAAAACAGCATCAAAAACTGCATCATAACGGAAATAAACAAAGGAACTCGATACTTGCATTCCTCATCCAGGGAAGAAAACAGCATGATACCTAACACACCCGGAATAAAATACATGGAAAAAACGCTGACTGATGTGATACCACTGCAAAACAGAGTAATCATCAAAAGCATGGTACCACCGGAAAGTCCTGTCAAAGCATTACTGAATAAAAACAGTAATACAAAGATAGGTAAAAACATCCAAGTGGTCTCCGGCAACAAAGAAAACGCTACTGCTACTAAAATACCAATTTCCATTGGTACATAGAAGCGCAGAATCATTTTCTTATTATCAAATAAAAGCACATCTTTCACATAAGAGAATGCAAAAGCAATTACCGTTACCAGTGCAAAAAGACCAACAGAAATGGTGTTTCTCGCAATGGTTATGGTATCCACATGAAATATCAAGCCTCTGGCAATGGTACTGGCAATTGCCAGCAAAAAGATAAATATGCTATGGCATATCATAATTGCCTTATTTTTGTTTTGTTTCTTTTCCCCGTTTACGCTGTTTTGCTTCATAAGTCTCGTATGCCTTTACAATTTTTTGTACCAAAGGATGACGTACAACGTCCTTACTGGTCAGTTCGCAGAAGGCGATTCCTTCCACACTTTTCAGTACAGTCCGCGCCACATCCAGTCCTGATTTTGTACCAGGAGCCAAATCCTTTTGGGAAGCATCACCTGTGATCACAACTTTTGAACCAAAGCCAATTCTGGTCAGGAACATTTTCATTTGTGCAGGCGTGGTATTCTGAGCTTCATCCAGAATGATATAAGCATTGTCCAAAGTACGACCCCTCATATAGGCCAAAGGAGCGACTTCAATCAATCCTTTTTCCATATTTTTCTGAAAGGTCTCAGCCCCCATAATGTCATACAATGCATCATATAAAGGTCGAAGATAAGGATCCACCTTACTTTGTAAGTCTCCCGGTAAAAAACCAAGCTTTTCTCCGGCTTCTATAGCAGGTCTCGTAAGAATAATACGGGATACTTCCTCATTTTTAAAGGCTGTAATGGCCATTGCCATAGCAAGGTAGGTCTTACCTGTTCCTGCAGGTCCAAGGCCAAACACCACCATATTATCCTTAATGGCATCTACATACTTCTTTTGTCCTAAGGTTTTTGGCTTAATGGGCTTGCCGGAAACACTATGACAAATGCAATCTTTATCTATACTGGTTAAAAGTTCCTCTTGTTTTTCCTGTTCTAGAGTCATGGCATAATTCACATTCTGTTCTTCAATTTGGTTTCCACGCATGGACAGTTCTAACAGTTGTTGTAGAATGCGCTCCACAGAATCTACGTTTTCCTTCTGTCCCATAATCTTCAAGGTGCCATTCCGGTCCACTAAAGTCACATGGTAATGTTCCTCTAAAGACCTGCGATACGCATCTTTTGCCCCAAACACATTTTGCTCATGATCAAAAGGAATACTAAATTCTCTGGTGTAAGCTTCCATATTTTTACAGAATTCCTTTGATAAATGGTTTTTTCTCTACCGGTGCATCCGCAATCGTATAAGCCTTTAAGAAACGCTCTTTTGCGGTTTCCAGTTTTTCTCGATCATTGGCGTGGATTACAGCAAGGGTATCTCCCTCTTTTACCTGATCTCCCACTTTTTTTGTCAGTACAAGACCAACCGTTAAATCTATCTCGCTTTCTTTGGTCTCACGGCCGCCGCCTAGGATTAAAGAGCAAATACCAATTTCATCGCATTCGATATGTTCGATACAACCAGACTTGGGTGCCTTGATTTCTTCGATTATCTTGGCCTTTGGGAATTCCTCCGGATGGTCTACAAATCTACCATCACCGCCCTGTGCTTCTACAAATTCTTTGAATTTTGCCAAAGCTTTTCCGCTGGAAATGGATTCCTCACACATCTTGCGACCTTCTTCTTTATCTTTCGCAAGATGCCCTGCCACCAGCATGAGAGAACCTAAGGTCAAGCACAGTTCATAAAAGTCTTCCGGTCCGTTACCACGTAAGGTTTCAATTGCTTCCTGTACCTCTAAAATATTACCAACTGCATATCCAAGGGGCTGGTCCATATCAGAGATAACAGCATAAGTATCTCTTCCGGCGCCACGTCCGATACCGGTCATTTCCTTTGCCAAAGCAAAGGCATCTTCTTCGGATTTCATGAATGCACCACTTCCGGTCTTTACATCCAGTACAATAGCATCTGCACCAGCTGCAAGTTTTTTACTCATAATGGAACTTGCGATCAAAGACATATTATCTACAGTTGCGGTTACGTCTCTAAGGGCATATAATTTCTTATCCGCAGGAGCCAAATCTGCAGTCTGACCCATAATGGCAACACCTACTTTATTCACTTGGTTGATAAACTGATCCGTATCAATTCCGGTGCTAAAACCAGGAAAACTTTCCAGTTTGTCGATGGTACCGCCGGTATGGCCTAAGCCTCTACCACTCATTTTTGCTACTTTTAAACCACAAGCAGCCACCATTGGGGTTAAGGTAAGAGATGTCTTATCTCCTACGCCGCCGGTACTATGTTTGTCTACTTTGCGACCTTCAATACCTGACAAATCTAACATTTCACCGCTATGTGCCATAGCCATAGTCAGTTCCACAGTCTCTTCTTCATTCATTCCCTGAAAATAAATGGCCATCATCATGGCTGACATCTGATAATCCGGAATTTCACCTTTTGTAAAGCCTTGCACCATATACTGGATTTCCTCTTTACTCAGGCTTTCCCCATTTCTTTTCTTCATGATCAAATCATACATTCTCATAATAAATACCTCTATTTCTTCACACAAATCTATTTATGATAAGGTTCGTTATGGATAATTCGCATCCCTCTGTAAATCTGTTCCGATAAAATGACCCGCATCAGCTGATGCGGAAATGTCATATCGGAAAAGCTGATTTTTTCGTTTGCTCTTTTAGAAACACTTTCGTGTAGACCAAGAGAGCCGCCTATGATAAAACATATCTCTCCGGCATTTTGAATGGATATCTCCTCCAAACGTTTTGCGAATGCTACTGAATCGTATTTCTTACCTTTAATTTCCAACGTTATGACGTAAGCATCTTGCTTAATCTGTTTTAAAATTCTTTCCGCTTCTTTTTTCTTAATCTGTTCTTCTTGTGCAGGAGAAGCATGATCCGGTGTGGCTTCATCCTCCACCTCCAGGATGGAAAACTTCCCATACCGCTTCATTCTTTTCTCATATTCTGCCACTGCATCTCGATAATAGGATTCTTTGATTTTCCCTACTGTAATGAGTTTGATATACAATATTTCCTCCAAAAATCCCTGTTTCTAAAAATGGGATAATCAGGCGAAAGATAATTCCGCCTGATTATACCGTAAGCCTTATTTACTCAAAAATTCATGAATACCTTTGGCAGCTTGTTTACCTGCACCCATGGCCAGGATAACGGTAGCTGCACCGGTAACTGCATCGCCACCTGCGTATACAGCTTCTTTACTGGTAGCACCTGTCTCATCAGAAGCTACGATACATTTTCTACGATTTACTTCAAGTCCCTTTGTAGTGGAAGAAATCAATGGATTTGGCGAAGTGCCAAGAGACATAATGACGGTATCTGCATCAATAACGAATTCAGATCCCGGTACCTCTACAGGGCTTCTTCTTCCGGATTCATCCGGCTCGCCCAGCTCCATACGAATACAGGTAACACCACAAACATTACCGTTTTCATCACCCTTGATTTCTACAGGGTTGCAAAGCAAATCAAAAATAATGCCTTCTTCTTTAGCGTGATGTACCTCTTCTTTACGAGCAGGAAGCTCAGCCTCGGAACGACGATATACCACATGCACTTCAGAGCCAAGTCTAAGTGCTGTTCTAGCCGCATCCATAGCCACATTACCACCACCTACAACGACTGTTTTATGACCATGCTGAATTGGCGTCGAGCTGTCTTCTTTAAAAGCTTTCATCAGATTACTTCTGGTTAAGAACTCGTTGGCGGAGAATACACCGTTCAACTGCTCACCAGGAATATTCATAAACTTCGGAAGTCCGGCACCGGAACCGATATAAACCGCATCGAAGTGCTCTTCTTCAAGAAGTTCATCAATGGTAATGGATTTACCGATTACCACGTTGGTTTCGATTTTGACACCAAGGGCTTTTACATTTTCGATTTCTTTTTTTACAACTGCTTCTTTTGGAAGTCTGAATTCCGGAATACCGTAAACCAGTACACCACCGGCTTCGTGAAGTGCTTCAAAAATCGTTACATCATAGCCAAGTTTCGCTAAATCACCGGCACAGGTAAGTCCGGATGGGCCGGAACCGATAACGGCAACTTTTTTACCGAGTTTTTCTTTAGCGCCTTCTGCTTTCACCTGATGCTCTCTGGCCCAGTCTGCAACGAATCTTTCCAATTTACCAATGGAAACCGCATCTCCCTTGATACCACGTACGCATTTTCCTTCACACTGAGACTCCTGTGGGCAAACACGTCCGCAAACAGCAGGAAGCGCAGAACTGATGCTGATTACGTGGAAAGCTTCTTCTATGTTTCCTTCTTTTACTTTACTGATAAAGTCCGGAATATGGATAGATACCGGACATCCCTGCATACAAAGCGGGTTCTTACAATTGAGACATCTTTTCGCTTCTTCAATTGCCTCTTCTTCGTTATATCCTAAGCAAACTTCCTCAAAGTTTGTGGCTCTTACTTTTGGATCCTGTTCTCTGACAGGTACTCTTTTCATTCCGTCCATGTTTTCCTCAATCTCCTCATCTTATGAATTACAATGACCGCAACCGCCATGATGTGTATTCCCTTCTTCAAAGGCGAGTTTTGCACGGCCTTCTGCAGTCTTATACTGTGCCTGTCTCTTCATAGCATTGTCAAAGTCTACCAAATGTCCGTCAAATTCCGGTCCATCTACACATGCAAACTTCACTTCGCCACCAACCAAAAGACGACAAGCGCCACACATACCGGTACCATCTACCATGATAGGATTCATAGACACAATTGTCTTGATTCCTAATTTCTCTGTCATGAGACAGACGAACTTCATCATGATCATAGGACCGATTGCAACGCAAACATCATAAGACTTGTTTTCTTCCTTTACCAGGCTCTCCAAGCATACAGTTACATTGCCTGTACGTCCGTAGGAACCATCATCTGTTGTAATATACAGGTTACCGGCTACTTTGGACATTTCTTCTTCCATAATAATGAGTTCTTTGGTTCTTGCACCCAAAATGACATCCGCATCTACGCCCTGTTCATGCAGCCATTTTACCTGGCAGTATACAGGTGCAGTACCAAGTCCACCGGCGATAAACACAATGTGTTTTTCTTTCAAAGCACTCAGTTCCTCGTGGCAGAATTCGGATGGCTGTCCCAAAGGACCAACTACATCGTGGAATGCCTCCCCTTCTTTAAGCTCTTTCATTTCCAGTGTGCCTGCACCGATGGTTTGGAATACCAGTGTAACAGTCCCTGCATTTCTGTCGAAATCGCAGATTGTCAGCGGAATTCTTTCGGAATCCTCATAACTTCTTACAATGACAAACTGTCCCGGCAAGCAGTTTCTCGCCACCATAGGGGCTTCCACCAGCATATACACGGTGTTTTCATTCAGGTCTTTCTTTTCTAGAATCTTGTACATATTATTGCCTCCTCGTATTTATCCAAAACCGCTCCTCAACGGTATAGATATTAATTTTGGGGTGTTTCATTCAGCTGTCCGCTTGTCAAAGCGAAATTCACTGTGGTTGCATCATAGTTTGTAAGATACAAAGGTAAATTATAAACACCTACAGCAAAGTATCGCTGTGTTTTCTCCTTGGAACCATCTGCATGAATGATATATTCGGAGAAAATATAAAAATCGCCATCGTCCCCAATGGGAACTGTACATGCAAAATTATAATAATATCTCTGTAAAGGATCCGATACCATGGCGCCGGTACGATCCACAATCAATCCAGACTGTACCAAATAGTCCAAAATGACTGTCATGGCATCCTGTCTGGAATAATCTGTCAATAGATTGAGAGAGTAATTACGAGTGATTACTTCACTGGCAGTATGATTCTCATCAATAGCCACGAACTTTATCTCGCTGTCTCCCATAGGCATCGGTAAGAAGCCATTATATTTCGTACTTTCTTCAGTAGGAATGCTTCCATCTAACGTATAGTAAATCTCGCAGCCTTCTTCCGCCTCTACTTGAATCAATTGTGGCGAAAAATATTCCCCACTATAGGATTCCACTTCCGGCATATCAGGTGGAATAACCTCTACATGATAGGAACTCTGAGCCATAGGGGACTTTACCCCATACGCATTGTAAAAAACAGCCGTCAGTACATAATCTCCCGTATCTAAAAAAATAGGGGAATCATAGACAGAAGAATGCTTATCCGGCTCACTACCATCAAGGGTGTAATAAATCGTCCCTTCGGTATTTGCAGTAATCTTCAAAGGAATCACTTCATCGTAAGAGCCTTCTGTATAGTTAAACTCAGGCACCTTTGCCATATATTCGTTGTATTTCACTTTAACTTCATCTAATGCTGCGGTTACCAATATATTATTGATAGCATCATACTGTTTGGTGGACACATAATATCCCACCAGTCGATCGTATGCGAAAATAATATCCTGGTCCGATAGACCTTGGTGATTGATGATAGAAAAAATGGTGTTGCGAAAGCTTTCGATATCTCCTTTGTTGAGATACACATCTGCTAATGCCAAATGTACCGTAGCATAATCACTGCCCAGTTCTTCCGCCCTTTTAATGGCTTCTGCTGCTTGGTCGTAATCATTATTCTCCACATACTTGGTGGCCTGCTTCATCTGATAATCCGGCGACTTGTAATAATGGTAGAACATGCCACCCACAATGGCAATTAATATAAGGAGAATAGAAATAGATGATACAGCAAACCAAGGGAAATGTCGTTTTTCCTCAAAAAGCTCCTCATCAGGATGAATCAGAAACTCTTCAGGCAATCCTTCAATGATACCGGTCATGGTCTCAGAAATACTGCGATCCACTTCCGCTTCAAAGTCAGGTACTACTTGAATTTCGTATCCGCACTTTTCGCAAAGCAGGTGACCTTCTTCAATTTCCTGACCACATTTCGGACACTGCAAACGGCCTTCCTCCCTTCGCAAAATCAGTGTATCATTCCATAAATTTTACTACATTTGACATAAGCATGGCAATAGTCATAGGTCCCACGCCGCCAGGCACCGGGGTAATGTAAGAAGTGTTTTCACAAACACTATCAAAGTCCACATCACCGCAAAGTTTCCCTTCTGCATTACGATGAATACCTACATCGATGACTACTGCTCCCTGCTTCACATAAGAGGCATCCACAAACTTCGGTTTGCCCATAGCAACAATCAGAATATCTGCTCTCTTACATACTTCTTGCAAATTCTTAGTTTTAGAATGGCATACGGTAACTGTGGCATTTTCCCGAATCATCAGCATATTCATTGGTTTGCCCACGATATTGCTACGGCCGATAATAACGCATTCTTTACCGGCAATCTGGATATTACTGCGTTTTAAAAGCTCCACGATACCTGCAGGTGTACAGCTTACGTATCCCTCTTCACCGATGCAAAGTTTTCCCACATTGATTGGATGGAAACCATCCACATCTTTTTCCGGTAAAATGCGGCGAATCACCGCGTCTTCCCGGATATGTTTTGGCAATGGTAACTGCACCAAAATCCCATGTACGGAAGAATCCTGATTTAATTCATCTATTTTGGAAAGCAGTTCTTCCTCGGTAATGGTCTCTGGAAGTTCAAAAGAAAGGGAGCGAATTCCGCAGAATTCGCAAGCCTTCTTTTTATTTCCAACATATACTGTTGATGCAGGATCATTTCCCACCTGGATAACTGCCAAACAGGGAGTCGTACCTTTTTCAGTAAGGATACGAGCTTTCTCCTTCACTTCTTCTTTGATTTGTGTGGCGATAGCCTTTCCATCAATCAAACAATAAGACATGATTTGTCCTCAACCCTCGTATTTAGAATAATCCGGTGATAACACCGTCATCATTGACATCGATGCCAAAAGCAGCCGGTTTTTTAGGTAGTCCCGGCATAGTCATAATAGAGCCAGTCAGTACAACAACGAATCCGGCACCTGCAGATACATAAGCATCCCTTACATGCAAGGTAAAGTTCTCCGGTCTACCAAGCAAAGTAGGGTCATCGGATAAGGAGTACTGGGTCTTTGCCATACATACAGGTAAATTACCATATCCCAGTTTTTCTAATGCTTCTAACTGTTTTAAGCAGCTGGCAGAGAAGTCTACACCGCCTGCACCATAGATTTTCTTTGCAATAGTAAGCACTTTGTCTACAAGGGACATATCACTTGTATATAAAGGAGCAAAATGGCTTTCTTTTTCTTCTAAGGTCTTTAATACCTTTTCTGCCAGTTCGATACCGCCTTCTCCACCTTTTTCCCATACTCTGGAAAGAGCAAATTCACAACCGCGCTCTTCACAAAAAGCTTTTACATAATCAAGTTCTGCCTGGGTATCGGTTACAAAGGCATTTAAGGTAACAACCACAGGTACTCCATACTGCTTCAGATTCTCAATATGTTTCTCAAGGTTTACGATACCTTTTTTCAGTGCCTCTAAGTTTTCTGCACTTAAATTAGCTTTTTCAACTCCACCGTTGTATTTCAGTGCACGTACGGTAGCCACTAAAACAATAGCATCCGGCTTCAATCCGGCAGATGGACACTTAATATCCAAGAATTTCTCTGCGCCTAAATCAGCGCCGAAGCCTGCTTCCGTAATGCAATAATCTGCCAGTTTCAGAGCAGTTCTGGTAGCTCTTACGGAGTTACATCCATGCGCAATATTGGCAAAAGGACCGCCATGCACAAGCGCCGGTGTATGCTCTAATGTCTGAATAATATTTGGCTTCATGGCATCTTTTAAAAGCGCAGCCATAGAGCCAACTGCCTGTAATTCTTTGGCAGTAACCACCTCTCCGGAACGATTGTAAGCTACTACAATTCGGCCAAGGCGTTCTTTTAAGTCTTTCATATCGTCTGCAAGACATAGAATTGCCATAATCTCAGAAGCTACGGAAATAACGAAATGATCTTCACGTACATAACCGTCCCCTTTGCTTCCAAGACCAACAACAATATTACGAAGCACACGATCGTTCATATCCATGCAGCGTTTTACAACAATCTGTCTAGTATCGATATCCAATTCATTTCCCTGTTGAATATGATTATCAAGTAAAGCACAAAGGAGATTATTTGCTGAAGTAATGGCATGAAAATCACCTGTAAAATGCAGGTTCAAATCCTCCATCGGAACCACCTGAGCCATACCGCCACCTGCGGCACCACCTTTGATACCAAAGCACGGTCCAAGGCTAGGCTCACGTAATGCAATAATTGCTTTTTTCCCTAATTTACCAAAGGCTTGACCAAGTCCAACTGTGGTAGTAGTCTTGCCCTCTCCTGCGGGGGTAGGATTAATGGCTGTGACAAGGATCAGTTTGCCATCCGGGTTAGAGGCTGTTTCTTTCAGATATTCCTCCGTGATTTTTGCTTTGTACTTACCATAGTATTCCAAAGCTTCTTCAGGAATTCCGGCCGACTTTGCCACCTCTCCGATTGGCCAAAGCACTGCTTCCTGTGCGATTTCGATGTCAGATTTCATTTTTCTCTCCTCCTGTAACTCTTATAGCGATTCTTCGATAAAGCTTTCAAATTGCTCCGGGCTCATTAGTACTCTTCGAGGTTTTGTTCCTTCTTCAGCACCAACTACGCCTGCTTCACACAGCTGATCCATGATTCTGGCAGCTCTGTTAAAACCTATTTTAAACACCCTTTGCAACATACCAATGGATGCTTTATCCTTATCAATCACGAACTGACCTGCTTGCACAAATAAATCATCATAAGCT
Organism: Lachnospiraceae bacterium; assembly: GCA_015056765.1. Lineage (GTDB taxonomy): Bacteria > Bacillota > Clostridia > Lachnospirales > Lachnospiraceae > SIG336. The sequence goes on from SVFQ01000002.1 coordinate 101,712, forward strand.
GATGAAGTACTTCCTGCAGCAGAACCTGTTCCTGCCCCAGCAGCGGAAAGCTGGGCTTCCATATCAGGTTGATAATCGTTAATAATGTGCTGTGCCTTCAGGAAATCTACTACTTCCTGTACTTCTCCATCGGAAATAAAAGCACCTTGTACACGCAAAGGCTTTGGATAGCCCTGGGGATAAAAGAGCATATCTCCCTTACCAAGAAGTTTTTCAGCACCATTAGAATCCAGAATTGTTCTGGAATCCACACCGGATGATACAGCGAAAGCGATTCTACTAGGCATATTTGCTTTAATCAAACCGGTAATAACATCAACAGAAGGTCTTTGTGTAGCAATAACCAAATGAATACCTGCTGCTCTGGCAAGCTGTGCCAGACGGCAGATTGCTTCTTCCACTTCCCCGGCAGCTACCATCATCAAATCTGCAAGCTCGTCTACAATAATCAAAATCTGCGGTAATTTCTTTGCAGTGGTATCTCCCTGGGCAATTAACTGCTCCATCTTTTGGTTATAACCTTTTAGGTCACGGACGCCTTCTTCTGCAAATTTCTGATAACGATCCGTCATTTCTTTTACACCCCACTGAAGAGATGCAGCTGCTTTTTTCGGATCTGTTACCACAGGCAAAAGAAGATGCGGCACACTGTTATAAACACTGAGTTCTACGACTTTAGGATCAATGAGGATCATCTTTACTTCGTCGGGTCTGGACTTATAAAGAATACTCATAATAATCGTATTGATACATACAGATTTACCGGATCCGGTAGAACCGGCAATCAGCACATGTGGCATTTTTGCAAGATCTGTCACAATGACTCTACCTGCAATATCTTTCCCCACCGCAAAGGTAAGCTTTGCACCAAAGTCTTTATATTCTTTGGATTCAACCAAGTCACGGAAAGCTACCATGGAAATATTCTTATTCGGCACTTCGATACCCACGGCGGATTTTCCCGGAATAGGTGCTTCAATACGAATATCTGTAGCAGCAAGACGTAATTTGATATCATCTGCCAAATTCACAATCTTACTAACCTTTACGCCCTGTTTAGGTTCTAACTCATATCTGGTTACAGCAGGGCCCTGGCTAATATCTGTTACAGTAGCACTTACCCCAAAGGTTTCCAAGGTATTCTGCAACTGGTAAGCAGTTTGTTTTAACTCTTGTGCGCTATCCCCCTTGCTTTTAGAACCGTGTTTTAAAAGATTTACCGGGGGAAATTGATATTCCGATGCGGGTTTTCCCTCAGTTCTTGGTACTGAAAAGCCGGACTGCTTTACAGGCTCCGGTTTTTTCTCTCTAGCAGGGGTAGTCACAGGAGAAATCACTTCTAGTGGAGGCTCTCTTCTGGCAGCCTTTTCATCTACAACTCCCTGTTCTTCCATCACAGGCTCCGGCATAGCAGATAGTACGTCGTTTGGAATTTCCACTTCAGGCTCTACCGTGACCGGAGGAATCACTGTAATCGGTTCAACAGTGATGGTCTCTGGTTCAGGCTCATCAATTCCGATGACACTGGCGCCGGGTCTTAAAAGTCTGCCCACTTCTTTTTCATCCATGGCATCTTCGTCATCCAGATACATGATTTCATGCATATCATCTCTGGCATTTCTGGATTCTTCGTCAAGTTCCTCCATGCCATATCCGGAATTCATAAGATTGGTGTCCGCAGTAAGCCCTCTGGCCTTTTTATCCATACGAAGAATACGCTCATTTTCCGCTTCTTCTTCCTTTTGTCTACGCTCTAAACGGCGCATCTCACGTTCTTCTTCCGCAATGCGCTTCCGTTCTTCTGCTCTTGCACGTTTTTCTTCTTTTCTTAAGCGACGTTCTTCCTGTTCTTCTCTGCGCTGCTCATATTCTTCCATGTACAGTTCTTCACGTTCCGCACGACGTTGTGCAGCCTGTTCCATGAATTCACTGGCGTATTGACCGCCTTCTCTAGCTCGCTCCAGCAGAGACTTTTCTGTAATCAAAACAATACAAATCAGTAAAAGTACAAGAACCAAAAATACAGTTCCAACTGTACCCAAATAACGGTGACAAAGATAGGTGATACTGCCTGCAAAGATGCCGCCACCTTTATGAGAATTCACCGCATCCAGATAATAGGAAGTAAACTGATATTTGGATGCTTGCTGCACTCTACCTGCAATCAATTCCATAATCATCTGAAGTAATACAAATATGCCGATTCCTGCAATCATTTTACGAATGGCAGCCGAATTCCCCCGGTTGCTTAGATAAAATGCTGTACATAAGAATACAAATACAGGTGCGAAAAAAGCAGCAAAGCCAAATAAACCGAATTGGATATCGCTTAATACTTTGCCAATAGAAGGAATTAACCCAAAATTACAAAGCAAAAGGAAAATACAAACTGCCAACAGTAAAAGCAGAGTAATCTCTTCCCTTAGGCGATTATCTAAATAATCGGTTTTTCTAGTACTTTTACGGCTTCTATTATAAGTTTTGCTTGTTGTCTTTTTTCTGGAAGTTGTGGTTCTTTTTCCAGAAGCCATACGCTTTACCTCTCTTACAATTGAATATCAAAATCATCTTCGTCAGAAATCTCTACATCGAAATGTAAATCTTCTTCCTTGACTTCCTTCGCATAATCCATGCCCTTGCGCTCTCTCTTTTTCGGAACAGGGAGTGGATTGGGAAGTGGCATGCCAGGTGCTATTTTTTCTTCTTTTTTCTCATCTATCGGATTGATCACCGTCACAGGATTTGCCTCTTCTTCCGCTTCTTCAGCTTCTATTTCCTCAATATTCTTAATCAAAGGCTCTTTCTCTGCATTTTCTTTCCCTTCTTCTTCCTGCTTTACAGAGTTTTCCTCTTCATAGACTGCACCAAAAGGAATCAACATGCCTGTAAAACCAAGACTTGCAAGTAATGCAAAATAAAAGGTCAGTACGCCTTCCATAGGCGTTAAATTAAGCAGAAAAATCTCTGCAGCAAATAGCAGTAAGAAGCCAAAGCAGTGGATGGTTATGCGATTTCTTTTTTCAAAAAGAAATGACCAAACACTTAGCATCATAAATCCAAAGATTACCAGGGAAATATAGGAATTCGCAGTAATCTCATAGGACGGAATAAGCCATTCTTTGTCATAAGTGTACTGGCTTTTGTATTGTAAAAAACTATTGGCAAAATTAAGTCCATTCTGAAAATAATAGCCGCCGCCCCAAAGGCCAAGTACATAACCGCATACAGCGCCTAAATACTCCAAAAGAGTAAGGACACATAAAGATTTTCTGCAGTCTTTATTGTCTTTCAGGAAAAATACTCCCGGTAGTAAAAACAAAAGGACTGCCATTCTAAGGTCAAGGTAAATTCCCAGACCCACCATAAAACCGGCAAATACACTATACAGATAAGTCCCTACTGCATCCTCTTCTCCTAATCGATAGCTTTCCATAAGCTTTGAAATAAAGGATAAGCAGGCAGCAAATAGGAATAAGCCAAATACGCCCGGCGTCATGGTAAAAATCAGGTGCGTCATATGTGGTAAAAAACCAAGTAATGCAATGGTAATGGTAGCTGTCAGTCCACCACAAAGTCTTCTAATGGAAAACAGCATCATAACAAGCGTGCAAAAATAAAGGCAAATATCAAATACAACACCTACTAACGGATTATTGCCAAGTAGGAAGAAAAGACCATGAAGAACCAAAATATATAGGTTTTCCAGTCCATTGGCCAAAAACTCAATTTTCTCATTGGTAGCAAAAATCATGGCACTTTGGTAAAAAGTACCATCTGTAATCACAATCGGTCTATTGTTGTAGACAAAGAGGATTAATCTTGCAATGACACCTACCAAAACAAGAGTAGGCAGCACAAAGATGGTAATTTTACTTTCGTCGATTCTTTTCAGATTCCATTTTTTTGCTAGAAATGCTTTGCTAAGGAAATAAAGCACAATAAAGAATAGTGCAAATGCACTAGCCGAAAGAATTGCATATACAGATTGTCCCCCACATAAAGTGAGCGCGACTGCATAGGATACAGTCGCGTAGAGTCCCCCAATTACCAGTAAGCTAAGGACCCATATAAAAAAACTTAGAACCGTTTTCTTAGTTTGCATCAAAAGTCAGCTTACCTTTCATTTAAAAATGTTTCGATATGATAACGAGGTCTTTGTTTAACCTCTAAATAAATCTTTCCAATGTATTTTCCAATCAGGCCTACACTAAGAAGCTGTACACCACCCAGGAACCAAATGGAAAGGATTAAACTGGTCCAGCCTTCCGTTACATTGCCGGTAAAATAGCTGATGAAAGCATAAATTGCAGCAATGATGGAAAGGAATGTAATCACACCACCAATCGTTGCAATAAAATCGATAGGTTTCACGCTAAAGGAAGAAATGCCATTAAAGGCCAGAGCCAGCATCTTCTTCAATGGATATTTGGACTCTCCGGCTACACGTTCCTTACGCTCATAGAATACCTGACCTGTCTGGAATCCAATCAGCGGCACAAGGCCACGAAGAAACAGGTTGCTTTCTTTGTATTTTGCAAATTCCACTAACGCCTTTTTAGACATCAAACGGAAGTCCGCATGGTTATAAACGGTTTTTACACCCATAGCAGCCATTACTTTATAAAAGCCCTGGGCGGTAGTTCTTTTGAAGAAAGAATCAGAAGATCTGTCATTACGAACACCATACACGATCTCACAGCCTTCATGAAACTTATCAATCATTTCTTCAATGACGGCGGTATCATCCTGCAAATCTGCATCAATAGAAACAGTGACATCGCTATAATCCTTTGCAGTTAAAAGACCGGCTGTTAAAGCGAACTGATGGCCAACATTACCTGCAAGTTTCAGGCCCTTAATCTGAGGATATTTCTCATATTCTGCCCGGATCAGTTCCCAAGTATTATCTTTGCTTCCATCATCTACGAAAAGTACATAGCTATCTTCCGCAATTTTTCCTTTTGCCACCAAATCAGCCAGAACCTGGCGAAGGGCTTCAGAGCTGATTTTTATCACTTCTTTTTCATTATAGCAAGGTACTACAATAGCAAGTCTATCCATACTTAATCAAATCTCCCTGAGTGATTCTTTCACTCTAATGAATGTACTGTTTTTTAAGCTTTTCCACCATGTCACAATAAAGTTTCTTGCAACGAGGCAAATCACCTGTACGTATTGCAACCACGCATGGCAAAATATAGTTCATCCAAAGATCACGATAAATGTCTTCTTTATCGGAACATCTATCAATACGTTTCACGATTGTAGGTGCAATATCATAATACTCGTTAATCAAGGTTTCACCATCCGGCTCCTTCTGTAAAAAGCCATCCCGGAACCCCTTAATCAATCTAAGTTCTTCACAATCTCTACCTTTATCAAGTCCTACGCACACTGCTGTTGTGACATAGCAAAGTTTCTTATGGAAGCCCTCCATAATAGAATCAAAATCAGACGCTTCGATTTTGCTTTCTTTGAAGGATTCTCCCCATACCTTTGCGATGTAATTACAAAGCTCATCTGCAGCAGGAAGACTTATTTCTTTTAAAGCCGGAAGCACATAGATAACCATAAACATATTACGGTCCATCTGCTTTGCATATTTTTCCCTCTTTTTAGGCTCTGCTTCCAGATTTTTCTCCTGTAGTTTTACAAATTGCTTTGTAATCTGAGCAAAAATATCTTTTTTCTGTTCTTCATCTGCATGCAGAAGTGCCACACGAACAGCTGTGAAGAAGTCATAATGATCCTTTTTGTAGGTTTCAAAAAGATCCGCATAGGTATCTTTGGAAAACTTGCGAACCATTTCCCCTTCACCGGCAAACAGTCTTTCGTCCATTTGTAACAAAGCTTTGCCTAAGGCCTTTTCCGCTTCCTCTTTGCTTTTATCGCCAGAGGTTACCGCGCCGTTTTCCAAAAGAATGTCTTTTCCACAGAACATACAGATAATCTGGCTTCTGTCTTTCGGAACCGACATTTCCTCACCACAATGTGGACATCTGATATCGATTTTATCCATAGTAAAGTCCTATATTATTCGTCTGTTTCAGCCCAGTTATGATATACAGCCTGTACATCATCATCTTCATCCAAAAGATCTAAGGTACGATTCAGCTGTTTGATAGCATCCGAATCAGTGAGTTCCACATAATTCTGAGGAATCATGTTAACATCTGCAGATACCATTTTGATACCCTGAGCCTCTAATGCTTCGCGAACTTTTTCAAGTTCATCCGGATCAGTCAAGATTTCGAAGGAGTCTTCGTCTTCCTTCACATCATCAGCGCCTGCATCCAAAGCAGCCATCATCATAGAGTCAGCATCTAAATCGCACTCTTCTTTATCGATGAAAATCTGACCCTTTTTATCAAACATGTAAGATACACAGCCAGGAGTACCAATGTTACCGCTACCCTTTGTGAATGCGCTTCTTACGTTTGCTGCTGTTCTGTTTTTATTATCTGTTAAAGCGTCAACGATGATTGCGATACCGTTTGGTCCGTATCCTTCGTAGGTTACATATTCATAGTTTACATTGCCATCTTCACCGGCAGCTTTCTTAATACCACGTTCAATGGTATCGTTAGGCATGTTATTGGATTTTGCTTTCGCAATAACCTGCGCAAGTTTAAAGTTATTAGCAGGGTCCGGACCGCCTTCTTTTACTGCTACGGCGATTTCTCTACCAATGATGGTAAAAATCTTGCCCTTTGCTGCATCGTTTTTCTCTTTTTTGTGCTTGATATTTGCGAACTTAGAATGTCCTGACATAGTAAATCTCCTTATTTCTCACCATTCTCGGTGTCTTTTTTTTCTAATTTTCTAACAGTAACTTTGTCTATTTTATGGTTCTTCACTTTCATGATTTGGAATAGATATCCATCTACTTCCACAGAGAATTGATCTCCCACCTCCGGGATGCGATCCATCTTAGAAATCATAAAACCATTCATGGTATCAAAGAACTCCTCATCAAAAGAAATGCCAAACTGTTTCTCTAAATCCTCCAGTTTTGACATTCCATCGATTACGAATCGGTCTTGTCCTTTTTGCTGAATTTGGTTTTGCTCTTCGTCGTATTCATCCTTGATATCACCGACGATTTCTTCTAAGATATCCTCCATAGCTATGAGGCCTGCTGTCTGTCCATACTCATCGATTACGATTACCATTTGGCTTTTGCTGTGTTGCATCTGCCTGAACAGTTCATCGATTTTTCTAGTTTCCGGAACGTACTGTACCTCTCGGATCAGACCATCAATATCCTTTAAGGCCTTATCCCTTTGGTCTTCATTCTGACACTCACGACAGACATCCTTCAAATGTACGATTCCCTGCACTTTATCAATGTTTTCTTCATAGACAGGAAAACGGCTGTAATTGCTATCCAGCATAAAATGAAGGGCATCCTCCAGTGTCATCACATCTTCAATACCGGTGATTTGCGTACGATGCGTCATAATATCTCTTGCTTCCTTATCATCCAAAGCAAAGATACCAGCAATCATTTGCGCCTCGCCGTCTTCTATGGCACCAGTTTCCTGTCCTTCATTCACCATGGTCAAAATGTCTTCTTCAAATTCATCTTGTCCATTATTTCTTTTTAGCTTATCAAACCACTTTTTTAGAGGGGCTTGTTTCGGGTGACCCTTACTGTCCGGGTTACCATCACTCATTATCTCATCTCCATTTCAAACAAAGAATACCATAGTAAATATATCATTTTCTCTTATTCTTGTACAGATTCGATCTCTCCATTTTTGAAAAAGATACGAGGAATTCTTTTATCCAAATCGCAGGCAAACTCATAATTAAATCGGCCGGATAGATCCCCTAATTCCTCTAATGTGATCTTAGCATCTCCATCTTTACCGATCAAAGTCACTTCGTCATCCATCTTTGCTTCCGGCAAATCCGTCACATCTACCATGAATTGATCCATGCAAACTCTTCCCAGTATCGGAGCCTTCTTCCCATGAATGAGTACATAGCCCTTGCTGGATAAACTACGAGGATAGCCATCCCCATATCCTACAGGAATAGTAGCCACAATGGTCTTTTTCTCTGTCACATATGTGCCACCGTAACTAATGGGTACCCCGGCTTCCACTTCCTTGATATAGGCAATGTGGCTCTTTAATTCCAATGCGGGATGCAAATCCATTTTTTGAGATACATCAGCAGATGGCCACAAGCCATAGGTGGTGATACCGGCACGCACCATATCCAGATTTGCTTCCGGCATATCTAAAATACCAGCACTGTTACTTGCATGGCAAATCGGAATCTGCAATCCAAGTTCCTTTTTGATGCGTTCCGTAAAGTTTACAAATCTTTCCAACTGCTTTTTCGCAGCAGTTTTATCAGCTTCGTCAGCGGTTGCAAAATGCGTAAAGATTCCTTCTATCTCTATACCCGGCATAGCCATAACTTCCTTCACAAAAGAAAGCCCTTGGTCATTTGGCTGAATACCTACACGAGTCATGCCTGTATCCACTTTAATATGAACTTTGCACTTTTTATTAAGACGCAGAGCGGTATCAGAAAGTTCTTTTGCTGAGTCTAACCGGAAAAGTGCCGGTCTGATTTGTTCCCGAACCAAATCCGGATAACTATAAGGGAATGTATGGCCTAAAATCAAAATTGCTTTATGAATACCGTTTTTGCGCAGCGTCAGGGCTTCTTCCACTGTAGCTGTAGCATATCCAAACAGATACGGAAGGGCTTCCAAGGTCTTTGCAATAGGCAGCGCGCCATGGCCATATCCATCGGTCTTAATAACCGCAAGAAGCTTGGTACCTTCTTTGCAGTTTGCTTTCATACATTCCATATTATGTAAGATGCAATCCAGGTCTATTTTGGCGTAGACCCTTTCATATTTTTCTAACATTAGTATGCCTCTCTTAAGATAAGAATAAGCCCCGCCTCAAGGCAGGGCCCAATTATTTATTTCCCATTTTCGGTGGATTCACTGTTGGGTCATAACCCATTTCAAACAAAGATAACGTATCATCACGGAAAAATTCCTTCATGAATACATACATGTTGTAATTCTCCACTTCGCTCTCTTGTTTCTTAATAATGTTTTGCTTTAATTCCACCTTAATGGCGCGAATCCAACGTTCGATTTCCGTAATTTTCTCTTCGTTGGTACCAAATCTTTCCTTACATGCTTCCATAGAAGCAAGCATAAGTCTAAGATTTGCTTCTTTTAATCGAATGGGCAAATCCAGAAGCTCGTCTTTATACTCTTCCAGTTTCTCGTTGCATTCATCAACAAGCCTTTTTTTCTCACCGATTTCTTTTTCTACAGAAGTATCTTTCGTATCTTGAAAAGCATCCGTGAGATCCACAATCTCGTCCATCATCTGCTTTTTCAGGTTCTTTACATTTTTCACTTCTGTATTGAGCTTTCCCTGTTGCTTTAAAAGATCATTTACTTCATCTTCCAGTTTTGCAATCTCAGGACTCGCTTTTCCTTGAGAAAAAGCCTGATGCCATCTCAAATCCAGAGTTAAAATCGGAATTTCCTTTCCTTCTAAGGCTTTTATAAAAGCTTGCTCATCAGACATCTTCCTTCACCTTGTTCCCCATAGAATTCAAGTTATAAGACAGCTTAATCAGACTGTCTGACAAATGCACATTTTCAACAGGAATGTCCCCCGGCACGTTTAAATCGCAATGTGCGAAATTCCAGAATGCCTTTACCCCATACTTCACTAACTTATCAGCTACTTCAACAGCTGCTGTCTTGGGAATTGCAAGAACAGCAATGTCTATATTGTGTTCTTTTACAAAGCTTTCCATGGCTTCCATAGGCTGCACTGTCAAATGTCTGATTTGTTTTCCATATAATACAGGATTCTGATCAAAAATACCTTCAAACAAGAATCCTCTTCTTTCAAAGTTCATGTAATTTGCTAGGGCCTGTCCTAGATTGCCTGCACCAACTATAATCAAATGATGAGTTTGATCAAGGCCAAGGATCTTACCGATTTCTTCATACAAATACTGTACGTTGTATCCATATCCCTGCTGGCCAAAACCGCCAAAGTTGTTAAAGTCCTGTCTGATTTGAGACGCTGTCACCTGCATCAGCACGCTAAGTTCTTGTGAGGAGATACGGTCTACTCCATCATCTTTTAATTCCCCAAGATATCTAAAATAACGAGGTAATCTGGAAATAACCGCTTGTGAGATTTCCTTATCAGCCAAAACGCTACCTCCCTTATGTTTTCTTCCTTATCAAGTATACCTATTTGTTAAATTGATGTCAATTGACACAGAGCCACAGAATTTGTAAACTAACTGTGGCAGAAACAAGGAGAAAATCATGATTTTATCAGTACAAAATGTAAGCAAAAGCTTTGATGGAAAAGAGATTCTAAACCATGCAAGCTTTCATATAGAAGACCATGAAAAAATCGCATTAGTTGGTCAAAACGGTAGTGGAAAAACCACCCTGCTGAACATGATTACCGGGAAATTTGCTCCGGATGATGGTGTCATATCCATTCAAAAAGGAGCTACCATCGGGTATCTGAATCAGCATCCTGTGATGGATTCCGATTGTACGATTTATGAGGAATTACTGGATGTATTCGCCCCATTGATGGAACTGGAAAATCAAATCAGAGAAGCTGAAGTCCAGATGAAACACCTGCAAGACGCAGAACTCAGTGCTCATATGGAGCGCTACTCTGCTATGACCGCCAGTTTCGAAGCCCAAAACGGTTACGCTTATAAAAGTGAATTAAATGGTGTCTTGAAAGGTCTGGGCTTTTTAGAAGAAGAATACGATAAAAAAGTAAATACTCTATCCGGAGGACAAAAGACCAGAGTTGCCCTTGGCAAAATCCTATTAAAGAAACCAGATTTAATCTTACTGGATGAGCCTACTAACCATTTGGACATGAAGGCAACCACCTGGCTGGAAACCTATTTGCTGAATTATAGTGGTGCTGTTTGTCTTGTGAGCCATGACCGTTATTTCTTAAATCGTATCGTAAGCAAAGTCGTGGAGGTAGAACGGACTGAAGTCTCTTCTTATGATGGAAATTATGAAGACTTTGCCAAAAAGAAAGAGGCGAAACGTGCTGCTCAAATCCATGCTTACTTAAACCAACAGCAAGAAATCAAACATCAGCAGGAGGTTATCACAAAACTAAAACAGTTCAATCGTGAGAAATCCATTAAACGTGCTGAAAGCCGTGAAAAGCTTTTAGCCAAAGTGGAAGTATTGGATAAGCCTGCAGGGGATTTGGCTAAAATGAATTTAGAGCTGACTCCTGCAATCGAAAGCGGTAAAGACGTTTTAGCCATTGAGCATTTGGCCAAACAGTTCGATGAAGAACCATTATTTACAGATTTAAACTTCGAAATCAAACGAGGCGAAAAGGTTGCCATCATTGGAGATAATGGCACCGGAAAGACCACCATATTAAAGATTCTAAATGGAATTGTGACGCCGGATGCCGGCCAATTTAAGCTTGGTTCCAACGTGGAAATCGGTTATTATGACCAGGAACATCACGTCCTTGATCCCGACAAAACCATCTACGATGAGATTGCGGATACCTATCCCGGCATGACCATCACCAAGATTCGAAATGTACTTGCTGCATTTCTTTTTACAGGGGATGATGTATTTAAACTGATTCGGGATTGTAGCGGTGGTGAACGAGGCAGAATTTCCCTTGCCAAGCTGATGCTTAGCAATGCCAACTTCCTGATTCTGGATGAGCCTACTAACCACTTAGATATCGATTCAAAAGAGATTCTGGAAAATGCATTAAACAACTATACCGGCACTCTCCTATACGTATCTCACGACCGATACTTTATCAACCAAACCGCAAGCCGTATTCTGGAGTTGGAGAATCAAACTCTTACAGAATACCTAGGTAATTATGATTACTACCAGGAGAAAAAAGCAGAACGATTTGGCGTAAAAGAATTTACCTCTACCCTGGCCGGTCGCGCAGAACAACTGCAAAGTGCACCAAAAGTCGAATCGGAAGCAAAGCTGGACTGGGCAGAAAGTAAAAAAGAACAAGCCAGAATTCGCAAACTGGAAAACGACTTAGCAAAAACAGAATCTGCCATCGAAACCTTAGAAACAAAGATTTCTGATTTGGAAACCGAGATGGCATCACCGGAAGTATGTACCAATGTAGGCCGTCTCAACGAACTTTCCAAAGAATGCGAAAGTGTAAAAGAAGAACTGACGAAACTATATGATACCTGGGAGGAAATCTCTTCCCAATTGGGTTAAGATAAGATTTCTTTTTTCTATAACGCAAAAAAGCCCGGAGAGGATCCACTCTCCGAGCATTTTTATTATCATTTTGTGTTGTCAGGATAAGAATGCAAGGTATGCTTTAAAAGATTACCCTTATCATCGTATTCCAGTTTCAGGGAAAAGAAAGGTGCATTCTCTTCTAGCAATCGGAAAAACAACTTATCCCCTTCCCAAATAGGCAGATTACACGCTTCGGAAATCGGAACCCATTCCAAATCTCCTTCATCGCACACAATCTCCTCGCCTTCAAAAGAATCAGAAGTAAATAGATGCATATACTCCGTTATGTCCTGATAGAGAAAAGTCACAATTCCACGATATCTCATGGACTTCAAGCAATATCCGGTTTCTTCCAGCACTTCTCTTTTGACGCAGTCTTCCGGAGACTCTTTCTCCTCAAACTTACCACCTACACCAATCCACTTATCTTTATTATAATCGCCTTCTTTTTTAGTGCGGTGAAGCATCAAGTAGGCATCATCCCGAATCAAATAACACAATGTAGAGTTAATAACCATAAGTTTGCCCCATCTATCCTTTTAGAAAGCAACTAGTCCAAGTTGTCAAAGGTTTCTCTAATCGCAAGGATAAAGTCTTTAGAACTAAGCTTCTGTACATTGTCCAAAGTGGTAATCAAGGCCAAATCTCCGGTCATTTTACCGGATTCAATGGTCTTAAGTGTAGCTTCTTCTAACTTCTTTGCGAAGGCACAAAGCTGTGCATTACCGTCTAATTCGCCTCTTTTATATAAAGCGCCGGTCCAAGCAAAGATTGTGGCTACGGAGTTGGTAGAAGTTTCCTCCCCCTTTAAATGCTTATAATAATGTCTCTGCACGGTACCATGTGCTGCTTCATACTCGTAAAAACCATCCGGAGACACCAAAACTGAAGTCATCATAGCAAGTGAGCCAAAAGCGGAGCTTACCATATCACTCATTACATCCCCGTCATAGTTCTTGCAAGCCCAGATAAAGCCGCCTTTGGATTTCATGACACGAGCTACCGCATCATCAATTAAAGTATAGAAATATTCGATACCTGCCTTATCAAACTTCTCTTTATATTCCTTCTCAAAGATTTCCTGGAAGATATCTTTGAAAGTATGGTCATACTTTTTGGAAATGGTATCCTTGGTAGCAAACCATACGTCCTGCTTTGTATCTAACGCATAGTTAAAACAAGCTTTTGCAAAGCTACGAATAGACTTGTCCGTATTATGCATGCCCTGCAATACACCAGGTCCGGTAAATTCATGAATTACTTCTCTAGTTTCATTTCCGTTTTCATCAGTGAAAACAAGTTCTGCTTTTCCGGGACCCGGTACTTTGATTTCCACGTTTTTATATACATCACCATATGCATGTCTGGCAAGGGTGATTGGTTTCTGCCAGTTACGCACACAAGGTTCAATCCCTTTTACGATAATAGGTGTACGGAACACGGTGCCATCTAAGATTGCACGAATTGTGCCATTTGGGCTCTTCCACATTTTAGAAAGTCCATATTCTTCAACTCGGGCTGCGTTAGGGGTAATGGTGGCACATTTTACTGCTACGCCGTACTTTTTGGTAGCATTAGCAGCATCTACGGTAACCTGATCTAAAGTTTCTTCCCTATGCTTTAAGCCTAAATCATAGTACTCTGTGTTTAACTCAATGTATGGCAAAAGAAGTTCCTCTTTAATCATCTGCCAAAGGATGCGGGTCATTTCATCCCCGTCCATTTCAACAAGAGGTGTCTGCATCTGTATTTTAGCCATTATTTTGTGCCCTCCTCGCAAAGTTCTTTCAGCCCATTGGCTACCATATTTTCGTAGGCATTAATCATATGTGTATGTGCAAGCTGCTCAGCCAAATCTGCATCTTTTGCTTTAATTGCCTCCAAGATTGCACGGTGTTCTCCGTTGGATTCCAGCCCTCTTTTTGTAGAAAGAGTTTTCTTACGAACACGAAGCACATAGTCATGATAGTCTTTCAATAAATGCTCCAGCATTTTAGACTTGCATGCCTCATAAAGGATTTCATGGAAACGATTATCTAATTGGGTCATCTGATCCATATGTCCCTTTTGCGCATGGAACTCCGCCAGATATACATTTTCTTCCATTTCCTCAATCTGTTCCTCTGTAATATGCTCTGTAGCCCATCTGGCAGCCAGACCTTCCAGTCTGGAACGGATCATATAGATATCCTTGACATCTTCTGCTGTAATCCCTGTTACATAAGCGCCTTTATTGGGAATAATCTGCAAAAGGCCTTCCAGTTCTAATTGTCTAAAAGCCTCTCTTACAGGAGTTCTGGATACACCCAGTTCTTCCCCAATTGCAACTTCTTTTAATTCTTCTCGTTCTTTATATACCCCGTTCAGGATATCGCTACGGATTTTCTGAAAAACTCTCCCTCGAAGAGAAAACTTATCAGATACTTCCGCTGTTACATCATAATTCTTCATGGTAATCCCTCATAACTCAAACAGAACTTAATCCAAATCCTGACCCGGAATGGAGATGTTCTTTTCTTTACAAATTTTCGCAATCTGTGCGACTAATTCATCATCCGTCATAACCGTCACACGGCCTTCCGCATACTGTTCATCTACCCATTCCTTCATGGTGGTAATCAAAGTATCCGTTTTCTCAAACCACTGATCTGCAGGAATATGGAAATAGGTATTAATCCAGTGTGCAATACCCGCCAAACCGGAGGTATTGCTAATAGCACAAAGGACAGGTCTATTCAAGAATTTCTCCGTATCAAAGATGTTATAAATCTCTTCATTCTTTAAAAGACCATCCGCATGAATGCCGGCTCTGGTTACGTTGAAGTTCTTTCCTACAAACGGCGTTCTAGGTGGGATATGATAACCGATTTCTTTTTCGTAGTATTCCGCAAGCTCCGTAATAACTGTTGTATCCATGCCATTTAAATGGCCTTTCAGCTGAGCATATTCAAATACCATAGCTTCCAGTGGTGTATTACCGGTACGCTCTCCTATACCAAACAAAGAGCAGTTTACACCGCAGCAACCATATAACCAGGCCGTAGTGGAATTACTTACTGCTTTATAAAAATCATTGTGTCCATGCCACTCAATAAGCTCACAAGGTACTCCGGCGTGTTTATGCAACGCATAGATAATACCTTGTACAGAACGTGGAATAACCGCACCAGGATAGTTTACGCCGTAGCCCATGGTATCGCAAGCACGAATCTTAATGGGAATCTTGTATTCTTCCATAAGCTTCATTACTTCCAGGCAGAATGGTACCACATATCCATAGATATCTGCTCTGGTAATATCCTCTAAGTGACAACGTGGAGAAATGCCCTCCTCAAGACATTCTCTAATGACACTTAAATAATGCTCCATGGCCTGCTTTCTAGTCATCTTGAGCTTCATAAAGATATGATAGTCACTGCAGCTGACCAGAATACCGGTTTCCTTCATACCGATTTCCTTAACCAGTTTAAAGTCCTCTTTCGAAGCTCGAATCCAGCTGGTAATCTCAGGAAACTTGTAGCCACGCTCCATGCACTTATAGACAGCGTCCCTATCCTTTTTGCTGTATAAGAAAAACTCACTGGCACGAATCATGCCGTTTTCTCCGCCGAGCCTGTGCAGATAGTCATAGATTGTCACAATCTGCTCCGTGGTATAAGGAGCCCTGGACTGCTGACCATCACGGAAAGTGGTATCTGTAATCCAAATCTCCTTCGGCATATTATGAGGTACGATTCGATCATTAAAGGGAATCTTCGGGATTTCCGAATAAGGAAACATATTTCGGAAGGTGTTTGGTTTTTTCACATCATCCAAAATATACATATGCTCTTCTATTTCCAGAAGATTATTACTTTCATTCATAGAAACCGGACGATTGGTAAAATAGTCCTGATTTTCAAAGTCTTCGTTCATACTGTTCTCCTCGTTATTAGTTCCTCTGTTTCCTAAAAAACACTCCTCTGTTTTCCTGTATTATTGTATACAATAAAAAACTATACGTCAACCACTTTATCGCTGTAACGCAATAAAAAAGTGCTCCGAATGGAGCACTTTCCTAGTTTTGTATCTTAAAATCTCACTAAACTACTTTCTTTCTATTGGCGAATACCAGCAAAGCGATGCCGGTAAACAGGAACCCAAATACAAGAAACCACTTCGGATGAATCAAATCACCCGTATCCGGTGTATCATCTAAAGCTACGTTGCCTTCCGTATAAATCACTTTGCCCGCTCGAATTTGCACATTGCCTGTTCCATTCCCTTCATAGGAATAAAATCCAATAGGCGAAAAATGATTGGTCTTAAAGGTAAGTTTATGGTTCAGCAAGGAAGAATCTACCGTATAATCCAGCTCTTCTAGCTGTCCATCTTCATCTGCAGTAATCACATGTAAGGTACCATTTTTCTGAAGTTCTTTTGGCACGTCCATGGTGATTTTCATGTACTGTTTGCCAAGCTTTGTAATGTTGACGCTATCAGTCGGATCATACAAAGACATGGAAACTGCAATAATGTTCTCCGGAATATCCTCTCCATAGGCATTTCGATAGCCACTGCTTAGAATATTCTTTGCAATATCATTATCTTCTACGTGAAGGTTTAGTTTTTCTGAATTTCCACTTAACATTGCTGTAATGTCATCCTTCACCTGATTAGAAGTAGAAAGAACCTGTATGCCTGTTTCTTCTCCCTCTTTGGAAGCATAAAGCACGGATTTCGTAGCGCTATAATCTCCCGGTACAACAGAAAGCGTCTGTCCTCCGGAAAGCAACGAAGCCGGCAATGGCATCTGCTCTTCGATAGCACCTGTGATCTCTTTTATGGGCACAGCACTACTTCCGTCAGATTCAAACACAATTCCAATCATTCCGCGTTTTAGCGGATCTCCAACTGTTCCGGAAAAGTCGTGGCTACCCTTTGGTAAAATCACATAATCCACCCCTTTTAACGCCAACGTACGATAATCCTTGGCCGATAAACGATTGGTAGAATCGTTGGTGCGGATTTTCGGTAGATTCATCCCCCGGAACGTCACAGAAACCTCTGCATCTGAAGCCTTTGAGGTACTGACATCCATACTGGAAAGTCCTAGATATTTCAGGGTGCTAGGCATCACAATATCCGTAATGGGACAACCGGCAAAAGCTCTATCTTCAATGGTGGTTAAGCCTTCCGGCAAAGTTACATTTGTTAAGTTATGGCAGTTTTGGAATGCTGCTTCTTCTATGGTTTCCAAAGAATCCGGCATAGCTACAGAAGTCAGATTTTCATTTTCTGCAAACGCATAGGCAGCTATGTGCTTTACTCCATCCGGCAATACAAGATTAGAGCCGTTTCCTCTATAGGCTAGTAAAACTCCATCTCCTACTACTAAGAAGTCCGCCGTTCCATTGTCATAAAAGTTCTGCAAATATGGTGTATGGTCAAAAGCATAGGCTTCTATTCTGGAAACAGACGTTGGTATACTAACATCTGTCAAATTATCGCAATGATAGAATGCGGCATAGTCAATCTCTTTCACAGAATCCGGAATCGTTATGGAAGTAAGACCGGATCTGGCAAATGCAAAATCCCGAATAGAACTGATATCACTAGGAAATTCAAATTCTTTGGTGTCTTCACTTCTGTAAAAAGCCTGGGCGGTAATGGCATTCTGATATACGGTAAACTTTGGCAAGCTTACAGCCTTTTCTGCACTATCTGAAATGCTACGATTCATCTCCTGCAAAGAAAGCACAGAACCTTGGTCTTCTGCTGACTGGATGTCTCCATCAGGCGCATTCTCAGACGTCGATGTGCTCACCTGCTCCTCTGTAGGTGCACCGGCGTCCTCTGTGGTATCCCCATTTCCGGACATGACATGGAAAGTATCGGATTTTACTTGCGAAACTAAGATACTTCCATCCTCCACTGCAGGCTGGCGCGCTACAGATTCTCCTGCCATCAAAGTCTGTTTCGAATTATCTACAAAAAGTACTGCTTTATTTCCAACGATTTTACTATTTGCCAGATTATCCCCTCCGGCATAGAGTACGTAAGAGTACGTGCCATCTTCATTTTGGTGGATAAAGTTATTTCCATCCCCCACACCGGTACCGGAGTTATCCCCATTGCCATCAGTTTGGCCATCACCACCAGTAGTATTCTGGGTGTCTGTATCTTGTTTCGAAGCATCATTTCCGGATACCGAGTTTCCTGATACATCATTTCCGGACACAGAACCATTTCCCACCGTATCTACACGAATGGCATCGTTTGTGTCCTGATCTTCTGCTTTCCTTACATCAGAATCCGTAAGAAGTGGGCAACCGTCAAAGGCCGTCGGATCAATTTGAGTCACAGGGGTGTGATTCACTTTGGCCAAATTCACACAATTGGCAAAAGCCTTCATGCGAATGTATCGAACGCTGGCAGGAAAATCCAACACTTTAATACCTGTACAGTTGGTAAAGGCATAGGCCGGAATAGTACTCAAGGAAGACGGTACTAAAATCTGTTCAATGGTATCGCATCCCCAAGCAGCAAAATCGCTCATCTTCTTTACAGAAGTAGGAATGTTTAAGGATTTGATTTTGGCCCCGGGCAATACTTCAAACAGTACGGATTTATCATCACTTAGAATGAGCCCATCCGCACACACAAAGTTGGCACCGCCTTCAAAAGATACGCTTGGTAAATTCGTACAACCGGCAAAAGCCCCGTCCCCTAAGGAACGAAGCCCACTGCCTTTTATATATACACTTTTGAGAGAGGTGCAGTTAGAAAAAGCTGCACCTCCAATACTTGTGACATCTGTTGGTATGGAAACACTTTCCAGCGTAGTACAAGCCGCAAAAGCATTTTCCCCGATCGATTTCACACTGCTTGGAATGACTAATGTCTTAGCAGTACCGACATACTGCACTAAAGTAGAGCCTTCCATGATCATATCACCGGAAGCCTGGGTGCTGGCCGCAGTAGGCAAAGCCGGAATCTGCGTACAGATCAGTGCAGTTATGAGAAGTAGTGCCCCAAGCACATTTTGAATCGGCCGTCTCATAAATCCATCATCCTTTATGCTAAAACTTGCTTTTTATCTTTCTTTAAGAATAAAACGATAGAAAGTAAGCCAAGTCCGAAGGACAGGAACCACTTCGGCTGTAGTAAATCACCTGTCTTCGGTGTTGCATCACTTACACCGCTGGACAGATTAGCCGTATCTACATAAATGGTATATGGGCTAAAGTGTGTTGCGGTAAAGGTAACGCAAGGAACATCATCAATGGTACTAAAGGTTGGAGAAAGCATATCCAGAGTATCTTCTCCGACTACGCCGGCCACCTTATTATTACCTGCATATTGACGAAGTTCATCAGGTAGTGGCAATGTCACAGTTACAGCAAGACCTGCTGTATCTGTAATCTGCTTTGTACCTGTGGAATCATATAGAGAAATATCCATGGCTACATAGCGGAAATTGGAGATATCTCCATATTGTTTCTTTAATGCTCTGATGACTTTTTCAAGAGCATCGGAATCTTCTTTTACTTTTACAACAAAGTTATCGGTAGAACCGGATACCGTAGCACTGGCTACATTCTTATCGGAAATACCGTCTTTTGTAACATCCACGGTAGTACCGTTGCCGGTATTTGTTCTACGATTACCACCGGTGCTGTTATTACCGGATACAGAGCCTGTAGAACTTCCTGTATTGCTTGCACGGCTAGAGGTGGTTGCACCGCTACCATTGGTGTAGTTGGCTGTAACTGTAATGGATTTCGCCGGCATGGTAATGCTGGTAGCACTAGCCATCATATTGGCAAACGTGGTGGTCTGGTCTGTGCTGGTCCACTTATTAAAGGTATATCCCTTGGTAGGTGGATATGCCGCAATTAAAACTGTAGTACCTGCTACATAGCTACCGGAACCACTACCATTGACTACTGTCAAAGTATATGTGGTAGTATCTGCACCTGCATTGCTGCCGCCTGCACTACCGTTTGCACCGGAACCGCTGGCAGAACCACTGGTATTGGAACCACTGGTACCACTTGTAGAACCGCTGGAACCTGAGCCGGAGCCGGAAGCATCACTGCCGCTACCGGAGGATCCACTTCCACTACCGGAACTGCCGGAGCCGGAAGGGTCTGTACTAGAACCATTCTGGGTGTACTGTGCGATGGTTACAAGTTTCTTGTTGGTCTTATCTGTCAGTTTGTCTTCTGTTACGTTTGTGAAGTCTTTACTCCATCCGGTAAATGTCCAACCTGTACGGGAAGGAGACTTTGGCTCTTCTGCGCTTTCTCCTGGGTTAATTTCACGTGTTACAATCACTGTACCGTCATAATCCCAGAACTCAACAGTATACTTTTCTGCTGCATTCTCTGTGTAAACAGGAATTGCTGTTACATTATCTGCAATGGCTTTTACGCTTGGTTTCCAGTGACTAAAGGTAAAGCCGGGTTTTGCAGGAAGCTTCGCTGCTGCTGCATCGCCGTCAGCGTCTTCCCCTTCCGGAACCAGCTGGGTGTCGATGATATTATCATCTTCATCCATAAACTTAACTGTAAAGGTGCCTTTAATCTTCTCACCTAATGTCCAATAGTATTTTGCATTCTGCTGTGCCAAGATAGCAGCCACGCTGCCCTCGGTAGTAGAAACTGTCACGTAAGTATCTACTTCCGTATCATCATTATCGAAGGCAAATGGATGAATGATGGATACACTAGGTGGAATCGTAACATTACTTAAACTGTCAGTATTATAGAAAGCATGTGCTTCGATAGAATTACAGGTAGCAGGCAAAATTACTTCAGATAAGCTGGACTGCTTACTTGTAGTCTTATCATCTGCAAAGCATTTGGTAGGAACAGTAACAATTTTGGCCTGAGATAAATCCACCGTCTTAATACCTTCTACATTCTGGAAGGCTTCCGGTTTGATTTCTGTAACACCAGCAAGTTCTGCTGCGGTAACTGTAGCAGAACCTACAGAAGCTTCACCTCTTGTTACACCGTTCTTATTGTATCTGGTCTCTAAACATTCAATTACACTGCTTCTAGCACCACCGGATGTACCGTAAATAATGCCTTCGTTGGTTTCGAAATTCAGTCCGGAACTAGAACCACCGGATGTACTATCTGCAGCGTATTTTACGTCTGTCAGCTGTCTATTACCGGCAAAGGGGCGAAGGCCCATAGTACCTGTAGACTGAGGCAGTACCACTGTAGTCAGTTTTGGACAATGACCAAAAGCATAATCTCCGATTACTTCCGAACCGGTAGTAGAATTATACATTTTAACAGTAGTAAGCTCCTTCAAGCCATAGAAGGTATACGGATCCAATTCATCTATATCTCGTAGCGTAATTTCCTGTACGACATGGTTGGAGTTCTCATCAGCCTGTACCGCATTTGCATTTGCTGCATACAGAATCGGTCTGGATGCATCTGCAATAACAGACTGGGTGTTCTTACTTAACTGAGACTTATTATTACCGGTTGTATGCAGTGCATCATAGGTATCGCTCTCATTTAAGTACTCCGGTGTATTTGCGCTGGAGAATAAGTTATCTTTAATTGCATGAACGCCGGTAGGCACATCAATCTTATAAATACTTGCTACTGTCTTAGTAACTACTTCAGACGGCACATAAGCTGTGGAAGTACCCGGTTCCACAGTATTTGGAGTACCAAGGTAAGCATTCATAGCTGCATTCACCCAAGCAATACACTTATCTGTATCAATTGGGTTGCCGTTGGCGTCTACATCCACGTCTATGATAAGACGTTCCTCTTCTGTAAGTGCCTTTGCAATAGAACGAATATACTCGTAATTACTAAAATCCGATGCCTGAACATTGCCAACGGTTCCTTTGAATACCGGAACGGTCTGCAACTCGGATTTCTGTTTATCCGGATTGTATTTTACATGAAGGTTGTCCGGTGCACCACCATAACAATCAATATAAACATTGCTTTCCTGCTTTGTATTATTGATATTGTTTAGTGGATTCATCGCATACTGGAATGGGAAAGAATCCGCACTAATGGTACCTTCAAACGTAAGGTGTGTCAGCTTTGTAGCAGCCGGCTCTGTCTGTGTCTTATTGGCATTGGTCACATTCTGTGTCTTAAAGGCATCCACTCCAATTTGAGAAGTTATGGATAACGGATCTTCAAACACTACTCTGTTCAAGTTATAGCATCCTTTAAATGCTTCTGCTTGAATAGAATGGATTGTTTCCGGAATATTCACCTGGGTAATCTGTTCATTACCCTGGAAATTGGTACCAATGGTAGTAACATCATATGGACCGACTTCAGCAGGAATATCCAAGTGATAGAATTTCGTATTTGCTGTATCTAGCGGCTCTACATTGATCAGCTGACCATCTGCATCTACCTGGAATTTTACTTTAATTCTTTCGGTAGGATCCACCCTATCGCCGTTTACATCATCCGGTGCCCCACTGATGACACTGCACTTTACGACTTTCTCGTAAGTACCGTTCATCTTTTCATCCATGTATTTAAAGGCAACCTCATTGTTCTGTGCCAATTGATGGATAGCGGATCCGCCATAGCCTTCAAAGTAGAAACCGTTCTCTTCGGTTTCCACTACAAAACTATCTACATAGTATCGATAAACGCTAGCAGTAGATCCGTCTTCCTGGTCCACAAAAGTATTGTGTACATTAGGCACCTTCACATGACCAAGTTTAGAGCAACCTTGGAACATAGAAATATGCAGATGATCTGCAGTGCCATCATGTCCAAGTGTGGTGCTATGGTTAAGAGGTGTGTCCACAGGTGGGAAAATCACTTCTTGCAGCTGATTACAATTTCTAAACAAATGGCAACCAACCTGTCTTAATGCAACCGCATTGGTCATATCTACATTAGTCAAAGAAGTATTTCCATAGAAAACATCATTACCAATGCACTGTAAGGATGCTGCATTATTAAAATCTACATTACGAAGGCCGGTGCATCCCATAAATGCACCATCCCCAATATGGGTTGTCTGTCTTGGAATGACTACATTCTGTAATTTACGACAATCTTTAAAAGCATTCTTTTCAATGTATGGCAAAGAAGCGTACTCTGTCAGATTCAGAGTACTCATGTTATTGCAGTTTTCAAATGCAGATTCACCGATTGCTCGAATCTGGTTATCAAAGGTAACGGAATTCAGACCGGTGCAATCATAGAAGGCATATTTACCGATACCTTTTACAGATTCCGGAACAATCAAGGACTGAATATTACCTCGTCCGGAGAATACACCTTTGTAGGTACCATCAGCCTGCAATCCACTTTCGTAGATTTTCCATTTATTGGTACCCTGCTCACGGCTGGCAAACTGGCTAGCAACATAAGCTACGTCTGCGTTTACCATTCGTCCACCATGATCTGTGGAGAAGTTTGCATTACCGGAGTCTACAGTAAGTGCCAAAGATGGGTTGGTAGTATTCAGGAAAGTCTTTGTATCATTATCGGCAACAAACAAAGTAGACTCATTGATTGCAGGATCCGTTGCCACCTTTTTGTACAATACAGAACCTTCAATATCCCATCTTTCAATGTTGTTGGCATAACAAGGCAGGTATTGATAAGTGTAATAAATTGTAGTCTTTAAGGTACCAACCTTCTCCGGCGTGTTATTGTTATCCGGATTTGGCTCCATAATATCTACTTCAGATACCGTTCTGGTCAGAGTATAGCTACCATTTTCAACAAAAGGCGCATCACTTACCGTATTGGTAGAGGTTTGTCCTGTGCTGTTTCTGGTTTCTTCTGTATAGGTATATTTGGTGATGTACTTGTAGAACAAAGGATCACCGGCAAGGTCTACCGCTACGTTTGAGAAGTTTGTACCTTGAGATTCATTGTAAGAAATATATCCATCTACGGTCTGTGGAATTGTAAGCTCACCACTTGCACCTAAAGAACCAAGGTCACAACCAACAAGAATCGCTCTTGCCTTACTATCACCGGAAATAGGATATTTATAAACGAACTGGAAATCACCGTCTTTGGTTACATATACCGTATCCGTTGCATAATGATTGGAATCATAATTAATCTGCGGGAAGGTGGTACCATCCGCTGTTGTATTAGACACTGTCACACTGGTACCGGCTGTATGATTCGGTTCCACATTGACGTTTGTCTTGGAAGCATTTTCACCGGCTGCGGAGGTTTCCGGAACAGGAATAGCCGCAATGGTAATTGCAGAAATCATAAGAACAGCAGCCAAGGTTCTTCTTGCCTGTTTTCTCATGTGTCTTTTTCCTCTCACAGGTGTCTTCTTCTCGTTTCCTTTTACAACTTTATTTGCCATAATTCTCCTCCCGTAGAGTTAGGAAATCTTGACGCCTACTACTACGAATCTTCCTTCTGCTGTTTGAGAACGATCACAGGTAGATAGTGTCACCAGTTCGTCGCCGTACTGTGGAACTACCCCTGTCTGATATAAGGACATATCTGCCATGGCCTGCATGTTCGAATAGAACTCTGCTTCCGAATTGGCATTGATAAATTGGTAATACTTGAAAGTGATTTCATTCTCTGCATATACCTGAGAACGAAATACATAAGCGATTGCATAGGCGCCTTCCTCATAAATCGTATCGAATTGGAAGGTCTGATGAGACTTATAAAAGTCTTCGTTTGCATATGCATCTAAGGAACCAAACATCTTACCGGATTTCATGTGGTGGCCGTAGATGATAAGGTTCGTAGGGCGATCAATCACATCACAATTAGCATCCAGGAAAATGCTGCCGTTTTTATCATATTGCTGATTAAAGTTATGAGTCAGATAATAGTCATTATTCTGGGTCTGCATTACCGGATAATCGATATCTGTACCGGGGATGGATAGCCACCCAATAACACTTTTATTCTCTTTCAAAATCGGCACAAACTTTTCTAAAACCGGAGGCGCTTCTTTTTCTCCTGTCTTATGAACTATCACCGGAGCATCCGGATCCACCGTAACACCTTTTCCGGCACCGCTTCTGATCTGCTCTGCCCAATTGGTGGTAGTAATCTCTGTTCTCTCTGCCATGTATTGATAAAAGAAGAAATATCCAAAGCAGCCTATGGCAGCTACGATGCAAAATGTAATGATTGCCTTTCTTCTTCGCTCTTGTCTTTTTAATTCTTCGATGACAGCTTTTTTCAGCTTCTCATCCTTGATACTGTCTAATCCTTTATTTCCAGCCATATCTTACTACTTAAAATCTTTTCTTTCACGCAAACAAATGGGCATACCATCCCCATTTCTATATGTATCGGAAGAAGTGCCAGCAAGCATTAGTCTAAAACCAGTTTTTTTCTTTATAAATTCTCTAATAACTTTCTGACAAATTACAAATATCCCATAATTCTACATACTATTTTCATTTTACTATATCTAGCATGATTTTCAAGACATTTTACAAGATATTGTAAATAGAAAAAGGGTTTCGATTTCTCGAACCCCTTTCAATTATGCCCCGTATTTTATATCTTCACAAGCGGCATCTTCATAAAAATCATCCTGTTCTGAAACAAAACGCACTACTTCAGAACTAGATGCTGTTGGATTCTGTTTTAAAAATGATAAAACAGCCTCTAATCTCGAAGCTTTCTTTCTTGCATATGCTGATATTGCACACACAAAGTCATAGTAGGAATCATCTATACTATTCAATCTATGCACTAATTCATCCATACTCTATTCTCCTTATATCTCTGTTTTCATGTAAATATTATATTGATTATAACCTTGATTCTCAAAATAGTATGCGTAAGCTTTATCATCTACACCATAGCTCATATGAATGGCAAAGCTTTTTCCCCAGTACTTCTGATAATTGGTATTAATCTCGCTGTAAATCTTCGCATACTCTTGTTTGCTTAATGCAAACGTTTCAAATATAAAACTCATTACCCTCCTTCTCGAAATTGCCGAGAAGAAGAATCTCTCTAAAAAAATCTTAGCATGATAATTCACCCATCACAAGCAATTCGTTATTAAAAAAAAAGATGAAATCATAGCTGTGAAAATCAATAAATAAGATTAAGAATCTTTAGAATTTATAGAATTCTTTCAGCAAAGATGCCAAAAGAAAACAGCTACGAGGATTAATTTATCATTCCTCGTAGCTGCTGTCAACAGTTGCAATGTGAAGTTCTGATGAACTTTATTTCTGTACAATATTTACAAGTCTGCCCGGTACGTAAATCTCTTTTACGATAGTGCCGGTCAGTTTGTCTGCCAGTGCTTCTTTTGCCTGTGCGATGACTGTATCTTTGTCTGCATCTTTGGCGATATTGATGGTAGCACGTACTTTACCGTTGATCTGTGCTGCGATTTCTACGGTGTCATCTACCAGTGCTGCCTCGTCATAGGTAGGCCATGGCTCATAAGCGATGGTGTCATCGTGACCCATGATCTGCCAGATTTCCTCACCTACATGAGGGCAAATGCAGGAAAGCATCTTGATTAAGCCTTCTGCATATTCTCTTGGGCATTTGCCTACTTTGTAGACTTCGTTGACGAAGATCATCATCTGGCTGATAGCTGTGTTGTAACCTAAGCTTTCGAAGTCTTCTGTAACTTTCTTTACAGTCTGATTGTAGACTTTAGTCAGGCTGCCATCGTCGGTATCCGTGATATTTTCAGCTTCGGTGAAGAAATTCCATACACGAGTGATGAATCTCTTTGCACCCAGTACGTTGTTATCATTCCATGGTTTGGATACTTCCAAAGGACCCATGAACATTTCATACAGACGAAGGGTATCTGCACCATACTCTTCTACTACATCACTTGGGTTTACTACGAATTCAGGGAAACGTTTACCCATCTTGATGCCGTTAGAGCCTAAAATCATACCCTGATGAACCAGTTTCTTAAATGGCTCTTTGACAGGAGATAAGCCATTGTCATATAAGAATCTGTTCCAGATTCTGGCATACATCAGGTGTCCTACTGCATGCTCAGGTCCACCTACATAAAGGTCTACAGGGAGCCAGTGTTTTAACAGTTCCTGATTGGCAAACTCTTTATCATTGTGTGGATCGATGTATCGCATATAATACCAAGAAGAACCAGCAGAACCAGGCATAGTAGAAGTCTCTCTTACGCCGTCCACGCCATTCTTGTGGTACTGTTTCCATTCGGTAGCATTCTCTAAAGGTGCTTTGCCGTTCTTGCCTTTATAGTCTTCCAATTCAGGAAGTACCAAAGGAAGCTCTTCATCCGGCAAGAAGTAAATACTGCCATCTTCTCTATATACGCAAGGAACAGGCTCACCCCAATATCTCTGTCGAGCGAAAATCCACTCACGGAACTTGTAATTTACAGTTCTCTTGGCTACGCCCATCTTCTCTAATTTAGAAGTAATGGCTTCTTTTGCTTCTTCTACAGTGAGGCCTGTGAACTCTTCGGAATTGATGAGCTTGCAGCCCTTACCTAAGTAGTCCTGTTTCTCAAATGCACATTCAGATACATCTCTGCCTTCGATAACCTGAATCATAGGGATATTGTGTACCTGTGCATATTCAAAGTCACGCTGATCATGGGAAGGTACAGCCATAACTGCACCGGTACCATAGCTGGCAAGTACGAAGTCACCGATAAATACAGGTACTTCTTTGCCATTTACAGGATTAATGGCATAAACACCCTTTAATGGACAACCGGATTTGGTCTTGTTCAGTTCTGTACGGTCCATATCACTCTTCTTTAATGTCTCTGCGATATAAGCCTCTACTTCGTCCTTATTCTCTACACGGTCCATAAGGGACTTCACGATATCTCCATCCGGAGCAAGTACCATGAAAGTGATACCATAGATGGTTTCGATACAAGTGGTGAAGATGGAGAATTTACCACCACCCACAAGTTCAAACTCTACTTCTACACCGGTGCTCTTACCGATCCAGTTGCGCTGCATCTCTTTGGTAGACTCCGGCCAATCGATTTCGTCAAGACCTTCTAATAGCTTCTCAGCAAAAGCCGGCTGATCGATAACCCACTGTGGCATGTTCTTACGTACTACAGGATAGCCGCCACGCTCGGACTTACCATCGATAACCTCATCATTGGAAAGTACGGTACCAAGCTCTTCACACCAGTTTACAGGCATTTCGATATGCTTTGCATAACCAGCCTCATATAATTTCTTAAAAATCCACTGGGTCCATTTGTAAAATTCAGGATCGCTGGTAGCAATCATCTTGGACCAGTCATAGTCAAAACCAAGTTCTTTTAACTGTTTGGAGAAAGTCTTGATATTCTCCTGGGTAAAGCCGTTTGGATGGTTACCTGTAGTAACAGCATACTGCTCTGCAGGCAAACCAAAAGAATCATATCCCATGGGATGCAGTACATTATACCCCTGCATTCTCTTCATACGAGACATGATATCTGTAGCGGTGTATCCTTCCGGATGTCCGGCATGAAGACCTACACCTG
Source organism: Lachnospiraceae bacterium (assembly GCA_015056765.1). GTDB lineage: Bacteria > Bacillota > Clostridia > Lachnospirales > Lachnospiraceae > SIG336. The sequence continues at coordinate 130,471 of SVFQ01000002.1, forward strand.
ATGGATATGGGAACATATCCAGCGCATAGAATTTCGGTTTAGAGAAATCCCAGACATCTGTCTTAAATGTCTCGTGTTCTTCCCAATATTTCTGCCATTTTTTCTCAATGGCCTTATGATTATAAGCTTCTGACATGTTACGTCCTCCTCAGTACTAATACTCGTCTATTATATATCGAAACCCTTAAAAATCAAAGGAAATCTGCATGTTTAAAACAAATCCGGTCTTCTTTCCCGTAGGAAAGCGGTAAATAACCCCAGCCCTGATAGTTTCGTTTTCTTTATCGTGTAGTTCCCGCTTGGGTTCTTTAAAATAGTGCTCTTCTTTGTCTCTACCACCTGCGAAATATCATCAATGGCGCCACAACAGTTTTTCTTCAAACCATTCTCCACATAATAATAGTTCTCTGTATAGTAGATATACCCCATGTAACCAATAGCCATACGACGTACAAAGAGGATATCCGCCAGAAAAATCAGTGCAAGACCCGGCACAAAGATAAAGTCTCCTCCTGCCATCCCCATAAGTGCCATGGCTGCAAAAATCACATAGTATATCTTATAAGAATCTATATATCTTACATTTTCAATGCCGTAGTAGGTTACACCAATTAAATCTGTGGTATCAATTTCAAGCCCCCGTTGTTCTTTTAGAATAGCTTGAAACTTCTTAAATCCCTCATCCCGATTTTTCCCAAAAACCTTCTTATAAATAGCTTTCGTAGTGGGATCAAATTGTTTGGTATTCATAGCATTCATAGTTCCATTAATACCTCGTCACCATATCTCCAAAATAGGCAGATAAGTCCTTCTTGATTAAATTCATGCAATTCTCATTTTGAAGGATTGATTCTTTGATGCCTAAATCCGGTCTGTTTTCATCCAGAAATTCTAAATAATTCAAAACAGAATATCCCGGAATACCATGTTTTATATACTTGTTACGATATACAATTCCAAACTCGTGACCTACCATCTGAAACTTCGTAATTTCATCGATGGAAATCAGATAGGATTTTCCAAAGTACTCCTGGATAAAGATTCTATTTTCCATCCAGATTAAATAGCTTACTTTGGTAAATCGGCTGATTGTCAAAATCGGCAACAAAGCAAATAGCAAAAAACAAATCATAAAAAGATCAAATAGTTTTACAATCAGCAATGGGCCAAAGCAAAAAACAAAGATAAACGTAAACACCACCAGTGGTTGCTTCAAAACAGCCGCCATATTTAAAGAACCTGCATACATTTCCCTGATGATATCGTCCTTATCAAAGGGAAGTCCTTGTTTTTCCATGGTCAGCTGAAGCTGACGCCACGCTTTATTTCTGAGTTTTTCGCAGCATTTATCTCTTTCCTGCTTTTCTACTGCCTTTAATTCCCGTACCATAATGTCTAAACCCCTGTTTTCATTTTATATACCTATCAAACATATAGATTCTACCATATTTCCACGAAAAAAGGACCCTTGTCCGAAAACAAGGGTCCTAGAATTTTAATTAAGCATCTGCTTCCTCTTCTTTTTCCTTTGCTCTATTTGCTATCTCAGCATCCTGGATTTCCTGTGGAGCTTGTTCATAGCGGGCAAATTCATAGGAGAAGTCGCCTCTACCGCCGGTCATGGAGCGAAGGTCTGTGCAATAGCCATATAGTCCTGTCATTGGAATATCTGCTTCTATGCAGGTCTTGCCATCTGCCGTAGGATTCATACCCAGCACGCGACCTCTACGTTTATTCAGATCACCCATGACATCACCGGTAAACTGATCCGGTACGATGACTTTTAGGGAAGCGATGGGCTCAAGAAGTACCGGGGAGGCTTTCATGATACCATCTTTGAATGCACCAATGGCTGCAGTCTTAAATGCCATTTCGGAGGAGTCTACTGCATGGTAAGAACCATCGTATAATACGGCTTTGATGCCTACTACCGGATAGCCTGCCAGAGGTCCTCTCTGTACCCCTTCTGCGATACCTTTTTCAACCGCCGGGAAGAAGTTCTTCGGCACTGCGCCACCTACGACTTCCTGCTCGAAGATATACGGTGTCTCAAGGTCACCGGATGCAGAGAAGCGCATCTTTACATGACCGTACTGGCCATGTCCGCCAGACTGCTTTTTATACTTATACTCTACATCAGAGTTTTTACGAATGGTCTCTCTAAAAGCTACCTTTGGTTTACTGAGTTTAATCTCACACTTATATTCATTGAGAAGCTTGCTGGCGATGACATCCAGATGCTGGTCACCCATACCATACAGAAGCATCTGTCTGTTCTCTGCATCATTTACATTCTTGATGGTGAGATCTTCGTGGGTCATCTTCTGGATGGCCTGTGCAATCTTATCGATATCCCCTTTATTTACCGGCTCATATCTCTTATAAGTGTATGGCGTTGGAAGGTCAGGCTTGCCATATTTGATGGTATGGCCTTTGGTAGATAAGGAATCACCGGTTCTGGCAGCAGTCAGTTTCGCAATGGCACCGATATCACCGGCATGCAGTTCCGGTACTTCGATTGGCTTATTGCCCTGTAATACATACAATTTACCAATCTTCATATCGATATCTTTATCTACGTTGTAGACTTCATCATCGGTTTTCAATACACCGGAGTATACCTTGATCAGGGAGTATTTACCGATATATGGATCCACAATGGTCTTCCAAATCTGACCGGATTTTGCTTTTGCAAAGTCATAGTCAGCTTCAAAGATTTCATTGGTCTTTAAATCCACACCGGCTACTTTTCTATTTTCAGGACTTGGGAAGTATTTAATCACATCATCCATCAAGGTGTAGATACCCTGGCACAACAGGTTGGAACCCATGGTAATTGGGAATACGCTACAATCCATGACATTATTACGCATAGCCGCACGGATTTCCGCTTCAGAGAAGGATTCGCCATTAAAGAATCTTTCCATGAATTCTTCGGATGTTTCAGCCACAGCTTCCAGCAAGGTGTCTTTACAGATTTTCAGGTTATCCTTACTGTAATCCGGGATTTCACATTCTACGACTTCTTTGCCTTGCCATCTATTACCTGTTTCCGTGATGACATTGATATAACCCACAAATTTCTCGTTTTCACGAATTGGTAAATGGAATGGAGCAATGCGCTTTCCGTATTTATTCGTCAGATCTTCCACCACCTGTCTAAAGGAGGCAGAATCCACATCCATCTCATCTACGTAGAAAATACGTGGCAGATGATACTTTTCGCATAAATCCCAAGCGCGCTCTGTACCTACTTCCACGCCGGCCTTTCCGGACACAACAATAATTGCTGCCCCTGCGGCCAACATAGCTTCTTCTACTTCTCCTGCAAAATCAAAGAAACCGGGAGTATCCAGAATGTTGAGTTTATAGCCTTGCCATTCGACTGGAATTACAGATGTGCCCAAAGAAATTTTACGAGCCTGCTCTTCTTTTTGGTAGTCTGAAATGGTATTACCATCCTCTACCTTACCCATACGACTTGTCAGTCCGGCCATATAAGCCATAGCCTCAGCCAGACTGGTTTTCCCCGAGCCCCCATGCCCGAGAAGTACCACGTTACGAATCTTGTCAGTTGTGTAAACGTTCATGTGCTAAACCCTCCAAGCCTTTATAGTTTTTTACTTATAGATATATTTTACTATCATCTATACGGGAGAGCAAGTATTATTCAGTCAATTATGTTTGAATTGTGTATATTTTTTGACAAATAGAGAAAATAAGGGATTCTATCTAACGAAATAGGAGCGTATCTCTACGCTCCCAGCTTTATCCAAGGGCTACATCCAAAATCATCATGATGATGAAACCCAATGCAAAACTAATGGTACCGATATTGGAGTGTTTGCCTTCCGCCATCTCCGGAACCAGTTCTTCTACCACCACATACATCATGGCACCGGCTGCAAAGCTAAGAAGATATGGCATCGTCGGAATCAGAAGTCCCGCTGCACCCAGAACCAAGACCGCACCGATAGGCTCAACCACACCGGATAATACCCCATACAGGAAAGTCCGCCACTTCGCTACGCCTTCTGCACGTAGTGGCATGGATACGATAGCGCCTTCCGGGAAATTCTGAATCGCGATACCAATGGCCAGGGCTAAGGCACCCATGAAGGATATGGTTTCATTCCCATAACGCCAGCCGGCGGCTACTACGCCTACCGCCATACCTTCCGGCAGATTGTGCAATGTCACAGCCAGTACCAGCTTCGTAGTACGCTTCAAACCGCTTCTTGGTCCTTCCTCACTTTTATCAATGTGAATATGCGGAATAACCATGTCAAGAACCAGCAAAAAGAGCATACCAATGAAAAATCCAATGGCAGAAGGTATAAACCGAAGTTTTCCCATACTCTGTGCCTGCTCTAACGCCGGCAAAATCAAACTGAAAAAAGAAGCCGCCACCATGACACCGGCGGCAAATCCACCAAGACCTTTCTGGGTAGTCTGTTTCATCTCGTCCTTCATAAAGAAGACACAGGTTGCACCCAATGCGGTTCCTAAAAAAGGAATTAATATAATTGTCCAAATCATAACCCATCACTCCTCACTTATGTTTTCCACCTTCTATTTTAACAAAAGATTTCAAAATTTGAATATTGAACATCCGTTCTATCTGTGCTACACTTAAATCGAAAATTTGTTCTATTGTTAGAGGTTATGTATGAAGCGAGTATTTGATGTAGACGTAATATGTGAGCACAGGACCGACGCTACCACTGTGCCCATGAGATTTAGACTGATGAATGATGAAGGAGTCTATGAATCCTACTCGATTTCTGCCTATAAGCTTGTTCCCACCCATGGATGTTATACCTCCAGTGACAGTGTCTATGTCTGTGACAGCACCCAGATTTTCGAGTGCCGTGTCACTATCTTTGGTTTGCAACGCATCGTGCGACTCTACTATGAGCCCAAGTCCGGCAACTCTTGGAAATTAGCGGTATAAAAAAGTCCTCTAACCCGGTTGGATTAGAGGACTTGATTGTCTCATTATGCAGTTTCTTCTGCGATTTTATCTAAAATTCTTTGGCGTACCATTTCAGCAATTTCATTGGTACGCATGTTTTTGTATTCCTCGTATGGGATAGGCTTTAAGTAATGCACATAGGTAGTAACAGGACCCAGGTGGTAACTGTTATATACTTTATAGGAATCGATTAAGGCGATAGGGACAATAGGTGCTTTTGCTTTGATGGCCACCTTGAAACTTCCGGGTTTAAAGGCTACCGGAATGTTACGATTGTTGAACTTATAGCCACCCTCCGGGAAGATGATGAATTTGCGTCCTTTTTCCCGAATTTCCTTGGCAGTCTCGTTGAAGATATCTACAGTCTGACGCAGGTCTTTGATTTTCAAACGCTTAGACTCTGTCAAATCTACGAACTCATTTACCAGAATTGTGTGACTTTTGCGCTCGTCCATGATGAAAGCGCAAGGCTCTTTATGGGTATACATGATACCCAGTGCATCGTACTTTCCCTGGTGATTTGGAACCATGACATAGCCGCCTTCTTTGGGAAGGTTTTCGATGCCGGTGGCAATGGTCTTTACCTTACCGGTGCGATTCATGAGATAGACCACATGCATGGCTAATTTGTATCTGCGAACTTCGTCATACTTTTCCTTATGATCAGCGTAGTAACGCATCTTGGTTATCATGTAAGGTGCCCGAAATAGATTCATCAGGATCACGTAAAAAAATTTAAGCATAGTTTTCTCCCACTTGTATATTATAACGGAGACGGAAAACATGTTCAAATTATGTTCAGAAGTCAAACAATTTTAACACTTTAACTTGATAAATTGCCCTTGCTCCTCTATAGTAATAAATAAGAGTTTGCTCCAAGGGGCAGCCAGAAAACAACTGAGGGAAAACACATGACAAACAATAGTGCATTTCATAGTATCGGATTTATTGGACTTGGCTTGATCGGCGGTTCTGTAGCAAAGGCTGCAAAACTTGCTTATCCAAATCTGGAAATCTATTTTTATGACAAAGATGAAATCACAATTACATTAGCAGAAGAAAAGGGTTACCATTACGTAGAACTAACGGATCCTAAATTGACCCAGGCGGAGATTCTCTTTCTATGTGGTCCGGTACTTGCCAATAGTGAAAATCTAAAAAACATAGCAAATCAGCTGGGAGATGATACATTATTGACTGATGTGGGCTCTGTAAAAAAAGAGATTACAGACGAAGTATCTGCTTTGGGACTTAACGCGAAGTTCATCGGTGGTCATCCCATGGCAGGTAGTGAACGTATCGGTTTTGCAAACAGTACCCATAAGATTCTGAAGAATGCATATTATATTCTTTCACCAAGTGACGCTAATACGACAGCGCAAATAGAGAAGCTGACTAGCTTTGTTACAGCCATCGGTGCTTTGCCACTTACATTGGCGCCGGAGAAGCACGACTACGTGACAGCTGCCATTTCTCATCTGCCACATGTCATTTCTGCATCCTTGGTGAATCTAGTAAAAAATTCCGATGATCCAAATGGCACCATGAAGATGATTGCGGCAGGCGGGTTTAAGGATATCACCAGAATATCCTCATCCTCACCCACTATGTGGGAACACATCTGCATGACCAATAAGGATAATATCCTGGCACTACTGGATGACTATATGGCATCCCTGTCTGCTATTCGAAGTGAAATCGAAGCACAGAAAAGTGATGAGATCCATGACTTCTTTGATTCTGCCAGAACCTACAGGGACTCCTTCCCGGAGACCAGTTCCGGTCCAATCAAAAAGGCACACGTATTCTATGTAGAGATTCCGGATGAGAATGGTGCACTAGCTACCATCGTGACGCTACTTGCCTTTGCACAAATCTCTATCAAAAACATCAGCATCACCCATAATCGTGAGGTGGCGCAAGGTTCTCTACGTATGGAATTATACGAAGAAAAAGATTTGCCAAGAGCAATGCAGATCCTACAAGAAAAGAACTATCAGGTATTTCAATCATAAACAAAAGGAGCACTTCGCTCCTTTTTGTTTACCATTGAATAGACCGCTGACAGTCGGTGTGGAAAAGCGCAAGCAATGAGGCTGTCAGAACGGAGTAGCGTCTCACCCATTTATGCAATGTCTTAGTCATGTTGTAGTTCATCCCAAATCTCAAAATAATTCTCGAATGTCTTACGACAACATTCTGGATTCTCTATCACAATACCAGGTATACGAAGGCCTGTTAATGTGAAAGACATGGCTACACGATGATCCTCATAAGTATGTATCAAATGTTTGTTTAAACCCTGTCTCGCAAAAGTAATGGAAAGTCGATCGCAATAAGCGGCTTCTTCTAGTGGATAAATTCGAATTCCATCTTCTAATTCTTCCACCCTTATCCCCAAGGTAGATAGATTATCTATGATAGCATGGATTCTATCACACTCCTGGCCTCTGATATGAGCAATGCCCGTAATTTCTGTGACAGAATCCGCAAAAGGTGCAATGGCCGCCAATGTCAGTGCCTGATCTGAGAACTGATTCATATTGATATGGACACCATGTAATACAGGAAATCTGTATTGACGTTCTTTGCCTTCTGCGTCGTGGATGACATAATGATTTGTTTCCACAGGTGATTTTAGGCGCAAGCCCTTCTCACCCTCTTCTACCTTGCAGCCCATTTGCTCTAATACATCTAGGAACTTCAGGTCACCCTGATGCAAGTCGCGCCGGACATTCTCTACTTCCACTTCTCCGCCTAGGATAGCTGCGGCTGCATAGAAGTAGCACGCACCGGACATATCCACTTCAATCTGGTAATCCTGGACTTTGATTGGCTCTCTGCCATCTACTACATAGGTATCTCCATCAAAGGTCACCGGAACGCCGAAGTCCTTCAACAAATCCATCGTCATCCGGATGTAAGTGCCGGTCTTCTTCTCACTGGTCACGCGTATCTTTCCCACTACGCCGGATCCGGCAAAGGTCAGAAGCCACGCTGTCAGATACTGGGTGCTACGGCTGATATCTAATTCCAGTTGATATGTCTTTTGCGCAATTTTTTCAGCCTGCAGTTCGTTTTCTTCAGAAGACGCTTCATCTGAAAGCGCAAATAGGCCTCGAAGTTTGATTGGCAGATGACCTTTTTCCTCCAAATACCGGAAAGAAACCCCCAAATCTTCTAGGGTGTGAAACAGCTCCTTCATAGGTCTTTTCTTCATCTGCTCCGAGCACTGAATCTCGTACTCTCCATCGGAAAAGGCTAAGAAGGAAGTCAGGAATCTGGCGCCGGTACCGGCAGAGCCCACATCGATAGTAGCTTTTTTCTTCGGTATATCCCTGCCACATCCATGAACTGTGACTTGATAGTTTTTTTCATCTATCTCCAGCTCATAGCCCAAATCTCTCAGGCTTTGTAAGAAATGTCTGGTATCATCGCTGAATTGAACCCCGGAAACGACAGAAGTTCCCTCTGACTTCGCTGCCAAAAGAAGGACTCGGTTGCTGAGGCTTTTCGACCCCGGTACCTTGATTATGTCCTTCATTTTGCGCTTCATCATGGGAACTTCGTAAGTAGTCATAATTATCTCCGCTGTTATTCCTGTGTGCCGTTATGAATCATGTCATAAATGCTAATCTTATTGGCATCCAGTCCTGCCATGCCAACAAAGGTAGCTCCATAGTTAAATACGGACTCGTCTTCCGGATTTACCTCGATACGAACAATCTTCAAGAAAGAGTGAATCACTTCACCGGTCCAAATACGAAGATTTGCTTCATATACGCCTTTGATTTCAAGTTTTGCAGGGCTTGTAAAACCAACACCAGTCTTAGACAAGTCTGTTACTTCGATTTTTGCTTCCTGGGTATCCCCCTGTAATCCTTTGATTACCAATTCGGAATTGAGTTCCAAACGTCTGCTTTTTCTACGATCTTCCATAACCCACCTCTAAATCATAAAATTGTTTTACCAACAATTCCATTGTAAAGCATTCCTACGCATTTGTCACTTTTCAATCAGGATAAATTCCTAAGCTTCTTAGTGAATAAACATAGCATCGCCGAAGGAGAAGAAACGATATCTCTCCTGCACCGCCACTTCATAAGCATGCAACACATGCTCTCTTCCTGCCAGGGCGCTGACAAGCATCACCAGGGTTGACTCCGGTAAATGGAAGTTGGTAATGAGTGCATCCAGTACCTGGAACTTATAGCCCGGATAGATGAAAATCTGGGTATCACCGCTTCCCGGCATTACTTTACCATCTACCGCAGCGCTTTCGATGGTACGGGTAGAGGTAGTACCGACACAGATGACTCTGCCACCCTTTGCTTTGGTTTCATTGATGGCATCAGCCGCTTCCTTAGATACATGATAATACTCAGAATGCATATGGTGATTCAATACATTTTCTTCTTTGACCGGACGGAAAGTGCCAAGTCCAACATGTAGCGTCACATATACGAGACGCACGCCCTTTTCTTCAATTCTCTGAAGAAGCTCCTTGGTAAAGTGAAGGCCTGCTGTAGGAGCAGCTGCACTACCTTCATACTTTGCATATACAGTCTGATATCTGTTACGGTCCTGCAGTTTATGGGTGATATAGGGTGGTAAAGGCATCTCGCCTAAGCGGTCCAGTACTTCTTCAAAGATACCTTCATAGGAGAACTGTACCAGTCGGTTACCATCCTCTAACACATCGATAATCTTTGCACTGAGAACGCCATCACCAAAGGTAATTTCTGCACCTACACGGCATTTCTTACCTGGTTTTACCAGTGTTTCCCAGACATCCTTCTCACGGCGCTTCAGGAGTAGAATCTCCACTGTCGCACCGGTATCCTTCTTCGTTCCCATAAGTCTGGCCGGAATGACCTTGGTATCATTTAATACCAGGCAGTCACCGGGATTCAGGTCATCGATGATGTCATGAAATACCGCATGTTCGATTTCCCCTGTCACCTTATCCAGCTTCATGAGTCTGGAGGAAGATCGATCCTCCAGAGGATCCTGCGCAATCAGTTCCTCCGGCAGATCATAATAAAAATCACTTTTTAATAATTGTTCCATTTTAACTAACCAATTCTAACTATTTGCCTGCTCTTTTCAAGAAAGAAACATAGCCACGAAATGTCTCATAAAGATCTACTTTGCTGATGCATTCCCAAGGTGCGTGCATGTTCAGAACAGCCACACCGCTATCGATGACATTCATACCGTATTTTGCCAGGTATAAAGCGATAGTTCCGCCGCCACCTGCATCTACTTTACCAAGTTCTGCTGTCTGGAATACGACTTTGTCTGCATCCATCATGGCTCTGATCTGTGCAACGTATTCTGCGTTAGCATCACTACTGCCGTATTTACCTCTGGATCCGGTGTATTTGTTGTATACCATACCGCCACCAAAGTAAGCACTGTTCTTCTTGTCGAACTGTCCTGCGTAAGTAGGATCGTAAGCAGCACTTACATCAGAAGAAAGCATGAAGGAATTCTTCATAATTCTGCGTACATATAAGTTTCCATCAAAGCCTGTTAAAGCTGCAAGTTCTGCTACGACATTCTCAAAGAACATGGACTGCATACCGGTTGCACCATCAGAACCGATTTCTTCTTTATCAGCCAGGATTGCACAGGTAGTACGCTCAGGAGTCTTCACTTCCATCAAAGCTCTTACAGATGGATATGCACAAACTCTATCATCGTGGCCATAGCCCAGAATCATGCTGCGGTCAAAACCTGCATCACGGCATTTGCCAGCCGGTACTACTTCGATTTCTGCAGAGAGGAAATCCTCTTCTTCGAAATCATAGGTATCTTTCAGAATCTGAAGAATAGCTTTCTTTACAGCATCCTTACCATCTGCTTCTTCTTTGTCTTTGGCAGCAGTTTTCTTAATGGTAAGTGGTTTACTTCCGATGATGACATCCAAAGCTTCGCCTTCGATGACTTTGCTGGCTTTCTTGTCCATCTGCTCTGCAGCCAAGTGAATGAGAAGGTCAGAAATGAAGAATACAGGATCATCTTCATCTTCACCTACATTTAATTCTACTGTGGTACCATCTTTCTTCACTACCACGCCATGAAGAGCCAGAGGGATAGTTACCCACTGGTATTTCTTCACACCACCGTAATAGTGGGTGTCAAGGTATGCAAAATCAGTATCTTCATAAAGAGGATTCTGTTTGATATCCAATCTAGGAGAGTCGATATGTGCACCTAAGATGTTCATGCCTTCTGTCAAAGGCTTCTTACCGATGATGAAAGCTGCTAAAGTCTTGTTCATCTGTACGGCATATACTTTATCACCGGCTTTTAATTTCTTACCGGATTCAATGGCTTTCTCTAATTCTACGAAACCTGCATCCTCTAAAGTATTGACAATCTGGTCTACTGCTTCACGCTCTGTTTTTGCGTGATCTAAGAAAAACTTATAGTCTTCTGCAAATTTCATTGCATCTTTGGTCTGTTTGTCTGTGTATTCTTTCCACACATTTTTACGTTCCATGTTTACCTTCTTTCTGAAATCCCAGGTTGACCAGGATTTCCATTACGCTAAGTCTTATCTATTCTTAGTCTCTCAGATTAATGCCCATGCTTTCAAGACCATTTAGAATTTTCTTCATGGCTCCTGTTACATCTGCTTCTTCCAAAGTTCTATCCTTTGCACGGAAGGTAATGGAATAAGCGACGGATTTGAATCCGGCTTTAATCTGATCTCCCTCATAAACGTCGAAGAGTTTCACTTCCTCTAACAGTTTGCCGGCTCTCTGGCTAATCATAGCCTCGATATCTCCTACCGGAATCTCTTTCGGTACAACCATAGATAAGTCACGGCTTACTGCAGGGAATTTTGCAATGCCCTCATACTTACGATCAAAGGTAGCAAATGGTAAGATTTCAGGCATATCCAGTACAGCCACATAAGCTCTGCACTTCATGTCATAGTTCTTGCAAACTTCAGGATGTACTTCACCAAGGAAGCCAATTACTTTACCTTCATAGCTCATGACAGCACCACGTCCGGGATGCAGGAAAGTCTTACCATGTTTGCCATCATAAGAAACTTTACCATTCATACCAATTTGGCTTAAGAATTCTTCTACCACACCTTTCATGGTAAAGAAGTCTCCATCCCCGTAGAATCCCAAAGTAAACTGCATTCTTTCATCAGGCAGCTCTGTCAGAGGCAGTGCCTTTGGCAGATAGATATTACCAAGTTCGTACAGTCTGCAATCGCCGTTACGACGGTTGTAGTTGGTAGATAAGCTGGTCAGCATACCATTTAAGGATACGGTACGCATGATTGCATAATCTTCACCCAAAGGATTGGCAATACGGATTGCCTGTCTTTCCTTTGCATCTTCCGGCATTAACAGCTTATCAAATACCTTTGTACTTTCGAAAGAATAGCTCATGCCCTGAGAGAAACCGCAGAATTCTGCTACGTCTCTGGCTTTTCTTTCAATCATCATCTTAAAGGTCAGCTTACCTGCTACAGCAGAACCACCCGGCATGGTGGTAGGAATCTTATCATAGCCGTAGAAACGAGCTACTTCCTCTGCGATATCTGCAAAGCCCTTTAAGTCCTGACGGAAAGATGGGCAAGTCAGCATGTTGGTAGCTGGATCATATTTGATTTCCAGTCTTTCAAAATAAGAAAGCATATCTTCCTTGGAGATATCAGTACCAAGGAATGCATTGGTTTTTTCAGGCTCAAATGGCAGAGTAACCAGGTCCTTTAATGGCTCTTTCACATCTACCATACCACCGACTACTTCACCACAACCCAGTTCTTCAATCAGCTGGCAAGCACGCATAATAGCTGCTTCTGCATTGCGAGGATCCAGGCCTTTTTCGAATTTACCGGAAGCATCTGTACGAAGACCAAGTCTCTTAGCAGATTTACGGATGTTTGGTCCGTTGAAGGTAGCTGCTTCGAAAAGAACAGTCTTTACATTGTCCGTAATCATGGTGTTTTCACCACCCATGATACCTGCGATGCCCACTTCTTTCTCGCCATCACAAATCATTAAGATGTCATGATCTAAGCTGCGATCCTGACCATCCAAAGTACGGAAGGTATCTCCGTCTTTTGCACGACGAACCACGATTTTCTTACCTGCGATGGTATCCAGGTCATAAGCATGCATCGGCTGACCGAATTCTTCCATGACATAGTTGGTGATATCTACTAAGTTATTGATTGGACGAATGCCACTGGCAGCTAATCTTCTCTGCATCCACCATGGTGATGGAGCGATTTTGATGTTCTTTACCACTTTTGCACAGTAACGAGTGCACAGGTCATCCTGAACATCTACAGAAATATAATCATTTACATCTCCTGTTTCGTTTTTCACTTCTACAACAGGAGGATTGCAAGGCAATCTAAAGGTAGCTGCGACTTCTCTGGCGATACCAAGGATACTGAAACAATCTACACGGTTATTGGTAACTTCATATTCGAATACGGTATCATGCAGACCCAGTACTTCTACGGCGTCTGCACCTACTTCAACAGAGTCATCAAATACGTATAACCCTTCTTCCGGTGCTTCCGGATAGAAGTTACGAGAAGAGCCCAGCTCTTCAATGGAGCACATCATACCGTTAGAAGGTACGCCACGTAATTTACCTGCTTTAATAGTGATACCTTCTTCCGGAAGGGCGCCACCGTCATGGCCACCTGCTACTTTACCGCCATCTAATACAACAGGCACCTTCATACCTACGACTACGTTAGGCGCACCTGTTACAATCTGAATGGTCTCTGTGCCGATGTTTACCTGGCAAATCACCAGTTTATCGGCATCCGGATGTTTCTCTACAGATGTGATCTGTCCTACTACGATTTTCTCTAAGTTTTTATCCAGTCTGGTAAAGGTTTCCACCTTGGTACCGGACATGGTCATTTTGTCAAAATATTCGCGATCTGTGCATTCCAGTCCTGGCACATACGCTTTAATCCAAGATAATGCTGTATTCATTTTCTTCTCCTACTTATCATCTATTCCTACGAAAACTACCAAAAACTAGAACTGTTTCAGGAAGCGGATATCATTCTCATATAAAAGACGCATGTCGTCAATTTCGTATTTCAAAAGGGCAATACGCTCAAGACCAAGACCAAAGGCAAATCCTGTGTATTCCTCAGGATCGATATTGCATCTCTTTAATACGTCAGGATGTACCATACCGCAGCCAAGGATTTCAATCCAGCCTTCACCCTTACAGAATCTGCATCCTGTACCGCCGCATTTAAAGCAGCTTACATCCATTTCTGCAGAAGGCTCTGTGAATGGGAAGTGATGTGGTCTGAATTTTACTTTGGTATCTGCACCGAAAAGTTCTTTTGCGAACTCCTGCAAGGTACCTTTCAAATCTGAAAAAGTAATATTCTTATCGATGACCATACCTTCAATCTGATGGAAGGACGGGGAGTGTGTCGCATCTACTTCATCTGCACGGAATACACGTCCCGGAGCAAGCATACGGATAGGAAGCTTGCCTTTCTCCATTTCACGGACCTGAATTGGAGAAGTCTGGGTACGAAGTAAAATATCATTACCAATATAGAAAGTATCCTGTTCATCTTTTGCAGGATGATCCGCAGGAATATTCAGAGCTTCGAAGTTATAGTAGTCTTTCTCTACTTCAGGGCCTTCTACCACTTCATATCCCATGCCTACGAAGATACGCTCGATTTCTTCTAGCGCAATAAAGTTTGGATGTCTGTGTCCTACCAGGTTCTTCTTAGCAGGTAAAGTTACGTCGATGACTTCCGCTTTTAATCTTGCTTCCATCACCTCTGCTTCCATACGCTTTTTGGCATTCTCCAGTGCTGTTTCGATTTCTTCACGAACAGCATTTACCATTTGGCCCATCTTCGGTCTATCTTCTGGCGGAATGTCTTTCATGCTTTTTAAGAGACCGGTCAGTTCACCTTTTTTACCAAGGAACTGTACTTTAATGTCCCCTAATTTTTCAAGAGCTTCGGAGTCTTTAATCTGGCGAAGCGCTTCTTCTTTGATTTGGTCTAATCTTTCCATATTTCTCTCCTTACATATTCTATGCAATAAAAAATCCCTATATCCACTTTCGCAGATATAGGGACGATTTCTCGCGGTACCACCCTGATTCCTATAATCCTATAGGCACTCTTGGACGTAACGTGTCTCCTACGGCCTAAACTACTGTGATTCATCCAGGCAGCTACAACGGGAATATGAGTCTTAATGTAAATAAGGAAGCTTACAGCCGGTGACTTCCTCTCTCTGAAAATAGGGATTAAGACCTTTATGCGTTGTCTACGCTTTTGGGCAAAATAAACCCCCAAAATGCCGATTCCTGTAATTGACTCCTAGCTCGCGCTAGGTGGGCAACCGCAATCATATTTCTGCCTTCCTCCGAATCAAAAGATTAAGGCCTGACATCCACATGATAATGTAGGAATCCCGTTTAAAGAAATGTAGGATCAAAATAACAGGAGTTGCCGAGCATTTCAGGTTAAACTCATTATAATGCAGGTTCTGCCTGCTGGCAAGTGAAAAATCTCTAAAGACTTTCCGACAAAACTATAATCCGTCTATAAACTACATAGCATCCAGACCAAGTTTTAAGGCACCCATAATACCCTGCTCATCGTCCAAACTCTGAGCCACAATATAGGTATCTAAGTCTTCCATTTCCTTTGTGGCGATATAGCCGTTCATCTGCTTTTTGAATTCTTCTCTAACCAGAGGAAGCATCTGTAACTGATGGCTAACGCCGCCCCCAAGGATAATACGCTGCGGACTGGCGATACATACATAATCTACCAAAGCCTGGGCGATATAGTAAGCTTCCAGTTCCCATACGAAGGGCTGATCCTGTAATTCAGCACCCTTTTTGCCCCATCTTTTCTCGATGGCCGGGCCTGCGCAAAGACCTTCAAAGCAGTTCTTATGGAAAGGACAATTTCCAGGGAACTCTAAATCCTTTTCATGTCTGGTAAGAAGGATGTGACCACCTTCCGGATGCATCATACCATGTACCAACTTGCCATCTAAGATAATACCTACACCTACACCGGTACCGATGGTGATATACAGTACACTGTGTAAGCCTTTTCCGATTCCCCAGGTATGCTCACCAAGTACGGAACCGTTTACATCGGTATCAAAACCGATAGGAACCCCAAGTCCTTTGAATGCGCCTACCATATCGTAGTTCTGCCATGCAAGCTTTGGTGTGGTAGTGATATGTCCATATTCCGGACTGGACTTATCTAAGCAAATCGGCCCAAAACAGCCGATACCTAAGGCCTCAACGCCTTCCTTCTCAAAGAAATCATACAATTTCGGTATGGTTTCTTCCGGGGTTAAAGTAGGAAAAGATTCCTTTTTCAGAATCTTTCCGTTCTCGTCACCAATGGCGCAAACCATCTTTGTGCCACCGGCTTCTAATGCTCCAAGTTTCATTTCGTCTTCTCCTAGTGGTTTTCATTTAACTCTTTCGCACTATGAATCAAAAGCACACCGTTCCCACCGGTATCTTTGGTTCGGTATAGTGCTGCGTCTGCAGATGAAGTATAATCCCAGACTTTATTTAATGCCCTGGGCACGTGATTGCAAATGCCTTGTGAAATGGTGAATTTCGGCAAGTCCCTTTCTTCCAAAACCCGTGCCAGGGTCGTATTTAACATACCACAAATCTCATGAATGGCATCGTCTTCAAATCCCATGTAGAGAATAAAGAACTCATCACCACCGTATCTGGCGCAAAACATACCATCTCGCTTCATGAGCTTTAAAACGTCTGCAAGGGCAATGAGACACTCATCCCCGATTTTATGACCATACTTATCATTAATCGCCTTAAAATGGTCGATGTCCAGCATCTCCACCCCAAGACTTTCTTTATAGGTATCTGCCAGTTCGAAGTACTTATCTGCCACTTCGTTTAACTTACGTCTGTTAGGCAGTTTTGTAAGACCATCGGTATCCGCTTCTTGTTTCAGTTCCGAATTCTGGTTTTTCATCTTTTTTAGATTATTCCGAATCTCTATGAACTGGTAGACATTACGATTGTTCTGCACAGTTTGCGCCTGGGCATACTTCACAAATCTGCGGAATTCTTCTACATTGGCCTCAGTTATATTTTTACGATGAAAAACATCTAATTTCAAAGCAGAAAGCTTCATACGGATATCCGGATATTCGTTATCCTGAATGCTTTTTTCTATAGATGCAATCATCTCTTCCAAGATGTCATTATCTCCTTTTTCATTGAGATAATTCATCAAATCAAAGCAATCTGTAAAATAGTCAATTTTATATTTGCAATTACGGAACTCCTGAATGGCGTACTGTAATTCTTCTGCCTCTTTTTCGCTATTTCCTTGGGCTTTTGCCAAAAGCACAGCTGCAATGCGAATACTCAGAGTTCTGAAATCCGTTTCCACCTTTTCCTGTAAGGCCATGGACTTTTCCATGTAGATTTCCGCTAGTTTTAACTGGCCTGTTAAAATACAGGTTTTTACCAGCTGAATGCTCAAAGCCAAAACCACATCCAGCACCTTATTCTGCTGAGAATCGCTGACTTTTTCGCTATATTCCATGGAAATCTTTTCAAGACGAAAGGCTTCCTGATAGTTGCCGATATCGCAAAAGATCTCCCCTAAATTTGCATAGACCATAGTGGCAAGCAAATATAGCTCGTGTTTTTCAGCAATTTCAATTGCCTCATACATACTCTCAATGGAACTTACGATATTTCCCTGATGAGACAGCATAAGTCCCAAAAGGTTATAGCAAATACCCATGCGTTCCCAGTTTTTTGCATAGCTTAGGTCTCTGGTAGCGCGTTCCAAATAGCTAAAGCTTTCTTCTGTTTTATTCAAGGTATACAGGCAATCCCCGATATAATAATACAGAAGACCACGCAGATTCACATCGTGCCTTTTCTCGGCTACAGGCAGAAGCTCCATAGCTTTATCAATAACTGCCTGTGGCTCATCAAAACGACTCGCTTCCGCGAACTCTAAAAACTCTTTAATTGTGTCGTCCTGTAGGTATTGTTCCGTTGTCAAATCATCAACCCCGTCTTTTCTTTGCTCTTTTCTATCATATGATTAAGCTTTTCAAAAGGTTTGTGAAGCACTAATCCTATGAATAAAGAAACTAACACAAAAATCCCCAGTTTTAATAAATACTCTAGATAGGCATTTTCATACAAGCCACCAATGGTTTCTCTCATAGCATTCATAGAGTAGTTAAATGGCAGGAAACGATACACCGCCTGATATACTTTTGGCAAAGTCTCTATCGGGAATGTACCACCTGCTCCGGCTACCTGTACTACCATGATGACAACCGCAAGAGCTTCCCCTACATTTTCAAAAGCCACCGTCAAGGAATAAATAAAGATGGTGTAGGTAAAGCTGGTGAAGCTGGCTGCAAACCAAAACATAAACGGATGTGGGCATTGAATCTTTATGTAGAAAAGGTTGCCCAGCACGGTAATTAAGGTCTGAATCTGGCCTACCAAGAAGAATAAAATATATCTTCCAAAATAGCTCTGGTATGATTTTAGCACAACACCCTCTATTGGTTCTACCTTAACATGAATAATTGCAACTAAAATTAATGCACCTACCCATAATGCTAAAGTCGAATAGAAAGGTGTCATAGCAGATCCATAACTTTTAATCGGATAGATAGCCTCTGTTTTCATACTTACAGGGCTGGAAATAAACTCACCTATCTGATCCGGATTTTCGGAAAGGATTTCCTTTACCTTTTGATATTCCGCACTATCTTGAATAGGGGAAAGTCTATCAATCACCTGATTCAGCATGCTGATCATATCATCGATAATCTGTTTACTCTGCTTCAAAGCAAGTTTACCACTGTCTAAAGCTCTGCCATACTCTTCCACGATGGAAACAGCTTTATCTTTATCTCCACCTAAATCCGTAAGGGCATTTGCTGCCTTATCCAGTGCATCTTTTGAATCCGTAATGGCTTTCTGCATGGAACTATCCAGATTCTTTAAGCCTTCTGTTTCCAGTTTTGTCAAAGCATCCATGGCATTTTGGCTAATGGTCTGAGACTGGGAAAGCAGATTCTTTATCTCATCCACAGATTGAGAGCTCTGTATCTTTTGAATGGTTTCTTTTAATGCATCCAATTGCTTGGAAATCTCTTCCAGAGACTTGGCAGCATTTTCATCGTAATCCTTGATGGCCTCTCCTGCATACTTCAGCACTTCTGCAGCACTTTTTGCAAGGTCTTCGTACTGTTTTAATTCCTGTAAGGCTTCATCCCCTTTAGCAATAATCGTGCTCTCATCTTTTGCAAGGCCGTTTTGAACAGAGGTAATGCTTTCTTTTACCTCTGAAATAGCGGTACTAACCATGCCGGAGGAAGTATTTTCCGTAATCATCACCACATCCGTCAAGTCCTTCAGTTCCTGCAATACAAAAGCACTTTGATTTCCAACTGTCTCTGCCTGGGCTACAGCACTACTGCCTAAATCTCCCATGGCATCCACAGCTTCGGTAATGGCCACCATAGAACCAAAAAGTGCATCAACCGTCTGCAGATCGTCTCGTAAATCTGTCAGTTCTTCTATAGTAACGTCCAGAATCGTTTGATTACTACCATTTTCAGAAGCCAGTAATTCACCGCCACTGGTTAAATACCCAGCCACCGTAGCGATAAAAGTTGCATTGATTTGCTGTTGTACGGCAGTCTTTGCTTTCCCGGTAATCTTCGGTGCAATGGCATTCTTCTTATCATTTTCATAATAAACGATTGTGGGATGCTTCACCTCTCCACTCATAAAGCTGATGACGTCTTCGGTAAAGCTTTCCGGAATGATGATTGCAGCATAATAGCTTCCATCATATACGCCTTCCACGGCTTTTTCGTCATTGTCCTCAAATACCCATCCAATGGTGCGGTTACTCTTTAAGCCTTCTACCACGCTACCACCGATATTTAGTTCTTTGCCGGCAAGACTTTGGCCTAAATCATTGGAACAAACAGCAATCTGCATCCTACCTGTGGCACTTTCTCCGTAAGGATCCCAGTTGGAGAATATGTTAAACCAAGCATAGAGAGATGGTAAGACGCAAAGTCCCATGATAACCACAAATCCAACTACATTATTTGCAATTCTACCGGCATCGGTTCGAAAGACCCGAAGAATGTTTCTCATTTCTTAGCTCCCTGATTGGTTTTTCCATCATTTCTTAGTTTTAATTCACTGATAGTCTTTAGATCTGACAGCTTATTCAAATCCATAAGCGGACCTTCCACGTCAGCATCTACACCTAATTCTTTTTGCTTTTCCTGCAGCTTAAAGTCACCATACTCCACTGCAATCAGATAAAAGGAAAGCAAAAACATGGATAAAATCCATAGAATCAAAAAGAATACTTTATTGCTTCCTGTAAGCAAAAGGGCAATTAGGAATACGGTCGGAATCAAAAGTAGGAGTCGCAAGCCTATCTTAATGCGTCGCTGATTCTGCTCATGAATCTCCGTCATATAATTCGATAATTGCTCGTACATTTTTTCATAATTCTTCATCTCGCTACATCAACCTCGTGTCTTCCATGCGTTCTTCTACGTAATGGTTCAGTCCGATGAGTGGCTTACGAATCACAAGGCCAATCACCAGTGCAACTACTGCAAATACCAGTAGATACAATAAATTCATTACATAATTATGATCGTACATTCCGCCTATGGTTTCACGCATGGCATTGATTGCATACGGGAATGGGAAGAAAATATAAATCTTCCGGTACACATCCGGCAAAAGTTCTATCGGGAAAGTACCACCGGATCCCGCAATCTGAATAACCACAAGTACAACGCCAAGGGCTTTACCGATATCTCCAAAGGTAGCTGCCAAAGCGAAAATCAGTAAAGTAAAGACAAAGCTGGTCACTGCACTTGCTAAGTAGAACAGCCATGGATGAATCACCTGGCAATGTAGCAGGAAAATATCACCGCCTACAATAATAGCTGTCTGAATCTGTCCTAAAAGGAAGAATAAAAGATATCTTCCAAAGAACAGCTGATTATCCGTTGCCTTCGGATAATCCTTTTTCGAAGCATGCGGTTTAAAGATAGCGGTAAGTAACATGGCGCCCACCCAAATAGCCAGGGTGGAATAAAATGGCGTGACGCCGGAGCCATAGTTGGCTACAGGATAAATCTCTTTTGTCTCTACTTCCACCAGGGATGAGAAAAATGCCCCATAGGTTTCCGGATTGCCATCCATAATACTGAGCACCGTATCCAGAAGTCCACCATTCTCTACCTTATCAATTTCTGTCAGGACTCTATCGCACTTTTGAATTGCAAGATTTAAGCTGTTTTGCACTTGCTTTAGAGACTGATTGGTTGTTTCCACCGTAGTAGCGGTTTGGTCTGACATCTGTTGTACAGAATCCATGGTAATCTCCATAGATTGCAAAATGGCTTTGGAATCAGTCAATATAGATTTCAATCTTTCCTTAGAATCATCTACGTTTGGTTTTAAACCATTATCATAGCTTCCCTTCAGGCCCTTAGCCGCGTCCATGGCATTAGTTAATGCGCTCTTCAAGCCCTGCATGGAGCCGGTATTTTTCACCATATCCACTGGGTCATTTCCTGAAATGTCCGCAAGGGCATTAGGATTTAAACCAAGCGCCTCCAATTCTGCCACAATGCTGTCCAGGTTTTCATTCATGGATTGAATATAACCTCTGATTTCAGAGATTTTTTCTCTGTCTGCGGCGGGAATAAACCACATATCTTCCAGCGTTGCCAGAATACCGTCCAGGGTCTCCAGTTGCTTCTTGATATCAGTGGCATTTTTCTTAGCTTCTTCCAATTTGTCCTTAAAGTCCACTGCTTGCGGAGAAGTGGCCGCTTCTTTCATTAAGCTTTCCAGATTCGTGATACTGCTTTCAATAGAAACTAAACTATCTTTAATATTTTTAGCATACGTATCATAGTTACGTGGTGGATTTTGTAAGGTATTCTTTGCCGCATCCAGTTTGCTTTCACTGTTCTGAAGGGTGGTCTTTGCCTGACCGACTTTTCCTTCTGTATCATCAAAGATTTCGCCCAGGGACTGATTACCGTTTACCACGATATCCAAAGCATTTTTGTAGGTCTTTAAGTTTTTTTGTAAATCCTCGACTTTTTCCCTAGGAGAAGCATCTGCCGTATCTTCATCCAGTTCTTTTTTATAGTCTTCTGTTATCTCAAATAGAGATGAAACCAGTGTCTCCACATATTTTTCATTGATATTGTTCTTCAAAGTAGAAACTGCAGTATCCGTAATCTTTGTAGCTACTGCGTTTCGTTTCTCATTTTCATAATAGAAAATCGTAGGTTCGGATACCCCTTGGCTAAAGGCTTCCACCATGCTCTTGGTAAACAACGGGTCAATGACAACAGCTGCATAGAATTCACCGGAGCGCACACCATTGATAGCGTCCTCCTTCGTGCTTTCCGTCCAGCCAATTTTATTGTTTTCCCGCAAGGATTCTACGATATCCTCGCCCATGTTTTCTTTTTTTCCATCTAAAAGGAAACCATCATCCTGATTGACAATGGCAATCTTAATGTTTCCTGTATTGGCATAAGGATCCCAGTTGGAATAAATGTTGAACCAGGCATAGAGGGAAGGGATTGCGCACAATCCCCCCGCTACGACCAGAGCAAAGAACTGCTTTACTAATCTTTTGAAATCATTATGAAAAATAGAAAAAACTTGTTTCATGTTCCCACTCTTACTAAATTGCTTTTGTAGCCTCTTTTAACCAGATTCGTTCTTCTTCATCCAGGTATGGGCTAATCTTTGCATATACATCTGCATGATATGCATTTAATCTACGCACATCTTCTTCCCGAAGATACTTTTTGTCGATTGCTTCCAAATCAATTGGCGCATAGGTAAGATGTTCGAATTTCATAAATTGACCATCCCCATTGTGCATAGCTTTTTTCACTTCTAAGATATTTTCAATTCGAATACCATGGCTACCCTGGATATATACACCGGGTTCGTCACTGACAATCATGCCTTCCTCTAATGGGGTATCTTTTTTGGATAACAATCTTGGGCGAATGCTCTGTGGTCCTTCATGGACATTTAGAACAAATCCGATTCCATGACCTGTACCACATTTATAATCAATACCCAAATCCCATAAAGGCTGTCTAGCCATAATATCCAGGTTAATACCACCACAGCCATAAAGGAATGTGGTATCAGCCAGCTGTAACATACCTGCTACAGTCTTTGAATAATGCTCTTTCATGGTATCGGAAATCTCACCAATGACGATAGTACGGGTGACATCCGTAGTACCTCTGTGATAGGTACCGCCGGAATCCACCAAAAGCATTCCCTTCGGTTCAAGTACCTTGAAATCTGTTTCTGTAGCTTCATAATGCATCATCGCTGCATTTTCCTGATATGCAGAAATGGTTGGGAAGGATAATTCCACAAAATCATGAATCTTCTCACGGAAGCTATCCATTTTCATGGCAGCAGAGTACTCCGTGATTTCTTCCTTTCCGATATGGTTCTTTAACCAATAGATGAATTTGCAAACAGCAGCACTATCCTCTAAGTAGATATCGCGAATCTGTTCCATTTCTCTGGGTGTTTTAACAGCTTTATACCACTCTGTTGGGTTTGCCTTTTCTACTACCTGGGCTTTTTCCTTTGCCAGCTGGTATAGGCCATAACTGATATTCTCTTCATCCAGCATTACAGCGCCCCGGAAATCATAAGCTTTCAAAAAGGCAGTCACATCCTGATAAGAACGAATCTGAATGTTTTTCTTTTCAAAGTAGGCTTTTGCTTCTGCGGTAATCTCGGCTTCCTGAATGAAAAGATATACGTCATCCATAGTGATAAAGCCATAGCTCATAGCTACAGGATTGCATTCCACATCATTTCCTCTGATATTTAAAAGCCACATCAAATCATCCAGTTTGGAAAGCAATAAATAAGCCGCATCTGCTTCTTTCATCTTGTCTCGAACAAGAGCCAGCTTTTCTTCTGCTGTACGACCACAGTTTTCTTCTTTTAAAAGCCAAACAGGATTGCAAGGAAGTGCCGGACGGTCTGTCCATACTTCCTTAGATAAGTCCAAATCATATTGAACCTTTCCATCCTTCTTTGCAACGGTCTTTGCCATCTGAAGGCCTTTGCCGGCTTCCACGGTCATACCGTCAAAGGCCAGGGTTTCTCCAGCCTTTATATGATCTTTTAAATACTCATTCAGAGTAGGCACATTTTCCTGCGCCATACGGTATAAGGTAACACCGGTACCCTCTAATTCTTTTTCTGCCTGGACAAAGTATCTGCCATCTGTCCAAAGTCCGGCCCAATCCTGAGATACTAAAAGGTCTCCGTTGGATCCTGTAAAACCGCAGAAATATTCTCTGCTTTTAAAGAAATCACTTACATATTCACTGCAATGATAATCCCCTGTGGTGATATAGTAATACTCTACACCATGGGCTTTCATAGCTTTTCTAAGTTCTTCTAATCGTGTTGTAATTACAGTATTAGTCATAACTATTCGCCTTTCGTGTCTAGTGTAGCACCATTTATCAGAAAAACGGTAGTACATTTTCTTTACACTGTCAAAATTATTATTCTTCTGACTATAGATGCTCTGTCTCATTTATTCTACTCTTGATGCCCGTTTTCTTCAACTTGATTGCAGACTAATTTTGATTGAATTTTCGCATAATTCTTGTATAATAATACAAATTCTTGTACAATAGACGGAAAGAAAAATAAGAAAGGTGGTAGCCATGGATAACGAAATAATAAATTACTCAGAAGTCACTCCAGACTTAGTCACCCTAGCAGAGAGGAGTAGACAAGCCGGCGTTATCGATTCGGAATTATATACGAAATATGACGTCAAACGCGGTCTTAGAGATTTAGACGGCCGTGGCGTATTGGCAGGTCTCACCAATATCTCTGATGTAAGGGCCTCAGTCATAGAAAATGGTCAGTTGATTCATATCGATGGCGACCTTTTTTATAGAGGATACAATGTAAAAGATTTAATCGGTGGATATACAAAAGATCACCGTTTTGGTTTTGAAGAAGCCACTTACCTACTTCTGTTTGGCGAATTACCTACGAAGAATGAGTTACAGGCCTTTCAGGAACTGCTTGGAAAGTATCGTTCTCTCCCACCAAGTTTTGTGAGAGACGTCATCATGAAAGCACCAAGTAATAACATGATGAACACTCTAGCCAGATCTGTACTTACTTTATACTCTTATGATTCTGCCGCAGACGATACTTCTTTACCAAACGTTCTCAGACAATGTATTCAGCTCATCAGTGCTTTCCCGCTTCTAGCGATTTATGGCTATCAGGCTTACTCCCATTATCACGAAGGAGGAAGTCTCATTATTCATCAGCCTGACCCGAAGTTGTCTACTGCTGAGAATATCCTTCACCTTTTGCGTCCTGACAGTAGCTATACGCCTTTAGAAGCGCAGATTTTGGACGTAGCCTTGGTATTACACATGGAGCATGGCGGTGGTAATAACTCTACTTTCACCACTCATGTAGTAACTTCTTCCATGACAGATACCTACTCTGTTATTGCAGCGGCTCTTGGTTCTTTAAAAGGACCTCGTCACGGCGGCGCCAATATCAAAGTAGTGGAAATGTTCGAAGACATGAAAGAAAAAGTGAAAGACTGGGAAGATGATGAGGAAGTATCTGCTTACCTCATCGACTTGCTGGATAAAAAAGCTTTTGATAAACAAGGCTTGATCTACGGTGTGGGCCACGCAATTTATTCCAAGTCTGACCCGCGTGCTGTGGTATTCAAGGATTTCGTTCGAAGATTATCGGAGGAAAAGGGACTATCGAAAGAATTTGAATTATACAGTCGTGTAGAAAGACTTGCTCCAGGCATTATTTCCAAACATAGACAGATGTACAAAGGCGTCAGTGTAAACGTAGACTTTTATTCCGGCTTTGTATATCACATGCTGGACTTGCCTCTAGAGCTCTACACACCGATCTTTGCCATAGCCAGAATCGCCGGATGGAGTGCTCACCGCATGGAAGAATTATCCAACAACGGAAAAATCATCCGTCCAGCCTACAGACCTGTCAGCGATAATCGAGAATACATTCCAATGGAAAAACGTTAAAAAGAGCCGGGAAGCTTCCCGGCTCTTACTTTTTATGAATTAGGCCATAAATACTTCTTCTGTGCATCCATATTCATCTTTGCATAAAGCATGACGATGATGAAAAATGCAAGGCACATAGCCATGTTGAAATAAGGAATCAACAAATACTGTGTGTTCACAATATCCAGGATACCTACGATTGCTGTCATAGCTCCCAAAACCACAGTCTTCCTATACATTGCTTTGATAAATCCCTCTTTATCAAACGCGGTATCCAAATCAGCACCTTTAGAAATCAACGTAGTAGAAATCACTCTCGTCTGATTCATCTTGATGGCACTAAATACCAGATATACGCCGCATATAATAATAAAAACATCCAAAAAGTTCTCAGACATATTATGCCTCCAACACCTTCTGTACACATTCTAATACTCTGTTTGGTTCAAAGGGTTTGCGAATAAAATCTACAGCCCCCATCTGAAGGCCCTTTTCCTCAGTAGCAATTTCAGAATCCGCACTTAAGAAGATAACAGGAATCTCACTTAATCCACGTTCTTTAATGAGCTCCATGGTCTGATATCCATCCAGATTCGGCATAAAGACGTCAAGAATAATGAGATCCGGTTTTTGTTCTGCCAAAAAGGTCAGCGCCGCCTCTCCTGACTTTGCCATAGAAATCTTGTAATAGTCTTTGAGGATTTCACCGATGCATCTTAAGTTTGTTGAAACATCATCCACAACAAGGACATGCTTTTTTTCCATTATAGCTAGTATTATCTCCTATTTAGAATCCGCTAGTAGTATAGCATATCATTTTAAATTAAGAAATGCTTTTATTTGATTTACCATTTCTTCTTTTTCACATACGTGATCATGTACAACTTTTGCGTTGCGAATTTCCTCAATTGCTTTCGGAACTTCAACATTTCCAATTTTAGAAAGTTCGTCTACCAAGTCAAAATCAGACCAGCTATCATATTTAGAATCAATAGCCGTCATGACGCTTCTGGTAAATTTGAAAGGAGATGCGGTACTTGCAATAATGCAAGGATTCGTATTCCCGGTCTTCTTTCTAAAGTCTTGGCATACACTACTGGCAACAGCTGTATGAGTATCCAGTACATAGCCACAAGACTCATATACTCGTTTAATCTCTGCTGCAGTCTCTTCTTCAGATGCATAACCGCCAAAGAAGTCTGCCATATTCTTTTTCATTTCGTCCGTAATGACATAGCTGCCCTTTGTCTGTAAATCAGACATGAGACTTGCGCAAAGCTTCGCATCTCTTCCGGCTACTTCATAAAGAAGTCGCTCCAAATTAGAAGAAATCAAGATATCCATGGATGGAGAGCTTGTGAGCATAAACTCACGATTTCTATCATAGGTGCCGCTCTGGAAGAAATCAAACAGTACTTTATTTTCATTGGAAGCACATACAAGTCGATCAATGGGCACGCCCATTTCCTTTGCATAGTGTGCTGCCAGGATATTACCAAAGTTACCGGTAGGGACTACCACGTTTACCTTTTCCCCTGCCTTAATCTTCTCTTCTCCAAGTAATTTGGCATAGCTATATACATAGTAAACAATCTGGGGAACCAGTCTGCCGATATTGATGGAGTTCGCTGAGCTAAAACGGTAACCTGCCTGTTTCATCTCCTCTGCAAAAGCAGCATCGTTAAAGATTTTCTTTACACCGGTCTGGGCATCATCAAAGTTACCGTGAATACCTACTACATAGGTATTATCTCCAACCTGGGTAACCATCTGTTTTTCCTGAATAGGACTGACTCCATTTTTGGGATAGAACACCACAATCTTGGTGCCTTCCACACCGGCAAACCCAGCCAAAGCAGCCTTTCCGGTATCTCCACTGGTAGCTGTTAAAATCACGATTTCCTCTTTGATCTGATTCTTACGAGCTGCAGTAGTTAGTAGATGGGGCAAAATAGATAATGCCATATCTTTAAAGGCAATGGTAGCCCCATGGAATAATTCAAGATAATATGCATCTTCTGCGTAAGTAAGGGGTGCGATTTCCTCAGTATCGAACTTCTTATCATATGCTTTCTCAATGCAGTTTTGCAGTTCTTCTTTTGTAAAGTCTGTCAGGTACAGCTTCATTACCTCATAAGCTGTTTCCTGATAGGACATCTTGGATAATTCTTCTAAAGAAACATCCAGTGTCGGAATGTGATCCGGAACGAATAAACCACCGTCTTTCGAAAGGCCCTGCAAAATCGCCTGGCTTGCGGTGATACCTTCACCCTCAGATCTGGTACTTAAATAATGAATAGCCATTTCCTCATTCTCCTCATTTCATGTGTATTGTACTTCCAAACTCACATCTATTATAATATAACTGAAGTAACGTATAAAAACAAGGAAACTAGCGAAAAAGGACGTGTAATTTGCATTATCCCGGCGTATACGAAACGGAACTAAAAGATGGCACCAAAAGTTATAGAGCCTCACTTACGCACAAAGGAAAACATATTGCGTTAGGCTCTTTTTCTAGTGCAAAAAAGGCCTCCAAAGTCTATGAAGAGGGACATAAAGTACTGAAAGATAAAACCTATCAGCCCCAAAACTACCGCAAATCCTTCTCTCTTCCTTTTGATAAATACATCTCCCTTATTAACTTACGAGATAATCGTATGTATTTCGCAAACCCGATTTATCTGGAGAAAAACTACTTTTCCTATTACTTATCGCCGGACAGAGTCCTGCGTTTTGATTCCGATGATCTCTTCTACTATTCCATGCATCGCATCATGAAGCGCGGCAAACATCTTTTCATCGATGACTATGGTTCCCAGGTCTCCCTCCCCGGCAGATACGGCATCAGGAATTACGCCATCGAAGGCAAAGACTACCGCTTTGTCAATGGGGACCACTACGATTATAGACATGCCAACATCGAAATCTATAATCCATATTATGGGATTGAAGAAATAGAGAAAAAAGGTGTTACTAAATATCGTGCCAAAATCCATGTAAATGGATACTTTATCGTGGGAGTCTACAATACACAAATCGAGGCTGCTATCGCTTACAATAAAGCTGCCGATATCCTAAAGGCTGCCGGCGTGAAAAAGAACTACGCTGTCAATTATATCGATGAGATTACCCAAAAGGAATACGCAGATATTTACAAAGAACTAACCATTTCGGAAACTATAAGGAATTATACCTGTCCATGCTAGTCTTACTCGGATTAGTAATCTTATCCTTTCAACAAAAGGCCAAAAGAAAGCCCGCAGAATTACCTGCGGGCTTTTAAAAATCACACTGCTATAAGTTTACTTCAAAGTATAATCATGGAAGCTTAGATTTAAATGACATGGTCCATTGATACCGGAGATCTCACCTTGCATCTCGTACTGCCACATGCCTAGCTCATAAGGATAGTCTAACTGGTCTCCCGGCTGAGATAACCAAATATCATAATCTGATAATTTGTTCAGATTGATATCTTTCAAAAGGAAGGATTTGTCTCCATACACTGCCGGGATATATCCTGCTTGCTGTACCGACTGACAAAACTGCAGGATAACATTGGTTTTTTCTTCTCGATTTAATTTCTCAATGCGGGAAGAATCTCCCGTCACATATTCCATGTCGATTGCAATGGGGTAAGTCACTTTGTACTCTCCAATGGAGTTTACGATAGTCACCACTTCTTCCACCGCTTCCTCCAGGGAAATAGCCTGAGAATAGAAGGTAAGTCCGATGTTCATACCGGCTTCTGATGCCTGTCTCATATTCTCCTGGAAGTACTCATCCATGGTAATCTTGCCGGTTTCGTACCCTCTGGCCCCAACCCTGATCATGACAAAGGTTACGCCTGCTTTTTTCAACGCATTATAATCCACGTAGCTATTGGTTTTGGAAACGTCAACGCCAACCGAAGTAATCACTTCACCGTCTTCCGTGTATTTCATCAACTGGTTGGTCTTGGAAAACTTGGTCAGGTCATACTGATTTTTCTTTAGATAATTGTTAATGGGAATCCACTCTTCTTTTCCGTCCCGATTGACAATCTTGGTGTGCTTTCCATCATTGGTTTCATCTATTTCAGTGGTTTCCGTTTCTTCTTCTGATTCAGCTGCCTGATTGGAGGCTTGTTCTTCTGTCTTCTCCGGATACATATTCCAAAATGTCAGGTCCTGCGCAGTTAAGTACTCTTTTTTGGAAGTGTCGGAGTTTACACTGCTTTCTTCTGTTTCTACAGATACCACGCTTTCAGCCTTAGAAGCCCGCTTCACAAGTCCCAATTCATAGCGATTCAAATAGATGACAATACCTAAAATCAAAATCGTTACCACTGCCATAATGGCAATCATGGCAGTTAGGCCTGTGTCGTGTCCGCTTTCATCATATTCATCATCAGGTGACCAGCGCATATGCTTCCTCCAAATACTAGTTTACGTTCATTATAACATATCTTTTTTTGTTGTTTACGTGATCTTCTGTGCCGCATAATTGTCAATTCCCCCGTTTTTTGCTAAACTAAACATTAGTGAAACAAGAGAAAGGGGCACTTTCATGAGAATTGTAAGACAGACATTTCATTTACCGGAAAGCTCTTACCCATTAGAAAATCTACTTTCTGAGGGCAGTTCTCTGGATCAGGTACTATTCTTCGATATCGAAACAACCGGTTTTGCAGCCAAGAATTCCAATGTATATCTAATCGGATGCGCCTACAAAAAGGGCGAAGACTATGAATTGACTCAATGGTTTGCAAATTCCTATGATGAAGAATTAGAAATCATTCGAGCATTTTATGATTTTTCTTCTCACTTCACTACCCTTGTACATTTTAATGGAACAAACTTTGATATTCCATTTTTGGAGCAAAAGTGTGCCATGCACAAGTTGCCCTATCATTTCAGTCATTTACAGGGCATCGACTTATATCGACGTGTTGCACCCTATAAGCTATTCTTAAAAACACCAAACTTCAAGCAAAAAACCGTGGAATATTTCCTTGGAATCGGCCGAGAAGACACATACTCCGGCGGCGAGCTGATTAATGTATATCATCAGTACGTTGAGGATCCAAATACGGCAGACCTTGAGCTTTTACTTCTGCACAATGCAGATGATATCAAAGGACTCATCGAAATCCTGCCGATTCTCTCCTACTATGATTTATTTAACAAACCATTAAAAGCAAAGAAAGTACAGGCCAACACCTATACCGACTATTTTGGCACCATCCATCGTGAGCTTCTCATTCGATGCAGCCTTCCAACCTCCTTACCGGTACCGGTAAAAGCCGGAGCTGTAGGTTGCTATTTCAACGGAGAAGACAAAGTAGGACATTTCCGTATTCCATTATACGAAGAGGAAATGAAATACTTCTATGCAAATTACAAGGACTATTATTACATGCCTGATGAAGATGTTGCGATTCATCGTTCTGTTGCCACTTTTGTAGAC
Source organism: Lachnospiraceae bacterium (assembly GCA_015056765.1). Classification (GTDB taxonomy): domain Bacteria; phylum Bacillota; class Clostridia; order Lachnospirales; family Lachnospiraceae; genus SIG336. Next base: position 162,076 of record SVFQ01000002.1, read on the forward strand.
AGAGATCACCGTATGAAAGCAAAGGCTGAAAACTGCTACACCAGAAAGTTTTCCAATTATTTACCGGAGTGGGATTTATTTATAGAACCATTCTTCAAACGTGATTATAAGAGCAAAGATCTATTCTTTGAACTAACAGAGGAAATGAAAACAGATAGAGACTTCTTCTCTCGCTATGCAGAACATGTTCTGCATATGCTGGCTAATGCAAATTAAAAAAAGTGTGTACCATTTGGTACACACTTTTCTTTTTATCAATCCTTTGGTTTCTCATAGAAGAAGGAAGTCTTTCTCTGATAACCGATTTCCTTGTAGTTCATAATCTGTTCGGTGCTACCGATAAAGAGAACTCCACCCGGCTTCAAAGAATCTTTGAATTTGCGGAACACTTCATCCTTTGCTTCTTCCGTAAAATAAATCAATACGTTACGACACACAATCATATCATAATCGGTATCATATTTATCCAGCAATAAGTTATGCTGTCTAAAGGTAACACGGCTCTTAATTTCATCAGAAATACGGTAGGAGCTTCCCACCTTTTCAAAGTATTTCTTTTTGAATTCATCTGGCACAGATGCAATACTCTTTTCATTGTAAAGACCAGCCTGGGCTTTACCCAAGATGACTTTATCAAGATCTGTGGCATAGATGCGAATCTGATTCAAAGGTACATGCTTAGACAAAGCCATAACCAAAGAATACGGCTCATCACCGGTAGAGCAAGCAGCGCTCCAAATCTTAAGATTCTTGCCAAATTTGTTAATCAATTCAGGAAATACATCCCTGTCCATAATTTGCCACTGATCCGGGTTACGATAGAATTCGGAAACATTAATCGTAATGTAACCTACGAATTCATCAAACATCTCCTTATCCGATTTCAGGGCTGCTATGTAATTATTATAGCCGGTAATTTTGTTTTTCTGAATCAGCGTATCAATACGACGCTTCATCTGTTTTTCTTTGTAGTCATTAAGGTCTATCTTTGTCATAGCCTTAATCTCTTTTTTAAAGTACTCGTAATCGTATTCCATAAGATTTCCCCGTCTTTCAAATAAGTATTGAATTCACAGACTAATTATAGCATAGGGTTTCTATTGATTGTCTATTCTGTGAATTATTTTCGAAATAATTTATATTTTTTATTTATTTCATATAATTCAAACAAAAAAATCCCCTTCCGCATTGGAAGGGGATTTGGGAATCTTATTCTTCTTCCTGATTAGCAATTGCTTCTTCGATATTTACAGAAACAACATCTGCATTATCATCTTCAGCTTTTTCTTCGCTTGGTTCAGGTGCGAACATAGCTTTTACACTCAAGCTGATCTTTTTGTCAGCTGCATTGAAGTCTACTACTTTTGCAGTAACTTCATCACCAACTTTTAATACATCAGCTGGTTTCTCCACATGATCTTTAGAAATCTGAGAAACATGAAGAAGAGCATCAATACCTGGCTCTAATTCAACGAATGCACCAAAGTCAGTCATACGAGCAACTTTACCTGTAACAACTGTACCAGTAGCATACTTGGTTTCAGCTTCTTTCCAAGGATTTGCATCTTCATACTTCATGGAAAGTGCAATCTTACTACCATTGATTTCTTTAATCATGGCTTTTACTTTGTCGCCAACTTTGAAGACTTTCTTAGGATTCTCAACACGTCCCCAAGACATTTCGGAGATATGAAGAAGACCATCTGCTCCACCCAAGTCGATGAAAGCACCGAAGTCTGTAACGTTCTTAACAACGCCTTCTACGCTATCGCCTTCTTTGATCTTAGCGAAAAGTTCTTTCTGCTTCTCAGCTTTATCAGCAACGATAAGCTGTTTGCAGTCACCAATATATCTTCTTCTCTTAGGATTGTATTCTGTTACAACGAAGCTTACTTCCTGACCAGCATATTTGCTTAAGTCTTTTTCGTAAACATCGGATACAAGGCTTGCAGGAATGAAGATACGAACTTCCTCTACAACTACGCAAAGGCCACCATTTAATACTTCTGTTACTTTTGCAGTAAGTACTTCATGATTGTTGAATGCTTCTTCAATTCTCTTATTGCCTCTATCAGCAGCAAGTCTCTTATAAGATAAGATGACCTGTCCATCTCCATCATTTACTTTCAATACTTTCACTTCGATAGAATCACCTACGTGAAGCACTTCGGTAAGATCGACGCTGGAATCATTTGTATACTCGTTACGAGTTAAGATACCATCTGATTTGTAGCCAATGTTAATGATGGCTTCTTCTGGTTTCACAGCGATAACGGAACCCTCAACTACCTCTCCTGTATGGATTTGTTTCAATGATCCTTCCAATAACTGTTCAAAAGTTTCTTCTGACATAACTTTGAACCTCCTCAATAATATTATTTGGGGTTGAAGCCCCTGCTGTAATACCCACTAGTCGAACAGATTTAGGTAGTTCTAAATGCAAGTCATCCAGTGTCTGTATAAAATAGGTCTGCTCACATTCGCTTTTACAGATTTCGTAAAGCTTCCTGGAATTGGAACTGTGTGCACCTCCTATGACGATCATGACGTCTGCTTTCTGCGCAATTGCTTTTGCTTCTGTCTGTCGCTCCTCAGTTGCGTTACATATAGTATTCACAACATTAACATTATAGCCTTTTGTAGCAAAAATATCAACAATTTCTTGAAATTTATTCATACGGAAGGTAGTTTGTGACACAACACAGAGTTCCGTTTCCTTAGAACCTTGGTAATTCTCGGCTTCTTCTACGGTTCCAATCACCACTGCTTTGTTGTGACACCAGCCTTCAATTCCCACAACTTCCGGGTGTCCGTCATTTCCCACGATGATGATTTGTTTTCCTTCAGCGCTTTCCTTTTCCACAACTTTATGGATTCTTTTTACAAAAGGACAGGTCGCGTCTACACATGTCAGGTTTTGTGCTTCAATCTGGTCATAGATTTTTTTCTCTACACCGTGGGAGCGAATAATAATGGTGCCCTTTTTGACTTCCCCCAGTTTGCCTTCTTCCAAAACCTCTACGCCGTGGTTTTGCAATTCTTCCACTACCTGTTCGTTATGAATAATGGGGCCATAGGTGTAAATCTTGTCGTCACCGGAAGCTTTCTCTACTTGTTCATAAACCGTATCTACAGCTCTTTTTACGCCAAAACAAAAACCGGCACTTTTTGCCACAATAACTTCCATAGGATTTCCTCTGTTATAATGCTTTCTTATTTGATATAAGACATGATTTTATCTGCTACTTCCTGAATCGTCATGGAAGTGGTATCCACCAAAACAGCGTCCTCTGCCTGTTTTAATGGTGCTACTTCTCTTGTCATGTCTCTATGATCTCTTTCTGCAATATCTTTCTCTATAGCGGAAAGGTCTGGGTTCTCTCCCTTTGCCTTCAGTTCATCAAAACGGCGTTTTGCTCGTTCTTCCACACTTGCAGTAAGGAAAATCTTTAAATCTGCGTTTGGTAAAACGACAGTTCCGATATCCCTTCCATCCATAACCACGTCCTGCTCAGCAGCAAGCTTTCTCTGAAGTTCTGTCATTTTCTCACGAACCTTTGCATGTACGCTGGAAGCAGAAGCCATATTGCCCACCTCTTCCTGACGCAAATATGCATTTACATTTTCTCCATTCAGTAATACAACCTGTTCACCGTCTATATAGCGAATGGATACGTCTGCTTTCTGTGCCTCTTCGCAAATACGCTCCACATCCTCTACATCTACATGGTTCTGTAAAAGATGATAAGCGATGGCACGATACATAGCGCCGGTATCTACATAAATAAAACCTTTCTCTTTCGCTACGATTTTAGCGATTGTACTTTTGCCTGCACCTGCAGGTCCATCAATTGCAATATTATAACTCATACCAAACCTTCTATTATTCGTATTTTGAAATGGCTTAAACCCATTCAATGCTGCTTCCGGCCAGGTGTCCTGTAGACCAGGCAATCTGCAGATTAAATCCACCTGTCACCGCATCCAAATCCAGCACTTCACCTGCAAAGTAAAGTCCTTTCACCAATTTGGATTCCATGGTAGATGGATTGATTTCTTTTAGAGACACACCACCGTGAGTGATGATTGCTTCTATAAAGTCTCTTGTTCCAGTGACAGTAAAGCAAAAATTCTTTGTCTCCTCTACCAACTTCTGACGTTTTTCTTTCGTCAAATCAAAGCCTCTCATGGTTTCCTCGATACCACAGCGCTTGCACATAACCGGTATTAGCTTATGAGGAAACAAAGAAGGCAAAATATTTCGCATATTCTTAGCGCCATTTTCTTCGATTTCTCGAAGGATTCTCTTGTCTAGCTGCTCCTTTGTCAGGGCCGGCTTTAAGTCAATGGAAAGAGCAGCCTCTTCTCCATAACACTTGGCAGAATAAATGCTACTAGCGGAGAGCATCAATGGTCCGCTTACGCCAAAGTGAGTAAAAAGCATCTCTCCGAAATCTTCATATAGGTTCTTTCCTTTATAAGATAAAGAAGCTTTCACATTTCGAAGTGACAGGCCCTGCAGTTCTTTGCAGTCTACTTCCTTTATCGTCAAAGGAACAAGGGCCGGATAGGTAGGCGTCACTTCATGACCGGCAGCCTTTGCAAATAGATAGCCATCACCGGTAGAACCTGTAGTGGCATAGGATAAACCTCCTGTCGCAACGATAACCGCATCTGCTTCTATCTTGCCGCCTTTTTTTAACTCTACTCCCGTAACATGTCCGTCCTGCATCAGGATTTTCTTCACTTCAGAATAAAGTTTCACCTTTACATAATTATCCTGCAAAGCTCTTTGGAAGGCTTTGATGATATCTGAAGAATGGTCTGAAACCGGGAAAACACGCTGTCCTCTTTCTACCTTTAAAGGACAACCCTGATTCTCGATAAATTCCATCACCGCTCTGGCATCATATTGATACACAGCACTATACAGAAATTTAGAATTTCCAAAAACATGGTTGAAATACTGCTCTGTATCGCAAGCATTGGTCACATTGCATCGACCTTTTCCGGTGATATAAACCTTTTTTCCAAGTTTTTCATTTTTTTCAAGCAGGGTGGTATCATGTCCAAGTTCTGCAGCAGCTACTGCAGCCATCATGCCGGCAGCGCCACCACCAATTACTACAACTCTACTCATGTTCCGGTTCTTCTTCCTCTTCTTTACGCAATGGATAATTCAGAATCGGTTCGTCATCAATGAAGTTGATTTCATCATTTAAGTATACCTGATAGTTATTCCATACTTCTTCCAGGGTTTGCAGACTATTTCGCACTTCTGTAGGGCGCTTTAAGCAAAGGCCTACCACCAGAGCATTGATTACACTAAGTGGTGCAACCAAAGAGTCTACTATAGAAACCATGTCGCTTCTGGCTAAAAGATTACAGGAAGAATACATACACATAGGGGAATGAATGGTGTCCGTAATGGAAATAATCTTTGCATTACGATCATTGGCAAATTCCATAGCCTTTAGAGTACGCATGGAGTAACGAGGAAAACTGATTCCGATAAAGCAATCTCTCTCATTGATACGAATCATCTGCTCAAAAGTTTCACTCATGCTGGTGGTCTTAAGGCAGTACACGTCCTGTCTGATCATAGACAAATAAAAATTCAAAAAGTCTGCTAAAGGTGCACAGCTTCGGATACCGGAAATATACACCTTTCTAGCTTTCAAAATAATCTGAATCGCGGTATCGAAAGCCGATGGATCCATGTGCAAAATCGTATCATGAATCTTATCCATATCTGACTGCAATACGGACTTCAGAATCTCAGACTGGGAGGATGCACCGGTACGCACACCAAGCCTTTGCATATCTGTCAATTGTTCCTTAACCCAGGCTTCCAAAGCCTTCTGGAAATCAGGATATCCATCATATCCCATCATCATAGCAAATCGCACTACTGTGGATTCACTGATTTTCAAGGTATTTCCTAATTCTGCAGCAGTCATGAATACTGCTTGATCATAATGATCTGAAATATAAGAAGCAATAATTTTCTGGCTTTTACTCATATGCTGAAATTTACTGCTCATTTCTGACATAAAATCTTGTTTACCCATATATACCGTCTTTCTGCCAAAAGCAATTCTAGTCTATGTTTTGTCAAATCCCCTTATGATTTAAAGGAAGCATATACTTCCTGAATCATTTTTCTGGTGTCATCTCGATTTAGGTCATAGTCTCCTGTAATGGTCATAGAAGCTGCTCCATGAATAAAGATCCACATTTTCATAAACAGACCTTCCGGGTCCGGGCATCCAAGGCTTTTCGCAAGCTGAATCTCTCGCATGACATTACCACTCACACCATTGATCAATTCATAAAGGGATCTTCCACCATGACCTTCTCGTAAAAACATCATATGGAACAAGTTCTTTTCTTCCTTGGCGAAGCCAATATAAGCCATACCTAAATTTAAAAACGGAACTTCTGCAGTTTCTCTAGGGTATTCTGCATAAAAGCGCTCAAAAAAGCGAATGCTATGGTCCATCACATCCCCTAATACTTCATCCATATTATGGTATGCGCGAAAGATAGGCTGCGTACTACATCCCACCTTATTTGCCAGTTTACGAGCAGTCACTTCTGCAATTCCTTCTTCTCTGGCAAGTTCAAATGCACATCTAAGTATCTCGTTTTTCGTTATGACTTCTTTTCTAGGCATCTTTTTCTCCAAGTCTATAAAAATTTGCAAGTAAACTTGCAATTAGTATTTCCACACAAGTGTTATTATATGTGATTTTTCTAGGCCATGTCAACGAAAAAGAGCGTGCAAATGCACGCTCTTTAATATTTCACAATTGCAGGCGCGTCCTCAAGCGGCGGACTGCCTGCAAGCATCAATAGATGCTCGCAACTTAAACCGGATAAGCTCCGTTTGCTGTATCAGCTTTTGTGAGATCCACTTTTTCCTGCTGTGCCTGACGATATTTGAAGAAGTCTTCAGCAACCTGTGGGAACAATGCATAGGACAATACGTCCTCATCCTGCTGTTTCCACTGTTTGATTTTTTCTTCGTAGTCTTTTAATGCAGGTTTTAACAGATCTGCAGGTCTGCAGGTGATAACTTCTTCATCACCGATAACCTTTTTCTGTACTTCAGGATTGAAAGGTTTAACAGTCTGACCATATTTACCGGAAAGTAAGTCTTTGGTCTGGCCTGTAGCCATCTTGTATGGTTCGCCCATCAGGACGTTCATAACAGCCTGAGTACCTACGATCTGAGAAGATGGTGTAACAAGAGGTGGCTCACCAAAGTCTTTACGAACTCTAGGGATCTCTTTTAATACTTCATCATACTTATCTTCAGCGTTCTGCTCTTTCAACTGGCTAACCATGTTGGAAAGCATACCACCTGGTACCTGATATAACAGAGTCTTGATATTAACACCCATAACCTTTGGATTCAGAAGGCCATTTTCAAGGCATTCTTCTCTGTAAGGTCTGAAGTAATCAGCGATTTCGGACAAGATGTTCTGATCCAGGCCTGTATCGTATGGTGTGCCTTTGAAAGTCTCAACCATAACTTCAGTAGCAGGCTGAGAAGTACCCATAGAGAATGGGCTGATAGCGGTATCGATTACATCAACACCAGCTTCTACAGCTTTCAAATAGGTCATACTAGCTACACCGGAAGTGTAGTGTGTATGTAACTGGATAGGTAATTTGGTTGCAGACTTCATAGCTGTAATCAGCTCAGAAGCTTTATAAGGAACCAAAAGACCAGCCATATCTTTGATACAGATAGAGCTTGCACCCATCTCTTCGATTCTCTTAGCGATATCCATCCAGTATTCCATGGTATAAGCATCGCCTAGGGTATAGGATAAAGCAACCTGTGCTTCAGCGCCTTCTTTGTTACAAGCATCGATAGCTGTCTTTACGTTACGAAGGTCGTTCAGGCAGTCAAAGATACGGATGATATCGATACCGTTTGCTACGGATTTCTGTACGAAATAAGTAACAACGTCATCTGGATAGTGAGCATAACCAAGGATGTTCTGACCACGCAGAAGCATCTGTAATTTGGTTTTCTTGAAACCATCTCTTAATTTACGAAGTCTTTCCCATGGATCTTCGTGTAAGAAACGAAGGGAAGCATCGAATGTAGCACCACCCCAGCATTCTACAGAGTGATATCCTACTTTATCCATTGTGTCTACAATGGGAAGCATTAATTCGGTTGGCATTCTGGTTGCAATCAAGGACTGATGTGCATCACGCAGAATGGTTTCGGTAATGCCAACTGGCTTTTTAGCTTGTTCTGACATTGTTTTTCCTCCTAGTATTCTCTCATTCAAGTTCAGAATTTAGAAAATTCCATAAATTGCCATGAAGGTACCGGCAGCAACTGCTGTACCGATAACTCCGGCTACGTTAGGTCCCATAGCATGCATCAGAAGGAAGTTTGTAGGATCCTCTTCTGCACCAACTTTCTGGGCTACACGAGCTGACATAGGCACTGCGGATACACCGGCTGCACCAATAAGTGGATTGATTTTGCGACCGGATAAGTGGCACATAAGCTTACCAAAGAGTGTACCTGCTGCTGTTGCAACAGAGAATGCAATCAGACCAAGGATTACGATTTTGATAGTATCCAGGTTCAGGAAAGCTTCAGCTGACGTAACACCACCTACGGAAGTACCAAGTAAAATAACAACAATGTACATCAGGGCATTGCTTGCTGTATCGGTAAGCTGTTTTACAACGCCGCATTCACGGAACAGGTTACCAAGCATCAACATACCAACAAGTGGAGCTGTGGTAGGAAGCAGTAAGCAAACGATGATTGTAACGATAATAGGGAACAATACTTTCTCCAGTTTGGATACAGGACGAAGCTGTTCCATTTTGATTTTACGTTCTGCTTTTGTAGTCAGAGCTTTCATGATAGGTGGCTGAATAATCGGCACGAGGGACATATAGGAATATGCCGCTACAGCGATAGGACCAAGTAAGGAAGTCTGACCCATTTTGTTTGCAAGGAAAATGGAAGTAGGACCATCAGCACCACCGATGATAGAGATAGCTGCTGCGGCTTTTCCATTGAAGCCCATTGCAATGGCACCAAAATATGCCATGTAGATACCGAACTGAGCTGCTGCACCAAGCAGGAAGCTCTTAGGGTTCGCAATCAGCGGACCAAAGTCTGTCATGGCACCTACACCCATGAAAATAAGTGGAGGCAGAATTGCCCACTCATCCAAGGTATAGAAGTAATACAGAAGTCCACCGTCTTTACCACCCTCTCCAAATGGAGCCATAATGTTCGGATAGATATTAACGAGTAGCATACCAAATGCGATTGGAATCAAAAGCAAAGGCTCGAAACCTTTTACAATCGCCAGGTATAAGAAAACAAGTGCTACAACAATCATGATGTAGTTACCCCAGGTCAGGTTAAAAAACGCTGTCTGGTGCACCAGATTGTTAAGCGTGTTAGCAATGTAATCCATGTTGATTCCTCCTAAGAGTTAGTGGCTGATTATTTTAATGTTGCAAGTACTTTTCCTGCTTCACAAGCATCGCCTACTGCAACATTGATGCTAGCAACCACACCGTCCTGTGGAGCAACCTGAGGGATTTCCATCTTCATAGCTTCGATGGTAAGTACTGTATCGCCTTTCTTTACAGACTGGCCAACAGTTGTGTCTAATTTTACAACTTTACCAGCTGCGCCGGCTTTGATTTCTACAGAGCCTGCTGCTCCGCTTGCTGCAGGAGCTGCTGCTGGTGCAGGAGCTGCTACTGGAGCTGCTACTCTCTTTGGTGCTACAGGAGCTGCGCCTGTAGATGCACCTTCTTCAACCTGTACGTCGTATACATTTCCGTTAACGGTAATCGTATAATTCTTCATGATATCCTCCAATTCAATCCATAAAATTAAGCTTTTCTAATGATAGATCTCACCACAAATCCATCTGTGGATGTGCCCTCGCTGGCTGCGATGGCAGCTGCGATTACCGCAACGAGTTCAGAATCATCTGCGGCTTCTTCTCTGGTGATAATATCAGCAACTGTATTGTCTACAGCTTCTGCTTTTACATCGCTGACTTTTTCTTTGCCTGCGTTCTGTGCTGCTTTAACGATAACGCCCATGAGCCAGATACAGAATGCAATCAGAATCAGGATGCAGAATACAGTACCCATACCAAGTAAGGTATTCAGTCCTGCAGTACTTACAGCTTCAGATAACTCGTAATCTACTGTAGTACTAATGCTGGAAATACTATTTTTCGTAATGATGACTTCCTGAGTTGCTGTACGTGTCTTGCCTTCTTTGTAAACTTTGTTACCTTCTAATGTAAGGTTTACAACAATCTCATCACCTTTAATTTTAACTTTTGCATCATACTTAGGTGTTTCACCTTCTACTGCATCCAAAGTCTTGATTTTAACTTCGGAACCAAGTTCTTCTTTCGCATCGATATAGCTTTCCACACCTGCTAAAATAGCATCTGTCTCAGCTGTATCCTGCTGTTTTAAGAATTTGGTATAATCTTCAACAGTGGTCATGGCTGGCATATTCTGACTAAAGTAGGAAAGGATAGATGGATCCTCGCTAGCTGCAATGACGTAAATCTGTGTTGCGCTAGCTGCTGTATTCACAGCTTCCTCTGCGGTCATGTAATCATTCTCTGTAACTTCTTCGGAAGAAGCTCCACCGCAAGCTGTCAGACTGAATGCACACGCTACTGCTAATGCAAAAGTAAGCAGTCTTTTTTTCATAGTTGAAAGCTTCCTTTCTAGAATGTGCTGTGTTTCTTAGCTACTGTGTCTACGCTTTTGGTGAATAACATTTCAAATGCACCGATCACGTATTTTCTGGTATCTGCTGCTTCGATTACGGTATCTACATAACCTCTTCTTGCTGCTGCAGTTACGCTAGCCTGAAGTTCTGCATATTCTTTTGCTTTTGCTTCGATTTCATCAGCACTCTTGCCATCATACATAACCTGTGCTGCATGTTTTGCATCCATAGAGCCGATCTGAGCTGTAGACCAAGCGAAGGTCATATCAGCGCCGATGGCTTTGGAGTTCATAGCGATGGAAGCTGTGCCAAATGCTTTACCTACCACTACATTTACTTTTGGTACTGTAGCTTCAGCAAATGCTGCTGTAAGAGCAGCTACGGCACGAGCAAGTTTCTTCTCGCCTTCTTTACAAGCTTTGAAACCGTCTACATTTGTTAATGTAAGAACAGGAATTTCGAAAGCATCACAGAATTTCACGAAAGAAGCTGCTTTGCGTGCACCACATGCACAAAGTTTGGAATCAAATTCTTTTTCTACTTTGCCATCTTCATTATAAAGAGCTGTTCTGTTTGCTACACAACCTACAGTCATGCCATCCAAACGGATAAATCCTGTAACCATGCTCTTTGCATGATTTGCTTTTGTCTCGAAGAATACACCGTCATCAGCGATTCTGGAAAGAGAAATAGCAGGATCGGTATAAGCTGCTGCAAGGTCTGCGCATGCTCTGTTTAAATCGTCGTTGCAATCTGTGATAGCTTCTTCATCACAGTTAGCAGGTAAGAAGGAAACCAGTTCACGAATGCTTGCAAGAACAGTAGCCTCATCAGCTACAACATCTACAAGTCCGGATTCGCTCTGGAACTCAGCACTGCTTGTATCGCATTTGCTTACTTCGTTACCATCGATTGTATTAGGTGCGTTCACAAAGAGTTTTGCATCTTTGCCTTCCATAAATACGAAATCGGAAAGTCCCGGAATAACGGCAAGACCACCACCGCAGTTACCAAATACTGCAGCAATCTGTGGTACGATACCACTTGCCATAGTCTGCTTTGCATAGATTTCACCAAATGCTTCCAGTGCATCTACGCCTTCCTGTAATCTCATACCTGCAGAGTCAAGCAGACCGATTACAGGTGCGCCCATTTTAACAGCCATATCATATAAAGCTGTAATCTTACGAGCGTGCATCTCACCTACAGTACCATTCAGTACGGATGCATCCTGGCTATATACATATACCAAGTTGCCGTCAATGACACCGTACCCAGTAATGACACCATCGGAAGGTGTTGGGGTTTGTTTCAAATCAAAATCGGTATTTCTAGCTGTAACAGCAGCACCGATTTCAACGAAACTGTTTTCATCGAGCAAAGACTCAATTCTTTGTCTCGCTTTTGAAGAAGTGCTCATATTAGTCCCTCCATTTATTGTTTGATAATTAAGCATTATCCCTAATTACGCATTCATCTTAGTATAGCACACATGGGCTTTGAATTCCTAGTAAAAAATCTCTAAACAAGCCGAATCTGTCTGACTTTTTTCATAAAAAAAATCCTTTCCATAACCCTAAGGTTACAAAAAGGATTTTCCATACTTTTCTAGCATTTTAAATGCTAACAACTTCTTTTGCTTCTTGTTCTGCTTCTTCCCTGAACTCAGCAGCCTGGGCCGGATTGATTTCCGGAAGCTCATCTAGACTCTTCACGCCGAAGCTACGGAGAAACTGCTCCGTGGTACCAAACAGCATGGGTCTACCGGGAGCATCTTTTCGACCAAGCTCCTGTACCAAACCGTATTCTACCAGTTTGCTTACAGCAAAGTCACAACTAACGCCACGGATATTTTCAATCTCCAGTTTGGTAACCGGCTGCTTATACGCAATGATAGACAGTGTTTCAAGCTGTGTATCCGTAATCACATTTTTACGAGGAGTAGATGCAATCTTAATCAAAGACTCATAGAACTCATTTTTCGTACAAAGCTGTACCGCATCTTCTAATTCAATCAATTCAATGCCACGGTCTTCCGCTTTATACTTTTCCTTCATTTCTTCCAGGTAAGACTTTGTGGTTTTTACGTCTTCTTCGATGACACCTGCAAGTCTATTTACTTCCACAGATTCTCCCATAGTAAAAAGGATTGCCTCTATGGTAGCCATGGCCTTTTGTTTTTCCATGATAGTGCTCCTATTCTATCGCTACAGTTTCGGTCAAATCAGCTTCCGGATTCACTGTAATGAAAATGTCACCAAAGAGATTTTCCTGCTCTATAAGGATTTTGCCCATTTTCATCATTTCCAACACCAACATGAACGTCACAATGACCTCCATCTTGCTGTTTTGTTTTTCCAGAAGTTCCTTAAAACTGCATTTTTTATGGCTACGTAAGAATTCGTTGACGTGGTGTTGTTTCATATCCATATCCACATCTTCTTTTTCAATACGTCCAAAAGTGCTTCGAACCGGGTCGATTTTATCCACCTGCTTCTTCAGCACAAACTGAAATACCTCATTGAGTTTCGCCAAGGTATTCTCACCAATCAGTTCTTCATAATCAATAGGAGGTCGATAGTTCTTCACTTCCTCCGGTAAATGCTCTGACCTGTAAAAGGATTTCGCAGCATGCTCTTCCATATCCCTGAGAGAAAAAGACATATACTTGTACATCTTGTACTCCAAGAGCTTTTGAACCAGTTCCGCTCTAGGGTCTTCTTCCTCCCCTTCCTCTGTCTCTTCTTTTGGCAGAAGCATTCGGGATTTAATATCCAATAAAGTAGCAGCCATAACCAGGAACTCGCTCATCACATTCATATCATCCGTATCCATGTGATTGACGTATTCCATATATTGGTCCGTAATGATTGCTATCGGAATGTCATATATATCAATTTTGTTTTTATCAATCAGGTGTAAAAGCAGGTCTAACGGGCCTTCAAACACCTCTAGTTTAACCGGTATCGCCATATCAATCTCCACACATAAACAGTACTATTTTAAAGAGATTTTTCATTTTTTGCAAGGCTGTGAAGCTGTAGCACCACAAGCTCGCCGGGATTAAAAATACGGATTGGAATAGTATGACTTCCTAACCCCCTACTAATAATCATCTGCTTACCTTCCTCCTGGAACACGCCGCCGTCATAATGTGGGAAGATGCGGAAAGAAGGTGAAATCACGCCACCAATAAAAGGAAGTCTCATCACCCCGCCGTGCACATGTCCGGCCAGGGTCAAATCCGGGTTCCATTTTCGGAAACTCGGGAAAAATTCAGGATTATGGGCAAGCAAAATATTGAAGGTATCTTCCTTTGCTTTACCAAGTGCCATCGGCATCTCTTCCTCCGGCAGAACTCTGGGGATAAATTTCTTATAATACTCCCAAGGCATAGTATAGCCATAGATACTAAGGCCGTATTCCTCTAAGGTCTCATGCTGATTATTTAGAAAAGTAATAGGATAGTCTTTTACTGCTTCTAAATACTTTGTCCATAAGTCTCCATATCTATCGATACGTCTGCCGGCTCTGTCCTCGTGATTACCATAGGCATAGTAAATAGGATACTTTCCTTGCAATGCCGAAAGCAACTCGATAGCATGGCCGGAAGTATCTTTCTTCTTTTTCTTCTTGTTGTTCTTTGCTTTCGCTGTCAAAAGGTCCCCGCCTATTAAAATCAAATCAGGGCTTTCCTTCTGAATTGCCTCAACAAGTTTCTTATTCTCCGGACCGTAGCACTTATTGTGTAAATCTGATAAAAAGACAATCTTACAGTCTTTTTTCAGTTTCGGTGCTTCTATGTCATAGGTCACTGTCACAAAACGATTGCTATCAAAAACAGCAGCCCATAGGCATATCAAAAGAAAAAGAAATAGGAATATTAAAATCAGATCAATCATCCAGTTCATCATTTCCCTTAGAAAACTAAATCCCCGGAATGCACTTCCGGGGATTTATAGATTAATTGTATTTACGCTTTCTTGCTGCTTCAGACTTTTTCTTACGTCTTACGCTTGGTTTCTCATAGTGCTCTCTCTTACGGATCTCCTGCTGGATACCTGCCTTAGCGCAACTTCTTTTGAAACGACGTAAAGCGCTGTCTAAAGACTCATTCTCTTTTACGATTACGTTAGACATTACTCACCTGACCTCCCTTCAGTCCCTTCAAGTATACTTGACTGAATAGGGTTATTCTTTAACATACAAGTAGTATTATACCATAGAAATACTATCCGTCAATATAAATTTGAGATTTTTCCCAACTTTTTGATTTTCCAGACGAAGAAGGCAATTATGCGAGCTGTCCTTCCAGTACTTTCACAGCTTCAGCTAAAGCTGCCTCGATACCGTTTGGATTCTTACCGCCGGCCTGCGCCATGTTTGGACGACCACCGCCGCCACCACCAACAAGGGCTGCAATGCCTTTGATCAAGTTACCTGCATGGGCACCTTTGGCCATAGCACCGTCTGTAGCCATGGTTACCAGGTTTACCTTGCCATCTGCTGCAGAAGCAAGTACGATAACACCTTCTCCCAGTTTTTCTTTCATCTGATCGCCTAAATCACGAAGGCCATTCATATCCACACCGTCTAAGGAAAGTGCTAAGAGCTTCACATCTTTCACAGTCTGCACTTTATCCATGACATCGCCCAGCTGATCTTTGGCAGCTTTGCTCTTTAAGGATTCGTTCTCACTTCTAAGAGCTTTCATTTCCTCCAGCAATTTGTTCAGATGTTCTGTTACATCTGCCGGATTAGTCTTAAGAAGTTTGGCAGCATCTGCCAGTTTTGCTTCTACATCTTCATAATATGCTTTAGCATTATCACCTGTCAGGGCTTCAATACGTCTTACACCTGCAGCTACGCCGCTTTCGGAAACGATTTTGAAAAGTCCAATCTGGCTGGTGTTGCTTGCGTGAGTACCACCGCAAAGTTCGATGGAGAAGTCACCCATCTTTACAACACGTACTGTGTCACCGTATTTCTCACCAAAGAGTGCTATAGCGCCGGTTTTCTTTGCATCTTCCATGGACATCTCTTCTGTGGTAATAGGTAAGGAAGCTAAAATCTGCTCATTTACCAGTTTCTCTACTTTCTGAATTTCTTCAGAAGTCATAGCCTGATGATGAGAGAAGTCAAATCTTGTCTTATCTGTATCCTGATAGGAACCAGCCTGCTCTACATGGTCACCTAAAACCACCTGTAATGCTTTCTGCAGTAAGTGTGTTGCAGAATGGTTACGGCAAGTTTTGGCTCTGCCGTTTTCATCTACCTTTAAAGTAACGGTCTTTCCGCAAGTAAAGCTTCCGGACACTACTGTACCCACATGGGCTGTTCTGCCACCTGCTACATGAATGGTTTCGGTAACCTTGAATTCTGCGTTGTCCGCTAAAATCACACCGGTATCTCCTACCTGACCACCCATAGTACCATAGAAAGGTGTCACATCTGTAAGGATTGTACCGTTTTGACCTTCTGTTAAGGTATCTACCAAGGAATCCTCTCCTGCCATAGCAAGGATTCTTCCATCAGCCTGTAACTGTGTATAGCCTACAAAGTTAGTCTGTACGTCCTGACCCAAGTTATCAAAAAGGCCGGCACCGGTAGATAGCGTTGCAGAGAAGCTCTGATTGTCTCTAGCTTTCTGTTTCTGCTCTTCCATTGCTTCAGCAAAGCCTTTTTCATCTACGGTAAGTCCCTCTTCTCCGGCCAGTTCTACGGTAAGTTCGATTGGGAATCCATAGGTGTCATATAAGAAGAAAGCTTCTTTTCCACTAAGTTCTTTTACGCCTGCTTCAGTAGCTTTATCCAGAATCTTACGGAATTCTTTCATACCGTTTTCCAGAGTGCTTTCGAATCTTGCGATTTCACGCTGCAGCTCTGTTAAAACGAACTCACGATTCTTTACAAGGAGTGGATAGCTTTCTGCATATACTTCATCAATATAAATGGTAGCCAGTTTGATAATCTGGTCTTTATTCAGTCCTAATGCTCTAGCATGTCTTACTGCGCGACGAATCAAACGTCGAAGTACGTAACCAGCTCCTGCGTTGCTTGGAAGAAGTTTTGCTTCATCACCAATCAGCATCACAGAAGTACGAATGTGATCTGCTAAGATACGCATAGACTTAGTAGTTTTCTCATCCTGACCGTATTTGGTATTGCTCTCTTTTTCAATAAATGCAATAGCCGGTGTAAACAGGTCTGTCTGATATACGTCCTTTGTACCGTTTAAGAATGCCAGAATACGCTCTAAGCCCCAACCGGTATCTACGTTTTTCTGTGCAAGAGGAGTTAAAGTGCCATCCTGATGTTTCTCGTACTGCATAAATACATCGTTACCAAGTTCGGTGTACTTACCGCAGTCACATCCAGGGCCGCAATTAGGACCGCAATCCGGTTTATCCGCGATGTAGAACATCTCGCTATCCGGACCGCATGGACCGTATTCTAATCCCCACCAGTTATCCTCTGCAGGAAGATAATAAATGTTCTCTTTTTTGAATCCGGAGGCAATACGGAATTTCGCTCCTTCTTCATCTCTTGGCGCGTTTTCGTCACCGGCAAATACAGTAGCTGCCAGGTGATCTGCATCAAAGCCAAACACTTCTGTTAAAAGTTCAAAGCTCCATTTGCAACGCTCTTCTTTGAAGTAGTCTCCAAGAGACCAGCTACCCATCATTTCAAAGAAGGTAACGTGGCTCTTATCTCCAACGGAATCGATATCATTGGTACGTACGCATCCCTGCACATTACAAAGTCTGGTACCAAGTGGATGCTTTTTACCAAGCAGATATGGCATAAGTGGCTGCATACCTGCAACATTAAACATAACACCTGTAGAACCATCAGATACAAGGGAAACAGCCCCTACATCCACATGGCCACGATCAATATAAAACTGCTTCCATGTCTTACGCAGTTCATTAGCGGTAAATTGTCTCATGTCTGTTACTCCTTTAAACAGTCTTAGAATGTGAATTTATCTGCGAAGAATGCATCCAATTCATCAATTGCCACACGTACCTGCTCCATAGAATCACGGAAACGTACGGTTACTTTGTGGTCTTCTTCGGAATCGAAGTCATATGTGATGCAGAAAGGAGTACCAATCTCATCCTGTCTACGATATCTCTTACCGATATTGCCTCTATCGTCGAATTCACAATTGTATTTTTTAGAAAGCTCTACGAATACTTTTTCAGCGCCTTCATTTAATTTCTTAGAAAGTGGTAACACACCTATCTTGACTGGTGCAATTGCCGGATGGAAGTGCATTACAGTACGGACATCGCCGCCCTCTAGTTCTTCTTCATCATATGCTGCGCAAAGGAATGCCAGAACCACACGATCTGCACCAAGAGAAGGCTCGATAACGTATGGTAAGTATTTCTCGTTGGTCTCATCGTCGAAGTAGGTTAAATCCTGGCCAGAAGTCTCCTGATGTCTGCCAAGGTCATAATCTGTACGATCAGCGATACCCCAAAGTTCACCCCAACCGATGGATGGGAATAAATACTCGATATCTGTTGTACCCTTAGAGTAGAAAGCAAGCTCAGCAGGATCATGATCACGCAGACGCATCTCGTCTTCTTTGATACCAAGGCTGATGAGCCAATCTCTGCAGAAGCCTCTCCAGTACTGGAACCACTCTAAATCAGTACCCGGTTTGCAGAAGAATTCCAATTCCATCTGTTCAAATTCACGAGTACGGAAAGTGAAGTTACCAGGTGTAATCTCATTGCGGAAAGATTTACCTATCTGACCGATACCAAAAGGTACTTTCTTTCTGGAAGTACGCTGTACATTTTTGAAGTTTACAAAGATACCCTGTGCTGTTTCCGGACGAAGATATACTGCATTCTTCGCATCTTCTGTAACACCCTGGAAAGTCTTAAACATCAGATTGAACTGACGGATATCTGTGAAATTATGTTTTCCGCAAGTTGGGCATGGTACGTTGTGATCTTCGATAAATGCTTTCATCTCTTCCTGAGAGAATGCATCGATTGGTTTGTCTAATGCAATGCCGTTTTCTTCTGCAAATTTCTCGATAATTTGGTCTGCGCGGAATCTTTCGTGGCATTCTTTACAATCCATCAAAGGATCGGAGAATCCAGCCAAGTGACCGGATGCTACCCATGTCTGAGGATTCATCAGGATTGCACAATCCACGCCTACGTTGTATGGGCTTTCCTGGATGAACTTCTGCCACCAAGCGCGTTTTACATTATTTTTCAATTCTACACCCAGGTTACCGTAATCCCAGGTATTGGCAAGTCCGCCATAGATATCAGAACCAGGATAAATAAAACCTCTGGACTGACATAGTGCTTTGATTTTCTCAAGTGTTTTTTCCATCTTTCTCCTCCTTGGGCTATTTGGTCACAATCATGATCAATGTGCCGGCTTCTTTTTCTATATATGCATTCTTTCCATCCACTTTAATGCCTTCTGTTGCATATGCAATCTTATGAGGAAGACTGATGGTAATGGGTAAAGAATTATTCAGGGCATTATCAAAGATAAATACATGACTGTCACCCCTGGTTTTCAATGTATCAGTATTGATAAAGGATTTGGTCTGATCCCCATCTTCATATAATGTAACGTTTCCAACAAGGCCATCCTGAAAAGCCTGTTCCACGGTTCCATAAAAACAAGTAGCTAAGTCACTGCTGTCCACTTTACCATTTTCAAATGCGGAAAAACTCTCCACGGAAGGATATGTCATCAGCAAATGCACATTTGCTTCCTGCTGTTCTATTTTCTTTAAAGAAATGGCTTCTTTTCCTTCTCCGGCAAAACCGGCAATTTCAGATAAAACCATACTCTTTAGCTCGTCTAAACTTCCATCTTCTGCTGAAAATGGCTCTATGATATTCTGTGTCACCCCACCTTTTGAAGATATGGACAAGGTGGTGTTATTTACTTTTGCTTCTCCGCAGCCTGCCATAAGTATACCCAGGCAAATCAAAAGACTGACTGCTATTTTTCTGTACATCATGTCTCCTCCCACATAAACCTACTGCGAAATCACAGCAATTCACATTATAGCAAGGATTCTAAAAACTGCAAACTCTTAAATGTATGATGCAGGATTTCTTGTAAGTCTTTTTGGGCAACCTCTTGTAATTCCTCCAAAGCCTCTTTGGATAGGTCAAAGGAATACAAAGCCTTCGGTTCTGTGGTCACAATGCGTTCCACAGCCAATGCTGTAGCCGGACAAACTTCCATATGACTGGGAATCCCCGGAAACTCACCATTTACAACCAATGCTTTGCACTCATAAATAGCTCGAATCAGTGGATAGGATATTCTCTTTTTCACAAGAGCTCGTAACGTGAAAAACAAAAGATTCATCATCTCCATCTCATCGTTATTTTCCCTGGTATAATAATCCGCAATTTCCAAAAAGTAAGTGCCATAGGCCATGGCTTCCATATCATCTCTAAGTTCTTCAAAAAAATATTGCACGTCTGCGCCGGTAACGGTATATGCGTTCCGACCCGGATACAGAGCAAATTCTCCCGTACAAAACGGGTTCGATACCGCCATCAGCTTATTATTCATCCTACGAGCATTTCTGGAAAAAGCACTGATTTTTCCTTTTTCTTTTGTCAAAATCGTGAGTACTTTGTCGTACTCTCCCACAGGCATAGCCTTTAGTACCACCCCATGGACTTTCAACTGGTCCTGCATTTATACGTCCTTCATGTTGTAACCGAAGTTCTTCATCCAAAGTTCTTCATCACGCCAGTCCTTTTTCACCTTTACCCAAAGTTGAAGATTGACTCTGCACTCCAAGAGCTCCTCGATATCTCTTCTGGCCATGGTACCGATTTTCTTCAGCATCGCACCCTGTTTTCCAATGATGATTCCCTTGTGAGAGTCACGCTCACAAACAATGGTCGCTTGCACATCGCAGATATCTTTGCGATACTTCATGGACTCTGTCACAACAGCAATACCATGTGGAATCTCATCACTAAGGCAAGTCAAAGCTTTTTCACGAATCAGTTCTGCCACAATCTGTCTTTCAGGCTGATTGGTAATGGTGTCTTCATCATAAAAGGCTTCCCCCTGTGGCAAATACGAATGAATCACTTCGATTAAATGATCGGTATTCTCACCGGCCTTCGCAGACAATGGAACGATTTCTGCAAAATTATAACAATCTTTATAAGTATTGATACAAGCGACTACTTGTTCCTGTTTTACCGTATCAATCTTATTAATCACTAAGATAACAGGTGTTTTTATTTTGCCCAGTTGTTTTAGTATCTCCTGTTCCGCAGCGCCAATATAGTCGGAAGGCTCTACCAGGTAAAGCACTACATCGACTTCCTGTAAAGTATTTACCGCGACCTTTACCATATAATCCCCAAGTTTATTTTTTGCCTTGGTAATTCCAGGAGTATCCAAAAAGACAATCTGTCTTTCTTCGTCGGTATATACGGTCTGGATTTTATTTCTGGTGGTCTGTGGTTTGCTGGAAGTAATGGCAATCTTCATTCCAATCAATCGGTTCATCAACGTGGACTTTCCCACATTTGGTCTGCCTACCAGCGCACAGAATCCTGCTTTGTATTCTGACATATTATTTACTCTCTTCATTTGCAGTGGAGAAATCTCCCTTTTCTTCTGCATTCGTATCTGTTTTTGTTTTTCCGAGCACGATTTGCTCCGGTTTCTTTTCCGGCATTGTAACAGGTTTTGCTTTTTTCTTATGTACCTTTTTTACAATCAGCACAATACAAAGAATAATCAGTCCCCAGACAACAATATAAGGAAGATAAATCACAACACCTACAAAGAAATCTCTAATACCGATTCCTACACCATATAGGCTATCGCCAAAGCCACTAATCATTCTTTCCCAAGTAGTTTGCGGTTTAGATGTAGTACGGTTCACTTCTGTGATATCCAGATAAACTGTGCTGTAATCAATCTGATTGTCATAGGTGCGAATCTGTGATTCCATGCTTTCTAACTGATATCTCACATCAGCCAGTTTATCTTCAATGGTAATCAGATCTTCGATGGTTTCGGCCTGTTCCATCAATTCCTGTAATCTTGCTTCTTCTGCAAGCAAGGCTGACTTATGGCTTTCCAGGTCTACGTATTGCAGAGTTACGTCCTCTACAGATGTAGATTTGTTGGTGATATTTGTAGCACTTTCTACACATTCCAAGAAAGCATCCAGCTTATCTGCCGGAATTCGAAGCACCAGGTAAGTGCTTTGTCCGCCTCTGTCATACTCATTATAGTAAGAAGCATAGCTGGTATCGCTGGACTGAATATATCCGCCTAATTCTGTTACTTTATTTTCTACTGCAGTAAGGCTCTCAGCCAGATTCTCTGATTCCGCATTGAGTCTCAAGGTAGTAATCAGTTTCCGTCCCTGCTGCGGATTTTGTGCCACAGTCTCAGCACCACCGGTTGCATCAGAATCCGTAAAACTATCTGCTGCAGCTTCATCTGCCATTTCCGGAGCCGCACTCTTTGAGGATACCGCAAAGTTACTTCCCGTATATGCCGAAGAACTGGCAGAATCCGCACTGTTTCCGCAGCCGGTCAGTAATAAGCAACTCATTAAAATCAGCGCTATTTTTGTCTTTTTCATATTTCCTCCTAAACTACACCGTAAACATCGGTGTAATCTCCATAAAAAGCTCTTTTTCCGCCTTGATTTTTTCTTCCGACCCAAGCACGCACAAGCATTCCGAATCAGACATGGCTGTGAGATAGTCCGCAAGCTTTTGAATCTGTGGAACAGTCACCTGCAAGAGTTCATCTCGTTCTTTTTGAATCATATCGTATGTTATGTTTGTCATATAACAGGAAAGACCATAGTCCCCCTTCTCCCTCGCGCTCTTAGGTACATCCAAATCTCCTATAGCACTTATAACATACTGGGTAAGCTGATTACGGTTTTCCTCCGTATCTTCAAAGTTTCGAATATACTCTGCGGTACCTTCAAAAACTTCTAAGGAACGTCTCAGATTAGGATCCCGATAGGTGGCAAAAAAGGTATTGCCGGTACGATTGAAATTACACATACACCCATATGCGCCACCAAGCACACGAATTTCATTCCAGAAATAATCGTAACTTAGCATCACTTTTAAGGCTCTCAGTGCACCGGTGTATGGCAAATTGCTCTTTTTGAAATTACCTGCCACAGCCACATATTGTACTTGGGAAGCCGAGGTAAAGCCCTCATTTTTACGTTCCGCCAAAGGAATATAACAGTTTTCCTGTTCCATCGGCTCCGTATATAAAGCATCCTTTATTACATGGAAGTGTTCCTCTATTACAGGCAATCCTTCCGGCTCTGCGATATAATCCACAAACAAGTTCTCCGGTCTAAAAATACGGCGGCGAAGCTTATTTAGTCTAGCAACCAGTGCATCCTTCTCTTCCTCAAAATGGCTGGTCAGATGTTCAATCATTCTGAACTGATCTACACCATTGAGGATTTCCGCGCATTTGCCAGCCTTGGACTGATAAGAGATAGCCCTTGCAATTGCGATTACATGTCCTGCACTCATCACGTCGGACTGCGCTCTGGAATGGATTTCATTGATGATTTCCTGTAATCTCTTGGTGTCATCAAACTTCGTTTCAAAGATTACTTCCTTCATGAAGTCTAAAGCTTCAGGCAGCTGATGATACATAGCCTTAACTCTCACATCAAATGTAATCTTGTATTCATCCAATTTATCTATTTTCACAAAGCTGGAGATATATGTCCCCATACCACCGGTTTTGCAATGAATCTCATGATACAAATCCGCATACGCATAATTGGTCGTATCCATTATCCCCAGGGTTGCCTTTAAAATGGGAATGTAGATAAAATCTTCTGTGGACACATCTTTGCAATCAAAGAGTAGTCTGAAATAACCGATTTCATGTGTATCTACCTCATGCAAAAGACCGGGGACTCCATCGAAGGTATGCTCTTTATAAATAATCTCTCTTGCCTTTTTATTCAGGTCTTCCCTAGTAAGCCTTGGAATACACTTTAATGCCTCAGGATCATCCGGAGCCATTTGGTATTCTTTCAGTTCTTCTGTTTCTTTTACCAGCGTCAGTTTTTCCTGTTCACTCATGCCGGCCAGTTTCTTTGCCAGTTTGTCTTCCAGCGCTTTTTCTCTCCTGGTAGTGAGTCCTTTTTCAGGTACCAAGGTAACGAAGCTGCCAAAAGGATTCTTCAGGAGTTTTTCCTCTATCAGTTTCTCGAAATAACCTTCTTCCATACGCTGACGTAAGCTGCTAATGGTACGCAAAACGTCTAAATGAATAAAAGGCTTGTCATCTTCATGGAGCCAGGTGTCCAACATTTGAAGACCGTACATCAAGCCCTTTGGATATGAGCCAAAGTCCTGCTCTCTGAACTTAAAATCATAATGATTCAGTGCTGCTTCTAATGCTTTCTTTTCAATTCCCTCTTTCACGATACGGGATAACGTTTCTTCATAGATACGCATAAAAGCATCTTTTTGGTCTGCATCAGCATTTTGCGCAATCACAGAAAAATATGGCTGTTTCACGCCTTCGTCAAAAATGCTATATACATCCTTCCCGATACCTGCATCCAGCATGGCCTGTTTTAGTGGTGCACCCGGTGCAGAGCAAAGGGCATAATCCAAAATCTGGAATGCCATGTATAGTTCAGGGTCTAAGGTATCTCCTACTACTTTATTTAACGCCAGATAGGTATTATTCTTTTCTGACTCGGATTCAGAAATCGAATACGGGCAGGAAACTTCCTGTATTTTGGTAAAAGCCTTCTGCTCCGCAATGGTGGAGTCGATAGGCTGTTCTTCAAACTTAGATAAGTAATGTTCGTCTATGAACTGCAATTTTTCCGCCATATCCATATCCCCATAGAGATAAATATAGCAGTTCGACGGATGATAGTATCTGCGATGAAAATCCAGGAATTTTTCATAGGAAAGTTCCGGAATCACATCCGGGTCACCGCCGCTTTCAAAACCATACGCATTATCCGGGAACAGAGAATTCAAAATCTGTCTTTCCAATACATCATCCGGAGAGGAAAAGGCACCTTTCATTTCACTGTAAACCACACCATTCAAGGTAAGCCGGTCTTCCGGATGTTCCAGTTCATAATGCCAGCCTTCCTGCATAAAGATTTTCTTTTCTTTATAAATGTTGGGATAAAAAACAGCATCCAAATATATATGCATCAGATTTTGAAAATCCTTTGCATTGCAACTTGCTACCGGAAATACTGTTTTATCCGGATAGGTCATGGCATTTAAAAACGTATTAAGACTTCCCTTTACCAGTTCCACGAAAGGATCTTTGATAGGGAACTCTTTGGACCCACATAGCACCGTGTGCTCAACAATGTGCGCAGCACCTGTGGAATCTACCGGTGGTGTGCGAAATCCTATATAAAAGACTTTATTTTCGTCTTTATTCTCCATGAGCACTACACGAGCCCCTGTTTTTTTATGGCGAAGCAAATAGCCTTTTGACTCAATGTCACTTAAGTCTTCTCTATGCAATTCTTCGTAAGCCATACAGTCCTGTATTCTCATGTACTTTTTCTCCTTTGCCATTCATCCCAGATTCTTGCGAAAAACTATAGGGTGAAACCAAGTAAGGCAATTTTAGGTAAAATCAGTTCGCAAATCACCATGTCTTTATTTCTTTTTTCTGTCGCCGAGAGCTTCACCAAGTCACTCACCTTCATAATCTGTTCTTCATGAATCAGTTCCGGTTTTCGTAACAGGTGTTTCTTTTCAACCTTCACATTCACTTTTACTTTGGCTCTTAGTTGCTGATATGTCTGATAGGATAAACTCTTCTCGTCCATGAAATACAAATCACTTTCAATAGTAGTATCCCCAGTCGTCTGCGCCAAAATATAGCGTTCTACGATATTCTTAAATTTAAAATTAATTTCTTTGTTTAGAAGCAATTCTTCGTAGGAGAACTTACTGCCAATATAGATATTTGAAGTATCACTTATGGTGTATTTGAATGCTTCATAGCTGGTAGATGTCATTGATTTTTGTTTCCTTCGATTCCTTCAATTGCAAACCCACTGATTCGAAAAGCTTCTTCGATTTCTTCCGCAGGGATTTTCGTCTCTTCTGCCAATTCTTCAATCGTCACATCTCTTCTCAGTTCTTCCGAAAGATCCTTTGCCTGTTTCGCGATTTGGTTGATTTTCTTCAACATCTCCTCATCGCCCTGTTGGGTTTCATAAGTTTCGCTTACCAATTCTTCCATGGCATCCATCATCATTTTCACAAGCATGCCCTCGGCTTCCTGAGCATTTTCCATAGCATTCAGCATGTTTACACCTTCGCTAAGGGCCATGTTGCCCTGACCAATCAGGTCTTCGATCAAGACACCCTGTCCGCTATAGAGTCTGGCGAACTCCGGTACCTTTGGCAAAAAGATTTCGATAAGACGGTTTCTTGCGTTTTTATCTCCTGCCATAGCAGATAAAAAGGTAGCTTGTTTCTCTCCATCGGTGGCATCTTCGAAAGCCTTAAGAGATTCTTCATACTCTTTTAAGTAGTCCACTTCTTCTGTGCTTAGATACTCTTCATCCGCCAAAGGATCTCCGATTCCAATAGCTTGCTTTTTCAGATAGTCATATACCATCTGCATCTGCTCTTCTTCCAAATGAAGTGGAGCAAAAGCCGTAGCTACCTGTTCTTCACTGATGACATTCCCCTGGTTCTTTGCTGTCTTTTTTACAAATTCCAAGGTTTTTCCAAATAATAATTCTTTATCCATACTTTTCCTATTCTACATGTGTGTGTGTAAAAATGTGTTCTTCACAGTATTCATAATTACCATTGCATTTACTGCAAAAACGGAAGCTTAATTCCGGATTGGTTTCACTGGTGCGTCCACATACAGCGCATTTATGCTTTGCCACGCCGGTACGATGATTTACTCTATCAGATGTTTGTCTTCTAAACTCGCTTCTTCTGTGCATCTGCTTCGGGCTAAATCTGGATAGTCCCTTATACATATAGAAGAATATAGCAAAGTTCAACATAGCTACCATGATTGCTACTCCCCTGGAGTAGTATCCGTTGGCCATATACTGTAGGATACGTACCACCATGAAAATACCATCAATGGCGGCTAAGTATTTCGCCTTAATGGGAATAACGAAATACAACAAAAAGGTCTCATTTGGAAACAGAGTACAAAACGCAAAGAACATGGTTTCATACACATAATTCAAACCGTCTCCATAGAAATACAGGGTATAACCGGATGCAACAAACACAATCAGTTCGGCCAGTAATGTGAGCACAATACCACCCACAAAATACAGATTGAAACGGAAGCTTCCCCACGCTCTCTCTAAGGAATGACCAAATAAATAGTACAAATGTACCGTAATGACAAAAAACAAAATGCCAATACCACTGGACATATCCCCGGGAGCAAGAATAAAGGTAATCAGTCTCCACACCTGTCCTGTAGCGATTTTTGAAAAATCAAGTGCCAAAAACAGGTTGTAAAAATTCGTGTTATAAGCTCCAACTAAAGGATGATACTGTTTGATTGGAATAATACATAAAATCGTAGATGCCACATAAGCGATTACGAAATAATTAATCAGATTCGGAATAGCATAACGGCCTATTTTGCGTTCTAATTTGTTGATAAAATTCTCCATTTAAGCCTCCATAATTGCGATTGGGCATACTACCCACAGATAACAGATATAATACCATTTTGGCACCTAAAAGTAAACATTGTGAAACCCCTTATAATAAGTAGAGAGATTTGATTTTCGCACTCCATTGCCTTATAATAGTTTCCGTATGTAATTTGGAGGTAAGTATGAGCAATAACAATTACACCCTTGGCATTGATATCGGTTCTACCACAGTAAAAATTGCTTTACTGGACGAGAACGAGACTTTGGTTTTTGCAGATTACAAACGCCATTATGCCAATATACAAGAAACCTTAACCGAGTTGCTTTCTCTCGCTTTTGCGAAAGCAGGAAATGTAACTGTACACCCTATGATTACCGGTTCCGGTGGTCTTACTTTATCCAATCACCTGGGTGTGCCTTTCGTACAGGAAGTTATCGCAGTCAGCACTGCGCTTCAAAAACAGGCGCCTAAAACAGATGTTGCCATCGAACTTGGTGGTGAGGACGCGAAAATTATCTATTTTGAAAACGGAAATATCGAACAGCGTATGAACGGAATCTGTGCCGGTGGTACAGGTTCTTTTATCGACCAAATGGCATCTCTTTTACAGACTGATGCTTCCGGTCTGAATGAATATGCCAAAGACTATAAGAGTTTATACACCATTGCAGCCAGATGCGGTGTATTTGCCAAATCTGATATTCAGCCACTCATCAATGAAGGTGCTACGAAGCCAGATCTTTCTGCATCCATCTTCCAGGCTGTAGTCAACCAGACTATTTCCGGTCTTGCCTGCGGTAAGCCAATCCGTGGCCATGTTGCCTTTTTAGGTGGCCCGCTTCACTTCTTATCCGAATTGAAGGCTGCTTTTATCAGAACACTGAAATTAGATGAGGAGCATACCATCGACTTAGACAACTCCCATCTTTTCGCTGCTATGGGATCTGCGTTAAATGCAAAAGAAGAAGTTTCCTTCAGTCTGCAAGACATGATGGATAAGCTTTCCGGCGGCATTAAGATGGATTTTGAAGTTGCACGTATGGAGCCACTATTTGCTTCTCAGGAGGACTATGATGCCTTCAAGGAGCGTCACGGCAAAGCCCATGTTGAAACAGGGGATTTAGCAAGTTATAAAGGAAATTGCTATTTAGGAATCGATGCCGGTTCTACCACTACCAAAGTAGCTTTAGTAGGGGAAGATGGTTCTCTATTATATTCCTTCTATAGTAACAATAACGGTAGTCCTTTAAAAACCGCTATTTCTTCCATCGAAGAGATTTATAAGCTTCTTCCGGAAGGTGCTAAAATTGTGCACTCCTGCTCCACAGGTTACGGCGAAGCACTTTTAAAAGCTGCCCTTATGCTGGATGAAGGTGAAGTAGAGACAGTTGCACACTACTATGCTGCTGCTTTCTTCGATCCGGAAGTAGACTGCATCCTGGACATTGGCGGTCAGGACATGAAATGTATCAAAATCAAGAACCAGACTGTAGATAGCGTACAGTTAAATGAAGCTTGTTCTTCCGGTTGCGGTTCCTTTATCGAAACCTTTGCAAAGAGCCTGAATTATTCTGTACAGGACTTTGCCAAAGCAGCCCTTTTTGCAGAGCATCCTATTGATTTGGGTACACGTTGTACCGTATTTATGAATTCCAAAGTAAAGCAGGCCCAAAAAGAAGGTGCCTCTGTAGAAGACATCTCCGCAGGTCTTGCGTACTCCGTAATCAAAAACGCATTATTTAAGGTTATCAAAGTATCCTCTGCCAAAGATTTAGGTAAAAACGTCGTAGTACAGGGTGGTACTTTCTATAATGACGCTGTCCTTCGAAGCTTCGAAAAGATTTCCGGATGTCAGGCAGTTCGTCCTGATATTGCCGGCATCATGGGTGCATTCGGATGTGGTCTCATCGCCAAAGAACGTTACCATCAGGGTGGCGAAAAAGGCACTACTATGCTTTCCATTGAGGATATTCGTTCTTTGGAATTCACCACCAGCATGGCAAAATGCCAGGGCTGTACCAACCATTGCCGTCTCACCATTAATAAATTCTCCGGTGGTAGACAATTTATCTCCGGTAACCGTTGTGAGCGTGGTCTTGGTAAACAAAAGAACGCCGCAGGTATTCCAAACCTGTATGACTATAAGATGAAACGTATCTTCAGTCATTATGTACCACTAACTGCAGACAAAGCACCTCGTGGTTCAGTAGGTATTCCGCGTGTTTTGAATATGTACGAAGACTATCCATTCTGGTTTACCTTCTTTACCAAACTTGGTTACCAGGTGGTATTGTCCCCTACCAGTACCCATAAGATTTATGAACTTGGTATCGAGTCTATTCCTAGCGAAAGTGAATGCTACCCGGCGAAGTTAGCCCATGGACACGTGGCATGGCTCATTCACGAAAATGTGGATTTCATCTTCTATCCTGCCCTCTTCTATGAGCGTAAGGAGTTTAAAGAAGCCAATAACCATTACAATTGTCCGATTGTCACTTCTTATTCTGAGAACATCAAGAATAACGTAGATGAAATCGGTCAGGGCAAGGTCAAATTCTCGAATCCATTTATGAGTTTCGAAAGCCCTAAGACCATTAAACAAGCCCTATATAAAGAATTCACAAACCTCTCCCACGCCGAAATCAGCGAAGCTGTAGACGAAGCATGGGAAGAACTGGAAAATGTCCGCTTTGATATCCAGCAAAAGGGCGAAGAAACCATTGCCTGGATGGAAAAGACAGGCACTCACGGTATCGTACTGGCCGGTAGACCATACCATGTGGACCCTGAAATCAATCACGGTATCCCAGAGCTGATCAATACCTACGGTCTTGCAGTACTATCTGAGGATTCCATCTCTCACTTAGCAGCACCGGAAAGACCACTTATCGTATCCGACCAGTGGATGTATCATAGTAGACTCTATGCTGCAGCAAGCTATGTCAAAATGCGTGATGACCTGGATATGATTCAGCTAAACAGTTTCGGTTGCGGTTTGGATGCTGTTACCACCGATCAGGTTAGCGATATCCTGGTAGGATCTGACAAAGTCTATACTTGTCTGAAGATTGATGAAGTCAATAACTTAGGTGCAGCCAGAATTCGAATCCGCTCTCTACTTGCTGCTATCCGCGTACGTAAGCAGAGAAATATGAAGCGCACCATCCGTACCAGTGCTATTGAGAAGGTAAGCTTTACCAAAGAAATGAGGAAAGACTACACCATCCTGGTACCTCAGATGTCACCAATTCATTTTGACATGTTAGCTCCTGCCATGGCTGCTTGCGGCTATCACTTAGAGCTTCTGCCAAATGACAATCGGCATGCGATTGATGTAGGTACTCAATATGTCAATAACGACGCTTGCTACCCATCCATGATGGTGGTTGGCCAAATCATCGACGCTGTCACCTCCGGCAATTATGACGTAAACAAAACAGCTGTTATTATGACGCAGACCGGCGGTGGATGCCGTGCTACCAACTATGTAGGCTTCATCCGTAGAGCCTTGAAGAAAGCAGGCCTAGAACAAATTCCTGTCATTTCTCTGAACCTTGGTGGTATCGAAAGCAACCCTGGTTTCGATATTAACTTAGAGCTTTTAACCAGAGCCGCTTATGCTGCTGTATTTGGTGATATCTTCATGAGATGCGTATACCGTATGCGTCCTTATGAAGCTACCGAAGGAAGCGTCAATGCAGTCCATGAAAAATGGAAAAAAGAATGCATCGACTTTGTGACTGCAAAACATATGAACTTCCTTAAGTTCCAACGTATGTGTAAAGCAATCGTGGAAGATTTCGATCAGATTCCGATTCTGGACATTAAGAAACCTAGAGTTGGTATCGTAGGTGAGATTCTTGTGAAGTTCATGCCATCTGCTAATAACCACTTAGTAGACTTACTAGAGCAGGAAGGCGCCGAGGCTGTATGCCCTGACCTGTTAGACTTTATGCTCTACTGCTTCTACAATCAGATTTACAAAGCAGATTACTTGGGTACCAGCAAGCGTACCGCCAGATTCTGTAAGCTTGGCATCAATGCCTTAGAAGCCCTGCGTAAAGGAGCTACTAAAGCATTTAAAAATAGCGTCCACTTTGAACCACCTACCAGCATCTACGATATCGTAGAATACGCGAAACCAATCGTAAGTATTGGTAACCAAACCGGTGAAGGATGGTTCCTTACCGGTGAAATGGTAGAGTTGATCAAAGGTGGCACAGAAAACATTGTATGTTGCCAGCCTTTTGGTTGCCTGCCAAACCACGTAGTGGGAAAAGGTGTTATCAAAGAGCTTCGTAGACGTTATCCTATGTCTAACGTGGTTGCCATCGACTTCGATCCGGGTGCCAGTGAGGTAAACCAGCTGAACCGAATCAAACTGATGCTGTCTACTGCTCAAAAGAATCTAAAAAAAGCAAATTAATCCAAATAAAGTCCTGCTTATTCCTTGTAATAAGCAGGGCTTTTTTGTTAAAATAAAATAGTGTTGATTTAAAAAACTAGGAGGATTTAGATTCGTGCTATCAAAGTATTTTACAAAATCATTCAGAAAATCTGTCATGGCGCTGGGCCTTGCTGCTGTCATGGCTCTTACACCGGTTTCTACCGCTAGAGCAGCTGTCCTTGGCATCGACGTCAGCAAATATAACGGAGGTATCGATTGGGGTTCTGTAGCAGCTTCCGGCGTCAGCTATACCTTTATCAAGGTAGGCAGTACCAAAAGTGGCGTAGACCCTCGCTTTGCAGAAAACATTACCAATGCGCAGGCCTGTGGCGTACGTACCGGCGTTTATATCTACTCCTACGCGCATTCCGTAGAAGAAGCCATCAATGAAGCAAACCTGGTACTCCAGTGGATTGAACCATATAATGTAAACTTCCCGATTGCTTTTGATATCGAAGATAGATCTCAGGCAGGTATTGACCCAAATACCTTCACAGAAATGTGTAATCAGTTCTGTGATGTAATCGCATCTGCCGGATACACTCCTATTGTATATACGTATCGCAACTTTTTCCGAGCTCATGTAACTCCTAACTTACGTTATGATTATTGGATTGCTCAGTATGCAGGAGCTTGTGACGTGCCGGGACACGCTATTTGGCAGTACTCTTCCAACGGTTCTGTAGCCGGTGTTCCATCCAGAGTCGATATGAACTGGATGAACAAAGATTATGCCGGACTTATCCTCCCGGTAGGATTTGCAAAACGTGGCGAATTCACTTATTTCTACAATAACTATCGTCTCCAGCGTGGATGGGTAGACTATTCCGGTCTTCGTTTCCATATGGATGATGCTTTCCATATGAATACCGGTTGGTTTGCAGATGAAGCCGGTACCTACTACTTATCTCCTGAAGATGGTCACGCTTATGTAGGACTTCAGCAGATTGATAAAGACCGCTACTATTTTGATGAAGCATACCATGTACGAAACGGTCTCATTACTGTTGGCGATTTCCAGTACTATTTCGATGGTGCAAATGGATGCAAAATGCATACCGGATGGCTTGGACTGGAAGATGGTGTTCGCTACTTTGACCCCACCAGTGGTGCAATGCTGGTAGGTTTAAATGCAATCGATAAAAATGCTTATTTGTTTAATGAAAAAGGTCTTATGCAGACTGCATGGCAGACCATCAATGGTCAGAAGTTCTACTTCAACCCGGCTGATGGTAAGATGGTACATGGTTTCTTAGGAGACCTACCTAACCGTTACTACTTAGACCCAACTGACGGTCATATGGTAACCGGCTACGCTACCATTGAGAAAAACAACTACTTCTTTAACAACGATGGCCTCATGCAGGTAGGTTTTGTAAAGATTGGGGATCAGACCTATTACTTTGATCCAGCTACCGGCGCACAAAAAACAGGATTCATCGGAGATGGCACAAACGTATACTACTTCACTCCTGCAGGCGGACAGCTTGTAACAGGTGTACAGGTAATCGATGGTGCTACCTACTACTTCGATGCAACAGGCAAGATGCAGGTAGGCTTCCAGGTTATTAATGGACTCACCTTCTACTTCGATCCTGCAACAGGTAAGCTTGTAACCAACACCCTACTTCCTACAGAAGCAGGTACGGTTTATGTAGCCCCTGATGGACATATGGTAGTAAATCAGGCAGTGGTAATCAATAAAGTGCCTTGTGTATTCGACGAAAAAGGACATATGGTTATCAACCGTAACTACGTCATCGGCAACATCACCTATGTATGTAACGAAGCAGGTGTAGCTGTGGCAGTAGATCCAAACGGACAGATTGTTCCGATTCAGTAAAATGTACATAACGCCTTTTAGGCATGAAAAACGCCAGTGCCCAATGCACTGGCGTTTCTATTTGTTATACCATAGCTCTAAAACTATTTTCTTACTAAATATAAATACTAAAAAGTAATGGAATTACTGTAGCTGCACTTCTCATACTGATTCCAAACATTGAAAATCATGGTGCTACCGTGTGGCGCCTTGATATCAATATCTGCTTCAGTGCCTGCAAGCCAAGGACTAAGTCTCGTCCAAGTCTTACCACCATCTATGGAGTAATTATAATAAATAATCGGTGACTGACTATCCTGCGCTGCAATATGGATATTTACAGTTCCTGCAGCTTCATTATAGGAATTAAAAGCGATACTGCTCACTTCCGGAGGTGTCTCATCTTGCACTCTAGGTGTCTTAGAAGCCTTTACAGATGGCTTAGGGTATTTCTTATAGTCCACACCTAAAGTCTTGGATTTCAGGCCAAAATACTTCGCTACAGCGGTAGCATCTGCCTTTCCAAGGGCTTCTACATTTCTGAAAATCGCATCATCTACTGTCTCATCCATATAACAGTGTTCAATAATGACTGCCGGAATCTTTCGTTCTACAGAATTCTTGATGACACCATAGTAATCTGCTGATAAGGTACCATTGATTTTGCTCTTTACACCTTTGGAGTAAATACCCAAAGCTGATAGTTCAGCTAATTCTAACTGTCCAAAAGCAGCTCCTTTTGCATAGTAATTACCATAGCAGGAGGTCCAAATCTCGGAACCGAAGAAATTGTGCTCCACACTGGCATTCAGGTGAATGCTGTACAAAAAGTCAGCATTATTTGCTTTGGCAATCTCAGCTCTTTGTGCCAGAGATAACTCCGTATCATCTACTCTGGTCATCACGATATTCACACCTTCGTATTTGGAAAGCTCCTGGTACATAGCCAAAGCAATCTGTAGTGTAATATCCTTTTCATTCAGATTCTTATACTGGGCACCCATATTAGAACCGCCATGGCCCGGGTCGATACAGACCGTCACCGTCTTTGTGGCTGCAGCAACCGGAATGGGATTCATTGCAAAAGTCGAAACCGCCATACAAGCAGATAGCAAACCTGCAACTAATTTCTTTCTAAAAGACATACATTCGTCTCCTTATACTCTCTTCTATACGTTTCTAGCAGCATATGCTTATTCACAGCTGATAGACCAACGATTCTCGTAAGTCTTGCCTGCTTCCAGAGAAATCAGATTATCCTGTTTTTCC
Organism: Lachnospiraceae bacterium; assembly: GCA_015056765.1. Classification (GTDB taxonomy): domain Bacteria; phylum Bacillota; class Clostridia; order Lachnospirales; family Lachnospiraceae; genus SIG336. The sequence goes on from SVFQ01000002.1 coordinate 197,058, forward strand.
AAATCAGTAACCACACCGGAGTATGCCGGCAAAGAGCTCCAAGGCTCGATGCAAACGTAAGGTGCATCTGTGTGATCCATATGCCAGAATCCTACATAAGCCATATCCGGATACTGTACCGTCACCTGATGCTTTGCACCATTTGCCTTTAGTGTAACAGACTTTGCCACATCTTTCAGCACAACAGCATCACGATCAAATAAGTCATGGTGCAATGGAATACGTTTACCATCTACCAGTTCGTAGTCTGTAGCTGTGTGAAGTGCAAACATATCATCAGAAAAATCAATCTGCTTTGCCTTGCTACTCTCCGCAAACTCTAAATAATAATCTTCAAAAGAGAAACCTCTTTCCAGTGGCACATTAAAGCCCGGATGACCTCCTACACCAAAGTACATGGTCTCCTTGCCTTTATTCTCCACTGTAAAGGTAATCTGAATCATACGACCTACCAAACGATAGGAAGTCATAAAATGGAAATGGAATGGATACATTTCCATTGTTTTCTCATTATCGCCTAAGCTAAAAGTCACTCTATCGTCAGACTTCAAAAGCACATCCATTTTCAAATCTCTGGCAAAGCCATGCTTGGTCAAATGATACTCAGTTCCTTTATAAATATATTTGCCTTCTACCAGTCTGCCAATATAAGGAAACAGGTTTGGTGCCTGTCCCTTCCAATAAGTCGGATCTCCGGACCACAAAAATTCTGTCTGATCCTTCTTATCCTTAATAGAGGTGATTTGTCCGCCTACCTCAGAGATTTCCACCTGTAAACATTCATTCTGTAAAGTAATCATGATGTCTCCTTTTTCAGTTTTTGGAAAAAGAAAAGGCAGGACTTAACCTGCCGTCTCTTTTTATAACCTTCCCATTCTACTCCCTGTATAGAAAGTACCCCCTTGCTATCAAATCTCTCATCAGCCTAGCCCCTTCTCCGGCAAAGCTGCCTTGTCGAGAAAGAAAAGTTTCTCGTCCACTGACATTACTTTTCTCGAGTCCTGCATCCCCACGCAAAACTCTATGATAGAAGAATGTAATCTCACAACATCTTTGTTATATCATCACAAGATGTCAAAGTCAATACACGAAAAATTGTACATGTTGCACAAACATTTTTCGAAAGACAGCTCTTGACATCTGCGTATTTAGTTTCCTAAGATTGCATTTACTACTACGAACACACCAGCTGATAATAACAGGGTAATCGGAATGGTAATCACCCAAGCACTAACCATCTTTTTCGCAGTAGCCCACTTCACACTCTTCACACGTTGTGCCGCACCGACACCCATAATGGAAGAAGAAATCACATGGGTCGTACTAACCGGTAAATTCAAATGTGTCGCAATCTGAATCGTAATGGAGCTAGCCAGGTCAGCTGCTACGCCATTCACCGGCTTCAACTTCATAATCTGCGTACCTACTGTTTTGATAATACGCCAGCCACCGATGGAAGTACCGATACTCATAGAAACCGCACAAGCAAGCTGTACCCAATGAGGTACGTCCATAGATGTAATCAAACCATAATTAAAAAGCGCCATGGTAATGATACCCATAGACTTCTGTGCATCATTAGAGCCATGTGAGAACGCCTGCAAAGCTGCGGTCAATATCTGCACCTTACGGAAGCTGCTATTTGCTCTGGATGCATTGGCATTACGGAAAATGTAGCGAATAATCGTAAATACCAAATAACCCATGGCGATAGCTACAAATGGTGACACAATCAGGGAAATAATAATCTTTCCAAGACCTGCAAAGTTAACAGCGGAGGAACCTGCATCCGCCAGTGCTGCCCCAGCCAAAGAGCCAATCAGTGCATGGCTGGAACTACTTGGAATACCAAAATACCAAGTAAGCAGATTCCAAATAATGGCAGAAATCAATGCTGTAATAATAACAATAGAACCATTGGACATAGAGGAAACATCCACTACTTCCTTGGCAATGGTCTCGGCAACACCGGTAAATAATATCGCACCGGTGAAGTTCATCACAGCCGCCATCATAATCGCATGTTTTAAAGATAACGCTCTAGTAGAAACGGCAGTAGCAATGGCATTGGCCGTATCATGAAAGCCATTGATAAAGTCAAAGACCAGAGCTAATACAATCGTAATAATAATGATAACCATAGTCTGCCCCTTACATGTTCTTCATGACGATGGTATCAAGGGCTTTTGCTACGTCCTGACAAGCATCCATGGTATCTTCTAACTTCTCATATAAATCCTTATACTGAATCAATTTCACAGGATCAGAGAACTTCTTGAAAAGCTTACGAAGGGCTTTTCTCTCTGTGTGGTCACACTCTTCCTCGTAGGACTTCACATTCACAGTATGCTCTTTGATGTCCTTGTAAGCGCGATTAGCCAAAAGCTGAATAGAAGTATTCAGTTCTTCTGTAGCAAGGCCGATATTGGTCTGGAAGGTCTCCATATAATCATCGGTCTCTTCCAAATCATAAATATAATAATAAGCAGCCAGTTCTTCCATCAAATCCACTACTTCATCCATCTTCTCAGCTAGCAGAAGAATATCTTCCTGCTCAATAGATGTGATGAAAGCATGATTCAATTCAATGATTGTCTCATGGACAAAGGAATCCCCTTTGCTTTCCAGATTCTTCACTTCTTCCGAAAAACCCTTCAAGTCAGTCTTTGACTTAATCGGAGTACGGAATACAGCCCCACAATCCTTCATATTCTCTGCAATGGATACTAAAAGTTCCATTAAATGATCTGGTTTTCTCTTCATTTTCTAACCCTTCTCTCATAATTTTCCCATTTACCACCAATTAATAGTTTATCTATTCGAACGCAAAAAAGCAACTCCCTTTCCCATTAGAGAGTTGCCTTTTCTTCCAATCTTATAAGCCAAGCTTACTTGCGAACTCTGTAACATCCAGTGTTGCAAAATAATCCTTCGGCTCTTCTTTTCTACGAATCAGCTGTACACTGCCATCTTCCTTTAAAAGAAGCTCTGCTGATTTCAGCTTACCATTGTAGCTATATCCCATAGAATAGCCATGTGCTCCCGTATCATGAATCACCAGGTAATCTCCCATTTCAATTTTGGGAAGCTTACGGTCAATAGCAAATTTGTCATTATTCTCACATAAAGATCCTACTACATCATAGGTCTCTGTAGGTTCTACTTCCTCTTTTCCAAGAACAGTCACATGATGGTAAGCGCCATACATAGCTGGGCGCATGAGATTGACCGCACAAGCATCCACGCCGATGTATTCCTTATAGGTGTGTTTCTCATGAATCGCTGTCGTGACAAGTGCTCCATAGGGCCCCATCATAAATCTGCCCATCTCTGCAAAAATCTTAATGTCTCCCATACCTGCAGGTACCAGGACTTCGTCGAAAGCTTTATGAACTCCATCTCCGATTACCTGGATATCATTGGGCTCCTGGTCAGGTCTATAGGGAATCCCTACACCACCGGATAGATTGATAAAGCCGATGTGTACGCCGGTATCTCTCGCCACTTCTACAGCCAGTTCAAACAGCTCTCTGGCAAGCTTTGGATAATACTCATTGGTCACTGTGTTACTGGCAAGGAAAGCATGGATACCAAACTCCTCTACGCCCTTTTGATGCATAATGGTAAACGCTTCCTTTAGCTGAGGCTTGGTCATGCCATATTTGGCATCTCCCGGATTATCCATGATGCCATTGCTCATCTGAAATACTCCACCCGGATTATATCTGCAGGACATGGTCTTTGGCAGCTGACCGCCGCAAGCCTCTTCGCAGAACTCAATATGAGTTATATCATCCAGATTGATGATAGCGCCTATTTCTTTGGCATAAGTGTATTCGGCCGCAGGCGTCTCATTGGAAGAAAACATGATTTTCTCTCCCGGTAAATCAAGCGCCTTACTGATCATCAACTCCGTCATGGAAGAACAATCAGTGCCAAAACCATACTCATTTAGAATACGAATCAAATAAGGATTGGGATTTGCTTTGACAGCAAAATACTCGCAAAAACCTTCATTCCAGGAAAAGGCCTTTTTCACAGCTTCTGCATTCTGACGGATGCCCTTTTCATCATAGATATGAAAAGGTGTGGGATACTTCTTTACAATCTCTGCTACCTGTTCTTTCGTGACAAATGGTGTTTTTCTCATAACTGTTCTCCTCGTCTATTCTATTTTGCGTCCATATCTCTTTTAATCAGCTCAATTTCATTTGCCATAGCTTCCTTGAATACCATGACAAAATTCGGCTGTGCAGAGTAAAGCGCATTATCATTGCCAAGTCCTAATTCTCCGGTTAAAACATAAGTAGAGTCACAGATTAATCGAAACTGATTGGCTTTTGATTTGGACTGATACACAAAAAGGTGCTTTACTTCCTTATCTGACAGCTCCTGTTCCAAAAGTTTGCATACCTTTTGGCATTTATTTAAAATCAGAACACACTTTTTCCCGCCTTTAATTACTTTGATAATCTCATCCATAAAAAGCACGATATTCTCTTCATCTGCAGAAAAATAAAAACGCTGTTCTACTTGTCCAAGCATCTGACGAATCTTACTATGAACCGCGTCCTCGCCACGTATGGTAATATAGCCGTTCTGAATTTCCACCTGTCTGGGAGCAGCCTTTACCACCTCTTTGGCAAGAGCTGATAGCCGCGATAAATGCCCACTGGTAAATTCTTCTACTTGTGCAGGAAGATATACATTTGCTTTCTGTTCTTCCTTCACATAAGCACAGCCCTTCTCCACCAGGCTAGCCAATCCATTATATACATTAGATCTAGAAATTCCTGTAGCCTTTGCTGCTTCATATCCGGTCATCTCACCGTTTTTTAGCAAGCAATAATACAACGTAGCTTCAATTCGGCTTAGGCCAAATTTGCCCATAGATTCCAGCCATTTTTCTTGTTCCATATTACGCCCTCATAAAATAGTAGTATTATTTAGGAATACTAATAAGTAAAGGATACATGATTCCTGGTCGCAAGTCAAGAATCACCACTATAAAAACGGCTACGCATTACGCGTAGCCGTTACATATAGCTTGTTAAGTATCTATCTCAAAAACCAATAAGCATATTTATGGATTACATCTCTTGCAAGGGGAATAGCCCTTATTTATCAAATCATCTCGACTTCCATCATAGTACCATTTATTCTTTTCCTTCATATCCTTTACGCTGGAGCATGTAGGATTATGGAATTTCTTGGTATTCTTATTTGCAACATAACTCGAGTTGCTAGTTACTGATGATGAAGTACTCGCCGACGATTTCGTCACCGTTGTTCTTTGTTGTTCTGCCTGTGGTACATAATTTGGGTCAGCCGCATTACTACCATCAGCATAGTTAATCACGACACCTGGTTGTACATTATAGCAAAGTGCGTTAAAGGAAATACCTGCACCATTATCTTCCACAGAGAGTGCCTCCATTTTGACACACGTACAGAGCAAATCATTTCCGTTAAAGATAGGAGTCACACGATACATAACATGATTACCCGTAGTATTCACATACTCAGCCACCATGTTCTCATACGGAAGCATACCTTCCACGTTCATATAACGTGTTCCAGTAATAAGGTTCTTTGTATTCGCATTTTCACCGGTCAGCTGGTAACCAATCAAATGACAACGGTTATATAGATACGGAGGCGAAGAATTCACTACACCCGGATACTTATTTTGCTTCCATCCTGTAGGTTTAACCTGTCCGATAGCACCACGTTCAGTTGTAGGCATAATATCCTGGCCTACACATGCTATAGCTACTGTACATCTTCCAAGAGCATCTAAGTCACCATATGTTTCAAACGATGTACTAGAAATCTCAGTTGCTGAAAACTCAGGGACATTATTATTATAGACAACTGTTTCATCGCCTAAGTAAGCAGGTATTAAAGACGCTGCATTAGTAGAAAAGCTAGGTGCTATAACAAACGACAAAAACAATGCTGTCTGTAAAAGTATACATATGAAGTTTTTTAATTTTCTCTTCTTCATATAATCAATACCCTTCTTACAACATGAATCTATATCATTATTATATCTCGGGAAAATCTAAAATCACATTAATGTTTTATCAATTAATGATTAAAACTCTATGGGCAACATATGCCACATGGATCCGTATAGCCCGCGTTCATCGCTTCTTCCTTTGTATTGAAAATAGCTTGATTCTCATTTTTAGGTAAAGATCTGCACGTCGAGACATGCAGTTTTCCATTCGTCTTATTTCCTATGTAATATATTCCTGGTTGTGTTGCGGTTCCAGTTTCAAAGTTGTTCGAACCACCACCTGACTGTACAGCTGAATTATCATTTGCCGGCACAGATTGAGCTGGCTGTACTTGCTGAGGTGTTTCAACAGCAGGTTGTTCAACAGCGGCTGGTGTCGGTTGTTCAACAACAGGTGTTGATTTATCAGTCACACTACTGGTATCAGTAACTGTAGATTCCAACTTTTTAACTTCACTAGTCGTTTTATCTTTATTGGTATCAGAATTCTCCTTCTTTTTTGAATCAGAATCTTTTTTTCCCTCTTCTTTTGTTTCTTTTGTCTCCTCTACTTCAGTACTCTCTACACTTTCTTCAGAAGACGCTTCTTCATTAGTTGATTCAACTTTGGCAAGCAATTCATCTGTTTCAGTTTCCAAAGACGACTCCGTAGTTTCAGCAACCAAAGTAGCTTCTGTTTCATTAGTTACAGAATCTGTATCTGCCATTCCAAATATACTACCAAAGAATAAAACAACGGACGCACCAATAATAATTGGAAGTTTTCTCCATTTTTCCGGAATCAATTTTAAAAGAACCCCTCTAAACGGAGAGCAAAGGAAAGCCAAAAGAAGAAAAATGATACCTGAAACTATACTATGTTCTGAAAAGCCTACAATTGCCATTAATAGCATAAACAATACAGCAAACCATATTAAATATTTTTTTATTAATCCGATGATAACATCTCTCATTTAAACGCCTCCAAAGCAATGATTATGTCTAAAATGGACCCAAAATAATTATATGACTTTAGGTCTATTTTGGCAATATCGTCAGATTTCTCCACTATACAATAAAAGCATGGAGCGCGTAAACCAACGAACAAACCACATATTAGGATTCAACATCAAACGATTACGAGTTGAAAACAACTTAAGGAACATTGACGTTATCACTCAATTGCAATTGCACGGTGTATCAGTGTCATCCTCTACTTATGCAAAGGTAGAATCTGGAGCCAATAATCCTTCTGTTGATATGCTCATCGCTCTAACTCATATATTTAAATGTGATTTTAATGCATTTTTTAAATCATAAAGGCTACGCAATTTGCGTAGCCTTTACCTTTATACTGTTATATCTGCTGTACCGTATCTAATTACTTTCTCTATGTCCTCAACTGCCACTTCCACTTGAAATCCAACCTTTCCACCAGAAAAATAAACCTTATCCAACTTATTGAGACTTTCATCAAAAGTAGTTGTGAAGAATTTCTTCATTCCAATTGGTGAGCATCCTCCATGAACATAGCCGGTAAGTGGAAGAAGTTCCTTTAAAGGAAGCATTTCTATGGACTTCTCTCCTACAGCCTTCGCCGCTTTCTTAAGGTCGAGTTCTTTCTCTACAGGAATCACGAATACATAATATGATTTCGACTTTCCCTGCGTCACAAGAGTTTTAAAGACCGCCTCCGGGTTTTCCCCCATCTTTGCTGCAATTTCAGCACCTGTTAAGCTGGCATCTTGCTCATAGGTATGTCCCACATACTCTACTTTCTTTTGTGTCAGCACACGCATTACATTTGTTTTCTCTTCTTTTGCCATTTCTTCACACTTTCTGTAGCCCTTTTTCTAGATTACATGATATAGTTTAAAAAGACAAGGAGACAAGCTAAATGAAAAAAGCACATTTATTATGCCTTGCAGGCTTACTTATCACGGCACTCTCCTCTTCTGCATGTGGAAGAGGTACTGACGATACAACCGCTGATCTAAATACCAAACAGCTCAATCAGTATATCAAGACTATTACAAGTGAACCCTATGAACTGGTAGAAGTTTCTAATATCTACAACGACCCTGATTATAAGGAATATACTTTACACTCCACCAAACGTGATTTGACCTTTCACGTATACTCCTATCACGAACTAACTGATGAGAAATCCAAAATACGCATAAAATCAAAAGAATCTACTTATCTGACAGACTATTATAATCTGATTCGAGATATTTACAAAGAAGACATCTTCGCAGAGTTCGACGCATATCCGGCATCTTTTAACGAAGGAATCCTCGCAGAAGATGCAAATCAATTGGAATCCATCCAGGATTCCATCATAGCTGCAAATCAGCTATATCAAAAAGAAACAGCCTATAATAATGCCCAGAACTTAGCGTCAAATCCTTTTGGTTTCATAAAAGTATATGGAAAAGACAATAATGATAGGTACCATGAAATTCACCAGTATCCCATAGATGGAAATCAATTGGATGCGGAGAAACTCAAGGCTGAAACAGCCGCCATCGTTAGTCAGATGCTAGCCGATGACCAGCTATCCTTTGAGACTTTCGGTGCTTACGCTGATCAGACAGGAACTATCCATAAGCAGAAACTGAATCATATCTATTTAAATGGGAAAGAAATGCTCTATGACACAAAGCAGTCGCCCTATTGCTACTTTGCTTTATCAACAGATAGCTACTGCTACGCATATTATGAAGCAGAATTAGGCACCTACATGATGAGTATGGATTATGGATTTGTTGCCGATTACGGCGGAAGCCCTCCGCTGATTGCAGCGGAATATGCAAAAGCATTAGGCGGAGAATATAAGCTCCTCACCACAGACCAAAAAGCACGAGATTTAGACCTAGCTTCTACCTGGATGATTCATGGACATACTTGGGAACTGACTGCTAAACATACTGAAAAAAAGAATCTCCATGATTTTAAGGTGACCAAAGATGGAGAAGACCTGAATTTGGAAACCTACGATGGTCCAACCATGTTTGTAGCAGGACTTAAAGTTGAAGATTTCTGTAAGCTCTTCGACCTATCTTATGAAATCGATGAAAAAGCAGATAGCATCTATTTCACTTCAGTCGAATAGCCATAAAACAAGGGCCTTTCCGGTTATGGTAAGGCCCCTTATTTATGCATATACCTTATGAAAACGGATTATAATCCACAGCCACTGTTACTTTTTTATTAGAATTTTCCTTATCAAAGCTCAGTGAGATACCCGTGTACTCCTTGATTTGATTTTCATCCACACAGGTACCTGTCTCCTGATAAGATAGGTGTACTTCTCCGTCTAATCCCTGGAAAGTGAAGCTTTCTGGGGTTCCTTCTACTTCAACGCCTTCTTTTTTCAACAATTCATAGAATTCTCCGTAGGAAATGCCATATTTGGGATAAACCACAAACAGGTCATCATAGACCTCTTCTGTCCCCTCTTCTGTTACTTTCACCACTGCATAGGATTGATTGGAATCATACACATTTTTGATATCTTCCTCAGTGGCATTTTTCATCATATCTTCTATACGATAGAAATATGCGAAGTAGAAATAATTCTTTCTTGCCGCGTCATAGATTTCCTCTTTACTACGATATCCTGCCCGCTGATACTGCGTATCTATACCGATGGTTCCGGATGTATCGATTAGCTCATGATCCAACATCATAGGCTTCGGATAATCATAGATTAACTGGTAGCTGATGTTAACTTTACAGTTCTTTTCATTTAGGAATTCATAATAAGACCATAAAGCGTCGCAGTCTTTCTGCAACTCCTCCAGATTAGAATAGTGAAGTTCAAAAGTGCTATCCCCTTCATCTCCGGTATAGGTCAGTTCCTCCGGCATTTCCTCCAGATTTTTCTGGATCAGCTGGTACTCATAATCACTCCATACATTCCTGGATGTGGTGATAACGATGTCAGCATTAATGTGATAATCATCATATACGTTAAAATGTAAGTCTTCCTTCTTATCATAGGCTTCCCAGGTGTTCTTACTGATGTCGGTTGCTTTCGCTTCCTCTGCTAAATCATAATCCTGCAAAGCCCAGTATTCCTCTATGTATTGCTTAATCACTGTCCTGCTGTAAGGCGTACTGTTGCAACCTGTAAGGCACAACATAGCAAGTAATACAGCGAGAACCATAGCTTTCTTTTTCATCATGCTCCTCTTTTTATATATCATTTACGACTTTCATATAGCCCGCAGTAATAATGCCTGCCGGCAAAGCTATAATGGCAATTCCCAACACCGACGACAACATAGTAATAATCCGTCCTGCTGTAGTAACCGGATAGATGTCTCCATATCCCACTGTGGTAAGTGAAACCGTAGCCCAATACACTGCTTCGAAAAAGGAATCAAAGGATTCCGGTTCGACATTGAAAATAACAAGTGCTGATACTAGTACATAAGCTACTGCAAAGAATACAACCACGATCAAAGCATCTTTTGATTTGGACATAACCTGTGAGATAATCCGGATGCTTTTACTGTATCGAAAGGCTTTAAAAACACGGAATATTCTAAGCATCCTGGAAATACGAAGTAATCTCAACATACGGAAGCCACGATTCAGCATGGTCAAAGAAGGCAATATGGAAATCAAATCAATGATTGCCCAAAAAGTAAATGGGTGCTTGATGAAAGCTACTACTGAATGATTATTCTGCCTATAATCAGCGGTAATAAAACGCAGGATATAATCAATGATGAATAGTATCATCGAAATTATCTCTATCGGTAAGAAAATAGGATGTGACTCCTTGAATGCTAGCGGTATAATACTTGCCAGAATCACTACCAACATAACTACATCATAAATTTTACTTACAATATCTTGATTTCCGGCGACTTCCACTATCTCATAAATTCTTTTTCGCATAATTATCTCCCCTTTCGCTTTTTCCATTATACAAAAAATAGCTGCCATTCTCTAGATTGAGAATGACAGCTATTCTAAGATTCACCAAATTAGAGAATTAGCACAAAGTGCGCCTCTCATGAGGCGCACTTTCTAGTTCTATCGTTTATTTATTGATTTGGAACTCATATGCGGTATTATAAGTAGCCACATACAGCGTATCTCCCTCGATTTCGAACTGTGCAGGCGCAGAGTTCACAGGCATCTGGTCTACCACATCGCCGGTGAATCGATCTAATAGATAGATATAATCCGGTTCTTCTGTGAATCCGTAGCCGCAAATAATAGTATCATCCACAATCTGGAAGTTTGCAGCGCCGGCTACCATAGGCTCACTTCTAAAGAGCAACTTTCTTTCAATCAGATCATACGCCACAATATAGTTTGACTTAGGCTCTTCTGAAGCATAACCCGCATGTCCCACTTCTGCATAAAGGATATCCCCTACTATCTTTGCGTATTTTAAATACTCTGTAGAATGTGAAGTATAGCCTTCCTTTTCATCCGGTCCATTACACAAGGTATAGAAATCCAAATCGTATAACAAGTCATCTGCCTGGATGTCATATATGTATAGGGAATTATACATATAATCGTATTCTACCGTATTTCCAAACATATACTCATAATTATCATCTTTGTAGTCATGGCCTACCTGGGCAAATCCATGTTGTGCACACCAAGCTTCTGTGTCAAGCCAATCAGATTCATCCTCTTTTGTCACATTCAATGAGACATACTTATTTGCCGCCGTCTGGCCATCAGCCACGTATTTGTCAAAGGTAGGATTTTCGATTTCCGCATGCTGCTCCGGAGCTTCTTCTTCCTGGGTTGGAATGATGGTATCCGTATCTCCGTCCTTCTCTACCACCATTTTTTCCACATCCGGTTTCTCTGTTAATCTGTATTCCTCTTTGATTAAATCTGGATAGTCCTTGTATGACAAAGTCACTTCCATATAACCGGCGGCATAGCTGGCAATTTCATAAGGAGAAAACTCGATATACAGTCCTTCTTCATTAATCACCCAGGTATAGGAATCCTCATCAAATTTATACTGGAAAGGATCCGTTTCTGTGCTATCTTCCCCCGGATAGAAATACAGATCAATTTCTTCCATGGCATCGGGATTTGCTTTTTCCATGGCAGTACGAACATTGGCTGCAAAGTTTTCCCGATCTGCTATTACATCCTGGATACTGATTTCATTACCAGTCTGAGGGTCAAAATTTAAGCTTGTAGCACCATGATTTGGATGTGCACCACCTGCATCATCATAAAAAGCAGTTTTGATGGTAAACAGTTTTTCATCTGCTCGCTCTATAGAAACGTTCAGCTGGCTTGTGTATTCGACTTCGTAGTCTCTTTCATCTTCTAATTTCCAGGCACCATACTCTGCTACTGTTTCTTTGGTTTCCTCATTCCATCCCATATTTAGGCTGGCAATTTTGGACCACAGTCTAGGATACTTATCCTGATACTCTTGGCTAAACTGGATTTCCGGATAATTACCTGTAGCTACAACCTTACTGTCGTACATGCACTCAATACCATGATTGATAATCGTAATGGGCGTCTCTGTAGTAGCCTCTTCTACTTTTTGTGTCTCTTCTGTAATATCCGTTTCAAAAGAAAGACCTTGTTCTTTCTCTTCTTTTTGATTGCCGCATCCTGTTAGCAACATAGATGCTACCAAGGCTCCGGTTAATGTGATTGTTATACTTCTTGCTTTCATTTTCATTCCTCCAAACTTATACCATTATATCACAGGGAGGAATTTTCACGCGTATAAAAAAAGGGACCACTCCAAATGGAGTGATCCCTAAATCAATTATGAAGAAAAATATAAAGTATTAGCCAAATTGATTATTTTACTTCTGCATACATGAAGTATTTAGTACCGAAGATAGTAGCATAGATACCATCTACGTTTGTCTTCTGCATGTACAGATCGTTGTAGTAGTAAATCGGAACTACTGCACCGGTAGCCATCAGCATATCTTCTGCTTCGTGCATCATCTTTTCACGTGCAACTAAATCAGTTTCAGCTTTGATTTTGGTTATAAGTTCATCGTATTTAGACCAATCTGGAGCTGCACTTGTAGGATTTACACCAAACTGAGGATCGTTGTTACCGGAGTTAGAAGCAAACATTTCAAGCATGTTGATAGGGTCATCATAGTCAGCTAACCAACCTTCACGAGCAACGTCGAAGTTACCGTTCTTACGGTCGTTTAAGAATGTCTGCCAGTCTTCCTGCTGGATATCCATCTGAATACCTACAGTAGCTAAATCCTGCTGAATAGCCTGTGCTATAGCTACGTGACCGGAACCATCGTTGGTCAGGTAAGTAATAGACAGTGGAGTTGCATCAGAAAGCATATTGTTTTCATCAAATTCATAACCAGCTTCTTTTAACAGTGCAACTGCTTCATCAATGCTGGTATCCAGTGCATAGTAACCATCTTCTACAGGGAAGGTGTAATCTGCATCGTTAGCTTTGAATTCGCCGCCGTTACCATCGCTCATGCCTGCTGGAATGTAGCTGGTAGCTGGCTGCTGATTTGTCTGGCCAATGTTTTCTACGATGTAATCACGATCGATCAGGTAGTTAAATGCGAGACGCATAGCATTTGCCTGCTCAGGTGTCTTACCATCGAAGAGTTTGGAGTTTACGTTAAATGCTACATAGTAGGTACCTAAGTTCTCAGCTACCTTGAAATCAGGCTGCTCTTTCAGAGTAGAGATTTCATCATTAGGTACAGAATCGATATAGTCTAAGTCCCCTGCGTTGTAAGCAGCCAGAATAGCTGTATCATCAGCACTTAACATGAAGTGTAATTCTTCTAATTTTACATTGTCTGCATCATAGAAGTTAGGGTTCTTTACATATACCATGGATTCATCATGGTTCCACTCTTTCAGAGTGAAAGCACCGTTGGATACGAATCCGGCTTCCATAGCCCAAGCGCCTGGGTTGGTTTCCCAATCAGGAGCAGCTTCTACAGCGAACTGTGGAACAGGCATAAATACAGGGAATGCTAAAAGGCTCATCATGTATGGGCAAGGAGCGGTCAAATTCCAAGTAATGGTTTTGCCATCTTCGCTTGCTGTTACATCCAGTTCATCACCATTTCTAGCGAAAAGATCGAACAGGTAGCCATAGTCAGAAGCTGTTTTAGGATCAGCTGCTCTCTTCCAAGAGTACTCGAAATCCTTTGCAGTTAATTCTGTACCATCAGACCATTTCAGACCATCTTTCATGGTTACAGTATAAGTAAGACCATCTTCGCTTACTTCTGGTTCTCCATCAGCAAGTGCAGGTACGATAGATCCGTCCTCAGCGGAAGTATACAAACCTACGAAGCTGTTGGATGCAAGGCAAGCACCATCAACAGAAGAGTTGAGGGCTGGATCCAAGTGATCTGGTTCACTTGCCAGGCAAAGTCTAAGTACGTTAGATGGATTACCGGATGTCTCTGCCTCAGCTGCAGGAGCATCTGCGGTTGTTTCTGCGCTAGCATCAGCAGCAGGTGCTGTATCTGCAGGAGCAGCTGTAGAGCCGCAACCGGCAAGTAAAGAAACTGCCATTGTGCCAGCAAGTAAAGTTGCTGTCAACTTTTTCATAATGTTTTCCTCCTTTTAGGAAAAATGAATTTTTATAATGACGGATATTGTCCGTTATTACCGTTTCACTTTAGTTACAATGATTACTTCTTATTTGTTATGACATGCCACCATGTGTCCATTGCCTCTATCTGTCAGACTTGGGCATTCCTTTTCACACTGCTCTGTCGCATAAGGACAACGTGTACGGAATGGGCATCCGGAAGGCATATTCAGAGGGCTTGGTACATCCCCCTCCAGGATGATACGTTTGCTTTGTTTTGCTTTATTTGGATCCGGAATCGGAACAGCAGACAAAAGGGACAATGTATATGGATGAATAGGACTATTGTTCAGTTCATCTGCATCTGCAATCTCTACGATTCTTCCCAGGTACATAACCGCAATACGCTGAGAAATGTGATGTACAACCAAAAGGTCATGCGCAATGAAAAGATATGCTACACCAAGTTTTTCCTGGAGTTCCTCAAACATATTGATAACCTGCGCCTGAATGGATACATCCAGTGCGGATACCGGCTCATCACACACAATGAACTTTGGATTTACCGCAAGGGCTCTGGCGATACCGATACGCTGTCTCTGACCGCCGGAAAACTCATGGGCATAACGTGTTGCATGCTCTGCGTTCAATCCTACCAGTTCCATCAGCTCCAAGATTTTATCTCTTCTCTCTCCCTTAGAACTGTACAGTTTATGTACATCCAAAGGCTCCCCGATAATATCCTCTACTTTCATACGAGGGTCCAAAGAAGAATATGGATCCTGGAAAACCATCTGCATTTCTTTACGAAGTCTGGTGATATTGGAATCTGTTACTAATTCCCCGTTGAAACGAAACTCTCCGCTTGTAGGTTTGTATAAATGAAGAAGTGTACGGCCAACTGTAGTCTTACCACATCCACTTTCTCCAACCAGACCAAGTGTCTCGCCAGGTTTGATATTAAAGCTTACACCATCTACTGCTTTCAATGGTACGCTTTTGAATAATCCCGTTTTAATAGGGAAATACTCTTTTAAATCTTTTACCTCTACTAAGTATTCACTATTAGCCATTTGCCTGTTCCTCCTCTAGCTGTCTTTTTACATTCAACCAGCAGGATGCATAGTGTCCGTCAGGCATTTCCATTTCCTGCGGTACTTCCTCCAGGCAAATCTTCATGGCATTCTCACATCTGGTGCAGAATGCACAGCCCTTAGGCATATTTAAAAGGTTAATCGGAGTACCACCGATTGGCACCAATTTTTCCTTCATATTATCTACGTTCGGAATCGAACGAAGAAGTCCTTTGGTATATTCGTGACATGGTCTGTAGAAAATATCTTCTGCAGTACCACGCTCACATACTCTACCGCCATACATCACGATGATTTCATCGCACATGGTAGCGATAACACCCAGGTCATGTGTAACCAGGATGATAGCCATACCCAGTTTTTTCTGCAAATCAGCCATCAGTTCCAAAATCTGTGCTTGGATAGTAACATCAAGGGCTGTGGTAGGCTCATCCGCAATGAGGATATCCGGCTCGCAAGCAAGTGCCATGGCAATCATAACCCTCTGTCTCATACCACCGGATAATTCGTATGGATACTGATTCACACGTTTTTCAGGTTCGTTTACACCTACCATAGTCAGAAGCTCAATGCTTCTTTCTGTAGCGGCCTTTTTTGTTTTTCTTTCAGTGTGAAGCATGATTGCTTCATTTAATTGAGATCCGATTGTAAAGGTCGGATTCAAACTTGTCATAGGATCCTGGAAGATAATGCTACATTTATCTCCACGGAAATCTCTCATTTCCTTTGGTGTGAAATTCAGGATATTTTTTCCTTTGTATAAAATCTCGCCATCTACGACTTTACCGGTGTCTGCCAAAATCTGCATGATGGAATAAGCGGTAACGCTCTTTCCGGAACCGGACTCACCTACGATACCGAGGATTTTGCCTTTTGTCAGGTTGAAGGATACGCCGTTTACCGCACGTACTTCACCGGAATCTGTAAAGAAAGAAGTATGTAGGTTCTTTACAGTCAGAACAGCATTTTCGTTATTCTGACGAACCTTCTCTTCTACATCTATATTTGCCATAGTTAATCTCCAATCTACCTTGCAGTCTAATTATTTTCTAAGTTTTGGATCGAATGCATCTCTCAGTCCGTCTCCAAGTAAGTTAAATGCCAATACAATCAACACGATCATGACTGCCGGAAATACAAGTTTATATGGATAAGACTGCATACCGGAACGAGCCGCACTGGCAAGGCTTCCTAAGGAAGGCATCGGAAGTGCTACACCAAGTCCGATGAAACTTAGGTAACTTTCTGTAAAGATTGCGGACGGAATCTGCAATGCTGCCGCGATGAAGATTACACTAATACAGTTTGGTAATACATGGCTGCGAATAATACGCCAAGGCTTTGCACCGATAGCTCTGGCAGCCAGTACATATTCGTTTTCTTTGATGGTAAGCACCTGACCACGCACCAGACGTGCCATACCTACCCAGTATAAAAGACCAAATACGATAAACATGGAAACCATGTTGGTTCCTAGTCTATGTAAAATTGGAAATGTATCTAATTGAAGTGTCTCTCTTAAAACCACAGATAAGAGGATAATAATCAGCATTTCCGGTAGTGAATAGATGATATCCACGATTCGCATCATCACCATATCCACTTTGCCTCCGGCGTACCCCGATATAGAACCGTAAATAACACCGATGATAACTACCATGACCGCTGCAACAACACCTACCAGGAAAGATACTCTGGTGCCATATACCACACGAATGAAGTAGTCTCTGCAAAGTTCGTCAGTTCCCATGATATGTGGGAATACCTTGCCGCCCTGCTCGATGTATTTGGTTTCTAATTTAGAATATTCAAACGGTGCAAGGTTTGCTGCGGATTTATCACGCTTACCTTCTACTGTAATAATCTGTTCGTAACTATAAGGTACAAACTTTGGTGCAAATACCATCATCAGGATGACCAAAATCAAAACGATGATACTGCCAACTGCCAGTGGATTCTTCATGAGTTTTCTCATACCATCCTTAAAGAAGGTAACGGATTCGCTCATGACATCCTGCTGTTTCTTTTCATCATCAGTTGCTTTTTCAAATTTAGATAAATCAATCTGCAAGCTCAAAGGATTTTTCTTTGGCATTGCCATGTTGTTATTCTCTGTTGCCATTTCTACTCCCGCCTATGTCTTATTCAAATTTAATTCGTGGATCTACAATCTTGTAAAGAATATCGCAAATAAGGTTCATGATTACCATCAAAGTTGCCAGGAAAATGGTGGTTCCCATAATCATGGTGTAATCACGTTTTGTAATACAATCTACGAATTTAGATCCCAGACCACCGATGGTAAAGATTTTCTCTATTACCAAACTACCTGTTAAGATACCCGCTGTCATAGGACCCACATAGGTAATAACCGGGATAAGTGAATTACGAAGTGCATGCTTGAAAATAACTTTCAATGCAGGTACACCTTTTGCTCTTGCTGTACGAATATAATCCTGACCCAGCACATCCAGCATACTGGTCTTTGTCAGTCTGGTGATGTAAGCCATAGGATACAAAGATAATGCAATGACCGGTAATACGATGTTTTGCTCTTGTACACTAAACACCGGCACCCATTTGAGCTTCAAGCAAAAAATCAAAAGCAGCCAGGAACCAAGCACGAAGCTAGGCATCGCTGTGGCCAATGTGGAAAAGAATACAATCAATCGATCCGGTAATTTATTTCGCATCAATGCTGCGATACTACCAAAGATAATACCGAAAATCAGGGCTACGATTACTGCTCTAATACCAAGTTTTGCAGAGATTCCAAAGGATTCAAAAATCGTAGTCTTAATGTCACGACCTGTGGTAAGGCTGACACCCATATCTCCATGAAGAAGATTTCTCATATAATAGTAAAACTGAACCGGAACCGGTTTGTCCAAATTATATCTGGCATTCAAAACCTCCAGCACCGCTTCTGTCTTCGCTTTCTCACCATTAAATGGGCCACCCGGTATCGCGTTCATCGCAAAAAAGGTAATGGCGCAAATAATGAAAAGAGAAACAATTGCAAGTCCAATTCTTTTCAGTACATACTTCAGCATTTTCATCAGCTCCTAAACTTTTGTAAGTGGCTTACCTGTATCGTTTTCGTAAACTTGTATTCCTGTATACAACTAAGCTTGAATCAATTCTATCCCCCTTCTATATCCTTGTCAAGAATATTTCACAACTTTTACATGAAAAAGATTCATTTTAACTTCGGTGTTTAGATTAAAATTGTTCAAAAAGGTTAAAAATCATCAAAAAAAATCAATTATGAACAATTTTTCATGTTCATAATTGATTTTAGGTTCCAAAAATACATTTTAAATTGTGTCAAAATTGCATGTAAGCAAAATACAATCTTTTTACTTTGCCTACCGGATGTCAAAAATTACAGATTTTCTATCTGCCAATCAATGGGCGTACAGCCATTTGCCTGCAAGAATTCATTTGCTTTACTAAAGTGCTTACAGCCAAAGAATCCTCTATAAGCAGATAAGGGACTTGGGTGAGGTGCCGTCAAGATTAGGTGCTTAGGATTATTCAGCATTTTCATCTTAGATTGCGCCGGTTTTCCCCACAGCATATATACAATTGGTCTATCCTGCTCATTTACTTTTTCGATAATCGCATCAGTAAAATGCTCCCAGCCTTTACCCTGATGAGAATTTGGTTCATGGGCTCTTACCGTCAGAACCGTGTTCAAAAGTAAAACCCCCTGCTCAGCCCATTTGGTCAAATATCCGTTATTAGGTATATAGCACCCCAGGTCCGAGTTCAGTTCTTGATAAATGTTTTTCAGAGATGGCGGAGCTTCAACTCCCGGTTTCACAGAAAAGCATAGACCGTGGGCCTGACCTTCATTGAAATAAGGATCCTGGCCTAGAATCAAAACCTTCACGTCCTTTAATGGCGTAAGGTGCAGCGCATTAAAGATATCTTCCGAAGGCGGATAAATCACTCTACTGTTGTATTCGTTTTTAACAAAGTTGAATAAGTTCTTATAGTAGTCCTTATGAAACTCAGCATCCAATGCCGGAAGCCAATCATTGTTTATCATTGCCATAGTCTAGTCCTCACATTTTTTCAATACAAAAGGCAGAATCTGATAGAAACTGCCCTTTGTGAATCCTACTTATTGAAATCCATTTAGATTCTTACAGAAATCTTATTCTCCTGTAGATAAGATTTCAAATCCTTGATTTCCAGTTCTTTATAATGGAATAAAGAAGCTGCTAATGCTGCATCAGCCTTAGCATCCTGAAAGACATCCAGGAAGTCTTTTTTACAACCGGCTCCACCACTGGCGATGACAGGTATCTTCACTGCTTCTGCCACACGTCTTGTAAGTTCCAGGTCGTAGCCATTTTTTGCGCCGTCGCAGTCCATGCTGGTAAGGAGAATCTCCCCAGCGCCAAGTCTTTCGGCTTCTTTTGCCCACTCAATGGCATCCAGGCCCACATCAATTCTGCCACCATGTTTATACACATGCCAGCTGTCTTCGTAACGTTTGGCGTCGATTGCAACTACCACACACTGGCTACCGAATTTCTCAGCAGCTTCGCTAATCAGTTTTGGATTATCTATGGCTGCAGAGTTCACGGCTACTTTATCAGCGCCTTCTCTTAATAGAAGTTTGAAATCTTCTACGCTTCTGATACCGCCACCTACTGTAAATGGGATAAACACCTGCTCGGCAACTTTACGCACCATATCTACTACAGTATTTCTGGCATCAGAAGATGCTGTAATATCTAGAAATACCACTTCGTCTGCACCGGCCTTATCATAGCCTGCCGCAACCTCCACCGGATCACCGGCATCTCTTAACTGTACAAAATTCACGCCTTTTACCACACGTCCATCTTTTACGTCCAGGCATGGAATAATTCTCTTTGTATGCATGTTTACTCCTTCTGTGTCTGATTTACGGGTTACTGCTATACATGCAAAAAATTATCTAAAATCTGCATGCCCACGTCGGAACTTTTCTCCGGATGGAACTGACAAGCAAAGACATTTCCCTGTTCAATAGACGCATCGATATCCACGCCATACTGCGTTCTGGCTTTAACAATGGCTCTATCCGTCGCTTCCAGGTAATAGGAATGAACAAAATATACATAGGAATTTTCCGGTATACCCTTATAAAGCTTTCCTTCCGAAGGATAGGTAAGAGAGTTCCATCCCACATGCGGTACCTTTAAATCAGGAGCATCGGGAATACGTTTAATCTGCCCTTTACAGATGCCAAGGCCTGGCACCCCCGGTGTCTCATCACTAGACTCAAATAATAATTGAAGTCCAAGGCATATGCCAATAAAAGGAACTTCTTTTTCTATTACCTGATGAATTACGGGAATCAGGCCATACTGATTCAACTTCCCCATGGCATCGCCAAAGCTACCAACACCGGGCAGAACAACACGTTCTGCCCGATAGATATCTTCTGGATTTCTGGTGACAATCGTATCCGCACCTAAATGCTGAAAAGCTCGTTCTACACTTTTGATATTACCTGCATCGTAATCAAGTATTGCTATCACTGTCTTCCATCTCCTCTTCCGGCGGCAATTTATCCGGCAATTCTACCGGCTGTGTTTGCTCCGGTGCAGGCTGTTCTTCTTCTGCCTGTCCTTCTAGTTCTTCTTTGTATGCAGCATCATACAAGGAATCGTAATACTTCTGGCCTTCTTCTGTGTTTGGATCAATGTACTCTTGTCCATTTACAACTGCCTCGATTCGCAAAGTATAGACGTAATTGTCTTGTTCATGTGCGATATCCAAAGCATCTTGTTCGGACAAATTATAATTACTCAAAAGAAGATTCAAAATCTTATCGTACGCCTTTTGTAATCTATCCGTAATCAAGCTGAATGCTGTAAACTTCTGGTCCTCTTCATACATGGAAACACCTTCTACCAGATCATTCAAAGCTTCTCGCTCTTTGCCCATCTTTTTGTGATTTTCATAGGCTGTTACTTTACTTTCCATAGCAAGCGCTGCTTTTGCTCTTTGATAACGGATTTCGTCGCCTTCCTTTAACTTACGACCGGCAAAGAGTTCATATACCTCTTCATAATTATCATGTTCGAAAGCTCTTCTACCACTAACCAACTCAATATAGTTGATGCCAATGGTATTAATGAGCATGATAATTGCCAATAAGGTAGCTACAAAGGCTAAGCTGACAATAGTCTTTTTCTTTGGAAGTTTCTTGGCTGGCTCTTCCGGCTTTCCTTCTTCACCCTCAGGTTTTTCTTTTTTCTTCTTTTCCTTTTTGGGTTTTTTCTTCTTTTTGCCTTTGCCTTCTTCTTCCTCGCCTTCTTCTCCCTCTTCTCCTTCTTCGCCTTCGGCTTTCTCGCCTTTCTTACCTTTTTTCTTTTTCTCTTTTTTCTTCTTATCTTTTTTGCCTTTTTTACCTTCTTCACCTTCTGCAGGTGCTTCGCCGCCTTCCGGATTTTCTCCTTCAGCGCCTTCAGCAGGTGTCTCTTCCTCTTCTTCCTCGTCTTCTTCGAAGAGGAGATCCATAATCTTTCCTAAGAATCCTTTTTTCTTAATAGTTGAAGGTTCTACACCGGCAGCGGCCATAGCACTGGCAACCGCATCATCGCCACCAGGTACTCCATCTAAATCGCCAATATCCGGTATGCCATCTAAAAGTTCATTTGCAGAATTGATAGCAGCCAGATCTACCGCGATTTCACCTTCTGTAGGTGCTTTTGTTTCTTCTTCGGCTTTGTCTTTCTTCTTTCTCTTGAATAAAGATAATAAGCCACCTTTTTTCTTCTTCTTTTTCTCTTCCGGTGCTTCTACGTTCTCATCAACAGATATGTCCTGCAATATCTCATGATTATCAGACATATTAAGCAGTTCTTCAATATCCGCTAAATTATCATCTCCCTGAATTGCTTCCTGAATCTTTGCATCATCTGCAGACAGCAAAGCATCCATCTCGCCTTCGGAAACAGAGATATCCGAAGCAGGAGCTTCTGCCGTAGCATCCCCAATAGAATTCAGCATATCTGAAATCTGATCTTCGGACATATTTGAAACATCATCTGCTGTGACAGGTCCGCCTGTACTAGCAGGTGCATTCAAATCAGGAATATCCGGTATATCTGTAGCAACCGGTACATCCGGAATATCCGGGATATCCGGAATTTCCGGCATATCCGGAATCGCTTCTTCTGTGGCAAGTGCTGCAGCATTTTCTGCGCCATTCAGCATAGCCTCTATTTCATCCGGCGTCATCATATGATTTGGATCATCATTAACCGCCGGAACTTCAGGTATATCATCAACTGGTGTCATTTGTTCCACTGGTGCCTCTTCTTTTATTTCTTCTGTCGTATTTTCTTCTGCCGCCGACTCCTCCGCAACAGTTGCTTCTTCAGGCGCACTCGCCCCTGCCACCATCGCTGCTATTTCTTCCGGTGTCATCACATGATTTGGATCATCGGATACCGGAGTTACCGCCGGTGCTGTTTCTTCTACAACTGGTTCTTCTTCAACGACTGGTGCTTCTTCTGCAGCTGGAGCTTCTTCAGGCGCACTTGCCCCTGCCACCATCGCTGCTATTTCTTCCGGTGTCATCACATGATTTGGATCATCTGATACAGGCGTTACAACAGGTGCTGGCTCTTCTGCGACTGGCGCTTCTTCAGGCGCACTTGCCCCTGCCACCATTGCTGCGATTTCTTCCGGTGTCATCACATGATTTGGATCATCGGATACAGGCGTTACGACAGGTGCTGGTTCCTCTGCAACTGAAACTTCTTCAACTGCAGTTGCTTCTTCAGGCGCACTTGCCCCTGCCACCATCGCTGCAATCTCTTCCGGTGTCATCACATGATTTGGATCATCGGATACCGGCGTTACTGCTGGTGCTGGTTCTTCTGCGACTGGAACTTCTTCAACTGCAGGTGCTTCCTCAGCTGTAGGTGCTTCTTCAACTACTGGTGTCTCTTCTGCGACTGGTGCTTCTGTAGGCGCACTCACTCCTGCCACCATCGCTGCGATTTCTTCCGGTGTCATTACATGATTTGGATCATCGGATACCGGAGTCACAACAGGTGCTGGCTCTTCTGCGACTGGTGCTTCTGTAGGCGCACTTGCCCCTGCCACCATCGCTGCAATCTCTTCCGGTGTCATCACATGATTTGGATCATCGGATACCGGAGTCACAACAGATGCTGGTTCCTCTACAACTGGAACTTCTTCTACAGCTGGAGATTCTTCAACGACCGGCGCTTCTTCAGGCGCACTTTCCCCTGCCACCATCGCTGCGATTTCTTCCGGTGTCATCACATGATTTGGATCATCGGATACAGGCGTTACAACAGGTGCCGGCTCTTCTACAACTGGGACTTCTTCAACGACTGGTGCCTCTTCAGCTACAGGTACTTCTTCGGCTACTGTTGCCTCCTCAACGACTGGTGCTTCTTCAGGCGCACTTTCCCCTGCCACCATCGCTGCGATTTCTTCCGGTGTCATCACATGATTTGGATTATCGGATACCGGAGTTACCGCCGGTGCTGTTTCTTCTACAACTGGTTCTTCTTCAACGACTGGTGCTTCTTCAGCAACTGGGACTTCTACAACTGGAGCTTCCTCTACAACTGGAACTTCCTCTGGTATATCCATTGGAATATCCATCGGTATGTCTGCTAGAATATCTTCCGCATTTTCCAGTAATGCATCCATCTCTTCCTGTGGCAGTTCATCTACCGCTGGTATTTCTTCTGCTACAGGAACTTCCTCTACAGCTGGAACTTCTTCTACAACTGGAACTTCCTCTACAGTCGGAACTTCTTCTACAACTTGAATTTCCTCTGGTATATCCATCGGTATGTCTGCTGGAATATCTGCTAGAATATCTTCCGCATTTTCCAGTAGTGCATCCATCTCTTCCTGTGGCAGTTCATCTACCGCTGGTATTTCTTCTGCTACAGGAGCTTCCTCTATAGCTGGAACTTCCTCTACAGTCGGAACTTCTTCTACAACTGGAACTTCCCCTGGTATATCTATCGGTATGTCTGCTGGAATATCTGCTAAAATATCATCTGCATTTTCCAGCAATGCGTCCATCTCTTCCTGTGGCAGTTCATCTACCGCTGGTATTTCTTCTGCTACAGGAGCTTCCTCTACAACTGGAACTTCCTCTACAGTCGGAACTTCTTCTACAACTGGAACTTCCCCTGGTATATCTATCGGTATGTCTGCTGGAATATCTGCTAAAATATCATCTGCATTTTCCAGCAATGCGTCCATCTCTTCCTGTGGCAGTTCATCCATAACTGGTACTTCATCAACCACTGGAATTATCTCCGTTACAGGAGCCTCCTCTGCCACAGTTTTCTCAACAACTGGAGTTTCCTCTACTACAGGAGCTTCTTCTACAACTGGAGCTTCTTCTACAACTGGAACTTCCTCTGCTATATCCACTGGGATATCCATCGGCATATCCGCTGGAATATCTGCTAAAATATCATCCGCATTTTCCAGTAATGCCTCCATCTCTTCCTGTGGCAGTTCATTTACCGCTGGTATTTCTTCTGCTACAGGGGCTTCTTCAGCCACAGATTCCTCTACATCCGGAACTTTGTCTGCAACTGGAGCTTCCTCTACAACTGGAACTTCCTCTGCTATATCCATCGGCATATCCGCTGGAATATCAGCTAGAATATCTTCCGCATTTTCCAGTAATGCATCCATCTCTTCCTGTGGCATTTCTTCTACGGTTGGAATTTCATCCAATGCTGGCATCTCTTCCAATACCGGAACTTCATCTAACGCTGGAATATCTTCCATTGTTGGAACTTCATCTAATCCTGGAAGTTCTTCTGCCTCCACTGGTACGCTTTCATCCACTGGAATATCCATCGGAATATCTGCTAGAATATCATCCGCATTTTCCAGTAATGCATCCATCTCTTCCTGTGACAGTTCATCTACTGCTGATATTTCTTCTGCTACAGGAGCCTCTTCTGCCACAGATTCCTCTTCAACTGGAACTTCCTCTACAACTGGAACTTCTTCTACAGCTGGAACTTCCTCTGGTATATCCATTGGCATATCCATCGGTATATCCGCTGGAATATCTGATAAAATATCATCCGCATTTTCCAGTAAGGCGTCCATCTCTTCCTGTGGCAATTCATCCATAACAGGTACTTCATCAACCACTGGTATTTCTTCTACTACAGGAGCCTCTTCTGCCACAGATTCCTCTACAACTGGAACTTCCTCTACAGCCGGAACTTCTTCTACAACTGGAGCTTCCTCTGGTATATCCATTGGAATATCCATCGGTACGTCTGCTGGAGTATCTGCTGGAATATCGTCTGCATCTGCCTCAGCTTCTTCCGTTGCAATCTCTTCATTGAATTTTTTCAAAGCTTCCAACGCAGAAATAGCCCCAGCACCATCCTCTACTTTAGGTGCTGAAGCTTCTTGCTCTTGAAGTGTTTTCAGTAATTCGTCTAAGCGTTCTTCATCTGAACTCATCCTAAACGTCCTCCGGGGTGCTTATTTTAAATACTCGCTTACAAATTCAAAGGGATTTGCATCAACAGAATAAGCCTTTTCCTGCTTATTATCCGGCAACTGCGGAATTGTTTCATTAACTCGATAGAAACAAGATTTTTTATTATAAAAGCTAAGCTTTTCAAAAGGCCAACGTATAACAGATGGGAACATCATGCCGGCTCCCAGTTCCATAATCATAAGATCACGATTCATGGTACCCTCTAGCCATTTCGTATATAACTTCCATTTTGTCAAATAATCATCTTCCATATAGTTTTCGGAAGAAACTTGATTGAAGGAAAATAATTTTCCGCATTCAGGACATGTAGGAAGTTTGATATCACTAAGAGTAGTTTTTCCCTCCACCCATCTACAAAAATTTTCCCAAAAATCCTTTGGAAAATCAACAATTTCTTGATGACTGCTATCGCTACACTGTAGCTTACGATAACCACCACACGGAGTGACCACGTGGTCTTCTTCAGAAAATACACTATATATCAAATCGTCTGTAACAGTGGATAAAATAAAGTAATTTTTTCCGTTACAAAACTCTTTTAATTCCTTATAAAAATTCACTTGTTTCTCGCAAAACTCAGGCTGCAAAAAATATCGAATCAAAAACGGATAATAAGCATCTCCATCTTCAAGAGCCTCTAATTCGTTTCTTTTTGCAAGAAAAAGTGGATGTGATTCCATTTCGGATAATGGAACCTGCACGTCTTCTCCAAGTCCAATCAAAAAATACTTACTTGTATCTATATTCTTATGTAATAAATCTTTATCTAGCATCTCTCTAATCATACAGAAAAAGCTCGGCACAGATTTTTTCTGTGTCGAGCCTCTGTGTTTTGTTATCCTTTATTTTAAAACTAAGCTGTCTAATACTCTTACCAAGTTACCAATCTCAGGTTTGGTAAGCTGAGCATCTGCTCCAAGAGCTTCGCCTTTTCTTCTCATTTCTTCATTGATCAAAGAAGAGAAGATAATAACAGGAATATGTTTTGTTTCATCATCTTCTTTAACAAGTCTTGTCAAACGATGACCGTCCATTTCAGGCATCTCAACATCAGTAATTAATGCCTTGACGTGGTCATCTAAAGATCCGTTACGTTTGCAATCCTGAATAATATCATAAGCTTCCTGGCCGTTCTTTGTATGAATGATGTTCATATAACCAGCCTTGTGTAAAGAATCTACGATAAGCTTATTCAGTAAAACAGAATCTTCTGCGATTAAAACAGGAATATCATTTCTCTGTCTCTCGCCTAATTCGTCAATTTCATTAACCTTCAAACTGGTTTCTGGATTAATGTCAGCTACGATTTTTTCAAAATCCAGAATAATGATTAACTTCTCAGAAATCTTAATAATACCAGTAGCAATGCCCTCTTCATAAGAGTTCACTGTAGAGTCAGGTTTAATGATGTCTCTCCAAGACACACGATGAATACCAACTACATTGTCGACATGGAACGCAATGTCTAATTTATTGAAGTTTGTGATGATAAATAAACCATTTGGTTCAGAATCACCCTTCTGCAGACAATTCTTCAAATCAATTGCAGTGATCATAGTCTCCCTTGGCATAAAAATACCTTCGATACTAGGATGTGCATTTGGTACAGGAGTTACATCCTGATAAGGAATGATTTCTCTTACTTTTGCTACGTTAATACCATAAGAAAAACCGTTCAGAGTGAATTCAAGTACTTCTAATTCATTCGTTCCATTCTCAAGTAAAATTTTTGTATCCATGTTCTACCTCTCACATTTCAATGTTATAGCAGAAATTATAGCTTAGAAATACGCCTAAAAGAATTATAGCACAAGCGTTTCAAAAAAAATACTAAATATTAAAAAAAGAAAGCAATTTAACGCTTTCTTTTCAAATTTTATTACTTTTTTATAAATTGTCTCGCCAAATCAAACTATTTATGATTTGTACCTTCAAAACCGAACACTGAATCATCCTTGTTTCTAACCGTTATGGTCAGGTCTTCGACCGATTAGTAC
>SVFQ01000019.1 GCA_015056765.1 Lachnospiraceae bacterium
TTTTGTTCTCTGAACAATTCTCGTTAGAATTTTCAGGGTTGCATTACTGTTTGTTTGTCAAAGTTCATATCGGCTTTTGCCTTGTCCTTGCTCTCTCGGAGCAACTATTGTATCTTACCAAAGTCGCTTCAGACTGTCAAGAACTTTTTGGAATCTTTTTGAAAAAAGTTTGTATCGCCTTTTCTTCAAGTGGTGCTCAACCAAGAGTCACATTACATCTTGTCTTTCGGCGAATCTTTCTTCGTAAGATTCAGCGGAGAAGGAGGGATTTGAACCCTCGCGCCGCTATTAACGACCTGCACCCTTTCCAGGGGTGTCCCTTCGGCCAGCTTGGGTACTTCTCCAAATACTGCTCGATTTACATCTCGCTATTCTGTTTCGCTCTTGCCGAGCGCATTAAATATCATACTAAAGGTGCCCGCTTTTGTCAATGAGAATTTTATAATTTATTAAATTAATTTCTCAACGGAACTTTTTACCATATGAAATGCCCGTTTTCTTGGGCAAAAAAAACAGTATCCGAAAGGCATCATCCTTTCGGATACTGCTATAAGCGGAGAGAGTGGGATTCGAACCCACGCGCCCTTGCGGACAAACGGTTTTCAAGACCGCCTCGTTATGACCACTTCGATATCTCTCCACGGAACTTGTTAAGTTTAACAAATTACGCTATCTCTGTCAATTGATTTTTCCATTTCCCCTATGTACTATCTAGTTTTGCTTCATTTCTTCTCTACGATCCAAAATGCGTTCAGCAAGATATAAATCTTCCGGGGTGGTAATTTTGATATTATCGTAGGATCCTTCTGTCAAATAGACCTGAGTGTGAGAAAAATTCTCTATCACCATGGCATCGTCTGTAATTTTAATTTCATGATCCAATAAGTTCTTTTCTTCTTTTAATAGCTGTCTATAGCACTGCAGCGCCAAATCGAAATCGAATACCTGTGGGGTCTGTACGGCCCAGGTATAGTCTCTATTAGGCGTGGACTCCACAAATCCATCCACATCCATAATCTTAATGGTATCTTTTACCGGCATGCCCACTACGCAGGCATTATACTTACGAACATCATCTAATGCTCGCTCTAGGATTTCTTCTGTTACAAAAGGTCTTGCACTATCATGGATAAAGCAAAAGGCCAATTCTTCTCCCTCCGGTAGCATATGGGCCACTTCCAGTCCTGCTGCCACGGAATGGTAACGTTCTTTTCCTCCCGGAACGATGGCTGATACTTTCGTAAAGCCTCCCGGAAGAACGATATTTTGCATGACGTATTCTTCTTCGCCCTTATTTACCACGATGACAATCTGGTCTACAAAGCTTTTTTCAAACACTTCTAAGGAGTAAGTCAGAATCTGTTTACCCCTTAATGTCATGTATTGTTTTTTTTCGCTGCTTTGCATACGCTTTCCTTGGCCTGCTGCCAAGATGATTGCAACTGATTTTTCCATATGCATTCTTCTTTCTGGTTTCTCACTAATAGGTGAAGCCTTTGTGTTTTGCATGCAGGGTACGTATTCCCCTGGGGCTTATGGCAAAAAGGGTAAGATACACTTTATTCTTTCTCGTCAGATATGGATTAAGCCACATAGCAAAAACGCCTTTACGAATATGCTTCACTACCTCTTTATAAAAAGCATTGTCTTTTGTCATCATTCGAATGGGAATATGCAGAAGATATTCCAGTCGCTGATAAAAGCCAAATCTGCGGGCTTCCTTTGTGAGATCCGGGTACTGAGTCTTCACTACTTCCATAGCCAGATCCGCATTTTCCACAATATCCGTAAATACGCGAGGGAAGACAGTACGATCCACCACTCTGGTATTACTGTTACTTTTATAGAAAACATGGTACTTTCGCTCCGGAATAGAGCCTACGTCGCACCGGTATTTGGACAGGAACTGAATCATGACATAAAAGTCTTCGTTCAGCTTTCCATCCGGGAAACGAACTCCATCAAAATAAGACCGATGGATGAGTTTTGTGCAAAAAGAGCAGTCTCCTCTGTGCAGAAGCATTTCTCTCAAAAAGGTCTTGGCCGGGATAATGGTTTTCTGTGGAAATGGTACGCAAACATCAGGCAGTTTGGAGCCGTCCTCTGCCACTTCATCTCTGCCACATTCCACGATAGAGAGTCCTGTCTCCAATAAGTAGGCATGCATAGACTCCAGCATGTCTTCTTCTATATAATCATCGCTATCCACAAAGGCAAGGTATTCACCTCTTGCATTGTCGATTCCCATGTTGCGGGCTGCAGATGACCCTCCATTTTTCTTATGAAAAATACGCAGGCGAGAATCCTCCACCGCTAAGCCATCCAGGATTTCTCCTGTGCGGTCGGTGGAGCCATCGTCTACGACTAGAATTTCGATATTCTGATAGGTTTGGTTTTGGATAGACCGGATACATCTTTCGATATAGTCCTGGATGTTGTAAGCCGGTACAATCACAGAAATCAAAGCTTCCTTCATGAAGTTATCTTTCTCCCAGCTTTAGATTCGGAATTGCATTCAAATCAAGACCACTACGGACGCCTTTTTGGAACTCATAGTAGCCGGCGCAGGCTATCATAGCTGCGTTATCGGTGCAATAAATCGGTGATGGGTGATAGAATTCTACCCCGCGCTTGCTGCAAGCCTTTTCCATGGCAGTACGCAATGTAGAGTTAGAAGCTACGCCACCGGCGATGGCAAACTTCTTGAAACCGTACTCCTGAATGGCATGCATGGAATGATCTACCAGGACATCCACTACTGCCTTCTGGAAGGAGGCTGCTACATCTGCCTGATTATAGCTTTCGCCCTTCATTTCGCAAGTATTTAAGTAGTTCAGCACAGCGCTTTTCAGTCCGCTAAAGCTAAAGTCATACACAGACTCGCCCACTTTGGCTCTTGGGAACACGATAGCTTCCGGATTTCCTTCTTTGGAAACCTTATCAATCTTAGGGCCACCGGGATAGCCCAGGCCAATGGCTCTAGCTACTTTATCAAAAGCTTCTCCTGCTGCGTCGTCTCTGGTTTTGCCGATGACTTCATACTCACCGTAGTCCTTTACCACTACCAGGTGAGAGTGTCCACCGGATACTACAAGGCAAGCAAAGGGAGGCTCTAATTCTTTATTTTCAATATAGTTTGCGCTAATATGTCCTTCGATATGGTGCACTCCTACCAGGGGTACGTGGCTTGCCATACTGATGGACTTAGCGGCAGAAACGCCAACCAGTAACGGTCCTACTAAGCCAGGTCCGTATGTTACTGCGATGGCGTCTAAATCGGAAAGGGTCACATTCGCTTCTTGCAATGCTTTATCCACTACGGGAATGACCTTTTCTATATGTTTACGGGATGCGATTTCCGGCACAACCCCGCCGTATACTGTGTGTAAATCAATTTGGGAATAGATAACATTTGAAAGCACTTCCCGTCCGTTTTTCAAAACTGCTGCTGCAGTCTCGTCGCAGGAGCTTTCAATCCCCAAAATCAGTGTATCTTTCATGTTATTCTCCTCGGTCGATATCCCAACCTAGAATTTTCCAATGTCCTTTTTCGTCTTTGCGCATGACGAAAATCTGCGTTGTACTGGTCATAGCGGCCCCCTGTCTCACCTGATAGGTAGAACGCAGGTTGGCACACTGTCTTTTTTTCTTTGTGTAATACTCCACCTCTGTGGCGGAAGAGATGTAATTTCCTACCATTTTCTTCTGATCATCTCGGAAGGTGGTAATATCCTGCTTCAAAAGCTGAGGATACATCTCGGGGTTCTGATGCTCTACGAGTTCGTCATCGTAAAGCTCCAACGCTTTATTTGCCAGGTCAGCAAACTCTTCATCGGTGTATTCGTCATTATACATGCAGGTCTGCAGCTCATTGTAGTACTTGATGACTTCTCTAGGGCTTGCAGGATAGTCTTTATTTAGATTTTTCAGAAGTACAGTCTGCACAGCGGTAACCGGTACATCTTCGGTGGTCTTCACTTTATTCAGCAAATGCTGATATAAAAGAAGCGACGTCACTACCATGATGAGGATAACCAGCGCAGAGCGGATGTTTTTCTGACCTTTTGACATAAAACTGTCCTCTATTCGCTAAAGTCTAACTCCATCGTTTTTCCATCTTTGCCGGCATGGGCATTTGGAAAAATCTTCTTTACATCATCCATGAAAGGATCAGGCTTTTTCATAGATGGGCTAAAATGCGTCAGCCACATTTCTTTCACCTGGGCTTTCTGTGCCAGTGTGGCTGCTTCATAGAATGTCATATGCTTGTGTTCTTTGGCTTTGGCCAGCTTATCATGCTCGCCATACATGCCTTCGCAGATAAAAAGGTCGCTACCTGCAGCGTTCTCCACGATGCTATCTGTGGGTCTGGTATCTGTACAGTAGGTGACCTTCAGTCCCTTTCTGGCAGGGCCCATAACCATGTCCGGCGTATAGGTCTTTCCATCCAGTTCAACGACTTCACCTTTCTGCAATCTGCCCCAGTACTTTTTCTCCAGGCCAAGGTTTTCTGCCTTCTCCACCTGGAACATGCCCTGGCGGTCCAGAGACATGCTGTATCCATAGCAGGTTACGTTATGATTCACTTTAAAGGCATCAATACGAAGACCGAAGGCATCAAAGCTTTCTTCCGGTCCCTGTATCTCTTTACATTTTATCTCAAAAGGTAGTTCAGGTGCAATAATACGCAGGCTGTTTACCACTTTGGTAAGTCCCGGCGGGCCCACCAATAGAAGGGGTTCGGTACGATCTGCATTGCCCATTGTCAAAAGCATTCCCGGCAAACCGCTGATATGATCTGCGTGATAATGGGTAAATAGAATCATATCGATAGGGTTCGGGCTCCAGCCCTTTTTTCGCAGGGCAATCTGGGTACCTTCACCGCAGTCAATCAATATACTGTGTCCGTTGTATCGCACCATGAGACTTGTCAGGTAACGATAGGGCAGCGGCATCATGCCACCGGTGCCCAACAGGCAAATATCTAACATGTAGTACTCTCCATCTATTTATTCTAGATCCATCCTCATAAGGATGGCGTCTTCTTTGGGTTCTTCATAGAAAGCTTTGCGCCTGCCCACTTCCCGGAAGCCAAGGCTCTCATATAAGGAAATGGCTACTGCATTGCTTGCACGCACCTCTAATAGGAAGATTTTGATTCCCAATCGCTTTTCTTGGGAAAGCAGTTCTTCCATCATACGTCTTGAGAATCCTCGTCCTCTGAATGGTTCCAGTACAGCCACATTACTGATGTCTGTCTCATCTAAGACATTGACACCGCCGCAAGCTGCAATCAACGTGCCGGGCATACTTTCTGCTGTACCATCACCGGTCAAATCCTCCGGTTCCAAGAATCCTCCCAGGAATACGCTGCCCGGATTGGATAGCGTCTCTGCATATGCTGCCTCGGACCAAGGGGTGGAAAAACAAGCTTTATCTAACTTTGCTGCTATAAAAGCATCTTCCACAGTCAGTCTTCGGATTTGCATTATGCTTTCTCCTTTTCCCGTTCTTTTTTCTCACGTTCTGCCTGAGATAGTCTCAGGTATTCCGGCGCAAATGTATAAGCATCTTCAATCAGTCCCGGTACGCTTTCCAAGGTACCGTCCTCTAACAAATGCGGTTTGATTTTCTGATAAGCAAGTGCTGCAACAGCTGCTGCTCGTTGTCTGTTCATATGCTGTGGAGCAAAGCTATAGTCCACTTTACACAATTCACGAATCTGGTCCTCATACACCGGCACGCCATCTCCCAAGAAGATAACCGGATGTCCCAGGGCATTTACTTTTTCCATCAGTTCCGCCACGGGAATAGCACACTGGGGTACAAGCTCCTTCATCCGGTAGGTATGGTTCGTTGCCTCGAAACAATATACGCCGGTGTATACCTGGGCTCTTCGAGCATCCATCAGTGGTACCACGTAAGCGTCTGTTCCTGCCAGGTTAAAAGCAAGTCCCTCTACGGTAGGAATGGAAATAATGGGCTTTTGCAGTGCATATGCAAGTCCCTTCACTGTAGCAGCACCGATTCGGAGTCCTGTAAAAGAGCCTGGGCCTGCCGCGATCGTAAACGCATCCACTTCTTCTAATGTAATTCCCAATTCTTCCAGCATGGTATCCAGCATCGGCAGAAGGGTCTGGGAATGGGTTTTCTTATGATTGGTGGAATACTCCCCTATGATTTTATCCTCTTCCAAAAGTGCCACGCTGGCTACATTTCCGGAAGAATCCATTGCTAATAGTTTCATAAATGCCTCGTTTTTCTATTCGGAAGCTATGCTCCGATTTCTTCTATCGTAATTCGTCTGTAGTCTACCCCTTTGGATAGGTCTTTTTCTATGGTAACTCTTGTGTACTTTTCAGGCAAAATCTCCTCTATCAGGTCTGCCCACTCAATCATGGACACCCCATCTCCGTACACGTAGTCCTCATAGCCAACCTCGTCCATTTCGTCCACATCTCCAATGCGATATACATCAAAGTGATAGAAGGGAAGGCGGCCTTCCTCATACACCTGCACGATGGTAAAGGTGGGACTGCTGATGGCTTCTTCTATCTCCAAGCCTTTGGCCACGCCCTGGGTAAAGAGGGTTTTCCCTACGCCCAAGTCTCCTATTAAAGTGTATACATCTCCCGGGCAAGCCTTTTGCCCGATTTCTTCTCCTATCCGGAAAGTCTCTTCCGGAGAAAATGTCTCTATAATCATATACGATCCTTATCACACTGAATAAAAAAGCACCTACCAATCGTAGGTGCTTTCTACAATTATCTATTTCATTATACAAAAAACAGTGGAAACTTCAACTTTTACTCTACTGCTTTTCGTCTGACACTAACCGGTGCCTGCAAAGCCTTAATCACAGGGCTCAGTGGTTTATACACCAGCATGGTCACAATGCTGACAAGTCCGCCCTTTAAAATATTCAGCGGCGCCACAGCCAATACGACGAAGCTTGTTACATCCACGATGGATTTGTTAAGCTCTGTACCCATTGCTACCAGTGCTTCTAATGGCATACCATACATCTCTGCAAACTTCGGCAGGAGGTAGATTGCATTGAAGCTGGTACCGAAGATGGTCATAAGGACAGTACCGGCTACGCATCCAAGTAAAGCACTTAATTTGCTCTTACGATGCTGATAGATAACGGTGGCCGGAAGCACCAGGCAGCAACCTACGGTAAAGTTTGCAAGCTCTCCAACAAAGGCGGTAGAGGTAGGCTTGAAAACGATTTTCAGCATGATTTTGACGAATTCAATCATAACGCCTGCTACAGGGCCTAAGGCAAAGCCACCAATCAGTGCAGGGAGCTCGCTGAAGTCAAGCTTATAGAATACCGGTGCAAAGAATACCGGAAGTTCAATCAGCATCAGGCCCAAGGCAATGGCAGAAAGCATGCCCACAGCTGTGATTTTCTTTGTAGAGAGGATGCGTTCTATATCCCCATTTTGACGCTTATTCCACTTTTCCAGTGCATAAGCTACCAGGAAAGTAAGGGCGATCAGGCCCATAAACTCCCCGAAAAAGATAACGTTGTCTTTGATTGTTTGCAGAAATTGATTCATGTTTTCTCCTTTCGTTTTGGAAGGAAAATCTTCTATTTGCCCTTATACACAAAAAGCCCCTCGAATCATCGAGGGGCAAACTTACATCCATTCGGCATACGCCATAAATTCTGTAAGGCAACTAGACATACTCTGTCTATCTTCTTTCATCCAGACTGTACTGTCGGTTCCGGATTCTAACCGGATCAGTCGCAAAAGCGAGTCGCGGACTTATCATCAAGTGATGCATCACCGCCGGTAGGGAATTACACCCAACCCCGAAGATTTCCTTATGTTATATGATATTCAACTGCAAGTTCACTATAGCATAGCCTATTTCGGGATGCAAGAGATTTTGATAAATTTTTATCAATTTTTGCGTCCCTTTTTCTACATTTCGAAGTCCTGCTTTTACTCATCGTCTTCTATCTGCTGCGTGCCAGCGTGTTTCTCATAAAGAAGGACCACATCTCCCTCTGCCAAGGTCAGCTCGCCTCGTGGAATCAAAGTACGCTTGCCACGTTTTACCATGACAATAAAGGTCTGTCTGGAGATATCCAAATCCCGGATTTTCACTCCATTCCATGGGTTTTTAGCGGTAATGGTCTCTTCACGGATTTGGATACTGGTAGCGTTTTTCAGACTTTCTGCTGCCAAAATCAAACGGTCACCCTGAAGCAAAATCAAATCACCCCTTGGAATTTCCGTATGACCTTTTCGCTCTACCGCTACTATAATAGCCCCTTTGGGAAGGCCTAGCTCCTTAATGGATTTACCTATCCACTTATCTTTGGATCCGATTTCCAATGTGATAAAATGCACATCATCGTTTTTATGACCACTGCCGATGCGTTTCAGTCTGGTATACTGCTCCACGAAGCCGGCAGAAATAATACCTGTAGGAATAGCCACTACGCCCACCCCTAAAAAGGTAATAAAAATGCCCATTATGCGGCCGGCATTGGTCACGGGGAAAATATCTCCATACCCCACCGTTAACAGTGTAGATGCTGCCCACCAAATGCCGGAAAATCCATTTTGGAAAACTTCAGGCTGTGCTTCATGCTCTAAACTGTACATACCTAAACTGGAAGCCAGAATCAAAACCGCCAAAATGAACACGGAAGATAAAAGCTGTTGTTTCTTTTTGACTAAAACTTCCGTAATAACATTCAAAGAATCGTAATAGGCGTTGATTCGAAAGAGCCTCATGATTCTTGCCACGCGGAACATACGGAACGCAGCTGCTCCCGCAGGGAAAAATACCGGAAGGTAATAGGGCAAAAATGATAGCAAATCAATGACACCTGCAAAGGAAATGAAATACCGGAAAAGCGCCTCAGACTCTGACTTGCTCGGATACAGATACTTGGCTGTATACATACGAAGCACATAATCAATGGCAAAAAAAGCCACCGTGACTGCTTCAATATTCGCAAAAATCGGCCTGTAGGAAGTCGCCAGATAGTCAAAGGTATTCAAGAATGCGGCCAGCAGGTTTACAACCAGGGCCACAGTGGAAATCACATCGTATGCCCTGTTTAACGGCTCATCTACCACACCTACCGACACCATGCGAAAAAGCTTCTGTCGCAGTATTTCATTTTTACGTTTTGTCTCATCCCTCATAATACAATTCAATTCCTTTTACAATATATCAAGTCGTTCCATCGGCAGGAACCCAAGAAGCACTTACTTAAAAAGCGAGAAGCTTTGGAGATAATCAAAGGCATTTACGTATTTCTCTACCTCTAAGCCAAGATTCTGTAGCCATGCTTTATGTAGGGTCACTTCCTGCTCCTCATCCATCTCATCAATCTGCAAGAAATCCTGCGGCATAGAAATAGGCTCTTCTCCGCCCTTTATTTCATAACTACCTGTTATTTTTCCCAATTTTCGACCATCAATGGAAACGCGGCAGTCCCTAATCATGATATTCATGCTTTTGGCCTTTTCATGCTCTGCAATATATCCTTCATAGGCCAAGGTATAATCATGGTCCGGTGTGACCACCTCTAAATCAGCCAAATACCCCAGTCCATCCCGCATAAATCCCATGGTTCCGGATAAGTCAACAGACTGATTCCTATCGTCATCCTTTTCCTTATGCATGGTAATACTCATGGATTTCATAGGAACTTCATCTCCCATAAAGCTCATCTGAAAACGAATCATCTGTCCATATACCTGCACAGGTTCCACGGATTCCATATAGCGAATCTTATCCTTCGCATCTAAGGAAATCAAAAGATGCATTTCCTCCGGCAAAGGAACCGGGAAAGAATCCATCAGAGGCTCACATCGAAGTACTACATCATAGTCATCGCAAGTGGTCTGCTGATTCTCCTCCATAGGCACTTCGCGTCTTACATTCAGATTTGTAACCACCGCGGTATTATAGCACTCTGTCAGTTCCTTTGTATGGGTCAGGACATACTCAATAGGGTTATCGTCCGGAATCAGCAACGTATAAAAAGGATCCCACTGTGCAGAGATGCCTTCGTGTTTTGTAGCCACCATATCTTCCATAAAGAAAGGAATCTGGAAGTAGGTATTCTGCGCATCTGCATACATCTGTGCATCTGCCAGTTCCCTGTTCATAACGCTGGCGCTAACCGTAGCACTCAATTTCTGCTTCTCCACATCACGACGAACAGTTCCATCCAAACCAATGGTAGTATCCTTGATGTAGGTCACAAGATTCATCAAAAGTTCTTTCTCCGCATCCTGGGATAAAGCATCCTTCAACTCCTCCGTAACAGAATCCTGATCTATGGTGACGCCGGTGACGTTCAAGCTATAGTCAATCTGACAATTACCATTTACCTCTTGATTCCAAATCTCACGGAATCCAACCTCTGTCTCCAAAGGACCAATGCACTCAATGAAATCCGTAGTAAACTTGCCCATAGCTTTCACACAAGTCAGCTTATCCTTATTTTCCAGATGATGCAGGTAAAGGAATAATCCCAGGCCCGCCAGGAATATGATTAGAAGGATGTACCTGATGTGACGCTTCTGCTGAACTGGTGCCGGAATACTTTCGCTAGATTCCCCTGTTTTGTCTTCCGGAGCTAACTCGTCTTCCCGTTCTACCATGTCATTTGGGATGTCCATTTCGTCAGTTACCATTTTTGTTGTAGTCATCTCTGTTTTATCTTCTTTTTTCTTCTCACTCATACATTTCATTTTATGACAATCGTGGGCTTGCTTCAAGAAAAGAAAAAGGCCTCGGCAAAAGCCGAGGCCTAAAATGCATGAATTATGCGGTCTGTCCTTTTTCTTCAAGAGCTTTTTTCACTTTCTCAGTGAGAAGTGGAAGGATCTTGGTAAGGTCACCTACGATACCGTAATCAGCGACATCGAAGATAGGTGCGGAAGCATCTTTGTTGATAGCAATGATGATATCGGATTCTTCCATACCTGCAACGTGCTGGATAGCACCAGAGATGCCTACTGCGAAGTATACGTGAGGACGAACAGTCTTACCTGTCTGTCCTACCTGCTGGTCTTTGCTGGTCCAGCCTGCATCTACTGCAGCACGAGAGCTTGCAACTTCACCACCAAGTACATCAGCAAGGTCCTGAAGCATCTGGAAGTTTTCTTTGGAGCCAACTCCACGACCACCGGATACAAGGATCTTAGCAGCGCTGATGTCTACTGTATCACTTACAAGATTTACAACTTTTTCTACGTCTACGTAGCAGTTGTTCTTTGTGAATCCAGGATTGAACTCGATTACTTCTGCTTTTGCACCGGCAATCTTGTCAATCTTCTGCATAACACCAGGACGAACTGTAGCCATCTGAGGACGATTGTCAGGGCAAGCGATAGTAGCGATTGTGTTACCACCGAATGCAGGACGAGTCATCAGTAACTGGTTGTGTTTCTGTTCCTGATTTGGCATAGGATTCAGAGGGAAATCACCGATTTCCAGTACAGTACAGTCTGCTGTTAAACCTGTATGTACTCTAGCGGAGCAACGAGGAGCAAGGTCACGACCGATTGCTGTAGCACCGAACAGTACGATTTCCGGTTTGAATTTGTCGATAATGCTGCAGATTGCGTGAGCATATGGCTCTGTTCTGTAGATTTCGCATTCCGGATCATCTACAACG
This sequence comes from Lachnospiraceae bacterium, assembly GCA_015056765.1. Lineage (GTDB taxonomy): Bacteria > Bacillota > Clostridia > Lachnospirales > Lachnospiraceae > SIG336. Next base: position 11,663 of record SVFQ01000019.1, read on the forward strand.
ATAACTTTATCTGCACCATATTCAGCAAGCTGATCAGCTAAGGATTTTACATCTTTACCGATAAGCATTGCGGTTACTTCAGTATTTAAATCTTTTGCAAGGTCTTTTGCTTTGCCAAGCAGTTCGAAAGAGATTGTGGAAATCTTGTTGTCTACCTGCTGAGCGAAGACATAAACGCCCTTATATTCTTCTAAACCCATTATGAGCCTCCTTATTCTTCTTTACTTTGCACTGATTAGATAACGAATTTCTCTTTCAGTACGTTTGTAATGTAATCTGCTGCTTCTGCTGCACCAAGATCTGCAACTTTTGTACCAGCACCTTTACGAACTTTGTCAGATGCTTTTGCGATCTTAGTAGGAGAACCTGCAAGACCAAGGTCGGAATCCAATACATCCTTAAGGTCTGCACGGCCCCAAACGGTGATTTCTTTCTGATATGCATCAAAGATTCCACCCGGAGTCATGTAACGAGGCTCGTTTAATTCAGCAAGTGCTGTGATAAGGCAAGGCATTTTTGCTCTTACTACGTGATATCTGTCTTCGAACTGACGCTCTACTACAACACTGTCGCCTTCCACTTCGATTTTCTGAGCATAGCTGATTACAGGAATGCCAAGGTGTTCGGAAATCTGAGGACCAACCTGTGCTGTATCACCATCGATAGCCTGACGGCCTGTGATGATAAGGTCATACTCTAAGTTACGAAGTGCACCGGCAAGTGTAGTGGAGGTAGCCCAAGTATCAGCACCACCAAGCACACGATCAGTTACAAGAATTGCTTTGTCAGCGCCCATAGCCATAGCTTCACGAAGTACATCTTCTGCCTTAGGAAGACCCATGGTCAGAACTGTAACTTCTGCGCCGTACTGCTCTTTTAATCTCAGAGCAGCTTCCAAACCTGCTTTGTCATCGTGGTTCATGATGGTTTTCATAGCTGCACGATCCAAAGATCCGTCTGGTTTGAATTTTACTTCACCTGCTGTATCAGGTACCTGTTTTATACAAACAACAATCTTCATTGTATTTTATCCTTTCTGTTCTTCTTATTTAAGCAGTGCGCCTGCAATTACCATTCTCTGTACTTCGGATGTACCTTCGTAGATTTCGGTAATCTTTGCATCACGCATCATACGCTCTACATCGTATTCTTTGATGTAACCGTAACCACCGTGTAACTGTACGCATTCTGTAGTAACAGCCATAGCAGTCTCAGCAGCGAATAATTTAGCTTTAGCAGCTTCAACAGTGTAAACTTTCTGGTTTGCTTTCGCCATTGCTGCTTCATAAACAAGAAGTTTTGCAGCTTCTACTCTGGTAGCCATGTTTGCAATCTGGAACTGAGTGTTCTGCTGCATAGCGATGGATTTACCAAACTGTTTTCTTTCTTTGGTGTAGTTGATTGTCAGGTCAAGAGCGCCTTCTGCGATACCAAGTGCCTGAGCTGCGATACCGATACGACCACCATCCAAAGTGTGCATAGCAATCTTGAAGCCTTCGCCTAACTTACCAAGTAAGTTTTCTTTTGGAATACGGCAATCTGTGAAGATCAGTTCGTATGTAGCTGAACCACGGATACCCATCTTGTTTTCTTTGGTACCGAAGGTGAAGCCAGGAGTTCCTTTCTCTACGATGAAAGCAGAGATAATCTTTTTGGAACGGCCCTTAGCGTCTGTAACAACATCTGTTACAGCGAAGATGATATAGATATCAGCTTCTTTACCGTTGGTGATGAAGCATTTGCTTCCGTTTAATACGTACTCATCGCCGTCTAATACAGCTTTGGTCTGCTGTCCCTGAGCATCTGTACCGGCACCTGGCTCGGTAAGACCGAATGCACCAAGTTTTTCACCTTTTGCAAGGGGTACTAAGAATTTCTGTTTCTGCTCTTCTGTACCATAGTGCAGAATAGGATCGCAGCAAAGAGAAGAGTGTGCAGATACAATAACGCCTGTAGTACCACAAACTTTGGATAATTCTTCTACACACATTACATAGGTAAGAGGGTCGCAACCCTGTCCGCCGTATTCCTTTGGTACAGCGATACCCATGAAACCATATTTCTGCATTTTCTCTACAGTTTCTCTAGGGAATCTCTCTGTCTCGTCAATTTCCTGAGCCAGAGGTTTTACTTCTGTTTCGGCGAAGTTCTTGAAAAGCTGTCTCGCCATTTCATGTTCTTTACTTAACTGAAAGTCCACTTATGTTACCTCCTAAAATAAACTAAAAGCCATAGGCTTTGTTTGCTGTATTACTGTTTGTCTACCGGTACCTGTGCACCATCTGCATAGTTGTAGAAACCTTTGCCGGTCTTTCTACCCAGGTTACCACCACGTACCATCTTACGGATCAGAGGGCAAGCACGATATTTGCTGTCGCCTGTCTCATTGTAAAGTACATCCATGATTGCAAGACAGATATCAAGGCCAATGAAGTCGCCCAGTTCAAGAGGTCCCATTGGATGATTTGCACCAAGTTTCATAGCTGCATCGATACCAGCGATATCAGATACACCTTCCATCTTGATGAATGCTGCTTCATTGATCATAGGAATCAGTATACGGTTTACTACGAAGCCTGCTGCTTCATTTACCTGTACAGGAGTTTTGCCGATTTCTTCGGAAATTTTCTTAATCTTTTCTACAGTTTCTGCAGGAGTGTTTACACCTGCGATAACTTCTACAAGTTTCATTCTGTCTGCAGGATTGAAGAAGTGCATACCAATCATAGGACGGGTAAGACCGTTGCCAATCTCTGTGATAGAAAGAGAAGAAGTGTTGGAAGCAAAGATACATTCAGGTTTGCAGATTTTGTCTAATTCTGCGAATGTGGTTTTCTTTACATCCATGTTTTCGAATGCTGCTTCTACTACTAAGTCAACATCAGCACAAAGGTCTTCTTTCAGACCTGGAGTGATTTTAGCAAGGATAGCGTCTACTTTAGACTGCTCCATTTTGCCTTTTTCTACTAATCTTGCATAACCTTTTGCAATTTTGTCTTTGCCGCCTTCAGCGAACTCTTTTTTGATATCGCAAAGAGCTACTTCGTATCCATCTACAAGAGCAAATGCTTTTGCAATGCCCTGTCCCATAGTACCTGCACCAATAACTGCTACTTTCATATTTATCTCCTTTTCTTCCCTTTACATAAGGGTTATTCGCTTAGTTTAGTTGTTTGTAAAGTTTTTCTCTTTACGTTTTTCAAGGAATGCACCCATGCCTTCTTTCTGGTCGTGGGTTTCGAAGCAATCACCAAAGAGTTTCTCTTCTAATTCGATTGCTTTATCCATATCCAGGTCAAGACCATCATTGATTGCTTTCTTGCAGTTGCGAACTGCGATAGGTGCGTTCATAGTGATACCACCTGCAATCTTCTTTGCAGTTGCCATCAGTTCTTCCTGAGGAACTACCTGGTTTACAAGACCGATTCTGTATGCTTCGTCAGCTTTGATATTACGAGCGCCGAAAATCATCTGTTTTGCCATGCCAGGTCCAACCAGACGAGCAAGTCTCTGAGTACCACCAAAACCAGGTGTAATGCCAAGGCCTACTTCAGGCTGACCAAATACTGCATTGTCAGAGCAAATTCTGAAATCACAGCTCATGGAAAGTTCGCAACCACCGCCAAGTGCAAAGCCGTTTACAGCAGCAATAACAGGGATTGGAAGAGTTTCGATCTGACGGAAGATGTCATTACCTTTCTTACCAAATGCTTCGCCTTCTGCTTTGGTAAGACCGCTCATTTCGCTGATGTCTGCACCGGCTACGAAGGATTTCTCACCTGCGCCAGTGATGATCAGGCATCTAACTGCATCAAGATCTACACCATCGATAGCTGCTTTTAAGTCGTCCAGAACTGCAGAATCCAATGCGTTCAAAGACTGTGGTTTGTTAATTGTGACAACGCCTACTGCGCCGTCCTGTTCGTATAAAACAAAGCTCATATCTTTCTCCTATTTGAATTATCCGGAAACCAGATTTTGCAAAATCGTTTCCGATAAAATTTTAACAATATAAACGCAGAAAATCCCGAGAGCATAAATGCCCTCGGTCATTTCTATAAAAGATGTACTAGATTAGTCTCTTTCAACGATAGTAGCACAACCCATACCACCGCCGATGCAAAGGGTAGCAAGACCTTTCTTTGCATCTCTTCTCTGCATCTCGTGAAGCAGAGTAACAAGGATACGGCAACCACTTGCTCCAACAGGATGTCCAAGTGCAATTGCGCCACCATTTACATTTAACTTAGCAGGATCGAAGCCAAGTTCTTTTGCTACTGCAACAGACTGTGCTGCGAATGCTTCGTTTGCTTCGATTAAGTCCATATCAGCTACTGTAAGGCCAGCTTTTGCCATAACTTTCTTTGTAGCTGCTACAGGGCCTACACCCATGATAGAAGGATCTACACCGCCAAGTGCACCAGCTACGAAAGTAGCCATAGGTTTTACACCAAGCTCTTTTGCTTTTTCTTCGCTCATAACGACAACTGCTGCTGCACCATCATTGATACCGGAAGCATTACCAGCGGTAACTACGCCGCCTTCTTTCTTACCGGAGCAGCATTTCAGAGCGGAAAGGCTCTCTGCTGTTGTACCAGGACGAGGACCTTCATCTGTATCTACTACGATTGTCTGTTTTTTGGTTTTTACTTCAACAGGAACGATTTCATCTTTGAATTTGCCTTCAGCCATAGCTTTCTCGCATTTCTGCTGGCTTTCTGCTGCGAAAGCATCCAGCTCTTCACGAGTTAAGTGCCACTGTTCTGCTACGTTCTCTGCTGTAATCATCATGTGATAGTGATTGAAAGCATCCCATAATGCATCATTTACCATGGTATCTACCAGGGTACCATTATTCATACGATAACCAAAACGAGCATTCATAGCTGCGTATGGTGCAAGGGACATATTTTCCATACCACCTGCTACTACGATATCAGCATCACCAGCTTTGATCATCTGAGCTGCCATATTGACACAGTTCAAACCGGAACCACATACTACGTTTACGGTAACTGCAGGAACTTCTACAGGAAGACCTGCTTTGATGGAAGCCTGACGAGCTACGTTCTGACCCTGACCAGCCTGGATTACACAACCCATGTATACGTGATCAACCTGCTCTGGCTTAACACCTGCTCTGTTTAATGCTTCTTTGATAACGATGGAACCAAGTTCGGTTGCCGGAACTGTGGAAAGAGCTCCGCCCATCTTACCGATTGCTGTACGACATGCACCAGCTAAAACTACTTTACCTGCCATTTTTTGAAATCCTCCTTATTTATATGACCATCTTGACAACCCGTCCAAACCGCGTATTTACGGCGTTTGGAAAAGATTGTTATTTTTTTGTCATTGCAAGTTTAATTCTACCATAGGGGCATTTCTTTTGCAATGTGTTCTCCGAAATTTCTTCAAAAAAACCGATGCGTAGGCACCTACGCACCGGCCTTTCTCTGAAACGTTCTCTATACGAAGAACGCCATTTCTTGCTCTAAATCATCAGCGATACTATTGAGTCCCGTAGCTCGTTCCAAGAGCTTGGTCATGGTATCGGAAAGATTCTGCATGGAAGCTCTGGTTTCTTCGGAACTAGCAGCGTTTTCTTCCGATATAGAAGAAAGATTGGTGATGGTATCGGAGATCACCATACTTGCTTTTTCTGTTTTGTCCACATTCTCTACAATATCCTTTGTAAGGGCGATGGACTTATTGATATCTGTAATCAGACTATCTACCTGTTCGATGGTTCTATGGATGGTAGAGCGCTGGTTACTCATGGTCTCCTGTACGCTGCCGGCCTCTTCCATGGTCTTATTGGAGTCTGCAGAAAGCCCCTTCATGGCCTGCTGGATATTCTGTGCTGCCTCTGCGGACTGATCTGCAAGTTGTCTGATTTCGTCAGCTACTACCGCAAAGCCTTTGCCTGCTTCCCCGGCTCTGGCCGCTTCAATGCTGGCGTTCAGAGAAAGAAGGTTTGTCTGTGCAGCGATGGCGTCGATAATGGAAACTGCCTCGCTAATGGTAGTTACCGCTGTATTTGTATTGCCGATTAGTTCTACGATGCCTTCGATGGCCTTAATACTTTCTCTGGTGGATGTACGAAGTTCTGTCAGTTTCTCCTGGCTCATGGTGGAATTTTCTTGCATGGAGTCAGCAAGTTTCTGCATTTCTTCTGCATTATCTGTAATCATCTGCACTGCATCATTGATTTCTGTAACGCATTCTACCGCATTCTGTAAAGAGTCCGCCTGGCTGGAAGCACCGGTTGCTACCTGACCAACTGCCATGGTAACGTTTTCCGCAGTTTCGGTAATAGACGCTGCAGTATCGGATAGATATCCGGCAGAATCATCTACTTCTCTAGATGATAATCGTGCATTTCCAATTACGCTTCTTACTTTTTCAGCCATATTAAATAGGGCTTTTGACATTTCTCCAAGTTCATCCGTCCTGCCGGTTACCTTTTCCGATAAGTGAATGTCCAAATCACCGGTGGCCATTTGGCGAACCGCTCTCACATTTTCATCGATTGCCTCCACGATTTTCAGTACATAAAGTACTGCCAATGTGGTAAAAGCAATTACGATGGCAAAGGCAATTGTCACGGTCCATGCAACTCTCTTGCTGATATAAGCCGTAATTTCTACTTTTTTCTTACCTACAAAAGCCATACCATAAACGCCGTTTTCATCTTCTAGTGGTTCGTAGGCTACATAGTACTTTTCTCCATTGATTACGACGTTTTGCGCCTGATAAGCCTGTTTGCCATTGATAACGTGCTGAATCACTGCATCACCGGCTTTGGTGCCTACCACCCCAGGAATACTGGAACGTTCTCTGGTATCTCCTAAAAAGAAGGTATAGTCATATCCTGTTTCTTTAGACATATCTGCTTCCAAAGTCGCATCTTTATCGATGTGTTCTCTGGTATAATTCAAAACCTGAGCGTAAGAAATACAAGCTGCCATGACGCCTGTTTCCACTTCATCTTCCATGCCTCGTCTTAGATTGGTGGCACCCACAATAGTCGCGGCTAACCCGACTACCACTAGAGATGCGGCAACCAAACCAATCATCATTACTTTCAATGATGTCTTTCTACTCTTCTCGTCCATAGTGTCCCTCCATACTATGTCACTGAATCTATCATTTAGTTTTATTTTTAAGGAATTATGTCTCAACCAGATGATACGTTGATGACTGAAGAATTTCAGATTTTTTAGCAATCTAAACAAATGCTAAACTGACTATACCATACAATTTAGTAAAGTTATACGAAGCTATCTGTTTTTTAAGAAATTTTTTATAGAAATTCCCTCAAATTTAACTTCTATAAATAAAGGATTAATTCTAGGCAGAAAATGGTATAATAAAAGTATCAATGTCGTACCAAGTGAGGGGCCCACATGAATCTAGTAGCTGTAGCAGCCAATGACCTTACCGGCTTTGTGTTGTTGCTTTGTATGCTAATCAGTAGTCGCGTCAGAAGAAGCGGCAGGAGTTTTGAACTACAACTATTTTCTAAAATAGCCATCTTGACCATGATCAGTTGCGCGGTGGATTTTTTTGCCTTTTATTATGACGGAAAGCCCGGCGCACTTCCGATGTTTGTCAATATGGCTGCCAACACGTTCTGTTTTATTTCCAATCCTATTTTCGTTGCTTCCTGGTGCCTGTACTGTGATTACAAATTCTATCGCAGTTTGGATCGTATCAAAAAAATGTATACCTACGTGTTTATACCGGCTATTCTTTTAGTCATCATAGCTCTGGTAAACGTAGTGTATCCCCTCATCTTTTATATTGATGCAAGCAATGTCTATCACAGGCTTCCGCTGAATTATGGCTATTACATAGTGGATTTATTGTATCTAATATACAGTGTGTTCACGAAGATCCGGTTCGAACAACGCTACGGGAAGGTACGTTTCTTCCCGATGTACTTGATGATGGGACCGATTCTCTTTGGTTGTACCATCCAGGCTTGTGTATATGGCCTGTCCTTGATCTGGATTTCTCTTTCCATCGGAATCACCGCCATCTACATGGCATTACAAAACGAGTTTTCTTATCTGGATCCTTTGACCGGCCTCTACAACAGAGCTTATCTGGATTATCAGTTTGAAGCCGCTTCCAAGCATACAAAATCTGTGCTTGGTGGTATCATGATAGACGTGGATGACTTCAAGCAAATCAACGACACCTATGGTCACTCCGTAGGAGATGATGCCCTGAAGGCCATGGCACAGATTCTGCTTGCCTGCAAGCCTGAGCGGTCTGTGATTCTTCGTTTTGCCGGAGACGAATTCATCATTATCATAAAGAAAAGCAACGAAGATGAAATCTTAGGAGTCATGGAGAATCTAAGAAAAGCACAGGAGAACTTCAATCAAACCTCCGGCGCGCCTTACCACCTGTCTTTTTCCATGGGATACGCCTTGTATCATCCGGGCAAGGATACCTCTGATACTTTCTATAAAGCAATGGATGATAATATGTACATCGCGAAAAATGAAAAGCATAATCGTAAATAAAAAGGAAGCAGCCCAGCTGCTTCCTTTTTATTTATGATCTATCAATAATTCTAATTAATCATATTCAAACATGCCTTGAATCGCATCTGACACTTCCATGATATCGTCGTATCGAATCCTTCCTATCTTTGAGCATGCCCTAGCTGCAGGATCTATCAATTTAACCTGCTCGCAGATTGCTGTCCCTGATGTATTCGTCTCATTATCAAGAACAATGATATGGAGCGGACCATCATTTTTTTCTTTTAGTAGCGGGCATACATGAAAGACTCCCGTTGCACGGATAAACGCATTCTTACTGATAATCACAAACTTTCTCTTATCAAAGCCCGCGATTTTAATAATATCTCCTTGAAAAAAATTTGTCATAACTCCTCTTTGCCCATTGGTTCACCCCAATCAAATTCGCAAATAGAGATTTCACCATTATATGCAGCTAGTCTTTCTTCAAAAGATCGATGTTTAAATGCTTTTCTTAAAACAATTGCATCACCCTGCACCATGATATCTAGACTATCTGATACTTCAAGCTGCAATTGATCCAGTATATGCTTTGGAATTCTGATTCCCTGGCTATTTCCCCAAGCTCTAAGTGCGACCTGATCCATGATACTCCTCCTTCGTTACTTAATGTATATACATTATACATTAGCCGGGTTATATATGCAATGTATTAATCCAGCCCATATATATTAGAATTGCTACTATAGCGGCGATTTCTTGTCATTTTGCCACATTTTTGCTATTATAGTAGCAGTAATAGGAGGATATTGAGATATGGATTATATCTGGGATGGGCCATCCGATATTTGTCTGAAACTAGCATTGAAAATGCGGAACATTCGCAAACGAAAGAATATCACGCAAGAACAATTGGCTGCTAGAAGCAACGTCAGTTATGCAACCCTTCGAAAATTCGAGAAAACAGGACAGATTTCTTTAGAATCCTTTGTAAAACTAACTATGGAATTAGGTGTGGTATCTGAGATAAACTCCTTGTTCGAGCAGCCAATCTATAGCAATATTCAGGAGGTAATCAATGATCGAAACCAAAACTCTTGAAGTTTATTACCACGGAGAGAAATGGTTCTTGCATATCTAGAAAAATACTACAAAAGCCTCGGGCGTTGCCCGAGGCTTTCTCTTTCTTATTTATCTGATTAGTTTTAATCTTCCGGTTCAATGAGTCCGTAAGTATGGCCTTTACGTTTGTAGACTACGTTAACCTGGTCGGTTTCTGCATTGCAGAATACGAAGAAATCATGTCCTAATAGTTCCATCTGTACGCAAGCATCTTCCGGATACATCGGTTTGATGTCGAAGCGTTTGGTACGGACGATTTTGATTTCTTCATCGTCGTCGTACTCTTTTTCTACGAATGCTTTACTGAAGGATACTGCATTCTGCTGTTTGTCGATGATTTTATTTTTGTATTTTTTAAGTTGTCTCTCGATTACCTCCTGTACGAGATCGATGGATACATACATATCGTCGCTGACTTGTTCAGAACGGATGATGTTTCCTTTTACCGGGATTGTGACTTCTATTTTCTGTCTTTCTTTTTCTACACTAAGGGTTACTTTTGCGATGGTATCAGGTGCAAAATACTTATCTAGTTTTCCGATTTTCTCCTCTACTGCGGCCTTTAAGCCTTCTGTCATTTCGATGTTCTTACCAGTAATGTTTATTTTCATGTCAAGGTCCTCCTTAGGAGTAAATATTAGTAAAAGGTTTTGCTTTTACTTGTTGTTATTATATCATATTTTTCAGTCATTTTCCTTCTGAAATATAAAATTTTCAGAAATATTATCATCCAGCAAGACAAGGCACGTTGGGTTGCATATCATTAAATTGTGCTTGATATATATGTTGAATTGAAGTATAGTGAACTTGAAAATAAATGCACAAACAAACTATCATGAAATCATTGTAGAAAGGACGAGAAATGAGTACTTTTTATGAAAATGTAAAAGCACGTCGCAGCGTACGTACCTTCGATGGGGAAGCACTGTCAGATGTTCAGATGCAGGCATTAAAGAGCTTCACAAAGGAAACAGGTAATCCTTATAACCTACCGGTTACTTTTACTTTCCTTTCCCCGGATAACAAGGAACTGACCAGTCCTGTACTGGCAGGGGTTCCATGCTACGTCACAGCAAAGATCACCAAGGCGGACCATGCAGAAGAAGCCTATGGATACAGTTTCGAAAAATTCCTTATGTTTGCTCAGGACATGGGGCTAGGCTCCGTATGGATTGGCGGCACCATGAATCGCGCAGGCTTTGAGAAAGCCTCTAATTTGGCCGAGGGCGAAATCATGCCTTGCATGTCACCTCTTGGGGTTCCTGCAAAAAAAATGAGCCTCAAAGAAGGGCTCATGAGAAAAGGGGTCAAAGCTGACTCCCGTATAGACTTTTCAGAACTATTTTATCAGGCTGATTTTCAGACTCCTTATACAGAAGAGGAAGCCAAACTAATAGGCCTCTATCAAGCATTGCATGCCGTACAGTTAGCTCCATCTGCCGTAAATAAGCAACCTTGGAGATGTGTCCTAAGAGATAATATGGTGCACTTCTATGAGAAGCACACCAAAGGTTTTATGAGCGAAACCACAGGAGATTTACAGAAAATCGATATGGGCATCGCTCTCTATCACTTCGAAGAGCAGGCAAAAGCCGATGGCTTATCCCCTGTCTTCACCATAGCGGATCCGGGTCTTGCATTACCTGAAGATACCGAATACATCGCAAGCTATGGTCTTACGATTTCATAAGTCTGACCGTCTACTTCGATAGATTGAATCGGCAAATAGGCGCTGTAGAGCTTTTCATCTACGTAGTTGTACTTGTCAGGGCGTTGTCCTGCCTGCAATTGCGTTACGATAGCTTCTACCCGGGGGCCATGCAGTGGGTTACATTCTGCTATGCAGGAAATCTTACCGGTGCGTGCCAGTTCTTTGGCTTCTTCATTGACGCCATCAAAGCTCACCACCATGACTTCTCCTGCCGCCAGATTGGAGCCCACTTTTTTTCCTGCGCTTTCCAGCGCATCGATGGCACCCATGGCCTCATTATCATTCTCACAGTACACCACATTGATATTGTCAAAGCGCTTCAGGAGCGCTGCCATAACTTCTCGTCCTTTGGTTTCCGTGAAATCACCGCTGATTTCTTCCATTAAATCCCAGCCATTTTCCAATGCAGCATTTCTAAGGCCCCTGCTTCGTCCAATCTGGGCTGTAGAGCCGATGGTTCCCTGGATATTTACCACATGAATCTCTTCCGGCTGAATCCGATTTACTTCCGTATAAGCCTTTAGCCATGCTGCCATTTTCTTTGCTTCCAGTTCAAAATCAGAACCAATCCAACAGGTATAGAGACTGTCGTCCACCACCTCTACTCTTCGATCCACCAAAATCACAGGAATCTTTGCCTCTTTGGCTTCCTGTAAAACAGACTCCCAGCCACTTTCTGTAGCAGGCGCCAGTAAAATGTAATCCACATCCTGCTGAATAAAAGTACGAATAGCGGTAATCTGATTGGACTGTTTTTGCTGTCCGTTTTTATAAATCAGGGTATAGCCTTTATCCTGAGTAAAGGCATCCAGCATGGATGCTGTATTGGCGCTGCGCCAGTCAGACTCTGCTCCTAACTGGGAAAAGCCTACCACTATGCCCTGGCCTTCTTCTGCGGTCTCTGCCTCCAGAGAATCCGTCTCTGAAACAGACAAAGTACTGCTGCCGCAGCCGGCCAAAAGGGCCAGCTGCAGAAGCAGTACTCCTATAACTTTTTTTACTCTGTTTGCCTTCTTCATCACGATACACTACCTACAGGTTTTATTTCAGCGCACGTTTTTTTTGGGCCATAACAATACTCTGAATCACAAGGAAGAGACACAGCATTGCTGCAATGGTGATACCTGTCCACCACGCCTGGTCCAAACCGGCTGATGCTACGATGTTCTGAATCGTGCTGAGGGAAAGAACACCAAAGAGTGTACCGATGATATTTCCCACACCACCTGTTAGCATTGTACCACCAATGATGGAGCTAGCGATAGCATTCATTTCCATACCCATGGCATGGCTGGCTGCACCGGAGCCTACATGGAGGAAGTATACGTATCCACCGATTCCTGCTAAAGTAGAACAAATCAGGTGAGATAAGAATTTCGTACGTTTCACATTGATACCTAACATCAAAGCAGACTGTGCATTACCGCCTACTGCATAGAAGTTACGTCCAAGTTTGCACCAGCGAAGCAGCACAAACATCAGAATTACGATTAGAATCGCTACGATAACACCGATTTCTACATAAGCCGGTACGTAGATTCCTTTTTTATTCACGGTACCCATACCAGGCACGTAAATTCTCGCATTTTTCAGTGCGTTAAACTCTTCATTGGCTACGTTGAAAGGCGCTGTATTGACAATAGTGGTCATGCCTCTTGCAAAGAACATACCGGCCAAAGACACGATAAAAGGCTGTATCTCCAGGTACGCTACCAGGAAGCCCTGTACCAGGCCGTAAGCCACACCGATACCGATGGCTATCAATACGGAACCAAAAATACTACCACCTTTATAATCCAGATGCACGGCACAGCACATGGACACCAATGCGACTACACCACCTACGGAAATATCAATTCCGCCGGTAATCATAACAAGACTCATACCGCAAGCGGTGATAATCAGGGATGCATTGGCGTTTAGAATGTTAAAGAACATCTGGGGTTTGGTAAATCCTCCCTTGATAAAGAGGATGGCACCCAAATACATCAGGAAGAAAATCACGATGGTAATGGCCAGCAGCAAATTTGTATCACTTGCTTTCATAAAAATGCTTTGCTTTTCTTTTTTCATTATGCTGCCTCCTTTCGTGTAAAGATTTTCTTCGTACCTGCTGATAGGGTCTCACGTACCTTTGGTGCGGAGAAGACTACCAGAAGGATAACAACTACTGCTTTGTAAGCTGCCAGTGCGTCAGACTGCACATCGAACTTATAAAGAGTCGTAGTAAGGAACTGGATTACATAGGCTCCAAGGATGGAAGCCCACATGTTAAACTTACCGCCGGATAAAGAATTTCCGCCAAGGGCTACTGCCAGGATGGCATCCATTTCGATATCCTTTGCGATAACGGAGTAGTTAATGGTAGAAAGACGGCTTACCTTAATCAAGGCTGCTACTGCTACGCAAAGTCCTAAGATGACAAAGGTCAGAATCTTCATGGCTGTTGGGTTGATACCATTCAATCTGGATGATTTCTCATTGATACCTACCGCCTGGGTATACAGGCCCAGATTGGTGAATTTCAAAATCAGGGCAATCACCACAATACAGATGGCTACGATAAATACTGTAGTGGGAATGGGAATACCCGGAATGAAACCACCATAATATCCGAACTTCGGATCCGGTACGATAGGAAGCTCATTATTATTGATCCAGGCAGCGATGGAACGTCCTGCTGTAAAAAGAATCAAGGTAGCAATCATAGGCTGGATTTTGAAAATCGCAACCAATACGCCATTGAAGGCGCCGCACAGCATACCCACCAGACAAGCCACCAGGAAAGCTACCCAAATGGGTGTAGCAATGTGATCCGGTCTGGATACACCACCGCACAACACGTGAAGCATAGCAGATCCGGCAATGGCTATGGTGGCGCCCACGGAGATATCCTGTCCTCCGGTAGCTGCTGTAACAAGTGTCATGCCGATTGCCAAAATAGCCAGCTCAGAGCCGTAGTCTAAAATGGTAATGAGATATCCGGACAAAACCGGGTTTCCGGCATTATTTAGTCCCAATGTGACTTTGAAAAAGCCGGGATCTACAATTAGATTAATCACTGCAAGAAGTACCAGGGCCAAAATCGGAATAAACATCTGATTGGACACCAGTCTTCTCCATAAACTGATTTTACTTTTGCTATTACTCATGTCACTTCTCCCCCGCAATGGTACTCATAATCTTGCTCTGAGTCAGGTCATCGCCGGTCAGCTCACCTACCACCTTCCGGTCTCTCATCACCATGAGTCTGGAGCAGGTTCTCAGCATTTCGTCTGTCTCAGAGGAGATAAAGGTTACACTCATACCTTCGCTTGCCAGTTCCAAAACCAGCTTCTGAATATCTACCTTTGTACCTACGTCGATACCTCTGGTAGGCTCATCCAAAATCAGATATTCCGGGTGCATCAAAAGCCATCTGGCCAGGATTACTTTCTGCTGATTACCACCGGACAAAGATTTAATCGGGGTATCTGCAGAAGCAGTTTTGATGTTCAATTTCTTGATATACTCATCTGCAAAGGCATAGGCTTTTGCTTTGGAGAAAGGTTTGAAGAAACCGGTCAGCACCTGCAATGCCAAAATAATATTATCTCGAACAGACAAATCTCCGATGATACCATCTACCTTACGATCTTCCGGCAGATAAGCAATGCCGTTTTTCATCGCTTCTCTCGGCTTTGTGATATTCACCGTCTTGCCATGTATTTTTTTCTCTCCTTTTAGAACACGGTCTGCGCCAAAGATGGCTCTAACGCATTCGCTTCGGCCGGAACCAAGAAGTCCGGTAAAGCCATTTACTTCACCTTTCTTGATGTAGAAATCAAAAGGCTCGATACCGGCATCGCTCTGCAAACCAGTAGCCTCAAAGACTCTTTCTTCCTTGTCTTCACCGGTATATGCCCCTTGTTCTCCTTTGATATCGGATAGGTCATCCATCTCCTTACCAAGCATCTTGGCTACCAGTTGTACTCTGGGAAGGTCTTTGATTTCGTACTCTCCAACCAGCTGTCCATCTCGAAGTACTGTGATTTTATCGCATACCTCATACACCTGGTCTAAAAAGTGTGTAACAAAGATAATACCAACGCCTGTGGCTTTCAGTTCTCGCATAAAGCCAAAGAGTTTTTCCACTTCCTGCTCATCCAACGAGGAAGTAGGCTCGTCCAATATGAGGACCTTACATTCCATATCCACAGCTCTTGCTATGGCTACCATCTGCTGCACTGCTATGGAACAGTTGGATAACTGCATGGTGGCTTTAGCCGGAATGTCTAATTTCTTTAAAAGTTCATCTGCCGCACGATTACGCTCTTTCCAATTGGTAAAAGCACCTTTTTCTCGTCCGATAAAAAGATTCTCTGCCACGGTCAGATTCGGACACAGAGTGATTTCCTGATACACTGTACTGATACCCAACCTCTGTGCATCCTGCGGGGAGTGTATTTGCACTTCTCCCTGTCCACTTAAGCTGATGGTTCCACCGTCCTTTGCGTAAACGCCGGTGAGAACCTTAATCAGTGTAGATTTTCCTGCACCGTTTTCCCCCATCAGCGCATGGATTTCGCCCTTATTCAGATTGAAATCCACCCCCTGTAATGCTCGTACCCCGGGGAATACTTTATCGATGTCTCGCATCTCCAGTACACGATTTTCTTCCATCGCTTTACCTCGTTTTCTTTACTCATAAAAGGCGATGCGGTCGTCTTTTGAACGAAGCCGCACCGCCTACTAAGTTCTTTTACGTCTAGGGAATGTCTACGGATTAGATACCGAATTCATCCACATCTGCCTGTGTGATTGTAGAAGCATCAAAGCCTTTTTCAATCATGATGACTGTCTTCTCAGAGAGTGTTCCGCCACTTTCTAATGTTTTGATGATTTCATCAATGTAGCTAGCCTGGAATGGGTTGCACTGGCCATCATAGTTCCAGTTCTGTGCAAGCAGTTCTTCCAGAGCCCATTTGTTGCAGTCAAAGCCCATAACGATGACGTCTTTGCCTACACCGTGGGAGATACCAGCTGCATCAAGAGCTGCTACAGCACCTTTTGCCATATCGTCGTTTTCAGCGTAGATTACGTTGAATTCTGTACCTGCATCGATTACAGACTGTACGATCTGCTGTGCTTTTTCAGCGTTCCATTCAGCTGTCTGCTGTTTTACGATATTCCAGTTGTCTTCTGCTGCTACTTTTTCATCCAGTGCACCGGAACGTCCCTGCTGAGCAGCGGAGCCCATAACACCCTGAATGTGAATTACGTTTACTTTATCAAGGCCCTGGCTAGCAAGCCAATCTACTGCAGTCTGGCCTTCTTTTGCCATATCAGATACGATGGAAGCTTCATATAAGCTTGGATCAGCATCGATGGTTCTATCGAAAAGAATAACTTTTACGCCGGCATCCTGAGCATCTTTCAATACAGAATCCCAACCTGCTGTATCAGCTGCGGAAAGAAGTAAGTAATCTACTTCGTCCTGAATGAAGTTCTGAGCGAACTGAATCTGCTCATCATTCTTTAAGCTGTATGCGAAGGAAGCGTCATAGCCGTTTTCTTCACAGAACATTTTTTTCAGGTCAGCGTCGTTTGCTGTACGATAACCGGATTCGTTAGGATCGTTGTTGATGATACCTACTTTAATCAGTTCACCGCTAGCTGCAGGTGCTTCTGCTTCAGCAGGAGCTGCTTCTTCTGCAGGTGCTGCTTCTTCTGCTGCCGGAGTTGCCTCTGCTGCAGGTGCTTCTGCTGCAGGTGCTGCGCCACCGCATCCAACTAAGCTAAGTGCCATAGCACTAGCTGCCAACATTGTTACGACTTTTCTCTTCATTTGTTTTTCATCCTCCTAATCTTGTCTGTAAAAGGACTATCCCCTTACAAGTTTTATTCTAGGAGAAAGGCGCATAAAAAAAATTGCACTTTTTTGGGAAAGAAGTGCAATTTTTTATGAAGAATTTATTTTGGTTCATTTTTCTACGATTTCGGTTAAGATTTTTGGCAAACGAACTGTCACCACGGTACCTTTTTCGAATTCACTTTCCAGATAGATACCGTAGGAACCGCCGTAGGTTAGGCGAATTCGCTCATTGATATTATAAAGGCCATAGATACTGCTTTCTTCCGGCGTAGCTTCCCGAAGGCCTCTCTCTACTTCCGCCTTTCGTTCCTTCGTCATACCCATGCCATCGTCTATGACTTTTAATAGGATGCAGTCCTCTTTGTTTTCTCCGGATACGATAATCTTTCCGCCACCGCGCCTGTTCTTAATCCCGTGATAGAGGGCGTTTTCCACCAGGGGTTGCAGCGTAATCTTCGGAATGCGGTACTCAAAGATATCCTCCGGAACAGAAATCTCATAACTTAAAATATCCTGATAACGAATCTGCTGGATTTCCAGATAGCTTCGCACGTGCTGCAATTCCTCCCGAATGGTGATAATCTCTTTTCCGCGATTTAGGGAGGTGCGGAAAAAGTCTGATAAAGAGCCTACCATGCTGACTACCTGTTTTTGATTGCCGGCTTCCGCAGACCATACGATGGCATCCAGGGTGTTATACAAAAAGTGCGGATTGATCTGGGCTTGCAGCAAATCCAGTTCCGCTTTCCGAAGCCTTTTCTGCTCTCTGGTGACCTGCTTCTTGATGGGCCTTGTAATCCAAATGGGGGCCAGCAAAGAGATGATAAAAATCAGCCCCAGCACCACCACCAGAATGATGACCGACAGCTGGATGGTCCTCACTAAGATAGCCCTGTTTTCTGTCTGGGCAATCTGCAACTGCTTATTCTCGTAATAGATGTATTCGTTAATGGACTCCTGAATCAGACCTGTTACGATTTGCACGTCATTTTCCCAAATCAGGATGTTATCTTCATAGCAATCCTCCCGCTGCAGGTTGGCCTTGATGTGCTCCGTGTACTGTTCCAGATTATTCAGATACTTCTCTGCGCTTTCCAGACGGCGCATATTGGCCTGATTAAAGGTATAGTCCTTTAGATTCTCTACCACGCGACGGGCATCGGATAAAAGGACAGGCAGATTTGTTTCCTCCGGAGATACATTACCTACAATCAAGAGATAGGTCTCGTAGTCGAAATCATTTTTAAAGTCCAAGCTGAACTCGCTGGCCAGTACCACAGAGTTTAGCATCTCATCATACCTGGCAGAGATGGACTGGAGATTATAAAAAGCAAACAGAATAAAAATGATATTCGGCAGCAGCAACACCAAATAGGAAATACGTATCTTGGTGGTTAAAGAAGAAAACCTGCTTTTTACTTTTCCAAGGAATTTCATGCCTCTTCCTCTCCTGCCTTTAAGCCTCTATACTGTGTCGGGGTAGTCCCCTGGGTTTTCTTAAATAAATACGAAAAATAATGGGAATCCTTGTATCCTACCAAAGACCCGATTTCATTGGTCTTTTTCGTGGTCTGACGCAGCAAATCCTTTGCCTTTTCCATGCGATAATCCGTCAGATACTTGATGAAGGGCTGACCGGTCTCCTGACTAAACACGGCACTTAAATGGTTGGAAGAAAAGTTTACGCTTTTCGCCACTTGATTTAAGGACAGCTCCTCCTCTCCATAATGCTCTTCGATATACAGAATCACCCTGCGCACCACATCATGATACTTGCTTTTGGCGTGCTCTTCTCGTATGGAAATGGCCCTTTGCAATATGGTTTCCATGTAGGTCTTTGCAGACTTTTCATCTGCCAAAATCCGAAATGTAGGCTCCTCTAAATCAAGGTCCCCCTCTTTGACTTCCAGCTCCTTTTGGGCAAAGTCCAAAGCTGCCAAATACAGGTCCATGGCCACATACTGCCGAAACATCTTGGACTGCATGGCTTTCGGACCTAGGGTCTTATAGAATTCCTCCAGGAAAAAGCTTACCTCAACCGACTCCCCACGTCTTAAGAATTCCAAAAGTTGTCTACGATCCAGCTGCTTGGCCCCGGTTTCTGAAACACGTATATCCTGCTCCCCTTCCCCTGCGGAAGATTCTGTAGTGGTAACGTCATCTCCATAAAAGAAACCATTCTCCTCAGTCAGATACAAATGTGCATAGGCTCGTCCTGCTTCCTGATAACAGCGAGGAATCTCCGTGATACGGCCCACCACAGAGCTGATACCACCAAAGTATCGCAGCTGGGGCATAGGGTAAAAGATGGCCTTCAGGACTTTGATAAAATCCTTAACAGACTGCTCTACCGCTTCTTTTGATTCTCCTTTAAAGAGCACCGCCTTACCTTCTAAATGCATATCAAACAGCACCGCATCATACTGCTTTGCTGCCTCTTCTATCTTCTGCACCACCTTTTGTACACTGCCGGAGTACTCCCCGATTTCATGCCGCTTGGACCATACTTTCAAAAGCAGCAGGCTATACTGCATACCGGAAATCTCGATATTTAATTTTCTGGAATCCTCTAAGATTTCAGAAAGCTCCTTTTCGCCGGTTACCAGATTACGGAAAAATTCCTGCTTTTCCAGCTGCTCACGTTCTTCCATTTCAGCAGCGTATTTTCTGGCTAGAGACCGCTCTTCTTCACGCTCTCTGATTTTCTCTGCTACAATATCGATTTCTTTTAGGAGATTATCGCCACTAATGGGCTTAGATAAATATCTGGAAACCCCGATTTGGATAGCTTCCTGTGCAAAAGCAAACTCTTCATAACCGGTGAGCAAAATAATCTCAATCGCCGGAAATTCAGACTTGATTAACCTGCTTAAAGAAAGCCCATCCATAAAGGGCATTTTGATATCCGCGATCAGGATATCCGGTTGACTTTTTTGAATCATGGAATAAGCCATCTCCCCATCTCCTGCTTCCCCGCAGAATTCGTAGCCATGGCCCTTCCAATCAATATTGTTCTTAATCCCTTCTCTGACGACAAATTCGTCTTCTGCCAAAAACACCTTCATGTCATCCCCCCTAATGTTTTCTGCTAATTATGCTTTTCAAGCTCCCATTCCCATTCATACACGAAGCTGTCTTCCTCTTTTCCGGCCTGCCAAATATCGAAAGGAAGGAGATATACCCTTGGGTAATCACCATTTCCCTCTAAATCCTTTCGAATGGACCTGCGGAAATACTGCTCCGACAAAACCTGCTGCATGTCCCTACTTACACAGAAATCCACGAATTTCTGCGCATTCTCTAAGTGCGGTGCATGCTTTGCAATAGCTACCCCATCCGGCACACAAATGACCCCTTCCGTGGGATACACAATATCAATGTGACTACCGGCTGCCATCTCCTTTAAAGCCATCTGCTCTAAACAAATGGCAATCTTGCCATCTTTGTTTTTCAACTTCGTTAAAACACTGGAAGTACCGGCAGTTTCTTTTCCCCTTAGCTGGGCTGCAAACTTAGGCATGAACACATCCCTATCTTCCCCAAAAAGCTGCTCTAGCCCTGATAAAATCGCATAGCTGGTACCGGAACTGATGGGACTGGCAAAAATAATCTCCCCACGCCACTTCTCAACTAAAAGATCTGACCAGCTGGACGGCGCCTCTTCCGGTGACACCAAATCTGTATTATAAGCGATTACAATCGGCAAAACCGTAAAAGGAGTCCACTCACCCTTCTTGGATCGATACCTACTTTGTAAAGACCTGGTATGCTTAGAATAGTAGGGCTCGAAGTACCCCTTGTAGGACTCTAAAAGCTCGATGCCTCCACCAAACATGATGTCCACTTCGCCGCTCTCTGTCAGCAAAGCAAACTCATCAAGCATCTCCTTGGAACCACCGGAATGAGCCTCCACATGAATACCGTACTCTCTTTCAAACTGCTTAAAAACAGCATTCTGGATGTCAGAAGGATGACTGGTAAATACAATCAGCGCATCCTCTCGATTCACGCTGGTAATATGTTCCGTCTCCAAACATCCGGAAAGTACCGTAGTCATGAGACATAAAAGCGATATCATTATGCAATTCCTTATCAGTCCTCTACACTTCATAGCACTATTATATCAATCCATAAGATTTTTTCCACAAAGACAAAAAAAGAGAAATTTTGGTAAAAATGTACAAAACAAATATTCCATTTTCCCATGTGGATAACTTTTCAACCCCTAAAAAAATCCGTGGACATTGTGGATAACTTCGTGTATAAGTCCATTTTTAAACAAATTCGCCTCAAATTTCTGTGGATAAACATCGTTTGACTATTCTCTTTATTACATTAAATTGTCAGAATTTAATTTTTTTTCGTCATATCTCACAATCTTACATCCACACATGCCCCTTTCACAGCTCTCACGCCCCTTGACAAGACGCTTTTTTTGCGATTTTCCGAAACGCCCTGTGGCCCCTTCGGGCGTTTTGGGGAAAGGGCAAAAAAATCCCCTTGTCAGGCTGCGAGAGCGAGACAAGGGGATGTGTGATTAAAAGATTCGTCGGATGGCGAGAATGTTACGGTAGGATGCGTTACCGGTGATAATACCGGTACGGCTTGTGGAGGCGTGTACAATCTGTCCGCCACCGATGTAAATTCCTACGTGACCGCTGTAGCAGATGATATCGCCAGGCTGTGCTTCAGCCAGTGATCCAACTGTAGAGCCTACGCCTCTGTCTGCAGAGGAAGAGTGCGGTAAGGATACACCAAAGTTCTTGTAGACACTCATAACGAAACCGGAGCAGTCTGCACCGTTTGTCAGAGAGGTACCACCATATACATATGGGTTACCAACGAACTGCAGTGCATACTGTGCAACTGCATTACCTGTAGCGCTTCCGGATCCTGCAGGGATGTAACTGCTTGCAGAATTATACTTGGAAGAACTGCTCTGTTTGCTGGTAGATTTAGAAGATGCCTTACGTGCTTTCTCACGTTCTGCAGCTTCACGAGCAAGACGAGCTTCCTCTTCTGCTTTGGACTCTGCCTGAACGAATTCTGTCTTCAGGGATACAAATTCTTTGTTTACCCAGCCATCACCCTCTTCGATGTTGACCTTAACCCATCCATCTTTTTCGTCTGTAACGACGATTTCTTCACCTTCCGGTACCTGACCGATGAGTTCAGCATCGATGGATGCATCATTACGTACATTCAAAGTAGTAGTATTTACTTTCGCAACACGAGTACCTACAGTCTTAGCAAGCTCTACTGCATCAGCACCTGTTACTACGAATTCTGCTTTTACATATCCGGTCACATTACCGGAGGTAATTTCATACCAACCATCTTTCTGAGAAAGGAAGGTACCTACGGATTTATTGTATAACTTACCGACTACATTACCATCTTCACTGGCTGCATCTCTGACATTTACATAATTGTCAACCTGGGCAATTACAAGATTTGTGAAGTTCTCTTCTCCACCAATAACAGACTGTGCCACAAGTACTGCAGCCTCAGCAGGAGACATGGTAACCATAATCTCTTTGCCATTCTGATCTGTAGTCATCTCAGCAGTGGTAATCTGACTATCCGGAATGGAAATCATCTGGGTCTGTCCACCGAAGAACTGGCTAATATCTACATTTGTAGTAGCATTTGGCAGAACCTGTGTCTGCAATGCCTGTAAAATCTGTGTGCTGTCAGAAGCCATAGCAGTCTCTGCTGCTAAAGTCTCCTCTTCTGCAGGGGCAGTCTGTACTGTCTCTGCGCTGGGAACAATGTCCTTTACCACGCTGGCCGCAATGGCGCTGGTGCCATGCTCCTTAGAAAAATAGACAGGATGCAGCATAGCATTCATCTCTGTAATGCTTTTGCTTAAACCATCTGTTGCTTTTGCTTTGCTGGTGACATTCTTAGAAATGTCTACGAGGCTGGTACCCTCGGAAATCACAGAGCCCATACCTGCCGCCGGCAATACATCATTTAATGTGGCGGCGTAAACCGGCATGCCGACAGTCATGGTGCAAGCAGCTACAAATGCTGTCAAGATACCCCTTTTGATTATTTTGCTCATATACTTATCCTCTTTCGAGTTCATACTCATTTGTTACAAATTTGTTACATCTTGGATTACTATACCACCGAATGATGCACTTTGTCAACTTTTATGCGCCTCTACGGCGTTTTAGAAACTCTTTTTTCTCAAAAATTACTCTGAAACTCTTGTTATTCTATCTTAAAATTGTGAAAAAATTATGACATGATTTTATAGATATTGTAGGCCAGGGAATGCTATACTGAAAAAAACACTAGATTTAGAAAAGACAAGGAGCGCGAAATGGCTACTGTTCTCATCACCGGTGCTTCCCGCGGAATTGGCAAGGCTTCGGCCCGGATTTTTGCAGAAAAAGGATATGATTTGATCCTGACTTGTAAAAAAAATATAGAAGATTTAAAAAACTTAGCAGATGATTTATCCGCTTCCTATTCCATAAAGGCTTCCGCATACGTAGTGGATCAATCCGATGCAGATGCAGTACTATCCTTTACAGCCGGTCTACCGGAAATCGATATCTTTATCGCCAATGCCGGTATCTCCAAAGTGGGGCTCCTGCAGGATATGAGCGTCGCTGAGTGGCAGGAAATCGTGAATGTCAATCTCAGCAGCCTCTTCTACTATTGTAAAGGACTGCTGCCGGGTATGATTCAGCGCGGCCATGGGCATATCATTCCGGTATCCTCTGTCTGGGGCAACGCAGGTGCTTCCTGCGAAGTGGCTTACTCCGCTACCAAAGGCGGCATCAATGCTTTCACCAAAGCCTTAGCCAAAGAAGTAGCCCCCAGTCATATTAATGTCAACGCCGTGGCCTTCGGTTATATCGACACGGAGATGAATAGGGAGTTCTCTAAGGAAGAGGTAGACGCTATCATAGAAGAAATACCTATGAACCGAATCGCTTCAGCCCAGGAAGCAGCAGAGATGATTTACGGAGTCTGCCAGCTTCCTGCTTACACCACGGGGCAAATCTTTACCATGGATGGTGGCTGGATTTAATCTTTAAGCGCTTTTTCCCGTTAGTTCCTTTACATAGGATGCTATCTGGAGAGGCGCTTTTTCTTTGTATTCTTCCAAGAGTCGCACGATACCGCTACCTACAATGACACCATCTGCCATGCTCTGGTACTCCAGCACCTGTTCTCTGGTGTGAATTCCAAACCCTACTGCTACCGGCGTATCCGTTACAGTCCTTATGGTATCGATGATTTCCTGCAAGTCTGTGGTGATAGTGCTTCGCATGCCGGTAACTCCCATAGAGGATACCAGGTAGATAAATCCTTTGGCTTCCCTAGCAATCATGCGGATTCTATCCTTGGAAGTAGGGGCAATCATGGATATCAAGGTGACATCATACTGATCTGCCACAGAGGTCACTTCTTTCTTTTCCTCATAGGGCACATCCGGCAAAATGAGTCCGTCCACACCTACCTGGGCGCATCTTGCAAAGAATCTGTCATAGCCATAGGCAAACACCAGATTGGCGTATGTCATGAAAACAAAGGGCGTCTCTGTCTTTTCTCTGAGTCTTTGTACCATCTCAAATACTTTATCTGTGGTACAGCCTCCCTTTAGGGCTCTTACATTGGCATTCTGGATAACGCTACCTTCTGCGATAGGATCGGAAAAAGGGATGCCGATTTCGATAAGGTCTGCCCCGGCGCGGGCCATCTCCAATATGGTTTCCTCTGTCTTTTCAATGCTGGGATCCCCTGCTGTAACAAAAGCAATAAATGCCTTATGATTTGCAAATGCATTTTGAATTCTATTCATATAATTGTACCCCCTGATATCTTGCAATGGCTGCCACGTCCTTATCACCTCGTCCGGAAAGGCAGCAAATAATAATCTGATCTTTGTCCATGGTAGGCGCAAGTTTCATCACCTGAGCAATGGCATGGGAGCTTTCAATGGCAGCCACGATGCCTTCTTGTCTGGCAATATAATGAAATGCCTCCACCGCTTCGTCGTCGGTAATGGCCACATAATCCGCTCTGCCGCTATCATGGAGATTTGCATGTTCCGGTCCGATTCCGGGATAGTCAAGTCCTGCGGAAATGGAATATACCGGCGCAATCTGTCCGTATTCATCCTGGCAGAAGTAGGACTTCATGCCGTGGAAAATACCTAGTTTTCCGGTGGCGATGGTAGCTGCGGTTTCTCCGGTGTCTACGCCCTTACCGGCAGCCTCACATCCAATGAGTCTGACGCTTTCATCCGGAATGAATTCGTAGAACATACCCATGGCATTGCTGCCGCCGCCTACGCAGGCCATTACCACATCCGGTAATTTTCCTTCTTTCTCCAAGATCTGCTTTCTGGCCTCTTTGGAGATAATGCTCTGAAAGTCACGCACGATGGTAGGAAATGGATGCGGTCCCATAACAGACCCTAATACATAATGGGTATCACTGACTCTGCTGACCCATTCCTTCATGCATTCATTTACGGCATCTTTCAGGGTAGCAGTACCGGAATCTACCGGATGTACCTTAGCCCCCAAGAGTTCCATACGATAGACATTCAGGGCCTGTCGTTCTGTGTCCACTCTTCCCATAAAGATCTCACATTCCATCCCTAAAAGAGCCGCCACAGTAGCGGTAGCCACGCCGTGCTGGCCGGCACCGGTTTCTGCAATGAGTCTTGTTTTTCCCATCTTTTTTGCGAGCAGTGCTTGTCCCAGACAATTGTTGATTTTGTGGGCGCCGGTATGATTCAAATCTTCTCTTTTTAAGTAGATTTTGGCTCCTCCAAGGTCCTTTGTCATGTTCTCTGCATAGTAGAGAAGGCTGGGTCTTCCTGCATATTCCTCATAGAGTTTGGCAAGTTCGTTGCAAAACTCCGGATCCTTTTTATAGTGTTCGTAGGCTTCTTCTAAGTGAATGATTTCATTCATCAAAGTCTCCGGTATATACTGTCCTCCGTGTTGTCCAAATCTTCCTTTGCTCATGTTTTCTCCTATTCTGTCTTTCCCTTTTCCAGGGCTTCATATAACGCTTTGATTCTCTCCTCAGATTTGATGGTTTCTCCCGGGTGGTCTTCTCGCGGCATCTCCACCCCGGAGCTCACATCGATTCCCATGGGGTTAAGGAGCCCAATGGCCTTTGCTACATTCTCCGGGCTCAGTCCACCTGCTAACAGATATTCCTCCGGAAATCCTTTCAGAAGCTGCCAATCAAAACTTTGGCCACTACCGGGGCTCTTTCCATCCAACAATAATCTGAAGCAGTTTTTATCCACTTGTTTAGCAAAACAAGCCGCCTTATCCACATCCGATGCCTGTTCTATTCGTATGGCCTTAAGGATCCAGGGATATTGCAGAGGGCCTGTGTTTGCTTCCACATAGGATTTCAAGTCGTGGATATACGCCAAGTCCTCCTGTCCATGGAGTTGGATGATATCGATTACTCCTTCTATCAGCAGGTTTGCCGCTTCCGGTATCTTCGGATTTACAAAGACTCCCACCTTTGGGATGGTGGGTTTTACTTTTT
Organism: Lachnospiraceae bacterium; assembly: GCA_015056765.1. Taxonomy (GTDB): domain Bacteria; phylum Bacillota; class Clostridia; order Lachnospirales; family Lachnospiraceae; genus SIG336. The sequence goes on from SVFQ01000019.1 coordinate 38,388, forward strand.
TACTTAGACTGCGGACCTGTTCTACCGTCACTTGTCTTTTGCTGGGAGCAAGGACAAATCCTATGTAGTCAGGTTCTAAGCTATTGATTATGTGGATTTCCTCCGGCAAATGAATGCCGCAGATTTTTACTTTACATGGCTTCATGCGATTTTTCCGGGCTGCCCCTTTCCTAACAGACCTTGTAAGGTCTCCTTTACGGAATCAGACCGCATTAGGGTTTCTCCTATGAGTACTCCATCTACGCCAGCCTCTTCCAGCCTTTCTACGTCTTCCCTGGTGCGAATGCCGCTTTCCGAGACAAAAAGCACGGAGCTAGGTACCAGTTTCCGTAATCGTAAAGAGTTTTTCACATCCACTTGAAAGGTCTTTAGGTCCCTGTTATTGACGCCGATGATAGAGGCACCTGCCTTCAGTGCCATACGGACTTCTTTTTCGTCATGAGCTTCTACCAAAGCATCCATTTTCAGGCTTTCCGCAATGTGGATATAGCAGCGTAAGGTCTCCTCATCCAATATGCTGCATATCAGCAGTACCGCAGAAGCCCCAATGCACTTGGCCTCATAGATTTGGTAGGAATCTACCACAAAGTCCTTTCTCAAAAGCGGCACCGTCACCGCTTCTTTTATCTCCGCCAAATAGCGGCTGTCTCCCTGAAAGTAATAGGGTTCTGTCAGTACAGATATCGCTGAAGCCCCTGCCACCTCATAGCCTTTCGCGATTTCCACATAAGGGAAGTGCTCTGCTATGACGCCTTTGGATGGGGATGCTTTTTTCACCTCGCAGATAGCAGACATGCCGGGCTTTCTTAACGCGGCTGCAAAGCTTTTGTCCAGGATCTCCTCTTCCCGGGCAAGAGAAAGTGCCTTGAGTCGCAATGCTTCCAGGCTCACTGTCTCTTTCTGCTCTGCGACACGGATACGGGTTTTTCCTGCAATTTCCTCCAGTATATTCATTGTTTTCCTCTTCTATTCTTTCGATGGGTTTAGCCTACCATGGCTACTTTTGTAGCCGATACGAAGTCTTCCAGTTTCTGTTTTGCCTTACCGCTGTCAATCATTTCTTCTGCCAGGCTGATGCCTTCTTCGATGGAAATCGTTCCCAGGGCCACATGAAGGGCTGCACCTGCATTCATCAAAACCGCATCTCGCTTCGGACCAGCTGCGCCGTCCAAAATATCTCTGGCCATCTGGGCGTTCTCCTCAGGGGTTCCACCTACCAGCTCTTCTTTGCGGCATTTCCGGAATCCATAGGTCTCCGGGTTCAGATGATAGGTTTTGAACTCATCTCCGATGAACTCACATACAAAGGTGTCCGCACTCATGGAGATTTCATCCATGCCATCTTCCCCGTATACCACCATGGCTCTCTTCACCCCTAAGTTATGCAGTACGTGTGCAAGGGGCTCTACCAGGTCTGCTCTATACACGCCAAGAAGCTGGAAGCTGGCACCTGCCGGATTTGCCAAAGGTCCTAACAGATTAAAAATGGTACGAATGCCAATTTCTTTTCTGACCGGTCCCACAAAACGCATGGCCTTGTGATAGGTCTGGGCAAACAGGAAACAGAAATTCAATTCTTTTAAGATGGTCTCACTATACTGTGGTGCTAAATCAATCTGGGCACCTAAGGCTTCCAGTACATCTGCAGCACCGCATTTGCTGGAGGCTGCACGGTTACCGTGTTTGGCTACCGGCACTCCCGCTGCTGCAACCACCAAAGAAGAAATGGTGGAAATGTTGATGGTATTGGATCCATCTCCGCCGGTGCCTACGATTTCCAATACATCCTGGTCATTTAAAAATCTCTCGCAATGGCTTCTCATAGCTCTGGCTGCCGCTGTAACCTCCTCGATGGTTTCCCCCTTCATGCTCATGGCCGTGAGAAAAGCTGCCTTCTGGGATTCCGGTGCTTCTCCTCTCATGATTTCATGGATGACTTCCTCCATGACCTCTGCTGATAAATCTTCTTTTCTGGATAATGTGTTGATTGCTTCTTTAATCATGTGTCTCCTCCTTATCTGATGATGGACAACAAAAAAGTCCTCGACTACAATTGCGTAATTGTAGTCAAGGACGGATGTTCCGCGGTGCCACCTTGATTCATGGTTTCCCATGCTCTTAGCAGAGTGCCAACACACTCCCGACAACTAACGTATGCCTTACGTCATGAAATACTAATCTCCAAAGAGACTTTCCTCATGCCCTCTGTGGTCCATTTGATGAACTGCTTTCTACCAGGCTCTCACCATTCCCGGTTCTCTGTAAGCGCACATTTCACCGTTATCTCCACTTCAACGGTTTAAAGTAGTGTCTGATTAAATTAGTTTTAATTATACTGGTTCGGTAGGGATTGTCAATGATGTATTTTAAAAATCTGACGAAAAATAGAATTGATGTATTTTAATAATGGGGCTGCATCATCAAAACGAAAAAGGATCCCCTTTTCAGGGGATCCCTTGGATTATCGTTTTGACGATAATAATTATTCAGCGTCTGTTGTTTCAGTAGCTTCTGTTTCTACAGTTTCAGTAGCTTCTGTCTCAGTAGCTTCTGTTGTTTCAGTAGCTTCTGTTGTTTCAGTAGCTTCAGTTTCAACTGTTTCAGATGCAACTGTTTCAGATGCAACAGTTTCAGTAGCTTCAGTTTCAACAACTGTTTCTACTGCTACAGTGCTTTCTACAGTTTCAGCTGTGTCTGCGGAAGAACCACAACCAACCATCATTGTTGCTGCTACAGCAGCTGCCATAACTAATACTGCTAATTTGTTTCTCATAATTTTTCTCCTCAAATATATAACTATATTTTGTATCGGGGTCATTCCCGATTACAAAAAAGAGTATACTTCCCCTATGGGCAAACTGCAATACATATCCGGAATTTTCGCTACAATTCCTACAATTTTTGATGTTTGTATAATGTTTTAACAATCTTTTTGTAGCTTTTTACTAGTATATGCAGTGGATTGTTGGTGGTTTTGTGCAATTTTCACGTTAGGCACAGGTTGGCTTCGTCTATTTTTGTTTACCGTTCGTTCATAATTTGTTCATAATTAACCCTAGTACAAGAAAAAACAGGGAGCGAAACTCCCTGTTTTTAGCTGAATTTGTGTAATTGTGTCTGTTGTACCTAAATTGTGTTACTCGGAGAACAGTGCTGTAGAAAGGTAACGATCTCCTGTATCCGGTAACAGTACTACGATGGTCTTGCCTTTATTCTCAGGGCGTTTTGCCAGTTCGATACCTGCATGTACAGCTGCACCTGCGGAGATACCTACTAAAACGCCTTCGCTTCTACCTACCAGTCTGCCTGCTTCGAAAGCATCTTCATTTTCCACTTTGATGATTTCGTCATAGACATCTGTATTAAGGATTTCCGGCACAAAGCCTGCACCGATACCCTGGATTTTGTGTGGGCCTGCTTTTCCATCGGATAATACTGGGGAGCTGGCCGGCTCTACTGCTACTACTTTTACATTTGGATTCTGGCTCTTTAAGTATTCGCCGACACCTGTAATGGTACCGCCGGTACCTACGCCTGCTACAAAGATATCTACTTTGCCTTCTGTATCTTTCCAGATTTCAGGACCTGTAGTTTCTCTGTGGGCTTTTGGATTCACCGGATTCACAAACTGTCCCGGAATAAATCCGCCCGGAATTTCTTTTACCAGTTCATCCGCTTTGGCGATTGCGCCCTTCATACCCTGAGCACCATCTGTCAGCACCAGTTCTGCACCGTATGCTTTCATCAGGTTACGTCTTTCCACGCTCATGGTATCCGGCATTACAATGATGGTACGGATGCCAAGAGATGCTGCTACTGCAGATAAACCGATACCGGTGTTACCGCTGGTAGGCTCAATGATAACAGAGTCTTTGGTCAGTTTGCCGCTGTCCAAAGCATCCTTAATGATGGCCCATGCAATTCTATCCTTTACGGATCCTGCAGGATTGAAGTACTCCAGCTTAGCTAAAAGAGTAGCTTCTAAGCCTTCTTTTTTCTCGATGTTAGAAAGCTCTAAAATCGGGGTGTTACCAATCAGTTCTGTTACGTTTTTGTAAATTGCCATGTTACTGTTCTCCTTGTCTCATTCTCTCACGTATATTTTTAACGCAGTTATGCGTTTACTGCCTGGAAGGCTTGCTCCAAATCCTCGATGATATCATCGATATGCTCGGTACCGATGGATAATCTGATGGTATTTGGATAAATGGAAGCACCCTTTAATTCTTCCTCACTCATCTGGGAGTGGGTGGTGCTTGCCGGATGGATGACTAAGCTCTTTACGTCTGCCACATTGGCAAGTAAGGAGAAGAGCTCCAATTCATCAATAAATGCTTTTGCCTTTTCTTCGTCTCCTTTGATTTCAAAGGTAAAGATAGAGCCGCCGCCATTTGGGAAGTACTTTTTGTACAGTTCCTGCTGTCTTGGGTCTGTAGAGATAGCCGGATGATGTACTGCTTCCACCTGCGGATGATTCTTTAAATATTCTACGACTTTCAGCGCATTCTGTACATGACGTTCTACACGAAGGGACAGTGTCTCAAGTCCCTGCAGGAAAATAAAAGCTGAAATCGGGGATAATGTAGCACCGGTATCACGCAAAAGAACCGCTCTGATTCTGGTGACATAAGCTGCAGGTCCAACTGCATCCGTAAAGCTTACCCCGTGGTAGCTTGGATCTCCGTCTGTCAGCAGCGGGAACTTGCCGCTGGCTTTCCAGTCGAATTTACCACTATCAATGATTACACCGCCAATGGTGGTACCGTGACCTCCGATGAACTTAGTAGCGGAATGTACTACGATATCTGCGCCGTATTCGATAGGGCGAACCAGGTAAGGTGTCGCAAAGGTATTATCTACTACCAGAGGAATCTTATGTTTATGGGCGATTTCCGCAATCTTCTCAATGTCTACCACATCAGAATTAGGATTTCCCAAGGTCTCGATATATACGGCTTTGGTGTTTTCCTGAATGGCTGCTTCAATGGCATTTAAATCTTCCGGATTCACAAAAGTGGTGGTGACGCCGTAGGTAGGCAGGGTATGAAGCAGTAGATTAAAGGTACCGCCGTAGATATTCTCTGCTGCCACAATGTGGTCACCGGCTTTGGTCAGATTTTCAATAGCGTAGGTGATGGCTGCTGCACCGCTGGCTACCCCAAGCGCTGCCACACCGCCTTCCAAAGCTGCGATACGCTGTTCGAAAATATCCTGGGTAGGATTGGTAAGTCTGCCGTAGATATTACCTGCGTCCCGAAGGCCAAATCTGTCAGCGGCATGCTGGCTGTTGCGAAAGACATAAGAGGTAGTCTGATAAATCGGTACTGCTCTTGCGTCGGTTACCGGATCAGCGCTTTCCTGTCCTACGTGTAACTGTAATGTCTCGAATTTCAAATCTCTGTCTTTGTAAGTTTTCTTTCCCATGTTGTTTTCCTCGCTTTTTCTTTATTTCCTCTTGCTCTACGGGATACCCCGCCATTAGATTCGCTCCGCGAAGGGCGGGGCTACATCCTGCATCGAAGATGCAGGATAATAAAATTGCCCGGAAGCTTTTTGGGCTCCCAGGCATATGGCATACGTAAAATCCTTTTGGATAATTCTCTATCAGCGCGTTTCCGGACACACGAACGCGCCAGCCATATTCCATGCCTGGGAGTCCTGCATTCGACAACACATCATTTTATGAAATTTGCTCAGTACAAATTCCTGCATTTCTCTATCTCCTACTGTTTTCGTTGGAATTAGATTATCTCATAATTCCTACCTTGTCAATAGGAATATTTAATTTTTCTAAAAAAATTTTAGAGGATGGTTCCTCCGCCTAAAACAACGTCTCCATCATACAGCACAACTGCCTGTCCTTTGGTAATGGCACGCTGTTTCTCATCAAAGACAACTTCAACCTTGTCACCTTTCACCGTGGCAGTAGCCGGCTGGGCTACATGTTTGTATCTGGCTTTGGCCATGACACGGATAGACTTAGTCGGCTCCGGAATGGAAACCCAGTTAAAGTCTCCCGCCAGCAAGGTGTCACTAAAGATGGCCTCATGATTGGAAAGTACCACTTCATTGGTCTCCGGGCGGATTTCCTTGACATACAAAGGCTCCTTCGCAGCAATCCCCAGGCCCTTACGCTGTCCAATGGTGTAGTGGATGATGCCTTTGTGGGTCCCCAGCACATTGCCGTCCACATCCACAAAGTTTCCTTTCGGAAGCTCATGTCCTACATAGTCCTCAATAAACCGGTCATAGTGACCATCCGGCACGAAGCATATATCCTGGCTGTCATGCTTTCTGGCATTGATAAAGCCATTGGCCTCTGCGATTTCTCTCACCTTCGTCTTTGGATAGTCTCCCAAAGGAAAGTCTGTATGGGCAAGCTGCTCCTGGGTGAGGGAATATAGGACATAGCTTTGGTCTTTGGTATCATCCAAGCCCTTTAAAAGCTCATATCTGCCACTTTCCTCGTTGAATCGAACTCTGGCATAGTGGCCTGTGACAATTTTATCG
>SVFQ01000020.1 GCA_015056765.1 Lachnospiraceae bacterium
ATAATTTCCGCATATTTTATTGGGTTATTTTGTTAGAAACATGTATGATATAATAGGAATAAGAATGTAATACGAGGAATTATTATGAGTATTTTTTTCCCGGCTGCTATCGAAAAGAATGAGCGTAAGCAATTCTTTCAAGCCAAGTTTGACTATTACGAGGATGTATTCCGTTGGGTTGTCATCCTGATTTGTTTAGCCGAAGTTTCTTATTTTGTAACAGACTGTCAGATTTTCGGTCGAATGGCCTGGGAGGTATTGTTCCCTAGATGTTTTGTACTTTTACCGATGGGGCTTTACCTTCTATACAATCACTTTAGACATGATTACCTTGGAAATACCATCATTGGATACCTGGTCATGCATGCAAGCATGTGGTGTACCATTTGGACTATCTATTATTTGCCCAACAGAGATTTTTCCAGAGAAGGCTTCATCGTTATGCACTTTGGATTTCTTTCCCTTGGATTAGCTGCTCCCATGTACCTGCATACCATTTTGCATTCCATCCTTTTGTTGGACATCGTGGTTTCAAACTTATTTATCCACTACGAGCACTTCTCCATGATGATTACACTAGGTCTTCCAATTTATGTAGGCATACTCCTACTGTTGAAGATTCTGGAAAATGCATATGTGGACCATTACCTCAGTAATAAAAAGCTTGCATCTATGTCCACCACGGACCAGTTAACGCAAGCATACAACAGACATATTCTGGATGATATTTTGGAAAGCGGAACTTCCAAACTGAATTTTAAAAGCACCGACTCTATTTGGTTTTTATTAATTGACGTGGATTTCTTCAAGAAAATCAATGACACTTACGGTCATGAAGCCGGTGACCAAATCTTGATTGCCATCTCCAGTAAGATTAGAGAGAATATTCGTGAGGACGACCTATGTCTTCGATGGGGTGGTGAAGAATTCGTTGTGATTTTGCAAAACGCTGCCAAAGAAGAGGCGATGCAAATCGGTGAAAGAATCAGAAATTCTATTTCCGGTTCTGCCTCCATCTCGCCAAAGGTAACTATTTCTGTGGGCGTAAGCAAGTACTTGGGAGCTGATTATCATCAAGCGATTAATGACGCTGATAAAGCCATGTACTATGCAAAGAATCATGGCAGGAATCAAGTAATCTGTGTGGAAGACCTATAAAGGTCTTCCACTTTTTTATTGTTCCCAAAGTGTTCTTTTTCGCTGAATCATCTCTTCTACACGGTTCAGGTATTCAGATACTTCCTTTACATTTTCACAGCGTTCGATTCTGCCGGAAGGATAGACGTGTTTTGAAATGACCCCCGCTCCGCAAGCGATAATATCCTGAATTTCCTCCATAATGAGAATGTTATATAACCCAAATTTACCGGGTTTTGCATATCCCACATTTTCAAAATTACCACTCATGTGTTTCTGTCTGTATAAATAATATGGAACCAAGCCCATTTTCTGCGCATATTCTGCAGCAAGTTCTACAGCCTGATCCATGTCTTCCATGACGGGTAAGCCCTTTTCTGCCACATATTGTTGCATGCGGCTTCCTTTTTTGATAGCCAGACAATGAACCGTTAGATTATCCGGCTCCATCTTAGTGATTTCTTCTAAAGTGTATCTGACATCCTCCAGGGTCTCTCCCGGTAATCCCAGAATCACATCCATATTGATATTATCAAAGCCCACTTCTCTGGCCAATGCAAAAGCATCTCTTGTCTCCTGCACCGTATGAGCACGTCCAATCAAACGAAGCGTCTCTTCTTTCATAGTCTGCGGATTAATGGAAATACGAGTAACCCCTGCTTTTTTCAGAACTTCCAGCTTCGCTCTATTTAAACTGTCCGGTCTTCCGGCCTCTACCGTAAATTCCTGTAGCTCTTGGATGTTAAATTTACTTTTAATTTTGTCCATTAACTTCTGTAACTGCTCTGCACTGAAGGTAGTTGGTGTACCGCCACCAATGTAGATGCTGTCACAAGGTCTTCCGGACATCTGATCTGCCACATCATCGATTTCTCTTTCTAAACAATCCAGATACTGATCAAGGACCTTTTCTTTTCCAAAGCTGGCATTGGACGGGAAGGAACAATACAAGCAAGTAGTTGGGCAAAAAGCTACTCCTATATACATACTGTAGCCATCCACTCCATGGGTCTTTCCCAGGATGGTGCTTTCTCTTTTTGCGATATCTATAGCAAGTGTTATTTTATCATCAGATACTCTGTGTGCGTCTTTTAGAAAAGTTTCTATCTCTTCTTTGGTTTTTCCTTCTTCCATCATGGTCATAGGAATCTTCGTAGGTCTGATTCCGGTCAGGTCTCCCCAGGGAAGTTCTTTTTCATGATACTTACACAAAGAGTCGTACACAAATAGTTTTAAAGTATTCTTATATTCATGATCCTCTACATTCTGAATCTGAATTCTATTTTCTTTTCGGATAGATACAAGGCTATCTTCTTTTGTCCAGCCTTCCCCTATGGTTTTTGTGGATGCAAGAAAACGGCAAGTCATCTTGTCCTTGTTTAATTCCAATTCCATAGATGGGCTTGCCTTTTGAATCTCACGATTACGTATCACGCTGTCTTTTGTTAAAACCTTCACCTCATATCCAGGGGTAAAAGCAGATACCAAGGCGTGGATATCATAGATATACTTGCTTTGGTTACATAGTACGATATAGTATTGCATAATGCTTCTTTCTATCTTATCTTCTCTTTCTACAGGATTTCTCCCTGTACAAAAGGATTGTATTTTTTCTCGTATCCGATGCTGGTTAAATCCCCATGCCCCGGATATACCGTTACATCTTCCGGCAATACAAAAAGTTTTTCCCGGATGGAGCGCACGATTTCAGACATGCTACCTGTTGGGAAATCGGTACGTCCTACCGACTCCTGAAATAAGGTATCTCCGCTCATCAAAACTTTATGTTCCGGAATATAGTAGCAGCAGCTTCCCTTGGTATGTCCCGGCGTGGCGATACAGGTAATGGAAAGACCTGCCAGCTCAAAGATTTCACCATCCTTCAGCCACACATCCGGTTCCACTCTGCAAGGTCTCCCGATGCTCTCCGATAGATTCAGATTCGGACTGGATAAAAGGTCTTTTTCTCCCTCATAGGCATACACCTTTGCGCCGGTCTTTTCCCGCATAGCAGCTACCCCAAGAATATGGTCGTAATGTCCATGGGTTAGCAAAATAGCTGCTACCTGTAAATTATGTTCCTGCAACTTCTGTACCAGATAGTCTCCCCTGTCTGCAGGGTCAAAGAAAAGGACCTGTTGCAGGTCCTTTCCATCTTCTGTTTTACCTTGTACAAAAAAGCTATTGGTTGCTGCCATACCTAATGTTACATAACCGATTTCTAAGCTCATATTTGCCTCCAAATCCGTAAGTCTGTATCAGGCTTTAGCCTGTGGTTCTTTGTACGTCTAACACGCTTGGAACGCTTCGCAGGCGCTCTATCATCACCTGTAATTCATTTCTACCGGATACGTAGAAGGTAATCATCATCGTTGCGATGCCCTGCTTGCTGGTTCTGGTGTTAATGGATAAAATATCGATTTTTTTGTCTGTAAATAGCTTCGAAATATCTGCCAACAAACCACTTCTGTTATTGGCATATATGGTAATGTCAGAGAAGTACTGGCCGGTATCTGCTTCTCCCTCCGGTACTTGCCACTCTGCTTCGATGATACGTACTCTATCCTCATCTGATAGATTGATGATATTCACGCAATCTGTTCGATGGACTGAAATGCCTCGTCCCCTGGTGACAAATCCTACGATTTCATCTCCCGGTACAGGAGAACAGCATTTACTAAAGTGTACCGTTACATCATGTACACCTTTTACCACGATACCGTTCTTAGAACGCACGGTTAAAGATTTGCTCTTAGCGCTCTCTTCTACCGCAGCCATAACCTCGTCATCCGACATGACGCGTTTATGGTCTTTATCGTAAAGCTCCTGCATACGGTTAATGATCTGGCCTTCTTTTAGACCACCATGTCCTACCGCAGCCATAACAGAATCCCAATCATGGAATCCATATTTTTGTAAAATCGCCTTTTGGTACTCCGGCTTCATCAGCTCCGGCAGATTCACCGCTTTTGCTTTGCAATAAGCGTTGATCATTTCCTTACCTTTGACGATATTATCTTCTTTTAATTCCTGCTTAAACCACTGGTTGATTTTGTTTTTTGCCTGGGTACTCTTTACCAGTGCAAGCCAGTCCCTGCTAGGGCCCTTGGAGTTCTGGCTGGTCAGAATCTCGATGCGGTCACCATTCTGAATCTGATAATCGATGGTTACCAGCTTACCGTTTACTCTGGCGCCAATCATACGATTTCCCACTGCAGAGTGTACCGCATAGGCAAAATCAATAGGGGTAGATCCCCACGGCAGGTTCTTTACTTCACCGCTAGGGGTAAAGCAATAGACATTATCGGAGAACAAGTCTAAGTCGCTCTTCAATAAGTCCATAAATTCCCTGTTATTGGATGTGTCTTGCTGCCATTCCAAAATCTGGCGTAGCCAAGCCATCTTCTCTTCTTCCGAGTCTTTTCCTAACTTCTTACCATCAGAAGCTTCTTTGTACTTCCAATGGGCTGCGATACCATACTCAGCGGCACGGTGCATTTCGAAGGTTCGAATCTGAATCTCAAAAGGTTTGCCGCCTTCTCCGATCAAGGTAGTATGTAAGGACTGATACATATTTGCCTTCGGCATAGCGATATAGTCCTTGAATCTACCGGGAATAGGCGTATACATTTCATGGATGACACCCAAAGCTGCATAGCAATCCTTCACTGTGTCCACGATGATACGCACGGCAAACAAGTCATAAATCTGATCGATGGTCTTGTGCTGATTCTTCATCTTCTTGTAGATACTAAAGAAATGCTTCACACGACCATCTACCTGACCCTTGATGCCGGCATTTTGCATATGAAGCGTAACTTCACGCACGATACCTGCGATATACGCCTCACGTTCACTCTTTCTGGTGGCAATTTTATCCACCAAATCATAATAGACATCCGGCGCTAAATACTTCAAAGATAAGTCATCTAATTCTACTTTGATTTTGGAAATACCAAGTCTGTCCGCTATAGGAGAATAAATATCCAAAGTCTCTCTGGCAATACGCTGCTGCTTCTCTTCCGGCTGGTACTTCAGGGTCCGCATGTTGTGCAGTCTATCTGCCAGTTTGATTAAAATGACACGGATATCCTTGGCCATAGCCAGGAACATCTTACGAAGATTCTCTGCCTGCATCTCCAGTTTATCCGGAGGCTGCGGCTTTCCCTCTTCGTCGCTTTCACCCATGTTGAAATTCTGCAATTTCGTAACGCCATCCACCAAAAGAGCAACTTCATCACCAAACTGCTCTTTGATTTCTTCATAGGTGTATATGGTATCTTCTACCACATCATGTAAAAGACCTGCTGCAATGGTCTCTTTATCCATCTCCAGTTCGGCCAGTATAATAGCCACACATAAAGGATGGATGATATAAGGCTCTCCGGACTTACGTAGCTGTCCCTCATGGGCATCAAAAGCAAGACGGTATGCCCGCTCGATAAGTGAAATATCATCAGAGGGGTGATACTGTCTTACTGTAGTGATCAATTCCTGGTACAAATCATCAGGAGTATGGTACTCCTTAATCGGTTCTATCCTGCCATAATCGATCACAACTTTGGATTTTGGTGGAAAAGTTCTATCTTCCATACCCAGCTACTCTACCTTTGCCCATATATTCTGTCGTAAATCCCAATTATTTTCCTTCGTATGTGATACAGGAATCCAAACGATATCCTTTGATACGGTCTCTGCCCTTTAATCCGGCAAGTTCCATCACTACATTGATACCTACTACTTCGCCGCCTAAAGACTCGATTAATTTAATCATGGCTTCTGTAGTACCGCCGGTAGCGATTAAATCATCTACGATTAATACTTTCTGACCAGGTTTGATAGCATCTTTGTGCATCTCAATGGTAGCTGTACCATATTCCAGTTCATAATCAATGGAAACTGTTTCGCAAGGCAATTTACCTTTTTTACGAATCAGTACGAATGGTTTGTGTAAATTATAAGCAAGTGGAGTTCCGAAGATAAATCCTCTGGACTCTGCACCGGCAATTACATCGAAATCCAAATCTTCTACTGCTTTCTGCATGGAATCGATAGCAAGCTGTAAGCCATCAGCATCCTGTAAGATGCTGGTCACATCTCTAAACATGATGCCCGGTTCTGGAAAGTCCGGAATAGTTCTTACGTAATCCTCTAATTTTTTCATTTTCATGACCTCTTTCTACATCTACGAATTATGCGCATAGAGCCAATCAGCTCATCATGGCACATAGATAATTACATTATATGACTCTATTCCCTGCAAGTAAAGAATTCACAGAAAAATTACTTTACCAGGACAAAAAAGAAACGAGGCAGAATCCTGTCTCGTTTCTTAAAGTTCTCGTAGAACACCTTATTTATTTTGCGGATTTGACATCTGTTACAACAGATACCATCTTGTTCAGCATCTCGCCTTCTTTGTCATTGACTACTACTAAGTTATTCTTGATATCGTCTGTCAGTACGCAGATTTCAGAATTCTTCAAATAATCCGGCAGTAATTCATAAGCTGCTTTATTAAAGCATACATACTGGAATTCTTCTGTAAGCTTCTCTGCAATATCAGGACGCATTAAGAAGTCGATGAAAAGCTGTGCTTCTTTTTTGTGCTTGCTGCCTTTCAGCAATACAAAGTTGTCCAGAGTCAAAGGGAACTGCTCTTTTTTCATTACAACTTCCAGGTTTTCATTCTCCTGCATTGCCTGAAGAGCATCGCCGCTGTAGATATAAGCCAGTGCTACCTCTCCTCTTGCCATAGAGATACGCTCATCAGCAATCTGAGAGAAGGATTTCAGGTTTGCATTTAACTGAAGTAAGTAGTCTTTTGCTCCATCTAAATCATCCAGATTTGTGGTGGTTACTTCTTTGCCGGCACCCTGAAGGCCTAAGGTAATATCACCTTCCACATCATCAAAGATTAAAATATTGTTACTTAAAGACGGATTTAACAGATCCTGTGCTGTATCAACTGTAACACCCAGTTCATCTATCATAGGCTTATTGGCTAAAACAACGGAGATAGTACCCATGTATGGTACACAATACTCATTGTTTGGATCATAGTCAAGGCCAAGGAATGCTTCATCAATATTAGATAAATTGGTGAGAGCATCTTTGTCAAATGGCTCTAATAAATCGTTTTCTCTAAAAGCTGTAATGTAGGTATTAGTCGGTACTGCGATATCGTACTCGCCCGGCTTACCTGCAATCAATTTGGCCAAAAGTTCATCGTTGGATTCAAAGGTCGTCTCCACTACCTTGATACCGTACTCCTGCTCAAACAAATCCAGAACTTCCGGTGTCATGTACTCTGACCAGTTGTAAAGATAAATCTCATCTGCGTAGCCGTTGCCATCTTTATCATCTGACGCTCCGGCTTCACCCCTTCCGCATCCGGAAAGTGCGCAGGTTCCCATAAGGGCGATGAGTCCTGCTGTTAGTAATAGGTTTTTCTTTTTCATAGTTTCTCCCACACTTTCTGTCCATGTACATAGGCGGATAAGACCCTAGTTTCAAATATCCTTTGTGGCTCCATGGTAAGCACATCTTTATCTATGATAACGAAATCTGCGTCATTGTCAATCATTATTTTTCCTTTTTTTGACAAACGCAGTTGTTCATAGCCACCCGCCGTCATCACAGACAGAGCCTGCATAGGCGTCAGTTTTTCCTGTTCGCCAAGAGGCTCGGTTTCCACGTCCCCCGGATACTGTCTTGTCACCAGCATAGACAGGCACTTCATGGTGTCAGCAGGAACAGACACCGGCCAGTCACTTGCAGCAGACACTGTAACTTTTTTTTCTAAAAGAGAAGCTACCGGATATTCTTTTGCTGCTCTTTCTTCACCAAGATATGGCACTTCCAATGCATCATAGTACATAGGATCCTTGAAATGCCAGTAAGGATTTACAACAGCATGTATCCGGTATCTGGCCATGAGCTCCATTTGATCCGGTCTTAGAACCTGCAAATGGGTAATGGCAAAGGTAGGACAGCCTCTAAACTCATAGGCCAATCTATCTTTGATACGAATTGCTGCTTTGATGGCAAAATCCGTAGCTGCATCTCCAATAGAGTGTACATGTACCTTAAAGCCATTTCTCTGGAAGAAAAACAAAAGCTCTTCAAAACGGGCAAAATCCCATAATGGGTTTCCGGTTACCGCCTCACTGCTGTCGCAATAGGGTTCTGATAAAAACGCTGTATGATTCTCCAGCACACCATCTACGAATACTTTCACCCAGTTTAATCTCACATGCTCATCCCGTTCCAAGTCGGTTCGAAGCTTGCAGGCTTCTTTAAAGGCAGCCTCTAAGTTACTATCCGGATAAATGGTATAACCAAGCTCGAAATGAATAATCAGCTTACCTTCCTCTTCCAACTCGTGATAAGCTTCCACCCTGGTAGCAAAATCCAATTGTGGTGCTAAGAATGGCTCGAAACAGTATAAGATACCATTGGACAGTGCCATTTCCTGATAATACAGAATCGCTTCTTTGAACTCTTCTTTGGTATGTAACGGCAGACTTCTCACCATAATGTCTGCGTCCTCTTCCACCAGCAATCCCTTGTGTTTTCTGATTTCATCACGGATGTTATTTTTTATTTTGCCGCTAAATTCATTTTTGATTTCATCCGGAATCAGCGTAATCGCCTTTGTATTATGCCAAACGGTATGCAGGTCTTCCCCTCTCACGATGATGGGGAACTCCGTGGAGATAGCATCCAGAAGGGCCGCTTTATCCTCCACCTCTGCTAAGACAGAAGAGACAAGCCCATTACCAAACAAGATAAAATCATTCTTTGCAGTATCCTGCTCCGCTAAATACTTCCGCAAAACATCCAGGTACTCTTCTACTGTCTCCAGTCCATAGAGAGAGGCTCCGTGCATCATATCCACTGCCTGGGTTACATGAGCATGTCCCTCGGTCATACCCGGAAGGATCATTCCTTCTGTCACATTTAGTCTATCTACTTCGTGACCATATCCCTGCAGCTCTTCTACTCTCTCATCGCCCTCTTCTTTGCTCCCTACAAAGATAAATCGTCCGCGTCTAATCAAAGCTGCAGAAGCTAGTGGCCAGTTTTCGTTTCCTGTATAAATTTTGCCGGTTAAATGCAATAATTTTTCACTCATGGTTTCCATTATAACTGAAATCTCACAAATATGGGACAGTTCTTCCTTTTTTGCACAAAAAATCCGGAGCACTCTTTTGAAGGTAGTGCTCCGGTTCTCTTTATAATCCCTTACTTTCTCTTTGGGCTGCCCGTAGTCTTGCCATGGCTCTTGCCAAAGAAATCTTGGAATGATGATACTCCATCATACTCTGTTTCTGTCTTAGCTGCTCTTCCGCTCTTTCTTTTGCTTCCTGGGCACGTAAAACATCAATTTCTTCCGGTTTCTCGCAAGAGAACACAAACATGTTTACACGATTATTGGCCACTTCGATGAATCCCTGGGAAACTACTGCAGAAATCCAGGTTCCATCTTCTTTTTGCACCTTGATATCTCCGATTTCCACCGCGATATTCATAGGTGCATGATGGGCCATAATCTGATAAACACCATCGGAAGCCGTAAACAGTAAGCTGACAGCTTTATCATCATAAAATACTCGATTGTTACTTACAATTCTAAGACGAAATGTATTAGCCATTTAAAGTCCTTGCTTTCTCAATTACATCATCAATGGTTCCCACATTGAAGAATGCCATCTCCGGATAGTCATCCATCTCACCATCTACAATGGCCTTAAAGCCACGAATGGTTTCTTTCAGTGGTACATACTGTCCCTTTACGCCGGTAAAGTTCTCTGCCACAGAGAACGGCTGAGACAGGAATTTCTGAATTTTACGAGCTCGGTAAACCGTAGCTTTATCTGCTTCAGAAAGTTCTTCCATACCAAGGATTGCGATAATATCCTGTAATTCTTTGTATTTCTGTAAGATTTCCTGAACCTTACGAGCAACACGATAGTGTTCTTCGCCAACCACATCAGCTTCCAAAATACGGGAAGTGGATTCCAACGGATCCACCGCAGGATAAATACCCTGTTCTACGATTTTACGGGAAAGTACTGTGGTTGCATCCAGGTGAGCAAAGGTTGTAGCAGGTGCAGGGTCCGTCAAGTCATCTGCAGGCACATAAACTGCCTGAACAGAGGTAACAGAACCATTCTTGGTAGAAGCGATACGCTCCTGCAGGGCACCCATTTCATTTGCCAAAGTAGGCTGATAACCTACGGCAGAAGGCATACGGCCAAGAAGGGCGGATACCTCAGAACCTGCCTGTACAAATCTGAAAATATTATCAATGAACAAAAGCACATTCTGGTGTTTTACATCACGGAAGTACTCTGCCATGGTAAGTCCGGTTTCCGCAACACGCATACGAGCACCTGGTGACTCATTCATCTGTCCGAATACCAACGCTGTCTTCTCGATAACGCCGGACTCCTTCATTTCTGTCCAAAGGTCATTACCTTCACGAGAACGTTCACCTACACCGGTGAAAATGGAGTAACCGCCGCTCTCCGTAGCTACGTTGTGAATCAGTTCCTGAATTAATACAGTCTTACCTACACCGGCACCACCGAAAAGACCTACCTTACCACCTTTTGCATAAGGTGCTAAAAGGTCAATTACCTTGATACCTGTTTCCAATACTTCGACTACAGGGCTCTGTTCATCGAACTTTGGAGGCTCTCTGTGGATGCTCCAGTGTTCTTCTCCCTCCAAACTTTCACCGCCATCCAGGGTATCCCCCAGGACGTTGAATAGTCGGCCCAGTGTTTTTTCACCAACCGGAACCTTGATGGAATCTCCGGTAGCTACTACCTCCATATCACGATGTAAACCTTCGCTGGCTCCCAGCATGATACAACGCACTGTATTGCCACCGATATGCTGCTGTACTTCCATCACGCTCTTTTCACCGTGATTCATCACATACAGAGCATCTCGAATCTTAGGAAGCTCTAAGTCTTCAAATTCTACGTCTACTACAGGTCCGGAAACCTGTACAATCTTTCCGTTTTTCATTTTAATTCTCCGCTATTACGTTACTGGCCAAGCTACTTCTGCGATTTCTTACGTTTCAGAGCCTTTGCGCCACCTACTACTTCATTGATTTCCTGGGTGATACTAGCCTGTCTGACACGGTTGTACTGAATCGACAGGTCATGCAACATCTTTGTTGCATTGTCTGTCGCTGCTTTCATCGCTGTCATACGGGCATTTTGCTCGCAGGAATAGGACTCAATCAAAGCACCGTAGATATAACCTGTAATACCACTAGGTACGATATGCTCCAACAGTACTTCCGGAGAAGGTAGGAATTCAAATTCTTCCTGCACAGAGTCCTGCATAATTAATTCAGGATTTAATTCTCCGGTGTATTTTTGTCGTTTCAGTGGTAAGAGCTGTTCTACTACCACTTCTTCCTCCATGGCATTGGCCATTCTGGTATAAACCATATACACAGCATCCAGCTTTTCTTCCAGATAATCCTCGATAATCCTGTCGCTGATAACTCTGGCTCTATGCATGGTAGGATTTTGCGCCGTATACAGGAACTCCTCTTTTAAAGGGATATCCTTTCCCAAGAAGAAATGGTATCCCAGCTGTCCAATGACATAGACATAAGGATCCTCCGCTTCTTTGATGAGCTTTTCTGCGGTCTTTAGAACATTATGGTTATAAGCGCCTGCCAAACCCTTATCCGCTGTAACTACCAAAAAGCCTTTTTTCTTTACCACTTCCTGCATATCCTTTTCACGGTTGTCAAAATAGATATGCCGAATATCCGGAAAATGTCTAAGGAGTCTGCTAATCTGCGCCTGCACGCCATAGAAGAAAGGTTCCGTCGCCTGTCTGTTGCTCTTCGCTTTTTGAAGCTTATTAGAAGAGATCATGTACATGGCTTTGGTAATCTTCATGGTGTCATTGATGCTCTTTATGCGGTTTTTGATTTCAATAGCATTTGCCATAATTACGCTTTCACTTCTTTATCATATTCCTCACGGAATGCTTTACTTGCTTTCACAAGTCTATCTCTCAGAGTGTCAGATAGGTCTCTGGCTCTGGTAATTTCAGATACCAATTCGCTGTGTTTCTCACTCATGTAAGCAAGGAGTCTAGCCTGGAAAGCCTTTACTTCCGTGAGTGGAAGTCCTACGAATACCTTACCGGAAGCTGCTACCAAAGTAATAACCTCATCCGCCATACTCATAGGAGATGCCAAAGGCTGTTTCAGCAGTTCCATCAAGGCTGCACCATAGGAAAGCTGAGCCTTCGTTTCGTCATCCAAATCAGAGGAGAACTGGGTGAAGACTTCCATTTCTCTATACTGTGCCAAATCGATACGGATACTACCTGCCGCTTTCTTCATGGCTTTCGACTGAGCTGCACCACCTACACGGGATACAGACAAACCTACATTGACCGCCGGTCTCATACCGGAGAAGAACAAGTCACTCTCCAAGAAAATCTGACCATCGGTAATGGAAATAACGTTGGTCGGAATGTAGGCAGATACGTCGCCTGCCTGGGTTTCAATGATTGGCAATGCAGTGATACTACCGCCACCTGCTTCCGGAGTCAATCTACTGGAACGCTCCAAAAGTCTGGAATGCAAGTAGAATACATCACCTGGATATGCTTCACGTCCCGGTGGTCTCTCCAAAAGTAAGGAGATTGCACGGTAAGCTACCGCATGTTTGGATAAATCATCATAAATAATCAATACATCCTTGCCCTGATACATGAAGTGCTCTGCAAGTGCAGTGCCGGAGTAAGGTGCAATATACTGCAATGGTGCCGGATCAGATGCAGATGCAGACACCACGATGGTGTAGTCCATAGCACCATGCTTCTCTAAGCTGTTCACGATTTTTGCAACCGTAGAAGCTTTCTGGCCAATGGCTACATAAATACAGATAACATCTTTCCCTTTTTGATTGATGATGGTATCTGTGGCGATACTGGTCTTACCTGTCTGACGGTCACCGATAATCAGCTCACGCTGTCCTCTACCAATAGGGAACATGGAGTCGATGGACAAAATACCTGTTTCCAGTGGTACCGATACAGATTTACGATCTACGATACTTGGAGCCGGGTTTTCGATTGGGCGATAGCCTTCTGACTGAATCACGCCCTTGCCATCAATAGGTGCACCCAATGCATCCACAACTCTACCTAAGAACTGATGGCCTACCGGAATGCCGGCACGCTTGCCGGTACGAATGACTCTGGTCCCTTCTGTGATATCTCTATCATCACCGAAAAGAATACAGCCAATGCTATCTCTACGGATATCCTGTACCATACCCTTTACGCCGCCATCGAAAAGCAGGATTTCACCATATTCAGAATGGTCGATACCGGTGATTGTAGCGATACCATCGCCTACCCACTGTACCAGACCGATTTCTCTGTGCTCCGCCTTCAAATCAAAATCATTGATTTCTTCACGAAGAATAGAGACGATGCCCTGAATACTCTGGTTGCTGTCCCCTTTATACTTTTCACTGATGTTCTGGATTGTACGGCGAAGCTGATCTACACGTCCGCTCTCACTCCAGTCGTATTCTTCTTTGCCGACACGAAGAATGAAACCACTCTGTAAGGAAGGGTCTTCCTTGGTGATAATCTCCATATTCGGCTGTTCATATTTTTGAATTAAGAAATGACGAATTCTCTCCAGCTGTTGCTCTGTAGGAGGTGTTACATAACGGAGCAAAGCATATTCATTGCCACTTTCCTCTTGATACTTCAGATTGTATTCTGCGATGATATCAGGCAAAAGGCCCAAATCACCTCTTTCGCATAATACAAACAGTACATCACGCACCTCTGTTGGGAACACACGCTGAATCAGCGCTGTCTTATGCTCCAAAGCAACAGATGGATTCGTCAAGTCACTTAACAGTTCCGGCACATCTTGAAAAATGGACTGTGCCTCTTGTAATGCCTCTTTCGGGATTTGAAGTTCCCGTAATCTTCGGCAGTAATTATCTACTTTACTCAATGGAATCACCCGCCTTATCCAGGAACTGATCAAATAAATCCGAATCTCCCGGATGGTCCTGTGCATTGGACTTCAGTCCGGCTACTTTACCGGCTGCATCCAAAATCAGATTTGAAATGTCTTCCTGTGCTTCGCGTAAAATCTTAGCTTTTTCAACCAAAGCTTCATCCTTCGCATGCTCCACAATCTGTTTTGCCTGCTCGTCTGCTTCATTTACGATTTTCTGGTACTCTACCCCGGCTTCTTTCTTCGCTTCGCTCAGAAGTTCTGCTTTCTGCTCTTCCATCATTCGAGCCTTCTCCTGGCTTTCCTGCAATGTCTTATCGGCTTCTTCTGCTTTCTTTGTAGCCTCTTCCATTGCTTCGTCAGCAAGTCTTTGTCTTTCCTCAATGATTCTGTGCACCGGTTTGAATAAGAATTTCTTCATAAGGAAAAACAGAATCAAAATATTGAGGGCTGACCACAATACATTTATGTCTAGTTTTAACATGACGTTATCTCCCCGAAATTATTTTACAAAGAAAATTACCATGATACCGATTAACAAACCATAGATAGCGGTTGCTTCGGCAAGTGCACAACCTAAAAGAAGTGTCTTTGTGATTTTACCTTCAGCTTCAGGCTGACGCGCTACTGCATCTGTAGCCTTTCCTGTTGCGATACCGATACCGATACCAGCTCCAATACCTGTTAATGCTGCAATTCCTGCTCCTACTGCGATCATTTTTTTACTCCTTTTTACTTAAAACTTTTCATTTCCATATATGTAATTTTGGTATTCTACTCTGCCTCAATTAAGGCTTCCTTGATAAACATGGACGTTAAGAATACAAAAATATACGCTTGAATCAAACCATCGAACAAGTCGAAATATAAGCTGGCAGCTGCCGGTAGGACCGGAGGACATGCCATTTTCAAAAGTTCCATGATGGTAAATGCACCAAGTACGTTACCGAAGAGTCGCATACAAAGAGATAATGGTCTAATAAAAATCTCCAGCACATTCAGTGGTGCAATGACTGCAATTGGCTCTGCAAAGCTCTTTAACCAACCGGCTGCGCCTCTGGAGTGAATCCCCGCATACTCAATGAGGCAAATACTCATAAGCGCTAAAGCTGCAGTCACGTTCAAATCCTTCGTCGGCGGTTTCAGACGAAACTCAAAAAGTCCCAAGTCGAACACACCGATAATGTTAGACAAGCCAATGTAGAAAAGTACGGTGGCCAAATACGGAACATATCTCTTACCGCCCGGTCCAATCATTCCTTCCACAATGCCCTCTAATTTCGTAACGATGAGCTCAGCTACCGCCTGTCTCTTGGTGATATGATGCACTGACATACCGGCGGTTAAAAAAATAGCGAGGCCCACCATAATGATCATGATAATCCATGTCATAACAACAGACTCCGCCACCTGGCATTCCATGCCAAAAGGATGGAATGTAATGTAGTGTACATTTAGTTCTTCTTCTAGTCTTTCTGCAAGGTTTCCCATGCTTATGCCTCCTTGTCCCAAATACATTTAAACCCTATTCCTAGTTTAACAACTGCACCATTTCAAGGCAAGTTCTTCGTCGAAGAAACCCGAAAAAAGGGTAAAAAAATACTGCCGGATGGGCAGTTTCTTAAATCTATTTAGGAAATTGTCTATCTGTCTAAAAAATTACGTCAAATCCATCTCGCTTTTAATCACAAAAAGGGCGAAACGATGATTATCGGGTAGTGGTTAGTCACCACAACCTTCTTTTCATATTCCGTATTATGGACCTGAAAACTGAAAATGTCAACTCTAGTTTTTGACAGTGTAAAACAAATTTAAAACATTATACAGGTGCAGAAGATGGGGTGAGACGGAAACAGAAAAAGGTCCAGTGGACCTTTTTCCCGTCGAACCGACCGACGCAGGGCGCCAGCCCGAGGAGACCTTGAACCCTGGGTTCAAGGGACTCCTCGGCACGAACAAAAAAAGACCAACTCTCTCGAGTTGGTCTTTTTGTTCGTGCAGAAGATGGGACTTGAACCCACACTGTATTGCTACAACAGGCACCTGAAGCCTGCGCGTCTGCCAATTCCGCCACTTCTGCATGTGCGGTGAACCGAACAAATGCTATTCTACATGGCTTCAGGCAGTTTGTCAACTAGTTTTCTTCATAATATTCTAATAATCTTTGTACAACCTCTCCATAACTGGCAACACCCTCCTCTACTCCATTGAGGTTTAGATTCGCATTTAAAAAGGCATTGCTGGCTTTTTTCACGGTAGTGGTTTTCACTACTGCATTTTTCTCCACTTCCGTCCAAGCTTCTTTTGTCAAGAAGACCATATCTTTCTTCACCCTGTTGTTACACTGGCGATAGGTCTTATAAAGCTGCTTATTTTTATCCAGACTCTTATATAAGTCATCATTTAAGTAGGCAATGACGCTTAGATATCCGCTGTACTGGAAGAAAGGATCCTCAGAGGTTACGCAAGCCAAATATCCAATCAGGTTGGCATCATCTTCATAGATAAAGCCATGTAAGTGTGCCAATTCATGACAAACCGTAGCCGGCACATTGGCAATATACATTTCCGTATTATAGTTAGCTTCCATGGAAAACGGAAAATAATAGCCCATAATATACTGCTGGCTTAAAAACTTTGAACTATGGATTCCTTTTCCTCTTGGGCAGTAGCCGCTTAGTTGCGGATACAACTCTCCTAGTCTTTCAATCTCCTTGGCACACTGTGCCTCCATATCTCCATCGTAGATAAGCATGCCATTCTCATCTCTTGGAAGTTCTTTGGATAAGGCATTGGCTTGTCTAATGACGTAGTCTCTTAACTCAATCAATTCTTTGGTGGTGTATTCCTGGGTGGCGCCATCTTTCTTGATATACATATCATTAAAAGAGCTACATCCATAGAAAACATAGCAGTTCAGGCTCATAATCCAGCCCAGTCCCAAAAGGATCCATGCGTATATGCCGGCATAGCGTCGATAGCCTTTGGAAAATCCCATTCCAAAAGGTTTCTTACTTTTACGAGTAAATAAAAAGAGCAGTGCTCCTAAGACCAACAAAATGGTCAAAATAAGCCCTGCTAAAATAAGCCCTTCTCCAACGGAGAAAGGAAACTGTCCTGTTATTCTGGAAAATGTGGACACAACAAAAGGAAAGCAGACTCTACGATACGTATCTGCAAAGCCCTCCTGTGTGCGTACTAGTACATGGAACAAAACAAGCAGTGCACCAAGCACTGCATAGATTTTGCGCTTCATATAAGCCCCATTTCCATAGCCCACTGAATCAGCTGGCACTCCCCATGTATGTATTATATCATGACTCAGGGTTTTTGCCCATAGCTTCTGCCATCTCATCCACGATTTTTTCGACTAAAGATTTCTTAATGTGAATGTCGAAGCAAATGGCACAAATAAAGGAAAAGAGCTGTAATACTTCCTTATCCTCAGCATCCGCATCCTGAAAGGTGCTTTCTGCCAGTTTCATCTTACGGATTAAGTCTTTTTTATTATCATCAATTCCCTTGGTACAGACCTCTACGATTTCTGTGTAGATGTCTTTCAGACCAAGCTCACCGTCCTCATCCATTTCATGTCCATAGTATTTCTCTGTCAACGGATTTAGAATCGTCTGAATATCCTTGATAGAAAGAATAGATTTGAAATAGTAGATCAGGATCAAAAGCAAAAGATGTTCTTTCGAGTACTTTTTCTTCTCCGGCGCCGGAATTAGCTTATTTTTCGCATAATTATTGATCATGGTTTTGGTAAGAATCTTATCTTCTTCCGGATTTCTGGAAGACTCACGGAGCTTACTCTCCATAAAGGTCGTCACCTGATCCATATATAAATCGATATTTGGAATATCAGAAGGCTTCACATATTCTGTGGCATTTAATTCCTTCATCAATTCCGAAAGCAATGCATGATAGTCCATTTGAATTGTCCTTTCCTAGATAACTAGATTATACAGTTTTAAAAACCGTATCGCAAGGAAATCGTCAGCCTATTTACGACAATTCAAAATCGTGTTACTATATTAACAGTTTAGAGTGTTAAAGTGAGGTAATCATGAACAAGAAAATTAAAACCGAAGCTGTAGAAAGCCTTTTTGAAGCGATTCTACAATTAGAAAATAAAGAAGAATGCTTTAACTTCTTCGAAGATTTGTGTACAGTAAACGAACTTTTGTCTCTTTCTCAGAGATTCGAGGTAGCCTCCATGCTCAGAGAAAAGAAAACTTACATCGAGATAGCAGAAAAAACCGGTGCATCTACTGCTACCATTTCTCGTGTCAATCGTTCTTTGAACTATGGCACCGATGGATATGAGGTAATCTTCAAAAAACTAGGCAAATAAAAAAGTCGGGACAGTGTTCGTAGAACACTGTCCCTTTTATGATTAAGGCGTAGGCATTTTGCCTGCGCTTTTGTCTGTAAAGAAGAAGGCAATCACGGAACCAATGGCGGACACGATAACTCCCACAAACAAAGAAGTCTTCACGCCTAACTGATCCATCATAATACCACCGATGACAGACGCAAATACCACTGCCACATTCATGGCTACGATAAAGAAGGTCTGTGCCTTTACAAGGTCTCTTGGATGACTTACCAAAGTAGCGTAGTGTACGGATGCCGGTGTATATAAAGCAAAGCTAAGGCTCTGCAGGGCAAATGCAACATAAAGCATTCCCATGGTGGGTGCCAGGTAAATGGCAAATTCCTTGACCGTAAACAAAATCAAAGAAAACACCAGTAAGCTTCCACAAGGAATCTTTTTGGAAATCCTGGTATATAAGAACATAGCAGGCAATTCCGAGATAGCCATAACCGCCATCACTCTTCCCATTGCTTCAGATCCGCCGCCTACGTTTTGTACCACCAAATTGGGGAAATTCGTAATCATGGAATGGGTAAAATAGGTAAAAGCAAATCCCACCAGGAGCATCATGAGCTTCGGATTTTCCTTTACAAAGGAAAGCATGGTATGCTCTCCCTCTTCCGTCTGCATCGTATGTGCCACTTCCACCTTTGGGAAGCGTCTGCTCTCTACTTTCACCATAATCAGTAAAAGAAGGAACAGTACACTTATCACTAACGTACCTAGCATAATGGAATCCACGCTAACACGCTCCACTAAAATACCAAGTACAGCAGATAATATAGAATATGCCAAAGAGCCGATGGCTCTACATGCGCCAAAGTTAATCTCATGACCGCTTCGTTCCATGTAGAACTTTAGAGAATTGGTCATGGACAAAGCCGTATTAATACCGGCCATAAGCACAGTCATACACAAAGACAGCACGACACCTCTTGCGGAAGTCAAATATCCCACCAAAGAGCTCAGGAGCATAATGGACAGGGCAGCCAGCAGAATGTGTAACACATTACACTTTTCAAATCGATCTGCAAAGTCCGCCAATACAGGCTGTAAAATCATAGCCATGATATTGCCAACCGCCATGATGATACCGATTTCCGTACTGCTATAGCCTTTGGCCTGTAAATACGTAGAACAGAATCCAATGATGGTACAGAAACACATCCAAAACGCACCCTGAATAGAGGCATACTCAATATTATATTTTGCTTTCATAAATACTTCCTAACTTCCTAAAAACTACTTCGCACCGCTTCCCTTGAAGCAAACCAAAATGGTTTTAAATAGGAGCTTAATATCAAGTCCTACACTCCACTGGTCGATGTAGCGCAAATCCATCTTGACGATTTCGTCAAAATCCAAGATATCGCTTCGACCGCTGGTCTGCCAAAGTCCGGTCATACCCGGTGTCACAGAAAGTCTACGTTTCTGCTCAATACGGTACTGCTCTACCTCATCCACCGTAGGTGGTCTGGTGCCTACTAGGCTCATATCCCCCTTCAGCACATTGAAAAACTGAGGTAGCTCATCCAAACTATATTTTCTAATAAACTTACCCACTTTGGTAATTCGTGGGTCATTTTCCATCTTAAACATAGCCCCTTGCATCTCATTTTGAGCCATGAGGGCTTTTTTCCGTTCATCCGCGTCCTGATACATGGAACGGAACTTATACATCTTAAAGTGTCTACCGTTGCGCCCCACTCTAGTCTGCGAGTAGATAGCAGGGCCCGGAGAATCCAGCTTAATAGCCGGCACTAAAAAGATGCCCACAAGTATGGTCAGAACACAGCCAATCAAACCACCGAAGATATCCATCAGTTTCTTCATAATCATCTGTCCCGGATTCCGTAATCTGCTGGCGTAGCTCACTACCTTAAACATACCAAGGTTCTCTACCACCTTCTCCGATACATCCAGTTCCAGGGCATCGATGTTCACATGTACGATGACACCCATGCTTTGGAAGCCATGCAGCACATCACGCACATTGAAATTCATATGGCTTTGATAAGATACATTGATAAACACACCATCCAAGGTAATGTTCTTTGCCATCTCCAGCATATCGGACACATTGGCGATAACAGGAATACCATGATACTCCTCCCCTTTTCGATCTGCATCCGCAAATACCAGATACGCAATCTGAAAATACCAGTTATTGGTAGTCTCAAACTTTTCCAGAATATCGTCTACTTTATCCGAACTTGTCAAAAGCATAATCTGCTTTCTGGAAGTACTGCGTCTGTAGTAGTCTGATACAAACTTACGTAAAACCATATGCCCTAAGAAAGATAAAAAGGCATAAATCGGTAACATGTAAAGCATCTGTAAACGGGAATATAAAAGACCCTTCTGTGAAAAATACAAATACACAAGTACAGACACAAAAATCGTGGCGCAAGATTTCATAATCGCAATGAACTCCTGATAGTATCCACGATCAAAAATATGTTTTTCCAAACCAAAGACTACATTGCCAAAGCAACAAGCCATAATGGAAACTACTAAAACTTCCAGATACAAGTCGTCAAAGTCGCGTAATTGCAGCTCTCTAAAGCGAATGATGTTCGCTAAAACCAGGGCTGCTACAAGGCTCAATATATCTACAAACAAAAATAAATATCTCTTGATGATAAACTCTTTTTGAAACATATTCACTCCGCTTTATAGATTGACACACAAATACTATTTTATTGTAGACGGCTTCCCTAAAAAAAACAACTTTTTTATATGCAGAATTGCTTTACTTATGCGGTAAAATCTGATATTCTGAATTTGTTGTGGGAGATTTGGAAAAAGTTCTAAAATTCTGCCATAACGGGTAATATTTTTCACAATTTCTTGGAGGTAGTATCATGAACAAAGGTACAGTGAAATGGTTTAACAACCAGAAGGGCTATGGCTTCATTTCTGACGAGAATGGTAACGATGTATTCGTACACTATTCCGGTCTGAACATGGAAGGCTTCAAGTCTCTTGAAGAAGGCCAGTCCGTAGAGTTCGAAGTAGTCGAAGGCGCTAAAGGTCCTCAGGCTGTAAACGTAACAAAACTCTAATTTAATCTTTACACAATTGTGCCTGTTCTATATATATAAGTAGTACTAGGGGAGATAGCCGAAAAATTATTTATACTTGTAGGATTTGCAATATTGTTACACAGATTAAAAAAGAACTACCGCACCGATGGTGCGGTAGTTTTTTCTGTATTCTAAGCATTATTCTTTTTCGGACATAGCTACTACTTCTTCAAAGGATAAGTCTCCTCCAAACAAATCCAGCGCTGTGCCGATGGTATAATCCACTTTTCCACAGCCTTTTTCTCTGATGAACCTGATATCCTCCATACTATGGATGCCACCTGCATACGTAACAGGGATGCTACTCCATTTTGCCAGGTTTTCCACTAAATCTGCTTCGATTCCACCGCTTTTTCCTTCCACATCCACTGCGTGAATCAAAAACTCATCGCAATTTCCGGCCAGTTGATTTAGGGTCGTCTCATTTACCGGTATGTCCGTCCAGGTCTGCCATCTATCCGTCATGATATAGTAAATACCATCCTTTTTCCGGCAGCTTAAATCCAGCACCAGTTTTTCCTTGCCCACTGCTTCTACCAGTCCATGCAGACGGTTTTCTAATATGCGTCCACCTTTGAACACATAGGAGGATACGATTACGTGACTTGCCCCCTGTTCTATATAAAAGGGAGCATTCTCAGCGGTAATGCCACCGCCCACCTGTAATCCACCGGGGTAAGTTTCCAAAGCCTCCAGGGCCTGTCTTCTGGTTTCCGCATAATAAGGGCTGTCACCGGCATTTAACAGAATAACATGTCCACCTTTCAGTGCTTTCTCCCGATACAAGTTTGCATAATAGGAAGCCGGCTTGGTAGATACGAAGTTTTCCTTTGCAGTATCGCCTGTATCCTGTAGAGATCCACCTATAATCTGTTTTACCTGTCCATTATGAATATCGATACATGGTCTAAATCTCAATGTAAACTCCTAGTTTGCTACATCAATCACCTGCGCCATATCATACATGCCCGGTTTTTGACCCTGCATGAATTTTGCTGCAGATACCGCTCCCTTTGCAAAAACTGCCTTGGAATATGCTCTGTGAGAAAAGGTGATGACTTCATCTTCACCTGCAAAAATCACATCATGATCACCAACGATGGTACCACCACGTACTGAGGAGATGCCAAGTTCTTTCTTCTCTCTTTTCTGGCGCACCTGACTTCTGTCATAAACATACTCATATCTGCCATCCATGGCTTCATTGATGGAATCTGCCAGAGCAAGAGCTGTTCCGCTGGGTGCATCCACTTTCTGATTGTGATGTTTTTCCACGATTTCTACATCAAAGCCCGCTTCGCCAAGTACCTTCACTGCTTCTTTTAACTGTTTCATAAGAAGGTTAATTCCCAGAGACATATTGGCTGAGCGAAGGATTGCTACTTTCTCACTGCATTTGTGTACTTTCTGAATCTGCTCGTCACTAAGACCAGTGGTGCAAAGAACCACCGGTAGCTGTCTTTCTACTGCAAATTCCAATAAATGATCAATGGCTGCAGCATTGGAAAAGTCAATGATAACATCCACGTCTTCCTTTACTTCATCCAAAGAAGCATACACCGGAAACTCACAAGGGCTTTGATTGTACGCATCGACACCGGCTACAATCTGCGCATTCTCATCTTCTTTACATATGGAAGCAATGGACTTACCCATTTTGCCATTGCAACCATGCATTAAAATCTTAACCATTCTATTCTCCTCTACCTAACTAGCTATCCTACTGTACTTTGATACCGAAGTTGATCATTTCCTGTTTTAAAACAGCTGCATGGCCCTCTTCCATTTCTGTTAAAGGCATACGCATAGGGCCTGCTGCAAAGCCTGCAAAAGCCAAGGCTTTCTTTACAGGGATAGGGTTCACTTCGCTAAATAAAGCATCGATAAGAGGAAGCGCACGGAGCTGGAGTTCAGCACTTTCTTTTACCTTTCCATCAAAGAATAACTGGCAAATGTCGTGGGTCTCACGAGGTGCCACATTAGACAATACGGAGATAACACCTTTTCCGCCTAAAGCCAGAAGAGGAACCACCTGATCATCATTACCGGAATATACATCCACTTTGCCTTTTGCCAAAGCAAAAAGCTTGGTAACCTGTGCGATATTGCCACTGGCTTCCTTGATACCTACGATATTCTCCACTTCAGTGCAAAGTTTCACAACAGTTTCCGGAAGGATATTGCATCCTGTACGACTTGGTACGTTGTACAGAATCACCGGGATATGAATGGAATCTGCGATAGCTTTAAAGTGCGCATAAAGGCCCTTCTGGGTTGCTTTATTATAGTAAGGAGTCACGGTAAGCACCGCATCTGCTCCTGCTTTTTCTGCTTCCTGGGATAAATAAATCGCTGTCTCGGTGCAGTTAGAACCGGTACCTGCTACAACAGGGATTCTCTTATTTACTACTTCCACGCAAAATCTGATTGCTTCAATGTGTTCCTCATGGGACAAAGTAGAAGCTTCACCGGTGGTGCCCATAACGATGATGGCATCTGTACCATTCTCCACCTGATAATTGATCAGTTTGCGAAACTCCTCATAATTCACGCTACCATCTGCATGAAATGGTGTAGCAATTGCTACGCCTGCTCCTGTAAATACTGCCATAATAACCTCTTTTCTGCGCTGTGCGCTCAACTAATTGGAGACCTACAAATAAGAAAAGGGCCCATATACTATGGGCCCACAAATTCAACATCTGTTGGTTTGATAGCCCTCCATTTATCGCTTCTGCGATAGATGACAGTCATACATCTCTTAAATGTATGCCCAAGGTAGATGCGCAACCATCTCCCTTTCGGCGTGTATCCCTTTTACTTATCTTCATCTGTGTCTGCCACATCCGATAAGCTACTTATGATAAACGCGACCTCTATCTAAACAAATCATAACAAGGATGTGTATATATTTCAACACTAATCATCCCATTTTTTGAAATTTAACGTCTGAATCTTGGATACTTCATCTGCCAAGACACATACTTCATCGTCCAGGGTGATACCGGTCATAACCAAAGTGGTATCTTCCTGCTTGCACTCAACTAACTCACGAAGTTCGTCAGCAGTGACGATTTGATTGTCCACCAGGCCAAGTACTTCATCCAGAACTACCACATTGGCCTCGCCTGTAGATAGTACCTTTCTGGCATACGCAAATCCATTTTTGATATTCATAATGGATTCCTGTTGCTGCTCCTTTGTCAGTTCATCGTAGTTTTTATCTTCCTTTTCAAATCGGAAAAGCTTGATTTCCGGTTCTAATCTTTTGACGAACTCAGATTCTTCTAATCCTCGTCCCTTTAGGAACTGAATAATGATAGCCGTCTGGCCTTCTGCGGCGGCCTGTAATGCAACACCCAGCGCAGCCGGAGTCTTGCCGTGGCCTTCTCCCGTAAAAATCAGAATTTTGCCTTGATTACTCATGATTCTCCCTTTCTGGTGTCCCAAATCTGCCGTAATCCACAAGTTGAAGTCATATTAGCATACTTTATAGGATATGTCCAATTTCACTCTTCTTGCCACTTTCTTCATCATATGATATAATTCATAGGTTTGTTAGTTGATTCAATTTTGAGGTAATAATAATGAAACAAAAAAGAGAAGATGTACGTAACGTAGCAATTATCGCTCACGTAGACCACGGTAAAACCTCCCTGGTAGATGAGCTATTAAAACAAAGCGGTGTATTCCGTGACAATCAGGAAGTAGCTGAGCGTGTCATGGACTCCAACGATATTGAGAGAGAACGTGGTATCACCATTCTTTCCAAAAATACCGCTGTTGTATATAAAAATACAAAAATCAACATCATCGATACCCCAGGCCATGCTGATTTCGGTGGCGAAGTAGAGCGTGTACTGAAGATGGTAAACGGTGTCATCCTGGTAGTAGATGCTTTCGAAGGTCCTATGCCACAGACCAAATTCGTTCTGCGTAAAGCATTGGAATTAGACCTGCCTGTAGTCGTATGTGTAAATAAAATCGACCGTCCGGAGGCTAGACCTACTGAAGTAGAGGAAGAAGTTTTAGAGTTGTTCATGGATTTGAATGCCAACGATACTCAGCTTGACTCTCCTTTCATCTTCGCTTCTGCCAAAAAAGGTATCGCTACCGCTAACCTGACTGTAGCAGGCAAAGATATGACTCCACTTTTCGATGCTATCCTGGAGCACATCCCTGCTCCCGAAGGAGATCCTGATGCAGCTACTCAGATGCTGATCAGCACCATCGATTACAACGAGTACGTAGGTCGTATCGGTGTAGGTAAGATTGATAATGGTTCCCTGAAAGTAAATCAGGAAGTTGTCCTTTGCAACCACCACGATCCAGACAAACAGAAAAAAGTTAAGATTAGTAAATTATATGAGTTCGACGGCTTACAGAAAGTCGAAGTACAGGAAGCAACTATCGGTTCTATCGTAGCTGTATCCGGTATCGCTGATCTCCACATTGGTGACACCCTCTGCTCTCCTGACGAAATCGCTCCGATTCCTTTCCAGAAGATTTCCGAGCCTACCATCGCTATGCACTTCATGGTAAATGACTCTCCTCTGGCAGGACAGGAAGGTAAGTATGTGACCAGCCGTCACCTCCGTGATAGACTGTTCCGTGAATTAAACACTGACGTATCTCTTCGTGTAGAAGAAACAGAAAACACTGATTCCTTTAAGGTATCCGGTCGTGGTGAATTACACCTGTCTGTTTTAATCGAAAACATGAGACGTGAAGGATACGAATTTGCAGTAAGTAAAGCAGAAGTTATCTACAAGCAAGATGAGAATGGCAAAAAGACAGAGCCTATGGAACTGGTATACATCGATGTACCGGAAGAATACTCCGGCATTGTCATCGAAAAACTCAGCCAGCGTAAAGCAGAACTGATCAACATGGGGCTGGCAAATGACGGATATACTCGTATCGAGTTCCGTATGCCTAGCCGTGGTCTCATCGGTTATCGTGGCGACTTCATGACCGATACCAAAGGTAACGGTATCATGAACACCCAGTTTGATGGTTATGGCCCATACAAGGGAGACATCCAGTATCGTAAGCTTGGTTCTCTGATTGCTTTCGAAGCAGGTGAAGCTGTTACCTACGGTCTCTTCAATGCACAGGAGCGTGGTACCCTTTTCATCGGACCCGGTGAAAAAGTATACGGCGGTATGGTAGTCGGTGAAACAGGTCGTTCCGAAGACATCGAAGTCAACGTATGTAAGACCAAACACCTGACCAACACTCGTACTTCCAGCTCCGACGAAGCACTTCGTTTGGTACCAAAGAAAATCATGAGCCTTGAGCAGGCCCTGGACTTCATCGAAACGGATGAGCTTCTGGAAATCACTCCTGAAAACTTACGTATCCGTAAGAAAATCTTAGACCCTACTCTTCGTAAGAGAGCCGGATTTAAACACTAAATCAAAAGACTTGTATGAAATGATTTCATACAAGTCTTTTGTATTTTAATTATCTGTGCTTGGATAGTATGCTTCTCCCACGATTTGGCAGGTAGCTTTCCCGCCGCTCAGTTCTGTCACGGTCTTCTGGATTTCTTCTGCCAAGTCCGCCGGAGATAATACATCCATCTGAACATCTGCTCCGTACTCTAGATTTGTTGGAGTGAGGGATTTCGTTTCTATGAAGTATTTGATTTTCTCCATATTACTGTAATCTGCAGTGATATGGAGCTTGATACCCGGTTTCATCCAGGTAAGTTCACTCTCAGATAATGCTGCTTGTGTCACACCGGTGTATGCTCGAACCAAGCCACCTGTTCCAAGTAATGTTCCGCCAAAATATCTGGTGACCACCGCCAGTGTATTACACAGGTTCTCGCCAGTCAGCACCTCCAACATGGGTCTACCTGCTGTCCCTTGCGGTTCACCGTCATCCCCATATCTCATGATTTCTTGTTTCTTTCCTATTATGTAAGCAAAGCAATTGTGTCTGGCATCATAGTGTTTTTTCTTTACTTCCTCGATGCGTGCTCTCGCTTCCTCTTCACTTTCCACCGGAAAAGTCACACAGATAAATCTAGACTTCTTCTCTTCTATTTCTGCTTCAGCACCCTTTGACAGGATGCGATAAGAATCTGCCATAATCTTCCTCACAAACTTTTAACATTTCACCTCTATAGTATAGACTATATTTCCGCCGCAAGATAGACAGACTTTGCCTAATTTTACCCTGTGTAAGGGATGTGTTATAATGTACGGAGGTATGCTTAAACCTAGGAGGCATTTTATGAATTACGGAAAAAAAGGCATCATCGAAAGGCAAAAGCAGCTGAACTCTCATAAAGAACGTTGGAGTCATAAGCTGACACTTTGTCTTGTCGAACTGATTTTAATAGCGATACTCGCTGTTGGCATCATCGGCGTATCCGCCGGCATCGGCGTGTTCCGTGGTATCCTTGCATCTGCTCCGGATATTACCAATATCGATGTATCCCCTTCCGGCTATTCCACTTTTGTGTACGACACAGCCGGCAACCAGACAGCGAAACTGGTATCTACAGATTCTAACCGAATCCCGGTTACCATGGCTCAGATTCCCGAGGATTTGGCCCACGCTTTTGTAGCGATTGAAGACGAGCGATTCTACCAGCACAACGGTATCGATATCCAGGGTATTGCCCGTGCTGCTTTTGTAGGATTAAAAAACAAGGATTTATCCCAGGGCGCTAGTACCATTACCCAGCAGCTCCTTAAGAATAACGTATTCTCCGGCTGGACCAATGAGTCCACCAGTGAAAAAATAAAACGTAAAATCCAGGAACAATATCTGGCTCTTGAGCTTGAAAAAGTCATGGATAAGGACGCCATTCTGGAAAACTATATGAACACCATCAACTTAGGTCAGAATACCTTAGGTGTACAGGCTGCGTCCCTTCGATATTTTAATAAGAACGTATCGGATTTATCTCTGTCGGAATGTGCTGTTATCGCAGCCATTACCCAGAACCCATCCAAGTATAATCCGATTTCCCATCCGGATTCTAACGCAAAGCGTAGACAGACGGTACTGGATTATATGTTAGACCAGGATTTCATCACCAGCGCTGAATATGAAGCTGCTGTAGCAGATGACGTCTACTCTCGTATCCAGACTGTCAACGAGGCAACCACTGACGATACCATCAACAGTTATTTCGTGGATGCTTTGGTAGATGAAGTATTAGAGGACTTGATCAACGCCGGTTATTCCGAAAATCAGGCTTACAGTATGCTGTATAGTGGCGGCCTAAAGATTTATTCCACTCAGGACCCTAATATTCAGCGTATTGCCGATGCAGAATTCACCAACGAAGAGAATTATCCATCTGATACCAAATGGTCTCTAGACTACAAACTGACAGTGGAAACTTCCTCAGGCGAACGGAAGAATTACAGCAAAGAAGCCTTTGAAAAATGGTTCAAAGAAAACGTGAAGTCCGGTTATAAGCTGCTGTATAGTTCTCAGGATGACGCTTACGCAGACATCGAAACTTTTAAAGCAAGCGTAGTAGAACCCGGAGAAGAAGTTCTCGCAGAATCCGTATCCCTGACTCCACAGCCTCAGGTGAGTCTCACTATCGAGGATCAGAGCACAGGATATGTAGTTGCTATGGTGGGTGGCCGAGGCAGCAAGACCGCAAGCCGAACCCTAAATAGAGCTTATGAATCAGAGCGTCAGCCCGGTTCTACCTTTAAGGTTCTTTCCACTTATGCACCAGCTTTGGACTCTGCAGGTGTGACTCTGGCAGATGTCCACATGGACGAACCCTATAACTATGAAAATGGGCGTCCTGTAAAGAACTGGTACAGTGGTTACCGCGGTATCTGTTCCATGCGAGATGGTATCAGAGATTCTCTGAATATCATCACTGTTAAGACTTTGACACAGATTACTCCTCAGCTCGGTTTTGACTACTGCTTAAACTTCGGATTCACTACCTTAGTTGCAAACAAGACCGTAAACGGTGAAGTGAAATCCGATATCCAGCAGGCTTTGGCACTTGGTGGTGTTACCTACGGTGTCACCAATATGGAGCTGAACGCTGCTTACGCTGCTATTGCCAACAATGGCATGTATAATGAGCCTATTCTTTATACCAAGATTACAGACCATGACGGTAATGTTATCTTAGATAGAACAAACACCCAGCAAAGCAGACAGATTATCAAAGAGACCACCGCATTCCTTCTGACAAGTGCAATGCAAGACGTAGTTACCTCAGGTACCGGTGGTTCTGTAAACTTCGGCGGTATGTCCATCGCAGGTAAAACAGGTACTACTACCGACTACCACGATGTATGGTTTGCCGGTTATACACCATATTACACAGCTACTGTGTGGGCCGGATTTGATGATAATACAAAGCTTTCCAGTTCTGCTGAAAAGAACCTGGCAAAGAAGCTCTGGCGTGAAGTTATGAGTGATATCCATCAAGATTTGGAAAATCGCTCTTTCTCCGTACCAAGTGGTATTGTAAGCGCTACTGTATGCTCTCAATCCGGTAAGCTACCGGTTCCCGGTCTTTGTGACGGTTGTCTCAAGACAGAATACTTTGCAGAAGGCACTGTACCTACCGATACATGCCACGTACATTATTCCGGTACAGTATGTGCTCATGACTTGCTCCCAGCAAGCCCTGAATGCCCATTTAAGACCGTTGGTGTTCTGACATTGAACCCAGATACCCTAATGACAATTGAGCCTGTAGAAAACGCTGATGGCACTACTACAGCCACCATTGATACAGATGGTGATGGTGTTCCGGACGCAACTACTGCTCCGGCTATGTGTCAGCATAACGCAGCATTCTTTGCAGACCCGAATCACGAGGCTATCCTCCAGCAGCAACGTTTAGAAATGCTTGGAGCCGGCGTTGCAATTCCAAACGCTGATGGTTCAGTCACCAATCCTGATGGAACGATTACCCACCCGGATGGCTCTATCACTTATCCGGATGGCACACCGGTGGCACCGGGACAATAATTATATAAGATAAATTAAAGAGGCATAAATGCTCACGCATTTATGCCTCTTATCATATCAATCTATATTCATATTCTTAACACATTCAAAATTGCTGTTCATCCACTCAACCGCTTCTTTAATCCCATCTTGGTCCAGTGAGAAGCACTCTCGAATCTTTTGCTCTTCCGGGGTGCGGTGATAGCCGTATGGTTCCGGCCAAAGAGTGACACGCATGCATGTCTCTTCTTTTTTCTCTTCGCCTTCGCCCTCTACCTTCACATACTTTTCCATGAGATAGCGGACACCTTCACTGCTACCGGATAAAGGTTCTTTCTTTATGTAGTTTAAGTCTAATAGAATTTCATTTAGGTCAAACATAAACGTCTCCTTCGCGATGGGCGGGTCTGCAAATGGGATACCCCGCTATGAAAAATTTGGCTTCGCCAAATGAGCGGGGCTACGTCAGGCGGGATACCCCTCGCATGATATGCGCCTTCGGCGCAGCTCGGGGCTACGTCACACATCAAAGATGTGTGACAATAAAAATAGCACCGTCGCTACTCATAAAAGGCTAAGTAGTGAGGTGCTTCTCGATGCATATCCATGAGGGGGTGGGTGTGTATGATATGCATCGCCCAAATAAAAACTGTATGAGAGCTACTAACCAGAATCGAACTGGTGACCTCATCCTTACCAAGGATGCGCACTACCGACTGTGCTATAGTAGCCTGTGGTTTCTCAACCGACAATGAATAGGATATCAAAAGCGCATCACTTTGTCAACACTATTTTTTTAATTTTTCCTTTTGCTCTTTGCAAAGCATTTTCTGTGGCTTTATCTGTCTTTTTTAGAACTGCTGCAATCTCTTTATAAGGCATTCCGGTTAAGTATAAATCCAGCACTTCCTGCTCAAACTCTGACAGTTCTTCATTGATTTGCTTTTCTAATGCCTGCAGATTCTCCGAATCGATGACCACTGTCTCCGGATTCACATGACGACCGTCTTCCAGCGTCTCTAGTAGGTCAAATCCATCCTCTTCCCCCGTCACGCCACTTGTACTATACAAAGAGATATACTGGTTCAAAAAACTGTGTTTTTCGCGATTTGAAGCCTGTACTGCTTTGTACAGTTGTCTGTTGATGCAAAGCTCTGCAAAGGTGTAGAAACTGGCATCCCGTCCCGGATCGTAATCTTTCACTGCTTTAAAAAGGCCAATCATGCCTTCCTGCAATAGGTCATCGTAGTCAGCGCCCAAGATGTATAATCTCTTGCTTAGACTACGAACCAGGTTCTTATATTTACTTATGATATAGTCCATGATTTGTTCTTCGCCCTCACGAAGTCGCAGGATGAGGTCCTCATCTGCTATTCCATCATATACTGCCATATCTGTCTCCCTTCATCCCTTGGGATGAGTAGTTGTGCTAGCCTCTTCTCTGTCTTACAATTTCAAATGCCAATACGCCGGTTGCTACAGAAGCATTCAAGGAATCGATATCTCCTGCCATAGGAATAGAAGCCACCATGTCACAGTTCTGCTTCACCAGTCTGGATACACCGTTTCCTTCATTTCCTATCACCAGGCCGATGGAACCTTTCAGATTCAGGTCGTACATGACGGTGCCATCCATATCGGCACAAGCAAACCACATGCCTCTTTCTTTGCATTCTTCCATGGTACGCACCAGATTGGTCACACGGCATACCGGTGTGTAATGTAATGCTCCAGCGGATGTTCTGGCTACGGTCGGTGTCAGTCCCACCGCACGATTCTTTGGGATCACCACACCATGTGCTCCGGCCAGGTTGGCGGTACGGATGATAGCGCCTAGGTTGTGAGGATCTTCGATATCATCTAAGAAGATAAAGAAAGGAGCTTCCCCCTTCTCTTCTGCCTTTTTAAATAAATCATCCAGTTCTGCGTATTCATAGCTGGCGATGTAAGCGATAACTCCCTGGTGGGTGCCTGTCTCAGACATCTGATCCAAGAGTTCCTTTTTTACAAAACGAATCTGACAATCCGTCTTTTTGGCTTCTCTTTTAATGGTGTTGATGACGCCGTCCTGCAGGCCATCCTGTACCAAAAGCTTTTCCACGGTAGTTCCTGCGCGGAACGCTTCTAACACGGCATTTCTGCCTTCTACTCTATTCTCTGACATAAATTTGTCTTCTCTTTCTACTATCTATCGTCTTATTCTTTCTCTGTGTCCTGCAATCCCGCCGGAAGCATATCCAGCTTTTCCAGCCCGCTTCTTAAAAGCTCCACCGCTCTGGGAAGTTGATCTGTCAAATATAGGTAACCATACAGGGTTTCTACTCCTGTCGCCTTACGGTAGTCGGAGGTAGTGGCATTTTTGGCTTTTGTATAGGATCTGGCGTTACGCCCTCTTCTGATATAATCCTTTTCTTCTTCCGTCAATTCCTCTTTCCAGATTTTGAAAAGCTTTGCCTGGGTACCGGCATTGACGTACTTCACGGCTTGTTTGTGTAGTTTCTCCGGCTGCTTATTTCCCAACTCCATAATCACTGTACGGATAATCAGCTCAAAAACACAATCCCCCACATAAGCCAGGGCCAGTGGGGAATACGTGCGAATGTCTTGTTTGGTTGTAGGGAAGGCAGTCTGAATCATCTGTAACAGATTTAGATTCTCTTCCATTGCACTCCTTCTCGTGTATCTTTTAATTCGATACCTTTTGCTAAAAGCTCGTCTCTGATTTCATCGGCACGAGCAAAATTCTTCTCTTTCTTTGCTTTGGTACGTTCTTCAATCAAAGCTTCGATTTCTGCATCTAAGCCATCATCCTTTTTCTCTACCACCAATCCGCAGATATCTGTCAGAGTCAGGATACGTTTCTTTAATCCTTCCAAGAACGCTTTGGATGCAGTCTCGGTGGTATTGGTATTGGCGAATTTCACCAGTTCAAAAATTGCAGAAATGGCATCTGCTGTATTGAAGTCATCATCCATGGCTTCTTCGAATTTCTTTGTAAAGCCATCTGCTTCAGCAAGTAATGCTTTTTCGTCCTCTGTCAAAGCACTGTCAGCCTTATTCTGAATCTGGAAGTCCAAATTGGAAACGGTATTTACGATACGCTCAAAGCCGTTCTTTGCTGCTTCCATCAGTTCGCTACTGAAATTCAATGGGCTTCTGTACTGTGCAGACAGCATAAAGAAGCGAAGCACCTGTGCGTCGTATTTTGCCAGGATATCTCTTACAGTAAAGAAGTTTCCGGCTGATTTGGACATCTTTTTATTATCAATATTCAGAAATGCATTGTGCATCCAATAGTGAGCAAAGGTCTTGCCATTGGTGGCTTCAGACTGAGCGATTTCATTTTCGTGGTGCGGGAAAATCAAATCCTCACCACCGGCATGGATATCGATTTCCTCGCCTAAGTACTTTTTACTCATAACAGAGCATTCGATGTGCCAGCCCGGTCTTCCTTCGCACCATGGAGATTCCCAGTAAGGTTCTCCCTCTTTCTTTGGTTTCCATAATACGAAATCCAGTGGATCTTCTTTCTGTTCCTCACCGCTTACTTTCAGTTCACGGTTTCCACCACGCAGGTCATCGATATTCTTATGAGAAAGCTTGCCGTATTCTGCAAAGCTTCTGGTCTTGAAGTATACTGTACCATCCTCTGCTACATAAGCATGGCCCTTTTCAATCAGGGTTTTAATCATGTCAATCATGCCATCGATTTCTTCGGTGGCTTTTGGGTTCTTGGTAGCTGGTTTGATATTCAATGCGTCCATATCTTTTTTGCATTCTGCGATATAGCGCTCGGAAATCTCGGAAGGATCTACGCCTTCTTCGTTTGCTTTCTTGATAATCTTATCATCTACATCTGTAAAGTTAGAAACGTAGTTTACCTGCAGTCCTTTGTACTCCATGTAGCGTCTGACTGTATCAAATACAATCATAGGTCTGGCATTACCGATGTGAATCAGGTTATATACGGTAGGACCACAGACGTACATACGAACCTTGCCTTCCTCGATTGTCTTAAGTTCTTCTTTCTGCTTGGTCAGCGTGTTGTAAATTTTCATCTGTTTCCTTCCTCATTTCTTTCTCTATTGTCTAAAGCATAGCGGAGTCTAATGATCCAAGACCTGTTGTAATTAGGTATGGATCTCTTTCTAGCGGTTGCTCACTAAACTTGCTTTCCCCTTTATCTAACTCGCGACGAAGCTTACGCACTTCGTTTTCCAAATCCAGCACATGATCTACCAGTGCGGAATTCTCTCGTTGCAATACTTGCAAATCTTCTTTGATTGGGTCAGGTAAATGAATCTGATCCATAGTGTCCATAGGACAAGAGATATTGTTACGCTTCACCACGCGCCCCGGCACACCTACTACAGTAGCATTACTAGGCACCTCAGCCAATACCACGGAACCCGCGCCGATTTTGGCATTATCCCCTATGGTAAAGGAACCAAGCACCTTGGCACCGGCACTGATCATGACGTTATTGCCGATGGTAGGATGTCGCTTGCCTTGCTCT
This sequence comes from Lachnospiraceae bacterium, assembly GCA_015056765.1. Classification (GTDB taxonomy): domain Bacteria; phylum Bacillota; class Clostridia; order Lachnospirales; family Lachnospiraceae; genus SIG336. Next base: position 35,115 of record SVFQ01000020.1, read on the forward strand.
TTTCCTGTACCACCAAGGGTAACCCCTTGATATAGAGTCACATTATCTCCGATAATGGTGGTTTCTCCTATGATAACACCACTACCATGATCAATAAAAAATCCTTTGCCAATCTGGGCACCGGGATGAATCTCGATTCCGGTTTTTCTGGCTGCCCTTTGGGAAATCCATCTGGCGATGAAATAATGTCCCTTCAAGTAGTGCTTGTGGGCTCTACGATACTTCAGCATGACACGAAAACTTGGGTATAGAAACACTTCAAAAGGACTATGGATAGCCGGGTCCCTAGCCTTGATTACTTCGTATTCCTCTTTTATCTGTTTGATAATACCCATTTTCAACAAGCTCCTCTGAAAGTTAAGGATATCGAAAGATGCCGATTTTGTCAAGGTTTCTGGGGTTTTCGGGTGGCTTTTCCTACTGATTTATTAGCAGTATTTCTGAATCGATTTTTAGTCACAAAAAACCGGCAGAGTTTGTACCCTGCCGGTTTAAAAATTTGCATTAGATATGGAATTCTTTCACTGCTTTTAAGATGTCATTAGATGCACCTTCTACAGTTTCGGAAGTATTGGCTACTTCCTGGCTTCCATTTGCTACCTTTCTGGAGCTTTCTGCTAGGTTCTCAATAGTTGCAGAGATTTCCTCTGTGGATGCACCCTGCTCTTCTGCTACAGAAGCCATATTGGTAGCTACATCGTTGACCTTATCCATCTTCTTCGCCATAGCTTCCATAACTCGGTTGGTCTCAGAAAGTTCTTCATAGATTTCCTGGAAGGAATTTGCTGCAGTTTCCACTGCAGTAGAACTTTCAGAAATCATCTTGTTATTTGCTTCGGACTTTCTGGAAAGATCCTGCACTTTGGCGGTCATTTCCTTGATGATGTCCGCAATCTGCGTCGTAGCATCTGCGGAGTTATTAGCCAGCTGACCGATTTCGGTAGCAACTACCGCAAAGCCTTTTCCGGCTTCGCCTGCTCTGGCTGCCTCGATGGAAGCATTCAGGGACAGCAGGTTCGTCTGACTCGCAATAGAATTGATCATGTCAATGATTTCATTAATTCTGTGTGCCGCTTCATCCACACCCTGTACAGCCTGATTCATATCATCCATAGACTGTGCAATGGTACTCATGCTGTCTCGTACGCCACTCATATCCTGCTGTTCTGCGTGGGCTTTCTCCACCAAGGTCCGCATGGTATTTTGAGCAGTTTCCTCTTCATCTACCAGGTCTGCAAAGGTCTCTGCCAATTCTGTTGCATTGACTGCTACATCATTCACAGCCTGTGCCATGTTTTCTACGGTAGACTTAATCTGATCCATAGAATTAGACTGTGCAGATGCTTCATCATTCAGTGTCTCAGAAGCTGCCATGGAAGATTCCACCTGTTCAGACAGTTCTTCTGCCACATTCTGCATGTTCTGCAAAGTGCTTCGCATATTGGTGACAAAGGTCTTCATAGACTTATTCATATAAGCGATTTCGTCATTGCCTTTATCATTGATATCTACAGTGAAGTCACCTTCAGAAATCTTATTTATATTCTCTGTTAACTCGCCTACAGGCTTGCGAACCAGTCGACTCACTACGGTATTCACTACAATCGTGGTAAGTGCAATACCAATTACAGAAAAGATAAGAACAAAGACAACAAGGAAAATGATGTCCTTTAATACATCTTTTGTTGGCGCGTAAGCCACAAAAAGCCAATCTGTATTAGCTACTTTTTGGAAAACTGCATAATACTTTCCTGCCGGTCCATCTAAAGTGGTCAAGGTTCCATCCTGAGAGGTAAGTTTCGCGCCTATGCTCTGCAACAATACGTCATCCGGCAAATCTGCTATAGAGCTTCCTTCTGCTTCTGCATTTTCATAACTAAGCACAAGTCCCTGACTAGTAACTAGCATGCCTTTGCCCGTTTCAAAAATCTTGATATTGTTCAGGGTTTCCTTCAGTCCATTCAACATAAGGTCGGAACAAACAACCGCATCACGACCGTCCCTGAACTTTACATGTTTGATGATAGTGTCGCACAGGTTACCTGTATCTGAATCGAAATAGGGCACATCATAATGTATAAATCCTGGCTCCGTAGAGGCCATAGCATCCTTATACCAGTTTTTCTCCGTCGGAATATAATCCGGTCCCGGATCCCAGCCTGACGGGTCGATATAGCTATTATCGGACACGCCGATGTAGACGCCGGTCGGAATCATATCGTTATGTCCCAGTGTAACCTTCAGATAATTGGTGATAGCCATGTTATTGGCAAAGCGAATATTTTCCAGGGAATCGGCGATTCCATCCAGATACCCAAAGGTCTCTGTCAGTTCATTTTCAATTATTTTGGCATCTGCCTCTGCCTCCTTCTGCATAGACGCAGTCAGAAGTTCATTGATGACGCCTCTTCCTGTAATCGCGATACCTGCCAGTAACACCACCAGCGCGATTGCCACTACCGGAATGATGCCGCTAATGAGCTTCGTACTGATGCGACGCATCGCTTTATTATTTGCTGGCTTTACTGCTTTATTTTTTATGCCTTTTGCCATTTGTATTCCTCCTTTACTCAGTCCCTTATAGCAAGCTTTTACATGTCCTAATTGTACCACTCAGAATACTGCCAAGTGCGTCTGCAATTCTTAATTTTCTCTGAAAAAAACAGCCGGAGTTTATGAGTTTTTTATAATCTTCTAAACCTGTTCCAAAAGAGCCTGGCACCCTTCTAGAATCTGCTGATAAACGCCGGCAAAATCTCCCGTATACCAGGGGTCATCGATGTCTTCTTTACGTCCGGTAAAGTCCATCAGAAGATGCACTTTATGCTCCGGATCTTCTCCTAAAATTCTCATCATATGGGTAATGTTGATTTGCTCCATACCGATGATGTAATCCCAGTCTCCATACTCATCTTTGCGAATTTGTCTGGCGGTTTTGGCACTCACTCCCAGCTCATTTCCGGGCACGCCGATACCATGCCTTTTCAGTTCCGCTTTCGCAGGCGGATAGATTCCATTGCCAATCTCTTCTCTACTATGCGCTGCAGACTCGATATAAAACTCCTCTTCTCGTCCCGCTTTTTTCACTAAATCTTTCATGATGAATTCTGCCATAGGGGAACGACATATGTTGCCCCAGCAGACGAACAGTATTTTAATCATTTCGTATACTCTCTCTTTCAGTAAGCTATATAACCTAAGATCAAAAGGTGTTAACAAGATGTAAATCAGATACCTTCGCGCCATCAACCGGCTTATTCCCGCCATTCTTTGCTTTGGCATTAAAACCTGTCGTGGCAGATGAATAAGACCTTTATCATGTACATCTCCTTCATATTTTGATAAATACCGCGTAGTTCTGCTAGGTTTTGCAAGGTCTCCAGGGCATTTACACCCTTCAATGAAAATGTATGTAAAAGTGCAAATTGTAGCAAAACTATGCAATACACAGACGTCAATCGTAGTAAAACTAATTTACTACTCCATTTTTATAAATATCTCAAAACCTTTTTCCAGTTCTACATCCGTCACAATTCCAACTTCTCCACTATCAGCACAATCTACATTTTCTCCATTTAATTGAAGACTAACAATTTGTGTACGTATCCACCTTTATGGGCATATATCTCATCTCCAACTTTTATTCTAATATTATTGAGCATCAATATACCTGCCTTAGGTTTCTTAAAATATTCATCATATACACCGACACCTATCAAGTTTTTTGGAATTAGTGAAATCAGTCCCCATTCACCTCTTCTTTTACGTCTTTATGCTTTAATCTAAGCAGATACAACATTGCATATGCACGATTATATAAATACTCTATAAATTGAGAATCATTCAACGCCTCTCTTTTTTCCTTAGCAGCATTCAGGTAATCATTATGCCTAACATCAAAATACTCATTAGATAGTTTCATTAATTCGTCTAATTCCTTTTTTACAACAGCATAAACTTTTCCATCCATATTATTGCTTACACTCAACGCCAGCGCTTTATATTGTTCATTTCTACTGTTGCCTTGAGTAGATATAAGATATTGAAGTGCGTCTATAATAAAATCTAGTGCACTTTTCTTTTCCATCAAATCTTTACTATTAATCATATCCTCTGAAAACTGTATCTTTCGTTCGAACATTCTATAATTGATAATTTTGTCAATAGGCCATGTTGTTTTGTACCCTTGCTTTATTACAATTCCACTCTGTAATCGGTATGGCAATTTGAATATTTTAAATCTATCATTAACCTCTATAGTGAATTTGTAATGACACTCTCCTGAATTAATAATCCAATACTTATATGCAATTTCTATAAATGACTTTATATCTGAAAAATCACCTGTATTATTTTTCAACGAATCCGGATAAGCTGTACCTCTATACAAGGTAAATTCATTGTCATAATCCAATTCTAAAAACCACATTCCTCCATCCCAATTATCCCATCGCAAATATTTATCATTTAACAGTTCCAAACTAGGCAATTCGGTTTCAAACCAATGAATAAATGAATTCCAAAATCTTTTCTCATTAACATTTTCTTCGATGCTTTTACCTTTATATTCAATACCACTATCAGCCAAATGCATGATCAACATAGCTCTTGTGGTACTAGCATCTCTTAATTCTGTTCCTGTCCTTAATAGTAAACTTCCCGGTAAGTTTGGAATATCTTTTTCAAAAACATTTGCTATTTCAATTATAAGATCAAATATTTCACCATCTGTTTCTATTGCCGAATTGTAAATCTCAACTGCTGTATCAATTTTCCTTATATAATCATTAATCAATTTTTCTTTAACTGAATTGATTTTATCCGACATTATTTCACCTCATTTTTTATATGACCACAAACACGCCCAAGCCATTTCTGACTTAGGCTGCACTTGATGTTTTCTAAATTGCTTTAAACATTTTCTGACTTACTGGTTTATCCTGTCCCTTTTCCAATTTCCTACGGGCGTTTTCCATTTCCTCCAATGTTCTCAATTCTTCCGTTGCATCATCCAATCCGATGTGCGTATAAACATTAAGCGTTACCGCTATATCAGAATGCCCCTTGAGATATTGTAAAGTCTTCGGTTTCATACCTGACTTGGCCATATTACTACAATATGTGTGACAGCATACATGTGGCGTAATATTAGGCATCTGAACCCTGTAGATATCATTGTATCGCTTCACCATTGTATGTAGTAAGGTAATAATACCTTTTAAGGAAAAAGCTTTTGACGAAATACAGGTGTATTTCTTACATAATGTTTTTTCCACCCGTTTTGGCAAAAAACAATATCATTTTTATTTACTATATCCCTCAATAAAGAATTACACCGTTGGAATCTTGGACTTTATTTCTTTCACCAAGTGATGTACCGTCGTACAAGGGCACATTTCTGTTGGCTTTTCATTACCATTCGATATGTGCTCGTTGTATTTCCGGTCAGCAAGTTTTATTGCTTGTTCCTCATCACCATAACGATTAAGTTTCTCGTAAATGTCCTTATCCGATTTAACATACTTCTGTCCAGTAATTTTTCTGAATGTCTGAGCAAATCCATTACAACAAGTGACGGAATCCTGATATGTAGGCATAGCGCCAAAATAAGCGTTAAACCATTCCTCGATACATGGATTTGTCCATCCGACACGGATGCCTTTATCTTCGGCCTGTCGAATTATCTCGTCAAAGTTCATGACCTTATCGCGATCAAAAATAATCCATATTTCGCGATATTGTACATTGACAGATGCTAGATTTCTGGCTTCATCAACAAGGTCGCTAGATTTAGTCTTAATTACCTTTATGACCAACTTGCCCTGTAATTCTCTCGGTATAGAATCTCTTAATCCATACATATAGTTCTGTTCAGTTTCTTCTGTATCAGTAACTATGAAGTAGTAACCCAATTCGGGTACTCTTCTTTTAGCAAGCTGATCTCGGGTTTTCCGTTTCCCTTTTCTTTCTATATGAGCCATACTTTATTCCCCCTTGAACATGTCAAAATGCTTCAAAGTCGGTATTGCCCCATACTTTCCTAACAAATAATTCTTTTCGTAATTTTCATCCTTCCGGATCTTAACTCCATCTTCATCTACAAAATCTGCCAATGAGAAAAGGTATGAAATTCCATTTGAATCTTTTTCGGTGAACCAAATCTCATCTCTTCTTAGAATATTGCCGTTAAGTTGCCAAGAATCATGAGATGTAAAAATCAGCTGAGCGTGCTTTGTATTAATCTCAGGATCAAGGAACGTAATAACAAAAGCTCTAACAAGCAAAGGGTGAAGTCTAGCATTAAGTTCGTCAATAAAGAAAACCCCTCCAGTTGACAACACATCCTGCAACATAGGATACAATGCAAACATCTTAAGAGTTCCTGCCGATTCATACTGAAGAGGAATAGACGTTGTCTGGTCAGAATCTATCATTTTATGCACAGCATCGATTCTGAATTGCTTATCTGCTTCATCGACTTCTGACTTTATAACCTCAACTTTAAAATCTATTATTGAGGAATCGAATGCCGAGAAGTAGTCAACAACCTTCTGACGAACCTTCTCGTCCTCTTCAAACCCTTCCGGAATTAACTGAGATAAGAAATAGTTTTCGATTGGCTTGCCAAAATCAGCAAAGTCATTGTGAACAAACCAATCCCTTATAAGTTTCAGTTTATCTATCTTGAGTTTTGCTCCAAGTGATACAATGAGAGTTTCCTTTTCCAACGCAATTTTTAAGTTTTCCCGGCTCTTGGTTGGAATGCCTACAAAATCAAATTCATCTCCATTACGATAGAAAATACGCTTAAAATCCCCTCTTGATGACTTAGCCTTATAGTTCAGCCATTCCTCGCATATGCCATTGCTATCAACTGTGAATCCATAATTGTATGTTTTTGCACCATTTTCCTCTGAGTCAATAAAATAGATTTCAAATGAGGATTCTGCGTTTTTACTTGTATTATCGAACAAAAATGGAGTCGGCTTGAAAAACCTGGAATTCTTCTTAGACTCAGCTTCATTTCCATAGTCGAGTGAATTTATAACATACGCAGACATATATCTAAAGGCTTCTTGAACATTTGACTTTCCGCTTGCATTTGCACCAAATATTGCAGCAACAGGCAAAACCTTCTCATTTGCAATAGATACAACATGATTATTAAATTCAGAAATCTTCGTTGCCGTTAAATCTAATGTTGTATCATCCCTGAATGATTTAAAATTCTTATAATTGAATTGAAGTAGCATAATATATATATATCCTCCTTTTCTTCTTACTATGTATTATAAGCATTTTTCTCGAAAAATCAACATCTATTTGAGACTTTTTCTCATACAGATGTAGTTTTGTTTCAAAAGCCGGCGCATCTTTGTACCAGTTATATAATCAAAGTTTTTCTCCGTTAAACCAAAGAAAAGCACCTTGCATCGCGCAAAGTGCTCTCATCATTCATCGGGTAGTTCGCCTTAAAAGGTGTAAACGGGGTGTAAATCTGTTTGATAAATCTTCAAAGCGCCGTATTTTTAAGGTTTTCCGCTTTACTGAAATCTCTTGCCTCAGCAGACGAATAATACTTTTATCGGCATTTCTTACCTCCAAGACCGCTTCAAATTGCTCCAGTTTGCGCCGTTTTGCCAAGCTACTGAAACTCCGGTCATTTTACAGAAAATCGGGCAAATGGCAAAGTCACGCAAAGTGCGGCAAATCTTGGCCGTGAATCGTAGTCAACACGTAGTTTTTTATCGGGCAAAATACTACTTGCACCCCCTTAGGAAGATTAACTTCCGATTTATCTTCCAAACGCAGACTTCATTTTGTTGAGAAAATTTTCATCTGCATACTTGACCGTCGGAATATGAATAAAGACAGCTCTTCCGTCAAATCTAGTAAGCCCATACCAATATGCTTCATTACACAGGCTATTTTGAGGATTATCCGATATCTCCGCCTCTACTCCGGCATCCATTAGCGATTTAGCAAGCTTAGATATTTTGAGATTTGAATAAACTCTTGTATTGTCCTTAGCTGCAGACTCCTCGATTCTTACCGTGGATGTCAAATACTTGTCCACGCCAAACATCACTATATATTCATAATCGTTAGTAATTGAATAGATATCCTTTTGTAGCCCGCCAAAAGAATTAGTCAAGAGTAAATGTTCATGCGAAATCAATTCTACCAATTTGCCGGAAGCATTATTTTTCCCTTTAAATCCAACAAAAAGAATTCTCTCCATATTATATCCTTCATTTATGAATCGTCTACAAAACCAGAAGTTATTCCTTGTTGAATACCATATTGCATCTGCCCCAGGTTTCATCTTTATAAGTAAATGCATCAGGTGTAAAGT
>SVFQ01000003.1:0-28422 GCA_015056765.1 Lachnospiraceae bacterium
CAACTTGCTAGATACATTTAGAATAGCGTCTCATGAATGTGATACAATTAACAGGTACTTGTTATTGAGGACTTACACTGTTACTTTGATCTTCATACTAATAGTACTATATGGTCAGAAGGAATATTCTATTCTCCATTAAATGTTCAAGGAAATCCAAATGAGTATAAGAAGCTATTTTACAACGATATAAAAAGAAGACATTTTCGTAAAGTTGTTAATGCAGCTTCAAATATAGATGGTCCTGGATTATCTGCTCTTTATCAGGAAATCACATGGTTTCTGAGAAACAATGGGGTTTCGGAGAGCAATTCAGATACATTAGCTGAGGTTTTAACTGAATTAGTAGCTAATTCGATCGAACACGCATATGCAGACACATTGATAGATATTGATTTAACAGACACAACGTATACTCGTGCTAATGATGATAATACATACTACGGTATGAATACGGCCATTATAAGTTTTTCGCCGACATTATTTTATGAGCCTTTAAAGATAAAAATGGATAGTTCAAACGAATATGAAGGAAAGTACACTTTGGTGAAACAAGCATATGACTATCATAAACAGCATTTTTCAGAAATTTATGATGAAAATGACTTTTATACGATATCTTCATTTCAAGACAAAATATCGGGAAGTTTAAAAAAGAAAATGGGTGGCAGAGGGTTGACGACATTGCTAAAATCGCTAGAAGAACAAGCAGAAACCCATTTATGTTATATGTATACAGATAATCGGATTACCTTTTTATCCAAAGAACTGTTGGCAATGGGGGAAAATCAACTTATTGGATTTAACAAAGAGGCAAATTATATGTCAAAGATTCCAGATGAAGACGCTTTTGGAAAAATAAATACAGTTTTACCGGGAACTGCTTATAATCTCAGTTTTGTTATTAAAAAGGAGTGGTCATTATGAATAAAGTAGAATTGGTTTTTGATAAAAAACTTACTAATCTTGCGGGGTATGATTATGGTGTGAGCATATACAATGAACAGGTGAAGGGAAAAATAGATTTAAACGAAACATTTGAAATTGTTTTCCCAGCACAAATAAAGGGAATTGCGTCATCATTTGTACAAGGTTTTTTTGAGGAAATAGTTGTTAATATTGGGCTGATTGAAACTGGAAAAAGAGCTAGAATCATCTCTGAAAACGAGGGCTTTCAGGAAATGGTATTAGCAAAACTACAGTAGGGGGGAAAAAATGGAACATTATATATTATCAATAATATCCTTGGTGGTAGCTGGATTGGCTTTCCTTTTTTCTATTTACAGCCATTTTTCGGCTTCAAAGCTGACAGAGAAAATTAATTGTATCAACCTAAAAACAAAGTATTATGAAGCGGTTTTTGATAAGTATCTTATCTACATTATTCCTGAAAAAAGGTCACTGGTTCGGTTTGATGAAACAGGTCATTTAACAGACTTTCAGCCATTAGTTGATGAATTAAGTAATATGAGAAATGCCGCGCTTTACTTCAGATTTGAAAATAAAAGTTTCTTTGATGAGCTAAAGGAGGTAATACGTGATGCTGAAGATTATTTAATTTACGAAGGGAATAAGACTCATGATATGGACGAGCAAGCAGATACTGTGAATAAAATTACAGATCGAATAACGCAAATATATGAATGTATAAACAAGTATCGTATGGGAGAAAAATAAGACAAGTGAATATAAACTAATAAGAAAGTGAAACGGATTGTTTACGTATGAAAAATACTGTAAAGGTGTATCAATAGTTATCATTTAACGAAATCAAAGACTGCGATAAAGTAGTGAATAATAAAACTCCAGGAGTCTGGATTTTATTAGGCAGAAATGAAACAGCAGAAAAGTGGGAATGCCTGCAAGTAGGAATTAACGTCGATATCTATCAGGAAATAGTAACTGACATTGATTATATGTATGAACAAGGAAAAACCGAAAAGGACTATATTAATCAGTTCGGTGAGAAGTGTGAAGGACTAAAAATTTTTGCATATCCAAGTGAACATAACCAATTATATAGTTTTATCCGTAACACATATGAGAATCTAGCGTTTGTCATAGTAGCGGAAAACGTTGAAGAACTAGAGAAAAGAAAAACTATTGAAAAGTATGTTGCTTACCGAACGAGAGCTAAGTATTGGCGTAATGGTAGAGCATATGAGAAAGAAGCAACAGTAAAGAACGAGGATTTATCGGTGGATATATCTGCAGTTATGAATTATGTAATTGAGATAGATAAATTTTTGGAGAAATACATTATTATCAAGGGTATAGGTGCAAGCAAATAATATGACCTACCTCATAACCAAAATCCAAGAAGCCGACTACGGCTGTGAAGAAAGACCTGCGGACTATGTGCCGCAGGTGCTTTTAAAATTAAAAGATGAATCCGGGCAGGAATCATATCGAGAGGTCCCTGACGCGGACCTTTATGCCCAGAATATCAAAGAGGGTGACAGGGTCACCTTTAATCAGGATAATCATATTCAGAAGGAAGTATAGTATGGTAAGACAAATTGTGAAAGATCCATTCTTTCTACAGCAGAAATCGGAACCTGCCACAGAAGCAGATAAGCAGGTCATCGTGGATCTGGTGGATACGTTACAGGCAAATATAGACAGATGTGTAGGGATGGCTGCGAATATGATAGGCGTGAAGAAGCAAATCATCGTGGTGGCAGCAGGACCTTTCATCATTCCCATGGTGAATCCGGTAATTTCGAAGAAAAGCGGTAAGTACGAGACAGAAGAAAGCTGTTTGTCGCTGGAAGGCGTGAGACCCTGTACTCGTTACAAGGAGATTGAAGTGGAATACCTGGATCAGAATTTTCAGCCGAAGCACGGTAAGTACACGGATTTCACAGCGCAGATTATCCAGCACGAGATTCAGCATTTTAGTGGAGAGTTGATTTAGGAAAAGTGTGTATGTGTAATCTGTGAAAAAAGACCATAAAAAAGAAGTAATCGCCAAGCCAACGGTTCGATTACTTCTTTTCTTGTTAAAAGATCTAATTAACCAAAGGGCTGATCGTCTACGGTAGCACCTTTTCTTATAATTTATACTACTACAACTTTTAGCCTGGTTCAAGAGAGAAGGCATAGAGATGATAGGAAAGTGTGTAGGTGTTATTAAGTGAGATTGACTTGCTGAAGGAGGACCAATGCTGAATCAGACATTATATAGATTATTACAATGGACGTGGGGACTGCCGCAGACACTGGCTGGTTTTATCGTGTACCTGATGCATCGCGGTTGCCCACGTTATACTTTTCAAGGGGCTGTGGTGACGGAGTGGAAGAGTAAGTCCAGCTTATCCCTGGGGATGTTTCTTTTTGTATCAGATGATCCTTTCTGCTATTATCCTCAGATGCGGTCATCCTTTTCGGAGGAAGCATTTTCTAAAAGGCTCATGATACATGAATATGGGCATACCATACAGTCACTGATTTTTGGACCACTCTACCTACTGGCGGTGGGAGCACCCTCCATAGCTTGGAGCTTCCTGCCGGTTTTCGTAAAGAAAAGGGAAGTAGAGCATGTGTCCTATTTTTCAGCGTACCCGGAGAGATGGGCGAATCATTTAGGAGAGGCTGTGACTGGAGAGGTCTCCATTGGAGAACCGTAACGCCTTCACACAAAGTACCACCAAAACCACTACGTCTGCTACCGGAATGAAGGATAGGATGGCGGAAATGACAGCACCCACCAGAGATAGACGCTGTGCTCGCCACATTTTTACGCAAGTGATGGCTTCCGTGACACTGGTGGCACAATAAATGAATCCTACAAAGCACCAGATGAGGATACTTAGGACAAATCCCATGGGAAATACCATCAGCAACATGCCACTGCCTAGCAATAGACATAATGGTATCAGCTGAGGAAGCTTTACAATCAGAGAAATGATGACAGCTTCTTTAGCACTGCATTTGCGGGGGTTCACCAGCTGAATCAGTCCTAGGATGTAGGTGATGGCGGCGAAAAGCGTTACCAGAAGGTAGGGCACGATGTCCATAGAGGAACCGTTATTTTCCGGTTTGATTTCATTCACCAGCCAAAGTAGATACAGATACACAGAAACAGGTAAGAAGTAAAAATATTTTTTCATTGTTGTCACGCTCCAAAAATTTAGTCATAATAATTATATGCTTTTTTCAGAGAAGCACAAGGCATAATGCGTTTGACAGGAGGAGAGTATGGGAAACAGTTATTTAGAAGCATTGAAATTTTGGAACCAGGCATTTGACCTGGACGAGGAGGCAAAGGAGCAGTACCGCAAGGAACTGGATCCAGAGGATTATAAGGAGCTTGCATCTTCTGGGAAGCTGGCAGAAGTGCTGGTGAGAGAATTAGCAGGTAAAAAGCGTGTGCTGGACTATGGCTGCGGCGAAGGCTGGGCCGGAATCCTGCTGAATAAGTCCGGTTGCAAGGATGTGACCAGCGTGGACGTGGTAGAGAACGCCATCAAATTAGCGGAGTTTTTGAAATCTCTTTATGATATCAAAGATGGACTGAAGATGGAGTGCGTGCCTGATACTTGGCTTGATTCTGTGGAGCCGGGCACCTATGACGGCATCTTTTGCAGCAACGTCATCGACGTACTTCCGGCAGAAGTGACAGACGCTATTCTAGCGAATTTCGCAAGGGTAGCTACGGACGATGCGAAGATTGTCATCGGCATGAACTACTATTTCGAGCCGGTTAGTAAGCCGGACAAGGGCATCGAGATTCGCAACGGCAATGAGATGTATGTGAACGGTGTACTCCGTATGGTCACCAGAACAGATGATGAATGGCGCGAAATCCTTGGCCGCTACTTTACCGTGGAGAAGGTAGAATACTTTGCATGGCCGGGCGAAACCGAAGAGAAGCGTAGAATCTTCGTGCTGAAGAAGTAGAACGCTATATAAATAGCCAAAGATAATAGTCGCTTAGTGAGCAAACCTGAACTTTGATGTTTATGGGTTAGTTCACGAGGCGACTTTTTTTAATTCTTAAGTTAGCCACTACAAACTGGATGTCAAATGGATTAAAATAAGCTGTATAGGTATAGAAATCAGAAAGCAACAAGCTATAATAGTTAGTTGTGTATAACGCGAGGGAGTATGAATAGGAGTACAAAAGACTGGAAAGAGGAATTTAAAACAATCTTGCTGCAAGAAAAGCCGGCAAAGGACAAGACAGGAAGAGACAATCCTGCTCAGGAAGGCTATGCGGTGCAGACCGTGTCAGTTGGAGAAGCGGGGCACGCGCATGTGTGTCAGCTTTGGGATGGCATCACGCTGTGGGCCAATGATGTACATATGAAGTCCATCAGCTATCCGGGCTATGACCTGGCCACCTGGGAGTACCTACTTGTGAATATCTGTCACGTGGGCAGATGCGAAGTGGGGATGCTGGATGATCGCTACGTTTATATGGCGCCGGGGATGATTTGCCTTAGCAGCACGGCACCCAAGGACGGGTACCTTTATCCCGGAGAGCTTTATCAGGGATTGGAGATAGCCTTTGATCTAAAGAAAATCCGCGATGCATTTCCGGAAGAACTGGCTGCCTATGGCTTTACCAGAGAGTGCTTGGAACAGTATGTGGGGAAAAGTCATGCCAACACCATGGCGGTAGCTGGGGATAAGGTACTTGCAAAGTCCAAGGCTTTATATGAGGCTTTGTGCAAAGGTGACAGGTCACTTGGAGAGTACCGGTTCTATTTTCTGGAGTTGCTATTTTTGCTGATTCATGGTGGGGCCTCATCTACAGGTGCTAGGAGCCTGGTGACCAAAGGCCAACGCAAAATCGCGGTGGAGACGGAAAACTATCTCATGCAGAATCTGGCAGGTCGCACCACCGTGGAGGAACTGGCAGGAAGATACGATATCAGCCCGTCGACCTTGAAGAAGTATTTCGAAGCGGTGTATGGCTCGCCTATTTCCTACTACGTGAGAGACAGACGCATGGCAAAGGCCAAGGAGCTGCTTGCCACTTCCCAGGAAAGCGTGGGGGAAATCGCACTTTTATGTGGCTATGAGAATCAGGGAAAGTTTGGCGCGGTATTTAAATCATGCACTGGAGAGACACCACTGGAGTACCGCAGACTGCATCGGAGAAGCATCACGTGAATACCGCAGACTCCATCGGGGATTTACGTAAGACTAAGTCATTGACCGAGTGTCGGCACATTGGAGCCGAGAAATCATACTTCGGTTGATATAGAGTAACGAGGAGGAAAGATATGAGTTTAAGTGAAATGAAAGAAAACAAGGAGGCCGTGATTACGGAAATCCAGGGTGATACCAGATTCCTAAGCAGAATCACATCCATCGGTCTCACACCCGGCTGCAGAGTCAGCGTAGTGAAGAATGACAAAGCTCGTCCGGTGCTGGTGTACAGCAGGGACACCATGATTGCGCTGAATCGCAATGAGTGCAGCGGCATTCAGGTAGAGGAGGTGATGGCATGAGCCAGGCAGCTACCATCGCACTTTTGGGTCAGCCCAACTCCGGTAAGTCCACCCTTTTCAATGCCCTCACCGGCATGCGACAGCACGTGGGTAACTGGCCGGGCAAGACAGTAGAAAAGAAGGAAGGAAGCTTCGTTCACGGCGGCAAAACCTACAATGTAGCCGATTTGCCGGGCTCCTATAGTTTGTCCGCCAACTCTGACGAGGAGGTTATCACCAGAGATTTCATCGCTTCCGGCAAAGCTGACGTGGTCTGCATTTTGGCGGATAGTTCTCAGTTGCAGAGAAGCCTTTTCATGCTGGCAGATTA
This sequence comes from Lachnospiraceae bacterium, assembly GCA_015056765.1. GTDB lineage: Bacteria > Bacillota > Clostridia > Lachnospirales > Lachnospiraceae > SIG336. The sequence goes on from SVFQ01000003.1 coordinate 6,772, forward strand.
TGCGGGGATTGATGCACCTTGCTTCCTGCTTTTGAATATGGCGGATGTAGCCCAGGACCAGGGAAAAGAGATTGATGCCAAAGCTATCGAAAAGAAGCTGGGCATTCCTGTGATCCCTTTTTCCGCTACAGACACTAAGTCTTATGAAGAGTTTTACACTACTTTGGAAAATGCTCTGACTCAGCAGGGCAAAGTGAATGTGTCAGATTTGCAGAAAAAATATGAAGAAATTCAGGGCTATCAGGAAATTTGTAAGCTGATCCCCAAGGAGGCTGTACCGGGCTACTCCCCTATGTGGCTGGCGGTAAAAGTCCTGGAGGGAGATCCTGTCGTAAGCAATCAGCTTGAGCACATTTTAGGAAAAGATGTCTTTAGCAAAATTCAGACCATCAAGGCTGCCTCTAAGGGAGCGCTTGCTACCGGCGGTTGCAAATTTGCATGGATTGATGATGTGCTTTCCGGTGCCGTAAAGGAAGAGAAAAAGACCAAGGGCCTAAGCAAGCTGGATAAAATCTTTACCAGCAAGGTTTGGGGCAAACCGGTAGTTGTATTGACCATTCTGCTGGGCCTGATTGCATCCTTTATTCCGGCCCTTCCCGTGATGCTTGTGGGAGATGGTGTACTTGCCTTAAAAGCGCCCGTCATGGCAGGCTTAAGCGCAGTTCATTGTCCGGAATTCTTGATTTTAATTGTGGGGGATGTCATCATCCAATCCTTCTCTTATATCTTTAAGATGTTGGGATTCGTGTGGGGCGTCACTTTGGTATTCGGCCTTTTAGAGGAAGTGGGCGTTATGGCGCGTATTTCCTATGTATTTGATAACACCATGGGTAAGATTGGCTTGCAGGGTAAGTCTGTGATGCCTTTCCTGATCAGCTTCGGTTGTACCATGGGTGGCGCAGCCGGTTCTCGTGTCATCGATAACTGGGGACAAAAGGTGCTTACCATTGCTTTGGCTTGGGCCGTACCTTGTGGAGCAACCTGGGCTACCATCCCGATGCTGTCCACTATCTTTTTTGGCCCTTGGGCAGTTGTGGTTATCGCAGCAATCCTGGGCACCATGATTTTGCACATGTGGCTGACCGCCAAAGTATTTGGCAGACATCTGGTAAAAGCAGAAGATCGTTATGGTATGATCATGGAACTGCCGCCTTATCACAAGCCGAAGTGGGGCGCCCTGCTGCGTTATGTCTTTGGTAGAACGAAGGAGACCTTCTTCCGTGTCACCAAGGTGGTGCTTTTGGTGTGCGGCATCTTCTGGCTTTTGAGCTATTCTCCATCCGGACAGGGTGGTGTGCTGCAGACAATCGGCACTGCCATCGAGCCGGTGACAAAGATTGTGGGTATGCCTTGGCAGCTGTTCCTGTCTTACATAGCTTCCGGCGTAGGAAAAGAGGGCTCTATCGGTGTCATCAGCGCTCTGTACACTGGTGGTTCCTTGGGTGCTGCTTTCAATGAAGCTATGGCTGGTGCCGGTCCTGCGGCAAACTTAAGTCAGATTCTTCTTGCAAATGTAACCAAGCCACAGGCCTTGGCCTTCATTTTTGCGATGACTTTCAACATGCCTTGTGTCGTAGCACTGGCGGCTACTTATCAGGAAACCCACTCTGCAAAATGGACTTTCAGAATCGTGCTTTACTACACAGCATTGTCTCTGATTTTGGCGTTCCTGGCTTATCATGTAGGACTGTTAATCTGGTAGAAGAGCGGATTCATCGAGATGTAGAAAAGAGGCAGGACTTTGGAAGAATTACTGGACTTGTTAAAAGATGGCCATGCCAGGACCATAGAGGGCTTGGCCATGGAACTTCATACAGATACTGATGATGTGGCGCGAAAACTAGAGTTTCTGGAAATGCAGGGCATCATCAAAAAAGTCATCTCCTCCGCAAATGGTTGCAATGGTTGTAGTGGCTGCGCCGGCGGCGCAGCCGCCCATGCCGGGGCTTCTACCCATGCCGGTGAGTGCTCCTGTGGAGGCGGAGCCTCCACTTGCAAGGGTTGCATGCCGGAAGGTGGCTTCCAAAACATGGGACAAATGTGGGAAGTTGTAGTATAAGTTGACAGCTGCTTCTTTTGAAGCAGCTGTTTCTTTTTTGCTGAGGATAACGGGGAGGGGGACATGTAAAATAAGCTTTTTTGTTTTTGACATGCACGGGATTTTTGAGGGGTACATGTGAAATTGGATTTTTTGCTTTTTGCATGCCCGGATTTTTTGACGTGTGCATGCGAAAAGGAGATTTCCGGATTTGACATGCACAAACTTTTCAAGCCGTGCATGCGAAAAGAGAATTTCCGGATTTGGCATGCACAAGCTTTTTCAAGCCGTACATGTGAAAAGAGATTTTCCGGATTTCACATGCACAGACTTTTTAAGCCGTACATGCGAAAAGGAGATTTCCGGATTTCACATGCACAAGCTTTTCAAGCCGTGCATGTGAAAAGAAGATTTCTGGATTTCACATGCACAAGCTTTTCAAGCCGTACATGCGAAAAGGAGATTTCCGGATTTGGCATGCACGCTTGCTCAGAGCGTACCGCTGAGAATTTATATTTCACAAGTTATAGGGTACTGGGAAACGGAGACACTATGGCTGAAAACAGATGGACACGCAAAAAGAGAAAAACGGAAATCCACGTGTCCGCTTAAAAACAAGCATACACGCAAAACAAGAAAAACAGGAATTTGCGTGTCAGGGCGAAAACAAGCATACACGCAAAACAAGAAAAACAGGAATTTGCGTGTCAGGACGAAAGCAACCCATACACGCAAAAAGGGAAAAACAGGAATCCACGTGTCAGGCCGAAAGCAACCCATACACGCAAAACAAGAAAAATCGAAATTCACGTGTCGACTCAAAAACAAGCATACACGCAAAAAGGGAAAAGCAGAGATCTGCGTGTCAGACCGAAAAAAAGCTGACACGCAAAACAAGAAAAGCAGAAATCTGCGTGTCAAAGGGGTAAAATGAAAGGGATATATTGTGCAAAGAATTCGACAGAATGTGCAACGAGCAAGATGAGCATTTGTGTTAGTATGAAGGCATGAGAAGGGAGAACATGACATGAAGAAGAAACGTATTATTTCCTTTTTGTGTGTAGCGACGTTATTGGCGACTAGCGGGGCAAGTGCAGCGATTCCGGTCCGAGCTGACGAAAGCGCGGAAGCAACAGACGAGATTGCAGAGGCTGACGAGACCACGGAGACAACCGTAGAGAGCTGTACTTCTGAAGCACCTCAGCGATTCACCGGTACCAAGGAAGCCTTTGAAGGCGTGCAATACGACGCTGTGTACCAGAATTCAAATTTGAAATACTTAAAGGCTGTATCAGATGGAGAGAATCTGTATATCGCTTGTGAAGCGAAAAGTTTGGGGACAGATTTTGCAATCCATATCGAGACAGCAGCTGGCAAAGGCTTTGACCTAGGCTCAGGTGGTATACTGGTGGCAAACGAGTCTGCAGCTTCTGGGGAGACAGCAACCGATAAGACTGCCGGGGAGACCCTAGACGAATTCAAACTGACAGAAACGGGTGTGGAAGCGAAGATTCCGGCTGATATGATGGGTGGATACAGCAGTACTTATGAAGTGTCCATCCTGACAGCAGAAGGCGAGCAACTGCCGGACAGTGCGGCAGTAGACGGACCTGGTCTCATAGTAGAATCCCCCATCATGGAGGAAGCTCCGAAGATTACCTTAGATGGTAAGGCAGACGATTGGAAAGGTCTGACAGCTGTTGGCAGAGGCGAAGGCTCCTTGGGAGACATTTACGCCCTGCGAGATGCTGAGAATCTCTACATCATGACAACCATCAAAGACGTAAAGGACCCGGAGTCCAGCGCAAGCTATACCACAAGCCTTTTCATCGAGGCGGATCAAAATGCCGGCACGGGATTTCACCATAGCGGCTATGCGAAAAACAACGGTGGCGACTTTTTGATTCAGGACTGGTGCTCTTATGGTCCTGACCAGAGTCTGGACATCTTCTATAGCGAGGATTCCGTGGACCTGGAGTGGAACATGCACCAGCAGAGCGTAGAAGGCTATGAAAAAGTCTTTGAGAAGACCGGCAAGACGGGAGAATACTGCGCTGAGTACAAGATTCCTATCGCAGTATTAGAAAAGATTACCCCAAAGATTTCCGACACCCTTTATGTGGCAATCGACCGAAACGACTGCCAGACAGATGAGGAAACCTTTGAACGACTGACACCGGAAGGTTTTACACCGGCTAGAAATCCGGAATGCGGCAGCTTCGCAAAAGTGCCGAAGTACGGAACCGGCTTCAAATTAGATTGCAGTGATGGCGACCTGAGTGATTGGGAAAATATCTGTAATGAAGCCCATCACGAAGATGCCACCAACCTTTGCGCAGTCAAAGATTCTGAGAAACTTTATACCATGGTGACAGGCAATGGCGACCTGAGCACCGACATGGTTTACTATATCGCCACTGACAAGCAGGGCTTTCCTTACGAAGGCCACGAGAATGTCAGCTACGTGGTGCGTGACGGCAAGCTTTATGGAGTAGAGGGCGAAGATGCTCAGGGTACTTGGATTAAGGACGTATATCAAGATTACTATTCCAATCATGTGCTGATGCAGCTTTACTTAGAGTGGATTGGAAATCCTTCTAAGATAGAAATTGCGGTAAATGGAAATGATGGCGAGTACATGTTGCCGGCGGCTGGAAGTGTAAGCAACGACGAGAAGGCAGAAACAGACGAGACCGCAACGGGATTTCTACCCGTAGAGACCACCGTGCCGGATGCCAAAGAAGCCGGCAAGTTCTATCCTATGGAAAACTATGAAGTCTACAACAATCCATACAAAGGCTGGGTTGGCTGGGCTGACAAGCGAGAGTCTGACATTGTGGATACCGCAGTAGATTCTAACCTGGTATTTGTGGATATCAAGTGGAGCGAATTGGAGCCGAAGAAAGGCGAATACGACTTCGAAGGCATCGAGAAACAGTATCAGTTCGATGTGTGGAAAGACCGCGGTTGTCGCATGGTACTGCGTTTCGTTATGGATAATCCTGTTTACGTGGATGGCAATCCGGATGCAGTGCGCATGGACATTCCGGAGTGGCTCTTCGAGGAACTGGATGAAGAAGATGCTGAGGGGGAAGGTGCAGGTACCTTCTACACCGGCGAAAACATCTTGGAGCTCCTTGGCGGCGTAGGATTTTCACCAAACTATAAGAGCGAGCTTTTACTGGATTATCACAAAAAGGCCATCGAAGCACTGGCGTCCAGATACGATGACCCAAGCATTTGCGCTTATGTGCAGGTGGGAAGCCTTGGTCACTGGGCTGAGTTCCATACCTGGCCGGAAGGCTCCGGAGAGTTCCCGGACCCTGATTTGGCGCAGGAGTACATGCAGCCTTATGTGGATTATTTCAAAAACGTGAAGGTAGGTATTCGTAAACCATACGCCTTGGCAGCGGACAATCACTGGGGCCTTTATAATGATGTCTTTGGCACTACGGAAGACGGCGCCACACCGGCATTTCTGGAGTGGACCAGAACCGGTAATACCGATATGCCTGGCTCTACAGAAGAGGATGTGGAAGCTTCCGCCATGCCTGACTGGTGGCAGTACAATTACTCCGGCGGCGAGTTTGCCAACGGCGACTTCAGAACCAACGCCCTTGATAAAAATGTATGCGCAGTGCTGCAGCAAATCCGCGATAGCCATACTACCTGGCTGGGACCTTGCTCCGGTTGCGATTTAAAGACAGACGACGAGGATGTGCAGGACTATTACTATAATCAGAGCGTCATGGTGCGTACCATGGGCTACCGTTACAGGCTGGACAGCATCACAGATGCAAGAGACCTGCAGGCAGGCACCACCCAGGACTTCCATATGGATTGGGAAAATGTGGGCGTGGCTCCGATTTATTACAATTGCCCTGTGACTTTGCAGCTTGTGGACGATGCTGGCGCTGTAGTAGCTAGCGGCGTGGTAGATGCTGACACCACCACTTGGCTTCCGGGCCACACAGAGGTGGATGGCGCTTTAGAAATCCCTGCAGACGTAGCACCTGGCGATTATCAGCTGGCAGTGCAGATGTTTACCCAGGATGACAGAGTGGTAAACCTGGCTATGGAGGGGGAGACCTGCGATGGCAACTACCTTCTGTATCCTGTAACAGTGAAGGCCGCTGATCCGACTGCGGAGACAGTAGAGACAGAGGCTACGGAGCCTTCTGAAGAAATCACGGAGGACGGGAAAAGCATCCCGGTGGTTCCTATTGCTTGCGGCGCGGCAGCAGTAGTGATTGCAGCAGGCGTCGTAGTGCTTGTTAAAAAACGCAAGAAATAATGGGAACTTCATAAAAACGCAAAAAATAATAAGAACTTCATAAAAAAGCGCAAGAAATAACAAGACCTATAAGCAAAATAAAAACAAGGAGAGATCGGAATATTCTGGTCTCTCCTTGTTTTGACTATTTATCCAGCTCTTTTACCATATTAGCAAGGGATAGGAAGTGGTCTGCTTTCATGAGTGCCATTCCCTGGCCTTCGTCGCCAAGTACCACAAGCTTGTCGCCGGCGGAAATCTCAAATAATTTCCTGGCCTGGGCAGGTATTACAATCTGTCCTTTATCCCCTACGGTAACCAGACCGAACAGGTGCTTTCCTTTGGGTGCTACACCCAGGCCTAGATTGTCTTCCGGCTTGTGATTCACCAGGTCGTCTAAGGATACATCAAAGGCCTCTGCCAAAAGCCTGCACTTCTCGATGTCAGGAGTGGACTCACCGGCTTCCCATTTCGCGATGGCTTGTCTGGAGACTCCGGCCACTTCTGCCAAATCTTCTTGCGTCATTTGATGCAATTTTCGAAGTTGAATCAAATTATCCTTGAACATCTTGCTTCTCCTTTTGGATGCCCAGAACTGCCCATCTAAAGAAAGGAATTCTGGAAATAATAGCGGGCAAAATATATCCGAAAGCAAAACCGGCTATGAGGCTCAGCAGGTAGGCCACAGGAGCACTTACCAGCTTTGGCCTCGCTAGATAAAGGCCAACCACAGAGATGCCCAGATAGTGGAATAGATACAGACCGAAACTTCTCTTGCTCATCCAGGCAGTGAAACTGTTGCTAAAGTCGCCGTATCTAGCCATGCCGCCCAGGATGGCCATGGATGCGAAATAGCCAAAGGCTAAAAAGAGCAGAGTGCGATTCACCGGCTCGTCCGCATAGCTTTGTCCGTAGTAAATCTTGCAGAACGCGATGCCAAGTCCCAGGGCTAGAACTGCGAAAACCACAAACCATTTCTTCAGCGCTGCTATGACAGCTTCCTGTGATAAGAAAAAGTATCCTAATAAGAATACGAATAGATACAAGCCGATTCGATACACGGTAATGATAGGTGTATTGAGAACCTGCGCAGCACCAAAGGTTGGGATAAAAAGCAGTAGCACGAAAGCCGGTGCGGTGCCTTCCGACAGCTTACCGCAAGCGGCCAGGAGTTTACCTTTTTCAATCTTGCGAATCAGAAGCAGTACCATGGAGTTCAGCCACAGTTCCTGAATGAACCAAAGGACGCCAATCCCGCTGACCACGAAAATCAGGTATCTGACGATGATGGGCAGGTTACTTAAATCACCGAGGGCTCCTGCGAGAGTCGTGTTTACATAGCCCTGCAAAAAGCCAAATGCAAATAGCCCAATGGTACTGGGCACCAGCAGCTTTGTGGTCCTGCTTTTGGCAAACTCTTTCTCCGTGTGACCATCCAGATACAGCTTGGAACTGATGCCCGCCACCATAAAAAGCAACATCATAAACCAAGGATATACCGCATATTGGAATACATCGTAGTACTGCACGTCTAGGTTCGTGATTTTCCCCACGACACCAGGATAATCCAGCTCGGTGTACATGTAGATTACGTGATACAGCACCACAATCACCACTGTCAGCCAGCGGATGTTATCCAAATAATGCTTTCTCTCACTTTTCATAAATTATACCACCCTTTCCACTAATCTTACTTTTGCAACTAATCTTAACATGATTATAACTCCCCTGTTGCCCTCGTCTACCAACTAAAACGCACATTTTTGACCGAATCTTGTTACCTTTGGTTGCGCAGGTTGCACCATCTAGATTTTTCCCTGTATTTTTGATAAATTATATAAGTGAGTGTTTTTATACAAATAGCGTAATTGCGCTGTTTGCAGCAAGAATGGATAAACAAAATGCGTGTTAGAACACACCAAAACCATTCGGTAAACTGGGTAGATCCATCGGACATAAGCTTCCATAGAAAGGGAACAAAACATGACATCATATGTATTACGATTCATTCTTTATATTACAATCATCATTTATGTGAGAGTAAGCAGGGAGGATGAAAGTGGCAGTGGAAAACGATTTGTTGACGCATCCGTTGTCGCGATCATCAGCATGATCATTCAGTTTGGCAAGGACTATGCGATACTGCTATTTTTGCATCCCTCCGAGCAGAAATCGTACATAGGATGGGCTATTGTCATGGAGATACTGGATGTACTGATTCCACTTTTGACAGTGTATATCATTACCAAAATCCTGTGTTGCAAGGGAAAGGCTAGACCAGTGATTATCGTGGTCTGCACAGAAATCGTGTGCCTTTTTGCTGCACTTTATGTTTATGAGCAGGTGCAGATATTTTTCGTCTCTATGGAAAGATTGAATCGGGGCAACTTCTTTGATGCATTTATTGCGGGACAGGATTTGGCAAAACTTGGAAAAGTGATGCCGGTGGTTCGCTTGATACCGGCAGCAGTGCTGGGATTTTTAAAAGCCAAAGAAGAATAAATATAAAATGAGGGGTAAATGACAGCATGGCCTATAACTTATTTTCAGTCAAAAGATTAAAAGAGGGGACCAAAAAGAAACTGGACAGCTTTGCCCAGACTTTGGGACCAGCTATTGCAAGGGGAGAGCAGATTTCCTTTGCAGATCAGGATATCACCAATTACATCAGACTTCAGCATGAGCGCATCGAGGAAAAGGGCCTCACTATGGAGTATGAAGTGTACGACAGGGACAAACAAGAGGATCCTATCGTATCAGACCAGTGGCGGGATGGCCATTACGACAGTTATAACTGTTACGAAGAGTATGGCGTAAAGCGTATGGTGGCCAGGAGTGGCAAGAAGCTTTACAAAGATAATAAGCCACATCTTTTGCATACTACTTTCGCAGATTTTTCTTCCGGTGTGCATCCGGACAATGAGCCTTTTACCTGCCCAAGTTGCGGTAGTGTCAGCACCATTGCAGAGCTGCAAAATGGCTGCCCGTATTGCCAGACCATCTTCAAGATGGATGACCTTTTGCCAAAGGTGACAAAATATTATTTTACAGAAGAACCCGGCGGTAACTGGGAGGAAATCAAGCCCCGGTTGGTTGCCATAGCCATTGTCTTAGACTTGATTTATTTGCTGATAGACTTCATTCGTAGATTCGACTATTACAGCGAGATGATGAGTGAGAGCATGATAGAATTCGTGCTGTGTGCCATTATTACAGCGGGCCTTGGTTTTGTCTTTGCTTTCTTTATGGCTTACATTTGCCTAGGACCTATCACGCTGGTTCGAGCAATCATGATAAGCAGGCAGTACAAAGGTAGATCCATGGTGATTCGCACCAGAAAGAAGTTCGAGGAGCTCATGAAACCCATTTGCCCGGAGTACTCTTATGATTACTTCACCGGCAAGATTACTTCTATGGTTGAACAGGTAATCTTTGCGAAAGATGCGCAGGACATGGTGTTTTACAAAGGCACAGGTATCGATGCCAGCTTCCGTGAAATCATCGATATGAACTATGGCGCGTCATGGAACCTCATGGACTTTCAGGTAGGACAGGGCACCGTCACGGTTACCACAGATATGTTCTTTTTCGTACTTCGTGCAGATGGAAGTACCGTGAAAAATGTGCCGGAGCGGTATCGTGCAGTGTTCCGTCGTAGGACGGACGTGCCCATGACGACTAGCTTCTCCATCTCCAAGATTGAATGCCCTTCTTGTGGCGGCAGCTTCAATGCCTGGAAAAGTAAGAAGTGTCCATTCTGTGGCACTGACTATGATGCAGAGACCCAGGACTGGGTACTTCTGGACTTACAGAAAATGTAAAATAAGCGGCTCTGCGGAGCCGCTTTTTGCTTAGGTGTATTTTTTTATTTCACCCGCACATTTTGTGTGTGCTATCCGTTATACCTGTTAGAAGGAGTAGGGAATGAGCATAGAAGAACAGTACGACAAGATTTTTCGCTATTGCTACTACAAAGTGCATGATAGGCATTTGGCGGAGGATTTGACGCAGGAGACGTTTTTACGGGCTCAGAAATCAGGGCAGCAAATAGATGTATCGGAAAGGTACCTATACACCATCGCGCGAAATCTCTGCATCGATGAATTCAGACGCAAGAAGGCGGAAGCCGTGGAGGAAGAGACCCTGGAGGAAACTTTGCCACAGGAAGGCTTTGAGGCATCTCTGGTAGAAAAGATAGCGCTGGAGCAGGCCCTTAGCAAACTGAGTGAAGAGGAAAGGGAACTCTTGATACTTCGATACGTCAACGACGAGCCTTTTGCCACCATATGTGAGCTGACCGGTATCTCACGATTTGCGGTGCACAGGAGGCTTGGTAGCGCTAAGAAAAAGCTGGAGACTATCCTGGAAAGGAGAGAGGAACATGTCTAAGAGTGTAACAAAACTTTTATCTGAAACAGCACCGACACCGGATGCGGCCAGAAAGGACGCGTTCCTTCGTGCACATCATCGTGCGTTTTTAAGCCACGACACATCCACCAAAGGAATGATTCTCACACAGCTAAGATTTGTCAGCGTGTGGGTATGGATCGTGACGGCACTGATGATGGTCCTGACTGTGATTTGCGTGTCCACGCAGTCTACGAATTTGCGGGATATGATTTCTTCTATGATGCCATTTGTCTCATGCCTGGCAGTTTTTCAGACTTACAGATCTAAGAAATACGGGATGTTGGAGTTGGAACAAGCTACCTTCCACACAGGGCGCCGGGTGCTTTTGGCGCGAATCAGCGGTATCGGCTGCGTTCAGCTTTTGTGCATCGTGGCTGCCACAGCACTACTGGGATTTGGCTTGCAAAGAGATTTTCTGCAGACGGGATATGCGCTGATTATCCCATATTTGCTTACCTCAGTAATCAGCATGGAGGTGGAGTACCGTATGCCTAGTAACGGATCCTGGGTGAGCGCTGGTGTAGCGGTTGTGGTGTCTGTCTTCACACAGATTTTATTGACAGATGCTGAGATGCTGTCTCAGATTCCGCAGACCCTTTGGATGGTGACCCTTCTCGTTCTTTGCATTTCGCTTTTTTACGAGATGCGTAAACTATATGTGGCGGAGGAACTCGCATGGAATTAACCATTGATCGATTAAGTAAGCAATACAAAAACAAGATAGCTGTTGACCGACTGTCTTTTAAACTTCAAAAGGGCGTGACAGGGCTCCTGGGAGCAAACGGCGCCGGTAAGACCACGCTGATGCAGATGATTTGCGGCGTGTTAAATCCCAGCAGTGGGGAGGTCACCTACGACGGAATGTCTGTCAGCCAGGAGGGGTACCGAGATGTGTTAGGGTATCTACCCCAGGAATTTGGATACTATCCGGAGTTTAGCGGCCTTGATTTCCTGCTGTATTTTGCAGCACTGAAGGGCCTTTCCAGAAAGGAAGCCAAAGTCCGCTGCAAGGAACTTTTAGAACTGGTTGGACTAAATGATGTGGCGAAGAAAAAGATTTCCAGCTACTCAGGCGGTATGAAGCGACGTCTCGGCATCGCCCAGGCTCTTATCAATCGTCCGGAAGTGCTGATTCTGGACGAGCCTACAGCGGGACTTGATCCGAAGGAACGAGTGCGTTTCCGAAAGTTGATTGAGGAAATCGGCAAGAACTCTATCGTGCTTTTGTCCACCCATATCGTATCTGATGTGGAAGACATCGCGGAGCGGGTGATTATGATGCGCAGCGGACAAATCGTGTGGCAGGGTGCTTGGGACCAGTCGAGGGGCAGTCTTGAGGACTTTTATATGAAGACTTTTGATGAGGAGGTGCCCGGTGATGAAGAACTTTAGGACGATTTTTTACTACGAGTGGAAGAAAATCTGGATGAGCAGGATTACGCTGGTTGCCTTCGTGGTACTGTTTGCCTTTTCCCTGTTGCAAGGCGTCATGGAGGTTCGGGGAAATTATCCGGATGGTTCTATTGAGCTATTTCAGGAAATCGATGGTCGCACTTTGGATGATGATTTGTTAAAGGAGCTTCACGCTGCAGCTGATGAGTATGGCACTTTTTGGAATGAGACGAACTACATTTATATGGAGCTTTGCGATTTTGTGCGGGAGTGCGTAGGCTATGGCACGAAGATTTCGGATCATGATGCGGCGAATGTGTATGAGATGCGACTGGATAACATTGACGCTGCAAAGGTCATGAGTAGTTTGTCTACGGAGGAAGTATCTTACTGGGATGCGCAGGAAGAGTCTCTTGCGAAGCCTTTTGTATGGCGCAACATCGTAGTGGAAAAAGAACTATTGAATTCGTTAGCCAATGTCATGATTATGCTGGCGCTTTTTCTTCCTCTTGCTTTGGCTGGAGTTTTTGCTTCCGAGCATAGTTTGAAGACATATAACATTCTGCGTGCTACGAAGCATGGTCGCCTGGTAGTCTATGGAGCGAAAGTGCTAGCTGGAAGTCTTACAGCGTTGGTATCCTTTGTGGCATTTGCCGGAGGGACGATTCTAACCTCAGCTCTTTACTGGCATCTGGATGCCTTGGATGCAGCAGTACAGCTTGCCTTTCCTTTTACCTCCCTGCATATGTCTGTGGGGACGCTCATCGGAATCATGGTTGTCCTGCTTTTCACAGCGACGCTTTTGTTTGCGGCTTTTTCCATGTTTTTCTCACAGGTGATGCGTCACAGCCTGGCAGTAATGGGAGCTTGCATTGGTGGCTACTTTGTGATGTTTGCCATTGCCACCACGATACCTACTTCTGCCCGTGGCTTGTCCCAGGCCCTTTCCCTATTCCCGGCCACTTTTGTTTCGCCAAGGCTTGTGTATGAGTATCGCATGATTCCGGCTTTCGGACATCTGCTTCTTGGCTACCAGTTCGCTCCTGCACTGTACCTCGTGGTAGCAGCTTTCTTGCTGGTGCTTGGCGGCGCGCTGTATCGAGGGAAGAGAGGATAGGGATATAGAGAGTTTAATGCGGCTCTGCGGAGCCGCATTTTTGTGTGTCTTGACTTTTTCTTTTCGCTACGGTATAGTAATCAGCAGTTCGTTATTTCTAAAGTATATCTGATTGCGACAGTTCGTCGCAGTATTCCAATTACTTTTGAACTAGATTTGAACAGGGGATTTGTGTTTGATGTAGGCGTGTTTCTAGCCGGTGGCTTTTTGGCAGGCGTTAAGCTAAGAAAAATTTCCGGTTTGGGGCTTGTGGCACCGTGGAGTTCCGGAGAAAGAGGCACGTGGTGGCTGGATTTAGAAGAAATTTCCGGAGAAAGGGGACGTGTGGTGGCTGGATGAGCGAGTGAGTGTCAAATTTTTAGTGAGTGGTGGTTGGAAAGTGTGGTGAGGGACAGGAGAGTGTGGTGTGGGTGACTGAGAACTGAGGATAGTGACACGCAGAAAAACGTTTTTGGAAATTTGCGTGTCGTGGAAAAATGGGGCAGACACGCAGAAAGACGAAATTTGAAATTTGCGTGTCAGGAAAAAATAGGGCGGACACGCAAAACAAGAAAAAAAGAAATTTGCGTGTCAAGGAAAAAATAAGCAGACACGTAGAATAAAGAAATTTGAAATTTGCGTGTCGTGGAAAAATAGGGCAGACACGCAGAAAGAAGAAATTTGAAATCTGCGTGTCGAGTAAAAATGAAGCGGACACGCAAAACAAGAAAAAATGAAATCTGCGTGTCGGGGAAAAAATAAGCAGACACGCAAAACAAGAAAAAAGGAAATTTGCGTGTCGGGGAAAAAATAAGCGGACACGCAAAACAAGAAAAAAGGAAATCTGCGTGTCGGGGAAAAAATAAGCAGACACGCAAAACAAGAAAAAAGAGAATTTGCGTGTCTATAATGCAAGATGGAAAGGGAAAATATATGGAGAACTATTCAATGCTCTTAAGAGAACAGGTAGAATTGCTTGATAAGCTTATTCTAGAAGCGGACAGACGCCTGAAGGTCGATAAAACTTCAAGTGATAGGAGAATCTGTCTTTCCAAAAGAGCGCATGGATATCAGTATTATGAGTTAGATAAGGCAGGGCAGCGGGTTTATATACCTGCTGAGCATAAACAAATGGTTCGGGAATCGCTACAGATGGAGTATGACGAAAAGGTCAAAAAAGTCCTGCTCGAGACACGGAGCCACATCAACCGCTTCCTCAAACACTACGATAGCGATGCCGTAGAAAATGTCTACAACAAGCTTTGTGAAGGACGGAAGGCGTTCGTGACGCCCATCATTCCTACGGACGAGGACTACGTGCGGGAGTGGAAGAAAACACACATTGGCCAGCAAAACAGTTATCCTATGGCCACAAGCTATTTGACAGAGCAAGGGGAGCAAGTCCGCTCCAAGTCTGAGAAAATTCTTGCTGATCTGTTTCTGAAACATCAGATTCCGTATCTCTATGAACCCCAACTGAAACTAAAAAACGGAAGTAGTATTTATCCTGATTTTGCAGTGTTGAATCTGCAAACCAGAAAGACGATTTACTGGGAGCATTTTGGTTTGATTTCCGACGGAGAGTATGCATCCAAGGCACTCCATAAATTGCAGGCTTATGAAGAAAATGGACTTGAAATTGGAAGGGATATTCTCTTTACATCAGAGTCCTCGCAAGCGCCACTTGATATCAGGACGGTTGAGAAAAAAATCAAAGCATACCTGCTGTAGCAGCCACAAAAGAAAAATGGTGGTGGTATAATAACTTCTGTGTTCTGAACATGTGAGAAAACGTGGTTCAGCAAAAAGGCAGGCCAAAGAAAACGTGGTTCTGCAAAAAGGCAGGCCAAAGAAAACGGGGCTCTGAACAAAGGCGAGCCAACGAGATTGTGGTTCGGTAACAAAAGCGAGCCAAAGAAAATTGTGGTTTCACAAAAAACAAGCCAACGAATCATGCTGAGCTACGAACGCACAACCAGGACTAAAGCTAGACATTTATGAGGAGAGACTATGAAGAAAAGAATTGTGTGTGTAATTCTGGCAGCACTGATGCTGCAAGGATGCGGAGCAAATAAAGACAACGAAGAAACTTTGGTGTGGGAAAGTATAGATGAAACCGCCGGAGATGAACTGGGCGAAAATGCAAGCGCAGACAGCGAAAACGGCGGCACAGGAAGCAAAGAAAGCGGCAACGCTGGCGCAGAGGACAGTTCAGAAGCTGCTGACAAGGAACAAGGCGAAAAAGCTGGCGAAGACTTGACCTTCGAAGACTTAGCAAATTACACTTACGAATTCTGCAGTGGTGCAGGCGGCTGGAGCGACGAATTTGAAATTGAGAAAGATGGTTTCTTTCATGGATACTATCATGATTCAGATATGGGCGATACAGGGGAAGGGTACGAGGACGGTACCATGTATATAGCGCATTACTCCGGACACTTAGGAAATCTGGAAAAGGTAGATGACCTGACTTATACCATGACCATCCTGGACATGAAGACGGATGAAAAACAAGCAGGTGAGTATATCGAAGATGGGGTGCGTTACGTGATAGCAGGCCCTTACGCACTTTCTGCATGCGACTCTTTGACCATCTATCTGCCGGGCACCAAGACTTCCAAACTCAGCGAAGCAGAGATGTCCTGGATTGAGCCGGTATATGGCTCATCCATTATTGAAAATGATGCCTTTACGGGAATCGTGCTGGTGAATAATCCGAACCAGTACGGTATCGGCGGCTTTGAGCGTATGCCGGTAAGTAAGCGTGCGAAAATGGAATATGATACCTACAAGGAATCCTATGACTATTATGCGGAAAGGCTTGCAGAAGCGGCAACTACTGCAGACATGGTGCAAATCACCAGCAAGCAGGCAGAGGTGGCTGATGAGCTTTTGAATGAACTTTGGCTTATGGTGAAGTACAACACACCTTCCGGGCAGTACAAACCACTGCTGGAGGATCAGCGCCAGTGGCTAAAGGATCGCGATGCGCATTTGAAGGATATCAGTTCTCAGGATTTGGGATCCATGGGCACAGTTGATTATAATGATTACCTGGCTACAGAGACCATGAATCGCTGCGAGAAACTGTTGAGCTATTTGGTTGCGAACTAGTCGTTTTTGAACTATTTAGTGGTGAACTAGCTCCATAGAAAATGTCATATTTTGCGATTTACAGCAGATTAGCAAGATTGTACAAAAAAATGATAGTATTTGACTAGATGCGCCAAATCAAATCGGATAACCTTAAGATATAAGTCAATCATTTGGAGGAATTATCATGATTTGGTATGTTGATTGCAAGGTCAAAGTAAACGGCGATGGTAGTAAAGACCATCCGTTCATGCATATTCAGGATGCCGCAAATGTAGCGATGGCAGGAGATGAAGTCCTGGTAGCTAGCGGTATTTATAGAGAAGATGTAAGCCCAGTAAACGCTGGTACAGAAAAGAAACCGATTGTATATCGCAGCGCAGAGCACAGAGGGGCTATCATCACAGGTGCAGACGTTTTCAAGGGCTGGGAACAGTATCAGGGGGATACTTGGAAACTGGAGATTCCAAATAGCTACTTCGTAAAAGGAAATCCTTACACCACCATCGTGTTCGGCGATTGGCTGAATCAGGATTTGCCGGTACATACAGGCGAGGTTTTCTTAAATGGCAAATCTCTTTATGAGAAAAACGAATTAGAGCAGGTGCTGAATCCTGAGTTCTATGAAGAGTCTTGGGACAGAGATTTCACCAAGCATACTTGGTACACTTGCCAGAGCGAGACAGAAGATAAGACCATCATCTATGCAAACTTCCAGGGCAAAAATCCTAACGAAGAGAACGTAGAGCTGAATGTGAGATCTCACTGCTTCTACCCGGTGGCAGAGCATGTGAACTACATCACACTGACTGGCTTTGTGGTTTGCAAGGCAGCGACTCAGTGGGCACCACCTACCGCACATCAGGAAGGCATGATTGGTCCACACTGGTCCAAGGGTTGGGTGATTGAGGATTGCGAGATTTCCCACAGCAAGTGCTCCGGTATTTCTCTTGGAAAATACAAACAGCAGGGCAACGACAACAAGTGGTCTCATTGGAAATTCAAAGACGGTGCGCAGACCCAAAGAGATTGCTCTTTCATCGCACAGATTGATGGCTGGTCTAAAGAGACCATCGGTAGCCACACCGTGCGCAACTGCGATATTCACGACTGCGGCCAGACCGGTATCGTAGGTAATCTGGGATGCGTTTTCTCCCTGATTGAGAATAACCACATCCATCATATTAATAATAAGCGTAACCTGGCAGGTGCTGAAATCGGTGGCATCAAGTTCCACGCTGCTATCGACGTAGTCATCCGCAACAATCATTTCCACGACAATGTGCGTGGTATTTGGCTGGATTGGCAGAATCAGGGCACCAGAGTTTCCAATAACCTGTTCCATGACAACTGCTTGTCCAGAGATTATCTGCTTCACAAAAAGAGCAAGGAAGGCCTTGGTCTGGGCGAAGATCTGTGGATTGAGATCGCCCATGGACCAACGACTGTAGATAACAACATTTTCCTTTCCGAGAGAGCAGTGAAACTGCCTACTCAGGGCGTGGCTTTTGTACACAACCTGTTCTATGGCTCCATCGCAGCAGTTGGACGTGGTGTGAAAAATGGTTCCGTAAATTACGATTCCACCAGATACACCCCTATCCATATGCCACACAGAACAGAAATCACCGGCGTGATGTCCATCCTTCACGGCGACGTGAGATTCTATAACAATGTATTCGTGCAGCCTGAGGTTCGCCAGGGCATGCTGGACATCTGTGAAGAGGATCACGATGGCGAGTGGGATGATGGCAACCTGGTAGCCGGTACTGTAAGCTACAATGGCTACATGACCGAAAAGGTTTGGAAGAGTTACTTCGAGGGATACTGCGGCGAAGGTGCAGCAGATACCCGTGACAAATACTACATGCCACTTCCTGTTTGGACCGGCGGTAACGTATATTTCAACGGTGCAAAACCTTGTGACATCGAGGAAGACTTCGTGGTAGACACAGAGCACAAAGCGACTGTTGAACTGAAGGTGGTAGACGGCAAGTACACCGTAGAGACCAATGTCCTCGACTTCTTGCCAAAGGCAAACCTCATCGAGTCCGACACACTGGGCATGGCATTCGAGCCGGAAGAAAGATTCGAGAACCCGGACGGTTCCGATATCATTTTCGATGTGGACTATAACGGCAAGTCCCGTGTGGGCCATATCGTAGCAGGACCGTTTGCTGGTAAATAAGGATATTCTAAAAAGGTTATTGCAGAATCTGCGATAACCTTTTTTATTTTAGGTTGATTTTAGGTTGGCTGTATATAGTGGTCTTATCAACTGAAAGGAGTAAATCAGATATGTTGAAAAAGAATATGATGAAAGCACTATCTTTGACAGTAGCTACTTCTCTTACGATGGCCACTATGGGATGCGCAAGCATAAATACAAAAGAAAATGAACTCACAATGGAATCGACAGAGGATACGATAGCGTCAGAAAACACCGAAAAAGCGGAAACCATCACAAATGATAAAGATGGGGAACACGCTATCGAGGTAGATGGTGAGACTGCAGAATACACGGATATAAAAGTAGTAAAAACCGGAGATTCCGATCAGGGAGACGAAGCGGACTTTTATGGAGATAACGCTGCAATATTTGCCACCAACGGTGCAACACTTACATTGAGCGGTATCGAGGTGGAGACTGATGGAACACATGCTAATGCGGTTTATTCCTATGGAGAGGGTACCACAGTCAATATCAGTGATTCAACCATCCTGACAGCAGGTAATTGCTCCGGCGGATTAATGACCACAGGTGGCGGCACTATGAATGCTTCTAATTTGACCATTCGAACTACAGGTAATTCTTCTGCAGCGATTCGTTCGGATCGAGGTGGCGGAACTGTAACAGTGGATGGAGGTACTTATACCACAGCAGGTACTGGCTCACCGGTTATTTATTCTACAGCAGATATTACAGTGCGCAATGCATCTATGGAATCCACTGCGTCTCAGGGTGTGGTAGTGGAAGGAAAAAACTCGGCCACTCTGGAAAATGTCACTTTGGTTGCAGATAATAACACAAAGAATTCCGATAAATCCGACTATTATCAGGCTGTGATGATTTATCAGTCTATGTCCGGAGATGCAGATCAAGGTACCGCTAGCTTCACTATGAAGGATAGCTCCCTGACTAATCTGAACGGTGATATTTTCTTTGTGAATAATACGGTAGCGGAAATCAGCTTGACCGCTTCTGAAATCGAGAACCAGGGCGATGGCGTGTTCTTACGTGCAGCTGCAGCCGGATGGGGCAACGAGGGAAGCAATGGAGGCCAGGTCAATTTGAACGCTACAGATCAGACTATCGATGGAGACTTGGTAGTGGACGAAATCTCTGCGTTGAATCTATATTTACAGCAGGGTTCTACCTTTAATGGTGGGATTAACACAGATGGTGAAGCCGGCGCGGTATATGTAAGCTTATCCGATGATTCTGTATGGAATCTGACCGGAGACTCCTACATCACATCCCTGACTTGCGATGCAGACTCTGTAAAGTTAAATGGATATAAACTATATGTGAATGGCGTAGAGTATACGGAAGGAACCAAATCCGAAGGTACAGCAATCGAGCTCCAGCAGGCATCCGGTAGTGGTATGCCAGAGGGAGCACCGGATGGCCAGGGCGGAAATCCACCGGAAAAGCCAGAGGGAGCACCGGATGGCCAGGGTGGAAATCCACCGGAAAAGCCAGAGGGAGCATCAGATGGCCAGGGCAAAAATCCACCGGAAAAGCCAGAGGGAGCATCGGATGGACAGGGCGAAAATCCTCCAGAGATGCCAAATGGCCAGGGTGGTGACTGATGGTCGCAGCCGGTTGGTGTGTCATAAACCGAACAGTTTTGGTATAATTTACGGTGTAGAGAAGATTTCACGAGTTACACCGTAACGGGAAACCGAGACGTTACGGTGAACCGACAGGAAATTCAAATACACCGTAAAGCATTGAGCAAAATTTACGGTTTAGAGAAGATTTCACAAGTTACACCGTACCGGGAAACCGAGACGTTACGGTGAACCGACAGGAAATTCAAATACACCGTAAGGTATTGAGCAGAATTTACGGTGTAGGGGAGATTTCACGAGTTACACCGTAACGGGAAGCCGAGGTGTTACGGTGAACCGACAGGAAATTCAAAAACACCGTAAAGCTTTGAGTAAAAACTACGGTGTAGAGTGGATTTCACGAGCTACACCGTAACGGGAAACCGAGGTGTTACGGTGAAAAGTGAAAAAGCGGGAATAGGCGGTAAATATGGCGAAAAGGGAAAACCAGAAACTCAAATTATACTACCTGGCAAAAATCATGCAGGAGAAGACGGACGAGGATCATGGGCTTACCATGCCACAAATCATAGAGCAGCTGGCGTCGTACGATGTGAGCGCTGACAGGAAGAGCATCTACGATGACATGGAGGCCATGCGGACGCTGGGACTGGATGTGAATGGAGAGAAGGAAGGAAAATACTTCTACTACAAGCTTAATACGAAGAAGTTTGAACTTGCGGAGCTAAAGCTTCTGGTGGACAGTATCCAGGCTTCTAAGTTCATCACAGAGAAGAAGTCTAAAGAGTTGATTGAGAAGCTGACCAGCTTTGCCAGCCAGTACGAGCGCACCCAGCTGAATCGTCAGTTGGCGGTGCAGGGACGCATCAAAACCATGAATGAGAGCATTTACTATAACGTGGATGAAATCCACAGGGCAATCGCCGGAAATTGCCAGATTCGCTTTGATTATATGCGCTGGAATCTGCAGAAAAAACTTGAGAAGAGTAAAGACAAGGTGTATCAGGTGAGCCCTTGGGCGCTGACTTTTAGCGATGAGAACTATTATCTGATCGCGTATGATGCAGAAGATGATACCATCAAGCACTACCGTGTGGATAAGATGCGCCATATCAGCCATACCGAGGAGCGACGCCTGGGGAAGGAGCACTTCAAAGCTTTCGATATGGCGGCCTATACCAAGCGAAACTTCGGCATGTACGCAGGAGAGGAGACGAAGGTGACCATTGCTTTTCCGAATGAGAAGGTGGGCATCCTACTAGACCGTTTCGGCACCGACATCCCCATCCGCCCTGCTAAGAAAAAGGGCTACTCCGAGACCATGGTGGACATCGCCGTGTCCAATCAGTTCTTCGGATGGATCTTTGCATTGGGAAATGAGTTCAGTATCGTAGGACCTGCTAGTGTCCGCAAACAATTCGAAGAAAAATTGTTGGGTTGGAATAAGTGATTTTACGGCTTAAAAAGGAAAAAGTCGATTTCAGCGGTAATGAAGAGGGAAATATTTACGGCTTAAAAGGAAAAAATCAAAATAGGCGGTACGGATAAACAGAA
>SVFQ01000003.1:28432-210658 GCA_015056765.1 Lachnospiraceae bacterium
ATTTCAGCGGTAATGAAGAGGGAAATATTTACGGCTTAAAAGGAAAAAATCAAAATAGGCGGTACGGATAAACAGAAGCAGTACCGCCTAAAAGGAAAAAATCGATTTCAGCGGTAATGAAGAGGGAAATATTTACGGCTTAAAAGGAAAAAATCAAAATAGGCGGTACGGATAAACAGAAATAGTACCGCCTAAAAGGTAAAAATCGATTTCAGCGGTAATGAAGAGGAAAATATTTACGGCCTAAAAGGAAAAAATCAAAATAGGCGGTACGGTAGTCAAAAAACCCCCCAGGATTAAGCATCCTGGGGGTGTTGTACTAGATAAGTAGTGTTATGAATTGGGACACGTTACGCAAACTATCGAATATAGTACCGCCAATACTTGCCATCCACCACGGTGGTGGCGGGATAGGTGGTTTCCAGATACCGGAGCATCCAGTCGTCTGGGGCAAGAGCGGTTTCACCGTACCAGCAAGAGCAAACAATGATATCCGGATATTTGTCCGGGTTTTGCTGCCAGTAGGCGGCAATGGAATCGTTGTAGCCCGGAGTGGGCACCGTGGAAGGGCCGGCTACTTCGCTTTCTTTGTAGAGGTAGCCCAGGACGTCTACAGCGTCGCCAACCAGGTAGATTTTGCTACCTTCCGGTACCAGGTCTTGCCATTCCGCGTAGGACTCGTTCTGCATGTAAGCGCCCATATAGCTGGTGACGATGCCGGTGGCAGGGCCGTGCTTTACCAGACCACGAATCTGGAATAGTGTCGGAATCTCGCCGGACAAGGGCTGAATCAAAATGCAGCTTCTTGCCACAAGAAAACCAAATACTATAATTGCAGTAAATCTGCATAGAGCAGAAATTCTATAGTTTGAGTTTGCAGGAAGTGTTTTCACATCTCCTAAATCATCACCTGCGATAGCAGTTTCTTTCGCAGCACGTACGCCGTTGGACATAGGAATCAAAGCAGCAACGGCACCTATCAGGAGATAGGGGAAGGAAGCGGCCAGGTTCAAGTTGGTCAGCAGGATGGTGGACAGGAAATTCAGCACACTGAAGATACTGAGAATCCGGTACAGCATTTTTGACTTATCACTTAGAAGTTTGCGATAGCGAAAGCCGGTCATCATCAAACTGATGAGCAGCAGCGCATAGGCAAACTTGGTATATTTCCCTTGATACAGTGTCACATAGATGGCGGCAGCGACTGCTTCTATTAAGAAGAAACTATCTGCTACTACAGCAAATCCAGTGCAATTTATGGCAATTCGATTGAATCCTAAAGCGGTTGTGGGACCGGCTGCTCGTGAGTTCT
Organism: Lachnospiraceae bacterium; assembly: GCA_015056765.1. Taxonomy (GTDB): domain Bacteria; phylum Bacillota; class Clostridia; order Lachnospirales; family Lachnospiraceae; genus SIG336. The sequence goes on from SVFQ01000003.1 coordinate 29,745, forward strand.
CTGTTGTCACAGAGAATCCTGCGATATCCCCGGCGATAGTCCTGCCATTGTCCAGGAAAAGCTTTGCAATGCCGTAAGTCAATATGTGCAAGATTAAAAATAGTAGCGCATACTTATAGGCATCCAGGAAGTACAGCCACATCTTGTCCAGAAAAGAAGCGGAGTGGGATGTCTCGATGGCCAGCATACCGTGGATGCTTTCCTTTAGCCTGGCAAAAGAAATGTGGCGCAAAATCAGCAGTATATAGGCTGCGCCTGCCACAACGCAAGTGGCGGTGAAAAGCAGGGCGTCACGGATTTTTCCATAAAAAACCAAGACGAAGAAAGCGGCAATGGCCACCAATAAGTTCGAAGGGTAGGATAGCACCAGGCAGCACATCCAAAGGGCGCTTAGGTATAGCTGCCATTTGCGTCCCGACTGGAGATACGCAAAGAGGGTCAGGCCCAGAAGCAGGGTGAAGTACATTTCCATGTTGGAGTACTCTGCAAAGGGCAGATCCTTTGGATATATCAGGAAGAAAAGAAATGCCATGGCCCGGGCCAGGGACACATCTTCCAGGTGCTTTGCGATGAATTTGTACAGCACAAGAGTAAGGCCTGCCTTTATCAGCACGCCGATGAGCTGCATGTATAGCACGATTCCTGTGGTGGTGTGGAAAAGTACCAGATAGAGTTTTACGAATGGAGCAGTGAGAAAAGTTGACATCATATAGGGCTCCCACATTTGCGCGAAATAGTGGTCGCCCTGAGCCCAGCGATAGTCCATTACCAGTTGGAAAGCACTATCGATATTGAAATTCGTAAATATATTTTTGACAGAAATGCCAATGGCTAAGATAACTAAAAACAGTGTGATGTGATTCTTCTTGGCGTTCATGTTTTACATCAAAGACTCCTCATAGATTGCTCTTGGACCGCCTACGTATTTGGCACGGTATCTGGCGCAGATGATGGGCGCCTTACCGATGTGATTCATGGAAAGTCTCACCGGTACTACTACGGGATGCATGTGCATGCCGATGAGGGTGCCGCCGATGTCTAGGCCGGCTTTGGCTTTGGCACGGATATTCTCCACCATGACAGCATCAGAGAGATTCTGATAAGCGATGGTGCCCAAAGCTCCGCCTGCATGGTTTGGCTGCGGAATCACATTGACACGCTCTAAGTCGTAGCGCTCCATGGCGGCTTCGCTGACTACCATGGCACGGTTTAGATGCTCACAGCACTGGAAAGCCGGATAGATGCCCAGGGGCGCCAGCACTTCCATGATACCTTCAAAGACAGCAGTGGCTACTTCCAAATTCGTATCGGTTCCAATTCGCTCACCGATGATCTCGCTGGAAGAGCAGCCGATGACGAAAAGTTCGCCCTTTTTTATCTTGGAAACTTCTACCAACTCACGAACTGCCGCGGCAGTCTCTTCTCTAATAGAAGCTAAATTAATATTTAAATCTTTTTCATTTCCCATAATGCTATTTCTCTTTTCTATAATCTTTTCCGCAAACTAGCAGGTTCAACCCCAACTTTCCGCAAGCTAGCAGGTTCAACCCCAACTTTTTGCAAGCTAGCGGGTTCAACCCCAACTTTCCGCAAGCTAGCGGGTTCAACCCCAACTATTTCATATCTCAGAAATTATGTCGAAATCCATCTCATTTTGAGAAAAATAAAACGGTCATCATTTTCATCATTTTATCACAGAAACCCATTGTAGAGTAGTGTGAAAATGCAGTAAAATACTAGCATGAGTAAAAAAATTGTCATCTTAAATACCGGAGGAACTTTATCCTCTGTCATCAAAGAAAATGGACTTGCACCGGGACTTAGCACCGAGGACATGCAGGAGAAACTTAAGTTTGTTTCCGGCAACGCGAAGCTGGAGATGATTGACTTCTGGTCCGTGGATAGTGCCAATATTTTCCCGGAGGACTGGGCGGAACTGGCAAAGAAGGTCAGTGAGCTGCGTACCAAGTGCGATGGTATCGTCATCATTCATGGTACGGATACTTTGGCTTATACTGCTTCCATGCTGAGTTACATGCTGAATAATATCAACATTCCGGTAGTGGTCACCGGCAGTCAGCTGTCCATGTCGAACCCCATCGCAGATGCTATGGAGAATTGCCGCTTGGCGATTCATATGGCGGCGGCTGGATATCCCGGTGTATTTGCTGTCTTCAACCGAAAGGTGATGCTGGGGTGTCGTACTTCCAAGGTGCGTTCCCACAGCTTCGATGCCTTTGACAGCATCAATTATCCGGTGGTGGCAGAAGTCTCAGCCATGGGTATGACAGTAAATGAAAGCGTAATCCCGGTGCGTTCCGGCGCTTTTCATTTGCATAATAAGTTCTCAGACAAGGTATTTATGCTGAAAATGTTCCCGGGCATCCATCGCAGCATGTTGAAGTCCATTGCAGACCAGGGGTATAAGGGGCTGTACATCGAGGCCTATGGAATTGGTGGTATGCCTTTCCTGAAGCATGACTTCATCGGCACCATCGAAGAACTGGTGCAAGGTGGTATGACCGTCCTGGTGGGAACTCAGTGTCGATATGAGGGAAGCGACCTAAGCGTCTATGAGACCGGTCAGCGAGCGCTCCAATGTGGCGTGCTCCAGGCTCATGATATGACCAGTGAGGCCGCACTGACAAAGCTGATGTGGGTACTTGGAAAGACAGATAAGCCGGATGAAATCAGAGACTATTTCTCTGTGAATATTTGTAACGAAGTGACCATTAAAGGCGATGCAATGAACTAATCACCCGAAAGGAGATCATGTATGGGAGAAGAGATTTTTACCAGTAAAAAGAAACTTGGCTTTGGTCTGATGAGACTTCCGCTTACAGACCCAAATGTGGACACTAGTATCGACATCGAGCAGTGCAAAAAAATGGTGGACGCCTTTATCGAGCAGGGCTTTACCTATTTTGATACCGCTTGGATGTACTGCGGCTTTAAGAGCGAGGAGGCCACAAAGGAATTCCTGGTAGACCGCTATCCAAGAGACAGTTTTACCCTGACTACGAAGCTGCATGCAGGCTTTATCAAGACAAAAGAAGACCGTGACCGTATCTTCAATGAGCAGCGCAGAAAGACAGGCGTTGAGTATTTCGATTACTATTTGCTGCACGATATGGGCAAGGATCATTATAAGATTTATACAGATCTGGATTGCTTTACCTGGATTCAGGAGAAAAAGGCAGCCGGTTTGGTAAAACACATCGGATTTTCTTTCCATGATACCGCAGAAGTGCTGGATGAAATCCTGACAGCACATCCGGAGATGGAATTCGTACAGCTGCAGCTGAACTACCTGGATTGGGATAGCGAAGGCGTACAGTCCAGAAAGTGTTACGAGGTGGCATGTAAGCATGGCAAGCCGGTCATCGTCATGGAGCCGGTGAAAGGTGGCACCCTGGCAAATGTGCCGGAAGGCGTATCCAGACTTTTCAAAGGATACAATCCGGAGGCTTCCATTCCATCTTGGGCTATTCGCTTCGCAGCCAGCCTGGAAAATGTAAAGATGGTACTGAGCGGTATGAGCAACTTAGAGCAGCTCATGGATAACACCGGCTATATGAAAGACTTCAAGCCTCTGAATGAAGAAGAGCAGAAGCTGATCAAAGAAGCAGTAGGAATCATCAATGGCAGTATCACCATTCCTTGTACGGGATGTAGCTACTGTACCGATGGATGTCCAATGCACATCGCCATTCCGAAATACTTCAGCTTGTACAACACAGACAGGCAGGAGCGTGCAGCAAGGGGCGCCGACTGGACACCACAGGGCGAGTACTACGATAGACTTACCATGGAATTCGGTAAAGCCAGCGCGTGCGTGCAGTGTGGCCAGTGCGAAGGTGTCTGTCCTCAGCACCTGCCGATTATCCAGTATCTGCAGGATGTGGCAGCATATTTTGAAGGTTAAACTAAAAAACTCCTATCTCATATGAGGTAGGAGTTTTTGAATTCTTAGAATTTTCTTCGAGGATCAGTTGCATTAGTGTTCTGACTTCTCAGAATGGTAGAAGCAAATGGACTGACTCGGGTCAGCCTTAGCCTGATAAAGGGCTTTGTCTGCTTCGTGATAGAGCACGTCGAAACTTCTGGTGTACTGGCGTGCTACTGTAAGACCGATGGAAATCTGAATGCCTTCCGGCACATCGGAATTGGTCAGGGCCAGCTGCTGCTGGAGTTTGATCAAAAGCTGTACCAGAGACTTTTCGCTAGGCTGGTCTGCGATGAAGAAGATGAATTCATCGCCGCCAAGACGACCTGCCAGATTCTCGATGCCACTGGGATGGACGTCGGAGTTGTAACTGTAAGCGGTGTGGCGGATGGAAAGTACATTAGAGATTTCCTCCGCTATGGCGATGATGACTTTATCTCCGATTTGGTGACCATAGGTGTCATTGATTCGCTTGAATTGGTCTACATCCAGGATACCCAGTACATGATAGCCTTGTCTGCTCAGAGAGAGCATGCGCTCCATTTCTAAAATGAAAGTGCCGCGGTTATACAAGTTCGATAGAGAATCGTAGCTGGCGCGGATTTCCAATTCTTTTCTGGAACTGTGATACTTTTCTAATAGAACGCGGGAGTCCCGCATAGCAAGCAGGCCGTGCATGCGATTTCGCTGAATCAGGAAATGCACCAAAAGCCCTGCAAAAGTAAAGCAGATGGCATTGTAAATATCATAGTAGGCAACCAACGGTTGTTTTACATAGCGCACGATGATGCAGAATACGACAGTGGTCATAATCGTACACAATCCGACACCCACCATATTGTGAAGTACCAAAAGCGGAACAAAGATAATCATGGCCGGAAATACTACTGCCTGAGAATCGGAATGCACGGTGGAACTCACTATACCAAAGGCAAGCAGGATGAAAAAAATCACGTAGCTGAAACAGAATACATGCCTTCTGGTAAAAGAAGGTGACAAATGGATGATAAATAGAAAGATACCCGTGATGACGGCGAAAATCAGATAAATCCACTGGGCCTGGCGAACAGGACTCAGCATCAGAGATACCATGGACAAAGTCACAAAGGTGATAAAAGTCCAAATATAGATATTGGAAACAATCTCATAATTGTGCTGACGCACGTCTTCGTAAACCGATGTATAATCTTCGGCACCCAGGCCGTAATATTTAAATCTACGTAATACTTTCATGATGATTCTCCTTCTTATTCAATATAGCAGAAAACCCATGGTTGCTCAATTCTTTCATTGGTAGTACCAAAAATAAAAAGTAGTAGACTTGTAAACCGAAATAAGGTAGAATAGTTTCTAAATGAGGAATTTGAGAGGGAATGAAATGACAAGTCAGAAAAACGCCAAGGTGCGATGGAGCATCGCATTGGCTATACTTGCCTTTTTTCTATTTATACAAGTGCTGACCTTAATCGGCGGGGTAGACCCGGTGCACTATATAGAGCTTGATAAGTATTTATCCACAACTGTATATAAGAAGGATGGAAGTGTACTGCATTTTGATACCGGTGAGTTAGGTCATGCCTTACCCGGGGATAGCATCACGGTAGATGTTGATCTTACAGAATTTAAAACAGAAGAGGCCAAGAGTCTTTGCTTCTTTATGTATAACAGTACCATCGATGTGATGACGCATGGCCAAGTGATTTACAGTTTTGGTCATGACCTGATGCAGGATAAAAGGCCTATCGGAGATATTTTATGCATGGTTCCTTTACCGACTGTTGCCTATACAGACGGTTTGCAAATCGTGCTGCATCCCCAGAATGGCTTTAATGTAGGATTCTTACACAAAGTGCTTTTGATGCCGGCGGAAGAAGCCAGATTATATCCACTGATTGGACAAGAGTTTTCTTTCTTTGTCATTGTTGGAATTTTTGCTTTTTCCTTATTATTAGGTATCATTTTACTTTTTTTGAAAATCGCTGGCATCGTGGAGAAAAGCGGTGTGCAGCTGATGCTCTTTACCTTCTTTTTGACCACCTGGTATTTAGGGTATCAGCATATGTTCTACTGCATCAGCAACCGTACCTTATTCTGTGCGGATGTAGAGTATGTTGCTATGTATTTGACACCGATTCCCCTGTGCCATTACCTGGAAGGTCGTAAGAAAAAAAGTAAGCTTTTCTTTGGCTCTTTGGCACATTTTTATGCGACATTGTTCTGCGTGGCGACGGTGCTAAACTACGCCCATACAGGTGTTTATTACTCCGTACTTTTGCCGGTGATGCATATTTCCATGCTGGTGACTATGGCAGGTATGGTGGTGTACGCTGTGATGAATCGCAAGTCTGAGTTCGCCCAGGAGCGAATCGCAAGCTACGGTACCATTGCCTTTGTTATTTGCGTGATTCTAGAGCTGATTCGTATCTATCTGGAGAAATTCTTCCAGATTGATGTCCCGAAGCTGAAGACTTTGTTTACATCAGGGGCCATCATCATTTGCGCGATTACACTTTTTGTGGGTTATGGCGTCTACATGGTGCAAAACTACAGAGACAGACAGGAGAAGACCAAGTACAAGCAGATTGCTTTCCGGGATTTCCTCAGTGGTATTCCGAACAGAAATGCTTGCTTAGAAGCGCTGCAGGATTTCAAGGATAGAGGCGTGAAGCTTTACACCCTGTTCTTCTTAGATGCTAACTACCTAAAGGCGGTAAATGACCAGTATGGCCACGATATGGGAGACCAGTTACTGATCATGGCAGCCAGAGCCCTGACCGGTTCTGCAGATGGAGCCAGCTTCTATGGCAGGTGGGGCGGAGACGAGTTCCTGGTAGGATTCGAAGATGTGATAGCAGCGGAGAATTTCGAGGACAAGTTCCGAGCAGAATTAAAACGCATCAACGATAGCTGCCCATTACCATTTGAAGTGTCCATGGCTGTAGGACGTGTAGACTCGGATTTGTTCCATGCACTGGATCCGTTGGAAGCAGTACAGGTAGCAGATAAGAAAATGTACGAAAATAAGCGCGAACTACATCAAAACAGAAAAGTATAGTAACTAAAGCGTTAAAAAGAAACTCAAAGAGATCATTTCCGTATCGAAATGGTCTCTTGTTTTTTACAATTTAATAGAAATGTTAAGAAAATTTAAGGGTTAGAAAGTGCTAACGTATTCCCCCCGGGGGGGATATTACTTTATAATGAAAGTAACTATGGTATCTATAGCGGATACATCCGTGAAAGTTTTTAGGAGGAAATAATTACTATGGGAATTGGACCAGATAATTTAGGCGATTTCTACCCGGATTGGGTGAATGACCTAAAAGATGAAGACATTCGTCCGGAGATTCTGAAGCTCGGCAAGATGATTACAGACCGTGCAAAGATTAAACTTGGACTTCAGAAGATTACAAAATATGATCCGGAGTACTGGGCAGTAGCAAACCTTGCTCCTACTAAGGAAATTGCAGAACTTGCTATGTCCCTTGGCGGTATCAGAAAGCCAAAGACCTTCGCACAGATTAAGGAAATCACAGGACTGGATGATCAGACTCTGACCGAGAGATTAGAGAAAGCCAGCTGGACAGGACTTTTAGAGTGGAACTATGAGAATGATGCTCACGAGAAACAGTGGGTACTTCCTATGTTCGTACCGGGTTCTGCTGAGTTCTCTAATATGAACCAGGACTTCTTAAATGAGCATCCTGAAATGGGACGTTTCTTCGAGCGTATGAGCCGTCTTCCACTGGAAGGCCTGACACACATGGTACCACCCGGAGGCGCCGGTATCGGTATGCATGTCATCCCTGTAGAGAAGGCTATCGACATGGAAAACGAAGCCATCAACCTGGAGAAGATTTCCTATTGGCTGGATAAATACGAAGGCAAATATGCGAAATCCCCATGTTCTTGCCGTCTGTCCCGTAAGACATACGACGAAGGCTGCGCTGATGATCCTGAAGGATGGTGTATCGCAGTAGGTGATATGGCTGATTATGTAGTAGAGACCAATAAGGGTGGCGAATATATCACCAAAGAAGAAGCACTTGAAATCTTCAAACAGGCAGAGGACAATGGCTTCGTACATCAGATTACCAATATCGATGGCGAGAACAAAATCTTCGCTATCTGTAACTGTAATGTAAACGTATGCTATGCGCTTCGTACATCACAGCTTTTCAACACACCAAACATGTCCCGCTCCGCTTATGTGGCTAGAGTTACAGCAGAGAACTGCGTAGCTTGCGGTAAGTGTGTAGAGAACTGTCCTGCAGGTGCTGTTAAGCTTGGTCAGAAGCTTTGCACAGCTGACGGCGGACAGATCAAGTATCCAAAGCAGGTTCTGCCTACAGAGAAGAAGTGGTCTACCGCTGAATGGAATGACAACTATCGTGATACCAACCGTATCAACTGCTATGAGACAGGTACAGCTCCATGTAAGACAGCCTGTCCAGCACACATCGCTATCCAGGGTTACCTGCGTATGGCTGCACAGGGACGCTATCAGGAAGCACTTGCTCTGATCAAACAGGACAACCCACTTCCGGCTATCTGTGGTCGTGTATGTAATAGAAGATGTGAAGCTGCATGTACCCGTGGTACTGTAGATGAAGCTATCGCAATCGATGAAGTAAAGAGATTCTTAGCTGAGTTAGACTTAAAGGCTGAGACCAGATATATTCCTAAGAAAGTAGTTCCTTCTCAGAAGGGTGAGTTCACAGAGAAAGTAGCCATCATCGGTTCCGGCCCTGCTGGTCTTTCCTGCGCATACTTCCTTGCACTGAAAGGCTACAAACCTACTATCTTCGAGAAGAGCAAATACCCGGGCGGTATGCTGAGATATGGTATTCCAAGCTTCGTACTTGAGAATAATGTCATCGATGCTGAAATCGAAGTTATCAAAGCACTTGGCGTAGATATCAAGTGTGGTGTAGAAGTAGGTAAGGACGTATCCCTCGCTGAACTTCGTAACCAGGGCTACAAAGCATTCTATGTAGCTATCGGATGTCAGGGTGGTAATAAGCCTGGCGTACCCGGTGATGATGCAATCGGTACTCAGACTGCAGTAGACTTCCTGCACGAAGTATCTGAGAATGAAAAATACGACATCAAGGGTGACCTGGTAGTCATCGGTGGTGGTAACGTAGCTATCGACGTAGCTAGATCCGCTAGACGTGTAGGCGATGAGAAAGTCTCTATGTTCTGCTTAGAGAGCAGAGACATCATGCCTGCATCTCCTGAAGAAATCGAAATCGTAGAGGCTGAAGGCGTAGAACTGAACTGCGGCTGGGGCCCTAAAGAAGTATTAGTAGATGAGAATGGTGCAGTAAAAGGTATCGTTCTGAAGAAATGTACTCGTGTCAAAGATGAGACCGGCAGATTTGCTCCTCAGTACGATGAAAATGACACCATCACTGTAGAGTGTAAGCATGTCATCTTCTCCGTAGGTCAGAGAAGCGTATACGGCGACCTGTTCAAAGACTCTAAGGTTGTCATCGAGCGTGGCCCTAAAGCAGACGCTTTGACATACCAGACAGACGAACCGGACATCTTTGTAGGTGGTGATATGTACACCGGACCTAGATTTGCTATCGATGCTATCGCAGCAGGTCGTGAAGGTGCTATCTCTATCCACAGATTTGTACAGCCACACAGCTCCCTGACTATCGGACGTAACCGCCGTGACTTCATCGAACTGGATAAAGAAAATATCAAGATCGGTGATTATGATCACAGCCCACGTCAGATCCCTGGCGTATCCAAGACTACAGTAGACGGCGAGCTTACTTTCCGTGATAAGACTGTAGAGCTGACAGAAGAGCAGATCAAGACTGAGACAGCTAGATGCCTCAAGTGCGGTGCTTCCATCGTAGATGAGAATAAATGTATCGGTTGTGGCGTATGTACCACCAAGTGTGAATTCGACGCTATCAAACTTTACAGAGAGCGTCCTGAGTGCTCTAAGATGACTCCTTCCGAACACAAGCTGAGATACGTGCTGCCAAACGGCTTAAAACAGCGTATCAAAGTTACCTTCAAGGGCAAAAGAGACTAGTCTCTCAAGAATAAGGACAAACAGAAATGCATGAATTAGGCGTAGTGTATCACATCGTCAAACAATTAAACGAAGTGGCCGAAGAGAATTCGCTGACCAAGATTGCAGGTGTGACCCTGCAGCTTGGCGAAGTATCCACCGTAATTCCATCTTATCTGGAGGACTGCTGGAAGTGGTCCTCCGATAAGTCAGACTTACTTCGTGGTGCGAAGCTCACCATCGAAAGAATCCCGGCCATCACTTACTGTGAGGATTGCCAGCAGACCTATTCTACTGTACAATATGCAAAGAAGTGCCCTCACTGCGGAAGTGAGAATACTTACTTGCAGCAGGGCAACGAATTCATGATTAAGGAAATCGAGGCTTGCTAGTAATGATCAAAGCAGTAGTATTCGACATGGACGGAACCATCCTCAATACCCTTGAGGATCTGAAAGATTCAGTCAATGCCATAATGAAACAATATGATTTCCCCGAGCATACCCTCGGGGAAATTCGTTCTTATGTAGGAAATGGTAGTCACAAACTTATCGAGAGATCTGTGCCTGCGGGTACAGATGCAGATACCATTGAACGCGTACATGATGCCTACGTGCCCTATTATCAGGCGCATTGTGCCATCAAGACCAGACCCTACGATGGAATCGTAGAGCTGTTACAGCGACTAAGAGCAGCTGGCATCAAAACCGCTGTAGTGTCTAACAAGGGCGACGGTGCAGTCAAAGACCTGTGTAAACTCCACTTTCCGGGACTTTTCGACGCAGAAGTAGGTGCTCGTGAAGGCCTGGCAGTGAAACCAGCCAGAGACCTGGTAGATATCGCACTGAAGGAACTGGATGTCCCTCGTGACGAAGTCGTTTACGTCGGTGATTCCGAGGTGGACTTCCAGACAGCTCAGAATTCTGAACTACAGTGCATCAATGTACTGTGGGGCTTTAGAGACAAAGATTTCTTAGAGTCTAAGGGAGCAAAGGTTTTCGCTGAAACAGCGGAAGAGTTAGAACAAAAGATTCTGGGAGGTCTACTATGAATTCAATTTTAATCAAAGATACTACAAGAGAAGAACGAGAGAAAATCGTGGCAGATTCCCTGGGAATCACCAGCGGCTCCTGCGATGGCTGCATGTCCGGATTAGCTGAGATGTATCAGGACTACATCGACGGGAAAAAAGAAATCCGCGAAATCAATATGGCTTTTCAGGCACATTATGAATCCGGGGAAGATGTACCGGAAGGCAAAATGAGACCGTGCTAGAACACAGGATGACCAAGAAGAATTAAGACAAAAAACAATAAGGCGAGAGCAGAAGCTCTCGCCTTTTAACATATGCAAGCGGACAGTGTCCAACTTGCATGATGATTTAATTTTCGCCTTTTGCAATCTTATCAATAAGAGGTGAAATCTGCTCTAAGATATTATTCATGTCTTCGAACATGTAACCCTTCTTGGTGAGTTTATTCTTCAAATCTTTGACATTGGTAGCCACATCATTGAAGTACTCTTTGGAATCATCGATATTAGTGGATACATTATCGATTTCCTGATCGCAACGCTGGATTACGGCAGTCATTTGCTGGCCTTCGTCACGGACACTATCCGCTACTTCACGGATGGAATTGATGACTTCTTCTGTCTCCTGGATGCGCTCGTGGGACTGGTCGATGGCAGTTCTGGTGTCTTCCAAAGAAGCAATCAGACGATTGTTATTCTCCAGAAGCTCTGCCATACCGGTGGCGATTTCTGTTACCAGAGACTTGATCTCCTGGGAGAGAGAATTGACTTCGGTAGCTACGACTGCGAAACCTTTACCTGCTTCACCGGCTCTGGCTGCCTCGATAGAAGCATTTAGCGCCAGGAGGTTGGTCTGGTTTGCAAAGTTATTGATCTGATTGACTTTATCTCTGATTTCATCGAAGCTCTTCTGGAACTCATCGAAAGTATCCTGCATGATATTGATGGTATCGGATACGGAGTTAGAGCTTTCATCTACTTTCTGCATGCCGGCATTGGAAGCATCCGCTGTTTGCATCAGGTTTTTGATGATGCTTTCGAAATGATCGGTGACATCACGGATGGAGCTGAATTCCTGTTGGAAATTATCTACGCTACCGATGATATTGCCGTATTTCTGCTGTACCAGGTCAAAGGAATCCTCGATGGTCTCGATACCCTTAATGGTGACAGCCTCTTCGGACTGCAATTTATTCTTCTGCTCGATGGCAAAACGGCCTACTTCGTGAAGCGGTGCCAGCTCCTGAGCCAGATTCTTAGGTTCTTTTCTTTTAACAGGCGCTACCTCTTCCTGCTGAACTGGTTTTTTGTTCCAAAACATAGTATTCCCCTCCCGGTTTTATTCAAAGACTGCACAAACCATGGTCTGATTTACGTGCTGCTTTTTGTACTGTTCGCCACCACCGACTACGCCTACGTGATTACCCAGCTGAGCCATATCGCCCAGGAAAGTCTTCAGGTAGTGCTCCTGTGTGAAGAACAAGTGTCTATAGATGCAATTCACGGAGAAGATAAAGGAAATCCGAGGATTTTCTGCTTTGATTTTCTTACGTGTATTTGCATTGATTTCTTTATAATCCAGAAGCTCCAGGAAGCAAACGGTATCGTTCTCGTATACTTTCTTGTAATTGAGAAGACCGCCACCTGGTGTCACTTCGTACTGGGAGATGATGTAGGTGTCGTCTCCTACGATACGGCCCAGCGGATGCTTAAATACGCTGTCTACGATGGCATTTCGAGGGATGCCCAAATCGGCAGTGTACACATCAGAAGCAGCTCTATTGTCCAATGAGATTAGCTCTTTGGTAGCAAGATTTACTTTAGTAGCCACATGGGTTTTGGCATCTTCCGGAACAGCATAGATATTTTCGGAGTAGGTGCGAATCTTACCGGAGGTATTTTTTACCAGCATCCACGCACAGGCATCCTTATACAGTACACCGTCTACACAGACCACGCTGTCCTGACCGCTTGGGGTGCCAAAGACGGTTCCGCCAAGTACCGGTACGGCAGCTTTCTCTAAAGCCACATTCATAGAGGTGACGAGACGCTCTTCATCATTGGTACAGTACTCCAGACAGACCGTGTCGCTCTGGCCCGGTCTCACGTCTGCTACAGCCTGCTCCAGATCCATGATGTCATAGAGTGGTGCGGAAGATAAGTAACGCAAAACACCTGCTTTTACCATAGCTCCGGACTCGAAGGCTACGATGATCAAAACCTGGTCGGTGGCTTCAGATCCATAATAGGATGTGGCGCCGGTGCCGATGATTGGTGTATTTGGAAATTGCTTGGATAATAATTTAGATACTTCTTTAATTTGATTAAAAGGTGATTGAAAAAACATTCCGGCTGGGGTACTCATTCCAGCGGTCGCTTCTTTGACAGCACTTGCTGCGTCACTATTTAGTGACTTGCCTACTTTAACCTGCACGATAATTCCTCCTTAAACACAAAACGATTGGCGTACAAATCTGCACAATCCTGTATTCATTGTAACATGCAGAATACGGGGACTTTCCGACCTGAAAATTAAGAATTTATAAAGTTTTTCTAATGCAAAAGAGCGGGCCCTATAGGCTCGCTCTATATTCGGTGGGAGAAATCCCAAAGGTTTGCTTGAAAGACTTACTAAAGTGGAAGGGATCATTGTACCCTACACTGGAAGCCACCTGCTGAATGGTGAGAGATTTATCGTCCAGCAGCTGCTTTGCAAAGGTCATGCGGTAGTTGCGGATGAACTTAGAAGGTGTGGTCTGCTCGTATTTGTTGAAAATCTTCGTCAGGTAGGACGAAGAGAAGCCCAGGTGCAGGGCGATGGAATTTAAATCCAGGTCAGAAGAGTAGTGCTTCTGGATGTAGTCCTTTACCATGGCCACGATTTCCTCCGGCGTAAAGCTCCCTTCCGCATCCTCCTCGGAGCGGACAGACTCGGTGATTTCTTGCATGGATAGCTCGATTTTCTTTAAGACTTTGCGAAGCTCTGCGTTATTTAAGGGCTTTAGGAGATAGTCCTCCACCCCATAGTGCAGTGCCTCTCTGGCATAGTCAAATTCTGCAAAGCCTGTGAGAATCACAATCTTTACCTGGCTCATGGACTTGTGGATTTCTGCGGCCAGCTCAAGGCCAGTCATCACCGGCATAGAAATATCCGTGAAGACCACAGTGGGCGGCTGCTCCTTGATGGCGGCAAGGGCGTCTTCTCCATTGGAATAGATGCCCACCACCTTGAAGGAAGGATTCTCCGACTCGATGTGCTTTGCGATATTCTTGGCGATTAAGTTCTCGTCTTCCGCGATGATGACGCGGTACTTTTTCTCACTCATAACCCCATTACCCCTTGTTAGCTTCTAAGCTCTCCACCGATGGTAACCAGCGCTCCGCCGGTAGCCTGATTGCTGACGCGGAAGATGTGCTGGCCCTTGTAGAGGGTCTTGAACCTGATATAGATATTCATCAGCCCCATGCCGTTAATCTCCAGGCTTGGAAGCATATCTGTCTGATTGATGTAGTCGATTTTCTCATTGATGGCGGATAGGTCTTCTTCGGAGAAGCCTTTGCCATTATCCCGGATGTGAATCTCCCAGTAGGTATCCGTCAGGGTGCCCTCGATGGAGACCTTCCAAGGTGCTTTCACGCTCTTGGTAGAGTATTTGATGGAGTTCTCCACCAGAAGCTGCAGACACAGCTTGGGAATCTGTAAGTCCATCATTTCCTCCGGAATCCGGATATCGTAGAGTAGGTCATCCCCGTAGCGCATCTTCATGCACTCTAAGTAGTCTCCGGCGATGTCCATATCCTCCCGAATGGATACCAGTGGCTCCTTATCCGAAGAGATGTACCGCAGGATGCGGGAGATGGCCTGACACATGGTGATGACCTCCTGATTCATCCCCTCGTCTGCCATAGCAGAGATGGTAGCCAGAGAATTGTACAGAAAGTGTGGATTCATTTGGGATTGCAGCGCCAGAATCTGGGACTGCAGTCTCTGATTATTCAGGACGATTTCTCGATTCATGGAGGCCTTGGCCCTATCGTGCATCTCCACTACCGCCGCATACAGGGTGTCCAGTTCGATGATGTCCGTATCGATTGCCGGCAGGGTATCATGGAGGATACCGTCCTCCTCCTTATGCAGGGCTGCGATGCCGGAGTACATCTTCATGACCGGGGTGGTGATGATCCTGGAAATCACATAGGACAGCAGCAGGATAAAGAGGATGAAAATCAAAAAGATAATCACATTCGCCTTGATGAAATCATACACCGGACGATACAGGTCGTGATTATTGATGGCGATGATGGTGGTGAAGCCGGAGTAGGAGGATACATGTACAAAAAGGTGAGTATCCTTCTCATAGGACACGTGGACAGGAGTATCCCTGGGGGTGTCCTCGTTTATAGGCTTTGCTAGTAAGTACGCGTGGGCATAGGCATCCTCAGCGGAATTGTAGATGCAGTTGCCGGCCATATCGTAGATGTAGATTTTCTCATGATAGAGACCGGTGTCGATATTTTTAATCTTCCTGATGAGGGAAGAAATGGAGTGCTTCACTTCGATGATGCCCTGAGGCTTATAAAAGGTGGAAAGATACTTGGAACAAACGGTGAGGAAATTGGATCCCTCCTGATAAGAGTAGTACTTGGAGAGACGCTCATCCTGACCGCAGAAGACATAGTGATTGCTGTCACTGGAAAGGAAATCCTGATACCAGGGCATATCCCGGACAGAATCGCTGGAATTGGTATTATCCAGGCCCACACCTACGTAGCCTCGGTCCAGAGAGTAGAGATAGATCTGGTCTACCGGTCTGGAGGGTCCCATGATGGCGGTAAGTAGGTCGGTAAGGACCTTGATATTCTGAAGCTGTGAATAGCTGTCGCCGGTATCTGCTGCGGGCTTATTCAGATAGGTGAGGAAATGCTCCTTCACCAAATTGGAATAGGCCACGTTTTGCATGACGGTATTCACATTTTTGATTTCTTCATCGGTGAAAGCAGAAGCGGTGATGGTGTCTCTGCTGACAGTATCGAAGGCCTGGGTGGTGATTTTCTTCGACTCGGATAAAATGAAATAGCTGATGTACGTCAGAAAGACCAACGTAATCAGCAGAAAGAATATCAATGTTAATGATGTCTGTACACTTTTCTTGCTACCCCTTAGCATAGGCCCCACCCGGTTAAAAAATGACATGTCCCATTCCGCTTTTTTCCATTCGGAAAAGCGGTTTGTTGATTTATGATAATCATACAAACAATCGATTGTCAATCTTTGTAACTTTTGTACAGCAAAAAAAGAGAGGGTAAAAATGAAAAAGAATGTAATCGCTACAGTACTAGCAATATCCATGGTAGCCTGTCTCACAGCAGGCTGCGGACAGACCAAGGAAACCGCTGCACCTGCCGGGGATACAGCAGCACCTGCTACAGAAGCAGCAGCGGAGGAGGCAGCACCTGCAACTACCGAAGATGTGACCATCACCTTCATGGCTAGCCAGGACTGGATTCAGGATGCAGAGATGGAACTGGGGGAGAAGTTCACAGAGGAGACCGGCATCAAAGTAGACTACCAGATCGTACCATCCGATCAGTATGAAAGCCTTCTGATGACCAAAATCAACTCCGGAGAATGCACCGATATCTTCGGCGGACAGAGCAGCCAGTTCAGCATCGTGACACAGTTCGATGTGGAGAAAAACGCAGTAGACTTATCCGGCGAAAGCTGGGCAGGCAATGTAGACCCTGCAGCTGCAGTAGAACTCTCAGCCAATGGCAAACTCTACGGCCAGCCAATCCAGGACGTATCCGCTTGCTGGGCAGTAGCTTACAATATCTCCATGTTTGAAGAGTTAGGACTTAGCATCCCAACTAACTATGCAGAATTCTGTGACGTATGCGATAAGCTTTTGGCAGCAGGCATCACACCTATCTATGAATGTGTATCCGATGGCTGGCATCACGTATGCTGGACTGAGGCAGCAGTAGCAGCTACTCAGGCAAACGAAGGCTATCCGGAAGCACTGAATGCCAATACCGACACCTTCGCAGGCAACAAAGAGCTGACCACTATGTTCACTCAGCTAAAAGAAATGGCGGATAAGGGCTACATGGGTGAGAACTTCATGTCTAACCAGTACGCTGATGCACCTGCAGCCATCGCTAGTGGCGAATATGCAATGGTACTGTACAATCAGGGCCTGGGTGCAGAAGTCAATGCAGTAGACTCCAGTTTCTCTGCTGACAACATCGGCTACTTCGTAAATCCACTGTGTGACAATCAGGCACTGAATGTGAACTACTGTGGACCATCCAGATTCATCTTCTCCGGCTCTAAGAACATCGATGCAGCCAAGAAATATCTGGAATTCATGGCAAGCGACGAAAGCCTGGCTTATATGACTGAGCATGTCAGCAAGTTCAACCAGCTGCCATACAAGAATGCACCATCTGCATACTCTGACGTGGTACAGGACTTCTATGACAGATATCCAAACAAGGTAGCTGTATTCCAGGCATCTGTCAAATACTACAACCCGGCTTGGATGGACATCGGTGCTGACATGAGCGCTATGTTCCTGGGCGAGATGACTCCTGAAGAAGTACTGAAAGACATCGACAAATTAAGAGCAGAGCAGGCTGCAGCAGCATCCGATCCTGCATGGAACTAAGAGACAACTAAGGCATACACCCATGAATAAGAAAAAAATATATCCCCAATATTTCGCTTATGGCGCACTTCTCATATACTTTGTGCTTTTCTTTCTGCCGGGACTAATCGGTGTAGGATACTCCTTCACCGACTGGAGCGCCTACTCAGATACTTTGCACTATGTGGGATTTGAAAACTTCAAGACGGTGTTTTCGGCAGATGAAAACTACATGAAAATCATCACCAATACACTGTCTTTTACCTTCATCACAACCATTTTAAAGAATGTAATCGGCTTGGTGCTGGCAATCCTTCTGACCAAGTCTATCAAGCTTCTGAATATGCACCGCGGCATTGTCTTTATGCCGTCGGTGCTATCCACCCTGATTATCGGTATGATCTTTAAGTCCATCCTGGACCCGAAATCGGGCCTTCTCAATAGCTTCTTCAGAAGCGTGGGACTTCCGGGGCTAGCACAAAAATGGCTGGTATCCAGTGAGCTGGCTTTCGGCTCTGTGATGGCAGTAGATATCTGGCGAGGCGTGGGCTACATCATGACCATCCTCATCGCCGGCATCCTGTCCATCTCAGCAGACTACTATGAGGCAGCTGCCATCGACGGCGCAGGGGGCGTGAAGAAATTCATCTACATCACCTTCCCTCTGATCCTGCCGACACTGGCTACCACCACAGTACTAAACGTAATCTATGGACTGAAGGTCTTCGACATGGTCTATGCACTGACCAACGGCGGCCCGGGCAAGGCCACCACCGAAGTCCTATACACCGCAGTCTTTAAGAAATTCGGCACTGGCCAGTACGCGGTCGGTACGGCCCTTAGCTCCGTGATGTTTGTCATCATGGTATTCATCGGTATCTTCATGATCCGAATTATGACGAAAGACGAGGTGGTAGAGTAATGCATCAGACAAGGAAACTCCAGGCAATCATCAGTAACATCATCGCATGGCTCTTTTCTGCCATCTGCCTGATCCCATTGCTGCTGATCCTCTTTAACTCCCTAAAGGACAAAAAGGCATCTGCAGCTATGAATCTCCACCTGCCAAGGATTCCCATCCAGTGGGCGAACTTCGTCACAGTAGTGGAAAAAGGAAAGCTTCTAACCAGCTTCCGCAATAGCCTAATCTACTCCGCAGGAGCAGTGGTACTGTGTGTTTTCCTAGCAGCTCTGGCAGCCTATGTGCTGTCCAGAAACCAGACTAGAATCAACCACTTCCTGTATATGTTTTTGGTACTGGGCATCACACTGCCTATCAACTACGTAGCCCTGACGAAGGTGCTGCAGTTTCTGCATCTGAATAATACAGCCCTGGGAATCATCCTGCTGTACACAGCCATGCAGCTGCCCTTTATGACCTTCCTGATCCACGGCTTCGTAGCCAAGGTGCCGGTGGAACTGGACGAAGCAGGGGTCATCGACGGATGCGGACCTCATAGCCTCTTTTTCCTCATCGTCTTCCCGATGTTGAAACCGGCTATCGCCACCGCTACGGTACTGACCTTCTTAAATACCTGGAACGAATTCGTATCGCCACTGTACTTCCTGAATCGCAGTGAGCAGTGGCCTATGACCCTATCGGTGTATAACTTCTTCGGCATGTACTTCAAGGACTGGAACCTGGTATGCGCAGATATCGTGCTCACCAGCTTGCCGGTACTACTGGTATATCTCCTGGGACAGAAATACATCGTCTCCGGTATGACTGCAGGTGCAGTGAAAGGATAAAGATGGAAAAACCAGACTATAGATGTAGAAAAGAACAAATCAGTCCAAGTATCATTCATATCACATATGAAAACCTCACGGCAAAGGAGGGGCTACGGGACATAACTCCCGTAGCCTTCTCTTATGGTGGAAAAGAAGTGCTGCGACAAACCCTGGCAAGCTTCACGCAAAAGGTGCTGTATCGCTATGAGACAGACCCTTCTGCCATGAAGAAAAAGATGACTGCCAACGGGGAAGTGACCTATGCAGAAGCCCTAAAGAAAGTGTCGGATAAAGAAGCCTATGAAATCGAAGTGCGCTTCCAAATCGGGGAGAAGGAAATCCTCACGGGACTGGGCCAATACGAGGATGGCATCCTAGACTACAGGAACCACACGGAGTACCTGTATGAAAGTAATATGCGCATCGCCATCCCGTTTCTCATCACCACAGGGCACTATGGAATCCTCCTAGATTCAGAAAGCAGTATGGTCTTCACTTCTAAAGATAGAGAAATCAGCTTCCGGATAGATGCAGGCAGCAGACTATCCTACTATGTGTTGCTGGGGGAAGGTATCCAGGACCTGATCCGTGCCTATCATGAACTGACCGGGAAGCCCTCCATGCTACCCAGATGGTGCTATGGCTATATCCAGAGTAAGGAACGGTACGAAAGCGGCGAAGAACTGGTGGAAATCGCGGAGCACTTCCGGAAGGAGGACATACCCCTGGACTGCGTGGTACAGGACTGGTACAGCTGGGAAGAAGGGCTGTGGGGCGAGAAGAAATTCGATAAGAAAAGATATCCGGATATCAAGGACGTGGTAAAGCACCTGCATAAGCACCATAGTCGCTTCATGGTCAGCATCTGGCCAAATATGAGTCCGGCGTCCGAGAACTATGGAGAGTTCGCCGCGGCAGGAGAGCTTCTGCCCAACTCCAATGTCTATAATGCCTATGAGGAGAAGGCGAGAGACAGATACTGGCAGCAGGTAAAGGCGGAAATCATGAGTAGCGGCACAGATGCCCTGTGGTGTGACAATGCAGAGCCTTTCTCTGACGCAGACTGGAGTGGCCCGGAGAAAAAGCCGGAGGAGAAGCGCTATGAAGTGGTGCGGGACTTTTCACAAAAATCCATGGATCAGGAGCGACTAAACGGCTACGGTCTGGCCCATGCCAAAGGCATCTATGAGAACTGGCGCAGGGACTATCCGGAGAAACGTGTGGTGAATCTCACCAGATCCGGCTACACCGGCATCCAGCAGTATGGCGCCATCCTGTGGTCCGGAGACATCACTGCCACCTATGATACTTTGAGGAAGCAAATCGTAGAAGGCATGAAGATGAGTATGACAGGGATGCCCTACTGGACGCTGGACATCGGCGGCTTCTTCGTAGTGGATGATGCCTATGAAAACAGGGGGTGTAATGATACGGACCATAAGCCACTGTGGTTCTGGCATGGCGACTATAATGCAGGAGTGGGAGACCTGGGCTATCGGGAACTGTATGTGAGATGGTTAGAATTCGGCACCTTCCTGCCTATCATGCGATCCCACGGTACGGATACCCCGAGAGAACCTTGGAGATTCGGCCAGCCGGGGGAGCCCTTCTATGATGCTATCGTAAGTCACATCAAGCTGCGGTACAGACTGCTTCCCTATCTGTACTCTCTGGGGGCAGCAGCCCATAGAGACAGTGCCATGATGATGCGGGCTCTGCTGGTGGACTTTCCGGAGGATGAGAGGGCAAGCACCAGCGTAGATGAATATATGCTAGGCCCCAGCCTCTTGATTGCTCCGGTGTATACGGCTATGTATTATAGTAAGAACTCGGAGAAACTAGAAGGAGCTAAGAAGACGAGAGAAGTCTATCTGCCAAAGGGATGCGGCTGGTATGACTTCTATACAGACCGATACTATGAGGGCGGGCAAAGCATCGAAGCAGATGCGCCCTTAGACCGAATCCCGGTGTATGTGAAAGCAGGCTCCATCCTACCCATGAGCAGCGACATCCGCTATGCAGATGAGAAAGACGGCATGCCGGAAGTGCTCCGGGTATATGAAGGAAGGGATGCAAGCTTCCACCTCTATCTGGATGCAGGAGATGGCTACCGATATGAAGAGGGAGAGTACGCCCTGGTGGAACTTACCTACACAGAAGCTACCCATGAAGTCACTCAGAAAGTGACAGGAGACTACCCGGTGGAGAGAAAGTTCCGGGTAGAAAAGGTGCAGGGAACGCAATATAATGTTCTAAAGGGGGATAAAACATGAGCAAGATTCTAGCAGCGTGTGGAAATGATTGTGCGGCCTGTCCACGATACACAGCACATCCATATGAAAAAAGTGAAGTGGAACTGCGACATACAGCAGAACTCTGGATGAAAATCGGGTATCGGGACCACGTGGTCTCCAATGAAGAAATCGCATGTAGTGGTTGTAAACCGGAGAACTGGTGCCGCTATCAGGTGGTGAAATGCTGTGAAGAAAAAGGTATCCCAACATGCGCTTCCTGCGCAGAGTATCCTTGTGACAATATGAAAGACTGCTTTTCTGTCACCAAGTCCTTTGAACCCATGTGTAAGAAGGTATGTACAGAAGAAGAGTACGCCATGCTGAAAACAGCATTCTTTGAAAAAGAGAAGAATCTGGGAGAAAACCATGCTGTGGAAAAAGAGTAAGGAAAAGAAAACCTACGATCATACAAACCAGAAGCCTGTGATTCGCGCCAGCATCTGCAATGGTGAACAGGTGGCCGGATTCCTGGATATCCATACCGGAGACTTCCATGAAGTGACGCTGGTAAAAAGCGAAGCAGAGGTGGAAGAGTTTAAGAAGATGTATGGGATAGAAGGAGAGATAGAAAAAGTATACTAGAGTGATATAATGTCCGGCTTTTGTTAAAGAAAAAGGTGTGATATACTTCGTATGTTATCCAAGGTAATAAAGGAGGATAAAAGATATGACATTAATCAATATCGAAGAGTGGAAAGCACAGTATCCAAATAAATGTGCAATCATCAAGCTTAATCCTAATCAAGACGGAACAGGCTATTTAGTAGAGCAGAGCCCAAGAAGCGGCGAAGCACTTTTCAAGTCTCACTACGAACTGCAGTATGGGGAGAAGGAAGGATATAGCTTCATTTAGACGGAAGTATAGAGACAGAATAATAGAAACGATATACGAGAACCCGCTCATAGAGCGGGTTCTTTGCATTTCTTGTGGAAAACTGCCAGTTTCGTGCATTTCTTGGCAAGTTTCGCTGTAGAATTGTTCACAGTGTAAAGAACTGTGGTATCCTATTTATTAGGTAAATAGTACTAGCAACGTGTAGACTGAAGATGATTGAGCACTGTGGATCAGGGATGGTCTGCGGTGCTTTTTTATTGTGGTGGAGGAGAGAATGAAAAAACGTACATTTATACTGCCAATTATAGTTTTGATATTAATGATGTTACTTTATCTGATAGCAGATTATATGAATATATTGGATCTTGTCTCATTAAAAACAGATAGATTTAATGTAGGTTTCTTTGCTGTATTTGTAGACAATATCATTGTTTTGACGATTGCAGTCATGACTTATTATGTGATAGATAAAAAGGCAGTATATAGACAGCATAATCAAGAAGAAGTTGCAAAGGCAATTTTAAAAAGGATATGTGATAGATGTAAGGTTACAGTAGATTCTTTTGATGACGCGGTTATAGCTGAAGCCATAATAAAAAAAGCCAAATTTAATGAGGTTGAGGACGAGAATAGTCCGGTCGGAAAATTGAACAAGAACCCTTTTCAGAATGAAGAATACCTAATGAACGCATTCTTGGATGGAGTGTTGGAAAAAAACATTCTTGTAAAATATCTGGAGTTTAAGGAGACATATAGTGATTTTGTCTTTTTGCGAATTACTTTGTTTGATTACGCACCACTCTACGAAGAGAAAAAAAAGAAGTTTTTACATAAATATGAGGAATTAATAGGATTAGTCAAGTAGGAATTAAGCAGTGCGTAAAAAATCGTGAGGAGGCACAACAGAACTTAATAGTAGCAGGTGTTTGCGTTAATTGTGCTGAACATCTAGCTAGCAAGAAGAAATATAGTATTTATTAATTGAATAATAGAAACATTACAAAGGAGTCTACAATGTGGACTCTTTTTTGAACGTTTATGGAAAGCAGTTGAAAAACAATTTAGTCTTGTTAGTGCCTTTTGAGTATATTAGTAGTGACTTTTATGAAAAAATGTCGCACAATAAGTAAGGGAACTTAGAATTAAAATACATGGTGAATCTGTTTTTGGCATTAAATGGGGAGAAAATGTTTTCCGCAAAAACAGAATATATTCCATTCGCATAATTATCTAATCAGGTTTCTAATGCGTGGATTCGGTCCTTGGTTCTTTTATAACAATAAAATATTAATGTCAGCGGGGTAAAGATCAATGAAAATTCTATTTTTACATCTAAGTGATGCACATTTGAAGAACAATACACGTGTTGATGAATTACATGGTAGAGAAATTATTAACGCACTGTCTCAGGCCGGTAAATTTGATGAGTGCGTTATTATTTTTTCTGGTGATATTGCATTTTCTGGTGAGACTGAGTCCTATCAGGTTGCATGTAGATTGCTGGGATATTTAGCAAAGAATATTAAAGAAAAGTATCTTGGGAATAAGGATATTAAGGTCATGCTTGTTCCTGGAAATCATGATATAGATTACAATGGAATGAAACAGGATTTAGATTGTATTAAATCTTATTACGATAATAAAACTACGGATTTAAAATATATAGAGGATGTAACTGCACTAGAATCATTTTTTAAATATGCAAAGGACTATGGATGCTTTAATAGAACAAAGGATGTAGACATAAAGAAACTACGTTTTAACAATTTTACGATAAGATTTAATCTTATAAATACAGCTCCGTTTTCTCTTTTGGGCGGTGGAAACGAGGACAAAGGATATCATTATCTTTCACAGACTGCTTTGGGAAAACTGGAAGAAAGTAGCAATCAGAATTATACTGTGACAGTTATGCATCACGGGCCAGAATGGTTTGAGTCATCAACAAAAGAACAACTATATACTTCACTAGCTAGATTTACTGATCTTCTTTTTGTTGGGCACGAACATTTTGCAAAGAATGAGGTTAAACAGCTAAATGGCGAATCACTTGATGAGTCGAGTGGAATAGCTTTATATGGTACTTCGTCAGAACGAGGATTTAATACTCTTGTTTTGGATACAGAGGCACATACACTCGTAGG
Source organism: Lachnospiraceae bacterium (assembly GCA_015056765.1). Lineage (GTDB taxonomy): Bacteria > Bacillota > Clostridia > Lachnospirales > Lachnospiraceae > SIG336. Next base: position 54,408 of record SVFQ01000003.1, read on the forward strand.
GAAAAAATTCGTTTTTAATGGAACTATTTTTAAACCAGAACTCGTTATAAACGACAGAAGTGTTGTTTTTAGTTCCAATAGTTGTTTTAAATTTACGCCAAATTTCCAGAGTTTCCTAGTAAGTGATGAGGGAATTAGAAGAGGTGAAAGCTTTTCCGATTATTTTGTTTTCCCATCGCTAGAGGCAACGAATGTGGAATCTGATATAAAAGAAGCAACGATCAATAAAGAAAGTAGATTCTTAGAAGTACTCACCAAAAAACGAAAAATATCTATTGAGGGCGGAACTAAATCGGGTAAGACTATTCTTGCTAAGTATTTAACACAGAAGCTTTCTACAGATTATGTGGTTCTATTGCTGAATGAGGATAATTTCCTTGCTAAAACAACTAAAAATGTAATAAAAGACGCCTTACTGAACGAATATGGTAAGGATGCGGATTTGGATGCTTATCTTCAATTACCCGTTGATAAAAGAATTCTTCTAGTTGATGGAGTTGATAAAATTAGCAAGCGCAAATGGGAGGAGTTTATAGCAGATAATGATGGCCTTTTTTCGGCAATTGTTACATTTAGTGATACAAATTGGACACTAAATATTAGAAAACAAGCGGTAGATGAGTTGACTGATAATGCATTTTTTAATCTAAGAATTTGTCCATTTTACTATCAGAAGAGAGGCGAATTAATTCTAAAGATTTGTGGAAAATATGCGCTGGACAATCCGTCAATCGATATTGAAGAAAAGAGTAGATGTATCAATGATGACATAACCAATCAAATTCGTTATTTTCAATTGACACCAGATTTCATCCATCAATTTGTAGATTATGATTTAAGATTTTCGCAGATTAGATCTCAAAACGATACAAATGCATTTAGCAAGGTATTTATTGCGAATATCACATATAAGATAAATGGTCAAGTTAAGGTAGAATCAGATGTTGACGAAATCATGGTGGCACTTGATTTTGTCGCGTATTATATTCATTTCGAAAAGAAAAATCAGGTAATTACATTACAAGAATTTGAGGAGGCAGTTAATGAATATAAGTCTGTCTATGATAATGAGAATCTAAATACTAGATATGTTTTTGATGTAGCATTGGCATCGAATATTCTAAGAAGCGATTCTTCTTCTTTTAATGTGGAGTTTAGTGATCGAAATGTTTTAGCTTATTTTGTAGCACAGCATTTAAATAGATCTTTGCATAGAGGAGAAAAAGAAGAAGAATTACAGGAAGTTTTGAACAATATTTGCTTTGGAATAAATGGTGACATACTTCTATTTTTAACATATATTACTAGCGATACAAGAATTCTAAATCCGATTCTTGATAGTGCTGTGGCGCATATGAATGAATGGGAAGAATTAGACTTGGATTTGTGTAATATTGATTATTTAAAAACATTTGGGAAACCAGTATTACCGGATGCTCCGACCAAAAACGAGCGTCAACAGGTTGCAAAGAAAAAAAACGACATTGAAAAGAAAATTTATAAGGAGAGCAAAAAAGAATCTGAAGATTTATACTCCTATGATGAGAGTAAGGTGGATCTTTATCAGAATAAAATTATTAAGGGAATAGCATATTTACAGTTGATGGCTAAAATCCTTCCCAATTTTAGACATATTCTAAAAAAGAATGAGAAAGAGGCAATTATTTGTAAACTATATACGTATCCTAACAAGTTGTTATTCTTTATGCTGAAAGATATAGATGATAATCTAGATGGAGCAATCGAAGAAATCTTAAAAAAAGAACCGAAAACTAGCAAGGGGTTATTGATTACTGCTGATATGTTTAAGCGAGAATTACAACACCAGAGTATGGCTTACATATTATCAATTTATGATTTTGTTGCTATGACTGCTGCTACGCCTAAAACTATAAGTGATTTGGAAAAATTTGATTTCAATGCAAAGACAAATTATCAGATACAAAATCTTTTGATGCAGGAAAATATTGCTAATTTTGGTACTTTTGCAAAGAGGGCGGAGTCACTTTTTGACAAAACAGATCTGAATATTGCAAAACAGATGGTTGCTCTAATCGTAAGAAAATACTTTATTTATCATAATGTGGATACTCATGGTGAAGCTGCTAAGATAGTGGATAAGTTTTTTGAGGGACAAAGAAAAGATATCCAAATACAACAGGCTAGAAATATGATTATCAAAAAATAGACGTTTGAGAGAAGTTAATGCATATATACGACGAATTACGTTCCGGTTTTGAAACTGCATATATAGATGGATCGGTAGCTTCTTCATTGGCGTACAGACCGCAGTTTGTATCCAATAATTATAAAGAAGGTAAGAAGGTTCTTTCCTCTATAGAGGATGAGCTTTTGAAATGCGATCAATTTCAGATGTCAGTGGCGTTTATCACGATGAGTGGTATAACGCCTCTTTTGCAAACTCTGAAAGAATTAGAGAAGAAGAATATCCCTGGTGAAATTCTGACCACGAACTATCTGAATTTCAGTGAGCCAAGAGCCTTGGCAAAGCTGAATGAACTGAAGAATATCACTTTGAGAATGTATGATGTAGAGGCAGCAGATGAGGGCTTTCATACTAAGGGATATATCTTTAGAAAAGCCGAAGTGTATCGCATCATCATCGGTAGTTCAAACATTACCAGTTCTGCACTGACCAGCAATCGTGAATGGAATACGAAGCTGGTGTCCACGGAGCAGGGCCAGATGGCAAAGGAAATCGTGGCGGAGTTTAAAGAACTCTGGAATAGTAAATACACGCTTTCTTTTGAAGAGTTTTACGAAGAATACAAAGAACGATACAAGATCATCAAGCATCAGCGAAAGATCGCTGAGCAGGAAGAGATTACATCTTTCGAGAAATATAAGCTGCAGCCAAATAGTATGCAAGTGGGATTCATCACGAATCTGAAACGTATCTTGGCAGCAGGCGAAGATAGAGCACTTTTGATATCTGCGACGGGTACAGGTAAGACGTATGCGTCTGCTTTTGCCATGCGCGAATTGGGATACAAACGAGTGCTTTTTTTAGTACACCGTGGTCAGTTGGCGAGACAGACAAAGAAATCTTACGAGAGAGTATTTGCAAAGTCAGCTTCTATGGGACTAGTAGGTGCTGGTCATCATGACTATGATGCGGATTATGTCTTTGCGACAGTGCAGACGTTGAATCGTGATGAGCATTTGTTTCAGTATGCAGCGGATACATTTGATTGTATCGTATTGGATGAGGCGCACCATGTGCCGGCGGACACCTATCAAAAGATCATGAGTCATTTCGCGCCGAAACTCTGGCTGGGCATGACCGCTACACCGGATAAGCGGGATGACAATATCGAAGGTCGTAACGTCTACGAGATTTTCAATTATCAAATCGCATATGAAATCAGATTGCAGCAGGCGATGGAAGAGAACTTGCTGTGTCCATTTCATTACTTTGGTATCACGGACCTGGCTATCATAGGTGATAACGAAGAAGCTAGTCGAGACTTCACGATGCTCACCAGTGATGAACGTGTGAAACACATCGTGACTCAGGCAAATTACTATGGATATAGTGGCGATAAAGTCAAAGGTCTGATTTTCTGTAGCAGTATCAAAGAGACAGAAGAACTGTCTGCGAAACTGAATCAGATGATAAATCCTGCGACAGGTAAAAGATACAGAACGATAGCTTTGAACGGTAGTGCGTCAGAGCAAGAACGTCAGGATGCATTTGATCGGTTGGCTATGAATGAAGAAGAGGCTACCGTGGAACAGCAGCCTCTGGACTACATCCTTTCTGTGGAAATCCTGAATGAAGGTGTAGATATCGTGGAGGTAAATCAGGTCATCATGCTACGTCCGACACAGTCTCCGATTGTGTTTATCCAGCAATTAGGTCGTGGTCTGCGTAAAGCTAGCGGCAAAGAGTATGTGGTAATCCTGGATTTCATTGGCAATTACACGAATAACTTTATGATTCCTATTGCGTTATCCGGTGATCGTACTTACAACAAGGACAACATCCGCAGATACATCATGGAAGGTGGAAGAGTGATTCCGGGTGCTTCTACGGTTCATTTCGATGAGATTAGTAGAAAACGCATTTTTGCATCCGTGGATAATGCGAACTTCAGTGATATCAAACTGATTCGTGAGAATTATACGAATCTGAAAAACAAGTTGGGACGAATTCCGGCACTTCGAGATTTTGATGACTATGGAGAGATGGATGTGGTCAGAATCTTTGATAATGGTAGCCTGGGTTCCTATTACAAGTTCCTGGTGAAGTATGAAAAAGAATACAAGGTTCGTTTGTCGGTAGACGAAGAAAAAGTAGTTGAGTTCGTATCGAAGAAGCTTGCTAGTGGTAAGCGAATTCAAGAGTTAAGGCTACTGAAGCGTATGATGGCTTATGTGAAAGGTTACTCCAGAATCGGACTTTTTGCTGGGCTTTCAGATGATATGAAGAAGTACGGTAAGGAAGTATCACTGGATCAGAAAGAAAACATCGTTAATGTAATGACGAATGAATTCCCGGCCGGCTCTGCAAAGAAGACCTATGCGCAGTGCGTATTCTTGGAAAAAGATGAGTCAGATTATAAGCCGTCAGTATCGTTTATGCAGATGCTGCAGAACCATGATTTCTATCAGATCATGCAGGAACTAGTGGATTTCGGCATCAGCAGATATGAGCGTGACTATAGTAATACTTATGCGGATTCGGATTTTGTGCTGTATCAGAAGTATACCTATGAAGATGTATGCAGGCTCTTGAACTGGGAGCAGAATGAAGTGCCTCTGAATATCGGTGGTTACAAGTTTGATAAGAAGACAAAGACGTTCCCTGTATTTATCAACTATGATAAATCGGAGGATATCAGTGATACGACGAAGTACGAGGATCATTTCGTAGAAGGATTCAGAGATCGTTTGATTGCGATTTCGAAGTCTGGTAGAAGTCTCCAGTCTGATGACGTGCAGAATTTCTTGAAGGCGAAAGAACGTGGTATTCATGTAGAACTTTTCGTGCGTAAGAATAAGGACGACAAGATTTCGAAAGAGTTCTATTACCTTGGTCGTATGACAGCGAGTGGAAAAGCAAAAGAATTCACAATGGCAAATACGGAGAAGTCCGCTGTGGAGATTGAGTGGATACTGGATGTACCGGTGCGCGAAGATATCTACGAGTACATTGTGAGTGCATAACTTGGAGGATATATGAAAGTAGTAAAAGTAGTAGCTGCAGTAATCAAAGCAGTGAATGAAAACGGGGAACCAATCGTCTTCGCTACGCAGCGAGGATATGGTGATTTCAAAGGTGGTTGGGAATTTCCTGGCGGAAAAATCGAAGAAGGCGAAACACCACAGGAGGCCTTGAAACGTGAAATCATGGAAGAACTTGATACAGAGATTTCCGTAGGGGAGTACATCGATACCATTGAGTATGATTATCCAACTTTTCACCTTTCTATGGACTGCTTCTGGTGCGAAGTGGTAGCGGGTCATCTGGTGCTGAAAGAGCACGAAGCAGCGAAGTGGGTAAGCAAGACACAGATTGATGATGTGGATTGGTTGCCGGCAGATGTGACGATTATCGAGAAGATTAAGAAGGCGTTGTAGGAAGATTTATGGTTAAACCGATTGTAAGAGATCCGTTATTCTTGCAGCAGAAGTCTGAGCCGGCGATGGAGGCAGACAAGCAGGTAATAACGGATTTACTAGATACATTGAAAGCCAATCAGGAGCGTTGCGTAGGTATGGCTGCAAATATGATTGGTGTGAAAAAGCAAATCATCGTAGTGATGGCTGGTCCATTTATGTTTCCGATGGTGAATCCAGTAATCACAAAGAAGTCCGGTCGTTATGAGACGGAGGAGAGTTGCTTATCATTGGATGGCGTACGTCCTTGTGTGAGATACGAGGAAATCGAAGTAGATTATCTGGACGAGAATTTCCAAAAGAAACACGGAAAGTACGGTGGATTTACAGCGCAGATTATTCAACATGAGATTCAGCATTTTAGTGGGGAATTGATATAGGTCTTTGATTGTATTGTGTGGAGGGAAAACTATGAAGGATAACACTAGGGAATCATCATCTCATTTACGTGGCCTAGCTACATTTTGCATGGTAATTGGAATTGCAGGGTTTATCCTGGCAATCATAGGAATTGTATGGGCTGTCCTTTCAACGCAGGACAGTATTTACCATGCATACACCGGATTCTTTATTGCGAAATGTGTTGGTGGAGCGTTTGCATTCTTATTTGTTTCATTTATCTGTTATGTTCAGTTGTCGGCCTATGCAACCCTTATTGAGAATTCTGATAGGACAGAAGTGGTAGACGCTATCAATGACTTGACGGAAACAATTAGTTTGATGATTCCGGCCGGTCCCAAGAAGGTGATATGCCCACCAAGTGATGAGTCAAATTCCGATGGTGAAGAAAGTGAATAATATGGATTATAAAGAACGTTTTTGGTTTGCATATGAACTGAATAGAGAATCGAATATTGCGGATAGAGTTTACCGTTATAATCGTGGACTGATGGAACGAAAAAATCGGGATGGTTCATGGGCAGAAGAACGTGGAGCACTCTGTATCTTCTGCGGTGAGGATTTGGACTATGAGGAAATCACAGAAGATGAAGCAGAGGCGTTACATGTAAGGATTTGAAACGCAAGTAGGAGATGACAAAATGGTAGCAGTTTTAGTAATCATTATGCTTATAGCACTGATCGGTATGGATATCTATTTGTTTGGATATTTCAAAGAGAAGAAAAGCGGCAAACCTGCCGGTAAAAAGAAGGCTCTCGGTCTTGTTTTTATGGGAGTATGGCTGGTGAGCTTTTCGGTGCTGTTAGCAGTGATATAGGATAGTACAAGAGGAGAATATGAAAGAAGCGGGAGCGTCAGCTCCCGCTTCTTGAATTTCGTTATTTTTTTTCTGACAATTGGCGCTGCAGTTCAGCAATGAGAGCATCTTTCTCTTGGAGTTCTGCATCCTTTTCTTGCAGAGCAGCATTCTTTTCTTGCAAAGCTGCGTCTTTTTCCGCCAACTTTGTATTGTAGTAGTAATGCACATCATTCTGTGTTTTCAAGAAATCCTCGCGTGCTTCACATTGCATACGGATTCGTTCTTCGGCAGTTAGTTTAACCACGGTTTTAGCTGCGTCATTAATAATTGGTTTGTTCTCAGTAAGCATGTTGATTTCCTCCCAAGAGGTGGCCTTAAAAAGCTTGGCCCAATAATCTAACTTATGCAACTTGTCTTCGTTAGTTGCTAACTTTATCTGAGTTAAGTCTAACACTTTTATCTGTAGCTTGTCACTATATTCCCTGTGATTCTTCTCGTTTAGCAACTTGTAACTCGCATAGAATTCTGGAGCATCTTCAAATAGGGTGAAGTTCAGAAAACCAATCTGATAAACGGGACTGGACTGCAGATAATTTTCACCTGTTTTCAGTCCATCAAAGTTTCGACATAGATAAGCTAGAGAACGTTCTACCCAATTTTTCTCATTGATAACCTGCATCTCAAGGTTAACTAGAGCAGAATTATTTAGTCGAATCAAGATATCTAAGATAAACGTTTTATCTGTGACGGATTCTCCTAGGATAATAGGATTCTGAATTTCCGCCTCTACGGTAGTGTTCTCATCGAGGTGTAGCAGATCTCTGATGAGTTCACACAGTACTTTATTGTTTTCTTGTAGCAACGCTCTAAATAAATAGTCATTGGTCATGGGAACAGGAAGTTCACCAGAAGTAGGTACCTGAATGGTATCTAACTCTTCTTGCGCATCAGAGAGCGCAGTAGATGTGTTATTCAATTTCAAAATACAAAAACCTCTTTTCTAAAAATACAATACGCCCATCATGTTGTGGGATTGTGGTATTCCATGATGATTCGTAAATAATGGAATATTTGGCGAACTGCCAAATGATACACGAAAGACTTTCGTGCAAGAGATAACTTATCATATCGCAACAGATGTGTCAAGAATGGTATAATACAAAGAAGATATATAAGGAAAGCGGGAGCTGAGATATGACGTCAGATCAGTATATATGGGCGAGAGCAAGAGATGAACTTGTACAGACAGTAGTACAGATGGGGTTCCCGGAGGAACTTGGCCACCAGATGGCGAAGCAGTTGGGTAGTCCGAAGGCTATGGATAGGATGAAGGCGTATCTTTTATATGAGAAGCCGGACAGTATCGAACTGGTGGTAGATGAGATGTTGGCTATCTGTTCTGAGATAGATGCATGGCGCGAGAAGAAGGCCAACGAGGAAACCAATGCACAGTATAATGTTATGCTGAATAGCAGAAGGTTTGAGGAGTAGGAGGTAGATGATGAAAAAATCGTGTGTGTTATTGATGGCTTCCATTCTGGTACTAAGTGTTATCAGCGGCTGTGGGAACAGTGCTTCAGGTGCGACGGAGGTTGCAGAAGTTTCGGAGACAATGGAAGCTTCTTCTGCTTTAGAAAGCACAGATACTATGGAAACAATCGAACCGGAAGTAGAGACATGGAAGACGGCTATCGATGGGCTGCCGGATGATTTTATATTTGGAATGGATGCGTCTTCGCTCTTGGCGGAAGAGAAGAGTGGCGTGACCTATTATGATTTCGAAGGGAAGGAACAGGACCCGCTGAAGACTTTTGCGGATGCAGGGATTAATTATATCCGTCTTCGTGTGTGGAATGATCCTTATGATGAGAATGGCAACGGCTACGGTGGCGGTAATAATGATTTAGCCACAGCCATCGAACTTGGTAAGAGAGCCACAGAGTATGGAATGAAGGTTATGATAGATTTCCATTATTCTGATTTTTGGGCGGACCCGAAGAGACAGCATGCGCCAAAGGCCTGGGAAGGCATGACTTTGGAGGAGAAGTCCTCCGCCCTTTATGATTTCACAAAGGACAGCGTTAAGCAGCTTTTGGATTCCGGTGTCGACGTAGGCATGATTCAGATTGGTAATGAAATCAATTATGGCATGTGCGGCGAGACCAAACTGGAGAATGTGATAGAACTTCTAAAATCCGGAAGTAAAGCGATTCGGGAAGTGTCCGGTGAATATGGGAAGGATATCAGTATCGTGGTGCATTACACCAGAATCACAGATAAGGCAGATGTGCTGACACTGGTGGAGAAACTGGTGGAAGCGGAGCTGGATTTTGATAGCATCGGAATGAGCTATTATCCTTTCTGGGATGGTAGCGTGGAAAATATGAGCCGAGTGCTGGAGCTGATACAGGAGAGATATGGCAAGGATGCTTTCCTGGCGGAGACCTCTTATTGCTATACTACGGCAGATGGAGATGGCTTTGGCAACAGTATCAGTGGCAAAGACCTGGTAGATGGATACCCCGCATCTCCGGAAGGACAGGCAACTGTACTACATGATATCTGCCGGGAGGTAAATCGTGTAGGCGGACTTGGAATCTTCTACTGGGAAGGCGCTTGGATTCCGGTAGGACCGGCTAGCGCTGACAATTCTACTATATGGGAGCAGTACGGTAGCGGATGGGCCAGCAGTTATGCTTCCGATTATGATCCGGAGGATGCAGGTCTTTACTATGGCGGTGCTTCCTGGGACAATCAGGCATTTTTCGATTTCGAGGGTCATCCGCTGGAATCGCTGAAAGTATTTGATTATATGAGAAATGGCGGGGAATAATCCTTATATAAATGATATGAATTAGAAAGGCGGGAGCATTGCTCCCGCCTTCTGCTTTGCATGTTATAGTTCTATACTTGTTTTGCCATCTATCAGTTCTTTCCTGATGACAGTATTTTTGTTCAGGTAGATTTCTAACTGCACCGGATAAGCCGTATCGGATAGTTCCACCGTGACGGTGTTTCCTTCTTTGATAGCAGAGGCGGCAAGGACTGTCTTTCCGGTTAAGTCAGGAATCTCTATTTCCGTTGATGCGCCATCTACCGGTAGATAGTACCTGAGCGTAAGCCCTTTCTGATAGTCATATTCCGGCGAGGTTTCACAGCTGCCCATGGGTAAAAGTGTATTCTCTGCCACGAAGAGTGGAAGATGCATATAGTCATAGGTTCTGCTGTAGAATCTACCGCCATCCAGCACTTCTTCATCCAGGAGGTTCATCCATTTGCCCTCCGGCAGGTAGAATTCTCCTCGTCCTTCTTCGTTGAAGATAGGAGCCACCAGCAGAGAGTCACCCAGCATGTATTGCAGGTCTAGGTTTTTGCATCCTAAGTCCTTCGGGAATTGGAAGAACATAGGGCGCATGACCGGTGTGCCTTTCTCGTGACTGATGACAGCCATGCGATAGAGATAAGGCATGAGTCTGCATTTCAAGTGGGTGAAGTGTCTGACTACATCCACGCTTTCTTCGTCGAAAATCCAGGGAACTCTGTAGGTATCAGAACCGTGGAGTCTGCTTTGGGTGCTGAGAAGTCCGAACTGTACCCAGCGCTTATACAGGTCTGGGGTAGCAGTGGATTCAAAGCCGCTGATATCATGACTCCAGAAGCCAAATCCTGTACTGGACAGGGAGAGGCCTCCACGGAGGGATTCTGCCATGGATGGATAGTTGGCAAAGCAGTCGCCGCCCCAATGGATAGGAAACTGCTGAGAGCCTGCAGTGGCGCTTCTGGCAAAAAGTACAGCGTTTCCTTTCCCCTTTACTTCTTCGATGGCACGGAAGACGGTTTCCTGATACAGGTTGGAATACAGGTTGTGCATACCTTCCGGATTGCTACCGTCATAATAGGTGACATCTGTAGGGATGCGTTCACCGAAGTCTGTTTTGATACAGTCGATTCCTAGAGCAAGCAGCTCTTTGATTTTATCTGCAAACCATGTTCTGGCCTGTGGATTAGTGAAGTCCATGATGGCCAGACCCGGTTGCCAGTTATCTATCTGCTTCACGCCTTTGCCATCGGCACGCATGAGGAAGTATCCCTTTTTACACAGTTCATCGAAGGTGGCACCGTATTGGCTGACATAAGGATTGATCCAGGCACAGAGCTTCAGACCTTTGTCATGATAGCGTTGCAGCATGGCTTTCACATCACCGAATTCTTCCTGATCCCATACGAAGTCGCACCATCTGAGACCTTTCAGCCAGTAGCAGTCGAAGTGAAAGACGCTAAAGGGCAGGTCTCTTTCTATCATGCCGTCGATGAGTTTCGAGGTGATTTCTTCATTGTATTTTGGCTTGAAGCTGGTAGAAAGCCAGAGGCCGAAACTCCAAGCAGGCGGGAGAGCAGGGCGCCCTGTAAGTCCCGTATAGACTTCCAGGATGTCTGCCGGTGTCTCGCCATAAATGAGGTGATAGCGTAGCTCCTCGCCTTGGACACAGAAGCTGACGTATTCTACCTTTTCACTGGCTACTTCGAATTCTACCGCACCGGTGTGGTCTACGAAGACGCCGTAGCCTTCATTGGTGAGATAGAAGGGAATGCTTTTGTAGCTTACCTGGCTGGCAGTACCACCGTCTTCATTCCATGTGGTGACGGTCTGTCCGTTTTTGACAAATGGTGTGAAGCGTTCACCGAAGCCGTATACTGTTTCGGTTGGTTTCAGCGATAGTTCGGCCATCATATAGGCATCATATTCATTACGGAAGTAGTCTGCTCCAGCCTTGTAAGTAGTAGGCTTAGCATCCCATCTCATGTAGCCTGTATTACGGAAACCGGAGGACGTAAGGATACGTCCCCCTGCTTCAAAGCTATAGGAGAAATTTGTTCGATTTACGCGGACAGTGATATCACCAGCCTGCATGATGGCAGTCTCATCGGTGATTTCTAATTCTACCGGATCCGGTTCCAGAGCCAGGGTGAATCTAGGCTCGTGGTCGTCGTAGGCTTTGTAGTGGGTCACTGTCACTGCGATGTCATTGTGTCTGGCGGATACGAAGTCAATCTGGAGCACAGTTAGGTCCAAAGCGTCAGCTCTGGAGAGAATAGGGCGCTCCGGTGCCAGAATGCGCATACCGTTTGGTATCTTTTGCACTTCAAATGCTTGAGTAGCATAGCTGGGTTTTACTCGTTCACTTCTTAGCCAGTATCCTTCTGTGAATTTCATGTGTTTCTCCCTTAGTGTGTTTTATTTTGCACCGTCGATAGCTGCCCACTGTTCTTCAATCTGTGCACAAGCTTCATCTTTAGAGATGGTACCGGCGATGTAGGACTGCAGAATCTGACCACAGGTCTGATGCCAGCTGTCTGTGCTGTAGCAGATGGCAAGTGCGCCGCTGCCTTTTTCGTCAGAGAGGGCTGCACCCTGTTTGATGATTTCAAATTCGGATGGAGCATCTGTTACGATTGGAGGTACTACACCTGCTACATCTGTGAACCAGGATTTACCATAGTCAGAGGTGTACCACCAGTTTACAAAGTTCAGAGTAGCCTGCAGGTTCTTAGAATCTTTATTTACATGAAGAGCCTGGTCGGATCCGGAGATGACCTTGGTTTCAGCTGCATCTTCGGTAGTAGGATATCCTGCAAAACCGATTTTGATATCAGGATTGATGGAAAGGACATCGGATTCAATCCAAGCACCCTGTCCAAGTACCATAGCTACTTCGCCATTGGCAAAAGCTGCTTCCTCAGCAGAAAGGTCTGTTTCCAGAGGTTTTGCATCGCCGTATTCTTTTGCAAGGTCAAGGAATGCAAAGTAGTTGTCATACAGTTCCGGATAATCGGATACTTTAGCTTCTCCTTTTTCAAACTTGGTAACCAAGTCTGCAGTGGAGATGCCGGCACCGTCAGCTGCTGCATTGACGAAACTCTGGTAGGTGTGTTTAAATACCCACCATTCAGCAAAACCGGTGGTGAATGGTTTGAAACCTGCTGCTGTCAGCTTATCACAAGCATCTTTTAATTCACTGGCAGTTTCAGGGAATTTAGCAATACCTGCAGTTTCAAACATTTCCTTGTTATAAACGATACCGAAGTAGTTGCCTTTGATAGCAAAACCATAGCAACCTTTGCCTCCGTTCTCGGTAGAGGACATGGAGGAAGCTACTGCTGGATCCATGGTAGTCATGATTGAATCATTACTTAAGTCGTAAGAATACTCTAAGTAAGTATCGATTTCCTTACCGGAAGTGGAAGAGAAGATATCCGGTACTTCACCGGAGTTCAGTTTCGCTTTCAGCATGGTAGGATAGTCGTTCTGAGTGGTTTCATAGTTGATGGTGACATTTGGAGCCACGTTCTTATACTCTTCGATGAGGGTATTGATGGCATCAGCGTACTCCGGAGAAGAGATGAACATGTAGATTTCACCTTCGTCTGCGGATGCATCTGCTGCAGGCGCCTCCGCACCGTCAGCGGCTGGTGTGCTGCTGTCTGCCGGCAGGGTGGTGACTTCTCCTGCAGGGGCCTCTGCGGTCTGTCCACAGCCTGCAAGAACTGTAACTGTCATGGCGCAGCTCAGGATTGCTGCTAATAACTTTCTTTTCATTTTTTTCCTCCTTTGTTTTGAAAAGTTTGTATGTACCTAACCCTTCACGGCGCCGGCTACTACACCTTCTACTATATATTTTTGTAGCAGAATGAAGATCAAAATGGAAGGCAAAACTGTCAGGGTCATTGCGGCCATGGCGTATTGCCATTTGGTATTCATCTGCCCTACGAAGGTATAGGCTGCCAGTACCAGGGTCTTGGTTTTCTGAGAACTATTTACCATGAGGAGTGGAAGCAGGAAGTCATTCCAAATCCACATGACGTCTAGGACGATGACGGTGAAGCATACCGGTTTCATCAGTGGAAACAGGATAGCACTGTATGTTTTCCAGGTAGAGGCACCGTCGATTTTGGCGCTTTCATCGATTTCCATGGGGATGGTTTTCATAAAGTTGTAGAAGATGAAAGTGGCCATAGGGATGCCGAATCCCCAGTATTGTATTCCCAAGCCTACACGGCTTTGATCCAAATGGATGACATTCATAGCTTTTAGTAGGGTAATCATGATGGTCTGGAAGGGAATCAGCATCGGGGTGATTATGATTCCGTAAATCAGCTTCGTATATTTGTATCTTCGGCGGTCTAGGATGTAGGCCGCTAGGGACGAGAAGAATACAATACCGAAGATACCTATGGTGGTAATCATCACGTTATTGAGAAAAAGCTGAATGTAGTGAATCTTCGTGGCTACATAGACGAAGTTCTCCCATGTAGGCTTTTTGGGAATCGCAATAGGGTCTGAAACTACTTCACCAAAAGGTTTAAAGGAGTTCAGAAACATCAAAAATACCGGATAAATGTATAATGCGGTAAAGGCTACCAATATGGTTAATAGAAATACCGCAGTAATTCTCTTTTTTGTATGTGTGCTCATTACAAGTTCACCTCCAAGTGATTCATGATGCGCAGTACCAACTGGGTGGTGATCAGCACAAAGATAAAGTATAGGATGGCTTCAGCAGAACCTAAGCCGTAGTTATTATTGGTGAAAGCTTCCTGGTAAATCTGCATGGTAGTACTGTAGGTACTGGTGCCCGGTCCGCCTTTGGTGAGTGCCAGGATGATATCGAAGACCTTTAGTCCATTGGTGAGGCTCATGAAGATACAAGTGGTGATACTAGGCCCAAGTAAAGGCAGAGTCACTCGGAAGAATTTGGCAAAGGGACCTGCGCCGTCTACGGTAGCTGCTTCTAACACATCCTGTGGAATGGCTTGCAGTCCAGCGATGTATAAAACAATATAGAACCCTAGCGCTTGCCAAACACCTACCAGTACGATGGAGTAGAAGGCTAACTTCGGATCACCCAGCCAGCTAAGGTTTAAGAAGCCTGCACCGGTAAGACCGAAGAGTTTCTCAAAGCCTTTGGTGAAGATGAATTTCCATATGAAACCTACGATGGTGAGACTCATGATATAAGGAATGAAGAAGAGACCGCGAAATACGTTGGCGGTTTTGAACTTTCTGGTAAGTGCAACAGCAAGTAGTAAGGCCAGCACATTGCTACCAACCATAAAAAGCAAGGTGTATCGCACGGTAAAAAGAATGGTGCCGGTGAATATACTGCTGCTGTTAAAGAGTTTTTTGAAGTTTTTCAGCCCGATGAAAATAGGCTCTTTTGAAATGCCGTTCCATTCTGTCAGTGAGTAATAACCGCTCATGACAAAGGGAACGTACATCATAATGGTGACAAGTAGCAGGGCAGGAAGCGTGAAGAGAAGGTTTTCTCTATGTTCCTTGCGCTGCCGTCTGGTTAGTTTTTGCATAACTCCTCCTGTTTTGCTTTTGTTTTGTCATTGCCTGTCTCGTTATCTGCATTATAGATTGGCTATTCTGTATAAAAAATGGAAAATTCCGTTATAAAAACTGTAAAAAACAGATAAGAAATCAAACCTCCGTGGAAACGAAAAAGAGAAAGATGTATAGTTGTCTTATGAAGAAGGCATTGGGGAGAGTGAAAAGTTCCATACGGAATAAAATGAATCAAGTACCGCTTTGGGCAGAGTTTACTCTGTTCTTAGCGGTGATTATGATGCTCTTTACTACGGTGCTTTCCTACTATATCTATAATCGTGAGCAAAATCGTAATATCGATGCGGAGTTAAAGGCAAATCACTCTTTACTGAATCTGCGTATGGCCAATATGGAAGACTACATCAATGCATTATCCGGATTTGCTATCATGCCGGTGTACAGCAGTGATTTCTATGCCATGCTTTTGACGAAAGATCCTTTAGATGACGTCTCTGTTGAGAGCATTCGTTCTACGGTACATTCTTACTTTTACACCAGGAGTGATGTGCTGTCTTATCATATGTATCTCCTGAATCAAAAACTGAATATCGGACGGAATTCCAGAGCTGAAGTAGTTCGCGTGAATAAGGCTCATGGATTTCAAAATATGGATAGTTATAAGCAGTGCTTAGAGAATCCGAAGAATTATGCATTGCTACCACCTGTGGATGCGTCTGCGTTGATGCGTTTTGCACATTCCATCATCCAGATCGAGGATAGAAGCATAGTAGCTATCGTAGAGTTTGAAGTGGATGAGAGTAGCATCGCCTATCTGGCTTCTCAGAATGCAGGCCCTAGAGAAATCATCTGTCTTTATAATGGGGACGGGGACTTGCTTTATACTACGGCACCGGAGTCGGAAAAGGCTGTACTACGGGGATTTTCGGCAGAGGAGAATGCCTCTCTCTTTCTGGAAGAAGAGACAGTGAGTAGACCGGTGTACCGTATGTTGGGGGAAGAAAACTATCTGCTAGCCAGAACCAAGAGCAATGATGGGGAGTTGTATATGACGAGCCTTGTGCCGGTGGCGGATGTATTGTCCCAAGTGAAGCAAACCAGACGCTTCGCACTGATGATTGGGGTGATTTTCCTTTTCTTTGCAGTGCTGGCTGCCCATATGCTGATTCGCTATTTATCAGCTCCTTTGACTGCACTTGTGCAGTATCAGAAGGATTTCGGGGAAGGACGGGCAGTGACTTCCCGGCTTGGACGAAGCAGAGAGAGTGCTGAGCTTAGCCGCTCTTTCAATGAGATGACCAGTCGTATCAATGCTTTGGTGCAGAAGAATTATGTGGCAGAGTTGAATGAAAAGAATGCGAAACTGGCAGCCCTTGAAGCGCAAGTGAATCCGCATTTCTTATATAATACGTTGCAGGCTATCGGTACGGAGGCACTGCTGAATGATCAAACCAGTATCTATAAAATGCTGACGGGGCTTGCCTCTAATCTGCGATATTCTATCAAAGCAGAAAACGTCGTCCCTTTGTCGGACGAACTGAAGTATGTGGATAACTATATCATGCTACAGCAGTGTAGAATGGGTTCTCGCTTGCAGGTCAATATGATGATTGAACCGGAGGCACTGAGTGCACCCATACCGAAGATTTCCGTGCAACCTTTGATTGAAAACTCTATTCTGCACGGCATGGAGGGCGATAGAGATTCGATTCGGATCTTGCTGACAATTCGCATGTCAACGGAGAAACTCTATATTCAGGTCAGCGATGACGGAGTGGGTATTCCGGAAGAGAAAGTGGAGGAACTGAGACAGAACTTTAAGTCCCAAACTTTGGCGGATAAGAATCAGAGTATTGGGCTTGCAAATCTATATAATCGACTACTGATTCTATATGGGGACCAGATTGATCTGACGATTGAAAGTAAAACCGGGGAGAAAAGCTATACGGTAGTAGAACTGCAGGTACCTAGGACCAGACTGAATGGACTGGGAGAGTAAGGCGCCTGGCGAGAAGGTATATTGGGGTGATGAGATATGTATAAAACGCTGATTATAGATGATGAGCAGCCGGTAAGGATTGCCATTAATAAGTTAGGAAAATGGGATAAGTATCATTTAGAACGACCGGCTTATGCGGAAAATGGCAGGGAAGGCCTTAGGGCCCTTCGGGAGCTGAAGCCGGAGATTGTCTTTCTGGATATGTCTATGCCTGTGATGAATGGCATGGAGTTTCTGGAGAAAGCGGGGAAGGACCTGGAAAGGTGCGCACTGATTGTTATCAGCGGTTATGATGATTTCTGCTATACTAGGAGTGCAGTGCGAAATGGCGCTATTGATTATCTTTTGAAACCTGTGGCAGAGGAAGATTTGAATGCTGCAATAGAGAATGCTTTGAAAAAGTTACACCCGGAGGAGGACTTTTCGACGGAAGATGCTGGCGGGGACGTGCTGAAGGCGGAAGAGGTCATTGAGCAGATTAAGGACTACATCGATACACATTACAGTGAGCCAATCCGTTTGGCAGATTTTGCGGAGCAGTATTTTTTCTCCGGAGAGTATTTATCTAAGCTTTTTAAATTGCGCTTTGGTACGAACATCTATGAGTACCTGCTGGAGGTGCGTATGGAGCGAGCAAAGGAACTGCTCAGTACTACGGACGTGAAAGTGGGAGATGTGGCAACGAGAGTAGGGTATCCTGATACCAATTACTTCTCGAAAGCTTTTCGTAATTATACTGGCGTGACCCCGAAAGAGTGGAGAAACGACAGATAAAATAGAAAAAGGAAGATTAAACCATGCAAAGAACACAAATCAAGAAGTACCGAATCGGGAAACCGATTCCCACAGACTCCGTTGTGGTGGATGTGGAGCTGGAACAGGGGGCTATCCCGTATTTTCATACGGATGAGCCTGCGAAACGCCTGACCTTTTCCTTGGAAAAGGAAGACAGAGTCTATGGTCTGGGGGAGACCATCAGAGGCATGAACAAAAGGGGCTGGATCTACACCAGCAAAAATGCGGATGATCCTGTGCACACAGAGGACAAGCGGTCTCTGTATGCATCTCAGAATTTCATCCTGATTACATCGGACAAAAGAAGCCTTGGGGTTTATGTGGATACACCGGGTGTGGTGACCTTTGACATAGGCTACACCAAGCTAAATGAGCTGCGTATCGACTTTGAAGATTTTGATGCGGACCTTTACTTCGTAGAAGGGGAGAGCCCACTGTCTATCGTAAGCCAGTTCCGTCACATCATCGGCAGAAGCTACATTCCACCTAGATGGGCCTTTGGCTTTGGCCAAAGTAGATGGGGCTATAAGAATGCGGAGGATGTGCGCCGTGTGGCCGACCAGTATGAGAAGGCCGGTATCCCTATCGATATGATTTACATGGACATCGATTATATGGAGCGCTTCAAGGATTTCACGGTGGATGAAAAGGCATTCCCGAATTTCCCCAGCTTCGTAGAGGAGATGCGTGGCAGAGGCATTCACCTGGTGCCAATCATCGATGCCGGTGTGAAGATTGAGGATGGCTATGATGTGTATGAGGAAGGCGTGAAGGGGGACTTTTTCTGCAAGAAAGAAAACGGTGAGAACCTGGTGGCAGCTGTATGGCCGGGCAAGGTACACTTCCCGGATTTCTTGAAAGACAGCGCCAGAGAGTGGTTTGGTAATAAGTACAAAGTCCTGCTGGATCAGGGCATCGACGGCTTTTGGAATGATATGAATGAGCCGGCTATCTTTTATACCGAGGATCATCTAAAGGAAGTGTTCGAGAAGATAGAAGACTATAAGGGTAAGAATCTGGACATCTGGTCCTTCTTCGAGTTCAAGGGGCTGGTGGGCTCCATCGATAATAATGAAGAGGATTATCGCAGATTCTATCATGAGTATAAGGGTCAGAAGATTCGCCACGATAAGGTGCACAATATCTTTGGCTACAATATGACCAGAGCGGCTGGGGAGGCTTTTGAGAAGCTGTCTCCGGATAAGCGAATCCTGATGTTCTCCAGATCCAGCTTTATCGGCGCCCATCGTTATGGTGGCGTATGGTGCGGGGATAATCAGTCCTGGTGGTCTCATCTTTTATTGAATATTCAGCAGATGCCGGCACTGTCCATGTGCGGATTCCTTTTCTCCGGAGCAGATATCGGTGGCTTCGGCGCCAACACCACGGAGGACCTGGTGCTTCGCTGGACAGCTTTTGGTATCTTTACTCCACTGTTCCGCAATCACGCGGCGCTGGGCACAAGAGAGCAGGAGATGTATCAGTTCCCAAGTAAGGATGTATTCAAGCATCTGGTAGAGCTACGTTATGCACTTGTGCCGTATCTGTATTCTGAATTTATGAAGGCTGCTTTAGAGGAGAAGATGCTCTTTAAGCCTCTGGCCTTTGAGTACAGTGATGAGAGAAGCAGGGAAATCGAGGACCAGCTTTTGCTTGGCGACAGCATCATGATTGCGCCGGTGTACAAGCAGAACACCACAGGTAGAATGGTATATCTGCCGGAGGATATGAAGCTGGTTCGCTTCAGAGCATATGATGATTATGATGAAGAAGTTCTGACCAAGGGCGACCACTATGTGAAGGCCGACCTGAATGAGGTGCTGGTATTTATCAGAAAAGGCGGTGTCCTTCCTTTGGCGAAGCCTGCTGACAGAACCACTGGTGTCAAGGTGGAGAACCTGAACTATCTGTGCTATGAAGCAAAACCAGAGGACTACAAGCTGTATGAGGATGACGGAGAGAGCAGACTGTAAGTAGTACGGAAGGTGGTAGGCGTAAAGTGAACATTTTAGTAGTAGGTGGTACGAGATTCTTCGGAATCCCCATGATGGAAAAGCTGATTGAGGATGGACATGACATCACCATCGCCACGAGAGGCAATACGGCGAATCCATTCGCAGACAAAACAAAGCAAATCATCTTAGACCGGGCAGATTATGATAGCGTGAAGGCTGCATTGGCAGGCCAGGCGTACGATGTCATCATTGATAAGATAGCCTATTGCTCCAATGATGTGAAGAATCTTCTTGAAAATGTGAAGTGCAAGAGGTACATCCAGATGTCTTCCTGCGCGGTGTATCGCCAGGATAAAGAGGGCCTCAAAGAGGAGGACTTTGATCCCAGTACCTATGAGCTTGTTTGGATGAATCGAAGCGACGACTATGCAGAGGGAAAGCGCCAGGCGGAGAGAGCAGCACTGGAGTACATGGACATGGAGCAGTGCGTGTTCGTCAGATATCCGGTGGTGATGGGGCCAAATGATTATACCAGTCGTTTGAAATTCTATGTGCAACATGTGCAGGACGAAAAGCCGATGCAGGTGGATGATTTGGACTTCGGTATGGAGTTTATCTACGAAAAGGAAGCCGGCGAGTTTATCGCGCATTTGGTGAAGGCAGACATCAGCGGTCCTGTGAATGGATGCGCTTCGGGTATGCTATCTACCAGAGAGATTCTGGAGAAGGTGGAAAAGCATACCGGAAAGAAAGCGTGCCTTGAGGCAACCGGAGACGCGGCTCCCTACAACGGGACCACAGCAAATCTATCCTATGATACTGCAAAGGCTAGAAGCACAGGATTTCAGTTTACTCAGATAGAGGACTGGATAGATGGTCTTCTTAGACAGATTCGCACCTGTGATTTTCTAGACCGATTGGGAATATCCTATCAGCGCGTGGACCACGAAGAGGCAGCGGACATGGAGACCTGCCTGAAGGTGGAGAAAGTGCTGGGGGTAAAGATTTGCAAGAATCTTTTTTTGTGCAATCGCCAGAAGACAGCCTTTTACTTGCTGATGATGCCGGGAGATAAGAAGTTCAAGACCAAGGAACTTTCGGCGCAAATCAATTCTGCAAGGCTTTCCTTTGCAGATGCAGAAGACATGGAAAAGTACTTAGACATACTGCCCGGTTCCGTCAGTGTTCTGGGACTTATGAATGATGGGGAGCGCATGGTACAGCTTCTCATCGACGAGGATGTGCTGGCGGATGAGTTTGTGGGATGCCATCCCTGCATTAACACATCCACTTTGAAACTGAAGACAAAAGATGTAATCGATACATTCTTGCCTGCAGTTGGACATGAGTACCGCACTGTACACCTGGTGGGGGAAGATTGAGTATTGCATTTAGACATTACTGGAAACGAAGAAAAATAGATAGAAAGTATGAGAGCCCGTAAGGAAAAACTTACGGGTTCTTTTTTCTGATCAGCCCAGTTTTTTCGGGGCTTCTCAAAAAAGTGCAAAGTTTTTTTGACATTTTTTGCAAAATACGCTTGACATAATTTGCAAAGCAAGCTATGCTAATAATGTCAAGCGAACTTGTCACAAATTGCAAAGCTAATTTGTCATTTGATTAACTTGGAAAGGAGCAGGAATGAAAAACTGTATCAAAGATCTGCGAAAAGCCAACAAGCTTTCACAGACAGAGCTTGCGGATGCGGTCGGAACTACCAGACAGACCATCACTTCTATAGAAGTAGGAAAGTACACCGCGTCATTGGGACTCGCTTATCGAATTGCCCATTATTTTAACTTAACCATTGAAGAAGTATTTGATTTCACTAGCTTAGAGGAGGATGAATAAAATGAACAAGAATTTGGAGAAAATGAAAAAGGATTTAACCCGTAGAAACGTAGTATATGTAGGAGTGTTTTTACTGACATCTGCACTGGTGAATTTGTCTCACAGAGAGTCTTTGGTTGCGGCTTATGCAAATACACAGCAGGCAGATTTTATGCAGGGCTTTGTCTTAGGTGGGGCAATCGTACTTTATATCTACTGCATTTTCCAGATGTCAAAAAATCTAGCAGCTATGAAAGATGAGCAGAAGCTCACAAGATTGTACAATGAATTAAACGATGAGCGCACATGCAAAATCGAGTCTCTGTCCGGCAAGTTTGCTGTACAGTGCTCCGCAATTTTACTTCTGCTTTGTGCTATCGGTGTAAGCTTCTTTAGCTTCGAAGGTGCTATGGCACTCATCGGTGCAGTGGTAGTTGTGTGCCTTACCAAGAAAATCAGCATGATTTATTACAATAAGCGTTACTAATTGGGGTTCTTTGCTTGGAATGAATTGACCAAAATTAATTTGCGAAAAATGTTTATATCCGGTTGAAAGTTTCCTCACAAAAAAGTACAATTTTCTTTATGACTGAAGGATCAATATCTAAGAAATTAATACTATTTGCTATCCCGTTATTCTTGGGACAGCTCTTACAACAGCTCTACAATGTGGTGGATTCCATTGTAGTAGGAAATGTACTTGGCAAGGAAGCTTTGGCTGCAGTAAGTACTACGGGAAGCTTGATTTTCCTACTGGTAGGCTTTATCAATGGCCTTTTCATGGGAGCAAGTGTCATCATTGGAAAAAGGTATGGCGCCAAAGACTATGATGGACTATCCACTGCGGTACATACAGGCATCACCTTTGCGTTGTTGATGGGGTTGGCAATGACCGTAATTGGTGTACTGTTTACGCCGACCATTTTGAAACTTATGGGTACCCCGGCGGATGTGCTTCCCAATTCCATTTTGTATTTTCGAATCTATTTCCTGGGCGGCGTCGGAAATGTTATGTACAATGCTTGCACCGGCGTTTTCCAGGCAGTTGGTGATTCTAAAAGACCGTTGTACTATTTGGCAATCAGTACTGTTATCAATACAGTTCTGGATTTGCTTTTTGTAGCTTGCATGGGTCTTGGAATCGGAGGAGCTGCACTTGCGACGATTATTGCACAGGCTGTCAGTGCTGCGCTTGCCTTTGTAAAGCTGACTAGAGTAGCAGGGCCACATCGAATTCGAATTAGTGAATTAAACCTGGATAAGCTGACCTTAGAAAAGGAGCTGGGCATTGGTCTTCCTACCGGTATCCAGAATAGTGTAATAGCTATCGGCAATGTGGTAGTCCAGTCCAACATCAATGCCTTTGGATCTGCTGCTATGGCAGGCTGTGGCAGTTATTTTAAATTAGAAGGATTTGTGTTCCTTCCTATTATTTGTATGACCATGGCACTGACGACTTTTGTCAGTCAAAATATTGGTGCGCAGCAGTATGACAGGGTGCACAAGGGTACCTTGATTGGAACTCTGATTACCGTCAGTGGAGCAGAGCTGATCGGTGTCATCACAGTAATTTGGGCACCGGTTTTCTTGCGGATGTTTTCCAAAGAGGCGGATGTACTTGCGATTGGTGTTTCCCAAGCTAGGACAGAAAGTCTTTTCTATTTCATGCTGGCTACCAGTCACGCACTGGCAAGTGTGTACCGAGGTGCCGGCAAGACGAAAGTGCCGATGATCGTCATGCTTTCCAGTTGGTGCTTGCTTCGTATCACCTATATCACCATTACGGTGCATTTCATTCCGGTGATCAATGTCATCTTCTGGGCATACCCAATCACCTGGACCACCAGCACGATTATCTTTATCATTTATTACTTCAAAGCAAATTGGCTTCAAAAGGCGGAAACTTTATAGAATACCTTATGGCTTGTTAAGCGAGACAGCGTATGCTGCCTCGCTTTTTTTGGTTTTAATCGTAGCGTTACGGTGCACCGACAGGAAATTAAAATACACCGTAAAGGTAATGGCAAAATTTACGGTTGAAGAAAGATTTCACGAGTTACACCGTAACGGGAAACCGGGGTGTTACGGTGTACCGACAGGAAATTCAAATACACCGTAAAGTTGCCGGCAGAATTTACGGTTGAGGGAAGATTTCACGAGTTACACCGTAATGGGAAACCGGGATGTTACGGTGCACCGACAGGGAATTCAAATACACCGTAAAGGTAGAGGCAAAATTTACGGTTGAGGGAAGATTTCACGAGTTACACCGTAATGGGAAACCTGGATGTTACGGTGCACCGACAGGAAATCAAAATACACCGTAAAGGTAGAGGCAAAATTTACGGTTGAGGGAAGATTTCACAAGTTACACCGTAACGGGAAACAGACGCGTTACGGTGCACCGACAGGAAATTCAAATACACCGTAAAGGTAGAGGCAGAATTTACGGTTGAGGGAAGATTTCACGAGTTACACCGTAACGGGAAACCGAGGCGTTACGGTGCAGCGGCAGGAAATTCAAATACACCGTAAAGGTAGTGGCAAAATATACGGTTGAGGGAAGATTTCACAAGTTACACCGTAAAGTGAACGGAAAAATTTGAAAAAACTAGTTGACGAACAACCTTTATAGTGATATGGTTAATTACAAGAGTAATGAACCGCTCAACCAAATAACAAATTTAGCAGTGGGAAATGTCCATAGCCGGTATGAAAAAACTATACAGAACCGGCAATGAGTAACACGACAACACAGTATATACACCCTAGAGCAGACCAGGGAGGTGAGTACATGGTAGAGAATCTAGGAGAAGAGAAGTCCATCTACTTGCAGATTAGCGAGATGATAGAAGATGAGATTCTGAGAGATATCTTGAAAGAAGAGGAGCAGGTGCCAAGCACCACAGAACTCTCCAAGTTCTACAAGATTAATCCGGCTACAGCAGCCAAGGGAATTAACTTATTAGTAGACAAAGGGATTCTGTATAAGAAAAGAGGAATTGGTATGTTTGTACAGGAAGGCGCCAAGAGCGCAATTCAAAAGAGCAGACAGGAAAGCTTCTATGAGACATATGTCACCAAAATCGTGAGAGAAGCGAAACTTATCGGCATCAGTAAAGAAGAACTAGCCAAGATGATTAAGGACAGCAAAGAAGCCTAGAATAAACACAGCGTTCGAATGAAAGTAATGGAGGAAATATGGGAACATTAGTAGGTAAAAACATTACAAAAAAATATGGTAAAGATACAGTATTAAACAACGTCAGCGTTCAGATTGAAAGTGGCAAGATTTACGGCCTCATCGGTAGAAACGGTGCAGGTAAGACCACACTTTTATCTATTCTGACTGCACAGAATCCTGCCAATGCAGGAGAAATCACTTTAGATGGTGAGCCGGTTTGGGAAAATGAAAAAGCGCTTTCCCAGATTTGTTACTCCAGAGAGATTTCTCAGATGACTCTCTTTGGACCAAACACCATGAAGCTGAAAGAGTACTTAAAAACTGCAGCACTCTTTTATCCTAACTGGGACAAGGACTACGCTAAGAGACTGATGGATGCATTCCACTTGGATCAGAAAAAAAGAATCTCTAAGCTGTCCAAAGGTATGCTGAGTGCAGCGACTATCATTATCGCACTTGCCAGCAAATCTCCAATCACCATCCTGGATGAGCCGGTAGCTGGTCTGGATGTAGTAGCCAGAGAACTTTTCTATAAACTGGTAATCGAAGAATATGCAGCAACAGGACGTACCTTCATCATCAGTACACACATTATCGAAGAAGCAGCTTCTCTCTTTGAAGAAGTGATCATGATCGATAAGGGCTCCATCGTATTGGAGGAAAACACAGAGCACCTGATGGCTAGAGCATATCGTGTCAGTGGTGAAGTAGAAGCAGTGGATAAGGCAACTGCAGGATACAAAACCTACCATCCGGAAACCATCGGCCGTAACAAAGTAGTAACAGTCCTTGCTAATGAAAGTGGCATTGATTTTGGCGGCGAAGTACAGGTTGAGCCTACTACTTTACAGAATCTGTTCTATGCCATGAGCGTGGATGCGGAACTGGAGGTGTAAGATGGGAACTACGACGAAAAAAGTCTTCTTCTATTACATGAAACAAACTCAAAAACTTTTGGCATTATCTGTTGGTTTGGGTGCGTTACTGGTAGCAGAATTCCTTATACTGGACCCGGATTTCCATTTGGACGCCTATGCAATACAGAGAATGGCTGGATTTATCCTATTTATGTACATGATTTGCCAGGCTTCTTGGGGATTATATTCTGTATCTTATTATGATTCACTGGTTCTGAGCTTTGGAGGTAGAAGAACAGATGTGAGACGTGGGGCAATGCTCAGAGAGGTGTTACTTGCAGTAGAAGTCTTAGTGATTTATTGTATTTTGGCTTTGACTTTCCACATGGAAGTTGGTGTAAATACTTCACTTGGTTATTTGGCTATGGGACTGGTACTGGGTGGCTTTATGCGAATTATAGGTGGACTTAATCTGAAGCATGGTAGAGTAGTATATATCATTCTTGTCTTGGTATGCGCGTTGACTGGCGGATTTACCAGCGGATTTACCTATGCTACAGGATATTCATTCCCTTTTTTGGAGTTCTTTAATAGTCCATTCTTCGCACTGGCATGTATTTTGGTTTATGTGGTTTTGCAGTATCCTTTGCACCGCATTTATAAAACCGCAAAGGTATACTAGAGGAGGATACGATGGTACAAGAATTTAAAAGAATGCTTCACTTACGTAGTATGTCCTACCTGACGTATGGCATTATATTGGTAGTCAGCTTCTTGTTTGGTGGGATTTTCACTTATTTTCTGGCAGATACAGAGGCTGGAGATGTGCTGCATTTATTAAATCTAACAGGTATTATTTTTGCTTATGGCGTAGTGCTTACGTTTATGTTTTTCCATACCATGTTTTATGCATTGGAGCTTGGCAAAGGCTTACAGTTTGGATGCTCCAGAAAGAGACTGTTCATTGGATATCGTATGACCGATCTTCCTATTTTTGCACTATGCGTGCTGATGGGATTCCTCTGCGGAGGCAAAGATTTATTCCTCTACATTTTCGAAGGAATCCTGGCGCTGTATGTGTTTTATCATCTGGCACAGGGCATTGTAGGAAACTTGATTTTGAAATATGGAAAGACCGTATATTGGATTTACTATATCATTGTAATATTCAGCATTGTCCTGCTTCCACGAGTGCTTCTGAGTAATGATGACCTTATGATGGCAATCGGTAGATTCCTTTTGGACATGGCGATGAACTCAGTGGCTTTCATCCTTGGCCTTTTAGTAGCGAATGGAGTAGCCCTCTTTATCAATTGGCTTTTCCTTAGAAAAACACCTTATAACGGAATGGTGTAAAGATTTGACGTAGGAGAGTCCCTACATTACAATAGAAGTTGCTGTGATTCCTAGGAATCCGGCGACTTCTATTTTTTTGAGAGGGTCCCAAGGGGGGACATTGGGTAGACTACATGAATATCGACGAAATCAGTGCAAAAAATAAACCATTGGAAGAGGAGATTGCAAAGCTGGTTGAGAGTCAGGATGCACATCAGATGGCTGTGATTCTCCAGCAGTTAAGCGGGTCTTTGATTCTGCAGCCGGGTACATTTCCACCGGAACTGACACCGGATAAGCTCAGAGAGCTGGCGCAGAATGATCCGAAGAATCCGGCATTGCAGCCTAGACCTATGGTATTACGTAATAAAGATGAGGTGAATTTTCTGCCTGTCTTCACCAGCAAGGAGCAGATTCCGGAGGATCAGAAGTATCCGGCCATGATTATGGTTCCATTTATGGAATGCGCGAAGCTCGCAGACAGACAGAAAGAGCATATCAGTGGTATTGTGCTAAATCCTTTTACACAGAATCTCATCATCAAACAGCAGGCTATCGAGATGATGATTAAGAATGTGCCGCAGCAGGGCGAAGTGAAGATGAGTGCTGCTCAGATGCACGCATTCCTTAGAAGCCAGGTGGAACTTAAGGTGCTTCCTGCGAAGCTTTCTACAGAGAAAAATGACTTCATCGACGACTTGATGGCACGCAAGGGTAAAGTGCTAATCGAACTTTTGAATAGTGAGTATGCCAAAGTAAAAGGCCTGGAGGATAAGAATCCATACACGGAAAAGGACTTTGATTTCCTTTGCATGAATATGTCTGATACAGAACGTGTGGTACAGATTACTATGCCTACAAGAGGCACAGAGCCTTATCATATCATCAGCGCTTTTCTGTTCTATAATCCACAGACGGAGGAAAGCGTATATTACACCATCCGCCGTCGTCCGGAGAATTTGAATCAAAAGAAACTGGGCTTTGTGGATGCACAGGGCAACTATCAGGATATCGGAGAAGCACCGACAGAAGGCGCTGAACTGTACACCCTTTTGGATATGCTTCCTTGGAAACGCGCATAAAATCTAGATTTTGTTATTGTCATGTCAGCTAGAAAGACCTATAATATGGATAGGGGAAAGTTACTATAATAGGGATTCCGGAGGAGAGACATGAAATCAGTGAAATTAAAACTAGATTCCATTGACAGAATCAAAAAATTTAACAATGCAGTGTCCCGTTTCGATTGTGATTTCGATCTGGAACAGGGTAGATTTTACGTAGATGGCAAGTCATTGATGGGACTTCTAAGTCTAGATTTGAATGCACCCATCGACTTACACTTTTATGCAGATGAGACGCAGGAAGATGCCATCATGAATAGCCTGGAGGATTTTATTATTTCCTAATATGAGCCAGTGTGATACATGTACTTATTATGTATACGACGAGGACTATGAGTCGTATGTCTGTGATATGGATATGGACGAGGATGATTATGGACGCATTATGCAGGGCCATAGCAGAGGATGTCCTTACTATCAGGACGGCGATGAGTATAAGGTCGTAAAGCATCAGATGTAATTAGAACTCTCATGATTCATTTGTAAAGTGGATGATGAGAGTTTTTTATCTTTTAACTTTATGGAGGGTTATGACATGGAAGAATTTAAAGAAGCATACTTAATGGGTAAATTAGAATTTGAAGATATCGATGAGTATATCGAGGAGTGGGGCGAGTTAGAAGGAGACGATAGAACATTAAGAGAGTTCCTTGGTCTCACGGTAGAAGAGGAAGATGCCTGGATCGATGAAGGGGATGATGCTTTGAAAGCTATGCTGGAGAAGCAGCGTAAGAACCCCATGACACTAGACTAGGATAAGGACAAGATAGAAAGTAAGGATAGTAGTTGTGAGAGCAAGTGATATTTTAGTAAAAAGATGCGTTTTCTGCGTGTTTGATATCAACCTGCCTTATGTGAATCTCACTGAGGTGGCCCTTGGTATGGATGATCAGCAGGGCAAGTTTGTGTACCAGCTGATGACCAAGTATTATGACGATATCAATGCGAAGAAGGCAGAGTTTACAGATGAAGACTTTTTAGGAGAGCTTTTAGCGAAAGGGGAGAATCCTTTTGAAAGCTTCGTGACCTTTGCGGCAGATGAGATTCATCATATGATGATCAATAATCCGGAGATTCAGCAGGGCAGCGGCATTTTCATATGGGCTGTTATGGGAGAAGAAGAGCACATCATGTTCTTCAAGCTGAATTATCAGGCCGGCTTTATCTGCCAGTTAGCAGAGGATGGTCTGGTAAATTGGAAGCGGAATACTAAGATTATTCCTGCGGCCAGTAAGAAATGCACGGAGTATCTGTATATCAATTTAGCAAGTAATAAAGTGAAAATCTCTGATTTCAACTGCTATGTAGACTCTGAGAAGTGTAACTACTTGGCAGATAAGATTTGCAAATTGCAGCAGCAAAGATCAGAAAAGGAGACGGTGGAGTCTATCACTACCGCTATCGAGGAGACTATTCAGGAGACCTATGAGGAGAAGGCTCCGGAGAAAATCCTTGAGTCCCGTCAGATGATTGCAAATCTGGTAGCAGAAAAGGGCGAGATTTCCAATGACATCGTCAGAAATGCTATCTTTGCAGATAATGAAGAAGCGCAGGACCGTTACACCGAGAAGACAGTAGAGGAGCGTCTTCCCAAGGAGACAGTGTATGTCAGCAACAAGATGGAAAAGCGTCTTGCCAGAAAGCAGAAGATTGTGACAGATAGTGGTATCGAAATCCTGGTACCTTTGGAATATCTGAGAGACCCAAATATCTTTGAGTATGTGCAGGATGAAACAGGTAAAATCTGCATCATGATTAAGGATGCCGGTCAATTAGTGTAGTTACACACTGAGGAATTTTGGACGAGGAGGAGAACAGTTATGAGCCAAATCTTTGTGTTTCACTCTGATGTGGATACGGATCAGATTATCGCATCACAGTATCTATTATTGCCCAACATCGAGGAGATGAAGGGACATACCTTTGAATCTTTGGATGGAAGCTTCGCAGCGAAAGTACAGCCCGGTGATATCATCGTGGCAGATGAGAACTTTGGCTGCGGGTCCTCTAGAGAGCAAGCCCCGGCGGTACTAAAGGCCCTGGGCGTCAAGGCGGTTATCGCCAAAAGTTTCGCACGTATTTTTTATCGAAATGCTATCAATATCGGCCTTCCGGTGCTAGTGTGCAAGGATATCCAGGCAGCAGCGTCTCCTGAGAAGACAGCTGAACTGGACCTGACAGAGGGTGCCATCGTTCTAGACGGTGAGACTTACCATTGTACCAAGCTACCGGAGTATATGCAGCAGATTTTGAATCAGGGCGGCCTCATCGCGTCCCTGAATCAGGACTAATCCTGAATCGCTTTTGGAGGAGTAGTGGCAATTCTACTAAGTACGGAGGAAACAGTATGACATTAGGAGAGAAGATTATCGCCAGAGCAGCTGGCGTTCAAAGTGTAAAACCGGGAGAAATCCATACCATCGATGTGGATTATCTCATGAGTAATGATGGCACCACCCACCTGACCATCGATATGTTTCATAATCAGGTGAAGAAGCCTAGAATCGCAGATCCAAAGAAACTGGTCTTTATCATTGATCACAACATACCTGCGGAGAATCCAAAGACCGCAGCAGCTCACAAGAAGATGCGTGAGTTTGCCAAAGAGCATGACATCGATTTCTACGAGGGTGAAGGCGTATGTCATCAAATCATGGTGGAGAAGTATGTGAAGCCGGGACAGTTTATCATGGGCGCGGATTCCCATACTTGTTCCTATGGTGCACTGGGGGCTTTTGGTACAGGTATCGGATGCACAGATTTTTTATATGCCATGGTAACGGGCAAAAGCTGGGTGTTGGTACCGGAGACTTTGCGTTTCGAACTGACAGGCAAGTTTAGAGAAGGGGTGTATCCCAGAGATTTGATTCTCACCATCATTCGTGACATCGGTGCCAATGGTGCCAACTATAAGGTCATGGAGTTTGGCGGCGAGGGTGCTCATAACCTTAGCATCAATGACCGCTTCGTCCTTTGCAATCTGGCCGTAGAAGCCGGTGCCAAAACAGGTATCGTAGAGCCGGATGAAAAGGTAACTGCATACTTAAAAGAGCATGGCAGAGAAGGCGGAGACCTCTTTTTGCCGGATGCAGATGCGGTGTATGAAAAGGTATATCACTATGACTTGTCTCAAATTGAGCCGGTGGTAGCAAAGCCGGACTTCGTGGATACGGCAGTGCCGGTAGCTGAGGTAGAAGGCGTAGAGATTCAGGAAGCTTTCCTTGGCTCCTGTAATAACGGACGTATCGACGAGCTGCGCGTAGCAGCTGAGATTTTGAAGGGGCACAAGGTATCTGAACATGTGAGATTCCTCATTGCACCGGCTAGCCGCGATGTGTATCTCCAGGCTATCGACGAAGGACTGGTGAAGACCTTTATGGAAGCAGGGGCTATGATGATGAATCCTAACTGCAGCGTATGCTGGGGCTCCTGTCAGGGTGTCATCGGCGAGGGTGAGACTTTGATTTCCACCGGTACCCGTAACTTTAAAGGTAGAGCAGGACACAAGGATTCCAAGGTGTACCTGGCCAATGCAGCAGTAGTAACAAAGTCCGCTATTGCAGGACATATTACCAATAGCTTATAGAGAGGATTGTTTATGAAAGAATTTACAGGACGGGTTTGGCTTTTGCCGGATGATGTGGATACGGATATCATCATCCCTACAGAGTATCTGGCATTGCCGACCGTAGATGATATGAAGCAGTACGCCTTTTCTCCTTTGCGGGAGGATTTGGCGAAGCAAATCAAACCTGGAGACATCATCGTAGCCGGCAAGAATTTCGGCTGTGGATCTTCCAGAGAGCAGGCACCGGAGATTATCAAGCATTTGGGTGTGGCATGCGTCATCGCCAAAAGCTATGCGCGAATCTTTTTCCGCAACAGCTTTAATAATGGCCTTTTGCTGCTGGAAAATGAGCACCTCTATGATGAAATCAAAGAGGGTGACACCATCACCGTGAAGGATGGTGAGGTAGTAGCAAATGGGAAGAGCTATCCTGTACCGGCAATTCCACAGAACCTGATGGAGATTCTGGAAGCAGGTGGTCTGGTAAAGGCTATGCAGAAGAGA
Organism: Lachnospiraceae bacterium; assembly: GCA_015056765.1. GTDB lineage: Bacteria > Bacillota > Clostridia > Lachnospirales > Lachnospiraceae > SIG336. The sequence goes on from SVFQ01000003.1 coordinate 86,751, forward strand.
AATGGCATTGCGTAGACTTGCGCAGATAGACGGAAAACGAGGAGAGACTATGGGACACACGTTAATCGAGAAAATCATCATGCGGAATACCGGTAAGGCTTCTGTGAAAGCCGGGGACATCGAAATCGTCAAAGCGGACCGCGTCATGATACATGATATTTTTATTCCTTTCGTGGCAGACAAGTTCCACGAAATGGGATTTACCAAAGTATGGGACCAGGATAAAGTAGTGCTAATCTACGATCACCTGGTACCTACCAGTGCAGTGGAGGATGTACGCCACTTCCAGAAGGGGGATGCCTTTGTAGAGGAGCAGGGCCTGACCCATGTACATAGAAGTGATGGTATTTGTCATCAGTTGATGCCGGAGATGGGCTATGCCAGACCCGGTGATATCGTATTTGGTACGGATTCTCACACCACCACCTACGGTGCGGTGGGATGCTTTTCTACAGGTGTAGGCTATACAGAGATGGCAGCGGTGCTGGGCACCGGTGAGATGTGGGTGAGAGTACCTAAAACCATCCGGGTAAATATCAATGGTAAGCTTCCAAAAGGAGTGTATGCCAAGGATATCATCCTGACATTACTGGGAGACCTGCGAGCTGACGGTGCTACTTATGCAACACTGGAATTCCACGGGGATACGGTGGATGCTATGAGCGTGGCCAGTCGCATGACCATTGCCAATATGGGTATCGAGGCGGGAGCCAAAGCAGCTCTTTTTGAGCCGGATGAAAAGACGGCAGCCTTTTCCAAGGTGGACTATGACAGCGTGAAGGACTTAAAGGCAGATCCGGATGCAGTATATGATAAAGTGATAGACTATAAGGCAGAGGATTTCGTACCTGTTATGGCATGTCCTTCTAAAGTGGATAATATCCACCCTGTATCTGAGGTGAAGGGCACAAGTATAGACCAGGTATTCATCGGGTCTTGTACCAACGGCAGATTAGAGGACCTGCAGGTGGCAGCAGACATCCTGAGAGGCAAGCATGTAGCCAAGTATGTGAAACTTATCGTGACACCGGCTTCCAGATCCATCTACATCGAAGCGCTGGAAAAAGGCTATATCAAGGATTTGGCAGAGGCCGGGGCCATCATCACCCAGCCGGGATGCGGTCTTTGCTGCGGCAGAGCCTGCGGTATCCTGACTGACGGGGAGAGAGTGGTGGCTACCAATAATCGAAACTTCCTGGGCCGTATGGGTACCAATAAGGTGGAGATTTATCTTGCCAGTCCTGCAACTGCAGCTATGTCAGCACTGACGGGAACTATCGCTGCAGTAGAAGCTTAAGGGCAGAAATTAATTTGCGAAAAGAAGGTAGAAAGATGGGTTTATTTTCCGGAAAAAGAAACAAAGAATTGGAAGATTTTAACAATACAAATGAGGAGTATGGTAAAATAGAACAAGACTTAGCCAGAGCCAAAGCAGACGAAAAACGTCTGAAGGTGAAGGTGGATGAATTAAGAGATGAAATCTCCAGACTAGCAGGCTATGCTGAAAAAAAAGTAGCTGCCGGTGCAGAAGAGGAAGCAAAAGAATTCATTCGCCAGAAGCTGGATCTGGAGGAGAAACTAGAAAAAGTGAATGCCGAGTATGAAGCAGCAAAAGAGATGACTCGGCAAATAGGAGGGTGAAATGGGATTATTTACGAACCAGTTTTTAAACGTTGTGGAATGGGATGAGAACGGCGCAGGTATTCTCATGCAGAAATGGGACAACAAGGAGATTAAAAAAGGCTCCAAGTTGATCATTCGTCCAGGCCAGGACGCAGTATTTGTATATAACGGAAAAGTAGAAGGTGTCTTTGAAGAAGATGGCGAGTACGATATCGAATCTGATATTATTCCAATCCTGACTACTTTAAAGAGCTTTAAGTTTGGTTTCAATTCTCCATTAAAAGCTGAAGTAGTATTTGTCAATACCAAGGAGCAGCTTGTAAAATGGGGCACTAAGAATGCCATCAACTTACAGGCACCGGGTCTTCCGGGTGGTATGCCGGTAAGAGCTTTCGGTGTATTCACTGTAAAGATGGCAGATGTCAGCACCTTTGCTGAGAAAATTGCAGGTACACATCATCGTTATACCGTAGATGATATCAAAGAAAGATTGCTTGCTTCTTTAGATCAGCTTCTTCTTTCCTGGATTTCCAAAGAAGGCAGAGATATGTTCAATCTTCAGGCAGACGCAGCAGCTATCGCAAAAGGTCTGCAGGATGAACTGGATATGGAATTCCGTAAGTTCGGTCTTTCCGTAACAGATTTCAAGATTGAAAGCTTCAACTATCCTGAAGAAATCCGTAAGATGCAGGAGAAGGCTGCAGCACAGGCTATGGTAGGCGATGTAAACAAATACCAGCAGCTTGCAGCAGCAGACGCTATGTCTAATGGCAATGGCGGCGGCTCCGTAGCAAGTGATATGGTACAGATGCAGATGGGTATGATGATGGGCCAGCAGATGGTAAATCAGATGAACGGCGGCCAGGCACAGGCAGCAGCTCCTCAGGGCGGCGCAGTACCTGCTGAATATCCGAAGTTCTGCCCAGGTTGCGGTGCACCTACTACAGGAGATAAATTCTGCAGCAAATGTGGCAAACAGCTGGCTTAATGCCAGTCCCCGTGCGAAGCACGAGTTTAGATAGAAATGAGTTTTTAGTAGTACATGAGCATTTATGATAGTTTAAATGATAAGCAAAAAGAAGCTGTGTTTACCACAGAGGGGCCGGTCCTGATTTTAGCAGGTGCCGGCTCCGGTAAAACCAGAGTCATTATACACAGAATCGCCTATTTGATGGATCACTGCGATGTGAATCCTTACAATATCATGGCGATTACCTTTACGAATAAAGCAGCCGGGGAAATGAAGGAACGTGTCAATGCCCTCATCGGTCATGGTGCCGAGAGCATTTGGGTGTCTACCTTCCACTCCAGCTGCGTTCGTATGTTAAGGAGATATGGCGATAGATTAGGCTACTCCGACAACTTCACCATCTATGATACGGACGATCAGAAGACCGTCATGAAGGAAGTTTGCAAAAAGCTTCAGATCGATACCAAGATGCTGAAAGAGCGTACCATCATGAATCACATCTCTTCTGCAAAGGATGAGCTGGTCTCTCCGGAAGAGTTTGAGAAGAATGCTTTCGGTGATGTACGTTTGCAGAAGGTGGCCCAGGCCTATACCGAGTACCAGGCAGTGCTGAAGCGTAGCAATGCTATGGACTTCGACGATTTGATCGTGAATACGGTGAAGCTTTTCAAAGAGAACCCGGATGTCTTAGAGGGGTATCAGAATCGCTTCCGTTATATCATGGTGGATGAGTACCAGGATACCAACACGGCACAGTTTGAACTGATTCGTCTCTTAGCAGGGGGCACTAAGAACCTTTGCGTGGTAGGTGATGATGACCAGTCCATCTATAAGTTCCGTGGCGCCAACATCCGTAACATATTAGATTTTGAAAAAGTATACTCTGATGCCAAGGTCATCAAACTGGAGCAGAACTACAGATCTACCCAGGTGATTCTGGATGCAGCCAATGCAGTTATCGCCAATAACGCAGCCAGAAAGCCCAAGGCTCTGTGGACAGAGCAGAAGGATGGAGAGAAGATTCACTTCCATCAGTTCGACACGGCTTATGAAGAAGCACAGTTCATCGTGGATGATATCGATAGAAAGTGTAGAAAAGGTCTTGAGTATGGCGACTTTGCAGTGCTGTATCGTACCAATGCCCAGGCTCGACTTCTAGAAGAGCGATTCGTGGTAGCAGGTACTCCTTATGAAGTCGTAGGCGGTACCAACTTCTATGCGAGACGTGAAATCAAAGACGTACTTGCTTACTTAAAGACCATCGCCAACGGCGTGGATGATGTGGCAGTAAAGCGTATCCTGAACGTACCAAAGCGTGGCATCGGTGCCACCAGTGTGACGAAAATTCAGGCCTATGCAGATGCCCATGGTATGAGCTTCTATGACGCATTATGCGTAGCAAAAGATATCCCGGATTTAAGCAGAGGGGCTTCTAAGGTAGAGCCTTTTGTGAATCTGATTCAGAGACAGAGAAGTATCCTGCCGCACTATACTTTACAGGAATTCGTAGAGAAACTCTTAGAAGATATCGGATACTACGAGTATTTGAAAGACTCCGACGATGAAGATGCAGAAGACCGTATCGAAAACGTGCAGGAACTTGTGAATAAAGTGGTAGCTTACGAAGAAAGCGCCAGCGAAGCCACAGAAGAAGGCGGCGAAGGCCCTACTCTTAGCGGCTTTTTGGAAGAAGTAGCGTTGGTAGCAGATATCGATGCCATCAAAGAAGATGACAACCACGTACTCCTTATGACATTGCATGCTGCTAAAGGTTTGGAGTTCCCACATGTATACTTAGCAGGTATGGAAGATGGTGTCTTCCCCAGCTATATGACTATCGTCAGCGATGACCCTACCGATGTAGAGGAAGAGCGACGTTTAGCATATGTAGGTATCACCAGAGCAAAACAGGATTTGACTCTGACAGCAGCCAAATTCCGTATGATTCACGGTGAGACCCAGCAGAATGCGGTAAGCCGTTTCGTACATGAGATTCCGAGTCCTTTATTAGATGGCTTCGTACCCAAGACGAGACGCCGTAGCGACTATGATGACGACAATCTGGGCTTTGCCAGCGAGCCAAGTAACCGAGGATTTGGCGGAAGCGGATTTGGCGGCGAACGTTCCGGATTTGGAAGCAGCCAGAGCAGCAGTAATCTGCGTACTGTAAACTACCAGAGCGTAGATTATAGTAAGGTCCAGCAGAGTCGTACCGCGTTTGGCTCTACTCCGGGACGAGCTATCCCTGATATGAGACCTGTAGGTATCAAGTCTCCAAGTAAGCCGGGACTTGGCGGCATCGGCGGACTATCCAAGGGTGCTCCATCAGCCCCTGTTACCATCGATTACACAGTAGGAGACCGCGTATCACATATCAAGTTTGGCGAAGGCAAAGTACTGGCTATGGAAAAGGGCCCGAAGGACACCAAAGTCACAGTAGAATTCGATGGCGCAGGACAGCGTACCATGTATGCAGCCTTTGCAAAACTCAAGAAATTGTAAGCCTTAAATCTTCATAAACTCCTAGCCACGCTAGGAGTTTAGTTGTATAATGAACACATAATATGTACTGGGGAGGTGCAGTATGGACTACATTAAAGATTTAATCGAGAAAAACAAAAAAGAAGAGGAAGATAACAAAACTCTTATTTTTATTCTTTGTGCTGTACTATTGTTGGTACTTCTTGGTGGAGTTATCTATCTGATTTTCAAAAAACGCCAGGAGTGTGAGCTGAGTGCTTTCGATGAAGAATTGGAAGACGAAGAAGGCTACGAAGACGAGTTTGACGAGTCCGATCATCATTCCGTGTACATTGATTTACGCAAGGAAGAAGATAATACTAATTCAGAGGATGCCTAAGGCATCCTCTTTTCTTCTTCTGATCAACTGTAGATTGGTCGACAAATCCCGTAATTGGCCAACCAAAAGGAAACTTTGAATACTTTATAGAGTTTTTAGAACTCGTTCACAGTTTGTACATATTTCCGATGTAGACTATCAAACGTTGAGTTTTTAAGAAAGGAAATATGAATTAGTATGAATACTGGTTTTGGTGCAGCAGCTGATTTCATGGCTAAAGTGAATCAGCAGTGTGAAGAGCTGTTTTCTTCCGAAGACGGCAAAGTGATTAAGAAAACCCCTGCAAACGTAGAAAAAGAACCTAAAAAGTTGCAGGAGCGGTAACATGCTAAAAGGGGATATACTTGATTTTTGGCTAGAGACATGTTAAAGTTTCAATTGACTAATTGTCCACGGAGCTTTCGTGGTAAACCAAAAATGAGAAATAATGAGGATACGTTAGGTATCCTCATTTTTTTGCTTATAGCACCCGTATTTCTTGGTGCTAAACCGGAGTAGTAGATGAAAAAAGGCGAAATCGTAGAGGGTATCATCACGCAGGTGGACTTCCCGAATAAGGGGAGGATGACAGTAGAAGATGCTGAAGTGATGGTAAAGAATGGCTTGCCGGGACAGAAGGTGCAGGCTAGATTAAAGAAGAAAAGATCCGGGAAATGGGAGGCAGACCTTTTAGAAGTCCTGGAGAAGTCTCCTGATGAGATAGAGAGTCCATGTCCACACTTTGGTACGTGCGGCGGATGCGCGTATCTATCTCTTCCCTATGAGAAAAGTATTGAACTGAAAAGACAGCAGGTACAGCGCCTCTTAGAAAAGCCACTGGCGAGACAGACGAAACCTTGGGTATTAGAAGGTATCAAGGAAAGCCCAGCAAGATACGGCTATCGTAATAAGATGGAGCTGACCTTTGGAGATGAAGTAAAGGGCGGAGAGCTTTCACTGGGGATGCATAAGAAGGGAAGCTTTTATGATATCGTGAATGTACCACAGTGTCAGATTATGGATGCTGACTATCGTGCCATCGTGACCTATACCAGAGAGTACTTCTTAAAGGCAGGCATTCCTTTCTATCATAAGATGTCCAAGGAAGGCTACTTAAGACATCTGATGGTGCGTAAGGCTATGGCTACCGGCGAAATCCTGATTGCCCTGGTGACTACTACCCAGATGGACCTTGACTTGACAGAGTATGTGGAGGGACTGAAGGCATTGCCATTAGAGGGCACCATCGCCGGTATCCTGCATACCTTAAATGACACTTTGGCAGACACCATTCAAAGTGATGAAACCAGAGTATTATATGGCAGAGATTTCTTTGAAGAGAAGCTGCTGGGCCTGACTTTCCAGGTGACAGAGTTTTCCTTCTTCCAGACCAATTCTCATAGCGCGGAAGTGCTGTATGATACAGCCAGAGAGTTCATCGGCTCTATCGATGTGGAGAATCCTGTCATCTATGACTTATACAGCGGAACCGGCACCATCGCACAGCTGATGGCTCCTGTAGCAGGCAAAGTCATCGGTGTGGAAATCGTGGAAGAGGCAGTAGAAGCAGCCAAAGAAAATGCCAAGAAGAATGGTTTATCTAACTGTGAATTCATCGCAGGCGATGTACTGAAAGTGATCGATGATATCGAAGAAAAGCCGGACTTTATCATATTAGATCCGCCGAGAGATGGGGTGCATCCAAAGGCACTGCAGAAGATTTTATCCTATGACCTGCCAAGACTTCTCTATATTTCCTGCAAGCCTACCAGCTTGGCTAGAGACTTAGAAGCCTTCTTAGATCATGGATACTATATGGAAAAAGCAATTTGCGTGGATCAGTTCCCTTGGACCACGGGGGTAGAGACCATCGCACTTTTGGTAAAAGAAGAAAAGGCAAATTAAAGAAAGAGAGAGCGTACTTATGAAAATTGCAGCAATTATTATCTTTATATTGATGTATGTCTTGATGATTCTGCTTCCCAAGCATCGTTATCTGGTGGCTTTGGGGACAGCACTTGTGTACATCATCGGTGGCATCCTGCCATTTGGCCAGGTATGGGGTGTCATAGACTGGAACGTCCTTTTGATGCTGTGGGGTACCATGATGCTTGTGGACTACTTCATTGCTTCCAAGATGCCGGCGAGAGTAGCAGACTGGCTTTTGAAGATTTCTAAAAATGTCATGTGGGTTACCATCGCCATGTCCTTATTCTCCGGACTGATTTCTGCGTTTATCGATAACGTGGCTACAGTTCTGATGGTGGCACCTGTTGGTCTTGCAGTATGTAAGAAGTTGAAAATCAATCCGGTACCCATGATTATTAGTATCGCAGTATCTTCTAATCTACAGGGTGCAGCTACTTTAGTAGGTGATACGACTTCCATTATGCTGGCAGCTGCAGCGAAGATGGACTTCAATGATTTCTTCTGGATGAATGGAAAACCGGGTATCTTCTTTGCAGTAGAGCTGGGTGCTTTGGCAACCGTATTTATCATGCTGATTCTATTCCGCAAGGATACCCAAAAGGTAGACAGTGATCAGCTGACAGAAGTAACAGATTATGTACCTACCATCATGATGCTGGCACATATCGTATTCCTGATCATCGCATCCTTTATTCCAAATAAGCCGGAAATCACCAACGGTGTGATCTGCGTGGTATGTGGTATTATTAATATTGTATGGGAATACCTCAAACACAAAGATAAAGAAGAGCTGATTAGCTGCCTGAAGAATATGGATTATCAGACCATGGCGTTACTGCTTGGCCTTTTCATGGTCATCGGTGGTATCACGGAGATTGGTTTGATTGATGATTTGGCAAATGGAATCGCCAGCATCGGTACAGGCAATATCTTCTTGCTTTATACCATTATCGTATGGGGATCTGTATTGATTTCTGCATTTATCGATAATATTCCATATGTAGCTACCATGCTGCCGGTACTTGGCGGTGTAGCATCTGTTATGGGTGGTGATCCGAACCTTTTATACTTCGGTCTTTTGATCGGTGCTACCTTGGGCGGTAATATCACTCCAATCGGCGCTTCTGCCAATATCGCAGGCGTTGGTATGCTTCGTAAAGAGGGTTATGAGGTTCGATTTAGAGACTTTATGCGTATCGGTGTGCCTTTTACACTGACAGCTGTACTAGTTGGTTACCTCTTCATTTGGTTTGTGTGGAAATAGAATTAGAAAGAGAAAGAAATGAATAAGAATCAAAGACAGAGAAAGCCATGGGTGATTCCTCTTCATATTGCGGTAGGAATCCTGGGGGTGCTGGCTGTTTTTGCATGTGTATTTAAATTTTATGCGCTGCATTATTATCATGCAGATGAAAAGACAATCGCTGCCATAGAGCAATCAGGCAACGCGATTGAAACAAAAATTGATAAAGATACCTATCTGTTTTATCCTGCTAGTGGACAGGTGAAATGCGGTATCATATTTTATCCCGGTGGAAGGGTAGAGTATTCTGCCTATAGGGGGCTGATGTATCGCCTGGCTGAGGAAGGCTTTGTATGTGTCCTTCCCAGAATGCCGGAGAATCTGGCTATCCTTAGTGAGTCGGCAGCAGAGGCTATACCGGAGAAAGTACCACAGATCAAAGAGTGGTATTTGGCAGGGCATTCCCTTGGCGGAGTGGCGGCCAGCAAATACATTGGAGAACACGCAGACGAGTTTGCTGGTATGATTTTCTGTGCCAGCTATACTTTGACAGATTTAAGCGAATCCGGACTAAGGGTTCTTAGCATCTATGGTACCGAGGATAAGGTTTTGAATCGGGAAAAGTACGCAGAGTGTATGAGTAATCTTCCGGATGAAACAGAAACCTTCTTGATTGAAGGCGGTTGCCATTCTTATTTTGGATGCTATGGCATGCAAGAAGGGGATGGAAATCCTACTATCACGAACGAAGAACAAATCAATCTGGTGGCAGAAGAAATCGCCAGATGGATTCCATAAGACAAAGACAAAAGCACCGATAGGCATTGCCTGTTCGGTGCTTTTGCTATGAGGAGATATAAAAATTAAAAAACGGTAAGATTCTTAAGTGGAGCGGCGCGTCTAATCTCGCCTCTTCTGACGCGGAGCACATCTCCGCCTACCAGTTCAATCATTTGCTGGCCCTGGCTGATCTTTTCCCAGATGGCCTGCTCTAGTTTGCGATAGTCTTCTTCATCCAAGGGAATGATGTAATCATGATGCGTGTGCTCTGTAGAGATAATGGCAGAACGGTTTACTTTATCATAGCGAAAGCCGTGAAAAGAACATATCTCTGGCAATACGAAGTCGTAGGTGTCTAAACACTGCATTTTGATAAACATAATCAGCCTCCCTTGCATATAGTCTAACTCTTTACCCATATTATACTGCTGGTGTCAGAAAATAGCACGTAAAATTCGCAATAGTAGTCAAAAATTAAAGAAAATGATAAAATGAGTCTATGAAACTGGAGCAGTATAGTCGCGACGAATTAGATAGAATACTGCGAATCTTGCAACACGCTTTTTCGCAAGTTTATCTGATAGACCCGGATAGGGAAGAGATTTTACAACTGGGAGATGACGGAATGATTCTACCTACAGGGTCTTATTTACGTGAGGTGGAAGCCTTCGATATGAATCATTGTGAGTCCATCCCGGTGCGACTTAGTATCGAAAACGGAGAGCAGTATTCAGCACTTTTATGCTACAGCTCCTTACTGAATCAGGAAGCAGCCGGAGAGGAAGCAGAGTATTTCCTCTATCATGACACGCTGACAGGTCTTTTGAATCAGGAGGGGGTATGCCGCAGAATCAGGGAAGCCCTGGAGCAAAATCCGGACAGACCTTTGGTGTTGGTGGCTGCCAATCTTTGGAACTACCGGATTTTGACTGATTTATTTGGCAGAGCCAAAGGGACAGAAGTGATTCAAAAAATTGCGGACCTTTTAAGAGAACAATGCGGAGAGGGCACCATATACGGCAGAATTCGAGATGATCATTTTGTGGTATGTATGCCTGCAGAGCGTTTCAGTGAAGAAGTGCTGGAAGGCGCTGCTCGTCAGATCAGGGCTATTCCCATCAGTTCCTCTTATCAGCTTTATATGCATATGGGGGTCTATGTGGTGTCCGATGTCCATATGCCGGTACAGCACATGATCGATCGAGCTACTTTTGCTATCCATAATATACACAAAGAAGACGATCACTTTATCGCGTATTTCACGGATTCCATGCAGGAAAAGCTGCAGTTGGAAGAGCAGATACTAGATGAATTTAAGCAGAATCTGGAAGAAGGACGTTTCCAGATTTATTTACAGGCCAGGGTGAATAACAATGCCAGAATAGAGGGAGCAGAAGTGCTGGTGCGCTGGGTATTACCGGATGGCACCATAAAGGAGCCGGCGGAGTTTTTGGGAATCCTGGAGAAGACAGATTTTATTACCCACATGGATTACTATGTATGGGAACAAAGCGTGAAGCTTTTGCATAAGTGGGACGGTAGCAGATTTGGCCATTTGTTTTTGTCTATCAATGTTTCACCAAGGGATTTCTACTATATCGACGTAGAACAGGTGCTGACGGAACTTTTGGAGAAGCATCAGGTGCCCAAGGAGAGACTTCGCATTGAGGTGACAGTAAATGCTTTGGCTACGGATTTAAGTAGACAGATGTTTTATATCAATCGTCTAAAGGCAGCGGGGTTTACCGTTGAGATAGACGATTTTACAAAGAATATGTCTGCTGTGGGGGTGCTGATGGACACCAAAGCAGACACGTTAAAATTCAACTTAAGATATTTCAGAGATGCCATGGATAATTCACGAAGCAGACAGATGACCTTATCTTTTATCGAAATGTCGAAAAAACTGGGTATGAAAGTGGCAATCGAAGGAATCGAGACAGAAAAGCAGTTTGAAGAAGCAAAACTGTTAGGCTCCGACACTCTGCAGGGATACTATTTTTCAAAGCCTATTCCGGTAGAGCAATTTGAGGCGAATTTATAAATCGGGGAAGAACTATAGGGGAATACCATGCCAGAAATCAGTCATGACACAATTTGGGTTATTGATGATTCCATCATTAACCAAAAAATCTTGAAGAGAATATTAGAACCGTATTATCCGGTAAAGTGCGAAAGCGATGCAAGAGTTGCCATTGAAAGAATGCATGCAGAGATGCAGCAGCTGGGTGGTATCATCGTGGATTTACACATGCCGGGATTTAGCGGTCTGGATTTTCTGGAGCACTGCCATCAGGATAGGATTTTCACGGACATTCCGATTTTGGTTGCCACTTCGGAAGAGCAGTACCGAGTGGAGAAAAAGTGCTTAGAAATGGGGGCCTGGGATTTTTTGTCCAGTCCTTTTGAGCCTACGGTAGTGAGACATCGTGTGGACAATGCCATGCATAGAAGTCTTCTTCGTCATAATGATTACGATCAGCTCACAGGACTGTATACCAGAGAACGTTTTAATCAAGAAGTACGTCAGATCCTGGATTTGAAACTGGACCAGCAGTATCTCATTATGATGGTGGACATCGATAACTTCAAAGGATACAACACCTTCTATGGGATTGAGGAAGGAAACCGCCTTTTGCGTTACCTGGGAAAAGAACTGGGTGACTTGATGCTGAATGTGCCACAGGGTATTTTTGCCAGATATAGTGCAGATACCTTTTTAGTATTTGGCCCTTATGTAGAGGGCGTGGTAGAGCGTTTCGTGTCTCAAATGACCACCAGACTATCCAGCTTTAACAGCAGCTACCGTTTAAAGCCTTCTATCGGTGTGTACATCATCGAGGATGAGTCCCTCCCTATCGATATGATGGAAGACCGTGTTCGCCTGGCGGCCAGACAGTGTAAGGGAAAATACAGAGAATATGTGGGCTACTATGACAGCTCCATGGGAGATAGTATCGTAAGAGAGCAATTCTTGGTCAATAGCATGGAAAAGGCCCTAAAGAACAAGGAATTCAAGGTGTACTATCAGCCTAAATATAGTCTGACCACCGGAAAGCCTCACGGAGCGGAAGCTTTGGTACGTTGGCAGATGGAAGATGGCACCATGGTGATGCCGGGAGAGTTCATTCCGATTTTCGAAAAGAATGTCAGCATCAATACCCTGGATGACTATGTGCTTGAACAGGTATGTATTCACCAAAAACAGATTTTGGATAAAGGCTATCAGGCCATTCCTATATCTGTGAATGTATCCTTGCTGAACTTGTATAATCCGAATTTTGCCAGAAAGACCATCGATTTGATTCGCTCCTATGGGCTTACCAGCAAACATATCGAGTTGGAATTCACAGAGAGCGCATTTCTGGAAAACAGGGATATGATTTTGGATGTGATGCATGAACTTCACGAAGCAGGATTTGTGATTTACATGGATGATTTCGGAAAGGGATCAGCCAGCCTTGGTATGCTACGAGATTTGCCTGTGGATTATCTGAAAATCGATATGTCTCTTTTGCCAAAGAATCCGGCAAGAGAGCGTGGCGGCAAAATCCTCACCTCCATCATCCGTATGGCGGAACAGCTGAAGCTTGCGGTGGTGATGGAAGGCGTGGAAAACGAAGACCAGGTACGCTTCTTGCAGGATGTAAACTGTGATTACGTACAGGGCTTCTTCTTTGCAAAACCGATGCCGGAAACGGAGTATGACGCCATTGTGGAGGCGGGATATCCACCGGTTACGTTGCCGATAGAAAGCAGTTATGTGACTAGCCTAACCGGTATTTGGAGCTCCGAAAATGCATTGCAGAGATTCTTCGATCATGTAGAGTCTCCTATGCTTGTGGTGATGAATACCCCTAGTGGTTATGAGGTGGTACGTACCAATCACGCCTATCAGGAACAGTTCGGAGACGGTGCTCCGGATGAGAAAGGTAAGTGCAAGTTAAACTGGGATGTATCAGCAGATGACCAGGCCATGATGGATATAGAATTTACGAAAGCATGGCAGACAGGAAAAGACGTGACATTCTCTTTGCGCTTACAGCCGGGAGAAGACCTGGAGAAAGAGACGTTCTGGGCAGAAGTGAAAGTTTCACCTATTACCAGAGTGGCGCAGCGTGTTTACTTTTTGGTAAAAGTAGAGAACTTTGTACATATGAACAAAGAGGATGTGACTTTCGACGAAGAATGTCATACAGAGGGGCCGGGATTAATTGCACTGAAAATGGCTGGGGTTCTGAGTTGGATTTATCATCCAAAGACCCACGAGATTCATCAGTTCAAGGAGCTTCGTATGCTCTATAACTTTGGCGAACGAATCTCTAATGTACCTCAGTCTTTGATTGATTTGAAGGTGGTGCATCCGGATGATGTGGAGGAGTTTTTGGATGTATTTACCAGACTGGACCGCGGGGAACCTTATGTAGAGGCCAGCCTTCGTATGAAACGTGCTGTAACTTCGCCGCAGTATTACTATGTGCATTTCTGCTATAGCACCCAGTATGATGCAAATGGAGAGCCGGAGCGATGTGTAGGTGTGCTTTTGGAGACCAAGAATGGTCCAAAGGTGGCCAAAGATGATATGGTGACCATACGTCAAATGCGCAGCATGACACCGGATACCTATTTCTTATGCGTGCTGAATCTCAATAGAGAGATTATGGAAAGCGTACAGACCTCTGTGCCGGAGATGGATAGAAAGCTAGAGAATATCACTTCGGAAAATGTGTTTGAGCAGATTGCAGAGCTGTTCTGCACAGATCCATCCAAGAAAAAGCAGATGAGTACTATCACTACGGAGATGCTTCTCCGCTATTATTACAAGCATCCGAAGGAGAACTACGAGTTATCCTTTAGAAAAATCTGGGGCGCCACAGGTCGAATCCAGTACCTTGCCTTGGAAGTATACTTCATGAAGAATAAACGTGGTGAAATCTATGCCTTCTGCTATATCAGGGATGTGGATCGCCGCTTCAAAGAAAAGAAGATGCTGGAAAACAGGGCAAGCCAAGATGGTATGACGGGCCTTTTGAATCATGCTGCTACGGTAGAGCAAATTGAAGACTACCTGCGGGGAGATGGCAAAGATGGTTCTCACGCTTTGTATATGATCGATGTGAACCATTTTAAGAAAATCAATGATACCTATGGGCATCTGGCCGGAGATAAGGTCATCAAGGAAATCGCTCATAAATTGGAAAGTCAGTTTAGACGTTCTGATGTAGTGGGACGTTTCGGCGGCGATGAATTTGTGGTATTTATGAAGGATATCCGCAATGATGACAGGGCCGCGGAGAAGGAAAAAGAACTGGCCGAGTTCCTTAGCTTTAAAAACTGGGAAGACGGAAAGGGCTTTGTGTGCTCCTGCAGTATCGGCACTTCGGTATGTCACCAGGGAGACAAAGACTTCACCACCATGCTGAAAGAAGCAGATGAACGGATGTACAAAGCCAAAAAGAAACACAAAAGTTTGGCAGGCCTGGAGTAGTTAGTGTTATAATAAAGGTATCATGTGGTAAAAGGAGAAATTTATGAGCAAACTGACAGAACAATTAGAACTGATGGGTTGCGATATGGAAGGCGCCCTGAATCGTTTTTTGAATGATGAAGAGTTCTATGAAGAGTGCTATGGCGACGTGCTTGTAGATCCTGCATTTGGAAAGCTGAAAGAAGCACTGGAAGCCAAAGATGCTGAGACAGCATTTCAGTGTGCCCACACGTTAAAGGGTGTGATTTCCAATATGGGACTTACTTCTATGTACGATATCATCGTACGTATTGTAGAGCCGCTTCGCAGTGGAAATGCAGATAACCTGATGCCAATTTACGATGAATTGATGAAAGACTTTGAGAGATACAAAGCTTTGGTCTAGTATGACAGTTCCCACCTCGTCATGGGGTGGGACTTTTTGAGTCTGAGGAGTGACAGGATGAAGACAGGACTTGTATTAGAAGGCGGCGCTATGCGTGGTATTTTTACCTGCGGCGTGCTGGATGTATTTTTGGAAAACGGGATTACTTTTGAGGGTGCGGCAGGAATCTCTGCCGGTGCTGTATTTGGCTGTAATTTTAAGTCTCGCCAAATCGGACGTACCCTGCGATATAACAAACGCTTCTGCAATGATGAACGTTACTGTAGCTTGAAGTCTCTCATCAAGACGGGAGATATGTACAATGTAGACTTTTGCTATCATCAGATTCCGGATGTGTTAGACGTATTCGATCGTAAGACCTACAGAGAGAATCCCATGAAGTTTTACGTGGGCGCCACAGATGTGGAGACCGGAAAAGCAGTGTATCATCTTTGCCAGGATGGGGAAGAAAATGACATGAAGTGGTTTCAGGCTTCTGCCTCTATGCCTATGGTGTCCCGCATCGTGGAAGTGGATGGCATGAAGCTGCTAGATGGTGGCATCGCAGATTCCGTGCCCTTTGCATTCTTAAAATCCATGGGGTATGACAGACAGGTGATTATCCTGACCCAGGCAGCAGGCTATCGAAAAAAGAAAGCTTCCATGCTTCCTCTTTTCAAGGCATCTTTGCGAAAGTATCCGAAAGCCTATGAGGCAGTGGTAAATCGCCATGTCATGTACAATAAAGAGATGGAAGCAATAGATGCGTTAGAGGCTAGTGGGGAAGCGCTGGTCATCAGACCTTCCGTGCCACTAGGTATTTCCCGTACGGAAAAAGATCCGGAAGAATTGCAACGTGTCTATGACATGGGAAGAGAAGTCGCGTTAGAAAGACTGGACGAGATAAAGGCATTTTTAAGTAATAAAGAATAAAGGATAGAAAAAGAAATGGGTTTTCACCGTACAGCGTTATTGCTCAAGCGGGCTGCTCGTTTCTTTTTTTATTGTAGTTATATCATGAAGGTATTTGTTTCCGTCTTACAGGTCTTTCTTAAATAGCCATAAATGATGGTATATGTTTTTCGTAAATCACGTATTCGTTATAGTCTAGTGATTCTAATAAAGCAAAGAGATGCTGGAAGTCAGCTGCGATATCATGTGGATTATGCGCATCACTTCCGATGGTTAAAAGCTTGCCTCCCATTTCTTTGTAGATGGACAGTACTTCTCGACGGGGATTCGGCTCCTTCATACCTTTTCTATAGGAAGCTGAATTGACTTCTAGGGCTTTATCCTTCTTTATTAAATACTCAAGTATTGCACGGATGATCTCTTCCTCCTGCTTCATGTCATAGGTTTGACCGATGGAAGTGCAGTAGCGAATCATGTAGTCCAAATGACCGAGACTGTCAAAGTTTGGGAAGGCCTGGATATTCTCGTAGGTTTCTTCTAAGTACTGGTGGAATTTGGCTGCGGTATCCGGATACAATTGATGGAATTCCGGATAGTAAGCGTCCATACCGCCGCACAGGTGCTGGGAGGCTATGACGAAGTCGAAAGGATGGGCACTGACTAGCTGACTGTTTTTGGCTGCACAGCATTTCTGCATGCCACATTCTACTCCGAAGCGAAGATGAAAAGAAGCAGTGCTACCATCTGGTAAGCTGACTTTCTCCCCTTCGTATCTATCCCTCAGACTATTCCACTCTTTCCGGTAGGCATCTACATCCAGCATGAAAGCGCCTTCCGGTAAATCCGGCATATCCGGATAGTCGAAGTCCTGATGATCCGTAAAACAAATATTTGTAAGTCCTTTTTGGATGGCAGATGCAATCATCTCTTCCATGGGGGCTTCCGAGTCTGTGGAAAAATGGGTATGCATATGAGAATCTGTAAGAATCGGCATATTTTCCTCCTTGAGCCTAATCATTCTAATGCTAAAAAGGTATCTACGTGTTAGTTTACACTATTTCATATAAATGGGAAATCTTTACATAATTTTTATAGAATATGGCTGCAGCTTGTACTAAAATAAAACCGTATCGTGGTTAGACGCTGTAGAAGGGGTAAACTTATATGATGGAATTCCTAAAGGCGCACCAGCTCAATCTGATGCTGATTCTAATGGGAGTTAATCTAGGCATGGCAGTTCTGGCATCTTTTACCAAGGTGATTCCCAAAAAAAGAAAACATATTCTGGTGTCTATCGAGCTTGGCGCTGCCTTACTCTTGTTTTTTGACCGGTTGGCTTATCTGTACCGTGGAGATGTATCCACAGCCGGTTATTATGTCGTGCGTATCGCAAACTTTGCCACTTTTTTTCTGACAATTATATTAATCACTTTGTTTGAAGCTTATTTACGTGACTTATATACGAAAGAGGGCGGCTTGAAGCAAGCACCAAGACGTCTAAACGCCTGCTGGGGTATGAGTATGATGGCCTGCTGGCTTTTGATTGTGTCACAGTTTACAGGTTGGTATTACACATTTGATGCCCAAAATTTCTATCACAGGGGACCCTTATTTGTTTTGTGTTATGTCTTTCCGGTAGGTATGATGGTAATCCTTTTGTCTGTAATCATACAGTATCGGAACAGACTATCCAGATATGTTTATATGGGTATCCTGCTGTTTACTTTAGTTCCATTTATCGCTTCCATCATTCAGATTTTCTGTTATGGCTTGTCACTGATTAATATTTCCATGGTGGGAATGGCTGTCCTTTTGTATTTCCTGGTACTGGATGATATGAACCTCAAAGCCAGAAAAGCTACGGAAATGGAAATCTCTTATGCAAAGGCCGGACAGAGAATTTCCCAGACACTTTTCGAACAGACAGCAGAGACTTTGGCTACGGCCATCGATGCAAAGGATAGATACGCCAAAGGTCATTCTTTACGTGTGGCAGAGTATGCCAGAAAAATAGCAGAAGCAGCAGGCAAAGATTCAGCACGATGCTATGAAATCTATTACGCTGCACTGCTTCATGATGTAGGTAAGCTTGGTATCCGGGATAGCATCATCGGAAAGATGGGCAAACTGACGGATGAGGAATACGAGGAAATGAAAACCCATTCCCAAATCGGCAGCGACATTCTTTCCAGTATCACCAAATTCCCGTATTTAAGTATCGCGGCGAAGTATCATCACGAACGATATGATGGGAAGGGATATCCGGAGCATTTAAAAGGCGAGGATACACCGGAGATTGCCAGAATCATTGCAGTGGCTGATGCTTATGATGCTATGAGTTCCAATCGAAGCTATAGAAGTATGCTTCCGCAACAAAAGGTAAGAGAAGAGATTTTGAAGGGCTCAGGCACACAGTTTGATCCTAAATTTGCAAAGATTATGCTTCATCTCATAGACGAAGATGTGAACTATGAGATGAAGCAGAGAGAGTCTTTGAAGGAATTGTCCGGCCGAGATTCTTTGTATTGCAATGAATATGGTAGCGAGTATTCGGAAGGTATCCATCTTTCGGATTGTATTACCAGAATCCATATTCATAGTAGAAGTGATAACGAGCATACTTCCAGAAACACCGTGCCAAGTTTGATTTTGTTCGATTCTTTGGATGAACGTGTTCATTACAAAGACGGCAAAGAGCAGGAAATGAACTATATGGAATTTGGTGTGATTTCCCTGAACGGCACGGTACAATGCAAAGAGGCAAGAAAAATACAAAAGGATGTAAACTACCTAAACGATAACGTAGACATGGTAAGTGTGTACAGGGAAGGCTTGGACTATGATATCGATGCGGTTCGCGTGAAAGACCATATCAGCATCAAAGTCAGAAACAAATACCAAAACGTGGATTACACCATTGCCTTGCCGGACAGTATCCGATTTGCTTACATAGCTTTAACCGGTGAGTATTGTAATATTACCCAGGTTGGCATCCATACAGATGATAAGAAGGTATCTGACAGGTACATTTCTCGTATTGCTGATGAAGTATCTTATATCGATGGACCGGTGGGAGACATACCCAATGTACAGATAAATAACTGGTGCAGTGATACCTCTCAGGCTGTTCCGTTAAAGGACAAAATGACCATTCGGTTCCATGCAAAGACCATGCCACCTGCCAGATTGATATGGCATTGTCCATACATCAGATTGTTTTATTCTGAGGACCAAAAGGTGGATGGCCCAGGCTATAAAAACTTTATCGTAGTCAGACTGGATGGTGAAAACTGGGATTCCGACCCTACGGCAGATAATGAGGTAAACGTAGAAGTAGGAGATGATTTTGTAGGCTGGGATGTGTGGAAAGAAAGGCACAGACAGGGCTTTGAATGCGAAGTCAGAATTACCCGGGAAGACGATAAAATCCACATCGAAACAGAGAACTTCGGCTTAAAGGTTAGCGCCACTACAGTAATCAAACAGAAAACGCCGGAAGTCTATGTATGTTTAACTGGAGATATTGTAGCGCTGACAAACATTAGAATTACAGAATAAGGGTTGAATTTTATCCTAGAATTAGATAGAATATAACTGCTGATAAAAATTTGACAATCGCGAAGTTTTTTGCGATTTAGCTACAAAGTCAGAACTAAAATAATAATATTTTTTAGGAGGAACTAAGAAATGGCAGTAAGAGTAGCAATCAACGGTTTTGGTCGTATCGGTCGTCTTGCATTCAGACAGATGTTTGATGCAGAAGGATACGAAGTAGTAGCAATCAACGACTTAACAAGTCCTGAAATGCTTGCTCACTTATTAAAGTATGATACCGCTCAGGGTACATACAAATATGCTTCCACAGTAGAAGCTGGTGAGGATTCCATCACTGTTAACGGCAAAAAAATCACAATTTACAAAGAAGCAGATGCTTCCAAACTTCCTTGGGGAGAATTAAAAGTAGACGTTGTTCTTGAATGTACAGGTTTCTATACATCCAAAGAAAAAGCAAGCGCACACATCACAGCTGGCGCTCGTAAAGTAGTTATCTCTGCACCTGCAGGTAACGACCTTCCTACAATCGTTTACAACGTAAACCACAAAACATTAAAAGCAAGTGATACTGTTATTTCTGCAGCTTCTTGTACAACAAACTGCTTAGCACCTATGGCTAAAGCACTGAACGAATTAGCACCTATCCAGTCTGGTATCATGACAACTGTACACGCTTACACAGGTGATCAGATGATCCTTGACGGACCTCAGAGAAAAGGCGATAAGAGAAGAAGCCGTGCAGGCGCTTGCAACATCGTTCCTAACTCCACTGGTGCTGCAAAAGCAATCGGTCTTGTTATTCCTGAATTAAATGGCAAGCTCATCGGTTCCGCTCAGCGTGTACCTACCCCTACAGGTTCTACAACTATCCTTGTAGCAGTAGTAAAAGGTAACGTTACAAAAGAGCAGATCAACGAAAAGATGAAAGCTTCCGTAACAGAGTCTTATGGCTACAACACAGATGAAATCGTATCTTCCGATGTTATCGGTATGACATACGGTTCCCTGTTCGATGCTACTCAGACCATGGTTATTCCTATGGAAGATGGCAACACTCAGGTTCAGGTAGTTTCTTGGTATGATAACGAGAACTCCTACACAAGCCAGATGGTTAGAACAATCAAATACTTCGCTGAATTAGCATAATTCTTGTGACGTATACAAAGGTCCGGTCCCATAAGGGCCGGACCTTTTTTCAAACACTTATGTTTTGGCATAGTGCCAAAAACAAAACACAAAAAGGAGAATAGTCATGGGTTTAAACAAAAAATCTGTAGATGACATTAACGCAAAGGGAAGACGCGTACTTGTTCGTTGCGATTTCAACGTACCTTTGAAAAACGGCGAGATCACTGATGAAACTCGTATCGTAGCAGCACTTCCTACAATTCAGAAATTAATCAAAGATGGTGGTAAAGTAATCCTTTGCTCTCACCTTGGTAAAGTAAAAAATGGCCCTAACGAAGGCGAATCTCTTGCTCCTGTAGCAAAGAGACTGTCTGAAAAATTAGGCAAAGAAGTAAAATTTGTAGCTGATTACAATGTAACAGGCGAAGCTGCAACAGCAGCAGTAGCAGCTATGAACGAAGGTGACGTAGTACTTCTTCAGAACACCAGATTCCGTGGCGCTGAAGAGACAAAGAACGGCGAAGCTTTCTCCAAAGAATTAGCTGATCTTTGCGATGACTATGTATGCGACGCTTTCGGTTCTTCTCATAGAGCACATGCTTCTGTAGCAGGTGTGACTGAAGAAGTCCGCAAAAAAGGCGGCTCTTGCGTAGTTGGTTACTTAATGCAGAAAGAAATTGAATTCCTTGGCAATGCTGTAGAGAATCCGGTTCGTCCTTTCGTAGCTATCCTTGGTGGTGCTAAAGTAGCTGATAAATTAAATGTTATCAACAACCTGCTTGAAAAGTGCGATACCCTTATTATCGGTGGTGGTATGGCTTACACCTTCTTAAAAGCAAAAGGTTATGAAGTAGGTCTTTCTTTAGTAGATAATGAGAAGATTGACTACTGTAAAGAAATGATGGAGAAAGCTGAGAAGAATGGTAAGAAGCTTCTGCTTCCTATCGATACAGTTGTATCTGCAGGCTTCCCTGATCCTATTGACAATCCTAACATTGAAACCGCTATCGTTCCTTCCAATGCAATTCCTGCAGACAAAGAAGGTCTTGATATCGGTGTTGAAACCAGAAAACTCTTCGGCGATGCTGTTAAATCCGCTAAGACTGTAGTTTGGAACGGACCTATGGGTGTATTTGAAAACCCTGTACTTGCTGAAGGTACAAAGGCTGTAGCAAAAGCTTTGGCTGAAACAGACGCTACTACAATCATCGGTGGTGGTGATAGTGCAGCAGCTGTTAACCAGCTTGGTTTCGCAGACAAGATGAGCCACATCTCCACAGGTGGTGGTGCATCTCTTGAATTCCTGGAAGGTAAAGAGCTTCCTGGTGTAGTAAGCGCAGACGACAAATAAAAAGGAGATTAGCCATGGCTAGAAGAAGAATTATTGCCGGCAACTGGAAGATGAACATGACTCCATCTGAAGCTGTTAAGCTTGTTGCTGAGCTGAAAGATTTAGTAGTAAACGATGCTGTAGACGTAGTATACTGCGTACCTGCAATTGACATCGTACCTGTAGTAGAAGCTGTAAAAGGTACCAACGTAAACATAGGTGCTGAGAACTTCTACATCGAAGATAAGGGTGCTTTCACAGGTGAAATCTCTGCACCTATGCTTGTAGATGCAGGCGTTAAATATGTGATCATGGGTCACTCCGAAAGAAGAGATATCTTCGGTGAGGATGATATCCTGATCAATGCAAAAGTAAAGAAAGCTTTTGCAGCAGGTCTTAATCCTATTCTTTGCTGCGGTGAGTCCCTGGCTCTTCGTAAAGCAGGTACTTACAAAGAATGGATTGAGAGACAGATTACTTGGGATCTTTCCGGCGTAACAGCTGATCAGGTAAAGAATCTGGTTATCGCTTACGAACCAATCTGGGCTATCGGTACAGGCGAAACCGCAACAGCTGATCAGGCAGAAGAAGTATGCGGATTCATCCGTGAACTGATTGCAAAACTGTACGATGCACCTACTGCAGAAGCAGTACGTATCCAGTACGGCGGCTCCATGAATGCAGGTAATGCAGCTGAGCTTTTATCCAAACCAAACATCGATGGTGGTTTGATTGGTGGCGCAAGCTTAAAACCTGATTTTGGCAAGATTGTTAACGCTTAAGATTTTGTCATAGGCACTTTTTTATGCTATAGTAGATTATAGTAATCGTGCCAGGGCTTAGGCATCAAAAGAATTAGATAACGACTAAGTCGAATGTAATAAAGGAGATGGCAGATGCCATCTCCTTTTGTGTTGTGCGGCACCTTCCTTTACAACTGAATAGTGATTGTCTTATTAGGAGGAACATTGAGTGAAGGGGAATACTCATAGATCAAACAAAGACAGTATGCTTCGAGCAGAGTGCACTATGCTTGCTGTGGCGATTAATGTGGTATTGGCTTATCTGTCAAATAGATTAGGCCTTCCGATTTATTTGGACACCATAGGTACTATGTGCATTGCGGCAATGGCAGGATTGTTTCCTGGCATTATGGCGGCAATCGCAACTAACGTGCTTTGCATCATGTTTGATGATACGGCGATTTACTTCGGTATTGTCAACGTGATAGTTGCCATGTATACCGCTTGGAGCGTACGAGAGAAAAACTTTCGGAAAGTTAAGACAGTTGTCGTATTTATCCTGACTGCAGGTGTACTTGCGGGCAGTTTAAGTGCTATTCTACAATACGGCCTTTTTAGAGGCACCCAAAATGCAGCGATTAACACCCTCATGGAAACCGTGGTGGGACCCGGCAAGACACCGGGATTTACTGCTTTATTTGTGGTGAACGTATTTCTCAATATCTTTAATTTGGGGCTGTCTATAGTCGTCACCTTAATTATCTTATATCTGGTACCAGATGAAACTCAAAAAAGAATTCGATATAGCGGTTGGAGGCAAAAACCTCTGACAAAAGAAGAACTGAAGGAAATGGATTTCCTCAGTAGGTCAGTGGATTTTTCGGTGAAAAAAAGAACGACGATCATGCTTTTCGGCGTTGCTTTTACGTTGTCACTTATCATGGCTTGGATCGGCATAAGATTGTATTTCAAAAGCTATAAAGAAAGCCGAATTGATTCTGCTACATACGCGGCCAAATTTGCTGCTGAATTGATTGATGGCGACCAAATGGCAGAGTATTTGGCAAAAGGAGAAAAAGCACCGGGCTATGCAGAGACGGAGCATATGCTTACTCACATTAGAGAAACGGCTGCCGGTGTGACCAATCTTTATGCAGTTCAGTTTAGAGAGAATGGCGTTCATATCGCTTTTGACTTGGATACGGAGGATATGGATGGGGTAGAAGCCGGAACGATACTGCCGCTGAAAGAAGCTTTCAAACCGTACATCAACGATTTTTATGCAGGCAGAGAAGTGGAACCTATCGAGAATGACTCTTTAGAAGGCTGGCTGGTAACCGCTTGTGCACCTATCTTTGATAGCAAAGGCAGATGTGTAGGGTATGCAGCTGCTGATGTTGTTATGAGCTATGTAACAGAGTATATGGGGGATTTCTTTAGGAGAGCCTTCATGATTCTGTCCGGGTTCTTTATTCTGGTACTTGGTTATGGGCTTTGGACCGCAGGTATTTATATGGTTTATCCTTTGGATAAAATGATGGAGGGTGTGGAAGAATTCATTGAGGCCGGTGCTGATCAGCAAAAGTTAGATGATGCAGTCAGACACCTAAGAACCATTGATGTACATACCGGAGATGAGATAGAGAAACTATATGAACTTATCTGCAACATGGCATCAAATCAAACGGAACAGATTCGCAGCATTCAGAGATTCAATGAAAATACAGCGAAACTACAAGATGGTCTTATTATTACCATGGCTGATTTGGTGGAAAATCGTGATTCCGATACGGGAGACCATATTCAAAAGACTGCTGCCTACGTGAAGATTATCGTAGAAGGATTGAAAAAGAAGGGATATTACGCGGAAAAACTTACTCCGAAATTTATGTCAGATGTGGTAAGGTCTGCGCCATTACATGACATCGGGAAAATCAATATTTCGGATAAAGTATTAAACAAGCCCGGTAAACTTACGGATGAGGAGTACGAGATCATTAAGACTCATACTACTGCGGGTAAGGACATCATAGAAAAGGCTATCAATACGGTAAAAGGAGAAAGCTACTTAAAAGAAGCAAGAAACATGGCAGCTTATCACCATGAGCGTTGGGATGGCAATGGGTATCCGGAAGGATTACATGGAGAAGTGATTCCACTTTCAGCCAGAATCATGGCTGTGGCGGATGTATTCGATGCCTTGACCTCTCCAAGAGTATATAAGGAGGCGTATCCATTGGATGTGGCTCTGAAAATGTTGGAGGATGGATCCGGTACACAGTTTGATCCAAAATGCGTCGAGGTCTTTATAGAAGCGCTTCCGGAAGTGAAAGTCATCTGGAGAAGATACAACCAAGGTAAGCAGAAAGGCTTGTCATGAAGAAAAGAAAAAACAGAATTGCGGCGGCTATTATGGCTGTAGCAATAGCCGCTGTACAGATACAGACAAATACAATGCTGGTGGAAGCCGCAGAAGCAGGTTACGATGATTATGGAGGTGCCTATGCTGCAACCAAGCAGATTTATGGGGTGGGATACACCACGGAAGTGTATGATGCCACCAATGGTCTGCCTACCAGTGATGCTATGTTTATTCTAGGCGCCCGGGATGGGCGAGTATGGATAGGCGGCTACAGTGGTGTGATCCGCTATGATGGAACTACATTTGAACGTATGGATACCCAAAATGGACTCACCAGTGCAAGAGGATTCTTTCAGGATAGCAAGGACAGAGTCTGGGTGGGAACCAACGACAATGGTGTCGTTGTCTTAGATGGAAATGAACGTACTTGGCTCACCTATAAGGAGGGGCTTCCTTCATCCTCTATTCGTATTTTTTCTGAGGACCAGAACGGGAATGTCTTTATTGGTACCACTGCCGGAGTTTGCTATGCAGATCAGGATTTGAAAATTCACGCTGTAACAGGGGCAGATTTTTCGGATGAACGAGTACTGAAATTACAGGCTGATGCAACAGGTAAGATTTATGGACAGACTTCCAATGGCATTATCTTTACCATTGAGAACTGCCAGGTTACAGAGCAGTACACCGGAGAGTTGCTGGGTATGGAGAAAATCTCCACTATTATGGTGGATCCGAAACAGGATGGATATGTCTACATCGGTACCGACAATTCCATCGTGTATCATGGTAAATTCGGGGATCATGCCTGGCAAATGGAAATGATTGATACGGACCAGTTAAAGGGCATACACTGGCTGGAGTATTCCTGTAATCGCGTGTGGGTTAGTTCCTCCACCAGACTTGGTTATATAGATGGCAATCATGACTATCATGAATTAGAAGATATTCCGTTAGACAGTGGTATTGAAATGATGACCACAGATTATCAGGGGAATCTATGGGTGGCAAGTTCCACACAGGGCGCCATGAAAATCGTCACCAACAATTATACGGATCTAAGCAGCAGGTCGGGGCTTCCGGCGGAAGTAGTAAATGCCACTTGTCTCCATCAGGGAGACTTATACATTGGCACGGATAATGGCTTGCAGATTCTGGGAATCAGCGGCAGGCTTATTAGCAATAGTCTGACAGAGTACTTAGAAGGCGTAAGAATTCGATGCATCAAAGAAGACTTGAAAGGAAATCTTTGGATTGCCACCTATACAGGTGATATTGGACTTATATGCTATTGCCAAGATGGCTCCATCAAACGGTATACTATCAAAGATGGATTATTGGACAATCGTGTTAGATCCATAGATGTTACCGACGATGGCAAGATGCTAATCGGTACCAATGGCGGATTATCTATCATTGAAAAAGACCGTATTATCCACAGCTACGGAAATGAGGACGGTATTGAAAATACTGTACTTTTGACTGTGTGCGAAGGAACAAATGGAGAGTATCTGACAGGTTCGGATGGCGGTGGACTTTATGTGATCAAAGGGGATAAGGTAACGCACTTGGGGTTAGAGGATGGCCTTACCAGTGAAGTTATCATGCGCATCAAAAAAGACAGCACAGAAGAGAATCTTTTTTGGATTGTTACTTCCAACTCCATCGAAATGATGAAGAACGGTGTGATTACAGAGATATCTAACTTCCCTTTCAATAATAACTACGATATTTATTTCGACCATGATGATCATATGTGGATTCTTTCTTCTTACGGTGTATATACCTTGACGAAAGACCAAATGCTACACAATGAGATTACAGATTATGAGTTATACACAGTAGAAAACGGATTACCCTATGGTATTACGGGAAATTCCTACAGTGCGCAGGATGAAAACGGAAATCTGTTGATTCCGGGTCGAAATGGTGTGATTCAGGTCAATGTGGATCATTATTTTGAAGAGCAGATACCGATTCTGATTGATATCAATGGAATCTTTTGCGATGACAATAGAATAGAACCGGATGAAAATGGCGTCTATCAGATTCCTGCTTCCGAGGGACGTGTACAATTCCAAGCATCTGTGCTGGATTATACCATGATCAACCCTACTATCCATATGTATTTGGAGGGTGGCCCGGATGGAGGATTCACTGTTCCGAGAAGTAGATTGACAGCTTTGGAATACACAAATCTGCCCTACGGGGAGTACACGTTACATATCCAAGTTTTGGATAAAAAGACAGACGCAGTTTTACAGGATGAAGTATTCAAAATTAAAAAAGCGGCAAGATTTAGCGAACTAATGACAATCAAAATCCTAATCGTAGTGCTGGTAGGACTTTTGGTGGGATTTATTGTATGGAGAACCATGCGTGCTACAGTCGTTGCCAGACAGTATGAGGAAATTAGGCAGGCAAAGGAAGAAGCTGAAAATGCCAATTCCGCAAAGTCCAGATTCCTGGCAAATATGTCTCATGAAATTCGTACCCCGATTAACACCATTATGGGTATGAATGAGATGATGATGCGTGAAGATCCTACGGGAGTACCTAAGGGCTATTTCATGTCCATGATGAATTACGCCTTTGATGTGGAAAATGCAGCGGAATCTCTTTTGGGCTTGATTAATGACTTATTGGATATTTCCAAAATCGAATCCGGCAAGATGCATCTGGTGGAGCAGGAATATGATGTGCAGGAAGCTTTGCGCAGCATCGTTTCAATGATTCGCGTCAGAGCCAATGCGAAGGAACTGAATTTTGATGTTGTTGTAGATGAAATCCTTCCAAGACGCATGTATGGCGATGTGGGCAAAATCAAACAGATTATTCTGAATCTTTTGACCAATGCCGTGAAGTACACGGAAGCCGGTGGTTTTATCCTGGATGTAACACTAGAAGAACGCTATAACAATATCGCCAAATTGAAAATCTCTGTAAAAGATACCGGTATGGGTGTCAAAGAGGAAGATTTAGATAAGCTCTTCCACGCATACGAACGTCTGGACGAAGAAAAGAACAGCGGTATTCAGGGAACGGGCCTTGGTTTGAATATTTCCAGTAAGTTTGCGGAATTATTAAATGGTACCCTGGTGTGCGAAAGTGTTTATGGAGAAGGGAGTACGTTTACCCTCACCATTCAGCAAAGGATTGTGGATGATACACCGCTTGGGGCTTTTGCAGAACACGATGAGACCAGTGTCAAAGGCCCTTATGTACCACAGTTTATTGCCCCGGATGCAGATATTCTGGTAGTAGATGACAATCCGATGAATTTGAATGTTATCAAGGGGCTTTTGAAGGCTACCAAAGCCTTTGTTACCACTTCCTCCAGTGGAGAAGATGCCATTGATAAGATTAAGGATAATCATTTTGATGTGGTACTGCTAGACCACATGATGCCGGGACTAGATGGTGTGGAAACCTTGCAAATCATTCGTAAAACGCATCCGGACTTACCGGTATATGCGCTAACCGCAAACTCTACTGCCGGAGAAGAGTATTATAAGTCCAAAGGCTTTAATGGATATTTAGCTAAGCCGATTGAAAGCGAAGTGCTTGAGAAGACCATCATGCAGCATCTGTCTAAAGATATGATGGAAATACCTACTGCAGCAGATGCGGTAGAAGAAATGGCAGAGATGCCGCAGGATCTTTCCTGGATTTACGAGACAGATGGTATTGTGCCGGAAGAGGGTATCAAGAATTCCGGTGGTATTTCCGGATACATTTTTGCATTGAATCTTTTCTTAGATACTATTGATGAAAATGCGAAGGTGATAAAGGACGCTTATCAGGCAGATAATCTAAGACTGTATACCATTAAGGTACATGCCTTGAAGAGCTCAGCCAGAATCATCGGCGCTATGGATTTGTCCCACATGGCACAAAAACTGGAAGATGCCGGCAACAAACAGGATAAGGCGTATATCGATGAGTATCACGCAGACTTTATGGCAGAATACGAAAGCTTTAAAGAGAAACTTAGTCAGTTAAAAGAAGAAGCTGCTGGAGAAGATAAAAAGCCGATTCCGGAAAATCAGTTGCGAGAAGCTTTTGAAGCTTTGCAAGAAGTGGTTCCGCAGATGGACTATGATGCGGTGGAGGTTATTTTGGAACAATTGCAGGAGTATAAGCTTCCGGAAAAAGAAGCGGAGATTATCAAGCAACTTGCACAGAAGATGAAGAAGTTCGATTGGGATGGTGTAGAAGAACTTGTAAAAGGCGTTCACTAGCATAAGGAGATAAGGGGAATGATTTATAACTTTATATTGAAAAACCAAATGGACATTATGCTGGGCTTGTGCGCTGTTTCCATCATGATGGTCATCATGCTTCTTCTGACAAGATTCATGGCACCCAAGAGAAAGCGAATCCTGCTTATGGTGGAAGTCGTGGCGGCACTTTTACTTGCTTCTGATCGAGCTGCTTACCTGTATCGCGGAGACGTGAGCCAAAAAGGGTACTTCATGGTGAGATTCTCGAATTTCATGGTGTTCTTTTTGACACCGGCAGTGGTGCTGGGGTTCAATAGTTATCTGACAGACCTTTTGGAAACAGAGGGCAAGTTAGAAAAGATTCCCAGGCGATTGACCATATCGGGACTAGCTGCTGTTATGGGGATGTTACTGGCGATTCTGGCTCACTTTACAGGCCTGTACTATACCTTTGATGCGCAGAATGTGTATCACAGGGGCCCGGGCTTTCTGATTGCATATATCATACCGGTGGTTTTTCCACTGATTCAATTTACGGTCATTCAGCAATATCGGAAAACCTTTAGTAAACTGATTTATGTATCCTTGGTTCTGTTCATCTTCGTGCCAATTGCTATGGGAATTCTGCAGATTTTTGCCTATGGGATATCCATTGTGAATATGGCTATGGTGCTGGTATCCTTATCTTTGTACTTTTTCTCTTACCTGGACATCAACGAAGTGGTAGAGAAAGCGCATGAGATGGAAGTGGAAGACTTGCACAAAGAACAGGACAGCATGAAAAGACTGTTCAATCAGACGGCTACCGCCTTTGTTTCAGCAGTTGAGAAAAGGGATGTGTTTTCCGAAGGTCATGCTACCAGGGTGGCAGAACTAGCCAGACGTATCGCCACAGCTGCCGGCAAAAGCGAAGAGGAAAGTGAAAAGGTATACTATGCGGCCTTGCTTCATGATGTAGGTATGATCGGCATCTCGGATGCGGTGATAGAAAAAGCGGAAGATTTAAATAGCGAGGAATACGAGGAAGTAAGACATAAGCCGGAACTAAGTGCACAAATCCTTTCGGCGATTGAAGAGTATCCTTATCTCAGTGAAGGGGCTAAGTACTCCTGTGAAAGATACGATGGAAAAGGATATCCTAATGGCCTGAAAGGGGAAGAGATTCCGGAAATCTCTCGTATTATCACGGTGGCGGATGCCTATGATAACATGCATTCCAGAAAGAGGTTCAGGGATCCACTTTCCTATATCGTGATCCGAGAAGAATTTGTCAAAGAATCCGGCGGACAGTTCGATCCGAACTATGCAGAAATCATGCTGCAGATTATGGATGCAGAGCATTTGAAAAATGAAACACAGGAATACAGGCCACTGGAAACAGAGCTTTCCTGCAAAGAGTACAGAGAGCATGTGTCTTCCGGCATTCCGATAGAAGAAGAGGAGACGCGAATCACCTTTGACTATCGGGAAGATAAGGAGAATAAAGAAGAATTCTCAGCACCATCGTTAATCCTGTTTGATGCATATGATAGACAGACTCATGTGAATATCAAATCCATTGAGGCTTACCGGTATCAGGAATATGGAGAGGTTTGGTTTGATGGAAAGTATATTTCCACCAGTGCCAGAGATATGGAACTGGAGGAACTGGAAAAAGAAAAAAGAGGTCGTAAGATAAAATTTTCCGGAGGAAGTTATGAAATTACTACCGGAAGGTTTGAGGATCATTTTTTCGTCAGGATGATCAGCCCTAATCGAAGTCAGGAACTGGTTGTGGCGCTGCCCAATATCTCCAAATCAGCATACATTGGACTTACCTGCGAGCATGGTACCTTGTCGAATATCCGGACAGAAAAGACCGGAAGGGTGATGGAAGACGGAGATATCAAAAGATTGGTGGGGGAAATCAGTTATACCAATAGACTGGAATCAGACTTGCCAAATCTCCAAATCGATAAAACCAGGTCAGCCGCCACTGTAGGGCTTTTGCTGAGAGACTATATGAGGATTGATTTCCATACCATGAGCCTTCCTACAGCGAATCTGGTTTGGCACTGTGCGTATATTCTGATTTTTAATTCTGAGGATGGCATGGTGTTTGGGAAGAATTACAAAGAGTATGCTATGATAAAGATAAACGGGGAAGTTTCGCAGGATGAAGGCACTGCAGAAAATGACTTCGAGATGAAAAAGGAAAGTTCTTTCCAGGGCTTCAATGCATGGAAAGAAGCCAATAAAGAAGGCATCGAATGTACTGTCGAGCTGGTTCGCAAGGGCAATACGGTTCGATTGAAAACAGAGAATTTAGGTGTGTTTATTCAAAACACCACCACCATCAAAGAAGGTGATGGGAAAGTGTATGTAGCCCTGACGGGAGATCAGGTTGCATTAACAGACATTAGAGTAAGAAGCTAAGAGAGGGATAAGACATGAATGAAAAAGCAAGAGTCAACAAAGTAATGATTACCTGTTATACCACCATGGTGGTGATTTTAGCACTGGCATATTTGCTGGAGCTTGCAAAGGGTGCAAAGACAGTAGGGTACATCGTGATTTTCTTATTACTGGATTTGGTACCGTGGGGATTTACATTCTTTCTATATAAGAAAGATGCTACATTAGAACTTGTACAAAAGGGCAGTGCTTACGGCTTTTGCCTGCTGTATATTTTCGCATTATTGACCAGTGATTCACAGCTTAGCTTTATCTATGCATTTGTGCTTTTGACGGCAATGATTGTAACCAATAATTTCCCCCTTATGAGAAATTATGCCATTGCGGTTGTACTTGCCAATATCGTAGCGGTAGCCATGGCGTTTTTGACTAATCCGGAAAAGGCAAAAGCCAATATGGCTTCCTATGAGATTCAGATTATCGCCACGATTTTAATGTCGATTTTTGCACTGGTAGGTATCAATACATCCAGCAGAATCAATGCAGAGAAGTTGGAAGAATCTGAGCGAAATGCAAAGAGCGAAGAAGAACTGCTTAGAACAACCTATAGCGTTGTGAATAACGTAACGGAAAGAGCTACAGAAGTAGGTAGTAATGTAGACCTGCTTTCTGCTTCTGCAAAAGATACTGTAGAATCTATGCACCGGGTGAGCAGTGGAGCGCAGCAGACTGCGGATGCGTTAGAGCAGCAGATGACTATGACAGGAGAAATCCAGGGTATTATCAAAGAGGCGAATGATTTATCCGATGAAATCAAAGAGCTTTCTGAGAACGCTGCTTCTCATGTAAAGGTGGGCATGAAGAATGTGGAGGAATTACATTCCAGTTCCGAGCAGTCCAAAGAAAGCAGTGAAAATGTAACCAATGAAATGGATGTGCTGACTGCGAAAACAGAGGATGCCATTAAAATTACCAGTATCATCAATGGCATCGCAAAACAGACCAGCCTCCTAGCACTGAATGCTTCCATCGAAGCAGCAAGAGCAGGAGAAGCCGGCAGAGGATTTGCGGTTGTTGCTACTGAAATCAATAATTTGGCAAGCCAAACCCAGGGGGCTAC
This sequence comes from Lachnospiraceae bacterium, assembly GCA_015056765.1. Taxonomy (GTDB): domain Bacteria; phylum Bacillota; class Clostridia; order Lachnospirales; family Lachnospiraceae; genus SIG336. The sequence goes on from SVFQ01000003.1 coordinate 119,754, forward strand.
AGCAGACATTGAAAAAATTATCGATGAACTGAAAGCGGCTAGTGGCGCTGCCAGAACTGCAGTAGAGCAGCTTTCCGAGCAGGCTTCCAAACAGTCGACGCTGATCGAAGAGACCAAAGAGGGCTTTACCAGCATCAAAGACAGTGTGGAGACGGTAAATGAAAACGCCAAAACACAGGCTAGTAAGATGAAAGAACTAGAGAAGAGCAATCAGGCTATTGTGGAAAGTATCGATCACATTTCTGCGGTATCTCAGGAACTGACTGCCAATGCCCAGCAGACGGTGGAAGTATCCGATCAGAATGAAGAGATTTCTGAAGGCATCAAAGAGAGTATGAAGAAAGTTCTGAATATTCTGGATGCATTTAAAAAGAAATATATGGTAGATGCAGAATAGTACCCGGCAGACCGGAATGAAAAAGGGTGTTTACAGACGCCCTTTTTTATGTTAAACTTACCGAGTATGATTTTGTTGCTGATACTCAGCCTACGGACACTCCGACCGGGACTTAGTATACGGCGTATTTTAGAAGTATAGGAGGATTTTACAAATGATTACAAAAGAGAAAAAAGCTGAAATCATGAAAGAGTTTGCTAGAAGCGAAGGCGATACAGGTTCACCAGAAGTACAGGTTGCTGTATTAACTGAGAGAATCAAAGAGCTGACAGCACACTTACAGGAGCATCCAAAGGATCACCACTCCAGAAGAGGTCTTCTGATGATGGTTGGTCAGAGAAGAGGTCTTCTTGGTTACCTTAAGAAAAAAGATATCGAGAGATACCGTGCTCTGATTGAGAAGCTTGGTCTTAGAAAATAATTTCAAAGAAGAAGCGGAAGCGAATCATTCGTTTCCGCTTTTTGAAGTATTAAGAATACCAATTTTTCATCAGATTGGTAAGTGTATGGCGATGGCAGTCTTATCGTGGGATTGCAGGAAGAACATCGCAGAAGGAGAAAAAATATGTATAAAACTTATTCCATGGAACTTGCTGGTAGAACTCTGAAAGTTGAAATCGGCAAAGTCGGCAAACAGGCTAATGGTTGCGCATTTATGAGCTACGGTGATACCACTGTGCTTTCTACCGCAACTGCAAGTGATGCACCAAGAGATGGCATCGACTTTTTCCCTTGTAGCGTAGAGTACGAGGAGAAATTCTATTCCGTAGGCAAAATGCCAGGCGGTTTCAACAAAAGAGAGGGTAAAGCATCCGAGAACGCTATTCTGACAAGCCGTGTAATCGACCGTCCTATGCGTCCTCTGTTCCCAAAGGATTATCGCAACGATGTAACTTTGAATAACATGGTTATGTCTGTAGATCCAGAATGCAGACCTGAATTAGTAGCTATGCTGGGTACAGCCATCGCTACCACCATTTCTGATATTCCTTTCGATGGTCCTGTATCTATGACCCAGATTGGTATGATGGATGGACAGTTCATCATTAACCCAAGCCAGGAGCAGTGGGATAAGGGTGATTTACAGATGACAGTAGCTTCCACAGAGAAGAAAGTCATCATGATTGAAGCAGGTGCAAATGAGATTCCTGAAGATAAAATCATCGAAGCAATCTACACGGCTGATGGTGTAAATAAGCAGGTTATCGAATTCATCAAAGGCATCGTAGCTGAAGTCGGCAAACCAAAACATGATTATGTATCCTGCGCTATTCCGGAGCAGATGTTTGAGGATATCAAGAAAATCGTTCCTCCTGCTGAAATGGAAGAAGCAGTATTCTCTGATGACAAACAGACCAGAGAAGCAAATGTAAAAGCTGTAACAGAGAAACTTGCAGAGGCATTTGCAGATAACGAAGACTACTTAGCAGTACTTGGCGAAGCTGTATATCAGTATCAGAAGAAGACTGTACGTAAGATGATTCTGAAAGATCACAAGCGTCCAGACGGTCGTGCAATCGACCAGATTCGTCCTCTGTCTGCAGAAGTAGATCTGATTCCTAGAGTACATGGTTCCGCTATGTTTACTCGTGGACAAACACAGATTTGTGATGTTGTTACACTGGCACCACTTTCTGAAGCACAGAAAATCGATGGACTTGATCCAAACGTAACAGAGAAGAGATACATCCACCACTATAACTTCCCTGCATATTCTGTAGGTGAGACAAAAGTTAGCCGTGGTCCTGGACGTAGAGAAATCGGTCATGGTGCACTTGCTGAAAGAGCATTGAAACCAGTGATTCCTTCTGCAACTGATTTCCCATATGCAATCCGTGCCGTATCCGAGACCTTCGAGTCTAACGGATCCACTTCTATGGCTTCCACTTGCGCAAGCTGTATGGCACTGATGGCTGCCGGTGTTCCGATTAAGAGAATGGTAGCCGGTATCTCTTGTGGTCTGGTTACAGGTGATACAGATGACGATTTCTTAGTACTGACTGATATCCAGGGTCTCGAAGATTTCTTCGGTGATATGGACTTCAAGGTAACCGGTACTACAGAAGGTATCACAGCAATCCAGATGGATATCAAGATCCACGGACTTACCCGTCCAATCGTAGAAGAAGCAATCAGAAGAGCTAGAGAAGCAAGACTTTTCATCATGGATACTTGTATGAAACCTGCTATTTCTGCTCCAAGACCTACTGTAAATGAGTACGCACCAAAGATTATCACAATCCAGATCGATCCTGACAGAATTGGTGATGTAGTAGGACAGAAGGGCAAGACAATCAACGAAATCATCGCTCGTACAGGCGTTAAGATTGATATCACAGATGACGGTATGGTTAGCGTATGTGGTATTGATAAAGAGAAGATGGATCAGGCAATCGAGATGATCAAGATCATCACTACCGATTTTGAAGCCGGTCAGATCTTCAAGGGTACAGTAGTATCCATCAAAGAGTTCGGTGCTTTCATCGAGTTCGCACCTGGCAAAGAAGGTATGGTTCATATCTCCAAGATTGCCAATGAGAGAATCAACCATGTAGAAGATGTACTGACACTTGGCGACAAGGTAACAGTTGTTTGCCTTGGCAAAGACAAGATGGGACGTATCTCCTTCTCCATGAAAGACGTAGCACAGAACGCATAATTACAAGCCCAGGTGGCAACACCTGGGCATAACTATGTAAGAAAGGTTATTACAGTGGCTAATTTAACACAGGAAATCAATAGAAGAAGAACCTTTGCGATTATTTCTCACCCGGATGCCGGTAAAACCACTCTGACTGAGAAATTTTTGCTTTACGGAGGTGCTATTAATTTAGCCGGTTCCGTAAAGGGAAAAGCCACCGCCAGACACGCAGTATCTGACTGGATGGAAATCGAAAAGGAAAGAGGTATTTCCGTTACTTCTTCTGTTTTACAGTTTGAATATGATGGTTATTGCATCAACATTCTGGACACACCGGGACATCAGGACTTCTCTGAAGATACCTATCGTACTTTGATGGCAGCTGACTCTGCAGTCATGGTAATCGACGGTTCCAAGGGTGTGGAGCCACAGACCAGAAAGCTTTTCAAGGTCTGTGCCATGAGACATATTCCGATTTTCACTTTTATTAATAAAATGGATCGTGATGCAAAAGATACCTTTGATTTATTGGATGAAGTAGAGAAGGAACTTGGTATCGCTACCTGTCCTATGAACTGGCCAATCGGTTCCGGTAAAGGATTCAAGGGTGTCTATGACCGCGAGAAGAAACAGGTGCTGACTTTCTCCGATACGGAAAAGGGTACCAAAGAAGGTCATACAGAAGTTATCGATGTGAATGATGCTGATAAATTAGTATCTTTTATTGGTGCTGAAGCACAGGATAAATTAAACGAAGAACTGGAGCTTTTAGAAGGGGCCGGTGCAGAGTATGATTTGGATATGGTCAGAGCAGGTGAGCTGACTCCGGTATTCTTTGGTTCTGCACTGACCAACTTTGGTGTAGAAGTATTCTTACAGCACTTTTTAAAGATGGCTATGAATCCTAGCGGACGTAAGACCGCAAGCGGTGAGGTGGTGGATCCTACTACCAATGATTTCTCCGCTTTTGTTTTTAAGATTCAGGCTAATATGAATAAAGCACACCGCGACCGTATCGCATTTATGCGTATCTGCTCCGGTAAGTATGATGCTACCATGAACGTAAAGCATGTACAGTCCGGCCGTGAAATGAGACTTTCTCAGCCACAGCAGATTATGGCAGATGAGCGTAAGATTCTGACGGAAGCTTATGCAGGTGATATCATCGGTGTATTTGATCCGGGTATCTTCTCTATCGGTGACACCATTTGTGCACCAAAGGAAAACGTGCGTTATGAAGGTATTCCTACTTTTGCACCGGAGCATTTTGCCAGAGTGCGTCAGATGGATACCATGAAGAGAAAGCAGTTCGTGAAAGGTATCACCCAGATTGCCCAGGAAGGTGCTATCCAGATTTTCCAGGAGTTTAACACAGGTCTTGAGGAAATCATCGTAGGTGTAGTAGGTGTCCTGCAGTTCGAAGTATTGGAATATCGTCTGAAAAACGAATATAATGTAGAAATAAAGCTGGAAAAATTACCGTATGAATATATCCGTTGGATTGAAAACGATACGGAGATTGATTTGGCAAGACTTCAGGGTACTTCTGATATGAAGAAGATCAAAGACCTGAAGGATAGACCTTTGCTTTTATTCATCAATGAGTGGAGCATTGGTATGACACTGGATCGTAACAAAGATTTGAAACTATCTGAGTTCGGTCGCAATGATGATATTTAATTTGCACAGGAAGTAGGAAAGGGAAAAGCATGAGAAACGCATGGCTAAATAGAGGTATCGTGGCGGCGTTTGTCATGCTGCTTTCTTTTTCACAGGTTGGCTGTGAATTACCGGATACTCTGGATGGATATCGAGATATCATCGAGAGTGAGCTTTTTGTTACCACAGAAGAAGCCTCTTTGCCTGAAGAAGAGCAGAGCGAGACAGCGGAGTCTACTGTACTATCCGGAAAAGAGATTATCGAAGGCAATGATAGTTTTAGCGAAGATGGGTATTACTACAGCCTTTTGAGTAGTGAAGAACAGACCGTTTATCAGGAAGTGGTGGAAGCAATTCAAAATAGATCTTCCAAGCAGGTTTCTACGCTTTCAGAGGACATTTTAAAAAAGACCTATCAGGCTTATTTAAACGATCATCCGGAAGTCTTTTATCTGCAAGGATATACCTTTACCAAACATATGGTGGGAGATAAACTGGACCATATGTCAGTGGAAGGAAAGTTTGCCTATACTGCGGAAGAGATAGCGGAAAAGCAGGCTCAGGTAGATGCGGTGGTAGATCAGTTCCTGCAAAGCGTGCCGGAACCTGCATCGGATTATGAGAAATCCAAGCTGGTGTATGAGTACCTGGTGAAAGAAACCACCTATCAGCAAGGTGTGTCCGATAATCAGAACTATCTGTCCGTCTTTTTGGAACACAAATCTGTGTGCAACGGCTATGCCAAGGCAGCCCAGTATATGTTCCACAAAATGGGAATCCCTTGCATCGTGGTAAACGGAGATGCCGGAGGAGATAAACACGCCTGGAATATGGTGGTGCTGGACGGCAGTTATTGTGAGTTCGATGCTACCTGGGGTGATATGTCTTATCATGGAGAGGGCAAAGAGAATGCCCCTGAAATCAATTACAGTTATCTGAATCTTTCCAGCGAAATGATGGGCAAAACCCACGCGGTGGATGGCATGTTTCCGGTGCCAAAGGCAGAAAGTGATGATCACAGCTACTATCAGCAGGAGGGAAGATACTTTACCTCTTATGACAAGGAGCAGTTAAAGGCTGTAGCCCTGGATTCCGCAAAGGATGGTGTGATTCGCATACAAGCCCGGGACGAGGCTCTCTATCAGGAACTTTATCAAAGCTTAATCGAGGATCAGGACATTTTCGATTACCTGGAATATGCAGGACTTACAACAGACGGAAATCTATCTTTTGTGACGGAAGATGAACTATACACCCTAAGCTTTTGGAAATGATAGAAGCGTTTACTTGCCTTAGTCTTTCGTGATATAATAGAGCGGAAATGAACGCAGAAAGAGGTATCAGTATGGAAAAAGAAAACCTGAATCAAGCAATTGAAAATCAAGCTGAGAATAGCCTTGGCGTTGTGAAGATAGCTGACGATGTGGTAGCTATGATTGCAGTTCTTGCTGCATTAGAAGTAGATGGCATCGTATCCCCTGTTGGAAAGAAAACACAGGAATGGGTGAATAAATTTGGATATAACACCTTAGCCAAAGTAGCGAAGGTGAAAGTATATGGTAAAAAGGTGATGGTAGACATTGCCTTGACGGTAGAGTATGGGTTTAATATTCCTTCTACCTGCAGTCAGGTACAGACCAAAATCCAGACTGCAATTGAGAATATGACAGGATTAGAAGTGACAGATGTGAATGTCCGTATTAATTCTGTACACGTGAATTAGGAGATCACATGGGAAGACGAGCAGTACGAGATCAATTATTTAAACTCTTATTTCGTGTAGAGTTTAATGAACCAGAAGATATGACAGAACAGGAAAGACTGTTCTTTGAACTTGCCAAAGCAGATAGAGGCGAAGAAGGCGTAAAGCACATCTCTAAAGCAGATGAGGAAGAAATCAAAGCAAAGTTTGATTTGATTTTAGAAAAGCTTTCCGGAATCGACGATATGATCAATGAAAAAACCACCGGATGGAAAACCACTCGTATGGGTAAGGTGGATTTGACTATTTTACGTCTGGCAGTATTTGAGATTTGCTTTGACGATAGTGTACCTGATAATGTGGCGATTAACGAAGCCGTGGAACTGGCCAAGAAATATGGACAAGATGAATCCGCCGGATTTGTAAACGGTGTCCTGGCTAAGTTCGCCGGAAAAGAGTCCTAAGTGCAGAATATATATTCCGTAGCACAGATCAATTCTTATATCAAAAACATGTTTGCGCAAGACTTCATGCTGAAATCCGTTCTGGTAAGGGGTGAAGTCAGTAACGTCAAATATCATTCTTCCGGACACATTTATTTTACGTTGAAGGATGCTTCCGGTGCGATGGCCTGTGTCATGTTCAGCGGGTACCGTACCGGACTTTCATTTCATATGGAAAGTGGCCATCGGGTCATTGTTCAAGGTAGTGTGGAAGTGTATGAGAGAGACGGCAAATATCAACTCTATGCCAAAGCCATTCAAAAAGATGGCATCGGCGACCTCCACGAGAAATACGAACAATTAAAAAAGGACCTGTATGAACGAGGCATGTTTGACGAGATGTACAAGCAGCCTATTCCGAAGTATATTCGTACCTTAGGCGTGGTGACTGCATCTACCGGTGCGGCTTTGCAGGATATCATCAATATCACCACCAGACGGAATCCTTATGTGCAGATTATCCTTTGTCCGGCCCAGGTGCAGGGAGATGGGGCAGCACAGAGCATCGTGAAGGCCATTGAGACACTGGAGAAGATAGGCGTAGACGTGATGATTGTAGGCCGTGGTGGTGGTTCTATTGAGGATTTGTGGGCCTTTAACGAAGAGTGCGTGGCTCAGGCTGTGTTTGACTGTTCTGTCCCAATCATCTCAGCTGTAGGACATGAGACAGATACTACCATTATTGATTTCGTATCTGACCTTAGAGCTCCCACACCTTCTGCAGCAGCAGAACTGGCTGTATACTCTTATCTGGAATTGCAAGAGAAGTTCCATGTGTATAAGAGTACCTTGGCTCATCAGATGGAACGCAAAGTGGACCGTTATCAGCAGCGGGTGGACTACTATGAGAAAGCGCTTCAGCATTTAAGCCCGGAGACCAAACTGCGAGAGAACAGACACCATACCGTGATGCTGGAAGAACGCCTGCATCTGGCTATGGAACGCATATTTGATAGAAGACAGCATGCTTTTTATATGTATGTGGAACGAATGAGGGGCCTTTCTCCTTTGGATAAGATATCCGGCGGTTTTGGTTATGTATCGAAAGAAGGTAAAGCAGTGAAGTCGGCAGAGCAATTAAGTAAGGGAGATGCCTTTACCTTATATCTATCAGATGGAAAGGTGGATGCACAGGTAACCGGAAAGGAAGAGATGACCTATGGCCAAAAAGGATGAAGAAAAAAAGATTTCTTTAGAGGAATCCTTTGAAATGTTAGATCAGTTGATTGAAGAAATGGAATCCGATGAGATTAGCTTAGAAGATTCTTTTACGAAATACGAGCAAGGCATGAAGCTTTTAAGAGAGTGCAATGAAACTCTGGATACAGTAGAAAAGAAAATCCAAATCATACGTGGTGTGGAGGAAGAAGCATAATGGCACTAGAGGAGACAATCAAAGAAAAAGCAGCAGCGATAGACGAAATCGTGGCAGCATATACACCGGAGGTGACCGGCTTTCAGAAAACCTTGTTTGAAGCCATGGATTACAGCTTACAGGCAGGTGGTAAGCGCCTTCGTCCGATGCTCATGCAGGAAAGTTTTGCCATGTTTGGTGGCAACGGAGATAGTTTACAGGCTTTTATGGCAGCTCAGGAAATGATTCATACCTATTCTTTGATTCATGACGATTTGCCGGCTATGGACAATGATGACTATCGTAGAGGCCGCAAGACCAACCACGTGGTATTTGGTGAAGCGATGGCCATTCTGGCCGGAGATGGACTTCTCAACTACGCCTATGAGGTAGCAGCGAAGTGCTTTGAGACTTCTAAGTATCCGGAGCGTATCGGTAAGGCTATGATGATTCTGACGAAGAAAGCCGGTGTATATGGCATGGTAGGCGGTCAGGCTGTAGACGTAGAGGCAGAAAAAAAGGACCTGGCACTGACAGAAGATACCTTACTTTTTATTCATGAGAATAAAACTGCAGCCTTGATTCAATCATCTCTTATGATAGGAGCAGTACTGGCAGGAGCCACAGATGAAGAGGTGTCGCAACTGGAAAAAGCCGGCTACGATATCGGCATCGCATTCCAAATTCAGGATGATATCCTGGATGTCATCGGAGACGAAGCAAAGCTTGGCAAACCGCTGCACAGTGATGAGAAAAACGGCAAGCTGACTTATGTATCCGCGCATGGTCTGGAAGAATCCAAAAAGCAGGTGGAAGCATACTCAGAGGAAGCCATTCGTATCCTGCAGGGCTTTGGCCACCGCAATCTGTTCCTGGAGGAACTGGTAAAATCACTGATCTCCCGAGAGAAATAGTCGGGAGCAAGGAGCTTGTATGTATTTAGAGCAAATACAAAAAGAAAATGATATTAAGAAAATCGATGCAGCGCATTATGATGAGTTGGCGCAGGAAATCCGCGATTTTTTGATTCAAAAGATATCTGTAACCGGCGGTCATTTGGGTGCAAATCTGGGTTGTGTGGAATTGACCATGGCCCTTCATTTGGCATTAAACTTGCCGGAAGATAAAATTATCTGGGATGTGGGACATCAGTCCTATACCCATAAACTGTTAACGGGGCGTAGGGAAGGGTTTGATACCTTGCGTACCTTTGGTGGCATGAGCGGCTTCCCGAAAAGAAGTGAAAGCCCATGCGATCCTTTTAACACCGGACACAGTTCTACGTCTATTTCCGCAGGTCTTGGTATGGTGAAAGCCAGAGACCTAAAGGGCGAGAATTACTCTGTGGTTTCTGTGATCGGAGATGGTGCGTTAACAGGCGGTATGGCTTTTGAAGCCATTAATAATGCAGCTAAGCTGAATACCAATTTCATCATCGTTTTGAACGACAATAATATGTCTATCTCAGAAAACGTAGGTGGTATCAGCAAATACCTAAATGGCATTCGTAGTGCTCAAGGGTATCTAACTTTTAAGGAGGATATCTATCATAGACTTCTGGATACCAAACACGGAGAATCTCTGGTGCAAGGCATCAAGCACGTAAAGAAAAACGTAAAACGTATGATGGTTCCGGGGGCTTATTTCGAGGATTTGGGCCTTCTTTACATGGGACCGGTGGATGGACATGATATCATTACCATGCGCCGTATGCTGACAGAAGCGAAGAAGGTGGATGGCCCGGTACTTTTACATGTCCTGACCCATAAGGGAAAGGGCTATGCGCCGGCGGAAAGACATCCGGCCAGATTCCATGGAGCGGAACCTTTTGATATCGAAACAGGACTTCCGTCTCATCCCAGAACCAAAGCCAGCTATACGGATATCTTCTCTACCGTTATGCTGAAGATGGCAGCCAGAAAGAAGGACGTAGTAGCCATTACAGCAGCTATGCCGGACGGCGTAGGATTAAAGCGTTTCCGTAATGTCTATCCGGATAGATTCTTTGATGTGGGCATCGCAGAACAGCATGCGGTGACTTTTGCAGCCGGATTAGCGGCGGGAGGCTTGCATCCTGTGGTAGCGGTGTATTCTTCCTTTTTACAAAGAGCCTATGATCAGATTATCCACGATGTCTGTCTGCAGAATCTTCCGGTGGTCTTTGCGGTAGATCGTGCAGGACTGGTAGGCAGTGACGGAGAGACTCACCAGGGAATCTTTGATTTATCCTATATGACGTCTATTCCGAATCTGACGGTAATGGCGCCGAAGAATAAATGGGAATTGTCTGATATGCTGAAGTTCGCCTTTGATATGCAAAGCCCTGTGGCAATCCGTTATCCGAGAGGAGAGGCTTATGATGGCCTTGCGGAGTGGAGAGCACCGATAGAGATGGGCAAAAGCGAAAGCATCTATGAGGAAGAGGATATCTGCCTGGTGGCTTTTGGCAGCATGGTGAAGACAGCGGTGGAAGTGCGAAAGAAACTGAAGGAAAAGGGCTATGCCTGTTCTTTGGTCAATGCCAGATTTGCCAAGCCGGTAGATGAAGAGATGTTAAAAAGCCTGGAAAAGGACCACAAACTGGTGGTTACCTTAGAGGAAAATGTGGAACAGGGCGGTTTCGGAGAAGCGGTACTAGAGATTTGTGTAAACCGGAATCTGTCCTTTGATGTACTGAATATCGCATTACCGGATATGTATGTCGAGCATGGTAATGTGGATATCTTAAAGCAAGAAATCGGTGTGGATCCTGATTCCATTACAAAGCGTATCATCAGTAGATACGTGGGATTGTAGCACCAAAGGAGTTTAAAAGTTGAAGGAACGTTTAGATGTTTTGATTACCAGACTGGGATATGCACCTTCCAGAGAAAAGGCGAAAGCCATCATCATGGCGGGAGATGTGTTTATCAATGGCCAGCGAGAGGACAAAGCGGGAACTGCCTTTGATCCTGAGAAAATCAAAACCATAGAAGTAAAAAACGTAGAGCAAAAATATGTATCTCGTGGCGGCTTTAAGTTGGAAAAAGCCATGGAAGCCTTTCCTATCACGTTGCAGGATAAAATCTGCATGGATATCGGTGCTTCTACCGGCGGGTTCACAGATTGTATGTTGCAAAACGGCGCAAAGCTGGTATATGCCATAGACGTAGGCACCAACCAGCTGGCTTGGAAACTTCGCAGCGATGAGCGGGTGGTCTGCATGGAAAAAACCAATTTTCGCTTGATGAAAGAAGGGGATATTGAGGATCATCCGGACTTCGCATCCTGTGATGTAGCCTTTATTTCTCTTACGAAAATCCTGATTCCGGCTAGAAATTTGCTGGCAAAAGATGGCGAGATGGTGTGCCTGATTAAGCCACAGTTCGAAGCTGGGAAGGATAAAGTCGGCAAAAAGGGCGTTGTCCGAGATCCGGCAGTTCACAGAGAAGTGATTGAGAAGGTGGTGGATTTCGCTGACCTGGTAGGCTTTGATATACTGGGACTATCCCATTCTCCGATTAAAGGACCGGAAGGGAACATTGAATACTTGGTATATTTAAAGAAAAATGATGAGAAAGAAGCTGAGGGTAGAGCCTTAGAAGAAAAAGAAGCAGAGGAACTGCTGGATCAGGTGCGGGCAGAGAAGAGGGGCTTCTCTACCAAAGACATCATGCAGGCTCAAATCCGAGAGTTGGTGGCAAGCAGCCACGATACTTTGGATTAAAAGATTCAGATGGAATAGGAAACAGAAATCATGAAAGAGTTTTTGATCATACCCAATGGGGAAAAAGACCCGGGCTATGAAATGACAAAAAAAATTCAGGCATATCTGAAAGAAAAAGGTGCAACTGCCAGAGTATTTGCCGAAGAAGGCAAAGTGACACCGGATATTGCAGGAGCAGCGGAAGCGATTTTGGTACTGGGAGGAGATGGTACCATGCTTCGAGCAGCCAGAGCAACCAGATCCTTAGATATTCCGCTTTTGGGTATCAATATGGGTACCCTAGGATACCTGGCGGAAATCGAGAAATCCCAGGTGGAGTACGCACTTGATATGCTGGTGTCCGACAATTTTACTACGGAAGCCAGACTGATGCTACGCGGAGAAAGCGGCGGCAAAATCTACCATGCCTTAAATGATGTAGCGATTGTACGTCGAGGCTCCATGCAAATGGTAAGCTTCCAAATTACGGTCAATGGACAGATTCTTACCACTTACTATGCCGATGGTGTGCTGATTGCATCCCCTACCGGTTCTACCGGCTACAACCTGTCGGCCGGTGGTCCTATCGTGGAGCCTAGTGCAGAAATCTTACTGCTGACACCGATCTGTCCACATTCGATGCATGCCAGATCCATCCTTTTGTCTAAGGATGATGTGATTCAGGTGAAAATCTTAGAGGGCAGAAGAGACCGTACCAGTGAGGCAGAGGCTTGCTTTGACGGAGCGGACAGAGTGATCCTTGGCGTGGGAGATGAAATCGAGATTCGCAGATCCCACAGAACTACAGATATTATCAAGCTTAGTAAGAAAAGCTTTTTGGAAGTACTACATAAGAAGTTAAATCAATAGGGGAAGTATGAATAAGAAAGAACGACATAGCATTATTCTGGAATTGATAGAGAACCATCCGGTGGGAACCCAGGAAGAACTGGTGAGCCTTTTGCAAAAAGAAGGCTATATGGCCACTCAGGCTACCGTGTCTAGAGACATCAGGGAACTGGGCCTTCTGAAAGTAGACCATGGGGATGGGGTGCGCTATGTGCAGATGAATGATAACAATCGAAATGCGCGCCGTTATGAGGGTATTTTAAAAGAAGAGGTCCAGTCTGTGGACTATGCTTCTTCTATGCTTGTGATTAAAACAGGTAGCGGCATGGCTATGGCTGTGGCAGCTGCCATTGATAGCATGCAGATGGAAGAAATTGTGGGGAGCATTGCAGGGGATGATACGATTTTCCTTGCGCTACATTCAGCCGAAGACGCAAAAGCAGTAAAGGAGGCTATTTGGCAAATACTATGCTAGTAGGGTTACATGTAAAAAATCTGGCACTGATCAGAGAGGAAGAAGTGGACTTTGAAGAAGGTCTGAATATCCTCTCCGGTGAAACAGGTGCCGGTAAATCTATACTAATCGGTTCTATTAATCTGGCTTTGGGAGAAAGAGCAACTCCGGATTTAATTCGGGAAGGTGCTGACGCGGCCTTGGTAGAACTGACTTTTCAGACGAAGGACAAGCTGGTCCTAGATAAAATGGAAGAACTGGACCTTCCCATGGAAGAGGACGGGACCATTCTTTTAACCAGAAGAATACAGGCGGGCAAGTCCACCAGTAAAGTAAATGGGGAGACGGTCACAGCCAGAACGGTAAAACAGCTGGCGGAGGTACTTCTGGACATCCATGGTCAGCATGAGCACCAGTCTCTGCTGAAGGTGGAGAAGCATAAAAGCATCTTGGATGGCTATGCAGGGGAAGAGTTAGAGAAGGCAAAAGCTTCCTGCAAGGAACAGGTGCAACGATACAAAAAAGCAGTGAAAGAACTGGAAATGCTATCAGTAGATGATAGTACCAGAAAACGAGAATTAGACCTCTTAAGCTTCGAAGTGGAAGAAATCCGGGAAGCAAACCTGCAAAAGGGAGAGGATGAAACCTTAGAAAAACAATATCAGAAGATGGTGTCCGGACAGAAAATCGCCGAATCTTTGGGACAGATTCAGCAGATTCTGGATGGAAACGGAGACGGGGTACAAAGTCAAATCGGAAGAGCTATCAGAGAAATGCAAGGGGTGACCAGATTTGATGAGGAGCTAGAAGGCATGCTGCAGACTTTGCAGGATGTGGATGGTCTCTTATCTGATTTTGGACATGACTTATCCAGATACGAAAGTTCATTAGAATTCGACGGGGAAGCTTTTGCATCCTGCGAGGAAAGACTCAATCAAGTCAATCATCTAAAGGACAAGTACGGCAAAACCATAGAAGAAGTACTGGCCTATGGGGAAGAGAAGGCAGAAGCATTAGAGAAGCTTTCTCATATCGAAGAGACAAAAGCGGAACTGGAAAAGACCATACAGGTAGCAAAAGAGAAGGCCCTGAAAGATGCTGCGAAGGTGCATGATTTGAGAGTGAAGGCCGGAAAAAGACTGCAGAAGGAATTGACGGAAGCCCTGATGGAAATGAACTTCCTTCATGTGGATTTTGCTGTGGAGGTAAGAGCAGAGGAAGAAAAACTCACCACAGATGGATATGATGAAGTGGAGTTCCTTATATCTACCAATCCGGGCGAAAAGAGAAAGCCTTTGCAGATGGTAGCCAGTGGTGGTGAGTTATCCAGAATTATGCTGGGGCTTAAGACCGTTTTTGCAGAAAAAGATGATATCCATACCTTGATTTTCGATGAAATCGATACGGGAATCAGTGGGAAAACTGCTTGGAAAATAGCAGAAAAACTGGGCAAACTTTCGAAAAATCATCAGGTGCTGTGCATCACGCATTTGCCGCAGATTGCCGCTATGGCGGATGCCCATTACTGCATCGAGAAAAGGGTGGAAGAGAATCGTTCTGTCACCAGGATGACCAGATTGCAGGAAGCAGAGCGCATTGGCGAACTGGCCCGCATGCTTGGCAGTGATGAAAGCAGCGAGGCAGCAAGGGAGAATGCGAAGGATTTAATCGCGCAAGCACAATCTGTGAAAGCGTAGTAAAATAGAAGGTAAGAAAACGTGTGGAGGGAAATATGAAGAACGTATTGTTTGTAGCATCAGAGGGGGTACCCTTTATCAAAACCGGAGGTCTTGCCGATGTAGTAGGCGCATTGCCAAAGTACATCGATAAGAAATACTATGACACCAGAGTGATGATGCCAAAGTACTCTTGCATGAAGCAGGAGATGAAGGATAAGATGACCTACAAGACCCATTTCTATATGGATTTTGACTGGAAAGAAGTGTATGTAGGTGTATTAGAGGCAGAAGTAGATGGGGTGAAATACTACTTCATCGATAATGAAGACTATTTTACCAACTCTACTTGTTATACAGACGATGCTTTATTTGAAATCAAAAAGTATGCGTTCTTCTGCAAGGCTGTTTTATCAGCTTTGCCACTATTGGATTTCAGACCGGAACTGATTCATTGCCATGATTGGCAGACAGGCCTTTTGCCGGTATATCTCCATGAGAGATTTCAGGGAAATGATTTCTTCCATGGAATAAAGACGGTCATGACCATTCATAACCTGAAATTCCAGGGAAAATGGGATGTAAAGGATGTACAGGCTATTACCGGATTGCCGGATTATTATTTTACCTCAGATAAACTGGAAGCCTACAAAGATGCCAATCTTTTAAAGGGTGGACTTGTCTTTGCAGATGCCATTACGACAGTAAGTAATACTTATGCAGAAGAGATTAAGACAGAGTTTTACGGGGAAGGATTAGACGGCCTTTTAAATGCCAGAGCAGGAGACCTGCGTGGTATCGTAAACGGTATCGACTATGCGTTATTTGATCCGAAAACAGATAAGCAGATTCCATATCCTTATGATCCCATTACCTTCCGTAAAGAAAAATCCAAGAATAAGAAGGCTTTGCAAAAGGAACTTGGTCTTGAAGAAAATGAGAAAATCATGATGATTGGTGTGGTTTCCCGCCTTACCGATCAGAAGGGTTTTGACCTAATCAATTATGTGATGGATGAGCTTTGCCAGGATGCAGTGCAGATTGTAGTGCTAGGTACCGGCGAAGAGCGCTATGAGAATTCCTTCCGTCACTTTGACTGGAAATATGGACAGAAAGTCTCTGCCAATATCTATTATTCCGATGAGTTGGCACATAAAATTTATGCAGCCAGTGATGCATTCCTGATGCCATCTTTATTTGAGCCTTGCGGATTGTCTCAGCTGATTGCATTAAAGTACGGTAGTCTTCCTATTGTACGTGAGACCGGTGGTCTTAAAGATACTGTGGAGCCATACAATGAGTATGAAGGTACAGGCACAGGCTTCTCCTTCTTGAATTACAATGCTCACGAAATGCTTCGCACCATTCGTTACGCGGAAAAAATCTACTATGACAAAAAGCGCGAATGGAACAAAATGACAGATAGAGCCATGGCACAGGATTTCTCCTGGGCAGTATCGGCACTCAAATACCAAGAGATGTACGATTGGCTGATTGGATATTAGTGATTCATGCAACAGACTAAAGGTAGAACAGCAAAAAAAGAAAACTTTGTAAAGCAGGCAGGGATTCTGGCAGTGGCAGGTATCATCGTTCGTATCATCGGACTTTTATACCGTAGCCCATTGACCAGCATCATCGGAGATGAAGGCAATGGATATTATACCTTTGCGTATAATATCTATGTCATCATTCTTTTGATTTCCTCTTATTCCATTCCTTCTGCTATTTCAAAGGTTATGGCCCAGCGCTTGGCTTTTGAGGAGTATAAAAATGCCTACAGGCTTTTTTATACTGCAGTAGGATATGTCATCGTCGTGGGAGGACTTGCCAGCTTATTTGCTTTTTTTGCTGCACCTTTTTTGGTAGTAGAAAATGCAGTGTTGGTGCTCAGGTTTTTTGCACCAACTATTTTTTTGTCAGGATTATTGGGGGTTTTAAGAGGTTATTTCCAGGCACATCGAACCATGACGCCTACCTCCTTTTCCCAGATTTTAGAGCAGATTGCCAATGCGGCGGTCAGCATTGGGGCAGCGTATCTTTTTATTCATTTTACTCTGCCTATCATGGGAAGTCCCAATGCAGAGGATACTACAGACAGGGCAGTGAGAGGTGCTCTTGGCAGTAGTCTTGGTACCGGCATCGGTGTTTTGATTGCGCTGATTTTTATGTTTATCCTTTTCATGCGGAATCATAATGAGCGCAAGTACCTGATGGAAATCGACCGGACGAAAAAGATGGATATTGAAACCTATGGAAGTTTGTTGAAAACCATACTTACCATTGTGACTCCATTTATCCTTAGCACTTTTATTTATAATTTTTCTACATCTATGAATCAGACGGTGTATGCCAAGGTGATGATGAAATATCATGCCTTTACCCAGGTGGAAGCTGCTACGAATTATGGTATTTTTGCAGGAAAAGCAGTGGTAATCGCCAATATCCCCATCGCCTTTTCTTCGGCTATGGCATCCGCACTGATTCCGGGTATCTCTGCTTCCTTTGCAAAGGGAGAGAAGAAGTCCACCAAGGAGAAAGTCAGCCTTGCCACTAAAGTGACGATGCTGATTGCCATTCCATCGGCGTTTGGATTTTTGTTTTTGGCAAAGCCTATTATGCAGCTGTTATTCCCACAGAAGGCTTCTTTAGACACAGCATCTGCTTTGCTTCGCGCTTTGGCAGTGACGGTGGTATTTTATTCCCTTTCTACTTTGACCAATGCTATTTTGCAGAGTATCGGGAAGGTGACAGCACCGGTAGTACATGCCAGCATCGCACTGGTTGTACAGGCTATCGTGCTTGTCATTGGGCTTTTTACTTTAAAGCACAGTCTATATGCGTTGGTGCTTGCCCAGATTGCTTATAGTTTTGTGATGTGTCTTTTAAATGGATATGCGGTGAGAAAACACCTGAGATTTCGACAGAGACCGCAGCGCGTCTATATCTTGCCTACCATAGCAAGCCTTATTATGGGAGCGTTGGCTTTTGCTACGTATCGCCTTCTTAACCTAGCTGTGGCTAGTAACGTGATATGCCTGGCAGCTGCCATCTTTGTGGCAGTGCTGGTGTACTTCACTTTGGTAATCAAACTCCACATTGTAGGAGAGCGCCAGCTCCTGGCTATCCCTAAGGGCACCAGCATCGTGCGATTTGCCAAGAAACTTAAACTACTATAATGATCAAATTTGATGGCGGCCTCATCGGCCGCCTATTTTATTTCTTTCGCATAGATCTAAAGTCGGAAGGAGAGTAGTCCTTCAACTGGCGGAAAGTTCTGGCGAAGGTGGAACCACTGGAAAAGCCGGAACGATACGCGATTTCTGTAATGCTGAGAGATGGATTAGTAAGCAAAAACTCAGCATAAGAAATACGTTTTTGAGTCAGATACTGATAAAAGGTAAGTCCGGTGGACTGTTTAAAGAGTCTTTCGAAGTGGAACTTGCTGAATCCTGCATATTCGGCCATCTGATCCAAGGTTAGGTTTTCGGAGCAATGGATGCTGATATAATTGCATACATTGGTCATGGTTTCATTGTATTTACTATTGGATTGAGAGACACCCTCTGTCATATGAAGTGTCATGGGATGAGATTCATATTCCCGGCCCAGGATGGCTATCATTTCCAAAGTACGACTCATGATGGAAGCTTCATAGAGCAGCGGCCCTTCTGTGTAGAGCTTTTGAATCTCCTGCATCATAGGAAAAATCTTTTTGTGTAATTCCGGTGTGGCTTTGGCGGAAACGTGCACCGCCGGTGCCATTAAAGAAAAGATGGTTTTCACATCATGGATGGTATTTAGAAAATTGCCATCTACCTGAAAAATGATACGCTTTCCAACAGGTGTGGCAGGTAGTTCATGGACCACTCCTGGAAAGATAAAGAGCATATCTGTTTCATTTAGTGTGTAGCGCACATTGTTACAAATGGCTACGTAATCTTCATGGATGGGACATAAGATTTCCAGTTCTGTATGCCAATGCATAGGATAGTGCTCGTTTTCGCTGTTGTAATACAGACGCAAATGGGTATTGGTCTTGTAACTGACAGTCTCATGTATCCCTTTTAGTTGTTCAATCATATTTACTTAACCCCCGACTTAAAAGCAATATCTCCCTAGTCTTTTTCTATTTTAACAATGTTGTAGGTGGAAAGTCTAGTATGGTAAAATATTTGTTATGAGTAAAGGAACAAAAAGAAAAATTGATTTTAAGGATATGGCTGCGGTTTTCGCAGCAGATATGACTTCTAAGAATATCAGCGCGTATGCCAGTAGTACAGCGTTTTTTTTCTTTATCTCTTTGATTCCCACACTTGTGGTGCTGATGGCACTGGTTGTTCCCATCGGTGTGAACTATGATATTTTGGTGGAGCGCATCTTACAGCTGATTCCC
The DNA here is from genome assembly GCA_015056765.1 of Lachnospiraceae bacterium. Taxonomy (GTDB): domain Bacteria; phylum Bacillota; class Clostridia; order Lachnospirales; family Lachnospiraceae; genus SIG336. The sequence goes on from SVFQ01000003.1 coordinate 139,070, forward strand.
ACAGTTACATCAGACTTTGTTTTGGGCCTTTTAGGGGAAGCTTTTTCCAAGTCCCAAAGTATGTTGCCGATTTTCTTTCTTTTGCTTTTGTGGTCGGCAGCCATGGGTATGATGGCTTTGATTCGTGGACTGAATGAAATCTATAATATCAAAGAGACAAGAAATTATTTTTATCTGCGTTTTATCGCAGCGATGTATACGTTAGCCCTTTTGGCTTTTATCGTGGTAATGCTTGTGTTCACGGTGGTGGATACAAAGATGATTTCTTATTTGAAGAACAGCTTACCGTTTTTGCAGGTGATGAGTACCGGCGCTAAAGCAATTCGTATGCTGATTTTGGCCGGTGTTTCCATTTTATTTTTCGCGCTTTTGTATGCGTATGTACCAGGTAAGAAGCAGCGATACCTTGGACAAATCCCCGGTGCTATCTTTGTAGCGGTGGCATGGTGGATTTTTTCGTATGTCTTTTCTACCCTGGTTAGCAAATTTCATGGGTACAGTATGTACTATGGAAGTCTGGCTACCTTGGTGGTGTTACTGTTTTGGCTATATTATTTTATGTATATCCTCTTGATTGGCGCTTTCATCAATAGTTATTTGGCAGCCGCTACAGGTAAGTTTATCGACCTGCGGAAAAAGAGGTTAAAAGGAGAACTATGAGTCAGGTTTGGTCTGTGTATCCAAGACCACAGTTAAAAAGGGATTCTTATCTGAATCTCAATGGAACTTGGGAATTTACAGTTTCAAAAGAAAAGAAAAAACCAGAATCTTATCCACTTAAGATTCTGGTTCCATTTTGCCCGGAATCTCCGCTATCCGGTGTAGGAAAGCGAATTCATAACGGACGATATTTATACTATCACAGATTTTTTAACTTCCCAGAGAACTTCAGGAAGGACAGAGTGATTCTGCATGTGGACGCCTGCGATTATGAGGCACAGATTTTTGTAGACGATACCTTTGTGTCTCTGCATTATGGCGGATATGAGCATATTGTAGTGGATATTACAGATGCTTTGCAGGATAGAGAAGAGCACGAGCTTTTGATCTGCACCAAGGATGATTTAAGAGATCATGTGCAGGCTTTTGGCAAGCAGATGCATAAAAGAGGCGGCATGTGGTATACACCGGTTTCCGGCATTTGGCAATCTGTCTGGATAGAGTCTGTTCCCAGCAGTTATGTAAAGGCGGTATCCTTTCAGGTACAGGGGAACCAGGTGGAATTAGACTTAGGAGATGCTTCCCTGCGAGGCACCGCCACTGTACAGACCCCTGAGGGAGAGAAGACCTTTACTATTTCCGGCGGAAAAAGCGTTTTTACCATGGAGCATCCTAGAATGTGGTCTCCGGAGGACCCCTATCTGTATCAGGTACTGATTCGAGTAGGCGTGGATGAAGTAGAGACCTATTTTGCATTCCGCACAGTGGAAGCAAAGGAAGTGAATGGTGTATGGCGTATTTGTCTCAATGGAAAGCCATACTTCTTCCACGGGGTGTTAGATCAGGGGTATTATCAGGAAGGTATCTTTACACCGGCATCACCGGAAGGCTATGAAAAAGATATCCTGTCCATGAAGGAACTGGGATTTAATACCATGCGTAAGCACATCAAAGTAGAACCGGATGTGTTCTATTATCTGTGCGATAAACTGGGCATGGTGGTATTCCAGGATATGGTGAATAATTCTAACTATTCGTTCCTGAGAGATACGGCACTGCCCAATGTCTTTATGAGAGGACAGTGGAAGGATGATATCAATATGCACCCAGACCCAAGCGGACGAAAAGAATTCCTCCGCACCATGAAGTACACGGTGAAGCAGCTTTCCTTCTTCCCTTGTATTTGCTATTGGACGATTTTCAATGAGGGATGGGGACAGTTCCATTCCAGCATGGTTTACGAAGAACTTCGCAGCCAGGACAGCAGTCGTATCATTGACTCTGCATCCGGTTGGTTTAGAGGCGGTACCAGCGACGTGGACAGCAATCATATCTACGGTCACCAGTATCATTTTGCTCCGGCAGATAAGCCGGTGGTGCTGACAGAATTCGGCGGGGTGTCCTATAAGGTGGAGGGCCATACTTTCCAGCCAAAGAAAGTCTATGGGTATGGAAAATGCAAGACCACAGAAGAACTGGAAAAGGCTGTGACGAAACTGTATGAGCAGCAGGTGCTGCCTTTTATCGAACGGGGCCTATGTGCGTCTATCTATACGCAGGTTTCCGATGTGGAAGACGAAATCAATGGCTTCTGGACCTATGACAGGGAAATCCTCAAAGTGTCCAAAGAAGTGATGCAAAGCATCCAGGCAAGAATTAAGCAGGAGGCTGATAAGACTAGATGATTGCCTATATTGCGAAATTTACCATATTGATTATTATTCTGTTACCGCTCTATTTGGTGGTGAGAAGGCCCCATGAAAAGAAAGAAGGACAGTTTCGGGAAATCGCATTGTCCATGTTTGTACTTTTTATGGCAGCGCTGATTATCCTGGTATTGGAAGGGGATTATGCAAAACCTTCCACCATGCTGGTGCGAGCCAGATATCGTTTGCAGAATGATGTACATATTAACCTAGAACTATTTAAAACAATCAGACGATACTTAATCCATCCCTCCATCAATGGAATCGGCATTAATCTTTTGGGAAATACCTTTATGTTTATGCCGTGGGGCTTTGGATTATGTGCCTTATGGAAGAAGAATCAAACCCTCCGCAGGGTGATGCTTTTCTCCTTAGGCTTTCCCATCGTAATAGAGTTTATTCAGCTCTTCATTAATCGAAATGTGGATATTGATGATGTATTGCTGAATTTCCTTGGTAGTGTCCTTGGGGCACTGATATATACATTCCTTAGAAAGAAATTTCCGGAATTTGCATTAATTGAGAAATAAGAAAGCGTAGTTGAAATATGAGACAAGAATTGGAAGATGGGATTAGCAAGGAACTGACAGCGCTAAAACCTGTCTCTTTGGGATATGAATTAAGTCCGGATTTGCCCATCGGCTTTATGGATTCCGGCATGGGAGGACTTAGCGTCCTTAGAGAGGCCAGAAAGGTCATGCCGGAAGAGGACTTTATCTATTTTGGGGATTCTGCCAATGCACCCTATGGTACGAAGCCGGAAGAAGAGATTCGTAGATGCACCTTTCAGGTGGTGGACTATTTATTAAATCGTAAAATCAAAGGCTTAGCCATTGCTTGCAATACAGCCACAAGCGCTGCAGTAGCAAGACTAAGACTCCTTTATCCGGAACTTCCGCTGGTAGGCATCGAGCCGGCACTAAAACCTGCTGCCGAGCGGTTCCCCGGAAAGGAAATTCTGGTGATGGCCACGCCTATGACCATCGAACAGGAGAAGTTTCACAATCTCTTAGCCAGATATGAGAATCAGGCAAAAATCGTGCCGGTGCCATGTGCAGGGCTGATGGAATTTGTAGAGCAGGGCAGCATCTATGGAGATGAACTGGATGGATACTTTGAAGAGCATCTCGGAAAGTATATGCACGATGATGTAAAAGCTATCGTACTTGGTTGCACCCATTATCCGTTTTTGAAAAAGCAGTTACGAGCTTATTTAGGAGACCGGGATGTGCAGCTTTTAGACGGCAGTCTTGGCACATCCAGAGAATTGCGAAGAAGATTAGAAGAGAAGCATTTGCTAAAGACTAAGTCAGGGGAAGGAAGCTTGGAACTACTAAACTCCGCCGGGGAAGAGAAGACCACTTTGGCCAAGAAACTCCTTGCCTTACCAAACGTAGAGTAACCCTTACCGGTAGTAAAGTAGTCCTGAAAGGGACTACGAGAAAGAGGTACCCATGAAAAAAGAGAACATTCAGATTTTGATGAAAAGAATTGCCATGTCCTTGTTTGGTGTGATTATTTGTGCCATTAGCGTTGGGATTTTTAAAATCGCTGCATTGGGCGTAGATCCTTTCCAGTCCTTTATGGCCGGATTAGATGCCCTTGTACCTATCGAGTTTGGAAATTTGTATGTGATAAGCAATGCAGTCCTCTTACTGTTTGCACTGGTATTTGACAGACATTATATCGGTATTGCCACTTTTATCAATTTGTTTCTATTAGGCTATATCACCCAATATACCTATGCGTTCTTACAGACCGTGATTGTAAATCCTTCTATGGTGGTAAGGGTTCTTTGCCTGGTAATCGCAGTAGTAATCATCTGCTTTGGTTCTGCCTTTTATATGACAGCAGACCTGGGTGTATCTACCTATGATGCCGTTGCCCTGATTATTGTAAATACCTGGAAAAAAGGAAAGTTCCAGTATGTGCGTATCATGACAGACCTGGTTTGCGTCAGCTTGGGAGCGGCCCTTTTCCTACTGGCAGGTGGCACGGTGATGCAGATTCCTACTATTATCGGTGTGGGAACCATTATCACGGCCTTCTTCATGGGACCTTTGATTGAATTCTTTAATGTGAAGATTGCTAGACCTTTTTTACACGGGAAAAACAGTAGTATTTAGCTGAAAACTTGCACTTCTTCTTATGGTATAGTAGTATACTAGTTAAAATGCGTAAGGGGTAAAAGTATGAGAAAAATTGAAAAACTACCGGTGGAGACGGTAAGAGAGTATGCTTTTCGTGCCATAACAGAAAACATCATTTCTTTAGACCTGGCTCCGGGTACCGCCATTAGTGAAAATGAAATAGCCGGATTCTTAGGAATCAGTAGGACACCGGTAAGAGAGTCTATTCAGGAACTGCATAAGGCTGCCATTATTGAAATCTATCCACAAAGGGGAAGCTATGTATCCCTTATTGATAATCAATACGTGGAGGAAGCAGTTTTCTTACGTACCGTATTAGATAAAGCGGTCATTGAGGAAGCTTGTTACATGGCTACGCCGGAAGATATTGCAGCCATGGAAGAGAATATAGCGTTGCAGGAATTTTACCTGTCCAACAATGCCACAGAGAAAATCTACGAGTTGGATAATGCTTTCCATAAAATGATTTATACCTGTTCGAAGAAAGAGATTATCCATGAAATGCGTAAGACTATTATGATTCATTTCGATCGTGTTCGTAGTTTGGCAATGATTGCGGTAAAGGATACCAAAATCGTCAATGACCATAAACTGATGCTAAAAGCCATCAAAGAAAAGGATAAAGAGACGGCAAAAGAACTTGTGGAGAAGCATTTGAACAGATATCGTGTGGATCAGGAAGCACTTTTGAAAGCTTATCCGCAATATTTCAAAAATGAATAGCAAGAAAAGTTGACATTTTTCAGATTCTATCTATAGCGACCAAAATTCCAATGGGATTTTGGTCGCTTTTTCTTGTAGATTTTTTACAATAAATATCCTAATATACTTGTATACTAGGTTACTAAGAAACAAATCGGGGAGGACATGTATGAGTGCGATGTCAAAAGAACAAAAGGGGAATGCACTGGTAGAGAAGACCAATTGGAAAGTCTACCTGAAAAGATATTGGCAATTGTATGTACTGCTGTTTTTACCAATGGTATATCTGTTTGTTTTCAAGTACGTGCCTATGAAGTACGTTCTGATTGCCTTTAAGAAATACAGTATTGTACAAAAAGTGGGAGAGATGCCATGGGCTGATAATCACGGTATGCAGTATTTCATCCAGGCATTTCAAAACAAAGATTTTATCAATGCTTTGAAAAACACAGTTGTATTAAATGTGCTGGATTTGCTGATCGGATTTCCGATTCCTATTATCTTTGCACTGATTCTAAATGAACTGACACTGAAAAGATTCAAAAAGACAGTACAGACCATAGCTTATATGCCTCACTTTTTATCCTGGGTTATCATCTATGGTTTGGCCATCCAGCTTTTCACACCAACTAACGGTCTTGTGAATATGCTGATTACTAAATTGGGTGGTACACCGGTTCCATTCTTAAATGATCCCGGTAAATGGGTAGGAACTTACATCTTCCTGGGAATCTGGCAGAGCTTTGGCTGGAACTCCATCATCTATCTGGCAGCGATTGCCGGTATTTCTCCAGAGTTATACGAGGCAGCCAGTGTGGATGGAGCTGGACGATTCAAAAAAATGTGGCATATTACTTTGCCCGGTATTAAAGGAACCATCATCGTGCTGCTGATTATGGCACTTGGTAATATTATGGGCTCTGCTTTTGATAGACCATTTGCTTTACAGAACAACCTGGTTATGAAGAATGCGGAAGTGATTTCTACCTTCGTATACAAAAACGGTATTAAGGGCTTACAGTTCTCACTTACAACGGCCGTAGGTCTGTTCCAATCTGTAGTAGGTGTAGCATTCTTACTGTTTGCAAACTGGTTATCCAGAAAATTCGGCGAACGAGGAATTTGGTAGGAGGTAGAAAGCGTGGCTAAAGCAAAATATAAAGACGAAAACGAAACTACCAGAATGGTACGTTCCGGTGATTCAAAAGTTGGAGATATCGTATTCATCATTATCTGTGTGCTGATTAGTTTGATTTGTCTGGTTCCTATGATTAACCTTTTGGCCAGATCTTTATCCGGTACAGATTACCTGGTAAGACATCAGGTTTACCTGATTCCAAAAGGCCTGAATTTCAAGGCATATCAGACAGTATTAGGAGACCCCAAGTATGTAAAGAGTTTTATTTGGACCGTGTTCCTGACGGTGATTTGCACGTTGGTATCCCTTACCATGACCACCTTATGCGCGTATCCGCTTATTTTCAATAAATTAAAGGGTCGTGGTATTTTCAACATCATCATTACCATCACTATGTTCTTCAATGCAGGTACCATTCCAAACTACTTGCTGATGAAAGATCTGGATTTGTTGGATAATCCACTGGTACTGATCGTGCCGGGATGTATGAGCGTCTACAACATGATCATTATGAGAAGTTTCTTCTATGGTATTCCGGAGTCTTTACAGGAATCCGCAGAAATCGATGGCGCTTCCTTCTTCCGCATTTTGTGGAGCATCTACTTACCATTATCGAAACCGGTACTTGCCACCTTGGCACTGTTTTATGCAGTAGGTAGATGGAATGGATATTCTGATGCGCTGATGTACATGAAGAACAAGGATTTTTATCCATTACAGCTTCTTCTGTATAACATCTTAAATAATATGAACTCAGTAGAAGTAGCCACACAGGAAGGCTTCTCTACACCAGGACTTTCCGAGTCCTTGAAAGCAGCCATCGTTATGTTCTCCACAATTCCGATTCTCTGCATTTATCCATTCTTGCAGAAGTATTTCATCCATGGAGTGACACTGGGTGCTGTGAAAGAGTAATCATTCACTTGGTCAATACGCCGGTGGGCGTTTTTGATAAAACAAACAACAATTGGGAGGTTAGAAATGAAGAAAAAGATTGTTTCCATCATCTTAGCATGCTCTATGCTTGCAAGCCTTACAGCATGCGGAAGCAAAAGCTCTGAAACTACCGGAACTGATGCAGGTGCTGCACAGACTACTACCGGAACAGAAACCGCAGCAAGCGGCACATCTGAACTTGTAGACGGTAAGTTCGCAGAGACCAAACACATTACTGTCGAGGTATATGACAGAGGTAACGACGGTGGTACAGACCCTACAAACAACATGTACACCGACTACATCAAGAAAGGTATGTTGGAAGACCACAACGTAGAAGTAGAATTTGTAGCTGTTCCACGTTGGACAGAGACAGAAGAAATCAACAACCTGCTTGCATCTGGTGGTGCACCGGATATCTGTCTGACATACTCTTATCCAACTATCCAGACTTATGCCAACATGGGTGGTGTACTGGATATGAAACCACTTCTTGATCAGTATAGCGGTGAACTGACCAACTTACAGAACTGGCTTGGCGATACCAATATCTATTGGGATTTGGATGATGAAAAAGGTACCTTATGGGCTATCGAAGGTAAAAGAGCAAACTCCAGAAGAATCCTTACATTCATGAGAAAAGACTGGCTTGATACTTTAGGTCTGGAAGAGCCTAAGACACAGGAAGAGTTCTACAATGCAATTTGCGCATTTAGAGACAATGCTGATAAACTTCTTGGCGCTGATGCAGACAAGATGGTTCCATTCTCCGTATCCTATGACGTAGGTTGGAGAGCTGCCCTTTTAATCGAATCTCAGATGGATCCTGACATCACAGATAAAGAGTTCTACATCAATGGCTTTGATGATCGTAAACTGACTCAGAACGGTACCAAAGAAGCTATGAGAATTCTGAACAAATGGTATAACGAAGGTCTTCTTTGGAATGACTTCGCATTATACACAGCAGGCGATTCCACAGAAGATGACATGATGAAAGCCGGCTATGTAGGTGCATTCCAGCACAACTGGGATTATCCTTTCAGAAATGGCGAAGATTCCATCCAGGCAAATCTGCAGAGACTGATTGGACCTGAAGCAAAATACGTAGCAGTAGACTGCTTCGAAAACAGCAAGGGTGAAACTCTGAAATATGTTGACTCCACCGCTGGTGATAGAAAGATTTTCTTCCCATCCACCAACGATGAACCTTTAGCTTCTTTACTGTACTTAGACTGGATTTCTCAGCCAGAACACATCCAGTACTTACAGATTGGTGATGAAGGTGTAACACACAAAACTTTGGATGATGGTGCTATTGAAGTCATGGCAGCTACAGGAGATCCAATTATGAACTCCGGTAACAACATTGACTACACCATCACTTGCAACGGTTTAAACCTTGTAGACAGCAACCTGACAAAACTTTCTGCTGCCCACAGCTATGCACCAGCAGATGCAGCTGACGTACAGCAAGCAATTGATTACGCAGATACCTGCAACAAAGTAGCAAAGAACGTAAAAGTTCCTGAAATCAAAGCAGAAGACGGTATGGGTGAAGCATTATCTTCTAAGAGAGACGTGGTTTACGATACTGCCTTAGTAGCAAAACCTGATCAGTTCGACGCAGTTTGGGATGAAGCAATCGCTGATTACCTTGCATCCGGCGGACAGGCTATTATGGATGAGCGTAAAGCTGCATTCGAAGCAAAATACGGTTCTTCTACATCTGTAGAATAATATTACCTATTAAAGACGCTCCGTCTTTCCATGGATGGGGCGTCTTACTATAAAAAAGAAAAACAGGAGAGTAGCTATCATGGAAATGACGCTTCGCTGGTTCGGAAGCCAGTTTGACACAGTAACCTTAAAACAAATTCGTCAGATTCCCGGTGTTACCGGTGTCATCACAACTTTATATGATACAACCCCGGGGGAAGTGTGGACGAGAGAAAAAATCAGAGCTTTGAAAGAGGAAGTAGAAGCATCGGGACTGCATATATCCGGCATCGAATCCGTCAACATTCATGATGCAATCAAAATCGGTAGCGAAGACCGTGACCTGTATATCGACAATTATATCGAAACCCTCAAAAACTTAGGGGAAGAGGATATCCACCTGGTATGCTATAATTTCATGCCGGTATTTGACTGGACCAGAACGGAACTTGCAAGAGTTCGCCCGGATGGTTCCACGGTACTTGCCTATACGCAAGAAGCTATCGATGCACTAGATCCGGAGAAAATGTTTGCATCCATCAGCGGAGATGCCAATGGGGCTATCCTTCCGGGATGGGAACCGGAGCGTATGGCAAAAATCAAAGAGCTTTTTGCACTTTATAAAGACGTAGACGATGAGAAATTATTTGCGAATTTGAAATACTTCTTAGAGCGTATCATGCCGGTGTGCGATGCGTATAATATAAATATGGCCATTCATCCGGATGATCCGGCTTGGTCCGTATTTGGACTGCCTCGTATCATTATCAATCTGGAAAACATTCAGAGGATGATGAAGATGGTAGATAATCCACATAATGGTGTGACTTTCTGCGCCGGGTCCTATGGTACCAACAGAGAAAATGATTTACCTACCATGATACGTGCACTAAAGGGCAGAATTCATTTTGCTCATGTGAGAAATCTGAAATTCCATTCAGATGATAACTTTGAAGAAGCAGCGCATTTGTCTTCGGACGGTGATTTCGATATGTATGAAATCATGAAAGCGCTATATGATATAGAATTTGAAGGTCCCATCAGACCGGATCACGGTCGTATGATTTGGGACGAGGTGGCAATGCCGGGGTACGGACTTTATGATAGAGCCTTAGGCGCCACTTATCTAAATGGCTTATGGGAAGCCATCGACAAATCTCAGAAAAGAGGTTAGAAAGAAATGCTAGCATTAAATAAAGAGGGACTTAAAGATACAGCAGCTTGGCAGAAAAAAGGCTATGCTCTTCCTACCTTTGACAGAGAAGCTGTTAGTAAGCGGACAAAAGAAAATCCTACCTGGATTCATTTTGGAGCAGGTAATATCTTTCGTGCTTTTCAGGCAAATGTGTGCCAAACCCTGTTAAACCAGGGGGTATTAGACACGGGCCTTATCGTAGCAGAGGGCTATGATTATGAGATTCTGGAAAGCTATAACAGACCCCATGATGAATTCAGCATTCTGGTTACTTTAAAGGCAGACGGAACAGTAGAAAAAACGGTAGTTGGTTCCGTAATGGAATCTTGTATGTTAGACGAAGAGAACGAAACAGAAATCGCCAGGTTACGAGAAATCTTCAGAGCTCCGTCCCTGCAGATGGTGAGCTTTACCATTACAGAAAAGGGCTACAAGACTGCTGCTTATATGAAAAAGGTGACAGGACTTTTGCTGGAAAGATATAAAGCAGGTGCTTTGCCGGTAGCCATGGTAAGCATGGATAACTGCAGCCACAACGGAGACAAGTTAAAAGAAGCATGCCTTTTGATGGCAAAGGATTTCCTGACACAGGGCCTTTGTGATCAGGGCTTTATAGACTATTTAGAGAATGGAGAGAAGGTATCCTTCCCGCTGTCCATGATAGATAAAATCACCCCCAGACCGGATGACAAAATCAAAGAGATGCTGATCGCGGATGGGGTAGCAGATATGGAACCTGTTATCACAAAGAAAAATACCTATGTGGCACCTTTTGTAAACGCGGAAGAGACGGAATATCTGGTCATCGAAGATCTGTTTCCAAATGGTAGACCTGCACTGGAAAAAGGCGGTATCTACTTTACGGACCGTGAAACCGTAGATCGTACAGAGAAAATGAAGGTTTGTACATGCCTGAATCCTTTGCACACGGCACTGGCTATCTTTGGATGCCTTCTAGGGTATACCACCATCCATGATGAAATGGAAGATGAGACATTAAAGAAGCTTGTGACCAAATTAGGACATGAGGAAGGTATGCCGGTAGTGGTAAATCCAGGCATTATCAAGCCGGAAGACTTCTTAGAAGCCGTATTGACGAAACGTTTGCCCAATCCTTTTATGCCGGATACACCACAGCGTATCGCCTGTGATACTTCTCAGAAACTGGCCATTCGTTTCGGGGAAACCATAAAAGCATATCGAGCTCGTAATGACCTCTCCACAGAGAGTCTTACCTTAATTCCTGTTGTATTTGCCGGGTATTTGCGATATCTGCAGGGCATCGATGATAAGGGCAATGCATTTGAGCAGAGTCCAGATCCATTATTGGAGGAATTAAAGGCATTATCTCCGGAAGACGTGTTGCATCGTCAGGATGTGTTCCTGGTGGATTTGTTTGCTGATTCTATGGGACAGCGCTGTCTGGATCTTTTTCATCAGATGCAGGGAGCAGGAAACGTACGAAAGACATTGGAGGGGTTAGTATGAATACAGTGATTGAACAGCTGGGAAGCTTTGGGATAGTTCCGGTTGTAGTGTTAGAGTCTGCAGAATCTGCAGAACCTTTGGCAGATGCCCTTTGCGAAGCAGGACTTGCTTGTGCAGAGGTGACATTCCGTACAGAAGCGGCGGAAGAATCCATTAGACGTATGGTAGAGGCGCATCCGGAGATGGTAGTAGGGGCTGGAACTGTCCTCACCATCGACCAGGTGGAAAGAGCCGTACAGGCAGGAGCGAAATTCATTGTGGCTCCCGGCTTTGACTCGGAAATCGTTGACTATTGTTTAGAGAAAGATATCCCGGTAGTACCGGGGTGCATCACGCCATCTGAAGTGGCACAGTGTGTGAAAAGAGGCCTTGAGGTGCTGAAGTTCTTCCCGGCAGAGCAAGCCGGTGGACTTGCTATGCTAAAGGCGATGGCAGCTCCCTATACTTCCGTAAGATTTATGCCTACCGGTGGCATTTCCACCGCCAATTTGGCAGATTATCTGGGCTTTCAGAAGATTCTGTGTTGCGGTGGCAGCTGGATGGTAAAGGCAGATATGATCGAAAAGGGTGATTTTGACTCTATCAAAGCAAAAACAAAAGAAGCAGTAGAAATCGTTAGGAGGGTAAGAGCATGAAAAAAGTAGTAACCATGGGAGAAATCATGCTTAGACTCTCTACACCGAATCACGAGAGACTGATTCAGGCAGATGAGTTTGACGTATGCTATGGTGGCGGAGAAGCCAATGTAGCAGTTTCTCTTTCCAATTACGGATATGAAACAGAATTTGTGACAGCACTTCCGGAGCATGCTATGGGAGATTGTGCTATAGCAGCTTTGCGTAAATATGGAGTAGGCACCCATCACATTGCAAGATGTGGTGAGAGACTTGGCATTTATTATTTAGAGTCCGGTTCTGCCATGAGACCAAGTAATGTGATCTATGACAGGGCAGGCAGCTCCATGGCCACAGCTTCAGGAGCAGACTTTGATTTTGATGCGATTTTCCGGGATGCAGATCACTTCCACTTTACAGGCATTACCCCTGCTATCAGTGATGCAGCAGCAAAGCTGACAAAAGAAGCGCTGATTGCTGCCAAAAAGCATGGCGTGACCGTATCCGTAGATTTAAACTTTAGAAAGAAACTTTGGAGCAGCGAAAAAGCCAAAGAAGTGATGACCGATTTGATGCAGTATGTGGATATCTGCATCGGCAACGAAGAGGATGCAGAAAAGGTACTGGGCTTCAAAGCAGCCAATAGTAATGTAGAAAAAGGGGAACTGAACCTAGCAGGTTATGAAGAAATCTTTAAACAGATGGTAGAAAAGTTCCACTTTAAATATGTGGTATCTTCTTTGCGTCAGTCTATTTCTGCTTCCAATAATGGCTGGAGTGCGTGTATCATGGATGGAGAGAGTGGAAAGTTTTATCACTCCAAGACCTATTCCATTACACCGATAGTAGACCGTGTAGGTGGTGGAGACAGCTTCGCGGCAGGATTGCTTTGTGGCTTATTAGATGAAAAATCAATGGAAGACGCGCTGGAATTTGCAGTAGCGGCTTCTGCATTAAAACATACGATTCCCGGTGACTTTAACCATGTGACCCGTGCAGAGGTAGAGAACCTGGCTGGTGGAGATGGCTCGGGAAGAGTACAGAGATAAAAGAGGAATGTAATGCGTCAGTTTTTAGATGAAGATTTCATGCTTTCAAACAAAACGGCATCCAGGCTGTATCATGCCTATGCGGATGTAAAGAAAGTGCCGATTATTGATTACCATTGTCATATTCCGGTGGAAGAAATATGGGAAGATAAAAAGTTTCGAAATATGACGGAACTATGGCTGTCTGCAGATCACTATAAGTGGAGACAGATGCGCGTGTGTGGCATTCCGGAGAAGTATATTACCGGGGATGGCTCAGATTACGAGAAATTCGAGGCCTTTGCCTCTATTATGCCAAAACTTTTGGGCAATCCTTTGTATCACTGGTCTCATCTGGAACTAAAGCGGTACTTTGGCATTAAGGAAACCTTAGGTCCGGATACGGCAGAAGAAATCTGGAATCGTTGTAATGAGATACTTTCCGATTCTTCTTTTTCTGCCAGAGGCCTGATTAAGCGCTCCAATGTGGCATTGATTTGTACCACAGATGATCCGTTGGATGACTTGCATTGTCACGAGAAACTGGCAGAGGATACTACTTTCGATACGGTGGTATTGCCGGCGTTCCGTCCGGATGAGGTACTCGCTCTTTACAAGCATTCCTGGAACTCCTATATCGATAAACTGGCGGCTGCAGCAGAAGTGGAGATTGATTCCATAGACGCACTGTTAGAGGCCTTAGAGAAACGAATTGATTATTTCGTAGCCAGAGGTTGTAAGGTATCGGATCATGGACTTTTCGATGCCAGATTCGAAGCCTGCACGCAGGCAGAAGCAGAAGCGATTTTCCAGAAATGCAGAAGAGGGGAAAACGCTACGGTGATGGACTGCAAACAGTTTGACTCTTATATGCTGATCAAACTGGCGAAGATGTATCATGATAGAGATATGGTGATGCAGCTGCATTTCGGTGTAGTGAGAGATACCAATACCATGGCCTTTATGAAAATGGGCATCAATACCGGTTTCGACTCTATGCACAATGAAACGTATACAAGACCTCTATTAAAGCTTTTGGACGCCATGAACGTGGGCGAGGGCTTGCCAAAGACCATCCTGTATTCTCTGAATCCTATCGACAATGCGGCTATAGACTGTGTCATTGGTTGTTTTGCTGAAGAAGGGATAAAAGGTAAGATACAGCATGGTAGCGCCTGGTGGTTTAATGATCATATGGAAGGTATGGAAAGTCAGTTAAAGAGTTATGCCGCTTTATCAACTCTTGGCAATCATATCGGAATGCTGACAGATTCCAGATCACTTTTGTCCTACACCAGACATGAGTATTTCCGCCGAATTTTGTGTAATTATATCGGTTCTTATGTGGAAAATGGTATGTATCCGGAGGAGGACCGTTATTTAGAAGAAATGATACGTGGCATTAGCTTTGAAAATGCCAATACCTATTTTGGATTTGGATTAGAATAATAAAAAAGAGGGTAAGACATGAAAACAGTAAAGGCGCCAACAGATCCAGAGAAGAACAGACCTTATTTTTATATCATTAAGGACAAGGAAATTTTTAGTGCAAAGGCTGAGGATGGCACCGGAGTGTGCTTCTTATATCAAAGTGATGGAAGATTAAAAAGCAGCGCAGACTTTGTGGGTAATGTAAAAGACCAAAGTCAAATCGAGATGCTTGGAACGGTAGAAGGCTTCCGCAAACTGGTACACTCTGTGGGTATTTCTATGGAGTGCGAGAATCAGGAAGAACTGAAATTTGTGTTCCAGATGTATGGTAAGAAGGATTTATATGGTGGTGGTGCAAACCTCGTAGCAACTGTAAAAGCTGACGGAAGTGAGCATCGCATTTACTTAAAAGATGTGGACTGGCAGGAAGATGATGACGTGCCGGGACAGATTCGTATTCATTTTCCAAAACCGGAACAGACGGCGTATTTAAATGTGCGCTTTTATTTAAACGACGGCTTTGAAGGTCCGGAGCAGATAGAAGCAAAGCCGGTGGATACTTCGTCAGCAGCGTACAAAGCCATGATTCAGAAGTCTCTGATGCAGGTGGGAAATGCAGCCAGACTGCAGAAGATGGCAGAAAAAGCAAAACGTGGGGAAGATGTGACCATTGCTTACATCGGTGGATCCATTACGCAGGGCGCCGGCGCCACACCAATCAACACCATGTGCTATGCCTACCAGTCTTTCTTAAAACTGAAAAAGCTTTTGGGAGATGGAGAGAATATCCATTATATCAAAGCAGGGGTAGGCGGTACCCCTTCTGAACTGGGAATGCTGCGCTTTAATCGGGATGTACTGGAGTATGATAAAAACAGACCGGACCTGGTAATTGTAGAATTTGCCGTAAATGATGAAGGAGACGAAACAGAAGGCGTATGCTTTGAAAGTTTAGTGCGTAAGATTTTAGCACTGCCTTATGAACCTGCAGTACTTCTGTTATTCTCCGTGTTTGCCAGTGATTATAATTTGCAGGACCGTCTAAAACCTGTGGGAGAGCGCTATGACCTTCCGATGGTGAGCTTAAAGAATGCGGTAACCCCTCAATTCTATGATAGAGAAACCCGTATTATGACCAAGAGTCAGTATTTCTACGATGTGTTTCATCCTACGAATTTGGGTCACCAGGTGATGGCAGACTGTATCGTATATGCAGTGAAGAAGGCATTAGAGAAAGAAAAAGAGGCAGATACATTAGACCTTTCTTTGGCACCGGCAATCGGAAATACCTTTGACAAGGTGCTTTTATTGGATAAGAAAGACAACACCGACTTAGCTACCATAGAAGAGGGCGGATTCACCCTGACAGATACAGTACTTCAGTCCGTTGAGAGAAATATGGATTTAACTGTATCACCACAGTTCCCTTATAACTGGATGTATGATGGTAAGACCTGTGAGCATAAGCCTTTCCGTATGGAAATCGACTGCAAAGCCCTGGTGCTGATTATGAAGGA
This sequence comes from Lachnospiraceae bacterium, assembly GCA_015056765.1. Lineage (GTDB taxonomy): Bacteria > Bacillota > Clostridia > Lachnospirales > Lachnospiraceae > SIG336. Next base: position 155,354 of record SVFQ01000003.1, read on the forward strand.
TTCCGGAGAAATAGATGCTGCTACAGCAAAGGTATATGTAGATGGCAAGTTTGTCCGGGATTTAGATCCGTATATCAACAGATGGTGTCACTGCAATCCGCTCATCGTGGTGGATGAAAAAGAAACAGCCCATCATGTGGTAGAAGTGGTAGTGGACGAAGATCCTATTCGTACAGCCTTTACCATATTAGGATTTGGTGTTGTGAAAGAATAGAATGTCCAAAGGATGATGACTATGAATTTTACACTTATTTCCCAGGGGAACCTGGCAACCATCGTTTTAGAAGAAAACCTTGAAAAAGAACTTGGAAAAATGACAGGCATTTTCGCTGACGATGTGAGAAAGGTGACAGGTAAAACCCCTGAAATTGCTAGACAGATACCGGAACATGCAGAGACTGTTATTCTGGTGGGTATTACTGGTAAGAGCCTCCTTCTAAACAAGTATCCCAAAACAAATGCACTGATCGGTAAACGAGAGTGCTACCAGGTTTTCTTTGCTGAGGATACCTTCTATGAAGGACAGAAGGTCATGGTAATCGCCGGTAGCGATAAACGTGGCTGTATCTACGGTATGTTCCATATTTCCGAGGCCATGGGAGTATCTCCCTGGTATTTTTGGGCAGATGCAACCCCCAAGCATTTGTCTGAAATTGAGTTTGATGAGACCGTCTGTATCACCTCCCCTGAACCTTCAGTGCGATACAGAGGGCTCTTCATCAACGATGAACAACCTTGCTTTGGAAACTGGGCGAAGGAAAAGTACGGCAGTATCAGACCGGGCCCGGAACTATATGAAAAAATATTTGAATTGATTTTGAGATTGAAGGGCAACTATCTATGGCCGGCTATGTGGCGGTCTGATTTCACATTGGATCACATTGAGAATGCAAGACTGGCTACGGAAATGGGTATCGTAGTGGGAGCTTCCCATCATGAGCCTTGTTGCAGATCCGGTCAGGAGTTCCAAAGACTGAGATGGGAAAATCCCCAATATGGTACAGAGTGGAGCTTTCTCTCTAATGCAGAGGGTATCACAGAATTCTGGAAAGATGGTTTGATTCGAAATAAGGATTTCGAAAATCTGATTACCATCGGTATGCGAGGAGAAAATGACTCCTACCTGATGCCGGAAGATGCCACACTAGAAGATAATATCAATGTATTAAAATCAGCCATTAAGGTGCAAAAGGAACTGATTTCCAAGTATGCACCATCCGAACATCCACAGCTTCTTGCTATCTATAAGGAAGTGGAAGACTACTTCTATGGAGATGAGAAAACAGCAGGACTAAAGGATTGGGATGTGCTGAAAGATGACATCATGATGCTGTGTGATGACAACTTTGCCAATGTCCGTACTCTGCCGGATGATACCCTTAGAAAGCACCCGGGTGGCTTTGGTATGTACTATCACTTTGACTATTTTGGCAGTCCGGTATCCTATCTGTGGATCAATACCTCTCCCCTTGCAAAGGTGTGGGAACAACTTACCATGGCTTATGATTTTGGCATTCAGTCAGCCTGGATCGTAAATGTGGGAGATATCAAGAACCAAGAGTTACCTCTTAGTTATTTCATGGACTTAGCTTACGACTTCTCCAAATGGGGAACAGACGCCATCAATCAGACACAGGCATATACAGAGCATTTCTTCCGCTTGCAGGGCTTTGACGCTGAGATAGCAAAGGAAGCAGCCAGACTGGCAAGTCAGTATGTCAGCATCAATGGAAAGTGTAGACCGGAGCCTTTATCCAGTGAAACCTATCATCCGGTACATGAACTGGAAGCAGAGCGTATGCTGGAGGAAATCCGTCAGCTGACAAATGATACAGAAGCCCTTTATGAAAAGGTAAAGGGTTCCGATTCCCGGTTAGTAGAGTGCTTCTATCAGCTTTTATACTATCCGGTAGAGTCTGTAGCAGCCATTAACAGATTGCAAATCTATGCAGGACTGAATCACCTGTATGCAAAGCAGGGAAAGAAGGAAGCAAATGTCTTTGCAAAACTGGTGGAAGAGAACATCCGGAAAGAAAGAAATCTGGTAAAGGAATACCACAGTCGCAACGGTGGCAAGTGGAATCATATGCAGTCTGTGGCCCATATCGGTTATCATAACTGGAATGAGGAACGCTGGACTTATCCAACCACCGGTACCTATTATCCTTTAGAGGACAGCAGGCTTCTTGTAAGTCGTATCGATGTGGACGACTGTACCAATGCAAACCGCTGGACCAGACATGAAATCCTTCTGCCTATGCAGATGATTTGCAAAGACGGCAAGACCCTTAAGGAAGCGGGTGGTACCATCGAAGTGGCCAACGGTGGCGAAAAGAATCTAACCTACCGAATCGATTGGGAGGCAGATTGGATTCAGGTAGTTACGAAAGAAGGCAATCCGGTGGAAAAGAATCAACCTCTTACCCTGGAAGATACCATTCGCTATGAAATTAAGGTGGATGCTTCCAAGTGGAAGGGAGAGAAGGAAGCCTATGTGGTAGTCTACGGAGATGACTGTGAGATTGTGGCAGATGAATCTGAAAATGGCGGCAGTGTTACCAAAGTAGATGTGAAACTGCTGGTAGAATGTGTAGATGTATCTGCTACAAAGGAGACATGCTTCATAGAAGAAAATGGATGCATCAGTATAGAGGCTCCGCATTTTGCAGAAAGCAAAGGCGGCAAGGCAAAGTATCAAGTACTGGAAGACTATGGAAAGACGGTAGGCGGTATCAAAGCCTATCCACAGACTTTACGGTTTGATACTTATGAAGAGGCTCCATGGGTCGACTATCCTGTATTTGCCAAAGAAGCCGGAGATTATACCTGCATGCTGTATGCCTCTGCTTCGAATCCGGCGGTGTACAAAGGAAAGATGGAGGTCTTTTTGCAGATCAATGATGCGGCCACAATCAGTATCAATACCATACCGGATGAAGGATTTGTCCCTTGGAAGAGTGAAAGCTGGAGCAAAGGCGTGCTGGATCAAATCCACATCGCAACCTGCAAACTGCCTTTACAAAAGGGAGAAAATCGGATTCGTATCTATGCAAAGGACCCTGCAGTGGTACTGGAGAAGATTGTATTATGGAATCCTAGTGCGGAAATAAGAGATTCTTATTTAGGCCCTGTAGAAAGTGCATATTTATAAAGCAGGAAAGCTCGGAGGAAACTTCGGGCTTTTTGCGTGTCGCATTTTATACAGAAACTATGGAGGGAAACTGCAGGGCATGCTATAGTTATGGTAAATGACAGTTATGCAGGAAAGGACAAGAGGAGAACATGGGAGAGAAACTGGCAGTGATTTTTCCGGGAATGGGATATCACAATGATAAGCCGCTGTTGTATCACGGAAAGAAACTGGCAAAGGAACGTGGCTATGAAGTGGTGGAAGTAAGCTATGTTTTGGATAAAAATGCCGGGGCTGTAAAGGACGATGAAGCACAGAAAAAAGAGGTGTTTCGTCAGGCATATAGCCAAACAGAAGAGCAACTTGCTACTGTAGTTTTTGCGGACTATCAGGAAGTGGTTTTCATCGGGAAAAGTATCGGTACGGTTGTGGCAAGTAAGTATGCGTTAGATCACAGTATTCCAGCCAGACAGGTGGTGTTCACACCGGTACCCCAGACATTTTCCTATCTGACTGAAGGACCAAATGTGGTGTTTCATGGCACAAAGGATCCATGGTGCAGTGATGAGGAAGTTTTTGAAGCCAAGGAGAAATTTGGCTTTACCTTAGAACAGGTAAAGGATGCCAATCATTCCTTAGAAACAGACAACACGGTTCATAATATTCATCTTTTAGCCGATATAATCAATCAGGTAGGGATGTTTTTGTTAGAAGGAAATAAGGACGCCTTTTCTTCCAAGCATTTAGAGACTTTGCCTGGCCACAAACTGGCAGGAAAGAAGGTGCTGTTTTTAGGCTCTTCTGTCACTTATGGGTATGCCTCCATGCAGGATGGTTTGCCGGAGTATTTTAGCAAAAGATTCGGATGTACTTCCGTGAAGGAAGCCGTTAGCGGTACGACTCTGGTGGATAGAGAAGAGATTTCCTATGTGAATCGCTTAAAGAAGTATGATGCTTCTGAGAAGTTTGATTTGATGATATGCCAGCTTTCTACCAATGATGCCAACTTGAGGTTGTCTCTTGGTGATTTTACAGATAGTGTGGCAGCAGAATGTGATGGGGCAGCAGGATGGGATGCACTGGATTTAGAGGCTTATGACACCATGACTATCACCGGTGCTATGGAGTATATCATCGCCTATGCGAAAAAGAACTGGAACTGTCCGGTATACTTCTATACCAATGCAAGATATGACAATGCGCACTATGAAACCATGGTGGATAGACTATTCCAGATTCAGAAAAAATGGGGCATTGGCGTCTTTGATTTGTGGACAAGTGACTCTTTTAACGCGATTTCGGAAGCAAATCGAAACCTTTATATGGCAGATGCTATCCACCCAACCAAGGCCGGCTATATGAAATGGTGGGGCCCTGAAATAGAACGACAACTAACCGTTTAAAGATAAATAGGGGGAATGGACAATGAATCATTGGAAATTTGTTTCGGATGAAAAAGCACTGAAGAAAATACTGTTGGTTTTGCTACTTGTATTTCTGGCTGTTTTTTCTATCTTTGTATGTGCCAATAAAGCGACTGAGTTGGGATTCTTTTCCCATTCCGTAGAAAAGCTGGATGAAACGAAGGACACAGTGATGAAGTTTTCAGGTGCTACGCTGGCTGTATCGGTAGGCATTACCCTTCTGCCGGATGACTATGCTACACCGCTGGCAGAAGAGCTGGCGGAACTGAGTGAGTATGTGATTTTGATTTTGGGTATGCTTTTTCTGGAAAAGATGATTGTGCTGGAGGGAGTTCCTATGGTATTTGCCTATGTGATTCCCTGTGCATGTCTTTTCTATGGGCTGTATGTACTGACGAAAAAGGAGATCTTTAAATCCTTTGGTACGAAATTAGTGGCACTTTCTTTGGCAGTGGTACTGGTGGTGCCTTGCGGAACTGCTTTGTCTGACAAACTGGGTAGTAGCTATATGGGTTACGTGCAGGATACCATTTCTACTGCAGAAACAGGAGCAGATCAGGTGGATGAGATTTCTTCCACGGGAAATGCAGATGCCAGCTTCTTTGACAAGGTTTCGAATGTGTTTCAGACAGCCATCAGTGGTGTAAAGGAGCTCTTTGATTACTTTAGTAATCTGGTGAAAAAGTGCATTCATTCCGTTGCTATTTTAGTGGTAACAAGTCTGGTGATTCCGGTGATTACCTTTGTATTTTTGATCTGGCTGATCAATCAGCTCTTTCAGTTTAACTCTTTTTATTCAGTTACCAATAAATCAGCCTTTGCCATGCTGAAAAAGCTTAGCACATCAAAGGAGGAAACAGAGTGAAAAAGAGACTATTGCAGATAGGATGTGTGGTTCTGATTCTGGCTACCCTTGTGGTACTTTTGGTGTTTCGAAATGCTACAAAGGCAGATGCAGGAACTTATCAGGATGATATCGGAAACTTACAGCCAAATGAGATTGTTCTGCCGGATAGCCATGCCAAGGTATCCTTTGCAGATGTGATTTTGTCAGCGCCGCAAGAGACCAGAAAGCTTGTGGTATTAGAACAGGAAGCATCTGTTACGGCAACCATTCAAAAGAGTAAGATTCGAGATGTGAATTGGGATTCTTTGATGCAGAATCAAGACGTGACTTACAAGGCAAGAGGTCAGTTTGTGGTGGATTTAGATAAACTCACGAAGGATTGCCTGGTGGATGATCCGGATCAGAAGGTGCTGACGATTCGAATTGATCATCCCTATTTAGACGCTATCGAAATCGACCCAAGCAAAATTGAAGTCAGTGGGCAGCAGAATGGGTTTCTTGCTTTTGGGAAGCTTGCCTTAACTGTAGATGACTACGTAGCTTTGGAAAAAGAACTTCAGCAGAAACTGAAAAACGAGTTTGATACGGCTACCAGTGGACAGGTGGCAGACGACCAGGCACTTGCTATGGTAGGTCAGATTTATGAGCCGGTGGTGAAAGCAGTAGCCCCGGATTATTCTGTAAAAGTAGAATATAAATAAGCATGCAAAAAGGCCGCTACAAAAGTAACGGCCTTTTATGATGCCTAAAATCAGTTGGATAGTAGTTCTAAACCACTGATATCCGTATCGATTACCATAGAGTAATTGGTATGGTAGATGACAAAGCCGGGCTTACTTGCCGGTGGCTTTTTGACTTCCTTTTTGCGGGTATAGTCAATTTCTACTTTGGATTGCTCTCTGGCACTGGAGTAGTAAGCGGCTAGTCTTGCTGCATCTTCATAAGCAGAATCCGGAAGGTCTTTTCCTTCGGTTTTCACGATGACGTGGGATCCGGGAATGCCTTTGGCGTGGAACCACATGTCATTTCCTGTGGCAAATTGGAAGGTAAGGGCATCATTTTGGAAATTATTCTTCCCTACATACATGTGGAAGCCGTCCGGGCTTAGGTAGTGGTAGGGCTTGCTGGTAATCTTTTCTTTCTTGGTGCCACCTTTTCGCTTGATATAACCGGCAGAGATGAGCTCTTCCTTGATTTCTGTAAGGTCTTCTTCCTTCAACGCCATATCTAAGGCATTGCTGACACTTTGCAAATAGAGAATCTCGTCATGTACTTCCTTTGTAAGTTCAGAAAGGGTCTCGTAGGTACGTTTTAATTTATCGTAACGAGCGAAGTACTTTTTGGCATTTTCAGCAGCTGTAAGCTGCGGGTCCAAAGGAATGGTGATTTCTTCGTTTGTATAGTAGTTTAAAGCCTTTAAAGATTTATCACCCTGTTTCGCCTCATATCCATAGGTGTGCAAAAGCTCACCGTAGATTCTGTATTTTTCCCGTTTTTCGGTGTCTTTCATTTGCTGGCACTGTAAGTCATATTTTTTTACGGTACGCTCTAAAGCAGTTTGAACGATACGTCTTAAGTCAGCGGACTTTTGGCGAATCCTTGTGATGGTTTCTTTTTCTGCATAGTAGGAGCGCAGTAGCTCGGATACGCTCTCACAAGTTCTCTTTTGATCGGCAGCAAAAAGCTTGGAAGAAAGCACTGCGTATTCTGCAGGCTTTCCGTTTTCATAAAAGATGGTAGGCTCAAAGCGACCTTCTAAAGCATCTTCCATCATGTGGAAGAAAGCATTTTGCATATCTTCCTGCTGAGCCTGGCTAAAGGTGAGAGCGCTTTGGTCTGCATCCAGACCGGCTCTTAAACAAAGCTCCTGGGCCATAATGGGAGAAAAGCCGGTAAGAGCAGTATACACTGCTTTATAGAGTGGCTCTGCTTTCCCGAATACCGCTTGATAAAAAGCATCGGTATTACCTGTTTCGTAGAGATTTACCGGGTCTAATTTATTGGTAGTCTGTGGGATGAAGTAAGGCTTCCCCGGCAGAACCTCTCGAACAGAACTAACCAGTCCGGAGATGTGCTTTAGGGAGTCAATGATGGTTTGATCTTCATCCACAAAGATGATATTACTGTGTTTGCCCATGGCTTCGATGAGAAGGGTCTTATGACATAAGTCACCCATTTCATCTAAGTGCTCAATATGAATCTGCATGATTCGTTCAAGACCCGGCTGGGTGATGTCCAAAATCTTTCCGTTTTGAATATGCTTGCGAAGCAGCATGCAGAAGTTGGGAGCTGTCAGCGGGCTTTTTTTATTCTCTTCCGTCAGATAAATCAGGGGCAGAGACGCACTGGCAGAAAGCACCAGCCTGAATTGCCCGGTTACATTTTTAATTGTCAGCAGAAGTTCATCCTTTTCAGGCTGGGCGATTTTTGCAATACGACCACCTACTAAAAGGTTCTTGCATTCTGTTGTAATTCCGCATAAAGTAAATCCGTCAAATGCCACTTTCTTTGTTGCTCCTTTTTCTTTATAAAGCGCCATATTTTCAAGGCTAAATACAAGTTTACCTTGACTGCTTTTGCGCTGTCAACTATAATAAACTGATGTGCAAAAATCACAAAAGAAGTGAGAAGATGAGCATGAAAATAAAAAGTATGACTGGCTTTGGCAGATGTGAACTTGCCGAAGAGAATATCAAATTTACGGTAGAACTGAAGTCTGTGAACCATCGTTATCTCGAGGCCGGACTGAAGATGCCTAAGGCATTGAATCCCTATGAAAGTGCAATCCGCGCTGAGTTAAAGAAATATATCGAGCGTGGTAAAGTGGATGTGTTCATTTCCTATGACGTATTTGGAGATGGTATGGCACCCCTTTCTTATAATAAGGATTTGGCTGCTGAGTATGTGAAGTATTACCAGCAAATCGCGGAGGACTTTGGCTTGGAAAATGACTTAACGGTTGCGAAGCTTGCCAGATGTCCGGAAGTCCTGACCATGGACGAACTCCATTTAGATGAAGAGAAGACCTGGCATATCTTGCAGAAGGCTTTAGACTCTGCATTAGAAGAATTCGTAAAGGCCAGAGAGATTGAAGGGGAGAATCTGCAGAAGGATTTGGTTGCAAAGCTGGATCATATGTTGGAGCTTGTGGATTTTGTGGCAGATAGAGCACCACAGATTATCTCCGACTATAAAGAGAAGATGCTTACTAAAATCAAAGAGCTTTCTGAGGATGTCAAAGTGGATGAATCCCGCGTGCTGACAGAAGTGACCATCTTTGCGGATAAAGTTTGCATTGATGAAGAGATTGTCAGACTGCGTAGCCACATCGACGGTGCACGAAAGACCCTTTTGGCCGGTGGCAGCTGCGGACGTAAGCTTGACTTCATCGCGCAGGAGATGAATCGAGAGTCCAATACCATTTTGTCTAAGACCACAGATTTAGAGACAAGCAATAAAGCCATTGAGCTGAAGAATGATATCGAGAAAGTAAGAGAGCAGATTCAAAATATTGAATAAACTGCGCTGAAGGAGGAAGAGCAAATGCAAAAAGACGGTTTGCTTGTAGTTGTTTCCGGATTCGCGGGAACCGGTAAAGGTACTTTGATGAAGCGCCTGATTGCCGATTATGATAATTACGCTTTATCCGTGTCCATGACCACTAGAAACCCTAGACCGGGAGAAGAGCACGGAAGAGAGTATTTCTTCGTTTCTAAAGAAGAGTTTGAGAAGACCATAGCAGAGGACGGCCTGATTGAGTACGCCTGCTATGTGGAGAATTACTACGGTACACCAAAGGACTACGTCAACAGTCAAAGAGCTGCCGGCAAGAATGTACTTTTGGAGATTGAATTACAGGGTGCATTGAAGGTAAAAGAGAAATTTCCGGAAGCAGTTTTAGTGTTTGTTTTGCCACCAAGTGGTAAAATATTAAAAGAACGACTGGTAGGTCGTGGTACAGAGACTCCTGAGGTAGTAGAAAAGCGTATGCGCAGAGCTGCCGAAGAAGCACAGTACATTTCCAAATATGATTACATCGTGGTAAATGATGACCTGGACACTTGCGTCAAAGAATTGCACGCGATTATCGAATCCGCCCATCATAGACCGAGTAATAATACAAACTTTATCACAGAGATTCAAAATGAGTTAAGCCAAATGGCGAAAGGAGAATAATTATGTTACATCCATCTTATATGGACCTGATGAAGGTCGTAAACAGCGGCGTAGAAGAAGGACAGGAGAAAGTTGTAAGCTCCCGTTATTCTATCGTTATGGCTACTGCAAAGAGAGCTCGTCAGATTATCGCAGGAGATGATGTTTTGGTTGCTGATAGCAAAGGCAAAAAACCTCTTAGCATTGCAGTAGAAGAATTAGAGCAAGGAAAGATCCACATTATTAGTGATGATGAAGAATAAGATTCTATTTACTTCTCTTGGATGCGATAAGAACCTGGTTGATTCCGAGATGATGATTGGTCTTCTTCAAGATCGAGGATATGAATTCACAGATGATGAGCAGGAAGCGGATATTGTGGTAATCAATACCTGCTGCTTTATCGGGGATGCAAAAGAAGAAAGCATCGAGAATATCCTGGAAATGGCTGAACTTAAAAAGTCCGGACAATTAAAAGCTTTGATTGTAACAGGATGTTTAGCCCAGCGTTATAAAGAAGAAGTACAGAAAGAAATTCCGGAAGTGGATGCCATCTTAGGTATCACCAATATCAATCAAATCGTAGACGCTATCGACGAAATATTACAAGGGAAATCAGAGAATCACATCAATGATATCAATGCACCGCTTGTATATGGCCAAAAACGTGTCGTAACCACAGGCGGTCATTTTGCTTATTTGAAGATAGCAGAAGGATGTGATAAACACTGCACTTACTGTATTATTCCGAAGATTCGTGGGGACTATCGTTCTGTACCAAAGGAAGTCTTGTTAAAAGAAGCCCGTGAATTGGTAGCATCCGGCGTAAAAGAACTGATTTTAGTGGCGCAGGAGACTACAGTATACGGCGTTGATTTATATGGACATAAGGCGTTGCCTGAGCTTTTAAGAGAGCTTTGCGCCATTGAAGACCTTCGCTGGATTCGTATTTTATATTGCTATCCGGAAGAAATTACGGAAGAACTCATTCAGGTTATGAAAGAAGAACCGAAAATTTGTCATTATCTGGATATGCCTATTCAGCATGCCAGTGATGCGATTCTGTCTCGTATGGCACGTCGTACTTCTGAAGCAGAGCTTCGAGAGATGGTTGCCAAATTAAGAGAGGAGATCCCGGATATTTGTCTTCGTACCACATTGATTTCCGGCTTCCCGGGAGAAACCCAGGAAGATTTCGAGAAACTGTATCGCTTTGTGAATGAAATGGAATTCGATCGCTTAGGTGTGTTCTGTTATTCACCGGAAGAGGATACTCCGGCGGCCACCATGCCAAATCAGGTTCCGGAAGAAGTGAAGGCTTCCCGTAGAGATGAACTGATGGAATTGCAGCAGGCAGTGGCGTTTGAAAAGGCAGAGCGTAAAGTAGGCACCAAAATGGAAGTCCTGATCGAAGGCTTTTTGCCGGAAGATGATGTATATGTGGGACGAAGCTACATGGATGCACCGGCCATCGATGGCATGGTATTTGTCTACAGTGACAGAGAGCTTCAGACCGGAGATATGGTAATGGTAGAAGTTACCGATTCCAAGGAATACGATCTGGAAGCAAAATTATTAGATTAAGATTGGAGCAGGATATGAATTTACCTAATAAACTCACCCTATTTCGAGTATTTCTGATTCCTTTTTTTGTAGTATTTTTATTGCTGGATGATCAGAATCCGGCATTTAAATGGATTGCACTGGTTATCTTTGTGGTTGCCAGCCTGACGGATTTATTGGACGGCAAGATTGCCAGAAAGTATAATCTGGTGACCAACTTCGGGAAGTTTATGGATCCCTTAGCAGACAAACTACTTGTTTGTTCCGCCATGATTTGCCTGATTGATTTAGAGAGAATCCCATCCTGGGTAGTGCTGATTATCATCGCCAGAGAGTTTATCATCAGTGGCTTTCGTCTGGTGGCCAGTGACAATGGCGTAGTGATTGCTGCCAGCTACTGGGGCAAATTCAAGACCACCTTCCAAATGATTATGGTCATTTTAATGATTGCAAATATCCCACAGTTATCTTTACTGACCACGATTGTGATGTGGATAGCGCTTGCACTGACCATTATTTCATTGGTTGATTACTTAGTTAAAAATAAAGACGTAATGAGGGAATAACATGACTTCAGAATTAGAAGAAAAACTGGTGACTGCCTTAAAATCAAAAGGAGCACATATTTCTTTTGCTGAGTCTTGCACCGGTGGCTTACTGGCTGCCGGCCTTGTAAATGTATCAGGAGCTTCGGAGGTTTTCGAAGCTTCTTTTGTTACATACTCCAATGCGCAAAAGTGCAAGGTCCTGGGTGTAAAAGAAGAGTCCATAGAAGCTTATACAGAAGTCAGTGGCATTGTAGCGGAACAGATGGCAAAAGGAGCCAAGGAAAAAGCCGGTGCAGATTATGCATTATCCACAACCGGATATGCGGGACCTACGGGTGGAACGAAAGAAAACCCGGTAGGTACCGTCTATATCGGAGTAGCCACTCCGGAGTCGGTGAAATCTTATCGATATGTGTTTTCCGGAAACCGAGAAGAAGTACGAAATGCTGCGGTAGAGAAGGCTTACCAGCTGCTCCTGGAAGCATTTGCTTAATTGCAAAAAGTTTGGTATAGTAGGATAGTCGTCCTTCCGATGATGGGAGCTCATTCGAGCATCCGACTTCCTGTTTGAATATGAGAAAAGAAATTCAGAAAAACTATTGACAATTTCGAACGCTTGTTTTAAATTAGTTATTAGTGAGGAACAAGCGTTCCAAAAGGAGAGAATATGGATAATTCAGAAAAACAAAAAGCATTAGAAGCAGCACTGGCACAGTTAGATAAGATGTACGGTAAGGGTACCGTTATGAAGCTTGGGGATTCTGCTGCCAATATGAATATTGAGACGATTCCTACCGGCTCCCTCAGCCTGGATATTGCACTGGGACTTGGTGGTATTCCTAAGGGACGTATTGTTGAGATTTATGGTCCGGAGTCTTCCGGTAAGACCACTGTTACTTTGCACATGATTGCAGAAGTACAGAAGAGAGGCGGTATTGCAGGATTTATCGATGCAGAGCATGCCCTGGACCCTGTTTATGCAAAGAATATTGGTGTAGACATTGATAACCTTTATATTTCTCAGCCGGATTCCGGTGAGCAGGCTTTAGAGATTACAGAGACTATGGTGCGTTCCGGCGCAGTTGATTTGATTGTAGTAGACTCTGTAGCAGCCTTGGTACCAAAGGCAGAGATTGATGGAGATATGGGTGATTCTCACGTAGGTCTTCAGGCGAGATTAATGTCTCAGGCACTTCGTAAGCTGACTGCTGTTATCAGCAAGTCCAATTGTACTGTTATCTTTATCAACCAGCTTCGTGAGAAGGTGGGTATTATGTTTGGTAATCCGGAGACTACCACAGGTGGTCGTGCTCTGAAGTTCTATTCTTCTGTACGTATGGATGTACGTCGTATTGAATCTTTGAAGCAGGGCGGTGAAGTAATCGGTAACCGTACCAGAGTAAAGGTTGTAAAGAATAAAATTGCACCTCCATTTAAGGAAGCAGAGTTTGATATTATGTTTGGCGAAGGTATTTCCAAAGAAGGAGATATCTTAGACAATGCTGTAAATATGGATATCGTAGATAAGAGCGGGGCCTGGTTTGCCTATAACGGCGATAAGATTGGACAGGGCCGTGAGAACGCGAAACAGTATCTGAAGGATCATCCGGAAATCTGTCAGGAAATCGAAGCAAAAGTCAGAGAGAAATTTGCACCGGCTACTGATGCAGAAGTGGCAGATGAGAAGGAAGATAAATAAAAGGGATTCCTATGATTGTGACGAAGTTAGAGCCTTATACCAGAAATCGCTTTAAAGTATATCTGGATGGTGAATTTGCTTTTTTACTGTATCGCAAGGAATTAAAAGAATATCGGGTCACAGAGGGTGAAGAGCTTGCCGGGGAGGACTATGCATATATTACAGAAGTTCTTCTTAGTAAGCGAGCGAAACTAAGAGCTATGGAACTCTTAAAGACCAAGACATATACCAGGAAGCAACTCAAAGACAAGTTGCTTCTTGGTTTTTATTCGGAAGAACTTGCTGAAGAAGCTGTGGCCTATGTGGAAAGTTTTCATTATGTAGATGATTTGACTTATGCGCAGGACTACATTCGTTATCAGTGTGATAAGAGAAGCAAGATGCGCATTAAGCAGGACCTGATGCAAAAGGGTATTTCGGCAGATCTGATAGAGGAAGCTTATAGGAAAGTGGCAGAAGTGGACCAGATTCCGCCGGAAGAGAATTTGATTAGGCAGCTTCTTGCCAAAAAGCATTTTGACATGGAAACTGCCACCTATGAAGAGGTTCAAAAAATGAAAGCCTTCCTTTATCGCAAGGGGTTTTCCGGAGATACCATATCTCGTGTTCTTCGCGGAGAGGACTACTGATATTGTGTATTTTCATGAAAGATGAAGCCTTCTCATCCTTGACATACAGCATATTTACATATAAAATTTAAATGTTGATACTTATGCTATTCACCACTCTTTTAGGTGATGATATAGATATTCGTACAATGAAAATTGAATAAGGAGGTGCTCCTGTACATGCTTACGTATATTTTGACAGCTGTATCGGTCATTCTCTTGATTGTAGTTGTAGTTTTGGCTATCAAACTGAATCAAAAAGTTCAGGGCGAGAAAAAGGTCGGAAATGCAAAAGAGCAAGCGAGAGCCATCCTTGACGAAGCCTTACGTGCTGCTGAGACGAAGAAGCGCGAGACAGAATTGGAACTCAAAGAAGAATCCATTCGCAGTAAGAATGAATTAGAGAAAGAGACCAAAGAACGTCGTGCGGAAGTTCAGAGATACGAACGTAGAATCCAGCAGAAGGAAGAAAACGTTGAGAAGAAAGCCGATGCAATTGAGAAAAAAGAAGCAAGTCTGGTAGCTAGAGAAGAGTCTCTGGAAAAACAGAAAGCTGAAATTGCGAAGCTGAATGAGCAAAGAGTACAGGAACTGGAGAGAATTTCCGGTTTAACCTCTGAACAAGCAAAAGAATACTTGTTGAAAATTGTTGAAGATGATGTGAAACACGAGTCCGCTGTTATGATCAAAGAGATGGAAACACGGGCAAAAGAGGAAGCAGAAAAGAAAGCAAAGGAATACATTATCACAGCTATTCAGAAATGTGCAGCTGATCATGTATCTGAAGCTACTATTTCCGTAGTACAGCTTCCAAGTGATGAGATGAAGGGTAGAATCATTGGTCGTGAGGGACGTAATATCCGTACCTTAGAGACCATGACAGGTGTAGATTTGATTATCGATGATACACCGGAAGCAGTGGTTCTTTCCGGATTTGATCCAATCCGAAGAGAGGTAGCAAGAATCGCTCTTGAGAAGTTGATTATCGATGGCCGTATCCATCCAGCTCGTATCGAAGAGATGGTAGAGAAAGCACAGAAAGAAGTTAATCAGCAGATTAAAGAAGCTGGTGAATCCGCAACACTGGAAGTTGGTGTACACGGTATTCATCCGGAACTTGTCAGACTTCTTGGTAAGATGAAGTTCAGAACCAGTTATGGTCAGAACGTGCTTAGACATTCTGTAGAGGTTTCTCAGATTGCTGGATTACTTGCTGCTGAGATGGGCCTTGATGTGAGAACTGCAAAGCGTGCCGGATTATTACATGATATCGGTAAAGCAGTTGATCACGAAATGGAAGGTTCTCACGTTCAGCTGGGTGCTGATTTGTGTCGTAAGTATAAAGAATCTCCAATTGTTATCAATGCTGTAGAGTCTCATCATGGTGATGTAGAGCCTACAAGCCTTATAGCATGTATCGTACAGGCAGCTGACACGATTTCTGCAGCTAGACCGGGCGCGAGAAGAGAGAACTTAGAGACATATACCACACGTTTAAAAGAATTAGAAGAAATCGCAAACAATTTCAAAGGTGTTGATAAATCTTTTGCTATTCAGGCTGGTAGAGAAATTCGTATCATGGTAGTTCCTGAACAAGTATCTGATGCAGACATGGTACTGATGGCTAGAGATATTTCAAAGAAGATTGAAGCTGAATTGAAGTATCCGGGTCAGATCAAAGTCAATATCATCAGAGAAAGTCGTGCAATCGACTACGCAAAATAAGACGATGAAGAGTTGCCGTTTCGAGTGAGAAATCATTCGAACGGCAGCTTTTTTTGTTGCTTTTCTATATGGGATATTGTAAAATATCGATTAATAAGGTTGTATGATTGTATACAATCATACAATATGAGGAAAACAGGGAGAAAGAGGAGCGTCGATGAAAACTTATCAGGAAATGTCCAAAGAAGAGTTACAGGCTACTTATGCAGAACTGCAAAAGCAGTTTGAAGAAGAGAAGGCAAAGGGATTGCAGCTGGATATGTCTAGAGGTAAGCCATGTAGCGAACAACTTGACACCGTAATGCCGATGATGGATGTGCTGACCAGCAAGGACTTATTGCAGTCAGAAGACGGATATGATTGTCGTAACTATGGTACTTTATACGGTATCATGGAGGCACGTCAGCTGATTGGTGACATGATTGGTGCGAAAGCAGAACAGGTTATTGTAATGGGTAATGCAAGCCTGAACATCATGTTTGATACAGTAGAGCGTTCCATGACACAGGGTGTGTGTGGAGGTATTCCTTGGGCCAGACTGGATAGAGTGAAGTTTTTATGTCCGGCACCCGGATATGATAGACACTTTAAGATTTGCCAGTACTTTGGCATTGAAATGATTACCATTCCGATGCATGAAGATGGCCCTGATATGGATTTGGTAGAGAAGTATGTTTCTTCCGATCCTGCCGTAAAAGGCATCTGGTGTGTGCCGAAGTATTCCAATCCACAGGGATACACATACAGCGATGAAACTGTTCGTAGATTTGCTAATTTAAAACCTGCGGCCGGTGACTTCAGAATCTATTGGGATAATGCATATTGCATCCATGATTTATATGAAGATAGAAGCGATAGCTTATTAAACATTTTGACAGAGTGCGAAAAAGCCGGAAATCCGAATCTGGTATTTGAATTCTGCTCTACTTCTAAGATTAGCTTTGCAGGTGCAGGTATTGCGGCAGTTGCTACTTCTAAAGAAAACTTAGAGTGGATTCGTCAGGGCATGACAATCCAGACTATCGGCTATGATAAAATCAATCAGCTTCGTCATGTGAAGTATTATAAAAATATTGATGGTATTAAGGAGCAAATGAAAAAACATGCAGCCAGCATGAGACCAAAATTTGAAGCAGTGAAAGAAGTGCTGGAAAGAGAACTGGCTCCTCTTGGCATTGGTACCTGGACCAATCCAAATGGTGGCTACTTTATCTCCTTTGAATCTTTGCCGGGATGTGCGAAAAAGATTGTGGCTAAATGCAAAGAAGCCGGTGTAATCCTTACCGACGCAGGTGCTACCTTCCCATATGGAGTAGATCCTATGGATACCAATATTCGTATTGCACCATCTTATCCGACAGCAGAGGAGATGGCTCAGGCTACTGACCTGTTTGTGCTTTGTGTAAAACTGGTCAGCGTAGAGAAGTTGTTAAAGAAAGCCATGGCGGCATAGACTGAAAATTTCACACAATATTTCTCATAATTCAGAAAACTCGAAGGGAAGTGTATCTTCTTTTCGAGTTTTTTTGGTATAATGGATTCTATGGAGAGAGAAATTTCGTCGTTTATCAATTATTTGAGACACGTCAAAAAACTAAGTGAAAATACGCAGAAATCCTACTATCGGGACTTAGAACGATTCGCTGCTTATATGAAAATATCCAAAGGCATCGAGGATATCCGTATTGTCAGTAATGAGATGCTGGAGGATTATTTTTCTTATCTTCGCAGAAATGGCTATAAGGACACTTCTATCTCTAGAAGTATTGCGTCTTTGAAGGCTTTTTATCATTTCCTGAAAAAAGAAGGCGTTATTGTAGAAGATTTATCTGCTGATTTAAAGGCGCCCAAAATCGAAAAGCAAGAAGTGGAAGTGCTGACTGCCTATGAGGTGAGCCTTTTACTGGATCAGCCTAAGAAGAATAAACCAAAAGGTATTCGGGACCGTGCTATGTTAGAGCTTTTATATGCTACCGGAATCAAGGTGAGCGAACTCATTCATCTAAAAGTTCGAGACGTGAATCTGTACATGGGATATATCGTAGTACAGGCGGAGCATAGGGAGCGCATGATTCCTTTTGGAACTGCGGCGAGAAATGCCCTTTTGATCTATTTGGAGGAAAGTAGAGATTTACTGTTGAAGGGGAATATCTCTGTCTATCTTTTTGTCAACGTATCCGGTACCCCTATGAGCAGGCAAGGCTTTTGGAAACTTCTGCGTTATTATGGGCAGAAAGCCGGCATCCATAAAACCATTACACCATATACGATTCGACATTCTTTTGCCATGCATCTGGTGGAGAATGGAGCGGATATCAAGAGCCTGCAAGAAATGCTGGGACACTCGGATGTGTCTATCACCCAGCGTTATACCAAACAAAAGCAAAATGAATTACAGGATGTATATGCAAAAACTCATCCTAGAGGATAAATCTTCCGGCCTTGGTCGGAAGATTTTTTAGGTACAAAAATATAGGGAAAAATAGTCGAATGTGTCCGGTAAACGGGAATACGCTTTTCCGTTATAGTAGGTTAAGGATAAGACTAGTAGGAAGGATATACCAGTATGTATGATATGAAACCTATGCTAGATAAAATAGAATCGGTAATCGAAAAGGGGCCATTTAGCGCTACCTGGGAGTCTCTGTCAAAATTTCGGGCGCCTGCATGGTTTTCTGATGCAAAATTCGGCATCTTTATTCATTGGGGTCTTTACTCCGTGGCAGCAAGCTGCAATGAGTGGTACTCCAGAAATATGTATCGTAAGGGAGATCCGGCTTACGAGCATCATTTGAAAACCTATGGTTCTCAAAAAGACTTTGGCTATAAGGATTTCATTCCGAAGTTTACAGCAGAGGCTTTTGATCCGGATGCGTGGATGGAGCTGTTCCGGGAAGCCGGTGCAAGATATGTTTTTCCTGTAGCAGAGCATCATGATGGTTTCCAAATGTATCGAAGTGAAATTTCTCATTTTAATGCCTATGAAATGGAACCGAAAAGAGATATATTAGGAGAACTGAAAAAAAGTGCGGAAGATCATAATATTATTTTCTGTACTTCCAGTCATAGAGCTGAACATTGGTGGTTTATGGGATGTGGCAAGGACTTTGATAGCGACATCAAGGAGCCACTTAGGCGTGGAGATTTCTACTGGCCGGCTATGCCGGAGCCTGAGATGCACGATATGCAGTCAAAACCATATCCTACCGAAGAGTACTTACAAGATTGGCTTGTAAGAACAGCAGAAATTGTGGATCGGTATGAACCGAGTATTTTGTACTTTGACTGGTGGATTATCCATGAAGCCTTTAAACCCTATCTACAAAAATTGTTGGCTTACTATTATAACCGAGCATTGGAATGGGGAAAGGAAGTGGCTGTGTGCTACAAGCATGATGCGCTTTCCTTTGGCACCGGTATTGTGGAAGTAGAGCGTGGAGGTTTTGCTGATGCGAAGCCATACCCTTGGCAGACAGACACGGCAGTAGCCAGAAACAGTTGGTGCTATACAGATAGTTTACAATACAAAAGCAGCAGAGAGATTATTGACACCCTGGTAGATGTAGTGGCAAAAAATGGAAATCTCTTGCTGAACATAGGACCAAAGGGAGATGGCAGTATTCCGGAAGGGGATAAGAAGATTCTGCAGGACCTGGGAAGATGGCTTTTAGTAAATGGAGAGGCTATTTACGAGAGCAAACCTTGGAGAGTGTGCAAGGAGGGCCCTACAGAAGATGTAGAAGGCCAGTTCCAAGACGGAGCAGAAAAAGAATATACCAGTGAGGACATTCGTTTCACTGCGGGAAATGGAGCGATATATGCCATTCTCATGCGTTATCCAAAGGATGGTAAGGTCTGTATCAAGTCCTTACGAACCGGTGGAGATGCCAATAAGCCGGATTACTACGGACTGATTCAAAAAGTAAGTATTCTGGGATTTGAAGAAGAAATCCGGTATGAAAGAAACGAGCAAGGTCTTTGCTTCCAGACAAGAAGCGTGGCAAGTGAAATGCCTGTAGTGGTGAAAATAGAAACAAACTAGTGGCCTTGTGCCCTGATTTAGGAGGAAGATATGATTTTTACACAAGATGGAAATGCTTTAGTGGCAAAAAGACAGGGGGAGACTCTGCGTATTGAGCCATGGGGAAAAGATGCACTGCGCGTAAGAAGCACCATGTATCCGGAATTTACCGGCAGAGATTGGGCTTTGACAGAGCAGGTAGAAAAAGGACAGGCAAAGGTTGTAATCTCCCAACGAGAAGATGGTCCTTTTGCAGAGATTTCCAATGGGGCAATCAAAGCCACCGTGAACTTTGCAGGCGTAATGACTATTTACAAAAACGATAAGATGGTGGTAAGAGAGTACTACAGAAGCTATGGTGGTACAGAATCCAAAGAGTCCAGATGCTTAAAGTATATTAATCGTGATTACAAACCACATGTAGGTGGAGATTATCGTTTTACTTTAAAACTAGAGAGCAATGACGAAGAAAAATTCTTCGGTATGGGTCAGTATCAGCATCCGTATACCAATTTAAAGGGTTGCGTGTTGGATTTGGAACAGAGGAATTCCCAGATCACGGTACCGTTTGCTGTATCCAGTTTGGGCTACGGTTTCCTTTGGAATAATCCCGCAGTAGGTCGTTGCAGCTTTGGTAATAACTATACAGAATGGGTTGCAGAAGCTACCAAAGAGATGGATTACTGGATTACAGTAGCAGAAAGTCCAAAGGCACTTTTGGAAAACTATACAGCAGTTACCGGTAGAGCTCCTCAGATGCCGGAAGACCTGATGGGATTATGGCAGTGCAAACTTCGTTATCGTACGCAGAAAGAAGTGCTGGAAGTAGCACATAAATGCAAAGAAAACGGCGTACCAATCGATTGCATCGTCATCGATTTCTTCCACTGGACCGTGCAGGGTGATTACAAGTTCGATGAGACTTATTGGCCGGATCCGAAGGCAATGATTGATGAACTTCATGAGATGGGTATCAAGGTAGTAGTATCCGTATGGCCTTCTGTAGATAAGAGAAGTGAGCATTTCTACGAAATGTTAGAAAGAGGTCTTCTGATTAAGACAGAGCGAGGTGGTCTTCAGACCTATGATTATCAGGGAGACTGCACCGAATTAGATGCTACTAATCCGGAAACCAGAGAATATATCTGGGAAATCTGTAAAAAGAATTATTATGACCTGGGTATCGATATGTTCTGGCTTGATAATTCCGAGCCGGATTATGTGAAGTATGATTTTGATTATTACAGATACTATCTGGGAACTGCATTATCTTGCAGTAATATATATCCGCAGTACTACAGCCGCGTCTTCTATGACCACATGGTAAAGGAATCCGATAAACCTGTGGTAAACCTTTTACGTAGTGCATGGGCAGGTAGCCAGAAATATGGCAACGTGGTATGGTCCGGCGACGTACCAAGTACCTTTGAAGCCTTTGCGGATCAGATTGCCGCAGGCCTGAATATGGGCCTTGCGGGCATTCCTTGGTGGACTACCGATATTGGCGGATTTATGACCGATGATGTAAAGGACCCTGACTTTAGAGAACTTCTTATTCGTTGGTATGAGTTTGCAGTATTCTCACCGGTACTTCGTATGCACGGAGACCGTGGCCCTTATGATATTCCACCACTGGATAACCGTGATTTTGGCGGTGGCTATTTACATACCGGTCAGGACAATGAGCTTTGGAGCTATGGTGAAGAGAACTTCAAGATTATGAAAGACCAGCTTAGCTTGCGTCATAGCTTAATACCATATATCAAGAGCTTATATGAAGAAGCAAGTGCAAATGGATCTCCACTTCTTCGTACTCTGTTTTACGAATTCCCGGAAGACAAGAAGGCCTGGGAAGTGTATGATGAGTATATGTTTGGTTCCAAATATCTGGTAGCGCCGATTCTTCATCTCCATGAGTTTGAGAGAGAAGTGTATCTACCGGAAGGAACCTGGAAAGAGATTCGCAGTGGAAAAGTCTATATGGGTAGTCAGGTCATCAAGGCTGATGCACCAATCGAGGCAATTCCGGTATTTGAAAGACAGTAATCTCTAAACCATTACAGAAAAGGTTTCGGTTTATGAGCAGAATGAAGAAACAGAAAAAGAATCACTGTGCACATGGTATGCAGCAGAGAATCGTCAGTATGATTCTGGTTTGCAATATGGCAGCCTATACCCTGACAGGGTGTGGGCTGCCTTTTGTGCAAGATACAAGGACAGAAGGGGAAAAGAAGTACCCTGAGATGATTACCATCGATGTCTTTGACAGCTATGCCAATGTAAAAGGACTGCAAAGAGGCTGGTTTGCCCAGACGGTAAAGGATAAATTCAATATGCAGCTCAATATCATTGCTCCGAATCAGGAAGACAATGGCAGAGCAACCTATGAAACCATGCGAGCTTCCGGCAAGCTGGGTGACCTGATCATCAGCAATGTGGACGAGGGTGTATTACAGGAACTGGTGCGAGAAGGTCAGGTGCTTGATATGACCCCGTATCTGGATACCCATCCAAACTTGAAAAAATACAAAGAGGAAATCGAAAACGTCTCTTTGTTTTCAGGTACAGAAGGAGCTTTCGCAGTACCTAGTGAGATTTCCTCCCTGCCGGCTACAGACCCCTCTGAATTCAAGGAGCCAACCAATGCACCTTTTATTCGATGGGACTTATATAAAGAAGTGGGATATCCTGCAGTGGATACACTGGAGGATTTAATTCCCGTGCTTTCCGATATGCAGAATAAGGCGAAGGTAAGTGATTCCGGAAATCCTGTATATGCTTTTAGTTTATTCCGTGACTGGGATGCGGGAGCCATGCAAAATGCCGGTGCCTTGGCAGCATTGTATGGATACGATACAGAAGGCTTTTTGATGTTGAACCCGGATACGGGAGATATCCAGGATTTGCTGCAAAAGGACTCTATGTATCTAAGAGCACTGGATTTTCTCTTTGAAGCGAATCAGGCGGGCCTTGTAGACCCGGAATCCAAAACACAGCGGTATGATACGGTGGCATCCAAGATGAAGGATGGTGCAGTATTGTATTCTTTTTGGCCTTGGATGGGAGAATCCCTGTATAATTCGGATGATCATTTGAATGAAGAAAAAGGATTTGCAACGTTGCAGATTAAGGATGCCAGTTATTTATGCTGGGGTAATACGCCGGGGGGCAAACCTTCCTGCTGTATCATGATTGGAAAAGATGCGAAAGACAAAGATAGACTCTTAGACTTTGTGGACTGGTTGTATTCACCGGAGGGCATCGAGTGCTGTGGTAGCCCCACAGGAAACTATCGAGGGCCCAAAGGACTTACTTGGGAAGATACCGAAGAGGGACCTAAACTGACAGAGTTTGGGGAAGATGTCTTTGTGATGATGAATACGGAGAGGGAGGTAGAAGGAATCGAAGTCAACCCCCGATGGGATATCGGAACCTCTGCTTTGAACTACAAACCCCTAGCTTTACATGAAGTAGACGATAGAGGAATCCCCTATTGTTATCAGCTTTGGCAGGATTATATCGACAAGACCAGAACTTCTGTGACAGAAGACTGGATGAAGCACTACAATACGAATCAGCAAAGTATAGCTTATTTACTACAGCAAGGAAATCTGACGGTGATGCCCGGTGTATATTGGGTATCTGAGCAGATGCCGGAATTCTTAAAGACCATGGAGGAACAATGCAGACAGGCATTGGTGGATTATTCCTGGTCTATGGTTTTTGCGGCTGACCGAAAAGAATACGAGAGATTAAAGGGCGAGATGACGGATATTTTAATTCGTCTTGGCTATAGAGAAGTCATAGAATTCGAAAGACAACAGGAACTTAAGCGCCTATCTTTACTGCAGGAAGCAGCGGAGGTGCGTTATGACTCCTAATCGAAAAAGCGTCGGAAAACAAATCGCACTGATTTTGCTGATTGCCATTGTGGTGCCTATTACCATCATCGGTATGATGGCTATTCTCATGATGAGGAACCAAATCAATGAGCGATATGAGAATCAGGTAAAAGCAGAGAATACCAGAGTGAAGTCTATCCTGTTTGATGTGACCAGTAGTATGTACACAAACTGTGAGCCCATTGTATCCATACAGGCTTACAGGGATCTACTTGGTGGGAAAAACTATGGGTATGAGGAAGAACTGCAATACCAGGCTATGACAGGAGCAATTACTTCCTTGCAGCGTACGACGGCTGCCCTTTCCTCTATACGGGTCTATACCAATAATCCATTGATCCCGGAAGGAAACAATGTGGTGAATGTCAGTCAGAATAAAGAAAAGGATCCCTTTTCCGTGTACGAATGGTACCAGGGCATTGACCCCATGGCTTGGGATTCTTACACCTGTACCCATGTACCCTTAAATGATACGGAAGAAGATTATGAGCTGACATTGGTCAGAAGATTTAATACCGGTACAGGAAATTTAAGAGCCTACGTGGTGGTTACCATTAGCACCAATTATCTTCGCAACAGACTTTTAACGACAGATGATTATATTCTAATCAGTTTGGGAGACAAGCCGGTCTTCTTTTCCTCTATCTATGGAGAACAGGAACAGGAGATGCCGGTGGCTGTAACCGGGGATGAGTATAACTACTTAGGTACTTTAGAACTGAAAGGGAAAAAGCAATTAACCTATTTATCCAGTTTTGTTCCCTATAAGGTAAATGACAGATTCTTTGTCATGGTGGGGGATAAGGAGGCAAGAGATACTCTGGTTTCCTTGCTGCGTAGTTTTAGCATCGTACTGGTGCTTGCCATTTTAGGTCCACTTTTGGCAATCACGGGATATACCAGATACTTCACCATGCGCGTGAAGACTTTGCGAGAAGCCATGCACCAGGCGAGCCTTGGAGATTACGATATCGTAGATAGTATCAGCGGAGAAGATGAACTGGCTGAGACTTTTTATGATTTGAAGAAAACCACAGAGCAGATTCGTGAAAATGAATCCAAGTATTATGAAGCAAAAATCAGGCAGCAGAATCTCATCAATATGCAGCAGCAGATGGAGCTTAAGATGCTGGCAGGACAAATCAATCCCCACTTCTTATACAACACCCTGGAGGCTATTCGCATGCAGGCAGTAAGAGGGGGAGATCTGGATGTGGCTACGTCTGTTAAATACCTGGCTAAAATCATGCACTATGTCCTGGAAAGTACAGGCCGAAGCATGTCTACCCTGGAAGATGAATTAAAGCATGTGGACAGCTACATGCAGATTCAGCGTCTTCGCTTTGGGGATAAGGTGAACTGGAACTTTTATATTACAGATGGGGTGGATGCGGCATCTTATCCTATGCTGCCACTTTTACTGCAACCTATCGTAGAAAATGCAGTGGGACATGGTTTGAAGAATATGGATCATTCCGGGCATGTCAGTATCATTGCAGAATATGAACAACCCCAGGAAGGAAGAGAGAGTAGCTTGATCATTACGGTAAATGATGATGGCCTTGGTATGTCAGAAGAGGAAGTGGCTGCATTAAATGCTTCTTTGCAGGAAAAGCGTGTAGAGGATGATGGAAAGGGAGCAAGTTCCATTGGTCTATATAACATTCACCAGCGCATTAGACTATACTATGGCAAAGACTATGGTATGCAGATTCGATCAAAAGAAGGAAAAGGCACCAGCGTGGTGCTGACATTACCACATAAAGGAGAAAAGCAACATGAATCATGACAAAATGAAAGCCTGCATGGATAAGGCAGTGGAAATCAAAGAACTGGCAGGACTGAATCTTTTGGTATTACAAGATGGAGAGGAAGTCTTCTACGGAGAAAGTGGTTATGCCAACGTGGCAGAGAAAAAACCTTTTCAGAGAGATACCATCTGCAGACTGTATTCTATGAGTAAACCTGTGACAGCGGCAGCAGCAATGCTCCTTTTACAAGACGGTATCGTGGATTACTGCGATCCGGTGAGCAAATTCCTGCCTTCCTTTGCAAATCAGGAAATCGTGGATGCAAAGGGCAGAAGACCTGTTAGATGGGACCGCCCTGTACTGATCAAAGACCTTTTGAATATGACATCCGGTCTGGTTTATCCTTTTATCAATACACCTGCCGAAGTAGGTACCGATTTGATTTACAAAGAGATGGTGGATCGTTTCCACAGTGACCATATGATGACCACAGCAGAATTTGCGGACAGACTGGGTAAACTGCCCCTTCAGTTCCAGCCGGGAGAGCAGTTCCAGTATGGCACCAGTGCCGATGTTTTAGGCGCGGTGATTGAAGCAGTTAGTGGTATGCGTTTTGGAGAGTTCCTAGAAAAGAGACTTTTTGCACCACTGGAAATGAAAGATACGGCATTCTATGTACCGGAAGAAAAGAAAGACAGATATGCCATGACTTACATCTGCAGGGATGGTGAAGTAAAAGAGTATGCCGGTAACAACTTAGGTATTCGTGATGATGGCAAGAAAAACGCTTTTGAATCCGGTGGAGCTGGATTATTTTCTACAGTGGATGACTATGCGGCCTTTGCCAGAATGCTGATGGCGAAGGGAAGCTACAAGGGGCAGCAGATTTTATCCCCAAAGGCTGTGGAATTCATGTCCGGTGCCAAATTAACGCATGAGCAGAGACAGGGCCTTGCAGGTTGGACAGGCCTGGAAGGTTTCTCCTATGGAAACTTAATGCGCATTATGGTGGAACCGGAACGTGCCAGCATTTTTGCAGATTTAGGTGAGTATGGCTGGGATGGCTGGCTCGGACCATATTTTTGCAATGCTCCAAAGAGCGGCGTAACGATTTTGATGATGACTCAGTGCGTAGATTACGGCACAGGATGCACCACCAGAAAGCTGCATAATCTGATTTTCAGCTAAGAAATATCCCCCTCAAAAATGTAGGTACAAAATGTACCGTGTTTTTGAACAGAAAAGAAGGGTATTTGTTTTATGGGGTATCACGTAGAATGATACTTGCGTAAAGCAGATACCTTTTTAGTTTGGGAGGATAAGAAAAGTGTCTAAGGATAAAACAACAAATGTCTTATATTATCCCTATAGAATCATTTCTATATTTCTACTTGTAACATTGTTTTTCCCAGGATTAAACGTGGCCAGAATCAGTGGCATGATCGGTAGAAGTACATCTCTACTGACCAGTGGTTTTTCCTACGGAAATCTGGTTGCCAATTTCGGCAGAGCTTTCAAAAAGGGTTGGGTCTTAGAATCCACCATGCATCTTTTGAATATTTCCAGTTTGATTATCTGCATCGGCATTATCCTTTGTGCTGTGGGAGCTTGTTTTTCTCTTGGTAATCGTAAATGCAGATTTACCGGAAATCTCTTGACTGCCGTCGGTACTTTGGCAGCTGTTGTTTCCATGAGTGGTATTTGGAAAGCATATTTCCAGATTGCAGCCACCAAGAAACCTTCTAAGGTAGAGCCTATGTTTCAGGATTTCTACTATGTGATGCTGATTTTGCTCATTGTGCTTTTCATCAATGCAGTAGTACAGCTCATCCTGGTGGGACGTCCTGTAAAGGGTGAGAAGTTCGAGATGGAGACTAAGTTTAAACTGTTTCTGATGTTCTTGCCATTCATCTTACTTGCTTTTGTATTTAGCTACTTACCACTTTGGGGTTGGAGATATGCTTTCTTCGATTACAAATCCGGTGACACCTTAAGCATGGAAAACTTCGTGGGATTTAAGTGGTTTGGACAGCTGGTGCGTAATAAGTCTACCACGAGAGATATTCTCAATGTGATGAAAAACACACTGGCCATGAGTGGTCTTGGTATTGCCACAAGCTGGTTGCCTATGGCCTTTGCGATTTTCCTTTCCGAAATTCGTAATTCTAAGTTCAGACGTTTTGTACAGACTTTTACTACCATTCCTAACTTTATCAGCTGGGTATTGGTATTCGCCATTGCATTTTGTATCTTCTCTACAGACGGTTTCATCTCTTCCTTGATGGTGAATCTGGGAATCTGGACAGAAGGTAAGAATTTCCTGATGAGTGGAAGCCATACATGGCTAAAAATGCTTCTGTGGGGCTTGTGGAAAGGCCTTGGCTGGAGCGCCATCATTTACATTGCCGGTATATCCGGTATCGATCAGCAGCTTTATGAAGCAGCCACAGTAGATGGTGCCGGTCGATTCCAGAAGATGTGGCATGTGACAGTGCCCGGACTTATGCCTACCTTCTATGTATTGCTGCTGATGGCAGTAGCAGGCATCTTGTCCAATGGTATGGAACAGTACATGGTATTTGAGAACTCCTCTAATACAGCACAGATTATGGTACTGGATCTCTATGTATATAAGATGGGTATCGTAAAAGGTGCGATTCCATTGTCTACGGTAGTAGGTATGTTGAAATCTGTAGTCAGCGTAACGTTGCTATGGATTGCAAACTCTATATCCAAACTACTTCGTGGCGAGACCATTGTATAAGGAGGGCACTATGGGAAAGTTTAAAAGAAGACCCGGTGACGTGGTCTTTGATATCATTAACGGTTTATTTTTCGCGTTATTTACGCTGGTTTGTATTTTCCCTTTTTACTACCTGTTCATCAATACCATTAGTGACAATGAACTGGTTCGCAAGGGACTTGTAAATTTCATCCCAAGAGGGATACATTTTGAAAACTACATTCGATTATTACAGGTAAATGACTTATTTACTTCTTTTGCCATTACTTTAGCAAGAACGATTCTTGGTACTTTGCTGATGGTACTTGCCTCTGCCTTTGTGGGCTACATGGTGACACAGCAGGAGATGTGGGGCAGAAGCTTCTGGTATCGATTCCTGGTCATTACCATGTACTTTAATGCAGGCATTATTCCCTGGTATTTGAATATGTCCATGCTGGGTCTCACCAATACTTTCTGGGCATATATCATTCCGGGCATCGTAGCACCGTATAACATCATTTTGGTGAAAACCTATATCGAGTCTGCGATTCCGCTGGAGTTGCAGGAGAGTGCTTCGTTGGACGGCGCTTCTCATTTAAAGATTTTCTGGAAGATTATTTTGCCACTTTCCAAACCGATTCTGGCAACCATTGCAATCTTCGGTGCGGTAGGCCACTGGAACTCCTTCCAGGATTCCTTGATTTTAATGCAGTCAGCACCAAAGCTGTATACCTTACAGCATAGACTCTATATTTACTTAAATACCACCAGTAACTTATCTGCACTGATGAGTGCCGGTAGTACATCCGGTATCAGTAAGACCGTACTGGATTCTGCATTGAACGGAAAGGTTATCAAATACACCATTGCCATGGTAACCATCATTCCGATTCTGTTAGTTTATCCTTTTATGCAGCGCTACTTTGAGAAGGGTATTATGATTGGCGCGGTAAAAGGCTAAGAAGGACTTTAACTCAAAAGAGAGTTGAAGATAGATTTTGCATTCACAATAAGGAGGGTTATGCAATGAAAATGAAAAAGTTAGTAGCACTTTTACTTGCTTCTTCTATGGCTGTATCTTTGACAGCTTGCGGTACAAGCAATCCTGCAGGCACATTGGTAGACACAGATACAGAAGCAGACGAAAGTGATGCTGCTACAGCACCAGCTGATGAAGCAGCAACAGGTGTGAGCTATGAGGCGGATTTATCCGACATCATTCCTGAAGAAACTGTAACACTGGATGTGTACGATCAGTTGGCAAACTATTCCGGTGAGCAGACCGGTTGGTTCGCAAAGATTTTACTGGATAAATTCAATGTAAAATTGAACATTATCCCAGAAGGTGACGGTGTATACGATACTCGTATGGAATCCGGCAACTTAGGTGACCTGGTAATCTGGGGCTCTGATGGCGATCAGTATCAGGAAGCCATTGAAAAAGGCATGTTATTTGACTTCAACGAAGATAATCTTTTAACAGATTATGGCCCATTCATCAGAAGCAACATGTCCGCAGCACTGGAGAAAAACGCAGGCATCTCCCCTGACGGTAAAGTATATGGCTTTGGCCACGACGTAACAGTATCTGCAACAGACCCAGGTTCTTTTATGTACACATGGGATCTTCGTTACGATCTGTATGAAGAACTTGGCAAACCGGAAATCAAAGACCTGGATGGTATGGTAGACGTACTGGCTAAGATGAAAGAGGCTTGCCCTACAGATGACAATGGCAACCCAACCTACGGCGTATCTTTATTCAATGACTGGGATGGCGACATGGTTATGTTCGTAAAATCCACAGCATCAGCTTACTATGGTTATGATGAGTTTGGCCTTGGTCTGTATGATCCTTCCACTCAGAAGTTCCATCCTGTACTGGAAGAGAACGGTCCTTACCTGACTGCTCTGAAATTCTACAACAACTTATACCAGAAAGGTCTGTTAGATCCAGACTCTCAGACACAGGGCTTTGATGGTATGCAGGAAGACTATCAGAACGGTACTGCATTCCTGAACGTATTTAACTTCATGGGTTCTGCTCTGTATAACACACCTGACCATCTGGCAGCAAACAAGGGTATGTTCCCTGTCAAACCTACCGACGCTACACCAATCCGTTATGGTCTTAACGTATATGGTGGTAACCGTGTATGGTCTATCGGTGCAAACACAGAATATCCTGAACTTTGCATGGCTATCTACAACTGGCTTTGCACTCCGGAAGGACGTATGACCTTTGAATATGGTCCTAAGGATGTTTGCTGGTACTATGATGAAAACGGCAAGACTCAGTTCACCGAAATCGGTAAAGCTTGCAAGACAGACATCACAACAGAACTTGGTAACGGCTATGAAGGTACCTTCGATGATGGTTCCTTCAAGATGAACAACAGCACCTGGTCTTTGGATGCTCCTAACCCGGATAGCAATGGTGAGACTTACAACTATCGTAACTGGGCTAGCTACTCCGATGAAGCAGGTTCTCAGATTGAACAGGATTGGAGAGACTGGGCAGGCGCAGATACACCAGACCAGTATCTGGATAAACAGAACTACATCCTTTCTCCTGGTTCTATGTACACAGGCGGTGTACACTCTGACGAATTACAGGTTGTATGGGATCAGGTAAGCACCTGTGTGAAAGACAATTCTTGGAAAGCAATCTACGCAAAAGATGATGCTGAATTTGATGCTATCGTAGCTGAAATGACTGAAAAAGCGAAAGAATATGGCTATGATGAATGCATCGCATTCCAGGAAAATGAAGCTACACTTCGTGCAGCAGCAGAAAAAGCAGCGTTGGCTGAATAATCTAAAAAGGTATTATAAGGTAGGGTTGCGACTCCTGTCGCAGCCCTATTTTAAAACATATGATACAATTGCTACAGAGTTCTATTTGGAGGCAGATATATTGGAAACTGTATTAATTGCGGATGACGAATTAAATATTAGAGAGGGCATTAAGCTTATTATCGATTGGGAGTCCTTGGGATTTCGTATTGTAGGAGATGCCTGCAACGGAGAAGAAGCGTTGTCGGCCATTATGAAATTGAACCCTACATTGGTAGTAATGGATATGCAGATGCCCAAAATTCATGGGATAGATGTAATCAGACTAGCCAGAGAGCAGGGATATGAAGGGTATTTTATCATACTCAGTGGATATTCTGATTTTAGTTATGCCAGGGAAGCCATACGCAACCGGGTAACCAATTACATCACAAAACCGATAGATGAAGATGAATTGTATGCTACTGTACAGAAAATACGTGGGGAGATTGAAAAGAATGCCAGAGAAGGCGGTCGTATCGGTAAGATGCGGAAGAAAGCCAAAAACGTGGTCGTGAATGAACTTCTCATGGGTACGTATTTAGAAGATGACGAGAAAGAACACAGAGAAGAAAGCCTGGACGAATTAGAAGGCATGGGACTACTTTGTCCGGAATACCAGGTGGTGATTCATGAGACCTACCATGCCGGTAAGAGCAGTGCAGCCTTTGCCATGACAGAACTGTTACCGGCGTTCCTGGAGGAAAGCCAGTATGAGACCTGTGATGCAGAGGGTTTTTCCTGCATTTTACTAAAGGGAAAATCTGCTATCGCCAGATTCGAGGATTTTTTGGAGCACTATGAAAAAGCACCGGTGGAATTAGACAGTCCTTTAGATATGATTTTCCTTGCCATTGGTCAAAAAGGAGAGAAGCCTGAGGACGTAGCACTTTGCTTTGAGTCTGCAAAAAAACTGGCAAAACGCAGATTCTTTTGCGAGGAAGGACAGCATTTTGTCAGAACCCATACCGGGGAAGAAGAACAAAAGGATATGGGTAATCCCGATAAAGCTATGCAGCAGGAAGTGATTGATAAATTATCGGATGCTGCCATAGGGGGAAATCGTAGAGAACTGATTGAAACTTTAGAAAGCCTTACGGAGAGCTTGAAGAAATCCACTATGGATACGCCGGATGTGTGCTTGTATCTCACAGAGATTCTATTACAATGCAAAGATCGTCTGACAAAACAGTATCCTTCTTTGGCGGAGCAGTTTGAAAGTCATGCGGGTATCATTGAATTTATTGAAGGAAGATTTTATCTCTATGAAATTATTCAGTACATGACGGAACTGTTTGATCGAGTCATGGAAAAGCTTCATGAAAGAAGCGGCAATGAAAATATCATTGAGGATATTTTATCCTACACGGAACGAAATTATGCGTTGCCTCTTACCTTGGAAGATTTGGCGAATCAGTTTGGCTATAATTCCGGGTATCTTGGCAGACTTTTCACCAGAACCATGGGAATAGGCTACAACTACTACTTGAATGAATGTCGTATCAAAAAATCCAAGGAGCTACTTTTGGAAGGAAAGCACAAAGTCTACGAAGTGGCTGAGCTTGTGGGCTATAATGACGTGGATTATTTCGGTAAGAAATTTAGAAAGCACGCCGGTATGACACCGGCAGAGTTTAAAAAACAAGGTCGGAGGACAGACTGATGAGATGGGACAACCAGGTAAAAAAACTCCCCTATGGTGGGGACTATAATCCGGAACAGTGGCCGGAGGAAATCTGGGACGAGGATATGGCGTTATTTGCAAAGGCCGGCATTGATACGGTGACTTTGAATGTATTTTCCTGGGCAGCAATACAGCCATCGGAAACAGAATATGATTTTTCCAAATTAGATAAGATCGTGAATCTGGTGACAGAGCATGGCATGCAAATTATTTTGGCTACCTCTACAGGTGCCCATCCGGCGTGGATGGCCCATAGATATCCGGATATTCTGCGAGTGGACTATGCCGGTAGAAAGCACAAATTCGGAGGCAGACACAATTCCTGTCCCAACAGTCCAACCTACCACAAATACGCACCACTTCTTGCAGAGAAACTTGCTGAACACTATAAAGATCAGAAAAACATCATTGCCTTTCATATATCCAATGAATATGGCGGGGACTGCTATTGCGAAAACTGTGAAAAGGGCTTTCGCAAATGGCTGAAAGAAAAGTATGGCAGTATCGAAGCAGTGAATAAAGCCTGGAATACGACTTTCTGGGGACATACTTTTTATGATTTCGAGGAAATCGTAGCGCCAAACCTTTTATCAGAAGAAGGAGAATGGGGTGGTAGATGCCACACCATGTTCCAAGGAATCTCTTTGGATTATAGACGGTACATGTCGGATGCTATGTTGGATATGTATAAAATGGAGCGAGATGCCATCCGTAAAATAGTGCCAAAGGCAGCCATTACCACCAATCTCATGGGCTTTTATAAACCTTTGGATTATCGGAAATGGGCAAAAGAAATGGACTTTGTTTCCTGGGATAATTATCCATCTCCCACAGATCCCGTTGAAATTACAGCCATGTGTCACGATTTGATGCGAGGCATCAAAGATGGGGAAAGTTTTGCTTTGATGGAGCAGACCCCCAGCGTAACCAACTGGCTTCCTTATAATGCCCTGAAAAGACCGGGAGTCTTAAGGCTGTGGAGTTATCAGGCAGTAGCCCATGGGGCAGACTCTGTGCTGTTTTTCCAAATGCGCAGAAGTATCGGTGCCTGCGAAAAGTATCATGGCGCCATCATCGATCATTGCGGCCATGGAGATACCAGAGTATTCCGGGAAGCTTCTGCCTTGGGAGAAGAACTGAAAAAACTGGGAGATGCCACCATGACCATGGAGACAAAAGCGAAAGTGGCTGTACTTTTTGACTGGAATAACTGGTGGGCCACAGAGTATTCCGCAGGTCCTTCTCAGGATTTGAATTATAGAGAGCAGGTAAGTAAATACTATGCCTCTCTGCGAAAGAAAAACATCGATGTGGATATTGTATTCCCGGATTCTGATTTGACAGGATACCAGGTGGTGATCGCTCCGGTTCTTTATATGGTGGAGACCGGCTTAGACGAGAGAATCAGAGCTTTTGTGGAAAAAGGTGGCATTTTTATTACCGGATTCTTCAGTGGCTATGTGCAGGAAAATGATTTGGTGGTAACCGGTGGATATCCTGGAAAACTGAGGGATATTTTAGGTATCTGGGTAGAAGAAACAGATGCTTTCCCGCAGGATGCCTGCAATCACTTTTCCTATCATGGAAAAGTATATCCGGCAAAACTGCTTTGTGACTTGATTCATCTGGAAGGAGCAGTAGCCTTAGATGACAAAGGTTACCTGGAGGACTTTTATCAGGGCATGCCCGTGGTTACAAAGAACGAGTTTGGCCAGGGAAAAGCATATTATGTGGCGACAGATTCTGATGAAGCCTTTAGGGATGTCTTTTTAGAGGATATTCTGGCAGAGGCGGGAATCCGTCCTTTGTTAGAAACCTCAAAGGAAATAGAAGTAACTTCCAGAGAGAACGAAACCGGTATTCTGTATTATGTATTAAACCATGGTGAGAAGGCCGGAAACTTTGATTTACCGGTAGAGGGAGAAGAACTGCTGACAGGAGAAACACTCACAGCAGGTAAGTATCAGATAGAGGCGAAGGATGTAAAAGTCATTCGTGTACTGAAGTAAAAGTGAAGAAGTATGGATAGGAACCAGAAATATGGCAACAGTAGATAAAACAAAAGAAGCAGCCTTTCAAAAAGAAATAGAGAAACTGATTCGTGAACTTACCTTAGATGAAAAAATCGGCATGATTCACGGAGCAGAGTTGTTCCGTACAAAAGCAGTGGAACGCCTGGGAATCCCGGCACTTACCATGTCGGATGGACCTGCCGGCGTCAGAGCAGAGTTTCAGCCAAAAGAGTGGATGCTGGTGGGTAATACGGATGACTATGTGACCTACCTGCCTTGCATCAGCGCCGTAGCCGCCACCTGGAATCCGGAAAGAGCAATGGATGCCGGAGATGTATTAGGCCGGGAAGCAAGAGGCAGAGGAAAAGATATTATCTTAGCACCGGGGGTGAATTTAAAACGTACGCCGTTAAATGGCCGTAACTTTGAATACTTCAGTGAAGACCCCAGACTTACCGTAGATCTTGCAGCTCCTTTTGTAAAGGGTGTGCAGAAATCCGATGTGGCTGCATGTGTGAAGCACTATGCCTTGAATCATCAGGAAACCGCCAGACTGGAAGTGGATGCAGAAATCGACGAAGAAGTGCTTCGCAATCTTTATTTAAAGGTCTATGAAGAAATCATAGAGAAAGCAATGCCTCTTAGTATGATGAGTGCATACAACAAGATTTATGGCACTTATTGCAGCGAACAGCCTTTATTACTAGATCAGATATTACGCAAAGAATGGGGCTACGATGGTCTGGTGGTATCCGACTGGGGTGCTGTCAGATCCACAGATGCTGTACGACATGGAAATGACGTGGAAATGTCCGTTACTTATAATTTTGATGACTACCATTTTGCGAAGCCTTTAAAGGAAAAGGTAGAAAAGGGAGAAGTGGATATTCGCTTTATAGATGAAAAGGTAGCGCATATTCTGCTACTGATGTATCGTCTTCGCATGATTGGTGAGGAGAAAGACAAACGTAAATCCGGCTCATACAATACTGCTGAAAACAGAGCAAAAGCACTAGACATTGCAAGAGAAAGCATCGTACTTTTGAAAAACGAGAAAAAGACGCTCCCACTTTCCAAGGATGCTTTAAGAGGAAAACGCGTGCTTTTGGTGGGAGAAAATGCCAACCGTATTCATTCTAATGGAGGCGGCAGTGCAGAAATCAAAGCTCTTTATGAATTGTCACCTTTGATGGGTATCAAGTCACTTCTAGGTGGCAATACAAAAGTGGAGTATTTACCTGGCTATATCAGCAAGTTAGATGCTTCCATGACGCCGGAAGGAACCAACTGGCAGGCCATCAGTCTGGAAAATGCAGGCGGACAGACAGAAGCACAGACGAAGGCAAATCAATTGTTAGAAGAAAAACGAGCAGCCTTGCGGGAAGAAGTGCTTTCTGTTTGTGAGCAGTATGACCAGATTATTTTCGTAGGTGGACTGAACCACGATATGGATTCAGAAGGTTTAGATCGAAAAGATATTGATTTACCTTATGAGCAGAATGAACTGCTAGTGAAACTACTGGAAAAAAGAAAGGATACAGTGGTTGTGATGCTGGGCGGTGGCTGTGTAGACATGACCAAGTGGCTTTCTCATTGTGACTCCTTAGTATGGATGTACTATAACGGTATGGAAGGCGGTAGAGCCCTGGCGGAAACCTTATTTGGAGAGGTCAATCCAAGCGGTCATTTGCCGGAGACCTTTTATTGCAAAAAGGAAGACTGCTCCGGTGTATCTGTTGGAGACTGTGGAGACCCGGATATGGTGCATTATAAAGAAGGCATGGAAATCGGTTATCGATATACGGAGAAACATCAGATTCCGGTGCAGTTCCCCTTTGGCTATGGCTTAAGCTATAGTGAATTTGAACTGCAGGCAGCGAGTATGGAGAATGGAAAGCTGGATGCTACAGTAGCAAATCTGTCTGACCGAGAGGGTATGGCGGTGTTACAGGTCTATCGTCTGGCAGATGATGAACTTACTTATCCGGAGCTTGTTGCTTTTCAAAAAGTAGAAGTGCCGGCAAAGGGGAAAATAAATACACAGATTTACATGACAAATTATGATCCCAAAAAAACATACGGAATCGGATTTCATGTAGGCGATTACAAGATGATATAGTTTTTATTTCTACAATATGGCGAATTAGTCAACCAATCTTCGCGGAATTGTAGGTGTAGTAAGGGACAGAGCAGGTTTATACTGAAACTGTCCCTTATATTGCATTTTAGCGGCGTTTATGGGATAATGTTAAAGGTTTGTCAAACTAGACAAACCTTCCAAAAGTAAAGGAGATTATGAGAAATGGGAATGAATTTTGATCCTATGACAGGAGAACCTCTGAACACAGACGAAACTGTGAAAGAGGTCACAGAGACTACTGAAGAAGTAACAGAGACTACTGAAAGTACTACAGCAAATGTCGTAGAACCACAGCCTACAGTTTATGCAGGGGTTACTGATGCGACAGAGAAGACAAGCATTTTCAAGAACAAAGCGTTCATTGGTGTGGTGGCTACTGTAGCAGCTGTAGCAGTTGTTGCCGGTGTAGCACATGCAGCATTCGGCGGCGGTACCAATGGCAAGATTTTAAAAGCCGGTGCTAATACCCTGAAAGCAGAAGCTGGCCTTAAGGACTTAGGCCAGGCAGCCTTCCTTGCAAAAGGTGACTACAACATCAAAGTAGAAGGCGAAGTAGAAGATATGAGCATCAATGCAGACTTCAATCGCAATCGTGGTAAGAAGCTGATGTCTCTTGACTCTGAAGTGGAATACGAAGGCGTCAGCACGAAGCTTCAGATGTTTATGGATGATAAGATTATCCAGGTAGCTATTCCGCTTTTGACTGATGATGTTATGTCTTACAACTATGTAGATGAGAAAGACGGCTATGTGGTTGATATGGTAGAGGAAGAGGGCTTGGAAATCGAGGATATCGATAAGCTCTTTGCATCTATCAATCAAGACTTTGATGAGAAACAGGCTAAGTTAACTGCTGATGTGACCAAAGTTACCGACGAGCATTTCAAAAAACTGAAATTCAAAAAGGTTAAAGCAGAGCAGTTTGAAGTAAACGGTAAAAAGCAGAAATGTACTGGTTATACCACTGTTTTAGACGAAGACACTTTGACTGATTGGTTAGAAGATTACAAAGATGCATTTGTAAGCTACTATTCTGACTTAGGCGAAGAAGTTGCATTCTTCGAAGACTATGCTGATAGCTATGAAGATTCTTTTGATGAAGTCATTGATTCCATTGAGGATATGGATGATTTAGATCTGACCTTCTTCTTATACAAGAAACAGTATGCAGCAATCCGTCTTGCTAACGATGATGATACAACTTTAGAAGTTGATTTCAAGGGTGGCGAATACCCAATGCAGAACCTTTTGGTATCCTGGGATTCTGACGCAGAAGATGGTGAATTTGAAATCGTTACAGAAGTAAAGAAAGATCAGGTTACAAAAGAGTTTGAGTTAAACGGTAACGAAGTAGCTTCTCTAGAGTATAATAAGAAATCCGGTGAATACGAATTCCAGTATAAAGGTGATTATGATGAAATAAAGCTGGAAGGTACTTATCTTTCCAAGTCTGATTCCATCACCTTCTCTATCAATAAGTTTAAAGCCGGTTCTGAGTCTTTGGATATGGACTTAACCGTAACCATCAGCAAAGGCTCCAAAATCATGGATAAACTTGCAGATGAGGACGATGCATTTGATGTAGGTAATGCAGACGAGGAAGATTGGGAAGACCTTACGAAAGAATTCTACGAAGCAATTTATGAAAATGATGAACTGATGGATTTATTCTAACTAATCTAAATCAGAAAAATAAGGGAGGACTTGTTCCTCCCATAAGTGTGAGGGATGAAAATGAAGTGTAAGAATTGTGGAGCAGAGCTCCCGGAAGGTGCAATGTTCTGTGCAGAATGCGGCACCAAAGTAGAAGTAGAAGAGACACCTGTAGTTGAGACACCGGCAGAAGAAACAGAAACTCCTGTTGCAGAAGAAACAGAAACAACAGAAACTCCTGTTGTAGAAGAAGCACCTGTTGTAGAAGAAGCACCTGTTGCAGAAACACCTGTAGCAGAGACTCCTGCAGCTGAGGAAACACCGGTTGTATCTCCGATTCCGGCAGAACCGGAAAAGAAGAAAGGCCATGCATCCGTTATCATTGGCGTTGTGGCTATTGTGGTACTTGTTGTCCTTGGTGTATTCCTTGGAAAACATTTCTTTGGCGGTAAAAAAAGCGTCAATGAAAACATGGTTGTATACCTTAGAAAAAACGTACTTTGCGTGAATAAGAATATCACTGCAAAGAAACCTAAGGTTTATGAGATTGCAAAGATTTCCGGCGTAGATGATGATGAATATCCATCTTACCTGTATTCTTTCTACTATGGATATGGTACAGATGAATTCTACTTCTTTTCTAAAGTAGATACAGAGGATGGAGTAGGTACACTTTCCAGAATCAATCTAAAGAAAGCCAAAAAAGATGTAGACAAAAATGAATCCTTGATTCAGGAAATTGATACCAAAGTATCTTTAAACGATATTCGTGTAATCGATAAGGATAAAGTCCTTTACATCAAAGGCGATGACAAATTGATGCTGTACAATGGCAAAGATTCTGTAGATTTAGCAAAAGATGTAGAAGATTTTGAACTGAACGACAAAAACACAAAAGTTCTTCTTAAGAAAGTGTCTGACGAGGATGATTCCGAGCTTTATGATCTTTCTATCATGGAAGTAAAAGCGGGCGCAGATGAAGAAGAGATTGCAAAAGATGTATATCCTTTCGAGTTTGAAGCAGATCTTTGCATCTATGGATCCGATTATGATGAGGATAACGGAAGCTACGATGACCTTTATATCTACAAGGATGGCAGCAAAGAGCCTGAAAAGGTAGCAGAAAACGTAAATGACGTATTCTTTGTAGGATATAAACAGGAGAATTTCTTCTATACAACGGTAGATACTATCAAAGTAAATCTTTACGATTTGATTGACGATCCAAAGGCAGAAAAAGAAAAAGATATTCACGAACCTGAAAAGAAAGAATTTTATGTGGCATCCAGCGAAGAGGACGCAATCAGCGACTCTGATAAGGATGTCATCAAAAAGTACTATAACAATGATGTAACAAAGGCCGTTACAGATTGCTGCATAAAGGATAGTGATACAGGATTGTATCGCTATTACAACTCAGATGAGCGTAAGACGTACTATTTCAATGCAGATACCAATGAATGGTTTGTATATGATGAAGATGCTTATTATGGTGCATATGAAGCATATTATGAAGTAGCAGGCCGTGTAGAATTAAGAGAAGAGTTAAAGGCTCAGGAAGTAGAGACAAGTGTATACCAGCTTTGCAGCTATGAGAATGGTAAGGCAAAAGTGGTAGCAGATAATGTGAACGCTGGTGATATCTATACGGATGAGAATATTGTATTCTTCTCTAAAGTAGACCCGGATTCTTCTGTAGGAAAAGTAAGCATCGACGATATTTATGATGCAGATGATGCCATGTATCAACTTGGTGTTGGCCCTTACAGAGGAGATAGCGCATATCATTCTGCTGAGAACTTTGATGGTGCTTATAACTACTATGTAGTTGGCGGCGAGGCTACAGAAATCGAGTTGGATGGTACCTTGTACGAGCTTCATGTTGAAGACGAAGGTAAATCTCTTGTAGTAGAATCCCTGGAGAAGAAGGAGAAAGACGGATATACCATCTCCATCTATCCAATCAAAGGCAATAAACTTGGTGAAGCAAATACCATTAAAGATAAAGGTTGCTATGCAATCTTTGAAGATGGTAAATATCTGTACTTTACTGATTATGATGATAATGAAGCTACTCTTTGCGCATTTGATGGTAAGGAAAGCAAAAAGATTGCAAAAGATGTATGCGTATCCGGCTCTAACTACTATGCAGAAGATGGTCATTACATCTTAGCGAAAGACTCTGAATTTGGTAAGGACGATTATCAGATTTTCAATGAAAAAGGTGATAAGACCAAATTAGCAGATGAAGTGAAAGACTTCACTTACTATGGTCCAAACAAGATTCTCTTCCTTTCCGGTAAGTCCAAAGGTGAACTTTGCTTATACAAGGGCGAAGATGATATTGTTACCTTAGATAAGAAAGTTGTAAAATACTGGTCCAGAGGTGGTAAGATGACTTCTTATCTCAGCGGATATATGTATATTGATGACTATGATTATGGAGAAGATGAATAATCCATAAAGATAGAAAAGGGCGTTGTTTCCTAGTGGGCAACGCCCTTTTTTCATAGCAAAAAGAAACTGTGTTTTTTTCGTGAAAAGCAGGGGAAAGTCCCTTGACATTTGTAGGTAATTGCAATACTATAATTTATAGTTGTTAGCACTCAAATGAAAAGAGTGCTAATAAGAATAAAAGGAGGCGTACAACATGAAATTAGTACCACTTGGAGACAGAGTTGTTTTAAAACAGTTAGTAGCAGAAGAGACTACCAAATCAGGTATCGTGATTCCTGGCCAGGAGAAAGAAAAACCTCAGCAGGCTGAAGTTATCGCAGTAGGACCTGGTACAGATAAAGTGAAAATGGAAGTAAAGGTAAAAGACAAGGTAATCTATTCCAAATATTCCGGAACAGAAGTAAAGTTGGATGATGAGAAATTCATCGTTGTAAAACAGGAAGATATCTTAGCAATTATCAAATAATAGATTGACGAAAGAAGGAATGAAACATGGCAAAAGAGATTAAAACTGGTGCAGAAGCCAGAGCAGCATTACAGGCCGGTGTTGATAAGCTGGCTGATACCGTAAGAGTGACACTTGGACCGAAAGGTAGAAATGTAGTATTGGATAAGTCCTTCGGTGCACCTCTTATTACAAATGATGGTGTTACCATCGCAAAAGAAATCGAATTAAAAGACCCATTTGAAAACATGGGTGCTCAGCTTGTAAAAGAAGTAGCTACAAAGACAAATGACGTAGCAGGTGATGGTACTACTACAGCCACCGTACTTGCTCAGGCTATGGTAGATGCAGGTATGAAGAACCTGGCTGCCGGCGCAAACCCAATCATCCTTCGTAAGGGTATGAAAGCTGCTACAGAATGTGCTGTAGAAGCCCTGAAGGATATGAGCACAAAAGTAAAAGGCAAAGATCAGATTGCAAAAGTTGCAGCTATCTCTGCAGGTGATGAAGAAGTAGGTCAGATGGTAGCTGATGCTATGGAAAAAGTTTCCAGAGATGGTGTTATCACCATTGAAGAATCCAAGACCATGCAGACTGAACTGGACTTAGTAGAAGGTATGCAGTTTGACCGTGGTTATGTATCTGCTTACATGTGCACAGATATGGACAAGATGGAAGCTGTATTAGACGATCCTTACATCTTGATCACAGATAAGAAGATTAGCAATATTCAGGACATCCTGCCTCTACTTGAGCAGATTGTACAGTCCGGATCCAGACTTCTTATTATCGCTGAAGATGTAGAAGGTGAAGCATTGACCACCTTAATCGTTAATAAACTTCGTGGTACCTTCAACGTAGTAGCTGTTAAAGCACCTGGCTATGGTGACAGAAGAAAAGCTATGCTGGAAGATATCGCTATCCTGACAGGTGGACAGGTAATCAGCTCTGACCTTGGTCTGGAACTGAAAGATGCTACCATGGATATGCTTGGTAGAGCAAAATCTGTCAAAGTAAACAAAGAAAACACCGTTATCGTAGATGGTCTGGGTAAGAAGAACGCAATCTCTGCTCGTGTAGCACAGATTAAGAATCAGCTTGCTGAAACCACATCTGACTTCGATAAAGAGAAATTACAGGAAAGACTTGCAAAACTGGCAGGTGGTGTTGCAGTTATCCGCGTAGGTGCTGCTACCGAAACCGAAATGAAAGAAGCAAAACTTCGTATGGAAGATGCTTTGAACGCTACCAGAGCAGCTGTTGAAGAAGGTGTAATCGCAGGTGGTGGATCTGCATACATCCATGCTTCCAAGAAAGTTGAAAAACTTGCAGCAAAACTGACTGGTGATGAGAAGACCGGTGCTGAAATCGTACTTGCAGCACTTCGTGCTCCTTTGTTCCACATTGCAAGCAATGCAGGTCTGGAAGGATCTGTTATCATCAATAAAGTATACGAATCCAAAGCAGGACAGGGCTATGATGCGTTAAACGATGAATACGTAGACATGATTGCTGCTGGTATTCTGGATCCTGTAAAAGTTACCAGATCTGCTCTTCAGAATGCAACTAGCGTAGCTAGCACATTCCTGACTACAGAATCTGCTGTAGCAGACATCAAAGAAGATAATCCAGTGCCAGCAATGCCACAGGGCGGCATGGGTATGATGTAACTTGAGGACATAAGGACATAAGGACCGACGAAAGTCGGTCCTTTTTCGTTGCTTTCTTTTCTGGTAATTAGTATACTTAGAACTAAGGGGAAATTCTATTTTCCATTTCATCGTTGGAGGCATGGGATGGCGGAAAAAAACGTACTACTTATTGGGGCTAAGGAAACATTTTTAATAAAAGTACTGGAAAAGAAGATCATCGAATCCGGGGCAAATGTTGTATTTGCACCTTGGAGTGTAGATTCCATTAATCAGAACTGGGCTACCACTTCCCTGGTGATTCTCTATATGGACACGGGGGACTTACCGAAAAGCGATATTATCAGCTTCTTATCGGATAAGATGCGGGATGATGAAAAAGGGATGTTCATCATTGGAGACAAGAATGATATACTGGACATCCAGGACCGTTTTGATCAGGAACTGATTTATAAGATATTCTATCGTCCGTTAGACAATGAAGACTTTGTAAAAACGCTGGGAGATGTATTAAATAAGATTCAGGCCGGAGAGTTCAAAAAAAGTATTTTGGTAGTGGATGACGATGCCAATTACTTAGGTATTGTACGAGAATGGCTGAAGAATGATTATAAAGTTTCTATGGTTTCTTCAGGTATGCAGGCAATTAAGTGGCTTGGAAAGAATAAGGCAGATTTGATTCTGCTAGATCATGAGATGCCGGTTACCAGCGGTCCACAGGTATTAGAGATGCTTCGCGCTGATTCCGAGACCAGTTCCATTCCGGTGATATTTTTAACCGGTAAGGGAGATAAGGAAAGCGTTATGAAGGTAGTGGCCCTTAAGCCGGAAGGATACTTCTTAAAGACCATTCAGAAGGATGAATTACTGAAGAACTTAGAGGAGTTCTTTTTGAAAAGAAAATAGCGTGAAACCATCCCGGCACTGCATACAGAGCGAGGATGGTTTTTTTATGAATGAATAGAGCAACATGGAGCAGCAGAAAAAGAAAATGGATTCCCAGGAAAAAAAGAAAGCGCAGGAAGCGCGATTTCAAGATTTGACCACAACACCAATTGAGAAACTGATACCAAGACTAGCTTTGCCTACCATGGTGAGCATGATGGTCACAGCACTGTATAATGCTGCAGATACTTATTTTGTCGGCAGAATCTCTACAGAAGCAACAGCGGCAGTAGGACTGGTATTTTCCATTATGGCGATTATTCAGGCCCTCGGCTTTTTCTGCGGTCATGGTTCCGGGAATTACCTTTCCAGAATGTTAGGCGGAGGCCATAAAAAGGAGGCAAGCGAAGCTGCTTCTACCGGGTTTGCCCTTGCCTTATGCATAGGTCTGTTCCTGGCCATTGTAGGAAATCTATTTGTAGAGCCTTTGGCATATTTATGTGGTGCAGAAGTTACGACTTTAGCCGATACCATGGCGTATATGCGTATTATCTTAATTGGCGCGCCATTTATGACAGGACAGTTTGTCCTGAATAATCAGCTTCGTTTTCAAGGTAGTGCTTTGTATGCCATGATTGGTCTTTTGAGCGGCGCAGTGGTAAATGTGGCGCTGGACCCGCTACTGATTCTGGGACTGCACATGGGGGTGCGAGGAGCTGCCATTGCTACGATTTCCGGCCAGTTCATGAGCTTTTGTATGCTATTTCTTGGTAGCCGGAAAGGTG
Source organism: Lachnospiraceae bacterium (assembly GCA_015056765.1). Classification (GTDB taxonomy): domain Bacteria; phylum Bacillota; class Clostridia; order Lachnospirales; family Lachnospiraceae; genus SIG336. The sequence continues at coordinate 199,997 of SVFQ01000003.1, forward strand.
CAAATATTCGGATTCGGTTGCAGGACGTACATTTTAATTCCCACTATCTGTTAGAGATTGTCAATGGTGGAGCCCCCTCTTTGTGCAGGCAAGGTCTTGCAGCAGTAGCTACCTTATTGCTGAACCATATGGCCGGTAACTTAGGAGGAGATGCTGCTGTAGCCGGTATGAGCATCGTTACCAGAGTCACCATGATGATGAGTTCTGCTTTGATTGGATTCGGCCAGGGATATCAGCCGGTATGTTCCTTTAATTATGGGGCGAATATCAAAAGCAGGGTGCGACAGGGGTACTTTTTCTGCGTAAAATATGGTGTTATCTTTTTGACAGTAATCGCTGTGGTTTGTTACCTGTTTGCAGAACCGATTGTAAGGTGCTTTAGAGACGATCCGGTTGTAGTGGAAGTGGGGGCAAGGGCCTTGCGCTTCCAAACTTGTGTATTCCCTGTCAATGCGGTAATCGTCATGACAAACATGATGTTGCAATCCATTGGAAAAGGCGTGAAAGCGTCTATCATGGCTTCTGCCAGAAATGGTATTTGCTTTATTCCCATGATTTTGATTTTACCTAGTCTTTTCGGTCTAACGGGTGTGGAAGTGTCACAGACCTGCGCAGATGTTTTGACATTCCTCTTGTCTATACCATTTGCAGTTACAGAACTAAGAAAAATGAAAGAAGCGTAATACATAAAAGAAGCGTTACTAGAAAGACTCTAGTAGCGCTTCTGCTGTATATCTGGTGGGTAAAACATCGATTGGTTTGGTGCTGATAGCGGTCAGGTAAGCTCTCTTTTCCGGAATGTGGAAAGAGAGACTTTGAATGCTGGCTGGCAGGGCAGAGAGTACATTTACTTCCATGTCTGCAAGTCCGTTGCCTGTTAGTTTTCCGTAGGCTTCCTTTTTGGTCCAAAGCATGTAGAACCTGGAAGGCAAAAAGGTCTCACGTTCAAAAACAAAATCAAGTTCCTCCTGCGTGAAGTAACGTTTGGCAATTTGTTCTAAAGTACCGATTTTCTTCACATAGGTATCCATGTCATCCGCCGGTGGCATGGCTTCCACATCGATTCCGCAGGCCTGGGATAGGCCACCGTAAAAGGCCACTACACCGGGGGTGTGTGATAGGGAAAAGCCCAAATCGGATTTTCCGTTTATGGCATTGCAAAGAATAGGCTTACCGCTGTCTAACACTTTGATATCCAGCTCTTCTTTTGATAGTCCGGATAGCTCTGTCAGTTCTTTTAACGTTAGGAGTCCGGCTAAAAGAAGTTGGGTCTTTTTGTCCGCAGTGGTAGCCTTCAGAATTCGCTCTTGTCTATCTTGGGATACAAGGGGAAGGAATTCTTTTATTTTATCTTCAGTTAGGGTATCATAAATACATATGGATAATTTCATATTCATGTTTAGAGCATAGCATACTTTTGGAGGAAAAACATGGATCGTTCAAAAGAAATCATAAAAGTTAGTATTATTGGTATTTTGACAAATGCGTTGTTGGTGGCATTTAAGGTTACGGTGGGTATGCTTGCCAATTCTATTGCCATTATTTTGGATGGTATCAATAATTTAACAGATGCCATTAGCTCTGTGGTCACCATTATTGGTACGAAATTGGCGGGTAAAGCGGCAGATAAGCAGCATCCTTACGGACATGGCCGCATTGAGTACCTGACTGGATCCGTTGTAGCGGTTATCGTTGTGGTAGCCGGTCTTGTTTCCTTGAAAGAGTCCTTCGTAAAGATTATCCGCCCGGAGGAGACGAATTATAGTTGGATTACGATTCTGATTATCGTAGCATCCATACTGGTGAAGTTTGCCCTTGGCACCTATTTTTCCAAACGAGGAAACGAATTGGATTCTTCTTCCTTGGTTGCTTCCGGTACCGATGCAAAATCCGACGCGGTTTTATCTGCTTCCACACTGATTGCTATCTTTGCAAAAGTGGTGTTACATCTTCAAGTGGAAGGTGTGATTGGCGTCCTCATTTCTGCTTTTATCCTAAAGGCAGGTATCGAAATCATGAGAGATACCTTGAATGATATCATTGGCGTGCGTATTGAAGATGACTTATCCAAAGCGGTAAAGGAACGCATCAACATGTATGATGAAGTGCAGGGAGCTTATGATTTGGTATTACACAATTATGGCCCGGCAGAGTACATGGGATCTGTACATATTGAGGTAAGAGAAAACATGACAGCTATGGAACTGGATACACTGTCCAGGCAGATTACGGCCAAAGTGTATGAGGAACTTGGCGTTCTTTTGACCATAGGTGTGTATGCCCAGAACAACTCCAATCCCAGATATGTGGAGATGAAAGAATATGTAAACAACCTGATTGGAAAGTATGAGAAAGTAAAGCAAATCCATGGCTTTTATGTAAATGAGGAGCGTAAAGTGGTAAGCTTTGACATGGTATTTGAATTTGGTGAAAATCGAAAAATGGAAATTGTGGATGAAATCACCAAGTCTTGCCAGGATAAATATGAAGGCTATTTATTCTTTATCAACTTAGATAAGGATTTTAGTGAATAAACAAATGAGGGAGATTAGACATGCAGGACAACTTATTAGGCGGTATCTATGATGATTTATTTGGGGTAGGACGCCTTGTGACACCAAGTACTCTACCAAACGAAGGCAAAACAAAAGAAGAGCAGGAAGCCATTGCCAATGCAAGAAGCGCTTTAGAAGAAGCAAAGAGCATGGTAAACCTGATTGATAAGGAAAAAGAAAATTTACAGAATAAGAATGCAGAAGCGTTAAAGACTGCAACTGCAAGTGCAGCACCGGAGAAGCCGGAAGAGCCGGAAACAGATCCTATGGAGGATTTGGATGCTCTGATTGGCCTTACAGCCATCAAAGATGATGTGAAAGAACTAATCGCTTTTGTAAAGATTCAGAAGATGAGGAAAGAACAGGGATTGAAGGCTGTGCCGGTGTCTTTGCATCTGGTATTTACCGGTAATCCCGGAACAGGAAAGACGACTGTTGCCAGAATCCTAGCTCGTCTCTATAAACAAATTGGCGTGTTATCCAAGGGCCAGTTAGTGGAGGTAGATAGATCCGGCTTGGTAGCAGGATATGTGGGACAGACCGCTATCAAAACCCAAGAAAAGATTTCTCAGGCTATGGGGGGTGTGCTTTTTATCGATGAAGCATATGCTCTTTCCCAAAAGGACGACGCCTTTGGGCAGGAAGCCATTGATACTATCCTGAAAGCCATGGAAGACAACAGAGACGATTTTGTGGTTATTGTGGCTGGTTATACAGAGCCGATGGAAGTGTTTATTAATTCCAATCCTGGTCTTAAGAGCAGATTCAATAAATACATCGAATTTGAAGATTATAGCATAGACGATTTAGAGAAAATCTTCATGATGAACTGCAAAAAATATGATTATGTTTTGGAAGAGGATGTAGAGAAACACGTTCGAGAACTCATCGTGCAGCGAAAGATGGAGCACTCTGAAAATTATGCCAATGCCAGGGAAGTACGTAATCTTTTCGAAGAAATTATCACCAATCAGGCAAAGCGTGTAGCAGATTTGGAGAATCCTGATTCAGAGGCTATGACAAAAATATGCTTGCAAGACTTGCCTGGGGCTGATAAAGTAGAGGAATCCCCTTCTAGTGATGAGACTGAGAAGTCTTCTGAAGAGGCGGAAACCAACGAAGAATAATGGAGAAAGTATATGGAACAAAAACCGGTATTTGTTATCGGACATCGTAATCCGGATACAGATTCAATTTGCTCAGCAATCGCGTATGCAAATCTAAAGACAAAAACCACGGGAAGAGAACACATTCCGGCCAGAGCGGGACATTTAAACGAAGAAACCCAATACGTTTTAGATTATTTTAAAGTAGCGGTCCCGGTTTATCTAAGGGATGTCAGTCAGCAGGTAAAGGACATTGAGATTCGAAAGACTGAGGGCGTTTCTCAGGATATTTCGCTGAAGAAGGCTTGGACCTTGATGAAAGAGGCAGGGGTCGTTACCTTACCTGTTACCAATCAGGAAAATGAATTAGAGGGTCTGATTACCATTGGTGATATCACCAAATCCTACATGGAAGTGTATGACAGCACCGTTTTGGCCATGGCCCATACGAAGTATCGTAATATTTTGGAAACCCTGGATGGAGAGATGATTGTCGGAGACGAGGATGCTGTCTTCGAGCAGGGAAAGGTATTGATTGCAGCAGCCAATCCTGATTTAATGGAAAACTACATCGATCCGAAGGATTTGGTTATCTTAGGTAACCGCTACGAATCTCAGCTTTGCGCCATCGAGATGAAGGCCGGTTGTATCGTGGTATGCGAAGGTGCACCGGTATCTGTGACAATCCAGAAGCTGGCCAGTGAAAATGGCTGCAATGTGATTTCTACGCCGCATGATACCTATACGGTTGCCAGATTGATGAACCAGAGCATGCCTATTAGTTATTTCATGACCAGGGAGAACCTTAATACTTTTAAGACAGAAGATTTCCTGGATACCATTCGTGATGTGATGGCCCAGAAGCGCCATCGTGATTTCCCGATTCTGGATGAAGAGGGAAAATATGTGGGCATGATTTCCAGACGTAATCTTTTAAATGCCCCGAAAAAAAATGTCATCATGGTGGATCATAATGAAAAAGGCCAGGCAGTAGATGGTATTGAAAATGCGGATATATTGGAGATTATTGATCATCATAGACTTCGCAGTGTCGAGACCATTACACCGGTATTTTTCCGCAATCAGCCTTTGGGCTGTACGGCAACTATTATCTACGAGATGTATCAGGAAAAGAATGTGGAAGTTGACAAAGTAACAGCAGGACTTCTGTTAGCAGCCATTATGTCAGATACCCTGATGTATCGTTCCCCTACCTGTACCGCAAAGGATAAAGAGGTAGCAGAGGCATTAGCGAAAATCGCCGGTATCTCACCGGAAGATTTGGCAGTAGCCATGTTCCGTGCAGGAAGCAACTTAAAAGATAAGTCCGATTCAGAGATTTTCTACCAGGATTTCAAGAAATTCTCTATGAACGACATTAAGTTTGGAGTTGGTCAGATTAATTCCATGAACTCTGATGAACTGTTAGAAATCGGTGAGAGATTACAGCACTTCATGGAAGAAACCATTGCCACTACCGGCTTACAGATGCTGTTTTTCATGATGACGGATATTGTAAAGGAGAGCTCCTATCTGATTTACATGGGAAACGGAGCAAAAGAGCTGATTGAAAGCAGCTTTAATGTGACCCCGAACTATGGAATGTTTGTATTAAAGGGCGTAGTTTCCCGTAAGAAACAATTGATTCCGGCCATCATGGCAGATTTGCAACAATAATTTTTTTTATAATTACATAAACTTTTTTGTCTGAATGGATATCTATATCTATGTAAACGGGAAACCTAATTAGGGGAGTCGCGGAATCGACGGATTCCATTATGAGGATAGATGGATATGAAGACAAGATTATTATTGCTTCTTTTGGTAGTCGCAACATTCTTCTCTGTAATCTGCGGATACGGCAAAGTGAATGCAGCAAGACCTATGGAAGAGAGCACACAATTAGAGACGATAATTCATTTAGAAACAGAGATGTAAAGGAAGACCTTGCGAAGCAGGAAACTGTAAGCAAGGTCTTTTCTGTATTTTGTGAACGAAATTTCACAGTATTTTAAGACTTTAGTTGTTGACATTTTGAAACCACTATACTATTGTATTATTAATGTAATACAGTAAGACGAGGAGACAGGTCAAATGGAAAAAAAGAAAAACGGTCAAAAGAAAAAGAGACGCTGGATAAAATTTGTAGTTATCATTCTGATTTTACTTGTGATTCTCTTTTTATTTTTCAGACGTAGTGGCAATACTACCTTTGGCTTTACCAATGAAGTTGCGGAAAAAAGAGACATTCATACAACCCACAGTTTCTCCGGTAGTATAGCGCCTGTAACGGAAGAAGTCGTACAAAGCCCGCAAACAGGTTTGAAAGTGAAAAATCTGTTAGTGGAAGAAGGCGATACAGTAAAAGCCGGAGATGTGTTGATGGTAATGGACACCACTACCTTAGAGGAAGCAGTTAAGGAAAAAGAAGCTGCCATGGCAAGCGCTGAAAAGGTCAGTAGTGTAGCCATCAGACAGGCTTCCAACAATCTAAACACCTATCAGCAGAACCTGGCGGAAAACTTAGATGCACAGATGCTTGCTTCTCAGCAGGCCGTAGATGCCAGCTACACAGCACTGATTAATGCAGAAAAGGCCTTCAACAATGAGGTGACGCTGAACAATAAAGGGCTTAGCGCAAGCATTTTAAGCACGACTACCGCAGTACAGTCCAGTTACAACGCGTTAAAGAATACCGAAGCTACGGTGGCTAATGCAGATAAGGCGACGGCAGACAAGGCATTGGAATCTCCAAGACTTGCCTATAATCAGGCTCTACAAAATTATGAAGCAGCGAAACTGAACGAAGAAAACACGCTGACTACTTTATATGACAATGTGGTAACTGCACAGAACAGTTACCTGAATGCGTTAGATAACTATAGAGCAGCCATGAAAACTTCTGATTTGCAGATGAAGAACTATCAGTTTGCTCTGGAAAGTGCCAGAGCACAGGCTGACACCACTTTAAGCGAATTACAGCTGGCTGATCTAAAAAGACAGTTAGGAGACTGCACCGTAACAGCTCCCATTGATGGTGTTGTAACAGCACTGCCTGTAAAAGTAGGCGATGTAGCCGCTGTAGCAGGTCTTGCTACTATTACCCAGTTTAAAGATATGAAGATTGATATTAAGATCAACGAATACGATATCTTAGGGGCAGAAGAAGGCAAGGATGTGACTATCATTGTAGATGCTTTAAATAAAACCTACGAAGGCAAAATCAAGAAAATTGCCAAGGTTGCAACGGTAGAGGCTGGGGTTTCCTACTTTAAATCAGAAGTGGAATTCCTGGCAGATGAAGATACCAGAAGCGGTATGAGCGTAGAAGTGAAGTTGCCGATTTATGATTTAGAAAATGTACTGACTATCAGCAATAAGGCAATCCAGACGGAAAAGGACGGATCTGCTTATGTGAATGTATACGGAGCTGATGGTAAGAGCGTAGAAAAGAAATCAATCGTATGCGGCGTTTCTGATGGTATGTACACAGAAATCAAAGAAGGACTTAAGGAAGGCGATACTGTACTTGTGCCTATGGACTTCAGCCAGGGTATGGTAGTGGTTGAGTAGTAAGGAGGGCACATGGCAGAAGAAATTCTCCGCATGGAGAACATTACAAAAGCATATGAGCTAGGAGAAGAAGAGTTTCTTGCCCTTCGAGGTGTAGACCTTGTAGTAGATAGAGGAGAATTCCTGGCGGTCCTTGGACCATCCGGATCCGGCAAAAGTACCCTGATGAATATCATAGGATGCTTAGATGTGCCTACTTCCGGAGAGTATTATCTGTCCGGCAAGTTGATTGCAAATGAAAGCGAAAAGGAGCTTGCCCGAATCCGAAGCAAGGAAATCGGATTTATCTTTCAGTCTTTTCAGCTATTACAAAGACAGACTGCCTATGAAAATGTGGAACTTCCACTGATCTACGCAAATATGCCGGAACACAAAAGAAAAGAACGTGTAGAGGAAATGCTGGAGAAAGTAGGCCTGGCAGATAAGATGTATAACTTGCCCAATCAGCTTTCCGGTGGACAGCAACAGCGTGTGGCTATTGCCAGAGCAATTGCTACAAACCCTACTATTTTGTTGGCAGATGAGCCTACCGGTGCGTTAGATCAAAAGACAGGGCGTCAGGTTATGGAGTTATTCCACGAACTGAATAACGAAGGTCGAACGATTATTATGATCACCCATGATGCAAAAATCGCTTCTCATGCGGGTCGAATCGTAAGAATCCTAGACGGAAATATCAGTGAGGGAGATTTGGAAGATGCTTAATTTTGGAATACTAAGCCAAAGCTTTCGTATGTCTATGCAGAACATCAAAAGCAATAAGATGCGTTCCTTTCTAACTATGCTGGGTATCATCATAGGTGTGGCGGCTGTTATCGGCCTGATTACCATTGTGCAGAGTGTATCCAATTACGTTATGAATGAATTCTCCAGCTTGGGAGCCGGAACGGTATCGGTGTCTGCTTTTGGTAATGCTATGAAGCAAGGCTTAAATGACAACGATATACAGACATTAAATGGGATAGAAGGTGTAGCGGGCGTAAGCCCTACCGTAAGCCTGACCGGTACAGCTGTATTTGAAACAGAAGCTTTTGATAAGGTGAATATCGACGGAAAAGCTGCGGTATATTTTCAGCGTAACCCGGAACTGGTGGAAGCAGGAAGACCGCTTACCGTTTCTGACATGTCCGGAGATACCAATGTATGTATTGTGGATCATACCTTTATAGAAAAAGTTATGCTGGGACATGAAATCATTGGCAATACAATTCGCTTAAATGGTATGGAATATACCATTGTTGGAATTCAGGGAAAGAGTAATAACTTGCAGGGTGCTTTCATGGATACATCGGATTCCGATGGAACCGTGCTAGTCCCGTACCACAATGCATTAAGGTTGACGGGAAAAGCCAATGTGAACTCTTTGGAAGTCTATATCGAAGACGGCGTAGAGTCAGCAGAAGTAGAGAAAAGACTTCGTAGCGCGCTGAATAATATATATAATAACGCGGACAACAGTTTCAGCGTCTTTAACTTTGAAAGCCTTATGACTGCCATGTCCACCATCGAAGGCATGATGTCTACCATGTTAGGTGGTATCGCCAGTATAGCCCTATTGGTAGGTGGCATTGGTATTATGAACATGATGCTGGTGTCTGTTTCGGAAAGAACAAAGGAAATAGGACTTCGCAAAGCTTTAGGAGCAGAGCCCTTTAGAATACAGGCACAGTTTTTAATTGAGTCCATCGTATTATCCGTATTTGGTGGAATCATCGGTATTTTATTTGGAGAACTGATTGCTTTTGTGGCAGCAAAACTATTAGATACCACATTTACCGTTTCCGTATCTGCAGTATCTTTGGGATTTTTCTTCTCCTTGGCAGTAGGTGTCATCTTTGGATGGATGCCAGCCAAGAGAGCCAGTGAACTGAATCCAATCGATGCATTAAGAAGCGAATAAAAAGGGAGAAAAGACAATGAAAAGAATCAAAATCGCAAGTGCTTTGGTAGCCATGATCGTAAATCTGGCTATGGCACCCATCCTGCCTGCACATGCAGAAGCAGCTTATGACACAAAATATGATAAAGTAGTCCAGACCTATGAAATGATGCTGCCGGCAATGCAGAAGCAGACAGATAGCAATTTGGTATACCGCCAACTTCACCTGGGCCTTCTATATCACCAGATTAGCAGTGGAGATATCTTATACATGTACAGTGCACCTGGTACCTATGTACCGGTGGAAGCGCTGACAAAGCTTTATACAGAAGGAAATCTGAATGGATATTGCTACAAAATCGTAACAGGCCAGCCACTTACCAGTGTGGATCTTGCGCCGGTTTTTGATGCAGCCTATTACTATCAGCAGAATCCGGACTTGCACGGCGCAGTTCCCAATGATGAAGTGTCGTTGTTTGCCCATTTCTTAAATAACGGTTTGAAAGAGGGACGCGTAGCCAGCAAGGAGTTTAATCCAAGCATCTACAAGACCAACTATCCATCCATCAAAGAAGCCTATGGTGACAACTGGCCCATGTACTATCACCACTACCTAACCTACGGCAAAGAAGGCTCCTTCACCGCAGACAAACTCCTAACGAACTAACATAACCCAAATAAAAAAAGACTCGCCATGACGGTAGCGAGTCTTTTCTATTTGGGTTAAATTTAGTTCATTTTGTTTACAGCTGCGTTCAGGCGGGAAACTTTGCGAGAAGCATTGTTTTTGTGGTAAACACCTTTTGTGCTAGCTTTGTCGATTACAGAAGTAGCTTCTGTAAGAGCTGTAGCAGCAGCTGCTTTATCGTTAGCTTCGATAGCTGCGTGTACTTTCTTGATAGCAGTCTTAACTTCAGATCTGATTGCTTTATTTCTTTCAGCCTTGGTACGTGTTACAAGGATTCTTTTTTTAGCAGATTTGATATTAGCCAAAATGACACCTCCGAATCAATATATCTTATAATTTTCTACTTAATTAGATGTGTTACAAGAACGAGACACGGTGGTTCTGTACACATACGCATTTTATTTTAATGCCCATCTCTTTCTTTGTCAAGATTTTTTTGATATACTAGTTAAGTCTTGAAAAGGAGAGTGAAGCATGGCTGATTTTGATCAGAGTAAAATTCGTAATTTTTGTATCGTAGCCCATGTAGATCATGGTAAATCTACACTGGCCGATCGTATCATAGAGAAAACAGGCCTTTTGACTGCAAGAGAGATGCAGGATCAGGTTTTAGATAATATGGAACTGGAGCGTGAGAGGGGTATCACCATTAAGGCACAAACGGTTCGTATCATTTATAAGGCGAAAGATGGAGAGGAATATATCCTAAATCTTATCGATACACCTGGTCATGTGGACTTTAATTATGAGGTGAGTAGAAGCCTTGCAGCCTGTGACGGCGCAATCCTGGTAGTAGATGCAGCGCAGGGTGTGGAGGCACAGACTTTAGCCAATGTATACTTGGCTTTGGACCATGATTTG
>SVFQ01000021.1 GCA_015056765.1 Lachnospiraceae bacterium
ACTGGGAAGCATGGCCACCAATGTCTCCGGCGTCATGGCCTCTTCTTTGGCCTGTTCCAAGATACCCGGAGTCTGCATATTCTCTGTAATCATGGTTCCAACAGAAAATCCATTGATCAGGAAATGCATCAAGAAACTACTCCAAATGCTTCCGGTTGCTTCCACCAAAAGTGCCATCATCACACCTAACGCAAAGGCATAGGGTGCCTGATTAAAGTTCATATGATATAAGCCAAATAAGAGTGCAGAGCACAGGCCTGCAAAAACCAGATTTCTGGACTTACGGTAACTATGATACAAAAGTCCTCTAAAGAGAGACTCTTCACAGAAAGGTGCCAGTATGGCCACATAGAAAAACAACCTATAACCCGGAATGGCCAGCATCTCATCACTATTCTCTAAAATGGCATTGTCCACGAACAGCATAGAAATAGAATTCAGCAGTGTGGTCATGGGCATCAGTAAAAAAGTGTATACAACCACCAACAGTAGCGTAGTAATCTTTACTTTATGAAATCCAAATATGTCGCTTACTTTCTCTCCACCTCTGCCAAATAGAATGACAAAGAGTAATGGAATCAGGATGATAGCCTCGCTTAATAGGAAATTCGCTTCCATCCCATCAAAAGAGCTGGTGAGATACCCGCTTATAGTTGGAACAAAGCTAAGTAAAAGCACCAGCCCGATATTCAGCAAAACTACGAAGAGAAAGGCAAGATTCGCCTTTTTAATTGTCATGAATGAATTAGTCCTCCATCATGAAGTTCATTAATTTATTGATGTCTTCCGGCTCATAAGCGATAATCTCTAATTCCGGAATCACACCGCTGGAGAAAATATTTGCCATAGACACATACTGAGACAGTTTAGACTTCAGATTCAGTCTATCGCCTTCGCCTGTTACCAGCTCTACTTTACCGGAGCAGGAATCAACTACCTGGAAAAACTTATCAATGTTTTTGATATTCTGTACTTTCATGATTGTCCCCTTTCTTTTGCATACTATATTTTCATATTACGCATTTTTCGTGGATTTTTCAATGAAAAGTCTATGAATTTTTAGCCTTTGACCAAGCGTACTTCTTTTGCCTCCAACATCACCTGATGTTCTTTATACAGATGACCGATGGCACGTTTAAACTGATTCTTGCTCATACCGGTGAGTTCGATAATCTCTGCCGGGCTGGATTTGTCTCCGATAGGAAGCTTACCGCCTTTCTGCTGCAGGAGTTCCAAAATACGCTCTGCATCCTCGTCCATCTGCAGGTAGGCCTTCTGACGAAGGTCTAAGTCCACCTTTCCGTCTTCATGAACGTCAGATACTCTGGCGGTAATCCAGTCACCTACATGTACCTTCTGCTCGCCAAAAAGCTGCTTAGCAGGAATCAGACCCTGATACTGATCATCGATGGCTACAAAAGCGCCGAAGTTGCGGCTGATTTCGTATACTCTGCCCTGAACTTCCTGGTCTTTTGCAAAATCACCGCCGGTAGGAAGATAAGGATAAATCTTCATAGTAGCTGCAAGTCTATCAGACTTATCGATATAAAGGGCTGCTAAAATCTCTTCTCCCTTATGAAGTTCTTTGGTCTGCTCCTTAAAAGGAAGGAATAAGTCTCGTTCTAAACCCCAATCCAGAAAAGCACCGATTCTCGTGATATCCTTTACCTTCAAAAGGGCTACTTCTCCAAGAGTCATCTTTGGCTCTCTGGTGGTAGCGATAGGTCTGTCCTCGGAATCCTTATATAAGAAGACTTCGATTTCATCTCCCACTCTGCATCCTTTCGGCACTTGTTTTGCAGGTAACAGTACCTTTTCTTCCTCTGTACCAAGGTAGGCGCCAAAATCTACTGTTTTGATTACTTCTAATTTTTGTTTTTGTCCAAACTGTAACATTTCTTTCCTTTTCTGAATTGCAACACTCCGTTGCAATTTTACTTTCAACCAACTAACTACTCTTATTATAGAGTAAATTCTACGATAGCATAGGGATTCCCCTCTGCGTCATTCATAGACACGGTATATACATCCTCACCACTATAGAGAACCGGATACATGATATCACCCAGTCTGGCCTGTGCCTTATACTCTGCGCGAAGTCTCCAGGGCATCTTTCCTTCCGGAATCAGCTCCATAGCCATACGGACATACTGCCCATTGTTCACATGATGATTGGCATCCAAGTGATGCTTCATCACCTGAATTGCTTCCAGCTCTTTGCCATCCTCGGCAGGTCTGATTTTACGAGGCAGGTACTCCATATCCAGCTTCTCACCGATAGGATAGGCATCGATAACTTTCTGTGGTGCATTCACCGGAATGCCCTCTTCCATATCCAGCAAAGTCCAGATAGTCTGGGCTGCTGCCAAGCGATTTCCCTCTGCATCATTCATGAAGAAGTTACGATATCCAAGAGGTCCCCGCAGGGTATAGGGAATGGTACCGATGGTAACTCTCTCCCCTTCCTTCGGGAATCTGGTTACATCAATCTGCCAGCTATTTAGCACCCATGCCATATGCATCTTTCGCAGGTAGTCCATACCTACTCCTGAATCATCTGACTGAAAGGTGGAGCAATCCTGGAAATAATCCAGAAGCGCTGTCAGAGTCAGATGCTCTTTCTCATCCACTTCGCTGTAACGAATTCTGCTGTCAAATGTGTACATGCTGTTCTCCTCTTCTTCCTCTCAAACACCGGACAGACTGTATATACATTCTGCATATACAAGAAAAACCTCAGATGGGAATCTGAGGTTTCTAGTGACAGGGCTACAAGGATTCGAACCTTGAAATGACGGAGTCAGAGTCCGTTGCCTTACCGTTTGGCGATAGCCCTATGTGTGCTTGCCACTTTTGTGGCACTCGTATAGATTATCACATGCCACATAAGAATGCAAGCACTTTTTTAAATTTTTTTAAAAATAGACTAAAAAACTCTTACCATGGTCTTATCAATGGCCTTTAAGCTTTCCGCTCCACACATTTTCATGGTATCTATCAGTTCTGCACCAAGCTTCTCTGTATAGACTCCTACTCCCTCTTCAGCCCCACCGTACACAGCTGTCACAAAAGGTCTTGCAATAATGACGGCATCTGCTCCCAAAGCCAAGGCTTTGAATACGTCCACGCCGCTTCGAATACCGCCATCTACAAGAATCATCAGATCCTTGCCTACCGCTTCCGCGATTTCCGGTAAGACTTCTGCTGTAGCAGGACACTGATCTAATACACGTCCACCATGATTGGATACTACGATTGCCTTTGCTCCGGCTTCCTTTGCTTTCATGGCACCCTTTACCGTCATTACCCCTTTGACGATAAAAGGTTTTGCAGCATCCTTTATGATACCGGATAGTTCTTCCACTGATTTGGAACCGGCGGGCGGATTTAGATTTTGCAGGAAGGGAAGCCCCGCTGCATCCACGTCCATAGCTACTGCAAAACTACCGGACTCCTGCACCAGTGCAAATTTTTCTTTTAAGGTCTCCACATCCCAAGGCTTTACCGTAGGGATTGCTTTTCCGCCTGCATTTGCGATAGCCTTGCAAGCTGCTTTCATCACATCCGGATTGGTACCATCTCCTGTAAAAGCTGCAATACCTGCATCTGCACAGCCTTTTACCAGGATATCATTGTATTGCAGGTCATTCATCTTATCTCCATAATGGAGATTCACCGCTCCTACAGGGCCTGCAAAAATAGGATATTTCATTCGATATCCGAAGAAATCAAAAGAGGTATCCGGTGTAAAACCTGCATGGATGGTGTCCATATTGACCCGGACTTTTCGCCATGCATCAAAGTTTCGGATAGCCGTATCTCCCATTCCCTTGGAACCGGGACCCGGCATGGTATTCCCGCAAGCTCTTCCATTGCATTCCGGACAGGCTTTGCAATAAGGGCCCATACAGGTTCTGGCATTCTCGATCACTTCTTTATAGGTCATTGTCCTTCCTTTCTGCGTCTTGCGCTTTCCTACTTCATTTTCCTACTTCTATCGATACTCCATCAAAGCAAAGAGCGGCTTTACCACCACTACTTCATCGTACTCTTTCTGGGTTACTGTCACGGAAGGATTTAAAGCTTTCAAATCATCCTTCACTACCTGCAACGCCTCATCCGAATTGTAAGCACGGCCCATTTTTATAGCCCGAATCATGCGATCCAATACGATAGGATGGGCATAATAAGCAGGCAAAGGAAACGCATCTGCATGCTTGATATTATTTTCCTGATTTTGCAGGGCTCTCTCCCATTCTTCTTCTCCGTACTTCCGATTGCTTCTACCGGTAGGCAGGACGCGACTGGCCATGGCAAATAGTATCGCCGCAAAGCCAAATAATACAAAGTAAATAGAGCCATTCATCAGATGCTGGCTTACAGCGATGATGCCCCATATGGAGGACGCTACACCCGCCAGTAAAATCAACACTGCAATCAACCTGTAAGTAGGATGGATTGCTTCTAAG
Organism: Lachnospiraceae bacterium; assembly: GCA_015056765.1. GTDB lineage: Bacteria > Bacillota > Clostridia > Lachnospirales > Lachnospiraceae > SIG336. The sequence goes on from SVFQ01000021.1 coordinate 4,470, forward strand.
GTTCTCTTTTGTTTGGCACAGAAAGCAAGTCTGTCTGCTTTTTCCGGCTGCTGTTTGAGATAGTCCTTTGCCCGTTCCAATTTGCTCACGGTCTTTTCTGCTTCCGGAGATAATTCCTTCAGATATTTTTTTCGTTCTTCCTCTTCCGCTTCCCGAAGTCTCTTTTCTGCCTCCACACTGTGGGTAGGAATATCGGGATGCTCTATTTCAAATCGATGCAACAGTGCATCTACATCATCTTCTATTTTGAAATTACATTGTTTTTCTCTACCGTCTTTCAGTTGTACCACCAGATACGGAATAGAGCCAAAAATTCCTTTTCCCGTGAAGCCACCTTTGCTCATGGCTACACGCTTAAAGATACGGTCGATATCTTCATACTTCACATAGTACATGCGATCAATATAAAAACTGTTTAGATAAATTGCTTTTTTTCCTAATCCACAAGGTCCTGCATGAAGGCATCTATCCTTGTCTTCTGCCAGTTCCTCTTTGCTTAATCTATTATCTGTAAGTGCCTTTGGTGTGATAATCATAATTTTCCATCCTTATGGGTCTCAATGCCTTTTGGCAATAAAGGGGAGCGCCTAAGCGTTCCCCTTCGCCATTATGTATTTTTATTTTTCTGCTTTTTTCGTTGCACGGATGAACAGACACAGGAAGAGTACTGCCACGATGATACCACCCGGGTATGCAACTAACGTATTCTGTTTAAAGAATGGGATCAGACCCAGGCACTCAGGTGCCATCAGGAAGTAGGTTGCAGATACTGCACTCATGAAGGTTGCAGGTACAACAGTAACCCAGTAATTCTTCTTTTCTTTGAACAGATACATAGAAGCGGACCAAAGCACGATCATAGCCAGTGTCTGGTTGGTCCAGCTGAAGTATCTCCAGATAATGGAGTAATCGATGAATCCAAGGGTATTACCATAACCCAGGATAGCACCAACACCCAGTACAGGGATACACAGTTTCAGACGATTTACCATCTTAGACTGATCCAGGCCGATCCAATCTGCCAGTGTCAAACGAGCAGAACGGAATGCGGTATCACCGGAAGTGATAGGACATGCGATAACGCCAAGCATTGCAAGAGCGATACCGATACCACCCATGGTCTTGGTACAGATTTCATATACGCTGGTAGCATTACCACCACCTACGTCTACAAGTCCCTGTCCACCATAGATTGCGCAGCCTGCTGCAGCCCAAATCAGAGCGATGACACCTTCTGCCACCATGGCGCCGTAGAATACGAAGCGTCCCTGTTTCTCACTCTTTAAACATCTAGCCATAAGTGGACTCTGTGTAGAATGGAAACCGGAGATAGCACCGCAAGCTACGGTGATGAACATGAAGGACCAAATCGGAGTTCCGTTTGGATGCATGTTCTTGAAGTTGCTCCAGATTTCAGGCATTACATATGCGCCTTTAGCAGTACCTACCAACATACCACAGCATACGCCTACAGCCATGATAATCAGACAGATACCGAATACCGGATAAATACGACCTATAATCTTGTCGATGGAAATAAATGTTGCGATGAAATAGTAGATTAGAATAATCGTCAGCCAGAAAACAGGATTTACCAATATTCCGCCTGCTCCATTATTCGTAAAGAGTACTTTCAACAGACCGGCAGGTCCAACTGCAAATACAGTACCTACCATAACCAAAAGCACTACAGCGAAGACTCTCATGATGTTCTTCATGACATTGCCAAGGTAGATACCTGTAACCTCGGAAATAGAGTCGCCCTGATTTCTCTCAGAAAGCATACCGGAGAAATAATCATGTACAGCACCTGCAAAAATCGTACCGAAGGTAATCCACAGGAATACAATCGGGCCCCATTCTGCACCGGTCAATGCACCAAAGATTGGTCCAAGACCCGCGATGTTAAGAAGCTGTACAAGGAACAGTTTCCACTGTGGCAATACAACATAGTCTACACCATCGTTGATTTTCACAGCAGGAGTCTCTCGGTCATCCGGTCCAAATGTAGCTTCCACAAATTTACCATAAGTGAAATAGCCACAAATCAGAATCGCGAGACATAGAAAGAAACTAATCATACCTTTTCGCCCCCTTCTCAAGTGAGTGTGTTTTCAGCTTGTACCCCTTGGACTAGGCTACAAGCCCTTCCACCATCGATTGTAGGCGATTCGGAATTGTTATTCAATTTACAATTTATGCAGAAATGAAGGCGAAATTTTGTGCAAAATTCCGCCTTGATTTTTACAATAATATTCGTTTTGTATCGTTGTCAGATAATTTGTATTGGACAGTGTAAAAGTACCTGCTCCAAAAAAGATTAATCAAACTTCAAAAGTGTGGCTAAAATGCGGGTTGCGCTGACTTTTAGCTGCGTGTGATCCAGGGCTCCAAGCTGATCTGCTGCCGCAAGTCTCTCCGGATAACCATTACCCATCTTTAAGTCATTTCCTGCATTTAATTCTTTATAGTGCTCTGCTCTGGTCCACCAGTCAGAGGTCACCATGCCTTCATAGCCCCATTCCTCGCGAAGAATACCGGTCAAAAGATCACGGCTTTCAGAGGCACGTTCTCCGTTCACTGCATTATAAGCACTCATAATGGTATATGGTTTCGCCGTCTTTACAATAATCTCAAATGCTTTCAGGTAGATTTCACGCAGTGCTCTCTCAGATACTCTGGAGTCGCTGTGCTTTCTGTTGGTCTCTTTATTATTACAAGCAAAGTGTTTTACGGAAGCACCCACATGGTTTTTCTGAATACCATTTACCAAAGCTGCTGCCAGAACACCTGTCACAGTCGGGTCTTCTGAATAATACTCGAAGTTTCTGCCGCACATAGGATTTCTGTGAATATTCACAGCAGGTGTCAACCATACACAAAGGTTATTCTCTTTTAGTTCACGGCCACCTACATTACCTACTTCTTCCAATAACTCCCGATTCCAGGTACAAGCAAGAAGGGTTGCGCAAGGGAACGCTGTGGTGAGGATTCCTGTCTCCGGTGCAATACGCACACCGGCAGGTCCATCGGATGTCATGGCGTTTGGAATGCCATACTCCGGCATATTACCAAAGCCAAACACGTTACCTACACCGGTATTTGGCTGGCCACCCACAATGTGCATCAAGTCTTCTTCTGAAAGCTGGTCCACGAAATCAGAAAGGGACATCTTACCTGCTGCCACTTCCTCAAAGGATCTGGCCCCCTCTTTGATGCCATTCATCAGGAAGTATCTGCCGCGGCTTCTTACTTCCGGTGTCAGGCCTTCCTCTGTACCGGGTTTCATCTTTTCGATGACGCTTTCATTGATATCTTTATGCTGACCCTGTGGCAAAGCTTCATAGCTGCCATCTGCAAGCATTCTCTCTTTTAACTCTACCGGTGCAAGCTTGTGAGACAGCTGGCAGATGACTTCGTCTGCATCTAACTCCCAAGTACATGCCTCTCCCAGCAATGTGGCCGCATCTTTGCCAAGGCTAAAGGTATAGGTGCCCTTTTCCAGTACATAGGAAGCTTCTTTTACTTTGCCCAGGTCATCAAAGGATGCCATCTGATATTTGGAAATGGTAAGAACCAGTTCTTCACTTTCTCCCGGCTGCAACTCTCTTGTCTTTGCAAAGGCGCCAAGCTCTCTTGCCGGCTTGCCAAGCTTGCCCTGAGGTGCGCTGTAGTATAACTGAACTACTTCTTTTCCTGCTACTGAGCCTGTGTTAGTCACCTTCACAGTGAAATAAAAGCTGTCTTTTTCCTGACTCATGGATAAAAGCTTACTTTCAAATGTGGTGTAGCTCAGACCATAACCAAAGGGATATACCACCTTTTCTGCTGCTCCCGGCACAGTTAAGAAATAGCGATAACCCACATAGATGTCTTCGTTATAATTCACGTAATCAAAGGACTCATGGAAGCCTTCTGTAGAAGGGTAATCCGTAAGCTCTCCTGCAAAAGTATCTACCAGTCTACCGGAAGGATTCACAAGACCAAGCAAAACTTCAGCAGCTGCATCTCCGCCTTCCATACCGCCCTGGCCCATATAAAGTGCTGCATGAACTCCGCTATCCTGAATCCATCTGCAATCTATGACACCACCGATATTCAGCACAGCTACAACCTTCTTGAAGTTCTTCTTAGCAGCCTCCAGCATAGCTTTCTCTTCTGCTGTGAGATAAAAGTCTCCCTCCGGGAACACCTCAGCAGAAAGCTTAGGCATAGTAGTCTCAGACTCCCAAGGATTGTACTCATTGTCGCATTCTACGCTGCTACGATCCCAGCCCTCACCGGAATAACGATTGATTACCACCAAGGCTGTATCGCTGAAAGCTTTTGCTCCAGCTAGGAGTTCTTCCGGCACCTTCGGCTCTGCGCTCATGCCCGGGCATCTTCTATTTTCATACTGTTTTGCCAAATCATCTCTATAGAAAGAAAGTAAAGGCTCATATACTTTCACTCCTCTTGCTTTCAAACCATCGTACAAGGAGTGCACATATTTGCAGTACACATCGCCGGAACCACCGCCGCCTTTTACGTACTCTACACTTGCTTTACCCAAAAGTACCAATGGCTGCTCCACAGACAATGGAAGGGTACCATCATTTTTCAGCAGTACCATGCCTTCCTCAGCTGCATGTCTGGATACTGCGATATGCTCCTTACTTCCTGTCACTCTTCTATCTCCATCCAGCGGTAATCCTGGCTGGAACAATAATCTCGCCCATTTCTTCATGGCCAAACCTCCTCGAATTTTCTCTATTTTCATCATAGTCTTTCACACAGGAAAATAGTAGTGTTATATTTTTATAAAAGGTGCATTAATTTAAAAAATGAGGGTGACACATGAAAGCATATGGTAATACAAACTCGCAAATCGTGTTATTACAACCGGTAGATGAACATGATTTGGATATGATTGAGCAGGAAATCAAAGAAATAGAAAAGTATGTTCAAACAAGTTTCCAACTTATAGCTTATCCAATAAAAAAATGGAATCACGAGTTATCCCCTTGGGAGGCACCAGCTGTCTTTGGAAAAGAAGGATTCGGTGCAGGTGCAAATAAAACTCTACAGGAAATACTGAAGTGCTGCGAAGACAAATTCAAAACCTATATCCTAGGCGGCTACTCTTTAGCAGGGCTTTTCGCCCTATGGGCCGCCTATCAAACAGAAGCTTTTACTGCCATAGCAGCAGCTTCTCCATCTGTATGGTTTCCGGGCTATATAGATTATATGAAGAGTCATGAATTCCGTGGCAAGGCCGCTTATCTCAGTCTGGGAGACAGAGAAGAAAAAACGAAAAATCCCACCATGTCACAGGTAGGAAATTGCATCAGGGAGGCTCACGCCATCCTTACAGAAAAAGAAGTAAAATCAATTTTGGAGTGGAATCCCGGCAATCACTTTAAGGACGCGGAGTTGCGCACCGCTAAGGCGTTTGTCTGGGCCATCCAAGCTATCAATGAACACTGATTATTTTTCATTGACCCACACAGGATTAAAAAGGAGGTCACATCTGCGACCTCCTTTCATTCACATAACAGAAAACTCTTTATGCTACTACACCTACGTATTCATAACCGGCTTTTGTTACTGCTTCTTTGATCAGACTTTCCTCAACCTCTTTGGAAGTAGTAAGAGTAACCAGGTTCTCTTCGTGAGAAGCCACTGCACTTTCGATACCATCGATTGCTTCCAGCGCCTCTTTCACATGTGCCTCACAGTGCGCACACATCATACCATTTACTGTAATCTTCATTTCTTTTTCCTCCTTATTTTCTGTTTTTACTTCTACTAGATTTACTTTGTTTTTTTTCTTTTTATCTTTCCTGCTATCGTAAGGCTTCACCAGATTCAGTCTAAGCGCATTGGTCACCACGCAGAAACTGGAAAGTCCCATAGCTGCTGCGCCAAACATAGGATTTAAGGTCCATCCAAAAGCTGCCACATAGCAACCTGCTGCCAGCGGAATTCCGATGACATTGTAGAAAAAGGCCCAGAAAAGATTCTCGTGGATATTTCTGATAGTAGCTCTGGAAATGCGAGTTGCTGCTGCCACATCCTTGATACTACCCTTCATCAGCACCACATCTGCCGCATCAATGGCGATATCCGTACCTGCACCGATGGCGATACCTACGTCTGCTCTGGTAAGAGCAGGTGCGTCATTGATACCATCGCCTACCATGGCTACCTTACCTTGTGTCATAAGTTTCTGAATAACCGCTTCTTTGCCATCAGGTAAAACGCCGGCCACCACTTCATCTACGCCCGCCTGGGCGGCGATAGCTTTTGCAGTCACCTCATTATCTCCGGTGAGCATTACCACATGGAGTCCCATGTTCTTTAGCTCTGCTACCGCTTCTGCTGTATCTTCTTTGATGGTATCTGCCACTGCCATGATGCCTAAAAGCTTATCTTCTTTCGCAAAGAGAATTGGTGTCTTGCCTTCCTTAGCGAGCTTCTCTAAGAGGTCACCATATCCTCCCATAGCCAGGTCTTCACCCTGTAATAGTGCCATTACAAACTTCGCATTGCCACCTGCCACATGCTTGTCTTCTAAAGTGGCCTTCAGACCGTTTCCGGAAAGCACTTCAAATTCTGTGGTATCTTTCAGGGCGACTTTTTGATGAGTCGCATATTCTACCACTGCTTTGGAAATCGGATGCTCGCTCTTTGCTTCCAAAGCGTAAGCTACTTCCAGAAGCTCCTCAAGGCTTACAGCATCTGCAGGTATCACATCCGTCACACTCATATTGCCTGTGGTGATGGTGCCTGTCTTATCCAAGGCTACGATATCTATCTTACCGGTGAGTTCCTGCACTGCAGCGGTTTTATATAGGATGCCGTTTTTCGCACCTACTCCGTTTCCTACCATGATGGCAACAGGAGTCGCAAGGCCTAAAGCACAAGGGCAACTGATTACTAATACGGATACCGCTCTAGCCATGGCGTATCCTACTTCCTGGCCTACCAGGAGCCATACTACGAAAGTGAGAACTGCGATGCCGATGACAATCGGCACAAATACGCCGGATACTTTATCCGCAATCTTGGCGATAGGTGCCTTGGTAGCAGCTGCATCACTGACCATCTTGATGATACCGGCGAGGGTAGTATCTTCCCCTACCTTTTTTGCTTCGCAGATCAGATGTCCCGATGTATTGATGGTCGCTGCTGAGACAGAATCTCCTACCTGCTTCTCTACCGGGATGCTTTCTCCTGTCAGAGTGGATTCATTTACAGCACTTTCTCCTTCTAAGACGATACCATCTACGGGTATACTTTCGCCTGGTCTAACTACAAACTTATCGCCTACCTGAACCTGGTCAATATCCACGGTTTTTTCCGTGTTACCATCCAGAATGACTGCGGTTTTAGGAGCCATCTTCATCAGCGCTTTCAGAGCGTCCGTGGTCTTTCCCTTGGACTTTGCTTCCAGGGTCTTACCTACCGTAATCAAGGTAAGAATCGTAGCTGCGGATTCAAAATAAAACTGCTCCATGTAATGCATAATCAGCATCTCATCACCACTGACCACTGCTGCTGTCATGGCAAATAGCGCATAGACGCTATAGACAAACGATGCCGTAGCACCAAGAGCCACCAGGGAGTCCATGTTAGGTGCCCTATGGAAAAGTCCCTTAAATCCACTGATAAAGAACTTCTGGTTGATCACCATAATCATGCCTGATAAAAGCAGCTCATAAAGTCCCATGGCCACATGATTCCCATTTAAGAAGGGCGGTAGCGGCCAATCCCACAGCATATGTCCCATAGATACATACATCAGGGGAATCAGAAGAATGATGGATGCGATTAACCGCTTTTTCAAAATCGGCGTCTCTGTATCCTTCAAAGAGTCTTCATAATTGGTGGATCCAGAAGTTCCCTTCCGCTTTTCCTTCAGACTGGCACCATAGCCGGCAGCTTCCACTGCTTTGATAATCTCCTCCGGTGATGCATTCCCCTCTACACCCATAGAATTGGTCAAAAGACTGACTGCACAATTCTCCACGCCATCTATGGCACTGACTGCCTTTTCTACTCTGGCCTGGCATGCTGCACAGCTCATTCCTGTTACGTTATACTGTTCCATGTTCACCTGCCTATTTCATTAATTTTTGTAGAGTCACCACCAGTTCGTCTATGATTTCATCATTTCCATTCCGGATATTCTCTGTCACACAAGTCTTCATATGATTAGCAAGCAAGACTTTGTTGAAACTATTCAGCGCGCTGGTGATGGCTGACACCTGCACCAACACATCTGTACAATAGGCATCCTTTTCCAGCATTTTCTCGACGCCCCGCACCTGACCTTCGATACGCTTTAATCTGTTCATCAGGTCTTTACGTTCCTTCTCGTCTCTCTCTTTATGCTTTCCGGAGCAATGGGGACAGCAATCATCCATCTCTTCTGTTTGTTCTATAAAATCTGACATAGTAGCACCTCCAAAAATACCCCAGTGGGGTATCACGACTTCAAGGTCATAATATACCCCACCAGGGTATCTTGTCAACAGGTGTTTTATTTTTCCACTTCTGCTTTGATGTCTCTGGCAAATGCTGCTGCCGCTCTCTCATCATCTGCATTGGGTCTACCCTTATGAATTCCTTTGAATTCGCCTTTGCAGTGGAATTCTTTTTCCATCATCTTCACGCCTACTTTATCAGCCTCTGCTTTTACCTTTTTGTAAGTAGAATTCAGCATGGCTGCAGAACCGAAGTTGATGATTTCCCCTACCTTATCTTTACTAAGGGATGCTACGAAAGCTTTTACTTCCGGATCAATGTTAAATGCATAGTAAGAATTACCCAGGAAAAGATAATCTACTTTCTCTTCTACCGGTGTGCTGATAGGCAGTGCCTCAACTCCAAGCTCCTTGGCGATGGCCTCAGCCAATCTCTTTGTGTTACCTGTTTTGGTATAATACCGAACCGCGTATGTCATTTGAAACCTCCTTCATTATGTGATGAATATGTGTTTTAATTGTGTGCAATTTAATTCTGCTAAATTGATTGTAGTAAAAAAAAGCTGCCTCGTCAAGAGGCAACTTTCTTTACTTTAGTTCTTAGGATAGCCACGCAAAGGACTAACAACAGCGGGAATCCGATTCCGGCCAAAAGTCCTCTTTGTAAATTTTCACCAAGTAAATGGGACACAGATCCAACTACTGCAGGACCGGCAGCGCCACCTAAATCACCGGCTAGTGCCAGGAATGCAAAAAGTGCTGTACCGCCCTTTGGCAGTCTAGCTGACGAAATACTGATGGAGCCCGGCCACATAATACCAACCGAAAAGCCGCAAAGCATGCAGCCGATAAGGCCCATAACCGGCACTACGGCAAATGCTGCCAGAACATAACTGATCAAGCACAGGATGCCGGAAGCAATCATAAACTTGGAAAGCTCTACCTTTTCTCCGTACTTTCCATACCATAGCCTGCTAAGTCCCATCAAAACCGCAAACCCGCAAGGTCCCAGTAAATCACCCACTGTTTTGCTAACACCCAAAGAGGATTCTGCAAAAGCGGATGCCCACTGTGCCATGGAGATTTCGGAAGCACCGGCACCGATCATCAAAAGAACAAACAGCCAGAAAATCTTGGTTTTGAAAAGCTGTGCAATGGTCATGCTCTCCCCTTCTTCCACAATGGGAACGATAGGGCAGGTAGCAAAATTATATACGTTATAAAGAGGTACGATAGCCCAAATGCAAGCCATAATGCGCCAGTTCGAAATACCAAATACTGCAAAGAAAAGTGTGGATAGTAAAACTGTGCCTACCACGCCCCAGCAGTAAAAAGAATGTAAGAGACTCATAACGCTGGCTTTATTATCGAAAGGACAAGCCTCAATAATAGGGCTTACCAGTACTTCAATCAATCCACTACCCACAGCGTAAATCACAACGCAAACTAAAATCCCGATAAATGGATGCGGGCAAATATCCGGTACAAAGGCTAGCATCAAAAGGCCTACCCCGGAAGCAATCTGGGATATGACAATGCACTTGCGATACCCAATCTTATCCACCAAGGTGGCACAGAAAAAGTCGATAATCAACTGGGTAATATAAAAGGTAACGGAAATCATGGCCAAATCCGCAAAGGAAATATGGTAGCTCTTATAGAAAACCATAAACAAAAGCGGTGCAAAGTTTGCCAAAATCGCCTGTGTTACAAAGCCTAAATAACAGGCCAATTTGGTTTTTTGATAGTTCAATTTATCTGTCATGTAAATTCCTTTCCATGCTGTACGAAAACTTTTTTCAAGTCGTAATTAACTCTATTATATAGATAGAAACCCCAATTTAAAAGTTTATCGAACAAAGCAAGAAATAAGCACAATCCCGCAATAAACAATATGACTTCTATTCTAAAATATGGGAGCATTAACCTGACTATACTTTTAAACTATGAGGTATTATTATGGCAAAAAATCCAATTCTTCCAATCGACTTTCCGGACCCTGATGTAATCCGGGTTGGAGACACCTATTATATGGCAAGCACCACCATGTTTCTGATGCCCGGTGGAGATATTTTAAAATCCAAAGACCTGGTGCATTGGGAGCTGGCTGCCCATGTCTTTGATAGCCTTGGAGACGATGATCAGTATACATTAAAAAATCATAAGCACGCCTATGCCAGAGGCATGTGGGCGCCCACCTTCCGCTATCACGAAGGTGTCTTCTATTTATCTTTCTCCTGCAACGAGAGAAAAAATTCTCTTCTCTTTACAGCGAATCAAGTAGAGGGCCCATGGAAAATGCAGGAAATGGGAGATTTCTTCTATGACTCCTCCCTGTTTTTTGATGAAGACGGAAAGGTCTATATCGTTCACGGAAATACCACCGTTAGAATCACTGAATTAGACACCAATACTTGGGGTGCTAAAGAAGGCGGTCTATCCCGCATCCTTATCCAGGATAAGCCGAACCAGCCTTTGGGATTCGAAGGTTCTCACCTCTATAAGTTAAACGGAAAATACTACTTATTCACCTGTCACATGCCTGAAGAAACCGAAGGCAGAAAGACCGAGTGCTGCTTTATCTGCGACACCCTGGAAGGTGAATTCAAAGGAAAAACCATTTTAAATGACGCCATGGGCTATAACAGACCATGGCTCCAGGTAGCTCAGGGCGGACTGGTAGACGACCCGGAGGGAAATCTCTATATGTTCATGTTCCATGATAGAGGTGCCCTCGGACGAGCTCCGGTCATTTTCCCTATGACTTTTGATGAAGAAGGCTACCCTGCACCGGACTCAGAAGGCTATAGAATTCCTCTTTACTTTGCAGGCACCAAGGGTGATACCTATGATAATTATGACTATGGTCGAGACCTGTATTTTGGGGATGAGGATTTCTCAGAAGCTGATATAAAAGAGTTGTTAGAAAAGAAACTCTGGTGGCAGATTTCTCACAATCCGGATTGGGACAACATCCAACTAGTCCATGACGATAAAAACGCTCTGCGAATCACTACCGGAACTGTAGTAGATAATCTACTGCAGGCTCGTAATACCATGACCCAAAGATGCGTTTATGATGTATGCAACGGTGAAATCACCATCGATCCCAGCGGCTTAAACATCGGAGACTATGCAGGTCTTTGTGCTTACAGTGCCCACTACGGTGGCCTTTGCGTAGGTCGTGATGAAGAAGGTCTCTTCCTGGCAAAAATCGAAAGTGAAGCTGAGTCAGACAGCATCATGGGAGATAAAGGCTTCTATGAGAGAAAGCCGGTTATCAGTATTCTGAAAAGACTTTCCAACGCAGAAAGCATTCGTGTTCAAATTACCACGGACTTCCGAAATGCTCCTGACTTCTGCACCTATGCTTATGAAGAAAACGGTGTCTTTGTAGAAGTTCCAGGAAAGCACCTACTATACTTCAAATTAGATATCTTCATCGGTTGCCGTTTCGGTATCTTTACCTACAGTACAAAAGAAGCCGGCGGATATGCCGACTTCTCTGACTTCAAGATTCAATTAGGAGTTAACAAAAATTAGAATCCTCACCGCACTTAAGACTCCTGCATGGCAATTTAGGAGTTGCCTGCAATCCTTTGATAGTATTCCTCCAATCGTGGTCTTGCATTCTCATAGGCCACTTGGAGGCTTGGATCAAACTGGGAGCCCATACCCTCTAAGATGATATGATTGGCTTTCTCAAAATCATATGCTTCTTTATAGACGCGCTTACTTACCAAGGCATCATACACGTCTGCAATAGCCATGATGCGAGCTTCCAGCGGAATCTGTTCTCCGGAAAGCTTCTCCGGATAGCCGGAACCATCCCAGCGTTCATGGTGATAATGAGCAATATTTTCAGCCAGCTGCTTAAAGGATTCGTCATCTGTATGGAATAAGATTTCGTGAATGACCCTGGCACCTTCCTCGGCATGCTTTTTCATCTTTTCAAACTCTTCGTCCGTAAATCTTCCGGGCTTGCGAAGCACCGCATCATCCACCGCTATTTTACCAAGGTCGTGCATGGGCGCTGCTTTGATTACATCTTTGCAGAATTCTTCTGTTAAAGAAAGTTTCCCTTCTTTTTGTATCTCTTCCACCAGAATACGAACTCCCTCGCTGGTTCTTTTGATGTGACCACCGGTAGAGTTGTCACGACTTTCCACCATGGTTGCAAGACTCATGATCAGGTTATCATGCATCTCTAAGATATGATTGGTTTTCGCCGCCACTTCTTCTTGCAGTTCATCATTGTAGGTGTCCAGCAGACGGATGTACTTGCGATTTGTGGTATCATCCTTGAAGATAACCATATATCCACGTTTTCGGCTACCATCATAGAGATAACTTACCGTCACGTTATAGATGATATCCTTACTCTCATCTCCATCTGCACTATGCAGTGTATAGACGAACTGGTTATTCTCCGGGTTTGCTTTGAAACTATCCAGATAATGTCTTAGCTTACGTTTGTCATTATCCTTACCGTAAACATCATCTACTGCCAGCTCATTCAGTTCCGGGAAAAGCTGACGCGCCATGGCATCGCTTCCCAGGTATCTGTACTTGAAATCAAAAGAAACAAAGGTGATATCCTGACTATTTACCATAGTATCCATCACCGTGTCTGTCACGTCATACAGGTTCATTCTGGAAGAAATAATCAAGTACATAACCTGTGCCAGCAAATACCCCACCGGCATCAAATCCAGCCATCCAAATAAATCACGTCCACCCAAATACGACGCCAGAACAAACAGATACGGAATAATCAGAAGTGTAATAATGGTTCTGGGTACCTGTAAGTTCTTTACTGACGCATAACATATGGCCAAAAAACCAATTGCCAAAAACAAAAACACCACCGCATAATAAGCCGAATGCATCCAGCCATAAGTACGACTCAACCGGGGAATGCCATCCACCATCGCAAAGCTTATGGTTTTATAGAAAGTATCTGTATAGCCCATGGTAAGTGCAGTGGTATAACTAACACCACAAAGCACTAATAGCAACGCTCGAATCCATCTTTTAAGTTGAATACAACAAAGATCGGTGATACTAAAGAGCATGAAGAGTTGAAGGAAGGTGGCACCCAGGTAGACAACCTTTTGTGCCATCAGCGCTTCACTCAAATCTCTGGATATGCTAAATAAGAATCGTCCCAAGCAAGTCACCGGAACGAATGTGAAAATCAGGCATATATTTACATTGTAGTGTTTATGCCAAACAAAGATATAAATTGCGGAGCATAGAAGCGTCGCTGCCCAAATACTCCCATAAAAAACCGGAACCAAATCTCCCCGTTCTCCTTTCACGTCGAAAACCTTCAAGTATCTCTTATGTACCACATTTTCGGCGTTATCGCAACGGATTTAAAACATTTCTTTCATGGTTCTCCAGCCAAGTACCGCACATTTTACTCTGGCAGGCATATGAGAGACGCTTTCTAAGATGCCGGCTTCTTCTAACTCATCCCGTTCTTCCGGGCTGATACCTTCCTTGATCATGCGGAGAAAAAGGTCGCATAGATGCAACGCTTCCTCTTTCGTCTTACCGATAATCATGTCTAGCATGATATCAGCAGACGCCTGAGAAATGGCGCATCCATCCCCTTCATAAGCACCGTCTTTGATGATGCCATCTTCCACCTTTAAGCTGAGGGTAATCTCATCTCCGCAAGATGGATTCACGCCCTCTAAAGTCAGGTTGGCCCCCTCTAAATGATACTTATGATAGGGTCTTAAATTGTGTTCGTTGATAATCTCGTTATATAAAGTGTTATTCATACTTCTTATCTCTTCTTTACTAGAATCCCATCTTGCCTCTAATCTGGGACAATACATCTAGAAATCTGTCGATTTCCGCCTCTGTATTATAGATGCCTACGCTTACTCTGGTACTGGAGTGCACCCTGATACCTGCAAGCTCTCCCAAATATCTGTGAAGGGGCTCGGCGCAGTGATGTCCCGCTCTTACACAGACGCCTTCATCTGCAAAGACCTGGGCCACATCGTGAGGATGTACGCCATCTACTCGAAACGCTACGATACCATGGTGATTGCAAGCTTTCTTGTCACCCAGAATGTCGATATAAGGCATCTCCTTCATGGCGTTTACGATTCTGGCTGTCAGGGCGTTTTCTCTGGCTACGATTTGCTCAAATCCATACTGATTGATAAAGTCGATAGCTGCATGAAGTCCTATCGCACCGCCGGCGTCCACCGTACCTGCTTCAAATTTGTAAGGCAATTCTGCAAATACTGTTTTCTCTTTGGTGACGGATTCAATCATCTCACCACCATAAAGAAACGGAGGCATTTTTTCTAATAGTTCTTTTCTACCATAGAGGACACCGATTCCCATAGGAGCATACATCTTATGTCCGGAGAAGGCATAGAAATCTGCACCCAGTTCTCTCACATTCACGCGAATGTGGGCCACTGCCTGAGCGCCATCAATGACGGCCACGCCACCCACGCTGTGAATCAATTCTGTCATGGATTTGATATCATTGATTCTGCCAAGCACATTGGAAATCTGCGTAATGGCCAGGATCTTGGTTTTCTCCGTGATGAGACCTTTTAATTTATCTAAATCAAAGCTGCCATCTTCTTCCGGATCAAAATAAACTACCTTTGCTCCTTTCGTAGCAGCAGCCTGTTTCCAGGGCAGGAAATTGCTGTGGTGCTCCGCCGTGCTGACGATGATTTCATCCCCTTCTTGTAAGGCACTCATGCCATAGCTGTAAGCCGCAAGATTCATGCTCTCTGAAGCATTACGGGTAAAGATGATTTCACAGGCATCTTCTGCGCCGATGAAATCTGCTACAGCCTGACGTGCCTTCTGACAGGCCTCGGTAGCTTCCATGCTTAAATCATAGATGCCCCTTAAAGGATTGGCATTCTGTCTTCTGTAGTATTCATCCACCGCCCGAAGCACGCTTTCCGGCTTCTGGGTAGTGGCTCCATTGTCTAAATATGCAATATCAGATTCCCGAATTAACGGAAACTCAGCTCTTACACTTTCATCTAGTTGTTTCAGTTTCTCTTTCATGCTCTCTGATTATACCTTTTATTCTGTCATCCTCGATTTTATTGACCACCGCATCGATCTTCGCTTTTTCCATCAGCTTGTAGGCGTCCTTTTCACTGATTCCTCTGGACTTCATGTAGGTAAGCAGATGCTCATCCAGTCTTCCGATGGTAGCTCCGTGAGCACCTTCCACATCCTCTTCATCGCAAAGGATGAGAGGAATCGTCTGGTTCACGATGGTGTCGTCTATCAAAAGCACATCTTCAATCTCTGCTCCTTTGGCGCCGGCACATCCTCTGTGAAAATCGATGGTACCGCGGAAGAGTTTCTTAGACTGGCCTTTCATTACACCGCTTACGCCGATATTGCTCTCTGTGTTTTTGCCTCTGTGATCTGCCACATAATTCATATCCAGAGTAGCTTCTCCATCCAAGGAATAGGCCACGTCGATGCTGATGCTGCTTCCTTTTCCACTAAGCTTTGTATTGGAACCATAGTAGTTTTTTCCGCCGCCCAGGATTACCTGAATCAGTTTAAACTGCCCATGGTCTGCCACATAACCGCCCAGGTCGTTACACAAACGTGCTGCTTTTCCCAGGCGATTCACCTGCACGATGGTAAGGCTTCCACCTTCTGCGATGTGGTATTTATTTTGCAAAAGAAGCGTGTGCCCCTGATTTGCGTCTGTATCTGTGATATCCTGAATCACAGTAAGGGAACTGTTTGCTCCTATAGTAAAGTCTAGAAGACTCACCTCATCTTTGGCAGTAGACTTGCCCTCTGCTCCATAAGAAATATATAAAGGCTTCTCCACCTGCACGCCATCCTCAATGCTATAGCCTGCAGGTTTTACACCGGTATCTGCCAGTACCGAATCAAAAGCTTCTCCCAGTCCTGTGGTCACCGGTATATCCGTCATCGGGCCGATAGCTTTTCCTGATAGTTTATCTACACCCTCCGGAAGCTCTTCCCTGTACAGAGCCTGCACAGGTTCCATCTCCAGGTCCAAATAGGTTTCGTTCATCTTAAGCTTGTTCCAGGTTCTGGCAGGAAGTTGATTCACACGTATATTTTTTGTATTTCCCATTATCCGATACTTCCTTTCATCTCAAGACTAATCAGGTTATTCATTTCCACCGCATATTCCAACGGAAGTTCTTTGCTGACATTATCTGCAAAGCCTCGTACGATTAGTGCTCTGGCCTCCTCTTCAGACAAGCCTCTGCTCATCAGGTAGAATACTGTCTCATCACTGATTCGTCCGATTTTCGCTTCGTGTCCCACATCTGCATCGGCGCATCTTACATCCATAGCCGGTATCGTATCAGAGCGACTGATATCGTCTACCATCAGGGATTCACAAGATACGGCAGATTTACTTCTGTGGGCATTTTTCCCGATGATGACGGAGCTTCTAAAGGTATTGATACCGCCGGACTTGCTGATGGAGCGTGTATTGATGTAGGAAGAAGTATCTTCCGCATTATGCACCACCTTTGTTCCTGTATCTAAGTCCTGTCCCTCTCCCGCAAAGGTCACGCCGGTAAACTCAGCTCTGGCACCTTTTCCGTTCAGCACACTCATAGGATACAGATAAGATACATGAGATCCAAAGGATCCGGACACCCACTCAATCTTTCCGCCTTCTTCTACGATGGCTCTTTTGGTATTCAGGTTATACATGTTTTTGGACCAGTTCTCAATGGTAGAGTAGCGCAAAGTCGCGTTTTTCCCTACAAATAATTCCACGCATCCGGCATGCAGATTGGCCACGTTATACTTAGGAGCTGAGCAGCCTTCTATAAAGTGCAAATAAGCGCCTTCTCCTACAATAATCAAGGTGTGCTCAAACTGACCTGCACCTTTCGCATTTAATCTAAAATAGGACTGTAGTGGAATGTCCAAATGCACCCCCGCAGGCACATATACAAAAGAACCGCCGGACCATACCGCACCGTGCAATGCTGCGAATTTATGATCCGTAGGAGGCACCGCTTTCATGAAGTGCTCCCGAATCATATCTCCGTATTCACCGCGAAGAGCACTCTCTATATCTGTATAGATTACTCCACGCTTTGCCACATCATCTTTGATATTGTGATAAACCAGCTCTGAGTCATACTGTGCACCTACACCTGCCAGAGACTTACGCTCTGCCTGTGGGATACCCAGTCTGTCAAAGGTCTCCTTGATGTCCTCCGGCACGTCTTCCCAACTGGTGTGCATTCTCTCTGTGTTGGGGCGTACATACGTCACAATGTTATCGATATCCAATCCTTCTATGGAAGGGCCCCAATCAGGAACATCACTTTCGTTATAATATTTCAAAGACTTCAGTCTAAACTCTCGCATCCATTCCGGATCGTTTTTCTCTTCCGAGATTTGCTTTACAATCTCTTCCGTGAGGCCTTCCTCCACCTTGTAGGCGTCTTTATCCTCAAATCGAAAGTCATATAGGCTTCTATCTATATCCTCTACTTGTGTTTTTTCTTTCATCTTCTTCACCGTCTAACCGTAATTTATGATTGCAGGTATTTTTCGAAACCATTCTCGTTGATTTCATCAATCAGACTTGCATCGCCCTCTGCCACGATCTTGCCATTTACCAGCACGTGGGTCTTATCTACTTTCAGTTCTTCTAAAATTCTGGTGCTATGGGTAATGATCAGCAGTGCTCCGCCGACCTGCTTCTTGTATTCTTCTACACCTTTGGACACGATACGTACTGCATCCACATCCAAACCGGAATCTGTCTCATCCAGGATTGCCAGTTTCGGGCGAAGCATGAGAAGCTGCAGAATCTCCGCTTTTTTCTTTTCACCGCCGGAAAATCCCACATTCAAATCTCTATCTGCATAGGACGGATCCATCTGTAACACTTCCATGGTTTCCTGCAGTCTTTTCTTAAAATCCCAAAGCTTAATACGCTCACCGGTGTGTAATTCCAGAGCCGTTTTAATAAAGTTGCTCAGTGTAATTCCTGGCACTTCGATAGGATTTTGGAACGTTAAAAAAAGACCTTTCTTCACGATCTTGTCTGTGTCCTCTCCTGTGATATCTTCTCCGGCAAAGCGGATACTACCACCTGTAATTTCATATGCAGGATCTCCGATAATGACGGAGCCCAGAGTAGACTTGCCGGCACCATTTGGTCCCATGATGACATGCACTTCTCCTTCTCCTACTTCCAAATCCAGTCCATGTAAAATCTCTTTTTCTTCAATTCCGGCCTTTAAGCCTTTGATATTTAAAAGCTCGCTCACTTTTCGTCCTCCTTACTTTCTTGAGCATGGAGTATTGCAGGCTACTACACATACTCCGCCTTCTGTCGTATTTCCACAGTTTCCGCCGCAGCCTCCGCCACAATTTTCGCTGCCGTCACATAGAGCCACACTTCCGCCCTCTATCACAAGTTCCTTGCCATTCACCAGCATATCGGAAAGTTTAAATCTGGCTCTTTCATAGATCTCTGTGGTAGTGGTTCTGGATATCCCCATGTGTGCTGCACACTGCTCGTGCGTCCTTCCCAAGTAGTCAATCAGTCTGATAGCTTCGTATTCATCCAGACTAAGTACAACCCTGCGATCCTCTTTTTCTTCCGCATTATGTCCGACCAAGTCTATTTTTTCTTCTCGTGCGCCGAAAAGTGTATACTTCGGAATCACGCATACTTTTCTACTTCTCGCAGGTCTTGCCATCTCTTCCTCCTCAAGAATCCCATGTGCAATACTTCAAAAATGTCGTTCTTCATTTCCGACATATGTCGATTATAATGCAACTTTAGATTTTGCGCAACACTCTTTTATTAGCATCTCCTACCGTCTAGTCCGCAGGATGCACCTTCATTACCCGGATGTACCCCTTCGATAGCCATCCTTAGTAAGTAATAAAAAGAACCGTACAGGAAACTAAATCCTGCTACGGTTCTCATAATATGCTTCAAACATGAAGTTTCTGTGTACTTTAGCTTATTTCCCCGGATTACCTTGAAATACCGTCATCCATATACAACTGATAAGCATCTTGATCACATTGGAAGCACTCGTATTTCAAATTGGTATAGTCGATTTTCTCTGTTCTATCGGCAGGTGTTGCCAGCGGGAGTGCATGGCCTTTTCTAATAAATACAAGCACTTCATTCATGGCAGCTTTGATGTAATGATGTCCCTTTTCCATGATTTCTACATCGTAGTCATCATAGCTTCTGAATCTGCAAAGTTTCATCTGCTCTGGCAGATATACGTATCGTCCTGTGGCGTTTTGCTTATAGACAGGAGCGATCATGATGCTTTCACCCACGCAGAGCTGATCTTCTACTTCATACGCCAAGTCGTCCTCTGGATATTCAAAGCACAGTGGTGTGAAAATCATCTCGTCGTTTTTTGCAGCCTTCATGAACTCGGAATACAGATATGGAATCAGAGCATATCTTAGGCGAAGGATGTTCTTGAAACCATCCGTTTTTGCAAATCGATAGAATTCCTGTCTTCTGGTACCTTCTGCAGAATGATTTCTCAGAAGTGGTGTAAAGATACCAAATTCAGCCCATCTCATCAGCAAATCTTCCGTAGCATCCGCGCCAAAGCCGCCTACATCAGCGCCGCTGTATAGAAATCCGCACATATTTAACGCAGGCATCTGCTGGATATTTAAAAGCAGGTGACTCCACCAGGATTTATTATCACCGCACCATACTCCGCCGTATCTGTGCATGCCGATATAAGAGGATCTGGAAAACATGAGGATTCTCTTATCCGGGGAGAGTCTCTCAAAGGCTTCCCCGGCTGCTCTCGTCATGTTGTAGCCAAACAGATTGTGCACTTTATCGTGTCTGTATCTCTTTCCCTTATAGTCATGATAGAAGCGTCTGTAGTCTTCTTCATTATTAGCCAGTCCTCCAACCAGACCTTGCATATGGAAAAAGGATCTGATGTCCAGATTCTTTCCTTCGTATTCTTTCAGTTCCTGGAACACTTCTTTCAGATGGTCCTCTGTGTAGAAGATTGCCGGCTCGTTCATATCATTCCAAAAGCCATCTATGCCTAAATCCAACAGGACCTTATACTTCTCTCCAAACCAGCGTCTCGCATCCTCGTTGAGAAAATCTGGAAAATGTACTTTGCCTGGCCAAACAGCTGCCACCAGATTTGTACCATCTTCTTTTTTGCAGAAATAGTCTCCCTGGACCCCTTCCTCGTAGACATCATAGCCGTCTTCGATTTTCACCCCGGCATCGATGATAGGCACTAAATGGATGCCCTTATCGGCCATCTCTTTTACGAAATCTTTGAAATTCGGGAATCTCTCATCGCTGATGGTGAAGTCCTTATATCGCTCCATGTAGTCGATATCCAGGTAGACGCTATCAATTGGGATGTTCTGCTCCTCGTAGTTTTCGACTACCTCTCTGACTTCCTGCTCATTCATGTAGCTCCATCTACTCTGACCGAAACCAAATGCCCATCTAGGCGGCACATAGCTTTTGCCGATGATGCCACGGAACTCTTTTACAATCTCCTTGATGCTCTCCCCTTCTACTACATAGAGATCTGCATCGAAGTCGTCAAAGGAAATGGTGAAAGTATCCAAATCCGTGTAGCCAATATCGAAGGTCACACGCCCTGGAGCATCCACGTACATTCCAAAGCCTCTACCCTGTCCCCAAACCACAAAGAAATTCTGAGCCGCATACAGAGATCTTTTATCCTCTGTATGATTCGGATCATCTGAGCAATTACTGGTGTAGATATAACCCCTTTTATTGATACCGCGTACCGTCTCCCCCAGACCAAATACGCTATCCTTTTTCTCCATTTGCAGAGACAGTTCCTTTTTCTCTTCCATCATCTGGAAGTAAGGAACTTTTTCGTTTTCCGAATCTATCTGTATCACTACGGAATCGGTCTCAATGGGATTTCCTATTCTGTATTTTTTGATCATTATCCTTTTACTCCTCCCACAGTAATACCTTGTTTCATTTGTGTCTGCGCTATTATGTATATGATTATTATCGGAATCATAGAGATTAGGCTACCTGCCATTAACACATTGTACTCAGTGTCGTACTGTCCGTTCAATGTGTTCAGCGCCAGGGTCAAGGTCATCTTGTTTTTATCTGACAGCATAACCAATGGCCATAGATAGTCGTTCCATGCTTCCATAAAGGTAGTAATGGCTAGGGTGGCTACAGTAGGGATCATCATGGGCATAATGATATCTTTGTAGATTTTGAAAAGTCCCGCCCCATCTATTCTGGCTGCCTCTAGATAGTCGTCCGGAAGCGCTCTCATATTCTGCACCAGCAGAAAGATAGCAAAGGCTTTAAAAATAGCCGGTGAGATGACACTTGTGTAGGTATTGATTAAGGAAAACTTATTCATGATGATAAACATCGGAATCAGTGTAATCTGAATCGGAATCATCATGGATGTCAGGTAGATTGCAAATACCACCTTTGCCCCTTTGAATCTGATCTTCGCTATGGCAAAGGCTGCCATAGAAGCTGACAAAACCGTGATCAGGACATACGCTATGGTGATAAACGCACTATTAGCGATGGCCCTTGCAAAGGGGAAGAGCTGGAACACCTTTTTATATGATTTCAGATTCGGATTCTTTGGAATCCACTGAATCGGAAGAGCCATCAATGCTCCCTTTGATTTGAGGGATGTAGAGATCATCCAATAGAGTGGAATGGTCACAATGATTACCAGCACTACTGACACAAAGTAAAAACCAATATTAAATAAGAGTTTTTGTTTTTTATGATTCATAATGCACCCACGCTTTCTGAGCCTTCAACTGTATCAGGGTCAAAATGAGTATGATGAGGAACAGGAGCCACGAATATGCTGCTGCATAGCCCATCTTGAAGTAGCTAAATGCATAGGTATAGATTCGCTCTACCATAACCTGTGTTGCACCATTTGGACCACCTTCTGTCATAATCAGCACCTGAGGGAAAAGCTGGAAGGCATTAATCAATGACATAATCAGGCAGTAAAATAAGGTAGGAGACAAAAGAGGCATGGTCACACTAATCAGTGTTCTGAATTTGCCTGCTCCATCCACCTTTGCTGCTTCGTAATAAGTAGGATCGATGCCTCGCAAGCCACCGAAAATATACAGTCCGTAGTATCCCATATCTTTCCATACAGATGCTAGAACAATGCCGGGCATAGCCCAGTATCTATTTGTAAGCCAATCAGGCCCTTTCATTCCAAATAACTCTATTACTGAATTTATCACGCCATATTGGAAGCTCAGAACCCATTTCCAAATCAAGCTGGCCGCAACCCAAGATGTTAAAACAGGTATATAAAAGAGAACTCTCATGATACCTGTGAACTTTTTCTCTGTATTGAGAATAAGCGCGATTACCATGGAGAAAATAAATCCCAGTGGGATATATAAAACAATGTAGTACAGTACGTGTAACAAAGTACTCCAAAATTCCTTGTGACTTAATAAATGCGCATAGTTTTTTAGACCGACAAAATGATCCGGTATGGTATGTACCGTGAATTTCTCTAGTCCGCTCCAATCTGTCATGCTCAGTGCTGTAGCCATGATGATTGGAAGCAAGCTAAATACAATCATTCCGATTACACTAGGCAGCATAAAAGGAATAGCTTGAATGATTTTTTTATTTTCTTTTGACATATTAGCCATTGTTTTTCTCCGTAAAAAACGAGCCTGCAGCCAAAATGGATGCAGGCCCGTCGCTATCACTGTAAGGTAATCTGATCTTCGCAGGTCTTCTGTGCTTCATTGAGCGCTTCTTCTGCAGTGCTAGCACCACTTGCTGCTTTACTTACTGCATCTGAAATGATATCTGACATCTGGCTGTAATCTGTGATGATTGGTGGAAGTACAAGTGAATCAAGAGATTCAAATACTGCCTCTCTATTTTCTGGTGGTGTGATATCCAGATAACCGGATAAAGCATCCATATCGTTAATTGCAGGCAAATCCCATCCTGCTTCCAATCGAATCTTTGCTGCTTCATTGCTGGAAGCTAAGAAGGATAACCATTTCTTCGCTGCTTCTTTCGCTGCATCACTAGCATCATTGTTTACAACTAATGCATTTGCAAAGAAGTGAGTAGCTTTCTGAGTTTGACCAGGTTCTACACAGATATCCCAGTCGAAATCACAAGCATCTGTGAAGGTATTGAAGCACCAGGTACCTGTTGGAATCATACCAAGTCTTCCACTTTCGAAAAGATCCCAGTCGCCCATACCGCCCATCTGCTCTTCTGTAGGCTGTACGTTGGTCTTCTGTACGCGATCTACCATGCTCTGCAGCGCTTTGATGTTTTCTTCAGAATTGATGGTAAAGGTCTTTCCATCTGCACTTACCAGACTTCCGCCGTACTGTGCAGCAACTTTATAGAACTCGTTGTATGTAACAGGCTGATAGATACCATAGATATCGTCTCCGAGAGCTCTGATGGCTTCAGCAGCTTTATCTACATCTTCTCTTGTCCAAGAAGAAGTTGGATAGTCGATACCGGCCTGATCAAATAAATCTTTGTTATATACAAGAATTACGGTAGAAAAGTTTTCTGGCAGTGCATACTGCTTTCCATCATACTGGAATGCAGATAGTGCAGTTTGATTTAGTCCACTTGCATCTGCGTCAGACATATCTGCCAAAATACCTTTGGAAGCATACGCTGCAAAGTTTTCAATGTTCATCTCGAAGCAGTCTGGCGCAGTGCCACCTGCAATTCTTGTCTGTAATGTAGTGAAGTAATCGTCCATTGCAATGGTTTCAATATCCACGGTAATATTTGGGTTCTGCTCGTGGAATGCCTGATACATAGAATCAAGCGTTGCTTCATTGCCACCAGATGCGTTAAAATTAGCATATGTGATTGTGATTGCTTCATCGGAGCCTGCCTTCTCGTCAGGACTTTCCGAATTAGTCTCACCAGCAGACTGATCTGCAGTCACAGTTTCCTTTGGCGCTTCTGTCTGAGCTGCGTTTGGATTTGCGCTCCCACAGCCTGACAGAAGAGTTGCCAACATTGATAGTTGCAATAAAACAGATAAAGCTTTTCGTTTCATTTTTAAACCTCCCTATTTTCAAAGCTTTTTATATCTTCAAGGATTCTTATGATTCCTTGTCAATACCAATACCCACATCCCGTCTGATGAATACCGGATAGTCTTCTTTTGTAGATTCCAACACGCTACCACCTTCGTATACGCTTTCACTAAAGAACCCTACCCATTCACCTTCCGGTAAATACAATTTTCTACTCTTAGCATTTTCCTCTAGCAACGGTGCAACAAGTAATGCATCGCCAAAGTAATACTCATCTTCCCAAGTATAGGCATTTTCATCTGTCGGATGAACCATAAATAATGGTTTCATCATTGGGATTCCTTGCTCCACCGCTTTTTGTGCTTCCCTATAGATATATGGAAGAAGCTTCATTCTCAGATGATGCCACTTGCGGATTTCATCCAGAAGTTCTGGACTGTCATAGACGCTGGCCATATTCCAAGGGCTTCTTTCATTATTTCCTTCTGCACCCTTTAGTAATTCCTTAAACTGACCTCCATCCGGCTCCGAATGCCACTGCATAACAGGGCAAAAGCATGCAAACTGTGTGGACTTCAGATATAGATCTTTTGATGGCAATGGCCCTGCGAACCCACCTATATCAAATCCCCAAAAGATGATTCCAGAACAAGCTGCAGAGATGGCTGCCGTGTATGCGTTTCTCAGTTCTTCAAAGGTTGACTGATGATCTCCTGCCCAGAGAATCGGTGTCCGCTGCACCCCAGTATATCCTGCTCTAGAAAACAGGACTTTATCCTTGTCCAAGTGATCATAATAAGTTTTTACATATTGCTGGCAATACGTGTTTTTCAGTTCCTTGCCGGATTTCCGATCATGGCTCACCAGGGCATCTTCATAGATGAATTCGCCGCCATCAGTTTTAAATCCCGAGACGCCCATGTCCAGCAAATACTGCCTTTTTGCAAACCAAGCTTCCTTGGTTTCTGGATTAGAAAAATCTGGTACCAAAGATCCTGCAAACCAGTTACCCTCTGGAATCCTATAAGGAGTTCCATCTGTCCTATAAAGGCAGAGTTTCTCTTCTATCGCATATTCTTCATCCATTTTGTTTTGGAGATGTTCGATACCGTCTTCCATTTTCTTGTAAACTGGTATTTGCCAAAGCACTGTATGGATGCCTTTTTTGTTTAGGCTTTCCACCATTCTTTTTGGGTCTTTCCAATATGCACTCTCTGAGAAATCGAAGTCCTCATAGCGAAAGGCATCCTTGCCAGTTTTTTCTCTATATTTTGCTCCATTCCAGATATAGAATGTAGCCTCATCACTCCATGCCTCTAAGACAAGTACCGTAGCTGGGAAATCATATTTTTCCAGATTCTCTACGGTTTTCTCCACATCTTCCTGGCAGTTCCATCGATTTGCCGAAATCCATGGTCCAAATGCGTACTTAGGCGGTGTATCGATTTGCCCTAAGTAATGGTTGAATTCACTGACGATTTCAACAGGCTTGCCAAAGAAAAGAAATGCGTTATCTTTTACTGGAAACTGGATTCGAATCTCATCACCGAATTCAAAAGATGTGACGCAATCCGTTTCCACAAAGAGTCCCCATCCACAATCTGTAAAAAAGAAAGGAACGCTACAGTAAGTTTTATCTCCTTGATTGCAGAACTTTTCTTCCACTTGATTGATGCAGGTATGTCCCTTTTGATCTATGTCATCAAACTTCTCGCCCAGACCATAGACGTGCTTATAATCGCTTTTGATGACTGCCTGGCAGATGTCCTCACTCTTTGTATAAGAGATAACGAGACTGCCCTCATCTGTTTCTATGATTTCACAATTCTGATTCGTGCCTAGCTTTCTCATGAAAGATTCTTTACACTCTCTCTTTCTACAATCTCAAATTGCATTTCCACACTCTGCTTTGGATACTTTTTATCATTCAAAGCCTTTTCCAAAATCTCAACTGCACATTTACCTTTTCCATAGATGTCCTGTTTGATGGTGGTAAGACCTGGCGTTATGTATTTGGAAATCTCTAAATCATCAAATCCAATTACGGAATAATCCTTTGGAACGCTTTTGCCTGCCTGGTGGAAGCCCTTGATTGCACCGATTGCCAAGACATCCGCAGTGGTCACGATACCGGTGACATCAATTCTTTCTTTTACGATTTTTGTGGCAACCTCGATACCGCAATTAAAGTCGACTTCTACTTCAAAAACTTTCGTTTTATCATAAGGGATGCCATACTCGTTCAGTGCTCGCTTATATCCCTCATGTCTTTTCTTTATGACGCCGTCCTCTTTCATCTCACCAGATAGAAATCCAATCTTCGTATGGTGATGCTCCAGCATATACTTCGTAGCCATATAAGCGCCAAGTTCATCATCGATTCCAATGTTATGAAAATGTTCGTCTTTGCAATAGCTATCGATCAACACAGTCGGGATTCCGATTTTTTTGAACTGCTGAAAGAATTCATCCGGATACACGCCGATGGCAATTACACCATCCAAGTTTCTCTCATACACCAGTTTCATATAGGATTCGTCTACGTCCGTACCAGATACCAGAATATGATATCCAATCTTTCTGGCATGATACTCGATGGCGCTTATGATCTCACTATAAAAGCTGTTTTGAAACATCAGCTGACTTCCGGGTTCCGTCTGTGGAATCACCACACCAATCATCTTGGATGTCTTATTGGTCAAAGCCGCCGCCCCCAAATTTGGAACATACTGAAGTTCTTCCATGGCCTTTTTTACTTTCATCCTGGTTTCTTCAGTGATTGGTTTATCCGCATTGTTCAATATGTATGATACTGTTGCCTTGGACACACCTGCCCGCTCTGCAACATCCTTTAATGTAGCTCGTTTCATTCAGTATCCTCGCTTAGTTAACCGGTTAAACTAATCATATAACTAACCATTCAAAATTGCAACTACTAAATTTAATATTTTCTTTTTTACGAAAAAAGGACCTCCAAAGAGGTCCTATTGTACTTCTCTCCGTTAATCTGGAAGAAGTTTGTGCAAACCGCCTGTTCTTTTTTGCCCACATGGTTTCCGGCATCTTACCGGCTACACTTACCAGTCCGGTGAATTTATCACCTGCCTCCACTGCCATACGATGTACCAGAAAAGCCATGTCATTTGAAAACCATTTTAAATTTTGACTCATTCCCAGGCCATTTTTAATTCTCTTTTATTTTCTGCGCAATCGGATAAATACAAATTAATCAAAGTCTGATATGGTATTCCTGATTGTTCCGCCATGTTTTTAAAATAATCCACAACTTCCACGTTAATATTAATCGTTATCTGTTTTTTTAATCTTTTTGAATACGGGTTTTTTCTTGGATTAAGTTCTTTGATTTCATATTTATTTCTCATAACCACTGCCCTCCATAAAATCTTTATAATCTCTGATTTCGTCTTTCAATGCTTTTCTTGCAGAGATGATTCGAATCAAATCACCACCCTCTCGATAACAGTGACTGACGATACAAACCCTCTGTTTTAAAGAGTACCCTATGATAAGAAATCTATCTTCTCCTTCCGAATGATCAGGGTCATCAAACAAAATTGCATAGTCATCAAAGAATACAGTAGCTGCTTCCTGAAAGTCTATTCCATGCTTTTTGATATTAGCAGCATTCTTTTTTTCGTCCCATATAAATTCTACTTCCTTCATAATTATAATATAATTATATCTCCTTATCTGTCAATCTTTCAAAAGTGATTACTTTTTTATCAGACATATAGTCCCCCATGAAGCAAAAAAGCCAAGCTCATCGCCTGGCTTTGTTCCAAGTGCTATTCGCACCTGGTATCTCATTTAAAATAATTAACTGCCCACATTGTAGCCACGAGGTTAATCCCCAGCCAACTAACTTAACGCTTCAACCTGTTTCGTGGATTTCAGCACATCTCTATGCCTATACCAAAGTTTCAAATTCAACCAAAACTGTTCAATCATACGAAAGTTTACAATTCATGATTAATCATTCATCCATAACAAAAAACTGTTGAATCTCGATGTGTTGTTTTACACCGACTCCAAACCAATACGTCTACAAAGATAGGATTCGAACCTACAATTTCATGATTATCAGTCATGTGCGTTTTCCATTTCACCACTTCGTATATTGGCAACCCAGTTATGTTAATCTGGTATTCTCATCTTGTAACTTAACCCTGCTACGGGAAGCTAGATCTGGGATTTTCACAATACAGGCAATTATCACACTACTATACTATTTCAATTAGAGTTGTAGCATTAGATACCTTTATCTGCGTATCCAACTCCTTTAATAGCGTGTTCGTTTTTTCTTCTAGGGTTTCAATCTTCTTTTTGATATCAAGCGGATCCATTAATTCCGTTGTATTCTCTTTAACATATGCATCCACAACTCCAAGAGGCTTATCGTCCTTAGTCTTAGTGTCTTTTCCAAGAATACTGAGGCGCATGCTTTCAGCAGTATTCTGTAGCTGTCCATTCTTTAAATCACAAGTTCGAACTCGCTCGTTATACTCGTTTTTCATCTTGCCCACAAGTAAACCTTCAAAATCAGCATCCATCCCATAACTTCCTTGACTACGCATTCTACTTCTTAACGCAATAGCGCCCGCAACTGTGAATTTTCCATAAGATGTAGTAATTTCCGTCTTTGCATTAGATGCAACAATTGCAGAATCTATCTTCTGATATCTATCAATCAAATCTACTATCTGTTGATATGCGGACTCAGCTTCCCTTGTGTATTCGTCTCTGGTAATTCGTTTCGAATACACCTTATCCTCATTTGGTTTAATCGTATCTACAAAACTAGCCTTTTCAATCTTGTCCGTGATTTTCTTAACCAATAAATCTCTTTCATCAAGAGCCTGTGTCACCAACATTTTTTCGCTCATATAAAAAACCTCCCATAGAATTATCTCTTACGTATAATTCTACGAGAGGCTTGGATTGTGTAAAGAAGTTTGTGTAAATACTTCTTCTAAGTGATCTTGTTTACGAGTTACATGAACATCGCTTCTAGTTCGGAGCGGCATTCTTTAAAGCCTTTATGTACGCGACGGTCCATTGTCTGGTTATAGTCGCAATAAAAGCTACATACATATCTTTCAAGAGAATCTTCGTTTGGAAACTGCTCCTTACGCTTTGTTCCGCGTTTGAGATTCTTGTTAAGATTCTCAATTAGATTTGTCGTATAGATACTTCTTCGAATAACCGCTGGAAATTCGAAGAACTCAAAAAGAGAGGTCAAATCTTCAAGAACAGCTACCGCTTTAGGGTAGATTTTTGAGTATTTAACCATAAAATCATAAAGAATCGCTTCTGCTTCAGCTGGAGAAGCAGCATTATAGACGCGTTTAAGTTCATTCATAACAGTTGACTTATCTTTTGCACGTACGTATTTCATTACGTTACGGCACAAATGAGTCCAACAAGCCTGATGCTTTGCATTAGGAAATACTTCCAGGCAGGCGTTACGAATGCCATTTAGTCCATCGGTTATGAATAAAAGGACTTGTTCAAGCCCACGATTCTTTAAGCTTAAAAGCATCTCCTGATAGTTAGATGCTGATTCTGAAGGATAAAGAGCGTAATCTAAAACCTCTTTATTGCCTTCAACTGTAATGCCCAGAATGACGTGTAACGCTTCTTTGGCGACACTATCTCGGCGAACATTTAAGTAAGTTGCATCACAATAAACGGCTACGTATTTATCAGAAATAGGACGGTTATGGAATCGCTCAACCTGATCCTGAACCGCCTTGGTAATATTAGAAACCGTTTGTGGTGTGTAGTAGTGGCCATACATCTTCTCAATTAAATCAGAGATTTCGCGGGTAGTGATACCCTTTTTGTAGAGCTGGATGATAGTTGTTTCCAGTTCGTTAGAGTTTCTCTGATAAGAAGGAATGGTATGCTGCTTAAATAACCCTTCGCGGTCTCTTGGAATCTTTAAATTAAGTGTTCCAAAACGTGATTGGTACGTTCTGTCATAGAAACCATTGCGAGAGTCTCCGGAATTCCTGCCGGAATAATCATATTTCTCGTAATTGAGGAACGCAGTAAGCTCGGTTGATAGCACTTCGTTTACAGCGTTTTCAAGTTCAGAACGAAAAACTTCATCAATAGATTCATTATTAAGTAGAGCAGACATCAAATTTGTGCTAACATTAGCCATAGGAACGGATTTCACTCCTTTAAGTTTTTTTGTTTGGTCACTTAAAATCTTAAAAGAAGTTCGTTCCTTTTTCTATGACTAATTCTATTTACACAAGATATTTTACGCTATCGAGGCTTGCTATCTTGTCATTGAACTTGTAGTTCAATAATTACGCAACTCGACCATCTGATATTTTTTTGTAATAGGTGCATATTCTTCTTTGCTGTTCCGTTTCCCAGACAATCTGTCTATTGTCTTCTGTATCTGCATTTCCACAGACTATCAAATCCATGGAAACCTTCAGAAATTTGCTTATGGCATACAAGTTGTCAACGGAAGGCATACTGACTCCATCTAGCCATCGGTATACGCTCTGAACACACTCTAATCCCAAATATTCCTGAACATCTCTCGGTCTCACACCCCGCAAATCCATGATTCTCCGAAGCCTTACACCGGTTTTCACTTTATCAATAGTAGGAAACATCGTATTACCCTTCTCCCAAAAACTAATTCTCGTTTTTGCCACGATTTCTTTATTCTATCCCGAATCGCGAAATTATTCAATCGCCCTCAGTACAGAAAACAATCCATACTGAAGGCAACAAAATCTACTTCCCACAATAAACTTCTATTGCTTGATGAACAAACTCGGCGGTACCAACGCCACCCATCTTATTGATGTTTTCGGTGAACTCACCACCGGCTGCGTACATTTTTCCTAAACCAGACAGGATTTCATCTGTACATTTATAGAAATGCTCGGTGATGAATGTCTGCAATTTCTTCACCTGCTCCTGTACCTCTGCAGACTCCGGAGCCTGGTCTTTCATGGTTCCAAACTCTTCGAAAACCTTCATGAAGTCTGCCATCATGCCAGCTTCATCCTGTTTGCTTCTATTCTTTTTCTTTTCTTCAAATTCTTTATATTCCGGAGTAGTACCCCACTGCTCCTTTGCTTTTTTTGCATACTCATCCAGTTTGCTAGAATCAAACGCTGTAAAATCCATATGTTTCACTCCTCTCGTTTTTAAGCCACGGCACATGGTTATCAAATTCTCGATGTGTTCTTTTTTCAGTTCCAAGAGTTTGATTTGTTGTTCTAGTGCCTTTTTCTTGTCAAAGTCAGATCTGGTTACGATATCTTTGATATCTTTTAGCGGAAACTCCAGCTCCCTGAACAGCAAAATCTGTTGCAGTCTCTCCAAGGCCGTATCGTCATACAGTCTATATCCGGACTCGGTATACTCCGCCGGTTTTAGGAGTCCTATCTTATCGTAATACTGCAAGGTGCGTATACTCACTCCTGTCAGTTTACTTACTTCATTTACTGTTCTCATAGCTTCATCTCCTTCACGTGTAACTACATCATAAACTATTACGTTACGTCATAGTCAAGCAAAAAAATAGAGCAACATTTTTGTCGCTCTATTTTTATAAAATGATTAATCCAAGATTTTTCCATCTCTGGAAATGGTTACAACCTGCCATGGAATAAATTTGCCACTGTTTTTCAATGCGTTCTCTGCTGCTCTCTGCAAGCCGCCACAGCATGGTACTTCCATACGAACTACAGTTACACTCTTGATATCATTATACATGATGATATCCGTCAATTTCTCGGTATAGTCAACGTCATCCAGTTTCGGGCAACCGATTAAAGTGATCTTTCCTTTCATGAAATCCTCATGCATATTTGCATAGGCATAAGCACTACAGTCTGCTGCAATCAAAAGCTTTGCTCCGTCGAAGAATGGTGCCTGAGTAGGCAGAAGTTTAATCTGGCAAGGCCATTGTTCCAGCCGAGATAACGGTTTTGCATATGCCGAGGCTGTGGTCTCCTGCTCTTCAGGCTCCGCCTGTTTCAGCTGCATAAATCGGGATCCCGGGCATCCATGTCCTGCTGCATGCTGCATCATCTCTTCCCTCATTTTCTGTTCCTGTGCTGCCTTCACAGCTGCCTCATCGTAAGCTGGAGCTTCTCGCTCTTCAAAAGTAATCGCTCCTGTAGGACAACCGGGCAGACAGTCGCCAAAGCCATCACAAAAATTCTCTCTAACTAGTTTTGCCTTACCATCCACGATATCAATCGCTCCTTCGTGACAAGCATTTGCACAGATACCACATCCATTACATTTTTCTTCATCAATATGAATAATCTTTCTAACCATATTATCTTTCACTCCTTACTTTTCTTGTTATTCTGGTCACATTATAGTATGCTTTACGTAAATAGTATGTGGTTATAACCACATTTGAAATAAGGAGTTTTCATGGCAATAGATGTAGAAATACTAAAAGATACAGTACTGTTTCATGGCATGGACAAGGATGAAATCCAAAAATCCCTGTCTGCATTTCATGCCCATGAAAGATCGTATAGAAAAAATGACTACATTCTCCATGCCGGTTCTGTCATAGACACTCTATGCCTCGTCATATCCGGAAATGTCACCATCGAGAGCAATGATATCTGGGGCAATCGTACCATACTTAGCAAGGTTGGTCCCAGCCAATTCTTCGCTGAAACATATGCTATGCTTCCAAACGAACCTCTGCAAGTAGATGTTCGTGCAAATGAAAACTGCCGAATCCTATTTCTAGGAGTCGGCAGTCTATCTGCTTTTCAATCAAATTCCAAAACATGGGAAGCCAAAATCATTCGGAATATCCTGATGATATCTCTTCAAAAGAATCTCCATCTATCCGAGCGCAGTTTTCATACATCGCCCAAAACAATTCGCGAGCGTGTCATGGCATACCTGAATTCCGTTGCTCTGCGTACAGGCTGTAATGAATTTGATATTCCTTTCGACCGGCAGCAGTTCGCTGATTATCTAAACCTAGAACGCACTGCTCTTTCCAAAGAGCTCAGCAAAATGCAACACGACGGTATCATTCAAACATGGAAGAATCATTTTGTGCTACTGGCAAAACCATAGAGCCGTACCTCACACTTCCACCTTCCACCAGTCTCACCGGCACACATAGCCTTGGAGTCCGCTTTCAGCCTTTTATTTCAGGTTCTCCTTAAAGAAGTTTTCCAGCTTATCAAAAGGAATATAATCCTTATCTCCGCCATCGTAAAGGTCAGTGTGCACAGCATCAGGGATTATCATAAGTTCCTTGTTATCTGCATACTTGCTGTCTTTGATCATATCTGCATATGCATCCTTTGAGAAATAACATGAATGAGCCTTTTCTCCATGAACAAGTAAAACTGCACTTCTGATCTCGTTGCTGTATTTAAGTATTGGCTGATTAACAAAAGATTCACAGCCGATTACATTCCAGCCACCATTAGAATTAAGACTTCTCTTGTGATAACCTCTGTCAGTCTTGTAGTAATCATAATAGTCTTTCACAAAGAAAGGTGCATCCTCCGGAAGTGGATCTACCACACCGCCGCCAAGCTTATACTCACCTGCCTTAAGGTCTTCAAGTCTCTGAGCGCACATGGCAGCCCTCTTCTGATACCTTGCTTCCTCGCTGTCCTCGGAGTCAAAATATCCCTTGGCATTTACTCTTGTCATGTC
>SVFQ01000022.1 GCA_015056765.1 Lachnospiraceae bacterium
TCTATGGAATTATTCCTCAAAATCGCAAAAGAGACCATTTTTACTAATCAAAGTGGAATTTACTTTTTCATTTGACCTTTTCCAGCAAATCAGCTTTGCAGTGCCCTATGCTCTTTCTCCCTCCCGCACTGTATCCACCCATTTCCAGCAAATCAGCTTTACAGTGCCCTATGCTCTTTCTCCCTCCCGCACTGTATCCACCCATTTCCAGCAAATCAGCTTTACAGTGCCCTATGCTCTTTCTCGTCCCCGCACTGTACCCACCCATTTCCAGCATATCAAGTTTGCAGTGTCCGCTGCGCATCCTTCTACCCGCAATATAGTGACAAGCTGCAGATAAAAGTGTTAGACTTAACTCAGGTAGAGTTGGCAACTGAAGAAGATAAGTTGCATAAGATAAATTATTGGGCCAAGCTTTTTAAGGCTACCTCTTGGGAGGAAATCCATATGCTTACTGAGAACAAACCTATTATTAATGAAGCCGCAAAGACGGTGGTGAAATTAACTGCTGAAGAGCAAATCCGTTTGCAGTGCGAGGCACGCGAGGATTTCTTAAAAACGCAAAATGATGTGCACTATTACTATAATACAAAGCTTGCCGAAAAAGACGCTACGATAGCTGAGAAGGATGCACTTATCGCAGAGTTGCAGCAAAAGTTAGCTGAAAAGAATAATTAGAACTGGAGTAAGTGGGAATTTATGAGGAAACACCTCATAAATTCCCGTTTTTTATTCTATTACGTGTTTTTCGTGAATAGATGGATTATAATGAATAGGTGCTCGGCCTTCGGGCTAGAGACACATTTGTTTTAAAGTGAGGAGTTCTTATGGAAAAAGAAAAGAAGAATGTAAAAATGATTTGTCCCGGATGTGGCGCTCCTGTCACATCGGAGAAGTGTCCTTACTGTGGTGCCCTGACAGGGCTTAACACGGAAGAAGCAGATATGGAATATCCTGAGTTTCCGGCTCATGCAGCATCTCTGGATTTCTTTGGCTTTGGTTTTCCATTGATTTTTGCCGGTGCCTTTGGCGTTGCAGGAATTGGTTGTTTGATAGGGTTGATACTATCCCATGAATGGTTCTTACTCATCCATGTGATAGTATTTGGAGGCATTGGTATTGTCTCCGGATTCATCGCCATCAGAAACCTGTTCCGTTATCTTCAGGTGAAAGCTAAAGGAAAAGAAATCACAGGTACTGTCTATGGCTATATCGATGCGGATTATACCATAAATGATCGTCCCGGTCAGATTGCGAAAATCCTGATTGATACTCCAGCGGGCAAACGTTTTATCTTCTATGATACGAAATCTACCAGCCATAAGCTTGGACTCAATACCATTGTTTCCATCAGACAGTATAATGATCTGTTTGTACTGCTTCCGGCTTAGAAAGGAATTTTAATGAATAAGAAAAGAATCTTAGCACGAATCGCTCTGCTTTTTCTTTTGGGGCTATATGTGGCAATCTTTATCTTAGGTCTTTTTGGCAATAAGAATACTTTAGGACTTTTAGGTGTCGCTATAGCACTTACCATCATCGTTCCTATCATTGCGCATATTGGACTTATGATGCAGGCAGGCAAGGAAGGTAAGAATATCTTTACCGCTGAGACATATTCTTACAAAGAAAAAAAGTCAGCTTCTAAAGAAACTACTACTAGCTCTTCAGCTGATGAAAAAAAGTGAATCAATAATTCATAAAGAAAGATTTATGAGGGAAATATGAAAAAAAGATTTTTAATCGTGCTACTGACATGTGCCACTATTCTGTCCGGATGTGGTGCAACAACTGAAGAAACACAAGAAGTCGAATCTATCACAGAAGAAGAGGACGACGAAGATGAAAAAGAGGAAGAAAGCGAAGTAGAAGAATCAACTGAAGCAGCAGAAGTTGATCTATCTACTGCAATTCCTGAATTTGCATTAACTACCAACTATATTTCAGAATACGTAACAGATGCCGATGGTAACTCTGATTACTTTTCTCCTCAGCTCTTACACGGACTATCAGAATCTATGATTCTGACGGATGAGTCCAAAGAGTTGTATCCTGCTCTGGCTGAGAATTTTGAATCCGAAATCAAGTCAATGGACGAGGAAACAAAACAACAGCAGGAGGAGTTACTGGCCAAAAGTCAGACTCAGCGTGCATCAGAAGATAATTCTCCAACCTACTATCTGTCACGTAACTATTATTTACAGCGTGTAGATCACCACTATGCTTCTTTCCTTGTAGAGAATACCATCTATGAAGGTGGCGCACATGGTACAACAGACTTTACCGGTATGGTCTTTGACGTATCTACGGGAAAACGTTTGGAGCTTGAAGATGTCATTACCGACATGAAAGAATTTAAATATGCTTTAGGTGAACAGATTGCCGAAACCACAGGTGCTTTGGCTCGTTTCACCGGTGAAGGTGAATTTGACTGGTATTTAGATGTAGATGGTATCTCCGTCATTTTAAACGCCGGCAAGTTCCTGGACTATGCAGCGGGTCCACAGGTCTTCACCCTTCCTTACGATGCACCTTATGTAAATCAGGATGTAGCTTTAGAAGAAGGTCGAGGATATATCAGTAAACTTCCTATCCGTTTCATCGGTACTCCCCACTTAGATAGCGTTGATACCTGGAAAGGTTTAACCGTAGCGCCTACCTTCCCGGAGGACTATGATGAGGAAGACCCTTACATCGAGGATTTAAATATCAACTATAATAATGCTTCCTATCAGATTCAGGATCTATATAACTGGGCTTATAACGTATACCGAATCCAGACTGCAGACGGCAATCTATTTGCTGTTGTAAGAACAGTTGGCGATAGTGACTGGATTACAGAGTATGTATTGGATTTAAAAGAAGGTTCCATCAGACAAACTACAGAGGAATCCTTTGACACAGCCCTCTATGGACCTGAAAACCTGTACAACATTTTGTTAGCCGATCCGGATCACATGCTTCTTGCCAGCCGTATGGACCTACTAAGCACCTACCATGCATTTAAGGATTACCACTTTACTGCAGATGGTAAATTCGAATCCGATGACAAGTATTTTATGGCGAAAGCTTATAATCCTTTAACTACCATTGCCGACACTCCCGGTACTTTAGTGGATGAAGAAGGTAATGAATTAGAGCCTGCCACCATTCCAGCAGGATCAAAATGTGTCATCTATCGAACCGATGGTGACAAGTTGGTAGACTTCAGACTTGACGACGGGCGACTCATCCGTATTACAGTTGAACCTAGTCCGGATGGATATATCTCCGAGCCATATATTCAAGGACAGCCTGCTACAGACTTCTTTGAAATGCTTTATTTCGCGGGTTAATACCGAACTTAAAAGGGACTTTGCTTCATGCAAAGTCCCTTTCTTTTTCTAAAGGCGCTCTGTTTCCATCCTATTTATCCACGAAGCATAAATTTTCTCACCACATTAATCCCCACTCTATAGGGAAGTGGTCTTACTACCTTATCAGCTTCTTTGATTTTCTCTCGAATTGGAATGCTCTGTGGACAGTGTTGTTCACACTTGCCGCAACCGATACACTGAGTAGCAAAAGCTGGTTCCTTACGCAGTCCCACAGTCTGCGCATATTCGAACCTGGCCGCAGATTTGCTTTCTAAAGCTGTCATATTATAGCTTCTAAAAAGCGCAGGTATGTCGATGCCCTTTGGACATGGCATGCAGTATCTACAGCCTGTACATCCCACCAGTTCAGATTCGGAGATGATGCGCTTCACCTCTTCGATTAAAGCAAAGTCCTTTTCATCAAAGGCCCCCGCCTTGGCATCTGCTGCAATACGGCAGTTCTCTTCTACCATTTCCAGGGAGTTCATACCGGAAAGCACTACCGTAACCTCCGGCTGATTCCACAGCCATCTTAGTCCCAGTTCTGCAGGCGTATATCCTTTTTCGTAAGAGCGAATCTGCTCTTTGGCCTTTTCCGGCAGGAGATTTACCAGCTTACCGCCACGAAGCGGTTCCATAATGACCACCGGCACACCTTTGGCTGCCGCATGTTCTAGCCCTTTTCGTCCCGCCTGGGTATGCTCATCCATGTAGTTATATTGGATTTGGCAAAAATCCCAATCATAGGCATCTAAGATTCCAATGAAATCCTCCGTATTCCCATGATAAGAAAAGCCGATGTTGCGAATTTGTCCTGCCGCCTTCTTTTCCTGAATCCACTCTATGATACCTACCTTCAGCAGTTTATCCCACTGATTCATAGCAGTCATGTGATGCATCAAATAGTAGTCTACATGATCTGTACGCAGTCGCTTTAATTCTTCGTTGAAGTACTTGTCTAACGCCGCCCGATTGCCAATCAGGTATTGTGGTAATTTCGTAGCGATATTCACCTTGTCCCTGATATGATTTCGCTCCAGGATTTCACCTAAAGCCGCTTCACTTCCCGGATACACATAGGCGGTATCGAAATAGTTGACGCCTTTCTCATAGGCTTTTAAAAGTTCTTTTTCTGTCTTGTCGATATCGATGCTTCCCGCCTTAGTGGTAAATCTCATACAACCATATCCTAAGATGGAAAGCTGCTCCCCTGTTTTGCTTTTTCTATATTCCACGGTACACCTATACACTTTCTTTGGATTTTTCCAATGCTTTAATCACCCTGTCGCACCATTTGTCAAATTCAGGATCTTCTACCTGCAATTCCGGATGCGCAAGGACATACTCTAGTGCAATCTGTACCCCCTCATGGAACATAACTGTGCTCTTCATTTCCGGCACAATTCTCTTTAATTTTCTGTTGTCAAAGACTACGGATGCGGATTTATCTCCAATCAGACTTCCGGTAAAGTCATATCCGTACTTATCTCCTACTGCCGCTAAATACTCCGCAGCCACATGATACGCTTTTAATTCTACCCCCAAAGCATCTGCTATGGTCTGATAGATTTGGTTCCAGGTAAGGGTTTCATCTCCGGTTATCTGAAAAGCCTCCCCGATGGCGTGCTGATTTCCCATCAGCCCTGTGTAGCCTACGGCAAAATCACGGTTGAAAGTCACATGCCATAAGCTGGTTCCATCTCCTTGAATGATGACGGGCTTGCCTTCCTGCATTCGTTTGATGACCTGCCAAAAGCCATTCTTTCCATGTACCCCTAGTGGAATGTGTCTTTCATCATACGTATGACTAGGACGCACGATGGTTACAGGGAATCCTTCCTCACGGTACTTTTGCATCAGGAATTCTTCGCATGTGATTTTATTGCGAGAATACTCCCAATACGGGTTGGCCAAACTGGTGCCCTCCGTGATGATGTAGTCTGCCTGTGGTTTATGATACGCGGAAGCTGAACTGATGTAGATATACTGCTTCGTCTTATCATGGAAAAGCCTGTAGTCTCGTTCCACCTGATCTACGGTAAATCCAATGAATTCACCTACTACATCAAAGGACATACCTTCCAGTTTTTTCGCCACAGTTTCCTCATCGTTGATATCTGCGATGATTTGATGCACGCCCTGTGGTACAGCGTCTTTTCGATTACCCCGGTTGAGAAGCCATACTTCCCAGTTTTTATCCATGGAAAGTCGTTTTACGATTGCGGTACTGATAGTCCCCGTTCCCCCTACGAACAAAGCCTTCTTTGCCATACGCGGCCTCCTTTTTTTATTTTCCTAAAGAAGGAAAATACACTATAGTTTCTCACCAAACTGGTTCTGTATTCCCATTGTCGCACAGATTATGATTATTTTACAACATATCCAACATTTTTATTTGGGGGAACACCCAGAAAGGAAGGGCAATATGCCACTCACAATTTCAATCGCTTTATTAATCGTCATCTTAGCACTGGTTATCCTAGCTGCTGGTTACGTAAAGGCTCCACCGGACAGAGCGTATATCATCTCCGGTTTACGCAAGGTACCTCGTATTCTGGTTGGTCGTGCAGGCATCAAGATTCCATTCCTAGAAAGAGTGGACCGCTTGTACTTAGGACAGATGACTGTAGATATTAAGACAGAGCAATCTGTTCCTACCAACGACTTCATCAATGTAAACGTAGACGCTGTCGCAAAAGTTCGTATCGGAACCAATCCGGATAGCATTCAATTAGCAGCAAAGAACTTCCTGAACAAAAATCCTGAACAGATTACCATGGATCTGCAGGACAGCTTACAAGGTAACATGCGTGAGATTATCGGTACCCTTTCTCTGAAGGAAATCAACACCGACAGAGATAGCTTCTCCGATCAGGTTATGAGCAAAGCTTCCAGAGATATGGAAAAATTAGGTATCGAGATTCTCTCCTGCAACATCCAGAATGTCACAGATGAGAATGGTCTTATCGCAGACCTGGGTGCTGACAATACTTCTAAAATCAAAAAAGATGCCAGCATTGCAAAAGCGCAAGCTGATAAGGAAGTAGCTGTAGCAAAAGCCATGGCAGACAAAGAATCCAATGATGCTCGTATCGCAGCTGATTTGGAGATTGCACAGAAACAAAGAGACCTGGCCATCAAACAGGCTGAACTGAAACAGGAAACAGATGCCGCACAGGCAAAGGCTGATGCCGCTTACGAAATCCAGAGACAGGAACAGCAAAAATCCATCGAGACCAACACGGTAAATGCGCAGATTGCTAAGGCAGAGCGTGAAGCAGAACTGAAAGCGACGGAAGTTCGCGTACAGGAACAGACCTTAGAGGCTACCATCAAGAAACAAGCAGAGGCTGAAAAATATCGTCAGATTCAGGAAGCTGAAGCAGAACTGGAGAAGAAGAAAAAAGAAGCGGAAGCTGTGAAATACGCTATGGAACAGGAAGCTGCAGGTATCAAGGCAAAAGGCGATGCAGAAGCAGAAGCCATCCGTGCAAAAGGTCTTGCAGAAGCAGAAGCCATGGAAAAAAGAGCTGAAGCATACAAGAAATACAACGGCGCTGCTATGGCAGAAATGATGATCAAAATCATGCCTCAGATGGCTGCAGAGATTGCAAAACCTCTGTCTCAGATTGACAAAATCAATATCTACGGTACCGGTGATGGCACAAACGGTGCGTCCCAGATTTCCGGAAATATGCCAATCGTGATGAAACAGGTATTTGATACCATGTCAGAAGCAACCGGTGTAGATTTCACCGAAATCATGAGAGCCGGCACCTATGATGCCAAAGTCAACAAAAACATCCACTTGGATGCGGAAGGACTTCAGGTAAACCTGCCGGATCAGAAATAAACAAAAGACCTGACCTTTAGGCTATAAAGAAAGGCGTAGCAGCCAAAACTGCTACGCCTTTTCTATTTCCATAACGCTAGAATACCTCTGCAATTTTCTGCACCACTGCAAAGTCCTGCTTGATACCGTATTTCTTCTTTCGTTCTGCAATCTCTTTATCTGTATGTCCATTGGCATTTACCAAGATAGCATCCACACCACAGGCATCCGCAATTTTCACATCACTTTCCACTTCATTGCCAATCATAACG
Organism: Lachnospiraceae bacterium; assembly: GCA_015056765.1. GTDB lineage: Bacteria > Bacillota > Clostridia > Lachnospirales > Lachnospiraceae > SIG336. The sequence continues at coordinate 7,461 of SVFQ01000022.1, forward strand.
CAGGTCTTTGGATCAAGATGATACTCCTCAAGAAGTCTTTGCATAAAGTATGGCTCCGGCTTACGCACTTCCAAATCAGATGAAAAGAAAACGCCGTCGAAATACTTGGGTAATCCCATCAGTTCAAACTCCCCGCGGGTAAAGACGGCCTGGGCATTAGAAAGCAGGTACACTTTCTTTCCTGCCTTTTTCAGTCTTCCCAGCATGGCTTTGGTCCCCGGAAAAAGCTGCAGTCGATCTCTAGAAAGGAGTCTGAAATCATTAGCCATGAGACTACACCAATCATCGCTAACCTTCTTCTTTGGATTCTTCTTTAAAGCCAGTCTCTTAAAGGTATCTTCGATGAGATGCTCCGGATACTGAATCTGAATCCCTTTCTTTGCAAACTTCTCGATAAGCTCCTGCTGCATCAGTTTCACTTCTGCCAGATAGGCCTCATGAAGCTCCTTTGGCTCATAATCAAAGCCCTGACTCTTATAGAGTCTGGATAAGTCCCGCCATAATTTAGGGCTGTTTTCATTTGTATGATTATTGATCAACGTCCAATATAAATCGAATATATAATTGTCATATTGCTTATTGTCTTTCATGCTTGTCATCTTTCCTTCGTTGTTCCCTTCTTGCTGAGCGTCTTTTACAGTCTGACCTCTTCTCCCAATCGCACCGAATACAGGATGCGTTCCTTTACCTTCTTGCCTGTAAGCCGCTCTAACGCTTCCTGATAGTAGTCCATCTGAAGGGCGTATCTGTCGATGAGTTCCTGTCCGGAAGCGACAGCGTCGGTCTTGTAATCCAATAGCACCAGTTCACCCTCTTCCTCGAAATACACATCGATGATACCCTGTACCAGAACAGTCTCTTCCGCCGGATACTGCTCTCCTAACCTGCTGGCCGGAATTCCCAATACAAAGGGCTGTTCTCTATGTAAAAGACCTGCTGCCGCTGCTTTCCTCATGCGACCAGCTGCACCGCTTTCTACAAAGGTAAGAAGTTTCTGCATGGGTAGGATGTCAGCGTATTCTTGAGATAGCGTTCCTTCCTGCACAAAGGCATCTCTCTGGGCTGCAAGTCCTTCCTTAGACAAATCTCCCAGGAAGTCTAGAAGCTCCAGGAATCTATGGGTGGCAGAACCGCGCATACTGCCGGTTACCTTTTCCTCTCCCTTCAGAAAACTGGGAAGATATTCCTTCACCTGCTCCGAATCAAAGATATCGGCTGCCTCCACCGTATCGGATTCCTCCAGCACCTCTGCTAAATGAGCCATCTTTAATTCTGATACTGTGGTTTTCGCATACAAGCTGCCCAGCGCCTCGTAAGGGTACACGAAACGAAAACGTTCTGACAGATGCTGCACCATCTTCTCAGAAGGTGCTACGGTTGCAGTTTTTTTCAAAAAATCCTGGAAGTCTTCAAGAATAAACTCTCGTTGTTTTTCCTCTCTGCTCATCTCTTCCGCCGGTCGCACTATCGTAAGGCGAATGGGGCTGTCATAAGCTGCCAGCACCCACTCCAGGTAGGACTTGGCGCTACTTCGAAACAGATAAGGCAGTACTCCTACCGACTCCTCTTTATAAGCCGCAAGCATGCCCATCAGTTTTTCTGCATCATCCGTGTAACCTGTCATATACAGCTTTTCCTTGGCTCTGGTAAGAGCTACATACAGGACACGCAGTTCTTCCGCTCTGGTATCTGCCGCAGACTTTGCTGCCATGATTTTTTTCTGCAAGGTGCGTCTCTTGGTGCGTAGCACAGGATCCACAAAGTCTGTCGCGATTCCCAGGTCCATATCTGTCTGAATTCTGGCATTTGCATCCATCAGATTAAATTTGTGACTCATAGCCGATACAAAGCATATCGGGAACTCCAGACCTTTACTCTTGTGGATTGTCATGATACGGACAGCATTGGCGCCTTCATCCAGCATAGAGGCTTCCCCGTAGTCCACTTCATATTTGTCCAAGCGGTCCAGATAACGTACAAAATGGTAAAGCCCCTTAAAGCTTGTTTTCTCAAAATCCGTCGCCTTCTTCATCAGCATCAGCACATTGGCTCTGCGCTGCATACCGGAGGGCATAGCGGTTACATACTCCAGGTAGTGGTGATCTGCGATAATCCGCTCTAACAGTCTGGAGATAGGCTCATAGACCGCATAATCCCGGTATTTTTCAAGCCATGCTTCAAAGTCTCTGGCCTTCTGTCCTAATGCATCTTCCTGCAAGGCGGTGCGCTTTACACTTTCGTAAAGGCTCTCCCCCTTGGCATCCACCCGCATGGTGGCGATTTCCCCATCGGTAAAGCCACCAAACAAAGAATGCAGCACGCCAAACAAAGGAATGTCATCCAGCGGATTGTCCAGCACCTGTAAAACTTCACGCAAAAGGCTAATCTCTAAAGCAGAAAAATAGCCGGTCTTCGTGGTAACAATGGCCGGTATGGAGCTCTCCTCCAATACCTTCTTGTAGATTTCGTCTTTGCCGGACATGGAACGCATTAAGATGACCATGTCCCCGTAGCGCACCGGTCTTTTCTTGCCGGTTTCTTTATCCACTACCAAAAAGCCCTCTGCCACCAGCTCATGCATCTTCTGAGCAATCAGAAAAGCTTCCTGTTCATCAGCGGAATCTTCCGCATCCTGATCTGTCTCCAGCAGCAAAATCTCCGCAGCATAGGTCCCGGGCTTATCCTGTATCTCCTGATCCGGTGTCTCGTAAAGTCCGCCATACTTCAGCGAAGCTGCATCATCATAATCGATTCCCCCAAGGTCCGGTGCCATCAGTTTATCAAACAGCACATTTACCGCTGTCAGCACATCTTTTCTACTTCTGAAGTTCTGGTCTAAATCGATGCGCATGCTCTTTTCGTCCCCTGCTGCATAATCCCGAAACTTCTCCATGAAAAGCTCGGGTCTTGCCAAACGGAAACGGTAGATACTCTGCTTCACATCTCCTACCATAAAGCGATTCTTCTCGCCGGCCACTGCTGCCAGTATAGACTCCTGCACCAGGTTGGAGTCCTGGTATTCATCGCACATCACTTCTTGGAAGAAGGTTCGGTAGTCCTTTGCCACCTCAGAAAGCTCCTCTCCCTCATAGAGAATCTGCAGTGCCATATGCTCCATATCGGAGAAATCAATGATATTTCGTTCTTTCTTTGCCTCCGCCAGTCGATCACTGTAGGCCAAAGTCAGTCGATTTAACTCCTTTATAACCGGAAGCAATTTTCTTGTCATCTCCATGGTGCCTTCCGGTCCTATGGAGAAAAAGTCTTCCTGTAATTTCTGCACGTTATTTTTCACTTGATCACGGAAAGCTTTCGCCATCTCCTTCTTCTCAGGAGACACAGAATCGTCCTTTTTCGAGCTCAATCGGTCAAATCCTACACCTGCTAAGCTGCCATCCAGTTCCACCCAATTTTGGGCCTTTACGGCTTTTTGCAGGCCATCCAGCGAGCCCTGAAAGCTATCCAAATACATATAAGGTCCATCTGCCTCTGTGCACAGGATGACCGCTTTTTGCATGAGTTTTTCACAATCCGCCAGCACCTTCTGTGCATACTCCAGGGCATACTGAAGAATGGGACTTTGTTGCAGGTCCTCGATTGACTCTACTTCATATTCCTTTTCATGGTCCATAAGCCATTTCTTCGGCCAGGGATAACTCATGGCGAAGCGATGCAGACTTAGGATATTTTCCCGTAATGCTGCATCGTTTTTGCCGGTACTTAGGCTTTCTACCACCTGCAGAAAAGCCTGGTTCTTTCCGGCGTACTCCTCCTCTAAAAGGGCATCCATCACATCCGCAGACAACAGCTGCATTTCCGTTTCATCCGCCACCCGAAAGCCGGGGTCGATATCCAGCCTGTCAAAATGATTCCGAATCAGGAACAGACAGAAGCCATGAATCGTGGTAATCTGGGCATGGTGAATCAAAGCCGACTGTCTCTGTAGGTGCTCATTCTCCGGCTCTTCCACCAGTCTGTCCGCGATAGCCTTGGCGATACGCTCTCGCATTTCCGCTGCCGCCGCGCTGGTGAACGTCACAATCAGCATGCGATCGATGTCTACCGGATTACTCCTATCCAGGATTCGCTGAATGATACGCTCCACCAGTACCGCTGTTTTACCGGAGCCTGCCGCTGCAGATACCAGAATATTATGTTCTCTTGTGTCTATGACCTTCTGTTGTGCGTCCGTAAACTTCATGCTAGTTTCCTTTTTCTTCTTCTATCTGATTCAAAATAGTCTCTTTATCCGTCTTGATTAGGTCTCTCATTTTACAGCCCGGAATTTTGGCTTCAAATGGGCACACTGCCTTATAGGCGCAATACGTACAGGCTGACTTATTTCCATACTGATAAGGGTTTGGGGTCACTTGTCCACCATAGATTTCGTCTGCAAAGTGAGCCATCTTCCAAACTGCATAATCCGCAAAACTCTCTAAATGTTCTTCCGATACCAGCATCTTACTTTCCCGGAAGCTGCCATCTTTATTCTTCGATAGCGGCAATACCGTCAGTTTACTACCGGGGGTAGCATCAATGTGGGCGATGACTGCCGGATTCTCACAAGCTAATCCTTTTAGCTTCATGGCGCTTCTCTGCAATTCTTCTGCCTCTTCTGCCACCACAGTTCTATCCACTTCCACAATAGGATCATCCAAATGATAGTAGAACGCCCCTGCCAAACCGGGAGCATGGCCTAGGTTCTTTGCCTTTTCCTCTCTTGCCGCATAGAGGTAAGTCATAAGCTGTAACTGCAGGCCATTGAAGAATTCCACATAGTCAAAATCCTTATTGCCGGATTTATAATCCAGCACCGCCAGCTTCACATCATCCCCATCTGTATAAGTATCCAGCCTGTCGATTTTACCAATCAGGGAGAATCGCTCCTGCTCTACACGGAAGGTTTTCTCAAAGGCTTCCGGCAAAAAGTCTCCCTGTCCAATCTGATACTGAACCGTATCTAAAGTACGATGCAACACCCTGCGTATACGCTCTAGTTGATACATACTGCTGGCCGTATCGTACAGGACGCCATGTCCATAGCCCGCAGTCTGGCTATCTAAAATGGCATCCACCATCTTATAGCCTTCGTCTTTCGGGAAAGTCTTCCAGGTATAGCCTTTCTTAGGCAATTCCTTGGAGAAAAGATCCAGCACCTCATGCATGATGCTTCCCATGTCCACTGCTTCAAACCCAAACTCTTCTTTTTCTCTCAAGCGAAGGCCATACTGCAGGAAGTGCGCATAAGCACAGGCGCTGTACTTCTCCATACGAGTGATACTACCCTGTAACCTTTCTCCATACAATCGCAGTGCCAGCTTATCTTCCAGCGTAAGCTTCTTGAAATGCAGAAAAGCAGCATTTCCAAGACTTCGCATTCGCTCTGGCTGATAGTCCTGGAAAAGTGCAAGAAGACTCCTTAATTCCTTCATCTTCTCCGAGTTGTCCTCGTAGGCATGACATGCTGCTTCTCGCAAGCAGTCCGCCAGATAGGACATACCATCCTCCCAGGTTTCCAGCTCTTCGATAGATTTTTCCATGCCCTTTTGCACCGTAATTCCCGGGTACAACTTCCGAAGCACATCGATGAGATAGGATGGACGCATGGTGTTGCCATCTAAGTCGCAATCGCTGAAGCTGACATAGAGTTTCTCAGAAGGCTTGGTCAAACTCAAATAGAGATAGAATCTCTGAATATACATTTTTTGTCTGGGGCTTGGTGCCAGTTCCCAAGGGCTGGTACTCAAAAACTCTCTGTCGATATCCGAAATGATACCGCCACTGCCCCCTTGCTTCGGGATATTTCCGTCATTGCAGCCCAGGAAGAACAGTACCTTGATATTGCCTACACGGCTTCGCTCCAGATCCCCTACTACTACCTTATCGATGCTCTGGGGAATCATACCCACACGCATTTCCGTAAAGCCGGCGTCCAGTATCTCACTGAACTCTTCCAGCGATACTTCTTCTTTTCCCAGTAGGGTATCGATTTGGGACAATAAGTCGATGATATACGGGTAAATCTGATGATACTCTTTGGCCTTGGCAAATTCACCCTTTGCCTGGAACTCCATCTCTGCCTGATAGAGTTTCTCCTGAATCTGTAAGTCTGCAATCACCTGATAGAGACTTCTCACCTTGTCTGAGGCTGATTTGCCCATGTTCTTTAGGCCATCCACTTGCTCCAAAACCCTGCTGCGCACTGCGTTGATACGCTCTAACTCAGCGAATGCCTTTTCCTTAACTTCCTCACTTGTGACACCTTCCCTGATTTCCTGCATAGGTCTGGTGAAAAGCTTCTCAAAGCGGCTTCTTCCCCTGATGCCGGTCTTTCTTAAATACACATCGAAAAGGTCCACTTCTTCCCTAGGAATCCCTGTCATACCGCTACGTAAATAGTGATTTACGCTTTCTCTGGAAAAGTCCTGAATCACCATTTGAAGTGCGCTTCTGATGTACTCCACAAAAGGGTTTAAAAGAATACCTCCTGTGGAGTCTAAGAAATAGGGTATTCCCATCTGATCCATTTCGGTGCGAAGCTGACCTGCATAGCTTTCCAAATCGCCGCATACCACCGCGATATCCCGATAGGCCAGTCCCTCTTCTCGAACCAGTTTTTTGATTTCTCTGGCGGCAAATGCTGCCTCTTGCCTAATGCTTTCCAGTTCTCTAATCCGGATTTCCTGCTGGTCATCTTTCCAGGTTTTATAGGGATAGCGGAATAGATTCTGCTCCAAATGCCTAAGGGCTTTCGCACTGGCGAATCGATCCTTATCTTCCTGCTTTACCCAGATGGCGTCGTGGACTTCCACCCCTGCCTGTCCTGCTAACTCGGAAAGCACATGCACCGCCTTTTGCGTCATAGCAAACAGCTTCTGCTCTCCCTCCATCTGATAAGGGTCTGTTTTTTCATCGATAGTAAAATTAAAATAGAGTTCCCCCGCTGTCATCATCAGCTGCTCTATGACATCATGCTGTACCGGTGTAAATCCGGTGAAGCCATCAAAAACAAAGGTAGCTCCCTTACATTTCTTGGACTTGGGAATCTGCCTTGCCAAAACCTCCATGGATTCTTCTCTTGTAATGTAGTGATCCCTGATATAGTCTGTGAAACCGGCATACAATACGGATAAATCTTTTAGTTTACCTGTCAGTGCGCCTCTTTTGCCTGCAAACACGATCATGTCTTGCAGAGTATTTTGATCGATGCGATACTGCATGAATTCCGAAATACTGGACTTTACCTCGTGGATATATCCCATTTGAGAAATATGTCCCTTTAGCGCAGTCAGTTCTTCTTCCTTCTGCCCCGCCACCAAACGCAAAATCAGATTTTTCCCGGTATCGTCCAGTACCGGTATATCTCCGCCGCCGGTCTCTTCCATGACACGATAAGAAAGTCGACCAAAGCTTAGGATATCCACGTTCAGGATACCTTTGTCCTTGCTCAACTCTACCAATTCTTTTTGGGTTTGCATGGTGTACTGGTCCGGCACCAGAATATAGAAATTCTCTGAAGGTCGTTTTCTTGCTTCCTCCAAGATAAACGTATGGATGGTGTGGCTTTTGCCCGATCCGGAAGGCCCAAAGATGTAGGTGATTCCCATCTATCTCTCCCCGTCCCTGTTGGGACTTTCTAAAAAGAAAGGGAACTCTTACGAGTTCCCTTGTATTTACTATTTATGTGCAATACAGCTTACAGATTCTCATCTTCCGGAAGCTCTTCAGTGTCTTCATCATCGAAGAACTCTTCCACTTTCTCAGCTGTATTTCCTGCAAAGTCAGTCTGTGCGGATTCGTTCATATATTTCTGAAATCCTTCTTTTGCATCGTGGAACAAATCCTTTGCATTTGCATACGCAAAGCTAGCAATGTCTTTTGCTTCACTGGCTACTTTCTTTGCAGTCTCCTGCACCTTCTCAGGTGTGATATTGACATAGGAGCGTTCCTGGGAAGCACCCTCACCGGCGAACTCTTTCTCCAAATCTTCATCACTGAAATCATCGAAATCATCGTCTTCTTCTACGGTCTTTTTAACAGGGTATTTATTCTCCTGCAAGTAGCAATAGGTAGCTGCACCAACCGCTGCGGATACTGCAGATAAAAATACGAATTTACCAAATTTTCCCATGTTCTGTCTCCTTTACACGAGTTTTTTCTAACATTCATTCTAAAACAAATCCATAGAAAAGGAAAGAGTAAGCTTTGGTTTTTTTCTATCAAAAAAAACATATTTTTTGGTCAATTTTTTCCTTGATTCTAATTTCTTTCCTGTGTTATATTTTTTCTATCGACTCTTTGAGTCAAAAAGTGGGGAGAAGATATGAACGACAAATTTTTTGATTTAAAAAAAGAAAAACAGGACGCTATGATTAATGCGGCCTTAAAGGTATTTGCCCAGTATGGCTATCGTTTTGCCAGCACAGATGAAATGGTAAAGGAAGCCCATATCAGCAAGGGACTTTTGTTTCACTACTTTGGTTCCAAGTTAGGTTTATATACCTTTGTGTATGATTATGCGGTACGTTACGTATCCATGGAGATTAGCAGTGTCATCGCACCATCCGATCATGACTTCTTTGAGTTATGTCGTAAATACGAAGCTGCGAAGCTGTCCATTTGCCGTACCTATCCATATATGTTCCTTTTCCTGCACAAGGCACAGGACGAAGACATTGAAGAAGCAGAGCTTGCCATCACCGATAGACGTACTGAATTGCAGGCCCTGTATCAGCAGACCCTGCAGCAATCTGACCTGTCTTCCTTCCACAGCGAAGAGGAAGCCATCATGACCGAGCGTATTGTTCGTGTCACCTTAAATGAACTGATGGACACCCAGTTACAGGAGCATTCCTTTGAACCGGAGCTCATGTATGATGAGGGTATTCACTATATTAACTTTTTAGAAAAAGCCATCACCGCAGGGTGATGGCTCTTTTTTATTCTTCAGCTTTTTGTGCTTTCTGAACTTCTTCTTTTAAGTCTCTTGCTTTATCCTTCATACGGGATGTAGCAGAGGTGGACGTGATAATACCGGATAGCAGATTCATAGCGGTGCTGTACTCCTTAAAGTGCAGTGCCAGGGCTGAAATCAGATAATCCACTGTCATCTCATCCATACCGCACATAGGTGCCTCTTCTGTCATACGGGCTGACTGGAATCCGTCGAAAGCACTTCTTAAGAAGTTCTCTTCCTGCTTCAAGTACTCATCATACTTCTCTCCAGCCGGTGTGGTTTCGGACGCACCACGATACAACCAAGCTATCTTCAGGCAAGTATAAGCCTTTTCAGAATCCTTGGTACCTTTCACAGTGGCACTAAGAAGTGCTAATTTGTGACGGTTGATGGCTTCATCGTAAGTATAATAAGGATCATCCTTTGGCTGAGCCTTATAGTTCGCACAGATTTTGTCCTGAATGTTCTTTTTCTGGATTGCTACCAGGAAATCAAAGTATCTACTCAGCGCTGCATAGCCGCAGTTCGGGCATACAATCGCATCATATTTCAGAGAATCCACGCCTTCGAATCTGGGGCGCAAATCCTGATCGGTTCCCAGCATACGTGCCTTACCGGATCGAACGGTTTTAGACTTGAATGCCTTTTCACATACAGGGCAGGTATAGGATTTATCAAAGAGAAAATCCTGTTCTTCAATCGCTTCTGCCATAATTTACCTCTCTTTTCTTTTTACTGCTTAGCAGGTAAAGTAAAGGAGCTCTTCAACGATACGATTCTGTTAAATACCGGCTTGCCTGGCTGAGAGTCTTTGCTATCCACACAGAAAAATCCATTTCTTACAAACTGGAAGCTTTCATATGCTTTTGCATCTTTTAAGGATGCTTCTAACTTACAATTCTTTAATACAGTGAGAGAATTTGGATTCAGATTCATGGATCCATCTTCGTTATACACACCTTTTTCTTCGTCTACAAGGTTCTCGTAGAGTCTGACTTCTGCAGTAATTGCAGTCTGAGCGTCTACCCAGTGAATTGTCCCTTTTACTTTTCTGCCATCCGGTGCATTACCACCTTTTGTAGCAGGATCATAAGTACAGTGTACCACAGTCACATTGCCATTTTCATCTTTTTCACAACCGGTGCAGGTCACAAAGTATGCATGCATGAGACGTACTTCATTTCCCGGGAAAAGACGGAAATACTTCTTTGGAGGCTCCTCCATGAAGTCATCGGCTTCGATATAGAGTTCCTTACTGAAGGTAAGATTTCTCTTGCCCAGTTCCGGATTCTCTAAGTTATTGTCTGCCTCTAAAACTTCGCTTTCTCCTTCCGGATAGTTATCGATGACAAGTTTTACAGGGTTTAAAATACCCATGGCACGTGGACGTTTGCTCTTTAAATCTTCACGAATGCAATACTCTAACATAGCGTAATCTACGGAAGAATTAGCCTTAGATACACCGCAAAGCTCTACGAATTTCTGAATGGATTCCGGTGTAAAGCCTCGTCTTCTAAGGGCTGCAATGCTGACAAGTCTAGGATCATCCCAGCCATCTACTACACCATCTTCCACCAGTTTCTTGATATAACGTTTACCTGTTACTACATTGGTCAGGTATAATTTTGCAAATTCAATCTGACGAGGTGGATGTGGATACTCACATTCCTCTACCACCCAATTGTACAGTGGTCTGTGATCCTCAAACTCCAAGGTACAGATAGAGTGGGTGATGCCTTCTTCTGCATCTTCGATTGGATGCGCGAAATCATACATCGGATAGATGCACCACTTATCTCCTGTGTTATGGTGGGTCATATGAGCCACACGATAGATAACAGGATCACGCATATTGATGTTAGAAGAATTCATGTCGATTTTTGCACGAAGTGTCTTCTCCCCATCTTCAAATTTGCCATTCTTCATGTCTTCAAAAAGCTGTAAGTTCTCTTCTACGGAACGATTACGAGCAGGATCCTCTTTACCGGGCTCTGTCAGAGTACCTCTGTACTCTCGCATTTCCTCTGCAGTTAAGTCAGATACATAAGCTTTTCCCTTCTTGATCAGCTTCACTGCATTCTCATACATCTTATCGAAATAATTAGATGCGTAGAAAAGACGGTCCTCGAAGTCAGCACCAAGCCATTCTACGTCTGCTTTAATGGATTCCACGAATTCATTTTTTTCTTTGGTAGGGTTCGTATCATCGAATCGAAGATTAAACTTACCGCCATACTGCTTAGCAAGTCCATAATTCAAAAGGATACTCTTTGCATGACCAATGTGGAGATATCCGTTTGGTTCCGGTGGAAAACGTGTCATGACGTGGTCATAGACACCCTCTGCCAAGTCCTTGTCGATTTCCATCTCGATAAAGTTACGAGATACTACTTCTTCTGAATTGGTGTTGTTTGTTACTTCTGCCATTTCTTTTCTACACTTTCTATTTCAATTATTTAGTGATGGAACAGTCTGATTCCTGTAAATACCATAACCATATCATGGTGGTCGCATGCTTCGATTACCTGTGCATCACGAATAGAACCACCAGGCTGTGCTACATATTTTACACCACTTTTATATGCTCTTTCAATATTATCTCCAAATGGGAAGAATGCATCGGAGCCAAGGGTCACATTTTTGTTGCCTGCAAGCCATGCTTTCTTCTCTTCTTTGGTGAATACTTCCGGCTTGGAAGTAAAGAAGTTTGGCCATACATCATCAGCCAATAAGTCTTCGTATTCTTCGCCGATATATAAATCGATAGCATTGTCCTTGTCTGCACGACCTACTGTATCTTTGAAAGGAAGTGCCAGAACCTTGGGGCACTGACGTAAGTACCAGTTGTCTGCTTTGGTGCCGGCAAGTCTGGTGCAGTGGATTCTGGACTGCTGACCTGCACCGATACCGATGGCCTGTCCATCTTTTACATAGCATACAGAATTGGACTGGGTGTATTTCAAAGTGATGAGGGCAATCATCATATCTCTCTTTGCTGCTTCCGGCAGGTCTTTATTCTGGGATACGACATTTGCAAAAAGTTCCTCATCAATCTTCAGTTCATTTCTACCCTGCTGGAAGGTGACGCCATATACCTGTTTTTTCTCAATTGCAGCAGGTACATAGTCCGGATTGATTTGCAGGATATTGTAATTGCCCTTTTTCTTGGATTTTAAAATTTCCAATGCTTCCGGCTCATAACCGGGAGCAATGACACCATCACTGACTTCTTTCTTAATCAAAAGGGCGGTAGGTACATCACACACGTCGGATAAAGAAATGAAATCACCAAAGGAAGACATACGGTCTGCTCCACGTGCCTTTGCATAAGCACATGCAAGGAGAGATAGTTCCGCATCTTTTTCTACCTGGTAGATGGCTCTTTCTACTTCTGTCAGTTCTACACCGACTGCTGCACCTGCAGGACTTACATGCTTGAAGCTGGTAGCTGCAGGAAGACCGGTTGCTTTCTTTAATTCTTTTACTAACTGATAGCCATTGAAAGCATCCAGCAGATTGATATAGCCTGGGTTGCCGTTTAATACTTCAAAAGGTAAATCGCTACCATCCTCCATGTATACGGAAGATGGTTTCTGGTTTGGGTTACATCCATATTTTAAGGTTAATTCTTTCACAGTATATGCTCCTTTGCGTCAATCTTATTTGTTTTTGTTGATGATACGAGTTTCTGTAGTGCCTGTCTTTAAGTCGATCATACGGGTAAATAAAGATACTTTATTGTCCTCGTTCAGACTGTTCCAGACTTTCTGGGTAAATGCATCGATGTCAGTATCATCGATGGAGACTAAGGTAGGCTCCCCTTCATAGCTTGGAAGCGGATCTCCATCCTGCATATATGTGTGAATATATCTTCCCTCTCCCTTTGCAGGATTATCATAAGTGAAGAGATAACGGTTACAGCAAGAGCTGTCGTGTTGGTTACTCTTTAAAATAGACATCTCATAGGTGAATTCACCATTCTGACGATGAATCACACCGGAAATACGTGGTGTATAGTTCGGGGCATCCGGCTCAAATGCTCTGGAGCGAAGTGCCACCTCAAAAGTTTTGCCTTTCTTAAGTCCCTCATACACAGTATCTGTCTGATCGCCATTGGTTACGATTGTATCATCACCAAGTACACGAACAGGCGCATAAATGATAAGACTTGGGTCTACTAATTTGGAAGGATCAAAAGCTTCTGTGCGAATGCCATCTCCTTCTTCTACGAAAACACGATTACGGCTGTTCTCGCTACGACCCATGATGAAGTAAGCGATAACTGCTTTTGCTCCATCTTTCGTCCTACCTAGCACGATGCCTCGTCCCGGATAGCTTACGCTTCCGATTTCCTGTTCCAACACTTTTTTTTCCATACTCTCCTCCTGGTTAACCTAATATGTATAAACGCTTTCGCGTCTATTCGCTTTTGCAGTACTTCTTCTCAAAATCAGCCTGTTTCATTGGCTTATCGAAGTAGAAGCCCTGGATCATAGATACGCCTATGCCATCTAATGCTTCAAACTGCTCTTTGGATTCAATGCCTTCTACACAGACCTTCACGCCGATGGTGGTGGCCAGTTCCGTAACCATTTTAATAAAGGCCTGCGGATAACTGTCCTTCGCCAAATCTTTTACGAAACTCTGATCCACCTTCAGTACATCCAGTGGGATCTCTCGAAGATGGCTTAGGGAAGAATAGCCGGTACCAAAATCGTCCAGGGCGATTCTGGCGCCCAGGGATTTGATTTCTCCCAGCACTTCCTTCATACGGTGCATATCATTGATGGCCAAAGACTCTGTTACCTCTAAGGTAAGATTCCTTGGGTTAATGCCCGTATCTTCGATGGTCTGCTTTATCATTTCAACAATCTCCGGCTGCAGTAGCTGTACTACAGACAGATTGACATTGACTTTATAGCTGGTAAATCCCATATCGTTCCAACGCTTGCAATCCTTGCAGGCTGTCTCCAATACGAAATTACCGATAGGATTAATCAGGCCGAGATATTCAGCCAGCGGAATGAAATCTGCCGGTGCTACAAATCCAAGCTGGGAACTATTCCAACGAATCAGGGCCTCTGCACCGGTACAAGGATGTCCGGGTGCTGCCACATTGATGATTGGCTGATAGTAGATTTCAAATTCCTCACATCCGTGAATGGTAGCTTCACGCATGTTCTTTTCCATATCCAAACGTTTTCCGGTCTCCACATCGGATTTACCGGAGAAATTGGATACACGGTTCTTACCGGCATTCTTTGCCTCGTACATAGAGATATCTGCTTTCTTGATCAAATCATCTACGATATCTCCATCATCCGGGAAGGTAACCACACCCATACTCATGGTGCAATAGTAGTCCGCTCCCTTTAAGAACCAAGGTTTTGCAAAGATATCCTGAATATTCTGGATAATCTTGCTCTTCTTTTCATATACTTCCGGCGGAATAATGATGACAAATTCATCACCGCCCATTCGATAACAGGACTCGCTAATGCCGGCAATATGCTGCACACTATGGGCAATAGAACGAAGAAGCACGTCTCCATACTGATGGCCCAGTCCGTCATTAATATGTTTAAAGTCGTCCAAATCCATATAAAGAAGTGCACCGTGAGTGCCTTCCTTCTTGGCTTTGTCCACTAGAATTGCCAAATCTCTTTCGCAGCACATACGATTGTACAAACCTGTCAGGTAGTCTGTGTATGCCTGCTGTTCGATTCTCTGCTGGTAAGACTTTTTATCTGTAACATCATACATGGAGCACAGAAGCACTTTCTTACCATTCACCCATCTGATGGTGGTGTGATAGAAATCGTACCACTTCTTTCTCTCGAAGTAGTGCACTTCCTTTCGACCGCCTAAGGCTCCTTCGGATTTCTCTATGGTCTTACGGAAGATTTCCTGCAGTTCACCGTCTTCGATTTCCTTTGCAAAAATCTCTCTTGCGAATTTATTTGCAAAGATAATCATGTTTTCTTCTTTGTCCCATACGTACATGCCACATCCTAGGTTATCCAGGATCAGCTCCAATGAAGTATAGGAACTAGCCAGGGAATTCTGCTGAATTCTCTTTGTAATGATAGATTCTAACACCTTCACTGCGTCATTGACGTAGCGAATTTCTTCTACAGTCCATTTGCGGTTATTACCGGTTTCAAAAAAGACTGCATACATACTGATTTTGTCATTGATGGTAATCGGTACAGCAGCAATGGATTTTAGGCCATAGGCATCCATCGCTTCCTGTTCCTGTGGAGAATTGACGATTAAGCTGGAGATCACTACAGCTTTGTCTTTGTTCCAGAAATCCGTCTTTTTGAAATTCAGGACATCTGCTACGGTAGCCCCCTTCTCAAGGACATCTGTATTGGTCCATCCCGCCAGGATATCGGTTTCATCATCCTTCTCGTGCAGGCGGTACACCTGTCCCTGTTCGATTCGAAGGAATCTGCAAACTACTCGAAGGAAATCGCTCATCACCACTTCGATGGGATCATCGCTGTCGAGAAGCTGCACCACTTCCGTGGTAGCACCCAGTCTACGCATAGTAAGAGACATCTCTGCTTCGGAAGACTTGCTCTGCTTCATCTGTTCTTCCGCATGAGCTTTGGAAGAGCCGCTTTCGAAAAGCATCTGTAATAAATTCAAAAAAACATCTAAAAAATATTCAAAATGAGACGAATCTGTCTTTGTGACAAATCCTGCCTCTTTGATTTCATCATCTAAATCCTCATCCGCTAAAATCGCAACAAAACACCAAGTAAGGGCTGTCGTAAGTCCCCCTACCTTTACATCCACATAAGCCACCTTCATCCATGGCACCCTGGTATCCTCTACAGCTACATCTTCGTATTCACTGCTTTGAATCTGCTTGCATCCATCGGAAAGCTGCTCCAGTGTCATATAGTCCTGGAGGCGCTTTAAGTCCTCCGGATTGCCGGATGGTTTAGTGACAAAGGCGCCATTTTCATCCATACACATACCAAGCAAATTGCCGGACAGACATAGCTGATTCTGCAATTGCTGAAGCCGATCAGAACCGGCTGCATTTAAATACGTGAATTGTGTTTTCTGCATTTATGGGAATCTCCGGATTAAAGAATAATTCATGTTCGGGAAAGTCCCGAATCACCTTTTATTTTACCACAGGGCAAAGAGTCGGTGCAATGAAAGAGGGGGATAGCTTGTATACTCTATCCCCCTTTGATTTCTAATTATCCACACTGTAGTTAGGTGCTTCTTTGGTAATATGAATATCGTGTGGGTGACTTTCTTTCAGAGATGCAGCAGAAATCTTAACGAATCTGCCCTTCTCTTTCAGTTCCTCAATGGTAGGTGTGCCGCAATAACCCATACCTGCTCTTAAACCGCCCATAAGCTGGAATACGGTATCTTCTACAGAGCCTTTGTATGCAACACGTCCTTCTACACCTTCCGGTACGAGTTTTTTAGCGTCAGACTGGAAATAACGGTCTTTGGAACCATTCTCCATAGCTGCGATAGAACCCATGCCACGATATACTTTGTATTTTCTGCCCTGATATAATTCGAAAGTACCAGGTGCTTCATCACAACCTGCAAACATAGAACCCATCATACATACGTTACCGCCTGCAGCGATGGCTTTGGTCAGGTCGCCGGAGTATTTGATACCGCCATCGGCGATAATCGGAATACCGTACTCTTTTGCTACGGAATATGCATCCATGATAGCTGTAATCTGAGGTACACCGATACCTGCTACCACACGGGTGGTGCAGATACTACCAGGTCCGATACCTACTTTTACTGCATCAGCACCGGCTTCGATCAGTGCCTTTGTGCCTTCTGCTGTAGCTACGTTACCTGCAATAACCTGCAGATCAGGATATGCTTCTTTAATCATACGTACGCATTTTAATACGTTTTCAGAATGACCATGTGCACTATCCAGTACGATAACGTCTACTTTTGCGTCTACCAATGCTTTTACGCGGTCCAAAACATTGGCTGTAATACCTACACCGGCACCGCAAAGCAGTCTGCCCTGTGCGTCTTTTGCTGCCAAAGGATATTTGATAGCTTTCTCGATATCTTTGATGGTGATGAGACCACAAAGATTATAATCATCATCTACGATAGGTAATTTCTCTACTCTTGCTTTACCGAGGATAACCTTAGCATCTTCTAAAGTAACACCTTTTTTCGCTGTTACCAGATTCTCGGTAGTCATAGATTCTTTTATCTTCTTGCTGAAATCTGTTTCGAATTTTAAGTCACGATTGGTGATGATACCGACAAGTTTACGACCTTCTGTAATCGGCACACCGGAGATTCTGAACTTCGCCATTAAATCAAGAGCATCTTTTAAGGTATGTTCAGGAGAAAGAGAAAATGGATCTGTGATAACACCATTCTCAGAACGTTTTACTTTGTCTACTTCTTCTGCCTGTGCTTCAATAGACATATTTTTATGGATGATACCGATACCACCCTGTCTTGCCATAGCGATTGCCATGCGGTGTTCTGTTACAGTATCCATACCTGCGCTCATCATAGGGATGTTGAGCTTAATTTTCTTTGTCAAATAAGTAGTCAAATCCACCTGATTTGGAATTACTTGTGAATAACTTGGTACCAGCAGTACATCGTCAAATGTAATGCCTTCTGCGATAATCTGACCCATGCTTTCTCCTCCTATCAATTTCTTCTTTTCAATCATGTCACATAGATAAATTTTTTTGATTTTAACAGAGCCCTTTTCGTCTGTCAATTACATGAAAAAAAGATTCCGCTTGAAGATATTTTATCTTTAAGTTGAATCTTTTTCATTTGCATTAATCCTGGAATACTTTTCTAGGTGCAATGTTCTTAATTGCATTCAAAAAGTCTTCATTTGGGGTAAGGAAAACCTTACATTTTTCTGTGCCTTCACCTTCCACCAGCATCACATAAGTGTCTTTGCGGTCTGCGCCGGAAGAAAAGTCTTTTACTTTTACCTGCAGATTCTTCCACTCATCCAAGTGATAAGAGTCCTTTGGTGCCAATACCAGCATCTGATCTACCTTATAGTTTGCTGCCTTTTTACGACGACTTTTGTGCATGATACGGTCCACAGAAATCTCTCTATCCAGATACAGATATTCATATTCCACGTCTACCTGACCATACAGATAGAAAGTCAATACAGCAAAAGCCACTACCACTGCCAAAAGCAACGGCATCAAGGTCATAAGAAGTGCCAGGACGGACAATACCAGCATTACCATGGAAAAGGTAAAAAGGAATTTCTTAAGTGGACTTGTTTTGGTAGGTACTAATACTTCTACATAAGAATCGTTCATATTCTGCCTCTTTTCTCTCTTGTATTTGAAAAAGCTTACGCTTCTATCAATCCTAACTTTGTAAGTTCTCGATACACCAGGCCTACAGGAAGTCCTACTACATTGGCATAGTCTCCTCTAATGCCCTCAATGTATCTTTCAAAAAAGCCCTGAATACCATAGGCTCCGGCCTTATCTCTGTGCTCTCCCTGCTGCAGATAGGTCGCTATCTCCTGTCTGGACATGGGGGCCACCTGTACATCGGTGCAGCCGTAAAACAGATGACATTTTTCTAAATCAGAATCAGAGCCCTCTTCTCTATAATAAAAACATACACCTGTGTACACTTGGTGAACATTTCCCTGCAGCATCTGAATCATGCGGGCTGCATCCTGATCATCTTTCGGCTTTCCAAGTATCTCATCATCCTTTACCACGATGGTATCAGCCCCTAAGACGATACAGTTTTCCTGCTCTGTCTTTTTCCAAATGGCCTCTGCTTTTGTTTTTGCAAGCTCCATGACAATCTCTGCCGGAACTGTTTTTGTAATCACTTCTTCTGCATCGGAAGGACATACGATAAAGTCTAATCCAATCTGGCTTAGCAGCTCTTTCCTCCTAGGAGATGCAGACGCTAAAACTAATTTTTTCATCCTTCTCATTCTACGCTATTTCTCGCTTTATTTGTAGTCATATTTTTGCTATATTTAGAAAAGAACTGTCGAAAGATTATATTTGGGGGACGATATGAATAAAAAAAAGGGTAGACAAATCGCCATACCTATCTATATTTTTGTCACCGTGCTGGCCATCTGTTTCCTTTACTATGCAGGGGAGAGTCCGCACATTGACACCAAATTGCGTCCGGAAGAGGTCATCGATTTAGAAGACGGATGGACCTATATTTCTCCTTCCGGTGAAACCAAGAGCGTCAATCGAAATGATACTGTAGAGCCCAACATTCCAAACGGAACCGAGCTTTTCATCACCTTACCCGAGAAGACTGAAGTGGATTATGACACCCTGGGTGTATGGTCTGTTTTCCAGGTATTGGAAGTGTCGGTGGATGGCAAACTTGTGTCCAGTAACGCCGATCCCACACAAAGTCAGCGTCATTTGGAGCGAAATCCCGGTGCCTTTTGGAATATGATCCGATTGCCGGAGGACTGTGAAGGAAAAACCATGCTGGTTCGCTTCACCTCTCCTTACCCCAGCTATCGCAGTATGTTAGGCAAGAGCTACCTGGGCAGTTATTCCGCTATCTATTCTCAGATACAGCGCGAATACTCCCCTCGTGTCTTACTATCCATGCTGTTTATCGCCATCGGTGTACTGTTTTTGATTTTCCATATTCACCAAACCAGAAAGACAAGGATTCTGCCATCTGCAGTCATCATCAGCCTTTTTGCCATTTGGTTTGGCATCTGGTGTTTTAGTGAATCCCACGGGGCCTCTTTTTATTACGCCAGTGCCCCTTTTGTATCCATGCTTTCCTTTGTATCGGTTCGCATGGCTACCATTTCCTTTATTCTTTACTTTAGAAGTATTTTTGGCAGAGAATTCCGTACCTGGAACGGTATCCTGCTCATCGCTTTATGTGGAGAGCTGATTGTCTCCATGATACTACAGCTCCTGCAAATTAGAGACTTCTACGAAAGCATCAGTTTCTTCCTGCCACTTATGGGGTTACTGATTGTCAGCTTGTTTGTAGAGATTCTTTACTCTATCTTCATCAAGAAAAGTAAAGAATCGTTGTATGTCTTAATCGCCACGCTGTTCCTAGGCCTGTTTGTCAGTCTGGATGCCTTTGTACTGGCATCCGGCCAGATTTTCCATATTCCGTACGGGGTATCCTCCTCTATCGGTATGCTAATCCTGATCAGCTTGATTACCATAAGCGAAGTAAAAAAGACCAGAGCCCAGGCCAAACTTGCAAGACACGCAGAGCATTTTAAGGAACTGGCCGTTACCGATGCCCTCACCAGTCTTTACAATCGAAATATTGAAAGTGAGTGGATAGCATCCCACCACGATTTATCCGAAGCAGATAAAGAACGCGCCGTAGTACTGGTATGTGATATGAATTATCTAAAATCCATCAACGACACTTACGGTCATCGCTATGGAGACGAAGCCATTTGCAAAGCAGCGAAGCTTCTCCAATCCGTATTCGGTGAGTGTGGCGTGGTATGCAGAACCGGCGGTGATGAATTTACAATCTTCTCCGATAAACTGGACAATGCTTCCGTATTATCCAAGCTTCAGGAGCTGCAGACTCAGGTATTAGAGATTGCGCAGACCTGTCAGTATGTATTCTCCATCTCTGTAGGCTATGCGTTCTTTGATCCGAATCAGGACGACTCTTTGGAGCACACCATCTCCAGAGCAGACAGCCTCATGTACCACGATAAAATCAATATCAAAAAGAATCTGCAACTAAATGGAGCTGCGCGTTAAGCGCAGCTCCTTATTTTATCTCTTATGCATTCAGTTCCGGAAGCTCTACTTCCCCCTGGAATACGAACTTGGCAGGTCCTGTTTTATAGACTCTGTTTTTGGCTCTATCCCATCTGATATCCAAATCGCCGCCTAACAGGCTCACGGTCACATGGTCTTCTGTCTTCCCATTCAACATGCAAGCCACGCCTACAGCACAAGCTCCCGTACCACAAGCCAAAGTCTCTCCTGTACCTCTTTCCCAAACTCGCATCTTTACATGGGTTCTGTCAATCACCTCGATAAACTCTGTATTGGTACGCTGCGGAAAACATGGATGATTCTCGAATTTCGGACCGATTGCCTCGATATCCATGTCATCGATACCATCATAGAATACAACTGCGTGAGGATTCCCCATGTTTACCAGAGTCATCTCATACACCTTACCATCTACCGTAATGGGCTGAGAAATCACAGCCACCTGGGATGCATTAGCTGGCTGTCCTTCCGTTGTTTGTACGCCGATTCCTTCTACGGGAGTTACTGTAGCCTGTGCTGCTCCTTCCGGATTTGCTTTTCCTAAATCCGCCGGGATTACTTCCGGAGCTAGCCCTGCTTCTCCCATATCCACACATACAGATTCTACCTGACCATCCTTCAAGGTTAAAGTGAGGTATTTCATCTTGCCACCACTTTCGATGGCCAGTTCTGTCTTATCTGTCAGTCCCATGTCATGGACATACTTTCCGACACAGCGCATACCATTACCGCACATTTCGGATCTGGTACCGTCTGCGTTCCACATCTCCATCTCGAAATCACCCCTTGGATTCGGGTTGATGAAGATGACCCCATCACCGCCGATGCCGAAATGTCTGTCGCTAAGACGTCGTACAATCTCCGGTTTCTTATCATATGGAATGGCTTCTTTTGCACCATCTACGTAAATGTAATCATTCCCCAAGCCTTCCATTTTTGTAAACTTCATTTGTTTTCCTCCTGCCATTAGATATCTTCTAATTCCGCAAGCCATAGTTTGGATACTGCATCACTAGGCATACGTAAGTCGCCTCTAGGAGATACCGCCACGGTACCGACCTTCGGGCCATCCGGCAGGCAAGAACGCTTAAACTGCGCATTGAAAAATCTGCGGATGAAAGTCTTCTCCCACTTGAGGATAATTGCATCATCGTAGTCGCCTTCAAAGGCTTCCTGCGCCAGACGGTACAGCTTCTTTGGCGCAAAGCCAAAACGAAGCATGTAGTATAAGAAGAAATCATGGAGCTCGTAAGGGCCCACCAACTCCTCTGTGCACTGAGAAATGACACCATCCTTTGGAGGCAGAAGTTCCGGAGATACCGGCGTATCTAATACATCACGAAGTACTGCAGTCAGTTTTTCATTGCCGCAGGTCTCTGCATAGTAGTCCACTAAATGACGCACCAAAGTCTTTGGTACCCCTGCATTGACGCCATACATGGACATATGGTCACCGTTGTAAGTAGCCCAGCCTAGGGCAAGTTCGGACAAATCTCCGGTACCGATGACCAGACCATTGGTCTGATTTGCCAGGTCCATCAGTACCTGGGTACGTTCTCTAGCCTGACCGTTTTCATAGGTTACATCATGATTCTCAGTATCCTGATTGATATCTTTAAAATGCTGTAATACGGAAGCCTTGATGTCTACTTCTTTCAAAGTAGTCCCTAAAGTCTTCGCTAAGTTGCAAGCATTCTGATAGGTTCTGTCTGTGGTACCAAAGCAAGGCATAGTCACTGCTAAAAGGTCCTTTTGGTCTTTATCCATAAGGTCAAAGCATTTAATCACTACCAGCATGGCCAAGGTAGAATCTAGGCCGCCGGATACACCGATGACTGCTGTCTTTGCACCGGTATGCTCCATACGTTTTTTTAGGCCATAAGCCTGAATAGACAGGATATCGTCGCAACGTTTCTGACGCAGTGCCAGATTTGCAGGGACGAAAGGTGTCTTGGCAAACTGTCTGCTCAGTACCGTCTTCTCCTCATCCAAAGAAAATGGTACCACTAAGTAGCCTGCTCTCTCCTCAGAGAAGAAAGTGGTCATACGCTGACGCTCGCTGGTCAGCTTCTGTACGTCGATTTCACTATAGATGATGCCGTAGTTGAAGCGGTCGGACTCAGCCAAAATACTACCGTTTTCCAGAATCAAGTTGTGACCGGAGAATACCAAATCCTGAGTGGACTCACCTGCTCCTGCGCTGGCATACACATAGCCTGCTACCAGTCTTGCACTGGTGGCCTTTAAAAGCATCTGGCGATACTCATCCTTGGATACTGTCTCATTGCTGGCAGATAAATTTACCAATACTGTAGCGCCTGCCAATGCATGAGCTGTACCTGGCGTCTCCGGCACCCATACATCCTCGCAGATTTCACAGCCAATCTGTAATTCCGGCATTTCATTGCAGGCAAATAGGATGTTGGTTCCAAAAGGGATCTCATCCTCTCCCCAGGGGAAATACACTGCTTCTTCATTTCCTGACACAAAGTGTCTAGCTTCATAGAATTCGTTGTAGTTAGGCAAATAGGACTTGGGAACCATGGCTAGGACTTCTCCGTCCTGCACTACCGCAGCCACGTTATACAATTTTCCATCTCTACGCACCGGAAGGCCTACAAATACCAAAGCATCCATGCCCTCTGTGCTTTTTGCGATTTCCTGCAATGCGTCAAGCGCGCCTCTTTGCAACATCTCCTGGAAAAACAAATCCTGGCAGGTATAGCCTGTGATACACAGTTCCGGGAATACGATTACTTTTGCTCCCTGCTCTGCTGCCTCTTTGATTTGGCCGATAATCTGTTCTGCATTGTAGTGCACATCTGCCACTTTGATATTTGGGGTGGCTGCAGCCACCTTGATAAATCCATCCCTCATGGTCGTCTCCTATATGTCTCTCATTACTGTGCCATTTGGCCACAGAAAAGTACTTCATTTTCACTATCTTCTAAATCTGTGCAGATATAGAAGCGGAAAGGCTTGTCAGCATGGAATACTCTGACTTCATCCGGCTCCCCTTCCATTGCCGTAGCTTCCATCATAATAATAGCCGTAACAGCCGCTGCTTCTAAACCATCCTCATCTGTTTTGATTCTGGTCTTTTGCAAAATATCATCAATATACAGAGGTTTATCCTGGCACATTATGCTAAAGTCAGCACTACCGTCATCTTTAAATGCCAAATCTACCCCTCTTTTTTTCAGGAAATTCACCAGTTCCTTGTTGGTAAAACTGGTGTCTAAATCCATCTTTGGAAGCTTCACATTCACTCTGGTGCGCTCTGCTTTAGACAGCGCATCCTGTAGATCTTCTATTTCACCTAAAGTAAAGACAGCCTGAAGGCCTCCGGTCATAGGTAAAACCACTAGTTTTGCATCGCCATCTTCATAGTACAAAAACTTATCTGTCTTCTCCATGAAGTCTTTCTGTACTTGCTCACCTTTTGCAGTTGTAAAGGTGTCTTCTTTGGTAGCGCCTTCTTCAAAGGCTTCCACCCAGGAATCTCGTAAATAAAGGGCATTTGCCAGAATCAAATCCGATTCAGATAGGTCATCCGAAAGCTTTGGAATCATGCCTTCTGTCTCATCCTTCACCCAGGCATTCACCGCATCCGTGATTTCTTCCTGCGCCACGTCTTTGGCTACAGCTCCATAAGTATCATTCAGGAGCTTTAGATATTCCTCCGATAATGTACCTTCAAACTTGGTATTATGCCACACAGAGTTCGCTAAATGAAAAGCCCCATCTGGCTCACCACTGTACATCACATCATAAAACGAATCCTCGTCCTGCTCCTGATACTGTCTCTTACTTTCTGCCAGTTCATCTGCGAATTGCTCAATGCGAGAATCTATCTGGCCATACCAGGAACGCATCTCTTCCACATCTGCAAAGCCCATGGCATCCAGCAGTTCCTGTCTGGTCTGTCCGTCTGCGCCTTCTGTTGCAAGGCAAAGAGCCGCACGCAGAGATGTCGGACTTACCATGTAGTTCTCGTCTTTGAAGTCGCCCTGCTCTAGATACGTTCTAAGTGCATCCTCAAAGGTTGTTTCTTCTGTTTCATTCACTTCCGTGCTTTCCACGGTTTCACTTGGCACTTCCGTGCTTTCCACGGTTTCACTTGGTACTTCCGTCTCCTTCACACTTGAAGCAGAAGTACATCCCACCATCATAGAACAAGCCATACTGATTGCCAGTATTTGTAATGTTTTTTTCTTCATAACATTCGCTCCTCCTATAGATTCAAGTATAATTCATCCGGTGTTACTTTGCACGTAAGAAATAGAATCTCTACGCCAGCCTCTTTTGCAGTCTCAAGTGCCACCCCAAACTCGGGATGGGTTTCCACATTGGGACGCACTTCTGTTACCCCTTCCATCTGAATGACGAAAGCCAGCATGGCATGATATCCTTCTTTCTTCGCTTTAATCAGCTCATAGATGTGTTTTACGCCACGTTCCGTAGGCGCATCCGGGAAGTAACCCATACCATCGATTTCCTGGGTACAGCCCTTTACTTCCATGAGGTACCTGTCATTTCCTTTTTCCATATAGAAGTCGATTCTAGACTCACCATACGTATACTCGGGCTTCACCAAGTCATAATCTTGCTTAGCTAGCCATTCTTTTACCACCTGATTCGGCGCCTGACTATCGATATTAAATAAAACCCCTGTGTTCTTTACCACAGCAATTAAATCATACTTCGTCTTACGTTTGGGTGTCCCCGGTGCAGTCAGGTATACTTCACATCCTGGAATTAATAACTCTTTGCATCTCCCTGTATTCTTTACATGAACAGTTTCTCGTTTACCGTCTATCTCCACCTCTGCGATAAAACGGTTGGGACGCGCTATAAACTTGGCTTTTACGACATTCAGATATTTCATACACGATCCTTATGAAACAAAAATCAGGCTGTAACGCCTGATTTTTGTTATGAATTCTTATTCAAATATTCCAATATTTCTCTTTTTAACTCCGGTAAATCCTCTTTAATTGTTTGCCATACTAACACGAGTTTAACGCCTTCATAGCCATGAACAATTCTATTCCTTAAACCGTAGATTTCTTTCCACGGAATAGCCTTGATCTGATTCTTTAATTCATCACTTAAAGAAGTCTTTGTCAGTTCTCCTATTTGCATCAAATTGAAGACTGTTGCCTCCACGCACATATCATCCGCTTCAAAAGCCGCAATATCATCATACTTCTCAGTATACTTAATTGCGTGATTTACATGTTTAAGGATGTTTAATAGAACTTCTTTATCACTACTTTCCATATATCAGCACTCCTGTATTGTCTATTTCTTTTTCTACTCGGGAATCTTGAACAATCTGTGATGTGTCTATCAAGTCCACATTTTTATTCAACGCTTCCGTCACATCTTCCAGAAGGCCAAAAAAGCGCAGTCCACGCAAGCCACTATCAACACATATATCTACGTCACTGCGTTCATTAGCTAAACCCTTCGCATAAGAACCAAACAGCACTGCTTTTTTAACATTATACTCTTGAAAAATCGGATATAAAATTTGACGAATCATCTCAATATCTAACATATTTTCATCCTCAAAAATAGCAACAATGTTTTCACCTTTATAGTACCATATTCTCAGCCTCAAATCATTCCTCATCTAATTATTATAAATCTATGTAATATAAAAATAACCGCCCCTTACTTAATAAGTGTTCTAACTCCAAAAAACTGAAGTCTTTTGGACACCTCATAAGATTAGAGCAGTTATTTTCTCTTCATGTTCTATTACTTCACCCTACTATCGGTAAAGCCTGAACTGTACCCCATGTCAAGGACACTTGAAAGTTGAGTTACCCCTTTCGTGACATCCTGCATGTGATATTCCCTTC
>SVFQ01000023.1 GCA_015056765.1 Lachnospiraceae bacterium
ACGGGCCACTAGCTCAGTCGGTAGAGCACTTGACTTTTAATCAAGTTGTCTGGGGTTCGAATCCCCAGTGGCTCATTTTTACTAGATCGTTGTACGGGATGATTCCAACAACGGTCTTTTTTTGAGGATATAATCATGGCAGATGATCAGGTTAAAAAGAAAAGAAAGCTTTCAAAGACCGGAAAAATTGTCTTTTCCTGCCTGGGATTACTTTGCCTATTTGCTCTTTATTCTGTTGGAATACTCTTTTTCCATACTCATTTTTTCCCAAATACAGTATTAAATCAGACCTATAATATTTCTTGGAATACTACAGAGGAAGTGAAAAATCGTATTTTACAGCAAGCTGTAGGTTATGAAATGACGATTACACCAAGAGAAGGTAATCCAGAAGTTATCAAAGGAACATCCATCGCTTTTGTTCCTACATTTGGACCTGATTTTGATGATATTGTAAAGAGTCAGGATTCCTTTCTTTGGATCAGAGAGATTTTCAGGCCACACTCTTTAAGTTATACAGAAAGTGGGAAATACGATGAGAATCAGTTAATGCAGGTATTAGACCAGCTTAACTGTCTTCATGATACAAAAGCACGTAAACCAAAGAATGCTTACATTTCTGAATATGATGCAGAAACGAATTCTTTTTCCATTGTGCCGGAAGACCTGGGTACTACAATTAATTACAAGAAGGCGTATGCATATCTTGGGGACTGTCTAAAAGCCATGATGCGCCAGGTAGACTTGGAGCCTTGCTACACTTTGCCGGCTGTTAGAACAGATGACGAGACTCTTTGCGCCACCCTTGATCACTTAAACCGTTATGTACAGACCGTTATTCAATACGATTGGAACGGTTCTCAAGTGGAATTAGATAGTTCTACCTTTGGCAGCTGGATTCTCGTAAATGGTACAGAAATCAGTTATGATGAGGATGCTATTAGGAAATGGCTTTCCGAACAAGCTTATCAATACGATACTTACGGAAAAGAACGGCAGTATACAACATTGGATGGTCGAGTGAAGTCTTTAAAAAATGGTGGATACGGTTGGCGTACGGACCGAAGTGCAGAATTAGAGGCCTTAGAGGAAGATATTCGATCCGGAGAGACGATTTCAAAAGAGCCCATCTACTCTTATACTGCAATGCAAAAAGGCCAGGATGACATTGGAAATACATTTGTGGAGATCGATTTATCCAAACAACACTTGTATTTAGTGGAAGAAGGGGAAGTTATCTTCGAGTCGGATTTCGTTTCGGGTAATCTGTCAAATGGTAATGGTACACCTCCTGGACTGTTTGGTATTACTTACAAGGAAAGAAATGCAACATTAAAGGGTGCAAATTATACTTCAAAAGTTAGTTATTGGATGCCTTTCAATGGAAATATCGGCATGCATGATGCCACTTGGAGAAGAGAATTTGGTGGAGATATTTATATTACCAGTGGTTCCCATGGCTGTATCAATTTACCCCTTTTATCTGCACAATTTATTTTTGACCATGTAGATAAAGGATATCCTGTGATTTGCTATTATTAATGGAAAAATGCTACTAAAGAGAACGAAGAAGTTTTACGAACGTCAGAAAGAATTACAAAAAGAAATAGTGGAGTATGGCCAGGATATTCTTGAGGCAAAAGCTTTTCGAGAGTCCAAAAAGAACATGCAACATGGGACGGTTTCTGTTCAGGAGCATTCCATGTATGTGACCAGGGCGAGCCTTTTTATTGCGGAGGAACTGAAAATCCGGGTGAATAAAAGGGATTTGGTAAGAGGAGCTTTACTTCATGATTATTTTCAGTACGATTGGCATATCGGCCATCCGGATTTAGAGGGAAAACTGCATGGATTTAAACATCCTGAGATTGCACTGAAAAATGCGGAGAAAGAATTTCAACTGACTGAAAAACAGAGGGACATCATTTCGCATCACATGTTTCCGCTGACCTTGAGACCACCTAAGTGCAAAGAGGCATGGGTGGTTACCATGGCGGACAAGTATTGTTCGTTACTGGAGACTTTTCATATGGTAAAAGGAATCAAATCTCGGTTACACAAGAAGTAAAAAACTGCCTAAATAGGCAGTTTTTTTGGTAATAGAAGTGCAAATATGGTAAACTAAAAATAGCACACATTTGAAGGTGAACTATGGCAAAAGTTGTTTATATCATGGGCAAAAGCTCCACTGGTAAAGATACTGCATTTAAGAAATTAATGGAACAAAAGGAAATCCCTTTTGAAAGAATACCACTGTATACAACAAGACCCATTCGAGAAGGGGAACACGAAGGGGTAGAGTATCATTTTACAGATGAAGAGGGATATCAAAAGCTTCGTGATGCGGGCAAGATTGTAGAAGAAAGAACGTATAATACAGTACAGGGGTTATGGAGATACTTTACGGTGATGGATAAGGAGATGCTCTCTTTACCCAAGAACTATCTGATGATTGGTACTCTGGAGTCCTATATGAAGACCAAAGAATTCATCGGTGAAGAGAATTTGATTCCTATCTACATTGAACTTGCAGATGTGGAACGTTTACAGAGAGCTCTAAATCGAGAAAAACAGCAGGAAGTACCGCAACTGGAAGAGATGTGCCGAAGATTCTTGGCGGATGCGAAGGACTTTAGCGAAGAAAAAATACAGCAGGCTGGAATCACAAGACGTTTTTCAAATGATGCAATTGAAAACTGTTATCAGCAGATCATGGAGTATCTGAGAGAGGTTTTGGCATGGACATAAAAGTGAATCAAGTATCACAAGTCCCGCAACCTGTAAAGCCTCAAGAGGTGAAAACAGGGGACGATACATTTAAGTTTATGCTGGTAAGCAACATCGAAGAAAAAGAACTGCAGGCTCGTCTTGTCAGTATGATGGAAGAAATCACCATGCAGGGCAAAAAACTAGCCAAGCATAGAGACATTCGGGATATGAAGCAGTATCGTACGTTGATAAAAAGCTTCATGAATGAGATCGTGAATCATTCTCATCAGTTCTCCAGAGAGAACTTTTTAGACAGGAAAGGTAGACATAGAGTCTATGGAATTATTCGTCTCATCGATGAAAACCTGGATAAGTTGGCTCAGGCATTGGTGGAAGACGAACAGGATAATATAGATATTCTGAAATGTATCGGTGAAATTGAAGGATTGATTTTGGATATCTTTACCTAATGGGAAAGAAGGACGAAAATGAGTGGTTTTCAGGATATAATCGGGCAAAATCAAATAAAACAACATTTACAAAATGCCATTGAAAATCATAAGGTAAGTCATGCTTATATTATTCAGGGTGAGCGCTTTTCCGGTAAGGAGTTCATTGCAAGGATTTTTGCCAGGACTTTGCAATGTGAGAAAAAGGAAAAGGAACCATGCGAAACGTGCCATTCTTGTCTGCAGGCTCTTTCGGATAATCACCCGGATATTATATATGTGCAACATGAAAAGCCGGCTTCTATCGGCGTAGAAGAAATTCGTGAGCAGGTAGCGAATGACATCGATATTAAGCCCTATAGCAGCGATTACAAGATTTACATTATTCAAGAAGCAGAGAAAATGACAGTCGCTGCGCAGAATGCTCTTTTGAAAACTTTGGAAGAGCCACCTGCGTATGCCGTGATTATTTTGCTTGCAACCAGTGTAGAAACCTTATTGCCAACCATTCAAAGCAGGTGTGTTACGCTGTCTATGCAGCCGGTTCCTACTGAGGAATTGAAAAGCTACTTGATGAAGGAAATGCAGATTCCGGATTATCAAGCGGATATTTGCGTTGCTTTTGCCAGAGGTAATCTTGGTAGAGCAAAAATGCTGGCAGCCAGTGACGAGTTTAATAATATTCGTAGGGAAGCCCTTTCACTGTTGCATAATATTAAAAAAATGACGATGCCTGAAATCATGCAGCGTGTAAAAAATGTGGAATCTTATAAGCTTCAGGTAGAAGATTTTTTGGATGTACTTTCGGTGTGGTACCGAGATGTGTTATTATTCAAAGCGACTAATGATGTAAATCATTTGATTTTCCGAGATGAGATTCAGCATATTACTGCAGCATCGGATAACAGTGCTTACGAAGGCATTGAGACAATCTTGGACGCATTGGAGACTGCTAAAGTCAGATTAAAGGCCAATGTGAAATTTGAATTGGTGATGGAGCTTTTATTCATAACAATTCAAGATAATTAATTTGTGGTTGATAGATTTGGAGGAACTATGACAAGAGTAATCGGAGTGAGTTTTAGGACAGCAGGGAAGATTTACTTCTTCAATCCGGGGGAACTCGAGATTAAAAAAGGCGATCATGTAATCGTAGAGACCGCCAGAGGTATAGAGTATGGTCGCGTAGTAAGCGCGCCAACAGATGTAGAGGATGAAAAGGTTACACAGCCGTTAAAACCGGTGTTACGAGTTGCCACTCCTAAAGATGAGGAGCAGGAAGCAGCCAATAAAATAAAAGAAAAAGATGCATATAAGCTTTGTCAGGAAAAGATCTTCAATCGTGGTCTTGAGATGAAGTTAATTGATGCAGAGTATACCTTTGATAACAGCAAGATTTTGTTTTACTTTACCGCTGAAGGCAGAGTGGATTTCCGCGAGCTGGTAAAGGATTTAGCAAGTGTATTCAAAACGAGAATTGAGTTGCGTCAAATTGGCGTAAGAGATGAGACAAAGATTCTGGGTGGAATCGGTATTTGTGGTAGACAGTTATGCTGTCATACCTATTTATCTGATTTTGCGCCTGTTTCTATCAAAATGGCAAAAGAACAAAATCTTTCTCTGAATCCTACAAAGATTTCCGGCGTTTGTGGCAGACTGATGTGCTGCTTGGGTAACGAAGAGGAGACCTACGAGGAATTAAATCGTAACCTTCCAAAGGTTGGCGATTTTGTGACTGCAAAGGATGGCGAGAAGGGTCAGGTATCCAGCGTCAATGTGCTTCGTCAGACGGTTAAGGTTTTGGTGGAAGTAGACGATGAAAAAGAACTGAGAGAATTCCCGGTAGATGATCTTACTTTTGTTCGAAGAAAGAAAGGTAAACCTGCTGAATCAGTAGAAAAAGAGATTACAGAAGAAGTAGAGGCATTGCAGGATGATTTTGTAGAAACTGAAACCATGGTGGAAGTTACTACAGAGGAGATTGTAATCGAAGAGAAGCCTCAATCTGAGAAGAAACAGCAGGGTGACAATAAGCAGCAATCTGATCGTAAGCCAAAGCCACATTATAATAAAAACCGCAATCGCCGAAGAAATGACAATAATCGAAGAAATGGCGAGCGTGGTGAAAATGGACGTGGCGGCGATAAAGCGCCAAATAAGGACTAATACGAATGAAGGAAGTAACGCTGAAAGAAGGGGAACGCATCGATGATTTAATGCGGAACGGATATGGGATCATCCAGGATCCCAATCGTTTTTGTTTTGGCATGGATGCAGTCCTTCTATCTGGATTTGCAGCAGCTGCTACCGGACAAAAAATGCTTGATTTAGGCACCGGTACCGGGATTATTCCATTATTGATGGAAGCCAAGACGCCGATAGCCCATTTGATAGGCTTGGAAGTACAGGAAGACAGCGCAGATATGGCCAGACGAAGTGTAGCACTGAATGGCCTGGAAGAGAAAATAGAAATTGTTACAGGGGATATCAAAGAAGCCGATCAGTTATTTCCAGCGGCTTCTTTTGACGTAATAACCTGTAATCCCCCCTACATGATAGGGCAGCATGGGCTGCAGAATCCTACTTCGGCAAAGGCTATTGCCAGGCATGAGATTCTGTGTACCTTTGAGGATATTGCAGAGAAGACAGAGAAGCTGTTGAAGCCGGGAGGACATTTTTATTTGGTACACAGGCCGTTTCGGTTGGCTGAAATTATGTGTACTTTGCAAAAGTATCATTTAGAACCTAAGAGGATGCAGCTAGTTTATCCTTACGTGGATAAGGAACCCAATATGGTTTTATTGGAAGCCACCAGGGGCGGAAAGCCCAGGATGACCGTAGAGAAACCTCTGATAGTCTATGAGGCTCCGGGAAAATACATGCCGGAGATTTATGACATATACGGATATTGATGGAGAAAGAGAAACCGATGGCAGGCAAGTTATATCTATGTGCTACACCAATTGGAAATCTGGGGGATATGACACCCAGAGTGGTGGAGACACTGCAAATGGTGGATTTGATTGCAGCTGAGGATACGAGAAATAGTCTGAAGTTGATGACGCATTTTGATATCCATACGCCTATGACCAGCTACCATGAATACAACAAAGTGGAAAAAGCATATACCCTGATTGCAAAAATGCAAGAGGGTCAAAACGTGGCTTTAATTACAGATGCGGGAACTCCTGCGATCTCGGATCCGGGAGAAGTGCTTGTAAAGTTTTGCCAAGAGGCAGGAATCGTAGTGACAAGTTTGCCGGGACCGGCGGCATGTATTACGGCACTTACTTTATCAGGTCTTTCCACCAGAAGATTCTGTTTTGAAGGTTTTTTACCTCCGGATAAAAAGGAAAGACTGCAGATTCTGAGTGAGTTGGAGGAGGAAAGCAGGACCATAATCCTCTATGAAGCGCCCCATCATTTACGAACTACATTAGATCTTCTGGTAGAGCATTTGGGCAATCGACGTATTACGGTATGCAAAGAGCTTACCAAGCGCTTTGAATCCGCTATTCCCATGACGCTTCATTCGGCAGTGGAATACTTTGAGGAGAATGAACCAAAGGGCGAATATGTGCTAGTGATAGAAGGCAAAAGCATAGAGGAGAAGGCCAAAGAAAAGCAAGAAAGCTTTTTGGATATGTCCATCGAAGAACATATGCAGATTTACCTGGAGCAAGGCATGTCAGAAAAGGATGCCATGAAGGCTGTGGCAAAAGACCGCGGTGTCAGCAAAAGGGATATATATCAGGTTTTGCACGTGGAGAAGTAATGCGTGTTTGACAATTTGAAATATGCTAACTATACTCATTTTTAGTGAGGTATTATGTAAAGGAGAGAATACATGTTAGAGAAAATTGCAGCATTTATTGAAGAGCAGCTGGGTACTGTGAAAAAAGAAGATATTACTCCGGAGACATCTTTCAAAGATGATTTGGGTGCTGATTCTTTGGATTTATTAGAGCTTGTAATGAGCTGTGAACGTGAATACGGAATCGAGATTCCTACAAAGGATTTAGAGAACATCCACACAGTCGGAGATGTGATCGAATACATCGAAGCACAGGGCAAGTAAGAACTTCTGACTACCATTTCTGAAAAGGAATGGTAGTTTTTTTATAAGGAGGAGAAATGGCAGAGTATTTATTATGGATTGGCATAGCGCTACTCATCATAGCCGCGTCGACTATCTTTATCGTGGTATATAGAAAACTTACTGAAAAGCGGGACCCTTATGCCGATATGGAGGGACAGGATTTTGAGTACTATTGTGCGGAACTCTTGCGAAGAAGAGGATTTCAAAGCGTAGAGGTGACAAAAGGCAGTGGAGATTTTGGCATTGATATTCTGGCTGAAAAAGATGGGGTAAGCTATGGAATACAGTGCAAATGCTATGACGGCCCGGTGGGCGTACATGCAGTACAAGAGGCGTACGCCGGAAAAGACTACTATGACTTAATGGTTGGCGTGGTGATGACCAACCAGTATTTCACAGAGCCTGCTGTGAAGGCGGCAAAAAAACTCAAAATTATGCTATGGGATAGGGATTATATAGATATGTAAAGCCTGTAAATACAAGGGGTTGGCATTGATTGCAGGTGCTATCTATGGTATTCTAAGAAGTGCAATATTTTTGAATCGCCTCATTCGGCGATAGAAAGTGAGAGAACATGAAAAACAAAGGAAGATATTACATTACAACAGCAATTGCTTATACTTCAGGTAAGCCGCATATCGGTAACACCTATGAAGTAATCATGGCAGATAGCATTGCTCGTTATAAGAGAGCGGATGGATATGATGTGCATTTCCAGACCGGTAGTGACGAGCATGGTCAGAAAATCGAAACCAGAGCAATCGAAGAAGGCATGAGCCCAAAGGAGTTTGTAGATAAAACTGCAGGCACTATTAAGCATCTGTGGGATATGATGAATACTTCCTATGATCGTTTTATTCGTACAACAGATGAGGACCATGAGAAGCAGGTTCAGAAGATTTTCAAAAGATTATATGATCAGGGTGACATCTACAAAGGTGCCTATGAAGGTATGTACTGTACAGAGTGTGAGGCTTTCTATACCACCTCTCAGTTGAAAGATGGCGTATGCCCTGAATGTGGTGGGAAAGTACATCCTGAGAAGGAAGAAGCATATTTCTTCAAGATGAGCAAATATGCTGACAAGTTGATTGAGCATATCAATACACACCCTGAGTTTATTCAGCCGGTATCTCGTAAAAATGAGATGATGAACAACTTCTTATTACCTGGACTTCAGGATTTGTGTGTATCCAGAACATCCTTCAAATGGGGTATTCCGGTAGACTTTGATCCAAAGCACGTGGTATACGTATGGCTGGATGCGCTGACCAACTATATCACAGGTATTGGTTATGATGCAGAAGGTAACAGCTCTGAACTTTACAAGAAAAACTGGCCTTGCGATTTGCACTTGATTGGAAAGGATATTATCAGATTCCATACAATTTACTGGCCTATTTTCTTAATGGCATTAGGCGAGCCTTTGCCAAAACAGGTCTTTGGTCATCCTTGGCTTTTACAGGGTGGCGAGAAGATGAGCAAGAGTAAAGGAAACGTAATCTACGCAGATGATTTGGTAGATTTGTTTGGCGTGGATGCGGTACGTTACTTTGTACTTCACGAAATGCCATATGAAAATGATGGTGTCATTACTTGGGAGTTAATGGTAGAGCGTGTTAACGCAGACCTTGCCAATACACTTGGTAACCTTGTAAATCGTACTATCTCCATGACCAACAAATATTTTGGTGGTGTAGTAGAGAATAAAGGCGTTACAGAAGAGGTAGATGCTAATCTGAAAGAGACCATTACCGCTGTTTATGACAAAGTAGAGAAACATATGGATTCTCTTCGCGTAGCGGATGCTTTAACAGATATTTTCTCTATCTTTAAACGTTGCAATAAATACATTGACGAAACAGAGCCATGGGTACTGGCAAAAGATGATGCAAAGAAAGATCGTCTTGCCACTGTACTGTATAACCTTGTAGAAGGCATCTGCATCGGTACTACTCTTGTAGCACCTTTCCTGCCGGAAACTGCAGAGCGTATTATGAAGCAGCTAAACACCAGCCTTCGTGATTTTGATACTTTACATGAGTTTGGTTTATATCCAAGCGGAAATCATGTAACAGATGCTCCTGAAATCCTTTTCGCAAGATTGGATCGTGATGAGATTCTGGCAAAAGCTGAAGACATCCAGGCCCGTCAGAGAGCAGAATTTTTACAGCACCAGGAAATCGCAAGACAGAATCTGGTAAAAGCCGGTAAGATGACAGAAGAGGAGGCAAAGGCTTTGAAGGCTGAATTAGAAGGTACTACGGAGGCAGCTCCTCAGGTAGACGGTGTAACAGATATCGAAGCAAAAGAGACTATTACCTATGATGATTTTGCTAAGTGTCAGTTCCAGGTAGGTGAAATCATTGAGTGTAAGGAAGTACCAAAGTCTAAAAAGCTTCTCTGCTCCCAGGTTAGAATTGGTAGCGAAGTAAGACAGATTCTTTCCGGTATTAAGCAGTACTATTCTCCGGAAGATATGGTTGGTAAAAAAGTAATGGTGTTAGTAAACCTGGCTCCAAGAGAAATGGCTGGCTTAAAGTCTGAAGGTATGATTTTGTGCGCAGAAGATGCTGCAGGTAACCTGGCACTCATGACACCGGTATCTGATGTACAGCCGGGCGCAGAAATATGCTAGAATTGATATATAGAGAGAACGTATAGGGGGAAGCAATGAGAAAAGAATATATCAATTTTGATTCCAGAGATGGAAAAACACAAATTGCTGCAGTGCGCTGGATTCCTGACGGAGAGGTAAAGGGTATTCTTCAAATCGTTCACGGTATGGCTGAATACGTAGAAAGATACGAGGACTTTGCCAGATTTTTGACAGAAAAGGGTATCCTCGTGACAGGTGACGATCACCTTGGCCATGGTAGAACGGTTACAGAAAATGGCGCATTACAGGGATACTTCTGTGAAAAGGATCCTGCTACTGTTGTAGTGAGAGATATTCACAGATTAAAAAAACTGACCCAGGAAGCTTATCCGGGGAAACCATACTTTCTATTAGGACATAGTATGGGATCCTTTATTGCTAGAAATTATTTGATCCGCTACGGGAAGGGCATAGACGGTGCCATCATCATGGGCACCGGTATGCAGCCCAAGGGACTTGTGGCAGCCGGCAAATGCATGGCCGGTTTGTTACGCCTGTTCCAGGGAAGTAAAAAAGAGAGTAAGCTCCTAGACAATATGTCTTTCGGAACTTATCTGGACCATATTCCGGATCATGAGACACAGTTCGATTGGCTTAGTCGTAACAAAGAAAATGTACAGAAGTACATAGAAGATCCTATGTGTGGATTCTTGTTTACCATTAACGGCTTTCAGACTGTGCTTGAACTTGTAAATCGTCTGCATGATAAGGATAACCTTTTAGTGATGCCTAGAACGTTACCCGTTTTCTTTGTAGCAGGTGCAGAGGATCCGGTGGGTGAATATGGTAAGGCTGTAGAGCGTGTATATCAGTCTTTCCTGGATATCGGAATGACAGATGTAGCCATGAAACTGTATGAGAATGACAGACATGAAATTCTCAATGAAGTAGATAAAGAAACGGTCTACGAAGATCTTTATCAGTGGATTACAGAGAAGATGAAGAGAGCATAATCCTATGGAAGCACGGAACGAAGATCGCATTGTGATTCGATCCGCCAGAATCGATGATTGGGAAAATGTAAAGAAATTAGCCTGGAATACTTTTTTGAAGTATGAGGCAGAGGATTACGGTGTAGAAGGAACCAGAAGCTTTCGAGAGTTTCTGGATGATGAAAAACTACACCGTATGTTTCTTTTAGGCGAATATATCGTGTTTATCGCCACCTATAAAGACGAACTTCTGGGGATGATTTCACTACGAAGTCAAAATCATATATCTCTTTTATTTGTGGCAGAGCATTTCCAGCATATGGGTATAGGAAGCGCACTGATACGGTGGGCTGAGCACTATTTGCACAAAGATATGGGAGAGGACAAAATCACGGTGGATGCAGCGCCCTACGCGGTGGAGTTTTACCATGGCCTAGGATATCAGGACGTAGATGTGGAACGATGTATAGATGGTATTCGGTTTACTTCCATGGAGAAAATCTTCTAAATTAGTTAATTTGTATAGAAAAGTGTCTTTTTTTTGTACAAGGTGAAGGACGAAAAAAGGAAAAAACCGCTGCTTTGGCAATACGACGAGTGAATTATAAAAACTTTGTGAAATAGTGGCATGGTGGTACTTTTGGAAATTATAGTATACTAGCAACAGTGATAAGATATGACCGCAAGGTATTAGGAGGTATTACATGGCTAGTTTATCTTTAAAAAACATTTACAAAAGATATCCTAACGGCTTTGAAGCTGTTAAAGATTTCAATCTGGAAGTAGAAGATAAAGAATTCATCATCTTCGTTGGTCCTTCTGGATGTGGTAAATCCACAACTCTTCGTATGATCGCAGGTTTGGAAGATATTTCTGAAGGTGAGTTATACATCGATGGCAAATTGATGAATGACGTTGAGCCTAAGGACAGAGATATTGCGATGGTATTCCAGAACTATGCTCTGTATCCACATATGACAGTATATGAGAACATGGCATTCGGTTTGAAACTTCGTAAAGTTCCAAAAGACGAAATCGACAAAAAAGTTCGTGAAGCAGCAAAGATCCTTGACCTGGAGAATCTGTTAGATCGTAAACCAAAGGCTTTGTCCGGTGGTCAGAGACAGCGTGTTGCTATGGGACGTGCTATCGTTCGTAAACCAAAGGTATTCCTTATGGATGAGCCTCTTTCCAACTTGGATGCTAAACTTCGTGTACAGATGCGTATCGAGATCGCTAAATTACATATGTCCCTCGGTACAACAATCATCTATGTAACACATGACCAGACAGAAGCTATGACTCTGGGTACCAGAATCGTAGTTCTGAAAGATGGTGTTATCCAGCAGGTTGATACACCTCAGAACTTATATGAGAAACCACAGAACCTCTTCGTAGCAGGTTTCATGGGATCTCCTCAGATGAACTTCTTAGACGCTGTAGTTAGCGAAAAAGATGGCGTAGCAAGCCTTGAAATTGATGGCAAGAGCATTCCTCTTCCACCAGCAAAATCCAAAAAACTTATCGAGGGTGGCTATGTAGGCAAGACTGTAACCTTCGGTATTCGTCCAGAAGATGTATATGATTCTGAAATCATGGTAAATGCAGCACCTGTAACCTTCGATTCCAAGGTTAAAGTTTACGAACTTCTTGGTGCAGAAGTATTCCTGTATTTCGATTTGGGACAGTTCCCAATTACCGCTAGAGTGGATTCCAGAACAAATGCTAGACCTGGCGATTCCATCAAATTTGCTTTCGATGTTGAGAAGATTCACGTATTCGACAAAGAAACAGAAAAGACTATTACAAACTAGTAAAAGCATTGGGTGCTGCCACGATTGTGGCGGCACCCTTTTTTTGTAAGGTTTTTTATGCTAAAATACTCATGTTATAGAGAAATAGGAGATAGATTGTATGATTTCAAATCAGATTATCTTGCAGAGTATTACAGAATTAAAAACAATTACGAAAGTTGATATAGGTGTTTTCGAGCTTAACGGCAGTACTGTTGCCGCTACATTTGAAACAGAGGATATGGATGCGTCTATCATTTCTGATTTTGCGTCCTCTCAGGCGGAAAGCCAGGTAATTGGAGAGCATCATTTCCTGAAAGTTCTGGATGACGAGGATGAAGTTCACTATATTCTGGACGCCAGAGCTTTAAGCGAAGATGCATATATGGTAGGTCGAATCGGGGCTTCTCATATTAAAGAATTGATGAAAGCCTATAAAGAAAGATTTGATCGCAATAATTTCTTCCAGAATCTGATTCTGGATAACCTGCTATTGGTAGATATCTACAATAGGGCAAAGAAGCTCCACATCACTGAGATGCAGCCTAGAGTAGCATTCCTGGTTGAAACAGAGAATAATGATACCAATGTAGAAGAATTAATGCGTAGCCTCTTTACTGTACAGAACGGTGATTTTATCACATCTGTAGAGGAAGGTCGTATTATTCTAATTAAGGCTGTGGAAGAAAATGTCACCAACAAAGAACTAAAGCGTATTGCAAACACCATCGTAGACACCATTAATACAGAGCTTTTAGAAAATGTCAGAGTAGCATATGGCGCTGTAGTACATGATTTGAAAGACGTATCTAAGTCCTACAAAGAAGCGACTATGGCGGTGGAAGTCGGCAAGATTTTCTATGTAGAGAAGAAAGTAGTGGCTTACTCTTCTTTGGGTATTGGTCGTTTGATTTATCAGCTACCGATTAGTCTGTGCAAGTTATACATTCAGGAAATCTTTGGAGATCATATTCCGGAAGAACTGGATGAAGAGACTTTAAATACGGTAGACAAATTCTTTGAAAACAACCTGAACGTATCAGAGACATCCAGACAGTTGTTTATTCATCGTAACACACTGGTATATCGTATTGAGAAATTACAGAAGGCTACAGGCCTTGATATTCGAACCTTTGACGATGCACTGACTTTAAAGATTGCGCTGATGGTTGTCAATTATATGAATTATTTAAATGAAAAACAGGACTTCTAGAGGTTTAGAAAAGTCCTGTATAATCAAATGCTGGAATGAAGCTTTCATCTGCGACTTCGCGGTCCTGGATGAAAGCTTGTTCTATATTTAGGGATACTGCAAAATCTAATAACGCTTCGTATTCCTCTTCTGTAACACGTCTTTTTAATTCCGGATAGTCTTCCGGTGGATTCACAGGTGTATATTGACTCATAATACTAAAGAAAACACGATTTCCAAAGGTTTCATACAAATCTTTTAGAATGCATTTCGAATCCTGAAGCTGTCCGGGAAGAAGTAAGTGCCGAATAATGACACCTTTCTTGATAAGTCCGGTTTCAGAGAACTCAATCAATTCATCTGTAGTGGTTGCATTTAAAACAGAGCCGGTTTTTGCATCTGCAAAAACCGGTGAGCCTACCTG
Organism: Lachnospiraceae bacterium; assembly: GCA_015056765.1. Classification (GTDB taxonomy): domain Bacteria; phylum Bacillota; class Clostridia; order Lachnospirales; family Lachnospiraceae; genus SIG336. The sequence goes on from SVFQ01000023.1 coordinate 14,258, forward strand.
ACGAACCATTTCTGCGATAGCTTTTTTCGCAATCTGATAGTAGTTAGGGATGCGTGCATAGCGTTTGGCAACAGCGGAATCGTAATATTTGGCATCTGGTAAGTACACATCGATCAGGCCGTCTAACATATGTAGAGCTTCTACTGTCTCCAGGCTGCCTGTATTGTACACAATGGGGATGGTAAGCCCCTTTGATTTAGCCAGTTCCAGAGAGGCGACAATAGATGGAATAAAATGCGTTGGAGTTACCAGATTAATGTTATGGGCACCATCCTCCTGCAATTTAAGATAGATATCTGCCAGCTGGGAGATGGACAGGTCTTTGCCCACACTTCCTAAAGCGATATCTCTGTTTTGGCAGAAGACACATCCCATGGAGCAGCCGGAAAAAAACACGGCACCGGAACCCTTTTGCCCTGAGATACAAGGTTCTTCCCAAAAGTGCATAGCAGCTCTTGCGGCACGAATGGTAGCAGTTTGGTTGCAAAATCCTGTAGTTCCGACGGCACGATTGATGTGGCAGTGGCGTCCGCATAAGTCGCAATTCTGATATGCAGTTAGTAGAGGATGATAGGCATTGTCCATGTTACACTCCAAAAAAATGCGTCTGCATGGGGCATCCCATTGCACGCTACACGATTACTCCAAATAGGCACCCTCGCGGCACATGAGAGGTTCTACTTAGTGCTGCTTTGTTCCCAACCTGACACGATTCATAGATTCTCATCGCACGAGACCCAAAAGGAAAACCGTGGCTGCTACAATGGGACGCCCCATACAGACGCACGATAATTGATAGTATATAGAGTTTAGCCTTGCTTGTCAAACTTATTTCGAATACGTAGCTCTTTGAAAAAGGTTTTCAGAATCGTACTGCATTCCTCTTCCAGCAAACCACGGGTCACCTCCACCTGATGATTGAAAGCAGGCTCTTCTAAAAGATTATAGATGCTTCCGGCACATCCGGCTTTCGGATTCATGGCACCGATGAAAACTCTTGGAATGCGAGCTTGCACAATGGCGCCTGCGCACATTTGGCAAGGCTCTAAAGTGACATAAAGGTCGCATTCTTCAAGGCGCCAGTCGCCGATGACTTTTGTGGCTTTTTTGATTGCAGAAATTTCTGCATGAGACAGGGTGCTTTTGTCTGTGTTGCGCCTGTTGTAGCCACGTCCTATGATTTTCCCTTCATGGACGATGACGCATCCAATGGGCACTTCCCCTAGGGCTAATGCTTTTTTGGCCTGCGTCAGCGCTGATTTCATGTATGTTTCATTTATGTTTTTCATGAAGATTCTTTCTAATCTGACGTTGCCAGGTAGATGGTGTAAACAGTAGGAGTACAGGGAACAACTCTAATCTGCCGGCCAACATATCAAACATCAATACGCATTTTGAAAAAACAGAAAAATCTGCAAAGTTTTTACTTGGTCCCACCTGGGATAATCCGGGTCCGATATTGTTAAAGCAGGCCAGGACAGAAGTAAAGTTGGTAGTAAAGTCGAAGTTATTGATACTTACTAACAACAGGGAAAACAAAAATAAAGCGAAGTAAATGGCAATGAATACGTTGGTAGAACGTAATACTTCGTGAGGAATTGTCTTCCCATCGATGCGAATACGTCGAATCGCACGGGGGTGAATCAGTACCTGTAATTCCTTCTTGATGGTTTTCAGCAGGATGATTACACGGGACACCTTGATACCACCGCCGGTACTTCCGGCACAAGCGCCACTAAACATCAGGATTACCAGGATAGTCTTGGAAAACTCGGGCCATACCTCATAGTCGCAAGTACTATAACCGGTGGTTGTAATCATAGATACAATCTGGAAAATAGACTGCTGTGCGGCCTTTCCTATGCCGCCAATGGAATCCTTGATGTTCAAGGTAATCGCAAGCCATGCAGCTACGATAATCAGGAAGTAATACCGAACTTCCTCGATATTTAGCATCTGACGAATCTTTCGACTAGCCAGATAGAAATAGGTAGTGAAGTTAATACCACTGAGAAACATAAAAATCGTAATGATATTTTGCTGGTTCGTGGTATATGCGCCACAGGAGGAATTCAACACGCCGAAACCGCCGGTACCTACCGTACCAAAGGTGATACAAATGGCATCAAAGGCGGGCATTTTGAAAACGCATAACAATGCGAATTCGGCTGTGGTTAAAACCAAATAAATCAGATACAGAATTTTGGCTGTGTCTTTAATATGTGGTACAAGACGATCTACGCTTGGGCCCGGGCTTTCTGCACGCATCAAATTCATGTTGCTTCCGCCAAGAAGTGGCAGCAACGCCATCATGAATACGAAAACACCCATACCACCAATCCAGTGGGTGAAACTACGCCAGAAAAGACTGGCGTGGGACAGCACCTCTACATCATTTAGGATGGAAGCACCTGTGGTGGTAAAGCCGGACACAGTTTCAAATAGAGCGTCAAAATAGGAAGGAATCTCCCCGGTCAAATAGAAGGGAAGAGCGCCGATAGCAGACATAATAATCCAGCTGCTGGCGACGCTGACAAATCCTTCTCTGGTATAGATAGCATCTCTGATTTTCTTACGAGAAAACAGAAAACCAATTATAAAACTAATCACTGAAACGATGGCAAAGTACTTAGCGGAAGCTTCAGAATAAATAAGGCCAATAAAGCATGGCAATAATAAGAAGAAAGCTTCAAAACGAAGTAACCAGCCTACGATGTAAAATACAACAGCGTAATTCATTCTTAGCCCTCCACAATGTCCTTGATGTCGAGGGTCTGGTGATTAGCCGTTACCACGATGACGTGATCACCTTTTTGAAGAGTATCATGACCACTAGGGATAATACTCTTGTTATTTCGGAAAATCGTACAGATCAAAGTGTTAGGACGGATAGCCAAATCCTGTAACTGTACGTTGGTGATGGAAGAGTCTTCTGTTAAGTAGAACTCTAAGGCTTCGGCACGTCCGTTTTCCAGTTTATATAAGTTTTCAATCGCACTACCCGGTACGTTACGCATGGTGCGGACGTATTTGATAATGTAATCAGCTGTAATTACCTGAGGGGTAATGATCGTATCCAAATCCAGTTGGTCTATTACGGTATCGAAATTGATACGGTTAATCTTGGTGATAACCTTGGCGTGGGTCTGGCTCTTTACATATAAGGATAAAAAGATATTCTCTTCATCTAAACCAGTCAGTGCAGCAAATCCCTGATAATTGGCAAGGCCTTCCTCTTCCAACAGATGCTGGTCTGTGACATCTCCGTGGATAATGGTGGCTTTTGGAAGCAGCTCAGCAAGCTCTTCGCAACGTCCCAAATCCTGCTCTACAATAGCGGTGTCGATACCGGACTGTAGGAGCTTCTTGGCTAAATAAAATGAAATCTTGCCGCCGCCGGCAATCATGCAACTGTCGATGTGGTTAATGCCTAAATGACATTTTTTAAAGAAAGCAATGGCATCTTTACGACTTGCCACAAATCCAACAATGTCACCGGCATGAAGTACGGAATCACCATTTGGAATAAAGACATCTTCGCCACGTTTTACAGTACAAATGAGGACATTGCAACCCATTGTGGCACGAATGTGATGTACGGTAATGCCGTCCAAAGGAGAGCCTGCTGCTACGGGGAAGTGCAGGATATCTACATGTCCTTTTGCAAAAGATTCAATCTTTAGTGCAGAAGGGAACATGAAAATACGTGAGATTTCATTGGCAGCAGCCTCTTCAGGATTGATGATCATAGCCAACTCAAATTCACGTTTCAAAAATTCAATTTCGGAATGATAAAGCGGATTACGAACTCTGGCAATGGTTTTGCAATTGCTTGTTTTACGAGCAATTAAACAACAAAGCAAGTTTTGCTCATCGGAGTCAGTAACAGCGATGAGCAAATCAGCGTGTTCTATATCTGCTTGTTTTAAGATGGAATGGCTTACGCCGTTTCCTACAATACCCAGACAGTCTACCTCGTTGGAAACCGCCTGAATGGGAGCTTCGTCCTCGTCGATGATAACGAGATTGTGATGCTCTGCGCTAAGCTGTTGGGCGAGGTTTGTTCCTACTTTGCCGCAGCCTACAATGATTATTCTCATAAGGATCCTTCTTTCAAGCGCGCCATTTCTTTACTTCTTCACGAAGCCAGTTGGTCCATTCTTCGATGCCTTCGCCGGTACGGGAAGAAATTGGAATGATTTTTGCGTTAGGATTTCTCTTTAACACATATTCTTTACATTTTTCTAAATCAAAATCAAAGTAAGGTAATACATCAATTTTGTTAATCAGCACTACGTCGCAAATAGAAAACATCAAAGGATATTTTAAAGGTTTGTCATGTCCTTCCGGAACAGAAAGAATCATGGCATTTTTCACAGCGCCGGTGTCAAATTCTGCGGGACAAACAAGGTTACCTACATTTTCCAAAATGGCAAGTTCCACATCGGAAGTCTGAAGTCCTTCCAGACCCTGCTTGGTCATTTCGGCGTCTAAGTGGCACATACCGCCGGTATGTAACTGGATTACTTTTGCACCGGTTTCGGAGATGGTCTGTGCATCTACATCGGAATCGATATCGGCTTCCATAACACCAATCTTAAACTCGTCTTTTAAGGCCTCGATTGTACGGCGCAGAGTGGTGGTTTTTCCGGACCCCGGGCTGGACATAAGATTTAATAAAAATACGCCATTTTTCTTTAATTCATCGCGTAATAAATCAGCTTGTCTATCGTTATCTTCAAAAACGCTTTTTTTAATTTCTAAAACTTTAAATTCGCTCATAAGACCTCCTTAATAAAAGTTCTAACCTATTATAATGTTACTAGACAGCAAAATGCAAATAATGTACAATACTAGACGATTAAAAGAAACAACTAAATAGGGAGGATCGGTATGCAAAGTTTTACACCATTCAAAGAAGGAAAAGTAAGAGAGGTATACGATATAGGAGAAAATCTGATTATTGTAGCTACAGATCGCATTTCCGCCTTTGATCACATTCTAAAAAATCAGGTAACTGATAAAGGTACGATTTTGACTCAGATGTCTAAGTTTTGGTTCGATTTCACAAAGGATATTGTTCCAAACCATATGATTTCTACAGACTGCAAAGATATGCCGGAGTTTTTCAGCGGTGAAAGATTCGAGGGCAAGAGTATGCTTTGCAAGAAACTGACTATGCTACCGATTGAGTGTATTGTACGTGGCTATATCACCGGAAGCGGTTGGGATAGCTATCAGAAAACCGGTAAAGTATGTGGTATTACTTTAGTAGAGGGCTTAAAGGAATCTGAACAGCTGCCTGAGCCTATCTACACTCCTAGCACAAAAGCTGAACTGGGAGATCATGACGAGAACATCTCCTTCGAAAGAAGTGTAGAAGTGCTTGAAAAAGAATTCCCGGGTAAAGGTGCAGAGTATGCAGCGAAGATTCGCGATTATACAATTGCTCTTTATAAAAAATGTGCAGAATATGCCAGAACAAAAGGCATTATCATTGCTGATACCAAGTTTGAATTTGGTCTAGATGAAAATGGAGAAGTCGTACTTGGTGATGAAATGCTGACACCGGACAGCTCCAGATTCTGGCCTGAAAAAGGTTACGAACCAGGCAAATCACAGCCTTCCTATGACAAACAGTTTGTACGTGATTGGTTAAAGGCAAATCCGGATAGTGACTATCTCTTACCGGAAGATGTCATCGAAAAAACTGTTGAGAAATACAAAGAAGCATTTGAACTTCTTACAGGAAAGCCTTTTAACGCATAAAGGAGAGTCTATGAAGAAGGGAACACAAAAGGCGATACTCGTCTTTTTGGGAGTGATCGGTACAGCAATTTATCTGTATTTGACCTACTACTCCTTCCGATTTAGCTATCAATTTCATATGACTTATGACGAGACAGCAGAGGATGTGGCAGATAAAATCTGGCCACATCTGCTGTCTCTTGCTGTTTGGCTATTGATTGCCCTTTATTTTATTTTTGGAGTTTATCCAAAGCTGCAGGAAAAAGTCAGAAAGTGGATTCATTTCCTCTTTTTGGCAGTTTGCATACTGGGCACCACAGCCCTGGCCATATGGTGGGTAAGGCTTGGAGATTTTGCTCCTTATGCAGACCAGCTTACAGTCTATGAAGCAGCCCTTGGCGTGCCGCAGGGAGATTACAGCTATTTCCATAATGGGGGATACATGGGAACTGTTCATTACCAGATGGGAATGATGCTCTTATTTCAATTCTTTATGGGAATCGCGAAAAGCGGAAGTTACCAAGTAATCCAGATGGCAAATGCGTTTACGGTTCCTTTTGTTGTTTTATTTGGATACTTATTTATTCATGAACTATTACAAGATGAAAAGGCGGAACTGCTGTACTTTGTCTTGATGATGGGCTGTATGCCTATACCGCTCCACAGTACCTTTGTGTACGGAGAGAGTATTTGTATGTTCGCCGGATGTGGCCTTTTGTGGGCAGCGCTTATGCTATGTAGAAGGCGAAAATGGTTTTATCTGATTCCGATGGGACTCGTCTCAGCTCTTGGCATATTGGCAAAGGGAAGCAACTGGATCCTGTGTCTCGCCATTGCCATGCTATTTTTGGTACTGTTTGCTATGCAGAAAGAGAAACTGCTGCTCATAGCAATTCCGGTTATCTTCCTATTGCCGGTCATCCTTTCAGCAGGTATTACGCAGCATTTCCGAACGCTTACAGAATATCCTTTAGATCAGGGAGAGCCTACTAGCGCGGTTGTGGCTATGGGAATGCAGGAAGGCGTATGGAATGCCGGCTGGTTCAATGGCTACAACTTCCAGTTATACGGCCAAAATAATTTCGAGTCTAAGGCTACTGACAAAGCAGCAAAGGACTATATACACCAGCGCATTCAGGAATTTAAGGCAAACCCGGACATGGCCCGAGATTTCTATCATAGAAAGGTATTATCTCAATGGAACTGCCCGGATTATGAAGTCTTTGTAGCCAGCAGGGAAGTGAAAAACGATCCTACCGGGCTGATAGAAAAAATACAAAAAGGAAATCTACATAGTGGTATTTTAGCGTTTCTAAACGGATACCAACTGATTTTGTATCTTGGCATGCTGTTTGCTTCACTAGCGGCAATCTTTTGGAGTCGGCAAGTGGAAAATGTACTCCCTTTATTGATAAGCATCGGTGCATTTTTATTCAGCATTCTTTGGGAAGCAAAAACCAGATATCAGATTCCGATGCTACCCTATATGGTGATTACTTCGACAATAGGATGGTACTTCCTGCTACGGGAAACTTCTGGACGGGTATTTGGCAAAAAGTACTAAGGCAGGCATGTTGCACAAAAACTGAATAGAATTTTTAGACAGTCTGTGGAAAAGAGTTAAAATGCGTTGACTTTCAAATGAGTATAGATGTATGTTAATCATAGATTAAATGAATAGGAATCTTTTTCACGAAGGATTGTTACTGTTAGGCAGGCAAAACCAGATTTTACTTATCGTGCGTAAAATCTGGTTTTTTTGATTTTAAGAGTTGGTTGAGTATGGTTATTAAAAAAGTCATTAACAACAACATAGTGACCTCGATTGACGATGGCGTAGAGGTGGTTGTCAGCGGCAGAGGCCTTGGCTTTGGTCACAGAGAAGGCGACAGGATCGATGATGCAAAGATAGAAAAGGTATACCGCATCGAGAATCAGGAAAGTCTGCGTCGCTTTAAAGATTTGCTGGCAAAGCTTCCGCTGGAGAATCTGCAGATAGCCAACGAAGTGATTGCTTTAGCGAAAAATGAGTTGAAGACGGAGCTGAATGAGAATATCTATATTACACTGACGGATCATATTAATTTCGCGCTGGAGCGATTCGAAAAGGGCATGATGTTTGAAAATGCCATTATGCATGAGGTGAAAGCTTTTTATCCGAAGGAGTTTCGAATCGGGGAAAAGGCGGTGGATTTAATCCGAGATACTACAGGTAACTACTTAGGACAGGATGAGGCAGCTTCCATCGCACTTCATATCGTCAGCGCAGAACTGAATGAAAAAACCAGCATGGCCTTTACGGTTACACAGGCTGTGAAGAAGATATTAGAGCTTCTGAATGAAGAGGTGGATAAAGATATTCCCGGAAATGCCAGCAAGATAGAGGATTTGATCCCGACATTCAAGCATTTGGTATATAGAATCATATTGCAGGAGCAGTACGATGGTGATGATAAGGCATTATTTGATTTTGCGGTAGCGAATTATCCGCAAGAGACCAGAATATGTAATCGCATCGCAAGCTTTTTGGAGGAACAGTTTCAACAGGAAATACGAATGGATGAGAAGAGCTATATCATCATCCTACTTCGCAAATTAATGAAATAAAGAAACAGAAAAAGGAAGGAAATGAAGATGGGACTTTTAGGTAATTTATTTGGAGGAAAAGGAAAAATTGAAATCGGAGCACCGGTAAAAGGTGAATTAATCCCGATTTCTCAGGTATCGGATTCTACTTTCGCAGAAGAGATGCTTGGCAAAGGTGTGGCAGTAATTCCACAGGAAGGTAAATTCTATGCGCCGGCTGACGGCACATTAGAGTCACTTTTCCCTACAGGACATGCATACTCTGTATCTACAGAAGATGGAGCAGAAATTTTGGTGCATATCGGTTTTGAAACTGTGAAATTAAAAGGTGAGCACTTCACGATTCACGCAGAACAGGGTCAGAAAGTAAAGAAAGGTGACCTGCTTGTTGAAGTAGATCTTGAGGCTGTAAAAGCAGCAGGATATGATGTGACGACTCCTATGATTATTTTGAACTCCGATAGCTTTTCCGCTTTCGATAAAAAGACCGGAAGCGTAAATGCAATGGATGTAGCCCTTGTTTTAACAAAGGCGTAAAGAACCAAAAGAAGTATTGAGGTAACAAGTGTGGTAAAAATCGAAGGTCAAAGCGTACAAAAGGGAATTGCCATCGGTAATATTTTTGTATGGAAGAAAAAAGAAGTATCGCTAAAGGCGACAAAGATTTCAAATCCAGAGGAAGAATTAAATGCCTTTTATGAGGCAAGAGAAAAAGCAATTGCAGAACTCCGGGAAATGGGAGAGAAAGCAAAAGGCAAGGTGAGTGATGAAGACGCAGAAATCTTTACAGTACACCAGATGCTTTTGCAGGATTTGGATTTTGAGGATGCTGTAAAAGACGGCATACTGCAAGAACATTTAAATGCCAGCTATGCAACGTATCAGGCTGGTGAATCTTTGGCAGAGATTTTTGCAGCAATGGATGACAACGCTTATATGATGGAGCGTGCATCCGACTTTAGAGACATCGCAGCCAGAGTAATTCGCAAATTACAAAATATAGAGGACAAGCTGACACTACCGGAGACACCGGTTATCTTGGTGGCAGATGACTTAAGCCCAACAGAGACAATCGGTATTGATACATCCTCTGTACTTGCTTTTGTAACGGCAAAGGGCTCTATGAATTCCCATACAGCGATTTTAGCCAGATCTTTGGGAATCACAACATTGGTAAACACCGGCGTAGAGCTTTTGGATGAATATCATGGAAAGCTGGGCATTGTAGATGGATTAAGTGGCAGATTTTTCATCGATCCGGAAGAGGATGTGCTGTATCATCTTCAGACAGAGAAAGAACAATATGAAGAGGAGCAGAAGGCACTGCAGGAACTAATCGGGGTCGAGACTATCACAAGAAGTGGCCGCAAGATAGGACTTTACGCCAACATTGGAAATGTAGAAGATGCACAGAGAGCACTTCGATATGATGCAGAAGGCATCGGCCTATTTAGAAGTGAATTCTTATATCTGAATAGAAATGACTACCCTTCCGAGGAGGAGCAGTTCGAAAGCTACAAGCAAGTAGCAGAGATGATGGAGGGGAAAGAAGTCATCATTCGAACCTTGGATATCGGTGCAGACAAGCAGGCTGATTATTTCCAGATTCCAAAGGAAGAGAACCCTGCAATGGGCCTGAGAGCAATTCGTATTTGTCTTACCAGACCGGAAGTATTCAAAGTACAACTAAGAGCGCTTTACCGTGCCAGCGCATTTGGAAAATTAGGCATTATGTTCCCTATGATTACATCCGTGGAAGAAGTGGATGAAATATTAGGAATCATTGAAGAAGTAAAAAAAGAACTATTAGATAAAAACATAGAAATTGGTGATCCTGACCTGGGTGTCATGATTGAAACCCCTGCTGCGGCTTTGATTAGTGATTTATTAGCAGAGAAAGTGGATTTCTTCAGTATCGGAACCAATGACTTGACACAATATACCTTAGCGATGGATAGACAAAATGCGTCACTTGCACGCTTCCAAAACATCCATCACCAAGCGCTTCTGCGTCTGATTGAAATGACTGTCAGAAACGCCCATGCAAAGAATGTCCGAGTTGGTATCTGCGGCGAATTAGGCGCAGACTCTGACCTGACAGAATATTTTATTTCAATTGGCGTAGACGAACTGTCTGTTTCTGCTCCTAGGATTTTATCCTTGCGCAAACAGATAAGGGAATTTGCGTAGAAATTGGGGGAAAGGAGGATAAGCGATGGTTGAATTTTCTTATGTGATTAAAGACGAACTGGGCATTCACGCAAGACCAGCAGGATTGTTGGCAAAAATGGCAGCAGGGTTTAAAAGTAACATCACATTGACAGTAAACGGTAATGCCGCAGACGCTAAACGCTTAATTTCAGTTATGAAATTAGCAGCACAACAGGGTCAGACGGCAGCGTTTACCATCGATGGGGAAGATGAAAAAGCTGCCGCAGATGCATTAAAGAAATTTATGCAGGAAAACTTATAAGGGAACTTATAACAAGGAGGAAAGATTCTTATGATGAAGTATCTTCAGAAAATTGGTAAATCCATGATGCTTCCAGTAGCTTGCTTGCCAGCAGCAGGTATCCTTATGGGTATCGGTTATTGGATTGATCCATCTGGTTGGGGCGCTAACAACATTATCGCCGCATTTTTAATCAAAGCTGGTTCCGCAATTATCGACAATATTCCATGGCTTTTTGCAATTGGTGTATCTGTAGGTATGGCAAAAGATCACGACGGTACAAGTGCACTGTCCGGTCTTGTTTCTTACTTAATGATTACAACCCTGCTTGCTAGTGGTGCAGTTGCTATGTACAAAGGCATTGCAGTTGAAGAAGTACCAGCAGCATTTGGTAAAATCAACAACGCATTCATCGGTATCTTAGCAGGTATCATTGGTAGTAGTTGCTATAACAGATTCAAAGATACAAAGCTTCCGGATTGGCTGGCATTCTTCAGTGGTAAGAGATGTGTAGCCATCGTAACTGCAGGTGTATCTATTCTGACATCTGTTGTATTGTTCTTCGTATGGCCTCTGGTATTCGGCGGCCTCGTAGCATTTGGTAAAGCTATTCTTGGTCTGGGTGCAGTAGGCGCAGGTATCTACGCTATGTTAAACCGTGCACTGATTCCACTTGGTCTTCACCATGCGCTCAACGCAGTATTCTGGTTTGATACAGCAAACATCAACGATCTGGGTCTCTTCTGGTCCGGCGCTGAAGGTGCTGTAAAAGGTGTAACCGGTCAGTACATGACAGGTTTCTTCCCGGTTATGATGTTTGGTCTTCCTGCAGGTGCTCTTGCTATGTATCACACTGCAAAAGACAGCAAAAAGAAAACAGCAGCTTCCCTGTTGATGGCAGGTGCTCTTGCATCCTTCTTCACAGGTATCACAGAGCCTCTGGAATTCTCTTTCATGTTCCTGGCTCCTGGTCTTTACTTAGTACACGCTGTATTAACAGGTATTTCCGCTACTATCTGCGCATTGTTACCAGTACGTCTTGGTTTCAACTTCAGCGCAGGTCTTGTAGACTATGTACTGAGCTTTAAGGCTCCTATGGCACTGAATCCACTGATGATGCTGCCAATCGGCGTTATCTATGGTGGTGTATACTATGTAGTATTCCGTTTTGTCATCACTAAGTTTAACTTAAAGACTCCTGGTCGTGAAGATGATGACGAAGAATCTGAAGGCAAGATTGAACTTGCAAATGATGACTTTACAGCTATCGCTGCTCAGGTATTAAAAGGACTTGGTGGCAAAGATAACATCAAAGAAGTAGATTATTGCGCAACCAGAATTCGTGCAGAAATCAACGACTATACTCAGGTTGATGAAAAAGAAGTAAAGAAAGCCGGAGTAGCCGGTGTAATTCGTCCTTCCAAGACAACCGTACAGGTTGTTGTAGGACCTAAGGTACAGTTCGTACATGACGAATTAAAGAAAATGCTTTAATCATACCTTATCATAAAAAGCCGTGGACGTTGAGAAATCAGCGCCCGCGGCTTTTTTTAGATAACGGAGATGGAGGGATTTGAACCCTCGCGCCGCTTGCGCGACCTGCCGCATTTCGAGTGCGGTCCCTTCGGCCAGCTTGGGTACATCTCCAATTTTGAACAAATATAACTATAAGATGTTTTCTGGTAAGCGTCAAGAACTTTGCAACCTATGTAAAGGGCAATCCTGGCGCATTTTTATTGTGGGAAAAAAGAAAATAGACTATACTTATAAGTAGGTATATTTGGGGATTTTGCAAGGTTTTCTTGCGATAATGTAAAAGGAGGAACTACTATGAAACGAATCGGGTTACTGACTAGTGGTGGAGACTGCCAGGCTTTGAACGCAGCTATGCGTGGTGTGGTAAAGACTCTGATTAACAGTGGCGAAGATGTGGAAATCTATGGCTTCCTAGAAGGCTATAAGGGACTTATCTACGGCAATTTCCGTATGCTGACCAGCGCGGACTTTTCGGGTATCTTGACAAAAGGCGGTACGATTTTGGGCTCCTCCCGTACACCGTTTAAGACCATTACAGATCCGGACGAGAATGGTCTGGATAAAGTGGATGCAATGCAGCAGAATTATCACAAGTTACGACTGGATTGCCTCGTGATTTTAGGTGGAAACGGTACCCATAAGACGGCAAATCTTCTTCGCGAGAAAGGGTTAAATATCGTTACCCTTCCCAAGACCATTGATAATGACCTTTGGGGAACGGATATGACTTTTGGCTTCCAAAGTGCGGTAGATATCGCTACAGAATGCATTGACTGTATTCATACCACAGCAGCCAGCCATGGCCGTGTCTTTATCGTAGAAGTCATGGGCCATAAAGTAGGATGGCTCACCTTGAACGCCGGCATGGCAGGTGGTGCGGACATCATCCTGATTCCGGAGATTCCATACGATATCGATAAGATAGTAAAAGCAATCGATAAGCGTCATGAGAGAGGCGCGAAATTCACAATCCTTGCGGTGGCAGAAGGCGCAATTTCCAAAGAAGACGCGAAATTATCCAAGAAGGAATATAAAAAGAAACAGGAAAAATCTAAATATCCGTCTGTTTCCTATGAGATTGCTGCTCAGATATTGGAAAAGACCGGACAAGAAGTCCGCGTAACGGTACCGGGACATACACAGCGTGGCGGAAGCCCGTGCCCATACGACCGTGTATTTGCAAGTAGACTGGGGGCTGAGGCTGGCCATCTGATTCTGAAGGGTGAGTACGGCTTTATGGTAGGATATAGAAATCGAGAAATCGTAAAAGTGCCACTGGAGGATGTGGCAGGCAAGTTAAAGATGGTGGCTCCGGATGCTGCTATCATCAAAGAGGCAAAAATGCTCGGCATCAGTTTTGGTGATTAACGGGCTAGACAAGGATAGTAATACGTTATATGGCTTACCAAGCATTATACAGAAAGTACAGACCAACAGAGTTCGAGGACGTCAAGGGACAGGACGCCATCGTAGAAACTCTCAAAAATCAAATAGTTCACAATCGTATGGCGCATGCGTACCTCTTTTGCGGTACCCGTGGTACAGGTAAAACCACTATTGCGAAGATATTTGCAAAAGCAGTGAATTGTGAAAATCATAAGGAGGGCAGTCCCTGCGGGGAATGCCCTTCCTGTCGTGCAATTGCGCAGAACGCCAGCATGAATGTATATGAAATTGATGCGGCGTCCAATAATGGTGTGGAGAATATCAGGGACATTATCGACGATACCAATTTCACGCCGGCGCAAGGAAAATATAAAGTGTATATCATCGACGAAGTGCATATGCTTTCAACGGGCGCTTTTAATGCCCTGCTGAAGACGCTGGAAGAGCCGCCGGAGTATGTTATTTTCATACTGGCTACCACGGAGGTGCACAAGATCCCGCTGACCATCATGTCTAGATGTCAGCGTTATGATTTTAAGCGAATCAGTGTAGACACCATCACGGCCCGCCTGCAGGAATTGATTGCAGAAGAAGGGTTACAAGCGGAAGAAAAGGCACTTCGATATATAGCAAAATGCGCAGATGGCGCCATGCGAGATGCGTTAAGTTTGCTAGATCAGTGTCTTGCTTTTCAAAGTGAAGAAGTACTGACTTATGAACAAGTGCTTCAGATACTTGGTGCTGTAGATGCGGAGACCTTTAGCCAGCTTCTGAGACATGTGGTAAAGGGCGAGGTAATCGAATGCATTCACTTGCTGGACCGCATGGTGACAGAAGGACGTGACTTGACACAATTTGTTTCTGAGTTTACCTGGTATTTGCGTAATCTAATGCTTTTAAAGGCGTCGGACAATGCAAAAGAAGTAATCGATATGTCCGCAGAGAATCTGGCGAGACTGGTGGAAGAAGCAGAAATGGTGGAAATGGACACCATTACAAGATATATCAGAGTCATGTCGGAATTGTCCGGTAAGCTACGGGCGACGACTCAGAAAAGAGTCACCATAGAAGTAACCCTCATAAAACTATGCAGACCGGAGATGGAAAGCAGGGATGATTCCCTGTTAGATCGTATTCGGGTTTTGGAAGAGAAGATGGAAAACGGCATTCCCATGATGGCAAATGTGGGAAGTGCGACTTCTGCTCAGATGACACAGGAAACTCCCAGGCAAACCCTGAAAAAGGCACCTTTGCCTGCAGCCTTACCTGAAGATGTTCAAAAAGTGGTGCAGAACTGGAGAGCAGTGCTAAAACAGTTAGGCCAACCCGGGGCAACCTATCTTTCCAATTGCATGGTAAGCATGGATAATGAAAACAGACTGTGCCTTGTGACAGCGGAGGCGGTCTCTCGCGACTGGCTAAATGAATCCGTTGTATCTGCTAATCCTGCAGAAGGAGAGACAGATACTACTAACTTAGACATGATAAAGACCCTAATTGGAAATCTGACGGGTACAGACATGGAAGTTGTGGTAAAATTTGAAGCAGACCGCATGACAGCGGAAAGCAAGTATCCAGATTTGAGTAATATGATTCAGATGGATATAGAAGAAGTAGAAGAGATAGAAGAATAGGAGAAAGAAAATGGCAAAACGTGGAGGATTTCCGGGTGGCATGGGTATGCCCGGCAACATGAATAATTTAATGAAGCAGGCGCAGCGCATGCAGCGCCAGATGGAGGAAGGTCAGAAGGAACTGGAATCCAAGGAGTTTACAGCGAAAGCCGGCGGCGGAGCTGTAGAAGTTACCGTTACAGGTAAAAAGGAATTAAGCAAAGTCAAGATTTCACCGGAAGCAGTAGATCCGGACGATGTAGAAATGCTGGAAGACATGATTGTTGCAGCGGTGAATGAAGCAATGAAGCAGGCAGAAGAAGCTAGTGGCGCTTTAATGAACAAGATGACAGGCGGATTAGGAGGCTTACCGTTCTAATGGATTTGTACAGCGGCCATATCAATAAATTAATAGCAGAACTGGCCGCTCTTCCGGGCATAGGTGAGAAAAGCGCGCAGCGTTTGGCTTTTTATATCATCAATATGCCCAAAGATAGGGTAGATCATTTGGCAAGTGTTTTGCAGGAAGCAAAAAACAATGTAAAGTATTGCAAGTCCTGCTATAACTTGACAGATTCCGACATCTGCCCGGTGTGTGCCAACAAAAATCGTAATCATAGAACCATAATGGTGGTAGAAAACGCCAGAGATTTGGCAGCCTATGAGAAGACCGGAAAGTACGAAGGGGTTTATCACGTACTTCACGGTAGCATTTCGCCAATGCTGGGAATCGGCCCTGGAGACATCAAATTAAAAGAATTGATGGAACGCTTGGGGCAGGAAGAAATCGATGAGGTTATTATTGCCACTAACTCTAGCCTGGAAGGGGAAACTACGGCGATGTATATCAGCAAGTTGGTGAAACCTTTAGGCATTAAAGTGTCTAGAATTGCCAGCGGCGTACCTGTAGGCGGAGACCTTGAGAATATTGATGAGGTTACATTACTCAGAGCCTTAGATGGCAGAGTGGAATTATAAAGAAAAAAGGGAGAAGGATATGGAAAACAGAGTATTTGGAAAGACAAAAGACGGAAAAACAGTAACTTGCTATACTTTGAAGAACAAAAACGGGATGGAAGTAGATGTGCTGAATTACGGTGGCATCATTGTTCGAATTTCCGTGCCGGATGCACAGGGTAAATTTGCAGATGTGGCACTTGGATATGACAATATGGAACAATATATTGAAAATCCTTGCTTCTTCGGCGCTGCAATTGGACCAAACGCCAACCGTATTGGAAATGCCACCTGCGTAATTGATGGTAAAGAGGTGAAGCTTTCCGTGAATGATGGCGTAAACAACCTTCATAGCCATAATGAACTTGGCTATCATGCAAGAGTTTTTGCGGTTGAAGAACAGGCTAATGCGTTGCGACTTACACTGGAAGATGAAGATGGATGTATGGGATTCCCCGGCAATAAAAAGATTGCCATTACCTATACCCTGACCGACAACAATGAGTTGGAGCTGCATTACGAGGCAGAAAGTGATGCAAATACCATACTGAATTTGACAAATCACTCCTATTTCAATTTAAAGGGACATGGAGAAGGCACAATCGAAGACCATACAGTATACTTAAAGGCCTCTCATTATACCCCTTGCGTACCGGGCTCTATTCCTACCGGTGAAATTGCGCCTGTAAAGGGAACGGTTATGGACTTTACAAGCCCTAAAGTAGTTGGAAAAGAAATTGATGCAGATGATGCACAGCTCCAGATGGCAGGCGGATACGATCATAACTGGGTACTGGATGATTTCGATGGCCAGCTTCAGCATGTGGCTACGGTAACGGCAGCAGGTACAACCCGTGTCATGAAAGTATATACGACTTTACCGGGTATCCAGTTCTATGCAGGTAACTATATTTCAGAACAGCCGGGCAAAGAAGGAAAGACCTATGTAAGACGTGGTGGTCTTGCACTGGAAACACAGTTATTCCCGGATTCTATCAACAAAGAGAATTTCCCGAATGCAGTATTTGGACCGGAACGCAAGTACGTGTCCACAACTGTGTATGCTTTTGCTAACGCATAAAAAACGATGATTGGTAATTAGATGGAAGAGTTTTACAATCCCAACGAGGAAAAACTGAATAAAAGGCGTGAAAACTACGCTGATTTGCTTGCGAAACACCGCAGGTTAGTTGTGCTTCGAGCACTGATTGCGATTGTGGGACTAATCCTGGTAGTAGGCATTGTCAGAGTTGTATCCAGTCGTAAAATCTATACAGATTACAATATCAAAGAAACCTATAGCAGAGAAACTGCCACCAGTGGTAATACTCTGCTATTAGGTAGAAATATTCTATCCTATAGTAATGATGGCGTGAGCTGCTCCGATGCTTCCGGCAAAATTATCTGGAATGAAACCTATGAGATGCAAAATCCCATTGTGGCTATTAAAGGAGATACTGCGGCCATAGGCGATTATGACGGAGGCAAGATATATGTTGTGAATGCTTCTGCACCCATTGGAGAAATAACTACAAATCTACCGATTCGATATATAGATGTATCTAATGATGGGGTAGTGGCGGCTACATTGGACGACGGCGATGTAACATGGATCTATCTGTATAATGCAAAGGGTGAAACCATAGCGTACTTTAAAACCAGCATGAATCAAAGTGGGTACCCTTTAAGCGTGTCGATATCTCCAAACGGGAATTTAGTATGTGTTGCCTATACATTAGCGGACACAGGAAGGCTCAAGAGCTCCGTGGCATTTTTTAACTTTGGTGAAGTGGGTAAAAATACCCAGGACCATTATATGAGCGGCTACGATTATGATAGCGCGGTAGTACCATATACCGGATTTATGACCTCGGACGTGGCTTTTGCCGTGGCAGATAATAGACTAATGTTTTACGAAGGTGGTCAAAAACCTGTTTCAAAAAGCGAAGTGCTTTTGGACTACGAAATTCAGTCCGTATACTATAATGAAAGCGCGGTGGCACTTATCTCCTATGATACAACCGGAGAGCACAAGTACCGTGTGCAAGTATATGAACCTTCCGGAAAACTGCAAATGGAGCAGGGATTTGATGTAGAATACAAGAATATTCTTTTATATAAGGATAACTTGTACATATATGGAGATGCGGAGCTTGCCATCTATAATACGAGTGGTGTGGAAAAATACGCAGGCACCCTGGAGCAGGACATTAGTATGGTAATCCCGTCGAATACAATCTCCAGATTTTCCATTGTAGGCAAGGAAAGCATAGCACAGATTCAGTTGAATTAAGCTTTTTAAGGAAAAAACATGTTATTAGTTACACTAAAAGATATCAACATCCTTTTTGTTATTGCGCTAATCATCTATGTCTGGCGTGTAAGTAAAGGGGCGAAAGAAGGACTCATTGGCGAAACAGCCTTTTTGGCGGATACTTGTATCATATGCTTTCTTGTGGTGGATGCAGTAGTGCTCATCAATAGCATACTAAACAAGAATACCATAAGCATTTTAACCAGTGCGGCGGTTTTACTTATTGTATTGATCGGAAGAAAAGTAATCCATTCCATATTTGGGGTGCTTAAATTAATAGGAAAGCTACCTCTTATAAATAGCCTAAATACTTTTTTGGGAATTGCAGCAGGAATGCTGGAAGCAACCTTGATTATTTGGACGATATATGCATTTCTTCCAAACATCAATGCGGTTTTTCCCGGGAACCACATCATGCTCTATGTGGAAAAAAATACCTTTCTAAGGTTCCTATATGAAAATAATGGATTAGGCAATTTAGTTCGTCTTATAGCAAGTCTTTTTGTTCCCCGATAATGGAACAAAAAGACTTCTTTTTTTTGAAATGGGGAAGTGGGAAAAAGACAGATGGACTCTATTATGGTACGAAAAGGCAAAAGTTTTATAAAAAATAAAAAAAGTTTGAAAAAGTTGTTGACAATAATACCTAGAATTGCTAATATGTAAAAGTCGCACGCGACAATGAACTTTGACAAACAAACAGTAATGCAACCCTGAAAATTCTAACGAGAATTGTTCAGAGAACAAAACCTTTT
>SVFQ01000004.1 GCA_015056765.1 Lachnospiraceae bacterium
CGGAATAGAATCCGCAAATGCCGTAGCTACACCGGTGATCACATTGGTAGCTCCGGGACCGGAAGTCACTGCGCATACTCCTACTGTACCTCTTGCTCTGGCAAGACCACTGGCAGCATGCGCGGCGTTTTGTTCCGTGCGAATCAGAATCGAATGAATATCCGACTCTAAGATACTATTATAAAAAGGTGCGATTGCAACCCCCGGATAGCCGAAGACGGTATCTACGCCTTCCGCTTCAAGACATGCAACAAGTGCATCAGCTCCGTTCATATCAAGTCCTCCTCACGACTTTATGATAAGTTCTGGATTATGTTTATGCAAGGCCGCAAAGCTTTTCTGCTACTTTTACAGCTTCTGCAGCATCTTTTGAATAACCGTCTGCGCCGATTTCATCAGCAAATTCTTGAGTGACCACAGCGCCACCCACCATGATTTTTCCTGTATATCCTTTTTCTTTGGCAGTTTTCACTACCACACGCATTTCCTGCATGGTTGTAGTCATAAGAGCCGATAAACCAATGATTTTTGCATTTTCCTCAATTGCAGTTTTGACAATCAGCTCTGTGTCTACGTCTTTTCCTAAATCGATTACGGTAAAACCATAGTTTTTCAACATCATAGCCACGAGATTCTTTCCAATATCGTGTACATCTCCTGCCACAGTGGCAATCACTACTGTAGGCATATCCTGTTTATCACTGTCTTCCTTCAGCATTGGCTCTAAATACTCAATAGCAAGCTTCATACTTTCTGCAGAGGCGATTAGCTGGGGAAGAAAATACCTGCCCTGATCAAAAAATGCACCTACATCATTGATAGCCGGAAGAAGAACTTCATCCAGCAGTTTCTGTGGTCTCGAAGATGCAGCTAGGCAGACCTTCACATGATCCACTATGGTTTTTTTATTTCCCTTTAGGACGTCTTTATATAGTTGTTCCTCTTCTGACGTGCGAGAAAACTCGCTCTCTTTTTCTTCCATACCAGAAGAGGTTTCTATTTTTTTCCGCTTACATCAAGAATAACTCCATTTTGAGAAGCTAACAATCGATTCTTTTCTGCCTCTTCCGCTTCTTTTTTATGTTTTTCCGCTAAAGCGGAAGCAAACTCAATGTAACGAATATCACTTTCTTCTTTGGCAAGCAGTAAATCACTGGCATAGGCTGCGCAAAGCATGATTTCCTGGTTTGGATTCATAATTGCCATAGTCAAGCCATCCGCAATAGCCATGGTAAGAAAAGCCGAATTCACATAAGGTCTTTCCGGTAGACCGAAAGAAATATTAGAAAGGCCACATATGGTTGCCAGTTCACTTTCTTTGCAGTGTCTGATGGTATCCAGGCACCTAATGGCAGCTTCTTTTTCGGCACCAACGGTAGCAACCAAGCCATCTACTACGATATCCTCATTGGTAAGTCCCAGTTCATAGGCGTATTCCAATATCTTTTCGATATTACGATTTTTCTCTTCTGCATCCTTTGGCAAGCCTTCGTCGGAAACTGGAAGGAGAATAAACATAGCTCCATATTTTTTCACCAACGGAAGGATTTTCTTAATCTTTACTTCCTCTAAAGACACAGAGTTTACCAGCGCCCTACCGGGATAAATACGAAGGGCGGCATCTAATACTTCCGGCATAGAGCTGTCTAAAGATAGCGGTAAAGAAGTAACGACAGAAAGCTCCTCAACAGCTTTCACCATAAGTTCCTTCTCATCTACACCGCTCATTCCCATATTAACATCTAGAATGGAAGCGCCTGCGGCTTCTTGCTGCTCCGCAAAATCGATTACCATATCCATACTGCCTTCCTTCAAGGAAGCTTGTAATGCCTTCTTTCCGGTAGGATTTATACGCTCTCCAACAACCATAAAGGGGTCATCAAGGCCGAAGGCTAAGGTCTTTCTTTCGGATGTAAGGTACCGTTTTTCTTGATAAAAAGATACATTCTTCTTTTGCAAACTTGCGATTTTACTGATATAGGAAGGGTTGGTACCACAGCATCCGCCAATGATACTAGCGCCTGCATCTATAATATGTTTCATGCCTTCATAAAAGGCATCAGCATCCATATCGTAATAAGTCTGGCCTTCTCCATCTACTTTCGGCAAACCAGCATTCGGCTTACCAATGATAGGCTTTCTGGTCACTTCGCCCATCATCTTCAGTACTCCGGCCATTTCAATAGGTCCTGTTGAGCAGTTTGCTCCAATGGCATCGGCACCTAGATGGTCTAATACAACAGCAGCCGTTCTGGCATCTGTCCCATAAAGGGTCTTACCATCCATTTCAAAAGTAAGCGTAACCATCACCGGCAAATCACATACCTCTTTGGCCGCAATTAAAGCAGCTCGGCACTCCTGTAGGCTAAGCATGGTTTCTACAACCAAAAGATCCACGCCGGCCTTTGCTAAGTAGCCGATTTGCTCTTTATAGATATCTACCAGTTCTTCGAATTTCAAATCACCCATGGGCTCCAATTGTCTTCCGGTCATAGTTACATCACCGGCAATCAAAGCCTTATCCCCTACAGCCTCCTTGGAGAGTTGCACCAGTTTTGTCATCATTTCTTCCATACGATCATATAGATTGTATTCTGAAAGTTTGATTCGATTTCCTGTAAAGGTAGGGGCATATATAATATTTGACCCCGCTTCCACATAAGCTTTTTGCAAAGAAATAAGGGTCTCCGGATGTTCTAAAACCCATGCTTCCGTACATACACCTCTTGGCATACCGGCTTTCATGAGATTAGAGCCCGTGGCCCCATCTAATACTACAGTATTTTCTTCAACAAATTTACGAAACTCCTCTTTCGTCATTCCTGTTTCCTCGCCCTCTGTCACGTTTCATCTATCATATCACGACAAAAACTAGGTTGTAAAACCCCTTTTTCTCATGTAAGATAAGGAAAGAACAATATAGGGAGACGGAATGATGAAAAGAATGACCAAATGCCTGCTTTTAGGCTTATTTTTATGTGTACTTGCCGGATGTGGTAAGAAAAATGACGAATTAACTACGTACAAAACAAATATGGAGACTTTTTGTGCCAATGTGGCAGCCATAGGCCAGCGTATTGATGCGATTGATACAACCAGCGAATCTTCTACTACCGAATTTTTAGGACTTATGGACCAGCTCAGTGAACAGTTCTCTAAAATGGCTGCTTTACCGGTACCGGACAGATTTAGTGCTGCTTCCGATTTAGCCATTGAAGCCAGTGAAAATATGAGCAATGCTGTCACATACTATCATCAGGCTTATGAAGGAGAGACTTTCTCCCAAAACTATGCAGAAGCTGCCAACGAGTATTACTCTCGTGCCAATGAGCGTTTACAGTATGTTTTGCAAATCCTCCATGGCGAAGATGTAACTCAAATGGATTTATCCTTTGCTGACGAAATCATTGATCCTGCTGCGGCATTAGAAGAAGATGGCTTCTACGAAGAAGAGACTTCCACTGAAACCATTTCCGAATAAAACATATCGAAAAAGTAAAAACCTCTTTCCAATCTGGAAAGAGGTTCTTTTTAGATTCCGGTAGCTACATCAATAATAAACAAGAATCCAATAAACAATGCTACGATTACCATAAGCCCAACCAAAAGTTTCAGTAACGTAGGAAGAATATTTCTATGCTCTCTACTTCCGGCAAAAATCCCATTTAGAAAGCCCATAACGCTAAAAATAAGCCCCCACACAGGGATGGTAAAAATAACCAGCATTCCTACCACGCTCATGACAAAAAACACACCGGTAAAGTTTGTCCTATTTAGTAGGATGCCAAGAAATAAGGAAAGACTAAGTATCAGAACGCCAATCCCGGAAAACAGAAAAATACTATTGATCCATTCATTTGCTTTCACGAGATATCCGGTTTTCACATCTTTTCGGTAAATGCGGCACTGGCCACCTCCAAGTTCCGTTAAATACTCCTGGAATACGGCCCCATACTTTTCATAAAGTCCCTCGTGACCTGTGGATATATAAAAGCTAGAATACTTATCCTTTTTGCAAAGCTTGGTCACATGATCCATTAAATGCCACATCAAATGTTTACCACGATACTCCGGATAGGTGTAAACAAATCCCATCCAAGGCGTTAGCTCCGTATTGGGAATGTTATCCTTATGGGCATAGGTACAATAACTTGCCACCAAATCCTTCTTTGTATCGATAAGCAAAAGGAACTTAGAGCCTTCTCCCGTAAATTCAAAAAAGGTTCCTTCCCTCAGCATCTTCGTCATTAACGCACCGGCATCCCAATCGCTTTGACTGATGCGTTCTAAATACTTTTGCTGTTTTTCCGCATTACATGCAAAATAGTCTATTACTTTCCATTTCTGAAACATACACTCCCCATCCTGTCCTTCTATATTATTTGCCTATAATCGCTGATAGATTATCCTGAATCGCTTTCGCCACATCAGGTTTATTCATGGAATACACATGTACCGTAGAAATTCCATTGGCATATAAATCGATGATCTGATCTGTTGCATATGCGATTCCTGCCTGTTTCATGGCTTCCGGATCAGAGCCGAAATGATCCACCAGACTTTTAAAACGCTGTGGCATAAAAGAGCCGGAAAGCTTAATGGCACGTTCTACCTGATTGGCATTGGTAATAGGCATAATTCCTGGTACCACAGGGCAAGTAACCCCAGCCTCTCGAAGCTTATACATAAAATTAAAAAATAAATTGTTATCAAACACCATCTGGGTAGTTAAAAAGTCTGCCCCCGCATCTACCTTTTCTTTTAGGTGCTGAATATCTTCCTTCTGATTTGCGCTTTCCGGGTGCAATTCCGGATAGCACGCTGCCCCGATGCAGAAATCCCCGTTGCTTTCTTTTAATTCCCTAATCAACTGAATGGCATATTGATAATCCCACTTGCTGCGATCTGTCTGCTCCAATTCCGGAGTCAAGTCACCGCGAAGGGCCATAACATTCTGGATTCCGGCTTGTTTCATAGCTTCTATCTGAGCCTTTACGGTATCTTTGCTAGAGGATACACAGGTCAAATGAGCCAAAGTCGGTACTCCAAACTTTTGCTGGATATTCTGTGCAATGTCGATGGTAAATCTACTGGTGCCGCCACCGGCGCCATAGGTAACACTCATAAAAGAAGGATGGAAGCTTGCAATCTCCTCTGTAGCAACTTTTACATTTTCAAAACTTGTCTCTTTTTTGGGTGGAAACACTTCAAAAGAAAGCTCTGTCTTCCCATCCTTGATAATATCAATGATTTTCATTTTTATCCCTCATAAATCTCTTTTAGCGCTGCATCTAATCCATGCAAATCGGACTCTAAAGTAGACCAGCTGGTAGCAAGTCTGATTACCGTATGGCTTTCGTCATATTTCTCCCAAAAGCCAACAGCGACTTTTTCCTGTAATTTTTTCAGTTTATGATTCTCTAAGACGATGAACTGCTGATTTGTAGGAGAATCCAGGAAAAACTGACAGGAATACTTTTTCAAAATATCCTTCAGTTTCTCTGCCATATCGATGGCATGCTTACTTATCTCAAAATACAAATCATCAGTAAACAAGGTATCAAACTGAAGCCCTAACAGTCTGCCTTTTGCTAGTAAGGCTCCACGCTTTTTGTAGGAATTCAGGAAATGTTTCGGACAATTATCATGGGTAAAGACAATGGCTTCTCCACATAAAGCCCCGACTTTGGTACCTCCGATGTAGAACACATCACAAAGCTTCACCAAATCCTGTAAGGTCACATCCGTCTGTCTGCTCATGAGACCATAGCCAAGTCTGGCTCCATCTACGAAAAGTGGAATCTCATACGATTTGCAGATAGCAGATAAATCAGTAAGTTCCTGCTTCGTATATAAGGTGCCGTATTCTGTGGGGTGTGAAATATAAACCAACCCAGGGAACACCATGTGTTCATGGTTATCATCTGCGTAGAAATCCGCCAGTAACGCTTTCAAATCGGAAGCATTGATTTTACCGTTCTGCTGCGGTAAAGGTAGGACTTTGTTGCCGGTGTACTCTACGGCACCAGCTTCGTGGGCATTAATATGTCCTGTGGCAGCAGCAACTACGCCTTCATAGTCCTTAAGCATCGTGGCAATCACAATCATGTTGGTTTGTGTACCACCGGTCAGAAACTCTACCGTCACGTCAGCGCCACAAGCTTTCTGAATCTTTTCTTTGGCGCTTTTGGTATAACTATCATCTCCATACCCGGCCATAGGCTCCATATTGGTTTCCATGAGTCTTTGTAAAATTTTTGGATGCGCTCCACAGATGTAATCACTTTGAAACGAAATCATAACTATTCTCCTCGTTTTAGATTTGTTCCCTCATAAATCGAGGCAACTTGCACTGCAAATTGCCTCGTACTATACTACAATATCATATTTTCAGAATTAACTCACCTTTTGGGCGGTATATAATCGATAATAATATCCTTTTTTCGCCATGAGTTCTTCATGACTACCGCATTCCATGATTCCTCCATTATCGATATACATGATTTTATCGCAATTTCGAATGGTGGATAGGCGATGGGCAATAATAAAGCTGGTTCTGCCCTTTAACATGGCATTTAAGCCCATTTGCAGAGCATGTTCCGTCTGCACATCAATACTGGATGTAGCCTCATCTAACACTAAAATAGACGGATTAGACAAAAGCGTTCTTGCAAAGGAAATCAGCTGTTTTTGACCCTCACTTAGAGAAGAACCACGCTCTTTTACCTCTGTGAGGTATCCATCCTTCATGGAGCTTATAAACTCATCTGCACATACAGTCTTACTAGCTTCGATAATCTCTTCCTTCGTAGCGTCTAATTTACCATATCGGATATTATCCTCTATGGTACCGGAGAAAATAAAGC
Source organism: Lachnospiraceae bacterium (assembly GCA_015056765.1). GTDB lineage: Bacteria > Bacillota > Clostridia > Lachnospirales > Lachnospiraceae > SIG336. Next base: position 6,867 of record SVFQ01000004.1, read on the forward strand.
TATCCTGCATCATAATGCCCATTTGGCTTCGAAGAGAATGCAGGGTCACTTTGGAAATATCCTGATCATCGATGAGGACCTCTCCGGCATTCACATTATAGAATCTGGAAATCAGGTTTACGATGGTACTCTTTCCTGCACCTGTAGGACCTACTAAAGCTACACTTTCACCGGGTTCAACAGTAAAGGATAAATCTGTCAGAATATCTTTTGTCTCATCATAGGCAAAATCTACATGTTTGAATTCCACCTTGCCTTTAATCGGAGGCATGGTAATGGCATCTTCTGCATCTTTTACTTCTACCGGCTCATCAATGGTTTCAAAAATACGCTCCAAATAAGCAATATTATTGATAAAGTTATTAAAGATATTACCAAGGTTCATGATGGGCTGCCAGAAGAAGGAAGCGTAACTGGAAATCGCTACAATGGTACCTAGAGATTTATTTCCTTGACCAAAGACAACTAAACCAAAAAGGAAAATCGCTGCACGAACCAATACGGAAATCGTATCAATTCCGGGCCAAACTAGGTTCGAATACATAACTGCCGTATGCCAGGTTTTTCGACAATCATCGGACAATTCTTTGAATACTTCGGCGTTTTCATCTTCTCTGGAAAAAATCTGGGTGATTCTGGCACCTACGATATTCTCCTGCAGATATGCATTTAAATTGGAATTCTTATTGGATACTGCCTGCCATGCCTTGCGCTGTTTATTCTTGATGTAATTCATGAAAATAGCCAGGAAAGGAACGCCGCACATTACCACAAGGGCCAGCTGCACATCTACCGCAAACATAAATCCAATGATAAATAACAAGTTAAAGCCTTCCAGTACGATATTAATTAAACCATTAGACAACATATCTGATACAGAGTTTACATAGTTTACAACACGAATCAGAATCTTACCATGTGGTCTATCGTCATAATATTGGAAAGGTAGCTCCTGTAAATGTTCAAAAATATCTTTACGAATATCAAAAATGATATTTTGGCTCACATCAACCATAATACGGCCTCTAATGGTGGCAAATAAGGTACTGATTGCATAAACAAGTACAAGAAGTGCAACCAATTGAAACAGCATTGTGGTATTTGCTGCGGGGATTGCCACGTCCAAAGCCTTTTGAATAATCATAGGAGCCAAATACCCAAAGGCACCGCCGATTCCACTTAACGTCATGGCAAACAACATGCGCTTAATATATTTTTTAATATAACCGGAGGCTCTTAGTAAATGCTTTATGTCAAAAGGCTCTTCCAGTTTTTCGTCTACTTTATATGTATTTCTTGCCATTACATGTCTCCTGTTTGTAATTTCAAAAGCTCACTATAGTAACCGCCCTTTTCTTTCAACTCATCATGAGAGCCTTCTTCCACAATACGTCCATCTTTCAGGATGATAATCTTATCCGCGGTTCTGGTGGTGCTGGTTCGCTGTGCAATAATGATCTTAGTACACGGAAAATCCAAATGATTCAAAGAATCCTGAATTTTCTTTTCGGTCTCCATATCTACAGCGGAGGTAGTATCATCCAAGATTAAGATGGAAGGACGTACTGCCAATGCTCTTGCAAGAGAAATACGTTGCTTTTGACCACCGGAAAGACCTACGCCACGTTCACCGACTATAGTGTCATATCCCTCAGGCATTTTGGCAATAAACTCGGAAGCTTCCGAATATCTAGCAAATTTTACCACTTCTTCCAGCTTAATATGGCTATCTCCATAGGCGATATTTCCCTCAATGGAATCCGAATATAAAAGCACATCTTGAGTAGCCATACCAATCTGCTTTCTTAGGCTTTCTAATGTGTAGTCTTCCACATTTCTGCCATCGATAAGAATTTCTCCTTCTGTAGCCTCATAGAATCTGGGGATTAAGTGAATCAGGGTGGATTTTCCGCATCCGGTTTCTCCCATAATAGCCACTGTCTGACCCGGTTCTACAGTAAAGCTGATATTGTGAAGCACCGGCAAGTTACCATCTGCATATTGGAAAGAGACATTTTTAAACTCAATCTTACCCTGAAATCTGTCATGCTGTGTATAAGCATCTTCATGGTTACGAATCTTAGGTTCGGAATAATAGATTTCCATTACTTTTCTGGAAGCTGCGGAAAAGCGCTGGAACTCATTCATGATATTTCCCATCATACGCATGGGGTTCGCAATGGCCCAAATCAGTCCTGAAATCGCAACATATTCACCCATGGATAAGGACCCTTTGATTAAGAAAAGACCACCTGCAAGAAGCATCACCACAGGCATTAAATTGGCAAAGCTTTCTACATAGGGATAATAATGAATCCAAACCTTTGCCGTAGCTTTGTTGGTATCGCGGTACTCTTCATTGCAAGCCTGGAACTTCTGCATTTCATAATCTTCTCTGGCAAATGCCTTCACCACACGATTACCTGCGATATTCTCCTGTGCAACAGTATTCATACCTGCCAGTTTTTCACGGAGCAGTGCATGCATCGGTGCCACTTTATCTCGAAACAGTCGAATAATCAAAAAAACAAATGGAGAAATCACCAAAATGCATAAGGCCATTTTCCAATCCACTACAACAAAATAAATGGCGGCAGCAAAAAACAGCGAAAACGACTCAATTACCACACGAATAACCCAGGACAACATATGACGTACAGCATCCAGGTCACCGGTCACTCTGGTCATCAAATCACCGGTGCGATAGGTGGAATAAAAAGTCATATCCTGTCTTTCGATTTTTTGAAACAGGAAATTACGAATTCGATATAACGCTAATTGGGATACATTCTCATAAGCCATACAATCAAAATACATCACCACAACGCGGAGAAGTGTCATGAGAATCATGGTAATAATAAGTCGATAGAATAAATCTCTTTGGTTGATCAGATTCTCCCTTGCCGTAGGCCCTGTCAAAAAGAGATCTACAATACGCCCTGAAAAATAAGGAACTGTAAGCTGTAGCGCATTATACAAAATGGTGCCAAGCATTGCGAAAACATAGATGACATGACCGCCTTTCGTATTTTCCCACAGCCAAGCTAGTTTTGTTTTTGGAAATTTTTGGTTGTCCATTTCTATCTCCATTCTTTGCATTCTCTGAATTCTAACTATAGCAATTTAAGGAGGTATATACTATAATGTTGCTATTAAAAAATAGAACAAATCTATTTAACCGGAGTGTATATGAACGAATTATTCGAATATAGTGATGTCCTTAAATCCCCTATTGAAGCTTTTTATTGCAACGATACCGCCACTTGGATGCCTGTGCGAAATCATTGGCACTACTTTGTAGAAATCTTATATTGTACCAGTGGAGCCATCACCGCTACTTGCAATGAAAATACTTATGTACTGCGAAAAGGAGATTTCCTTTTGATTCCTCCTCAGGCCATGCATTCCATCTCTGCCCACGGAAATGACAAATTCCGCTATGCATGTATTAAATTCAACCTAAACAGAATCCAACTCGTGGAGGAATATTTGCCTAATCTTACGCTACTCTTTCACAAAGTTGCCGCCAGCCACAACGACATGTTATGCATTAATGACGAAAAGATTCCTAACTTCAATTTGGCTCCTACGGTGGATCATATCGTAGAAGAAATCAAGCAAAAGAACTATGGATATAATACTTACGTGTATTCGATTCTTTCCTCCTTTTTGCTTCAGGTTATTCGTTATTGGTATCATAGTGGAATATCCGTGGAGAAAGAACCCGTTACTGATGCCAGTACCATTTCCATCGATAACATCATTCAGTACATTGATCGACACTCCCACGAACTGATCAATATAGAAGAATTGGCCAGTATGTGTAATATGAGTTATTCCTACTTTGCCAAAGTCTTTCATCATCAATACGGACAAAGTTGTAAACAGTACATTGAATTTATTCGCCTCAGTAAAGCAGAAAACCTGCTTCTTTTCACAGATAGGGATTTAACCGCTATCGCTTCAGAAACAGGTTTTGCTGATTGTAGTCATTTAATTCGATGTTTTAAAAGGCGCTACCATATAACTCCGAAGCAATATCGATTGCTTCATGCGTCTATATAACTTAAAAACCTAAAGCATCATTTACTAAAATAACATGAATTCTTCCTTCATGTCTGGAGTATCTGGTAATTAGGAATTGGCAGCAAATGGTATCCGGAGACTTACAATTCATGCAAGCTCCTGTTTTTGCGCAAGGGGTATTGAGGCCAAAGCGCTGTGCATTGATTGGTGCAGCAACGTTTCTTGCTCGCTTCATAGCCGCATCCACATCGGGACAGACTTTATTCATACCCACAATAAAAAGGACATGTTTAGGTCCCTGTGCAATGCAAGACACACGATTACTATTGCCATCAATGTTTACAATGACGCCATCTTCTGTCATGGCATTGGCACTGGCAAGGAAATAATCTGCATCATAGGCTTCCAGCATAGCTGCTCTTTTATCTTCCGCCTGATCACGATCCAGGAAAGTATAGTTTCCGGATTTTATCTTTTCTACCAACCCGATTTCGTGAGCACTCATGGAGCCGCCCATGGTAACAGAGCTACCCTCCGGTATAATCTCCAATGCAATTTTAAGTGCTTCTTCTTTTGAGGCAGCATAATAGCCCGTCATGTTTCTGGACTCTAATCCTTTTATGACCTTCTGTGCCAGCAGTTCATTTCGTTTGGTAATCATTTCATTCATGTCTTCGTCCTTTCCATTCCGCATATGCAGAAATCATGGTTGTGCTGCCAAGCAGCAACATTGGTTCCTTAGTACTTAAACTATGGTTGAAAATGGAATCTAAATCCCCTTCATAAGAAACAGGAATCTTTGCTTCTCGGACACAGTCCAGTATTTCTACTTCCAGAGCTTGTTTTTCCGAGAAATGATAATGCGGGTTATCGGTTTTCGACAAAAAAATTGCATTGGCAATGGGACATATTTCCCTGCAAACGCCTACATAGTCCTTATCCGCAGGCACAACAACCACAACGAGAAACTTTTTCCCACCATATTCCCTGGCAAGATACTTTGCGCTGGCCCCATTGATACAAGCATCCATAAGCACAAGGGGCTGTTCCCTTAAGCATTGTAGTCTTCCCGGAATCGTTAATTCGGAAAGCCGATTTTGAAAAGCTTGATCTTCTAAAAGCGAAAGGAGCTTTTCTTCCCCAATGAAATAACCGGTAACCCCTATGGCTAATGCAAAATTATCCGCTTGCCATCTGCCGGGCATAGGCACCTTTACCATTCCGGTTTCCTTACCATCAGCAAATGCAACACGAATGGTGTATTTTCCGGTTTCCTCTTCTTTTTCACAATAGGTGATTCGAAAGTCTTTGTCAATTTCATAAAGAGATACCTTTTCAGAATGCGCTTTTTCCCGTAAAATTTCCATTACTTCAGGGATCTGTTTCGCCGTAAATACAGCTTTCATACCGGATTGTATGATTTCCGCTTTATTCTTTGCGATTTCCTCAATGGTTCTTCCTAACTCCCTTTGATGCTCCAGGAAAATTGGCTGAATCACCCCGATTTCTCTAGGCACGGCATTTACATCATCATAGGCTACCCCTTTTCCGTACTCCAATACATTTGCAGTCGTTTTTTCCATAGCAAAGTAACGCAACGCCATGGTACAAAGAATACCGATTGGGGATATACCTACATTCTCAGGCAAAGTCTGATCTAGCTTTAAATAATACTCTGTTGTTTCTTCCAAAAGCATATCATAGGTTTCTTCCTCAATCATGCGATGATTCACCCGTATTCGTTCTCGCATTTGAAGAATATGTGGACTGGTAAATAACCCCGTCTTTTCAAATTGTTCCAGTATAAAGGCAATATAATGGGACACGGATCCCTTGCCTTTGCTACCGGTAACCAGTATATTACGATGATGCGCAGCAGCCTTTTGGATCACAGGGGCTGTTAGTTCCGGATGCCTTTTCTCCTTGTCAGGTGCATTGTAATCCTGATGTGCCTCTGCTTTTAAGTAGGATCTATATAATCTGTCTTCTAGTTCTTTCACGCTAATCCTTCTTTAGTACCACAAAGCTCTGTGGTCTAGCTGAAATTATCTTTTTCTCTTTGGATAGTACTTCTACCAATCCGTCACCGATTTTGTAAATCAATTTCGCAGTAGCATAAGCTTCATCCGGCAAGCTGATTTCCAAACTTGTATTGCTTGGATTTACAATACACAGGAAGTTTCCTCTTTCATATACAAGAGCCTGCTCTTTCCCCTTTAAGGTATGCATCACCATAGGCGCATCCGCTTGAAAAGCTTTTTCTTTATGGCGAAGCGCAAGCAAGTCTTTTACAATATGATAAAGGCTATCCTGATCTGCTTTAGCTGATTCAACAGTAGGTGCATCCACAGAAGGATCTACCGGAAGATATAAGGCATTCATGGGAGCTTCAGAAAAGCCTAAATTCTTTCCTGAATTCCACTGCATAGGGGTTCTGGTTCCTGTGCGCTGGTAGCCGCCTTCTTTAGACTTTACTTCCAAAAAACGCATGCCGATTTCGTCTCCATAATAGATGAATGGAACTCCTGGCATCGTAAGTAAGAAACCAAAAAACAAACTAATCTCTCTATCACCCAAGGTACGTTTTGCTCTAGGGGTATCATGATTGCAAGAGAACATACTGATATAGCTTTTTCCTTTTGTTTTTTGGTACCATTCCATGTATTCGGAAAGGAATCTGGTTGTATCATGGGTACTGTCCGCTTTAAAGTAGCTATCATCTTCCGAATGCTCTAAATAATCGCGGAGCAAGGACTGATAGCCATTATTTCCATGATCCAAATAGAAATCCATATGGAAACCCGCATCCATGGACAAAGGCGCATTACACCATTCCGATACAAAGGCTGCATCCGGATACTTCTTTTGTATCACGGAAAACATATCTTTCCAGACCTGTCTCGTGCCTTCTTTTTCAGGCCCATCTTCTTTTACCAGACTATCCGCCATATCTACACGGAAACCATCGCATCCATGGGAAAGCCAAAAATCCATCACATCCACCATGGCTTCTTTGGTCTTTTGCGGTCCTTCTTCCTTCATGCTTTGCTGCCATGGTTCACTTGGACGGTAAAATCCATAATTCAGTGCCGGCTGACACTTAAAGAAATTCAGCATATAAGCACCGGGTCTTTCAGATTCTCCACTGATATAAGGATGACCACCAATTCCTTCAAATGCATGTCTGGTCCAAATGTATCGACTACTATAGGTATTCCAATAGTCTTTTGCACTTTCTACAAACCATGAGTGTTCTTCCGAAGTGTGACCGGGTACAAGGTCCAAAATAAGGTGCATTTTCCGTTTATGAACTTCCTCAAACAATCTGTATAAATCTTCGTTTGTTCCATATCTGCTAGCCACCTTTTTATAATCCCGTACATCGTATCCGGCATCTTTAAAAGGTGAATCAAAGCAAGGATTCAACCAAATGGCATTTGCGCCCAGTTCTTTTATATAATCAAGTTTTTCTATAATACCCTTGATATCCCCGATTCCATCTCCATTGGTATCATAAAATGTCTGCGGATATATTTCATAAAAAACCGCATCTTTTAACCATGCTACTTTACTCATATCTACTCCTCTTACTCTATTTAAAAATCAGAAATTACAGCAATGCCATAAGGCGGAAGTGTAATCGTGGAATCCTCGAGCAGAATCTCTTGTTCATCTACTTGTAAAACGCCGCTTATGTAGGCTTTCTCAGGTGTATCCATCACATCGGATAAAGATGTGCTAAGGGGTTCGTCGCCGGAATTGATGACAATCATCACCTGCTCATTTTCGGTTTTCTTGATCAAAACGCAAAGCTTACCACCCGATATTTTTTCTACATAGGTGCAGGAGCCGGAACGGATTGCCGGATGCGTTTGACGGAGGGTTATGGCCTGTCTCACATATTCGTAGATGGAATAAGGATCCTTTTCCTGCTCCTCTAAACTGTCAAATTTCATTTCGAACTGATCCATGTTTGGCGGTGGTGTACACATACCCGTCTGCGTTTCCTTAGACCAGTACATAGGTGCACGCTTATTTTCATCTTTGCCGGAGCCCTTCATTCCCAGTTCTTCTCCATAATATAAAAATGCTCTGCCGCTCATAAGAAGATTAAGGCCCTGGGCGAATTTCACCTTCCTGCCGTCATCTTTCGTATAATAACCTGCGCTTCGATTCATATCATGGTTGGTATAAAAAGGTGCATCTACCGCGTAAGGATAGCCGTTCTCTTGGATGTTCTCTCCTATTTTTTCGCAAGCATATCCGTATTTGGAGATTTTACCGCTTCCTCTTGTGACATCAGCTATGATGCCGGAACCATCTGCAAAGTCAAAATCAAAGAAAGAATCTACACCACTGGCATAGTATTTACTATAGGTACTGCTATTGGCCCAGCATTCCCCTACTAAGTAAGCATCCGGATTGTAGGATTTCGCTACACTTCGTACAAAAGACAAAAACTCAATATTTTTCGTATTATCTCCCGTGTAATAGCTGGTAACAGCATCAAGACGAAAGCCATCTGCTCCATGTTCCGTCCAAAAGGCTATCACGGATTTTATTTCTTCTCTTACCTTTTCATTATCCAAGTTCAAATCAGGCATACCGGACCAGAATCTGGCTTCATAATAATACGGGGTACCTGCAAGTGGTTCATAACCATCCTGTTTATCTGTAGTGAAATGATAATAGTCTACTTCCGGACATGCTGCCACATCGATATCTTCCGGCTTTGTATTCTGCAAGTACTCCTTCGCCTTTACAAACCAAGGGTGCGCATCGGAGGTGTGGTTTAACACAGTATCCAAAATAACAGATACATTTCTCTTGTGCGCTTCGGATACAAAAGCATCAAAGTCCTCCATGGTGCCATATTCAGGATCAATATCCATATAATCTGTTACATCATACTTGTGATAACTAGGTGATGGACAAATTGGCATCAGCCAAATACTATCACAGCCTAAATCCTCTCTAGTCTTTGGATTCCCATCATTGATATAATCTAATTTTTCTGTCAGCCCCTTTATATCACCAATGCCATCCTCGTTCGAATCCCAAAAAGAGCGAACAAACACTTCATAACATGTACTTGAAGCATCGTCGCTCTTTGAATTATCGAATTTCGTATTGATGGCTTGCATTTGTGAATCCGGAGTCTGGTTTATTCCATTCCCACAACCGCTAACGAAAAGAAAGGTAGAAAGCAAGGTCATGGCAATACAAGATTTCTTCATACATACCACCTATCATACTAATTTTGATCTACTTCTTCATCAAAATCATCGTGATCATCATCACCCAAGCAAGGATCTGCCATCATTTCACGATTTACTACACGTTTTTTATCACGTTGCTCTTCTATTCTTGCAGAAAGCATTTCTTTTACAGACTTTGCCTTCTTCACGCTCTTAATCTCTAAGTTATGGGCGCTATGATCGGATGTGGTAAGGAAAATACTTCCAAGGCCAAAAATACGCTGACCTAAGGTAGCTTTATACTGTACATCCAATACACGATACAAGCGAATTTCCTCTTCATTAATAGTAAAGAAGCCGGTTTTTACAAATAATCTATCTTCTGATAAATCATAAACCGTAAAGCTCCAAGGTAATCCTAAAAAGGTTCTCTTTCGATCATGCCAAATAATATTTCTTTCTAACTTTTCCATCTCTGTCCCCTACCTTTTTTATAAATCTGATATCATTTCCAAGTAAGTCTCTCGCCATCGGAAACGTATCCAACTAAATATAAATATAACATAAATACTACTGTTAGGATACAAAAAAAGCGCAATCCATAATCGGATTGCGCCTTTTAATCATAAATGAATCAATTAGAATTTACCAGCTGTAGCTGCTTCTTCTACGGATACTGCTACTGCAACAGTAGCACCAACCATTGGGTTGTTACCCATACCGATTAAGCCCATCATTTCTACGTGAGCAGGTACGGAAGAAGAACCAGCGAACTGAGCGTCAGAGTGCATACGACCTAAGGTATCTGTGAAACCATAGGAAGCAGGACCTGCAGCCATGTTATCTGGATGAAGGGTACGACCTGTACCACCACCGGAAGCTACGGAGAAGTATTTCTTACCAGCTTCTACTCTTTCTTTCTTGTAAGTACCTGCAACTGGGTGCTGGAATCTGGTAGGATTTGTAGAGTTACCTGTAATGGAAACTTCTACATTTTCTTTCCACATGATTGCAACGCCTTCTGGTACAGAGTTTGCACCATAGCAGTTAACTTTAGAACGAAGTCCTGTAGAGTAAGCAACTCTTTCAACTTCTTTTACAGTATTTGTATATGGATCATATTCTGTCTCTACGAAAGTAAATCCGTTGATACGAGAAATGATTTTAGCAGCATCTTTGCCAAGACCGTTCAGAATAACACGAAGTGGTTTCTGACGAACTTTGTTTGCTTTCTCTGCGATACCGATAGCACCTTCAGCAGCTGCGAAGGATTCGTGACCTGCTAAGAAACAGAAGCAGTCAGTATCTTCTTCCAGAAGCATCTTGCCCAGGTTACCATGGCCCAGACCAACTTTACGAGTATCTGCTACGGAACCAGGAATACAGAAAGCCTGTAGACCTTCACCGATTGCTGCAGCAGCTTCAGAAGCTTTACGGCAACCTTTTTTGATTGCGATAGCTGCACCTACGGTGTAAGCCCAGCATGCATTTTCAAAGCAGATTGGCTGAATGCTCTTTACCAGATTGTATACGTCAAGTCCGGCATCTTTTGTAATTTTCTCGGCTTCTTCGATAGAAGAAATGCCATAAGTATTTAATACAGAATTGATTTTGTCAATTCGTCTTTCGTATGATTCAAATAAAGCCATGTCTTCTCCTCCTATCTCAATCACTCTTTACGAGGGTCAATGAATCTAACTGCGTCATCTACACGGCCATACTGACCTTTGGATTTCTCATAAGCAGTTGTAGGATCATCGCCTTTTTTGATGAAGTCTGTCATCTTACCGAAGTTTACAAACTTGTAACCGATGATCTGATCATCTTTGTCAAGAGCAAGCTCAGTAACATAACCTTCAGCCATTTCAAGATAACGAGGACCTTTTTTCAGAGTACCATACATAGTACCAACCTGGCTTCTAAGTCCTTTACCTAAATCTTCCAGACCAGCGCCTACTGGCAGACCTTCTTCAGAGAAAGCACTCTGAGTACGTCCGTAAACGATCTGTAAGAATAATTCTCTCATTGCAGTATTGATAGCATCGCAAACAAGGTCAGTATTCAATGCTTCCATAACAGTAAGACCTGGTAAAATCTCAGCTGCCATAGCTGCAGAGTGAGTCATACCGGAGCATCCGATAGTCTCAACCAATGCTTCCTGGATGATACCTTCTTTAACATTAAGGGAAAGCTTACAAGCACCCTGCTGTGGAGCACACCAGCCTACACCGTGTGTAAAACCGGAAATATCTTCCACTTTTTTAGCCTGAATCCATTTTGCTTCTTCAGGAATTGGTGCACAGCCATGATGAACACCCTGCGCAACAGTACACATTTCTTCAACTTCTTTTGAATAAATCATGTGAAAACTCCTTCCATTATTTCATTCTATTTTGATAATGGGGCATAAATGTCCCATTAACTGCGCTATTTTTATTTTCTCACATTATAAAAGAAAAATCTAGAAAAAATTGCCCTACTTAGTTACTTTTTTCACAATATTTCCATCTTTTTTCCAGATGGAATTTGCAGGCACGACGCCGCGAACACAGCTTGTTGGGTAAATATTGGATTCCGGACATACGACTGTACCTGGATTTAATACGGAATTGCAGCCCACTTCCACGTGGTCTCCCAGCATGGCGCCGAACTTTTTACGGCCTGTTTCCATCTGTCCTTCCTCGCCTTTTACCACCACAAGGGTCTTATCACTTTTCACATTGGATGTGATAGATCCGGCTCCCATATGAGAATAAACACCTAGAATACTGTCACCTACGTAGTTATAATGAGGCACTTGTACGTGTCCTAATAAAATCACATTTTTCAGTTCCGTAGAGTTACCAACGACGCAATGATCTCCAACCAAAGCATTACCTCTGATAAAAGCGCAGTGTCTTACTTCTGTTTCTTCACCAATGATACATGGCGCGCCCAAAAAAGCAGTAGGCGCTACAGTAGCACTTTTTGCCACCCATACATGTTCAGACACTTCCTCATAACGATCTTTTGGAAGTCTGGCTCCTAATTCTAAAATGAAATCCTTAATACCATCCAATGCTTCCCAGGGATATGTGAATTTCTGCAAGTACTCCTCTGCCATAGTTCCTTCTAAATGATATAAGTTCTGAATTTTACAAGATTCCATAGGGATACCTTCTTTCTATTCCTTATTTTGCTTTTTCCTTTTTATAAAAAGGTGCAAATTCATTAAACAAACGATATAGTCCATTTTGATTACGAACTGTTTTGATAGCTTCCGTCCTTCTTCTAACGAAATCATCCAGTTTTATCATGTACTCATCTTTAGAGATTTCTCCCTCAGCCACCATAGTAAGCCCCTTTTCCCAGCTGGCCGTCAGTTTTGGTTCTAAAAGCGGCTTAATGGACGCATTCACCACTTCGTAGATGATTTCACCTAGGAATGTAGGCGTGATTATCTGGGTTTTCTTATTCAACGCTAGATATTCATTATTCACCAGCTTTTTTAGAATTTCCGCTCTTGTTGCAGAGGTACCGATTCCGGAGCCTTTTATCTGACTTCTTAATTCTTCATCTTCAATCAGCTGTCCGGCATTTTCCATGGCAAGAATCATACTACCGGAATTGTATCTCTTAGGTGGAGAAGTCTCTCCATCCTTGATGGTAAATTTAGGATCTCCTAGAATTAAGGTATCTCCCTTCTTCAAGCCGGCAAGCATGGTTAGGAGTGCATCGTCGCAACTTTCTTCCTCACCGGCTGTTTCTTCAGTTTCTTCTTTGCCGGTTTCAGCTTTCTTTTTAAAGGTATAATCAAGTGCTGCAAGGTATCCTTCTTCTTTTAGGACTTTGAAATTACTGGTGAATTCTTCTTGTTCCAGCACACCTACCAAAGATACCTTTTGATACACCGCAGCTGGCATAAAAATGCTTAAAAATCTACGGGCGATTAATTCATATACCTGTGCTGCAGGAGCTTTTAAGCCATTTAGGTTACCCAGCCCCTGCCCCGTAGGAATAATGGCATAGTGATCTGTAATCATCTTATCATTGGTATATTTGGTTTTCGCGATGCTCTTGTAGGCATCACCCGTCAGAATAGTCTTCGCCAACTCCCCACAAACCGGATAGCCCGTCAATCCCTGAATGTTCTTACCAATTTCCTTTGCCACTGCAGTAGATAATACTCTAGCATCAGTACGTGGATAAGTACAAAGTTTCTTTTCGTAGAGTTCCTGAATCACTGCTAGCGTTTGATCCGGGCTGATTTTAAAGAACTTGGAACAATCATTTTGCAGTTCTGCTAAGTTGTACAGCAACGGTGCATTCTTCGTTTCCTTTTTCCGTTCTATTTCTTTCACGGTAAAAGGTTCCTGCGAATTAGTCAAAGAAGCCACGAAATTTTCTGCTTCTTCCTTCTCTAAAAAACCATTTTCTTTGTACAGTTTAGGAGATAAATAATAACGGGATTTCTCCTGCACGCGCCACTCACCATCAAAGGATTCATTTCCCATTTGGATACTTGCAAGCACACGATAAAAAGGTGTCTTTACAAAAGACCTGATTTCTCTTTCCCTATTTACAACCATTCCCAAGACGCAGGTCATAACACGGCCTACAGACACGACGCATTTGTCAGTATTTAAATAGCTTTTCACAGAATAACTGTACTTTAAGGTAAGGGCCCTGGAAAAATTAATTCCCATCAGATAGTCTTCTTTTGCCCGAAGGAAAGCTGCATCACTAAGATTGTCGTATTCACTCTCATCTTTTGCTTCCTTAATGCCGCGCAAAATCTCTTCTTCTGTCTGGGAATCAATCCATACACGTTTCCGTTGTTTGCCTTGCACGCCGGCTTGCATTTCTACAAGACGGTAGATGTATTCACCTTCTCGTCCGGAGTCGGTGCACACATAAATACATCCCACATCCTCTCTGTTTAGCAAAGAGGACACAATCTGAAACTGTTTTTTCACACCGGGAATTACATCATATTTGTATTCCTCCGGTATAAATGGGATTGTATCCAAGGACCATTTCTTATATTTTTCATCATACGCATCCGGGTAGCACATTGTCACAAGATGACCGACGCACCAAGTCACAATTGCATCCTCGGATTCGAGATACCCATCTTTTCTGGATGCATTGATTTTCAGTGCTTTGGCAAATTCTTGAGCCACAGATGGTTTCTCGGCAATAAACAAGTTTTTCATCATATACTACTTAATCAAGCAAGGACAGTTCCGGAAGAGTTACAAAATGTATCTCACCATCAAATTCTACTTCCCTGCATTCTTTCTCTATGCTTCCGGCAGAAAACAGCCAGAGTTCCTGTAAGAAAACTTTCGCTTCCTTCGCTGCATATAAGACCCATTCCACATCATTTTTATCCACGGTGGCCTTATCAAAATTGCAGAATCCGCCAATGGCGTTTTCTTCCTCGTCCTGAATAAGGACATGAAGGCTGGCATTTTTTCCAACCCATTCTCCCACTTCCCCATTACTAAGAGATAGCTTGCCAAGTTTCATTTGCTTAGCAAGGTAATCCCTGCAAATCAAAGCAAAAGTCTCTCCTGCGTAAGCATTCAGGTATGGTCCGATATACTGCTGATAGAAAGTATCTGCATCCATAAGACGTAACATACTCTCATTTGGGAACAGAAAGGTATACACAAAACGAATCAGTGGATCCGAAATACGGTAGATGCCTTTCTGCACCTGCTCTCTGCCTCTGGTATCTACGGAAAATACCTTCTCAATTACCTGCATCTGCATTAAGTTCTTTAAATAAACGCTAATTTTAGCCCTGGAAAATTCCGTTTGCAGGTAAATATCATTGAGCTTATAGGCACCACAGGCGATGGTGGTTAGAATCGTCTGATATACATTCAATTCCCTTAAATCATCTCGTAGCTGACTGATGGCAGCAAGTGCCAAAGGAGCCTGCTTATCTAAGAAGCATCTGGTTAAGTTTTCTTGCATGGATAAAGCAGGATCCAGTGCTTTCCATCTGCCCGGGATACCTCCTAAAATGCTATAGAGCAATACTCTATCTTTTGCACCAAAGCCTGGAAAAGCATCCGCAATTTGCCAATAATCCAGTGGATTTACTTTCAGCATGCCGGATAATAAATAGGCAGCGCCCTTCTTGCGAAGTTCCCTTGCCATAGCATTCTCTACCCAGTTGACAGAAGAACTCATGCAGATTAAATACAGTTTCTTTTCTTTGGAAAAAGTAGCCGCAAAAGCAGACAGCTCTTCTAAAAAGGTACCATCTAATTTTAATAAATATTGAAACTCGTCTAATACGACGATGGAGTATTCCTTTGAAATATCATTTAAAATCTCGGTCCAAGTCGGAAACTTGGAAGCGGATAAAGATATGCCTCTTGTCCGTTCTCGATTAAGCTGAAATCGCTGTTCACGATCCACGCAATCACGGCAAGAGTAATAAAAGACTTTTTTACCACGAATAAACTCTTGTACCAGAGTCATTTTTCCAACGCCCTTTGCCCCGTAAACAACGGACATATGTGCGCCGCTTTTCAGTTCTCTTTGCTGTAAAAACTGATATTCTAGCTCTCTCCCAATCATAACGCTCCCCGCAAGATTCATCTCTAACAATCAAATATGCTGCGAAACCGCAGCATATCTGATTGTAGTTACCCTTTACTTTTTTGTAATGTATCCTTTTGCTTTCAGCATCTCTGCACACAATACTGCACCGCCTGCTGCGCCACGTAATGTGTTATGAGATAAACCAACAAATTTCCAATCGTACACGGTATCCTCACGAAGTCTACCAACGCTGATACCCATACCATTTTCATAATCCACATCCAGTGCAACCTGTGGTCTGTTGTCTTCTTCCATATAACGGATAAACTGCTTTGGTGCACTTGGAAGATTGAGTTTCTGTGGTTCCCCGGAGAACTCAACCAGTTTCTGAATCAACTGTTCTTTGGTAGGTTTTTTGCGGAACTTCACAAAGACAGCTGCTGTATGTCCGTTCAGTACAGGAACTCTGATACACTGACATGTGATAACAGGTTCTGTTGCAGGAACAATCTCATCGCCTTCAATATGTCCCCAAATACGAAGAGGTTCTTTTTCACTCTTTTCTTCTTCGCCACCGATGAAAGGAATGATATTGCCTTCCATTTCCGGCCAATCTTTGAAAGTCTTACCTGCTCCGGAAATAGCCTGATAGGTTGTAGCTACTACTTCATATGGCTCAAATTCTTTCCAAGCAGTTAAAACCGGGGCATAACTCTGAATGGAACAGTTCGGTTTTACTGCTACAAAGCCTCTAGTTGTACCAAGTCTCTTTTTCTGTGCTTCAATAATTTCAAAATGTTGAGGATTGATTTCCGGTACAACCATAGGAACATCTTTTGTCCATCTATGTGCGCTATTATTACTTACAACCGGAGTCTCTGTTTTCGCATAGTCTTCTTCGATTTTCTTGATTTCTTCTTTGGTCATATCCACTGCGGAAAATACGAAATCAACCTGAGAAGCTACTTTTTCCACCTCATTTACATCACAAACAACGATATTCTTTACGCTTTCCGGAATAGGAGTTGTCATTTTCCAACGACCCTCTACCGCTTTTTCGTAGGTCTGTCCGGCAGATCTGGGACTAGCTGCAATCACAACTACCTCAAACCAAGGATGGTTTTCTAACAGAGAAATAAATCTCTGACCTACCATACCGGTACCACCAAGAATACCCACTCTTAACTTTTCACTCATAACTTGTCTCCTCTCTACTTGTTCTCCTCATTTTATAGAAAAAGCGCCGGATGTTTTTCCAACTCTTTTTTCTCAAAAGCAATGGCATCTAAAAGCCTCTCTTTGGAAGGGCCGCCTTTGGTAAGACGTTTTTCCACACAGGTTTCCAGGGAAATCGCCTCATAAATATCCTGCTCAAAAGCAGGTGAAAACTCTTTTAATTTATCCAATGAAACATCTTCAATAGAACAATTCTCACCGATACAATACAACACAAGCTGTCCTATGATACCATGAGCATCGCGGAAAGGAATCCCTTTCAGCACCAAATAATCCGCAGCATCTGTCGCATTGGTAAAACCCATCATGGCACTTTTTGCCATCACGTCTTTTCTAAACTTCATGGTATCAACCATGCCGGTAAATACCACCAAGCAGTTCTGAACCTGATCATAAGCATCGAAAGCCATTTCTTTGTCTTCTTGCATGTCTTTATTGTAAGCAAGCGGAAGGGCCTTCATAGTGGTAAGCAGACTCACTAGAGCGCCATATACACGCCCTGTTTTTCCTCGAACAAGCTCTGCAATGTCAGGATTTTTCTTTTGCGGCATGATAGAAGATCCGGTAGAAAAAGCATCATCGATTTCCACAAAACGATACTCATTGGAATTCCAAATGATGATTTCTTCACAGAATCTAGATAAATGCATCATGATGATGGACAATGCACTTAAAAACTCAATCACATAGTCTCTATCTGATACAGAGTCCATGGAATTTACGGTACTTCCATCAAAATCAAGAAGGCTAGCCACATAATCTCTATCCAGGGGATACGTAGTACCAGCAAGGGCGCCTGCTCCTAAAGGACAATAGTTCATACGACTTAAAATATCCTGCAATCTGGACCTGTCTCTTCGGAACATTTCTACATAAGCTCCAAAGTGATGAGCAAGGCTCACGGGCTGAGCCTTTTGCAGATGAGTAAATCCAGGCATATACGTATCCAAATTTTCTTCCATAATTCGAAGCAAAACCTGCATGAGATTTACAAGTAACGCATCTGTAGATAAAATTTGTTTTCTGGTGTAAAGACGCATATCCAGCGCAACTTGATCGTTTCTGGACCTGCCGGTATGCAGTTTTTTCCCTGAATCGCCGATTTTTTCGATTAAATTTGCTTCTACGAAGCTATGAACATCTTCGTATTTTTCCGTCATTCTTAATAGTCCTTCTTCAACTTCTTGAAGGATTTCTTGCAAACCGTTAAGAATGGCTTTTTTCTCCTCGTTTGTAATGATTCCTTGTTTTTCCAACATGGTTGCATGAGCAATACTTCCTCTAATATCCTCATGTACCATTTTGCAGTCGAAGGAAATAGATGCATTAAACGCAAACACCTGCTCATCCGTCTGCTTGGTAAACCGTCCTCCCCAAAGCTGTGCCATTGTTCTCCTCCTTACGATGTCAAGCTTTATAAATAGACATGATACGGATATATTGGTTTTCCATATCATCTACTAGTCCCGGTAATTCCTCGGTATGGTTTTCTCTGACAGCTGAAACAACCGCCGAGCAAGCTTCATACAGGTTTTGCATACCTAATGTGCCGGTAAGCCCCTTCATGGCATGTGCTTCTCGAAGGACAAAATCATAGTCTAGATTTTCCATGCCTTGTTTTACTGCTGACATATGCTTGTCTTCTTGAAAACGTAATAAGTACTTCTCGTACAAATCATTCTGGTAATCGAACCTTTCTAAGGCATCATCCAAATCAATACCAGCATTGATCAGTTTTTCTCTGTTTTCAATCATACCTATCCCCCGCTTTTACAACTTGTTTGAATCAAGTTAAATCGTAACTTTATAAATGATTATACCTATTTTATGCCTATTTTGCACCTTTTTTTGACTTTTTTTCCAAAAGATACAAAGAAAGATATAGCAAAACACCAACGTGTGACATAATAAGACCAGCTTTTAGTCCCGGTGATGTAAAGATTCCTTTAATCTGATGTGCTCCTGCCGGTACATCAACCGCTAAAAAAGCATCCGAAAACTGGGTGGCTTCCACAGGTGTTCCATCAATACTTAACTGCCAGCCTTTTTCTGCAGGAATGGTAAATACCAGTTTTCTTGCTTGATCGTAATCTGTACTACAAGTAAATCCATGGTTTCCATACACAATCTCATCTGCAGGATAAGCAGATAAGGCATTTAGCGCCTTTTTCACCATCTCATCATCCTGATAGTAAGCTTTGATTGTAACCTTTTCTAGGGAGCCCGTCTCCGTAGAAATCACAGCGTACTCCGATTGAAGGATTTTACCAAGGCTTAGAAAGAAACCTTTTCTTGCATTTTTATATTTTTTGGACCGAATCACATTGCCTGTGGTTTTATCATGAATTTCCACAAGAATAGTATCCCCGTTGGATTTAGATGCATTCTCTAATCGGATGTAATATGTGCCTTCTCCGATGGTTCTGATTTGACGTTTTTCTCCATCCACCAGCACCTTGCACTCCCAGTATAAAGGAGAATCCGCACCAAGTTCCTCTCCGAAAGCATTCAGCCTGTCTACAGCGCTTTCTCTTGTATAGAAATCCTCTGTAACGCTTTCCGGTAGCCCATAAGCAAAAGGTAACCCGTTCATGTTATAAACCACATGATTCATCACGGGTCTGCGATTGGTATGAAAAGCATCCTGGAAGTTTTCGTCACTGCTTCCGATAAAATAGTCCACGCCAAGTAATGCGCTTGTCAAAGGCGTAGCACCTTCATAACAATAATAAACTTTACTATAATCCATACCCATCTTTTGGTAAAACTGGTACATGCCGTAGTTTGTAGTACTGGAAAATAAAGTTGCCGTATGTAATGACGCAAGAGGACCATCATTCTTGGTCATTCTTACATTGGTATCAAACCTACTATCCTGCCCTCGTAAAGCCTGTTCAATACCTTCTAATGCCTGTACTTTTGTCACATATTTTGCTCTGGTAACCGTAGAAAATCCTGTATTGTACAAATTCAGCCCTGCTTCAAATGCAGCAAAGGCAATACAAAGAAGCAGGATTGACTTTCTGTTAGGTCCATCGGTTTGGTAACAAAAAGCAAATACCAGATAAACCGAAATATATAAAAAGCTGAGTAATACGGACTTTTGAAACACTTCTGTATGCTGAACAAACAACCCAAAAGAGCCCAAGAATGCAACACCAATGCCGTAAGAAACAAACAGCTTCCACTTCTTTTCTTCCTGCAAATGTAAAAAAGCTTCATAACACATAGTAATCAGTAAAAAAGAATATAAGAAAGACTGTCTGGCCGGCAAGGAATCCGGGTAATTCAGGCCATGCCAAATAAAATTCAGCACGTTAATATCAAAAGATAGCAAAAAGAATACTGCTAAAAGCCCTTTACATATTTTATCTTTCAAACGGATTTTTGAAGATAAAAAGAATAGCGGAATCAGCAAAAAGATCATAACGCCGGTATAAATATTCGGCCAATGATCATTCTTTAGCTCAACGCTCACGTTAAACATATGCCTGGAAAGCATATCCAAAAAATTGAAATATACTTTCACATTCTTTGGAAAATTAGGCTTAGAGAAGCCTGTTCCCATGAGGGCATTTGCACCGGGCCATACTACAAAACCAGCGCAAAGTCCTGCTATCATAGAGCAAACTGCGAATTTGAATGCCTTAAAAAACTTCTTGGTAACCCTGGAATCTATAATCAAGGTAACGCCATAAAGCACTGCAAAAATACAAATAAAAATAGAAATATAGTAATTAAACCAAATCGCTAAAAACAAGGATATGGTATAGAGTTTCCACTTTCCCCGAAAGAACAACTCTTCTAATCCCAACATAACAATTGGTGCAAGTGCAACGCTGGCAAGCCACATAATATTCCAGTTATAAGCAACCATAAAGGCGGAGAAGCCATAAAACAAAGAAAAAGGAATAACTGCATAACTGGTGCCAAAATGATGTAATAAATAATAAGCCATAGAGACACAAACAAGACAGATTTGAAGAAATATCAAAACCGTCATGAACTCTATCAAGAATCCCTTAGGAATAAAGGCACATAATAATGCAAACGGATTGGCAAGGTAATAAGCATATACCCCCATGAAGTTAGAGCCCAGGCCTAAATAATAGGAGTAGCTAAAGGATTCTCCTGCTCTTAGCTTTCTTTGAAGCTCCGCATAAAACGGCACATACTGATTGTATAAATCCGTACGTAAAAAGCACTTCTCTCCAAATGGATAGATGTGATTGCAAATTGCCAATATGAAAATAATACAAGCAGAAATGCCAAAACAGATGAGATAAATCTGTTTTCTTTTTTGTGCTTCGCTCATAAAAACCTCTAATAATTATTTTTTTGCATCAAACAAATTATAATACTGAAATCTCTTATAATCCAAAAAATCATCTTTTAATTCAAGAGACAACGCATCTGTATGATAGTTCTTTCCTGCCGCGTCACAAATACGCTTAGCAGAAACCACAGGATACTCCTGCTGCAATCCCTTTAGATAATTCTGATAAGCAGATAAAGGAAGTCCTGCTTTTTCAAAAAGATATCCGCCTAAGTAATTCAGGCTCATCTCCACATTTTGTTCTTCTTCTATGTCAAAATTCGCCCAAATAATAACCGGAACCTGATAACGAAGATATTGTTCCTCTTCTGTCAATGTACTGCAAGACTTGCCATCTAATTTCAAAAGAGGATTCGCTACGGAATCACTTGGCTGATGATCCCCGAACATAACAATAATGGTATCTTCGTCTTGTGATTCAAAGTACTTACACAAATCTTCCAAAGCCTTGTCCGATTCTTTCATCAAAGAAAGATACATTAGAGTAGCAAAATTATCTACATTTTCCACTTTAATATAAGGTGCAAAATTATCAGATTCCTTCGTATAACCACCATGATTCTGCATAGTAACATTAAATACGAATAGTGGATTCTCTCCTTTATTCTCATATAATTCTTTGATTTTATCCATGCAGGACTGATCCGATACGTAGGTACGCATCATTTGAGGATTCACAAAATCAGGCTGAAACAGCATTTTATCAAAACCTAAATAAGGATATACGGTATTTCTATTCCACCCTTTCGCTCTATATGGATGCATTGCCACAGTATCATATCCCTGTGCCTTTAAGTCTTTTACGATCGATGGAATATCATGTCTGATATACTGCTGATAAGCTACAGATCCCTGGGTCAAAAATGCCATGGTATTCCCTGTTAGGAATTCAAACTCTGAGTTTGCTGTGTTACCGCCAAGTACAGACACATCCAAATAGCCGGTAACGGTATTTTCTGCTCCCTGCTGTAAGCTATGGGTAAAAGGCATGTAATCTTCACTCGCGGTAAAATCACCTAGGATTCCTAAATCCGAATAAGCCTCATTCATGATAACAACGATATTAGGCTTATTTTTTGCCTTGTCACCTGTCTGATAGCCGGCAAGAGATTCATTCACATTGCTTGCCTTATAGCCTTCCGGTTTTTCTGCATTTAAGTACTTTAATTCCATCAAAAATGCCAAGGCATTTCCGTTTTTATACTGCATGGTGTCAGGGGTGAAAAGCTTATCATAAATATGCATCTTACTGATAAACTCCTGCTGATGGAACATGACAGTAAAACGGTTAATCGCAATGACAAATACCAAGGTAAGGACAAGTCTTGCAATTCCGTTTCTTTTTCTCTTTTTAGGTTCCTGTTCTCTCTTTTTTGTGGCAGGAAGTTTGAAGTCCACAACCAAAAATTCAGCAACTAAAATACATACAAATGCGAATAAAACCAAAAGAGTTTCTTTCCGCAAAGAATAATCATAATTTGTAGAGACTGAAGCTGCTGTTCTCAAAGAATAAATATCCCATGGTAGTATAGGCACCGAACGAAAACGGTAAACAAAAAAATTAGCCAAGCCTAAAATGGCTACCAACAGGGTTTCTGTCATGAGGGCATATTTCAAACTACCAATCAGGGAAAAAAATAACGCTGCTACCAAATAATAAAAAACAAAATTCAGCAAAATCATGGGGGTCTTCATGGTTTGAAAGACCTGATGTGTAAAACTTTCCATACAGAAAAAAGTCAAAACCGGAAATACCAGAAATCCTACGATGTTTCTTCCATAAGAAAGAATCTTCTTACTACTGTTCATACCTAACAACCTCTTTCACATATAAAAGCCGAAGGGGGGTATCCCTTCGGCCTTCTCTAAGCTAGAAAAGGGACTCGAACCCTCGACCTACTGATTACGAATCAGTTGCGCTACCAACTGCGCTATTCTAGCACTAACGGATATTATACCATGTCTCTTTTAATTTGCAAGTCAATTTGAGTGAAGGGAATGGTAATTCCTTCCTGATCGAAAGCTTCTTTTATCCCGATCAATAAACTGGTTTTTGCCATATAATAACTTTCCACTCTAAAATGGCAAAATACCGTAAACACTATAGCGGAATCTGCAAATTCCTTCACATTTACGGAATACCCTTTTTCTTTTAATACATAGGGATTCTCTTCTATGGCACCTATCAAAACTTCTCTGGCCATTTTTAAATCTGTATCATAGCTGACCCCAACAGGAATTAAACAACCGGCAGTATGGTTTCCCTTAAAGTTCACAAGACTGTTATTGGAAAGCTGTCCATTGGGAATCACTACCTCTCTGCCTTCTAAGGTACGTAAATAGGTATAAAAAACCTGAATCTTGGTAACGACTCCCGCATGTCCATGAGCGCTTTCTTCTATATAGTCTCCAATAACAAAAGGCTTCAGTAAAAGAATCAAAACACCACCGGCAAAATTGGCAAGACTTCCCTGGATAGCCAAACCTATTGCTACACCGGCAGAACCTAAGATAGCTGCCAGGCTGGCCGCATTAACGCCAAAACTTGTAAGGATTAGGAAAATCAAAATCACATACAAAACGGCTTTTAAAAAGGAATCGATAAAGCTACTTGCTCCCGGATCCAGTTTGGATTTTTCCATGGCCTTACGTACGATTTTCCGAAGAAGGCTTATGATTCGACCGCCAACCCAAAATACCAAAAGGCATAAGATGACACGAACTCCAAAGATCAGCAAATGATCCGGCAATTCTTTCATAAACTTATCTAATGCATTGGGATCCACCTGGACCACTTCCGCCACAGTATTTACGTCAATGTTTTCTGTCAAAAGCAAAGGTTATTCCTCCGTGTAGCTAAATAGTAAAACGCTAAGTGGTGGCATGTTCATCTTAATGGAGTAAGGATGTCCATCAGCCTTTTTCTCCACCACTTTTTTGGCTCTTGGATTCACAAATCCGGTGCCACCATATTGTTCTTTATCCGTATTAAAGATTTCTTTATAGGTACCCTTTTTCGGTACACCAATCTGCAAAATTTTCATGACATTTGCAAAATTACATAATACAAACAGGGTTTGTTTTTTACCATGGCTGTCTATGCCGTGACGATAAAATGTGATTCTTGCATTCTTGGCATTCATAGAATCCACCCATTCAAAGGTCATTTCTTCGTCATCATTGGCATACAAAGCCGGATTAGTCAGGTACAGCTTATGAATGTCTGCAATCATATGCTGCAATTTGGCATGGTTTTCATTATCTAAAAGGTACCATTCCACTTCCCTGGACTCGTGCCAGGAATCCGGTTCTCCCAAATCCTGTCCCATAAAGATAAGCTTGCGTCCGGGATGCACCATACGATATGCAAGGAGCATACGAAGGGCCGCATAGCGGTCTTCCTTTTCCCCAACCACGCGGTTCAAAAGGGAAGCATTCCCATGAGAAAAGTCATCATGGGATAAAGGTAAAACGTAGCGATCATAATAAGCATACAGCATGGTGCTGGTCAACTCTTCATGAGCGCCACTGCGGAAAATCGGATCTATGCCCGCATAATCAAGGAAGGTCTGTTTCCAAGCAATATTCCACTTATAATCAAAGCCAAGACCACCGTTTGTGGTCGCTTCTGTAACACCTTGCCAGCCTGTGGTTTCTTCGGCAATGGTAATCACACCGGGATTTCTCTTTTTCAGGACCTGTTGCATATGGCGAATAAATTCAACTGCCTCCAGATTGACATTATCCCCATACATATTGGAGAAGTAAGCCCCATCTCTTCGACCATAATCCAAATATAGCATACTGGCCAAATCCACGATGCGGATTCCATCTATATGGAATTCTTCTACCCAATACAGAATAGCTCCTAGCAGGAAGTTCTTTACTTCTCGTCCTCTAAAATCAAACAAAAAGGCATCTGCCGGCTGATAATAACGACGTTTCTCATCCTTCTCTTCGTAAAGAGGCGTTCCGTCAAAGAATGATAATCCGCTTTCCGCAGTAGAATAATAGGATATATCAAAGTCCATGATGACATGAATGCCTGCTTCGTGAAGAGCATTGATCAGATATTTCAAATCCTCTGCTTTGCCGTAACGGGAAGTGGGTGCATAAAAACCTGTGGTTACATAACCAAGGCTTTGATCTTTATCATGCTCCATAAGTGGCATAAACTCCACATGGGTATAGGATAAGGATTTTAGATGCTGCACCAGTTTTGGCGCAAACTCACGATAATTGCAGTATAATCTGCCATCCTTTGGTTTCAAAAAAGAGCCCAAATATACTTCATAGATATTCATTGGCTCCGTAGGCGCCTGTGCAAGTTCTCGTTTCTTGCAGAACTTCTGATCTGACCACTCAAATTCTGCCTCTGTACATACGATGGAAGCTCCACCATTTGCATCTTCAAAAGCAAACCCGTAGGGATCCGCCTTCATAAAGGTTTCTCCCCCGCGTTTGCGAAGTTCAAATTTATAAAGAGCGCCTTCCTTTACACCGGGCACAAACAAGGAAAAAACACCCTTATCGGAGAGTCGCATCATGGGATGCACTCTTCCATCCCAATTATTAAACTCTCCTACAACAGAAGCTCGAATCACATTTGGAGCCCATACAGTAAATAGGCAGCCTTGTACGCCATCGATGGTTTGTAAATGGGCACCCATTAAATGATGCACATTTTCATGTACCCCGGCATGAAATTCCGCCAAATCATCCTCTGTAATGGGGACGTCAAAGCGGTAAGGATCTTCTATGCTTTTCTTACTTCCATCTTCATAAGTGACTTCAAAACGATATGGCACCTTTTTCGTTCCCGGAATCAGCAATGCAAAGAACCCTTCTTCGTCAGCCACCTCCATTTTTTTCATTTTATTGTCTTCCGGCAATAAAAGCTGAACGGACTTAGCCCCAGGTTGAAAAGTTTGCACCAAAAGATTTGCCCCGGTCTTATGCATGCCCAGAACTTTTTGAGGTTCATCTTCGTCTGCATAGAGAATCCCCTCTATAACAGGCCAATTCATATAACGATACAGTTTGTCATTCATTTCTTGTCCCCTTATAGTTACACGTTTATTTGATTACTCGGATACGGATTACACCTTCCGTTTCCTGTAATTTGTTTACCACAGCTTCCGGCAATTCACCATCAATATCAATGATGGTATAGGCATATTCTCCTTTTGATTTGCTGTTCATATCGGAGATATTGATACCTGCACTACCAAGATGAGCTGTAAAGCTGGTAATCATATTGGCAATATTTCTATGATAAATGGTAATCCTGGCATCTTTCGTGCAAATACCCATATCGCAATTCGGGAAGTTAACAGCATTTACCACATTCCCGTTTTCCAAATAATTCATGGTCTCCTGCACTGCCATTTTTGCGCAATTATCTTCAGACTCTTCTGTAGAAGCTCCTAAATGAGGAATGACGATGCATCCTTCCTGCCCTGCAGTTGTAGGATTTGGAAAGTCGGAAACATATTTTCTGACTTTACCCTGCTTAATAGCATCCACAACAGCCTGCTCATCTACCAAAATATCTCTGGCAAAATTCAGTAAAATAACGCCACGTTTCATTTTAGAAATAGCATCTGCATTGACCATGCCTTTTGTAGAATCCAAAAGCGGAACATGGATGGTAATGATATCGCAATACTCATAAATATCATCCACGTTGGTCACATGATGTACGTCACGACTTAGATTCCAAGCCGCCTGAATGGATAAGTAGGGATCATAGCCATATACATCCATTCCCAGAGTTCTGGCAGCATTTGCCACCTTTACACCAATGGCACCAAGTCCGATAATACCAAGCTTTTTACCCTCTAATTCTGTTCCGGCGAATTTCTTTTTTTCTTTTTCAGTTGCTTTTGCAATATCCGCATTTCCGGCATTTTCTTTTGCCCAGTTCACGCCACCTACAATATCTCTGCTAGCAAGAAGCATACCGGCAATCACCATTTCCTTTACACCATTGGAATTGGCACCGGGAGTATTAAATACGACGATTCCTTCCTCTGCACAACGGTCCAAAGGAATATTATTTACACCTGCTCCTGCTCTGGCGATGCAAAGAAGATTCTCGCCAAGTTTCAGATCATGCATCTGGGCGCTACGCACAAGAATAGCATCTGCCTTCGCCATTTCCTCAGTATGAACGAAATTAGATGTGAATTTATCCAGCCCAACCTGTGCAATTGGATTTAAACAATGATATGTATACATGTTGTCCCCCTTATTTGTTTTCCTCTTCGAATTTTTTCATAAATGCAACCAAAGCTTCTACGCCTTCCTTTGGCATTGCATTATAAATACTGGCTCTCATACCTCCAACAGAGCGATGACCTTTCAGGTTTTCAAAGCCGGCAGCCTTTGCTTCCGCTACAAACTTCGCATCCAACTCTTGATTGTCTGTTACAAATGGAACGTTCATAAGAGAACGGTCTTCCTTACGAACGGTACCTCTGAACAACTCACTTTGGTCTAGGTAATCATACAGGATCTTCGCTTTCTCCTCATTGCGTTTCTGCATGGCGGTAAGACCACCGTTTTTCTTAAGCCATTTAAATACCAAGCCACAAATATAGATACCGTAGCATGGTGGTGTATTATACAGGCTGTCGTTTTCCGCGTGAGTTTTAAAACGCATCATGGTTGGTGTATAAGGAAGTACATCATCGCTGATTAAATCTTCACGAATAATTACAATCTGTGTGCCGGCAGGGCCTACATTCTTCTGGACCCCTGCATAAATCACACCATATTTGCTTACATCCATAGGTTCAGATAAAAAGCAGGATGACACATCTGCCACCAGAGTTTTACCTTTTGTATTGGGCAGTTTTTTAAATTTGGTACCATAAATGGTATTATTCTCACAGATATAGACATAGTCCATATCCTCTGTAATGTCTAAGTCAGAGCAATCCGGAATATAAGAAAATGTCTCATCAGCAGAGCTGGCAAGTTCTACCACTTCACCATACATCTTCGCCTCAGCAGCAGCTTTTTTTGCCCACTGACCGGTGATAATATAACCTGCTTTTCGATTTTTCATAAGATTCATTGGAATGGTGGCAAATAAAAGACTTGCTCCGCCCTGTAAAAACAGAACCTTGTAATTATCCGGAATCTGTAACAAATCCCTTAAATCCTGTTCTGCCTCTTTGATGATGGTGTCATAGACTTTGGATCTATGACTCATCTCCATCACAGACATACCGCAGCCCTGATAATCCAGCATCTCGTCAGCCGCCTGCTGAAGTACTTCCTCAGGTAATACAGCAGGTCCTGCAGAAAAATTATAAACTCTTTTCATAACTGTCTCCTCTCGTTTTTAAGTTTATTCATCATAAATCAGAACCGGAGTTCCGACTTCGATATTCTCATACAATAGTTTCATATTGTCATAAGGGGTATTGATGCAGCCATGAGACCCTTCTGTTTGATAAATGTCTCCTCCAAATTCATCTCGCCATAGTGCATCATGAATCCCAACACCTCTAACCACCGGCATCCAAAAGTTCACATGACTGGCATACCCAGGTCCACGCAACACCCTATTCTTTTGTTTCCCATATATGTAATACACTCCGGAAGGTGTGTCTCTATGACGAAGCATATTTCCTGTAACCACATCGGTTTCCAAAAACAACTTACCATCTTTGATGCAAGTAAGCTTCTGATTTGGGATATCCACCTCTATATAAGTATCCCCTAAATCATTGAGTCCCCCACTTAACGCCTTGTGGGAATACACCATCTCATGGGTGGTATTCTCTTTCTTTGCCAAGGCATCCTTCAGGAATTTAACTTCCTCTTTTTGGTTGATTTCGTTGCCATAAGTACCACCTGATACGGTTATCATTTTCCCGGAATAAGTCGTTAGAGTTCTTTCCTTTTTGTAGGTATCATAGGTATCCGAAAGGGAAGCGATATACTTTTCAACTTTTTCATCGTCATAACGATAAAGACCATCATCGCCGGGACTCAATAAATTACATAAATCCGGATATCCCAATGAAAAACTTTCTCCACCCAAATCATAGGTAATGGTGAAATCTGTTTGCTCTTTGATTTGTCCAAAAGAGTCCAGTACTTCTTTATCCTCCGCCGTATAAGGGATTGCATGATACAGGTCATGGACAATCAAATCATAGCTTAGCTCTCCACTACAAATTGCCTCTGTGACCTGAATAAGCGCCTTTTCCACATCCAGCGCGGAATACTTGGTATCTTCCAGTGTATATCCGTTTTCTGTACTGTAATGAAGTCTGACAACATGCTCTCCTGTATTCTCTTTTTGAATAGAAAGAAGAGAATAATACCAAGCAGCTATTTCATCCCTATTAAAACGGATTTCCGGTTGTAACTGCCTGGATAGTCTGCCGGATTTTTGCATGGTAAAAAGGTTTACGGGCCATGTAAACGGATTCTGCTTTGCAAGAATAGTGCTTAATTCTTTTGAAAAATCAATATCTTCTTTGGTTACTGAATCATAAGTTCCTACCAGTTCTTCCCCTTTCGTAAGGGTAAACCCCGGGTAGGTATACTCTGCCTTCAAAACCTCATTGGCTTCTTCTATGGTCATGCCTGTACAATACTTTCCATTAATAAAAGTATAAAAGGAAAATCCTTTTGTATAATACAAGGCAATAAATAGATAAAAGCCAAGTAAGAACAATGCGAAAAGCAAAAATCCTAATGCAATTTTATTTACCTTCTTTGGCTTTGAGGTCTGCTTCATCAAATACCTCTTTGATGGATGCTCCGGGAGAAACCATCGGGAACACCTTATCATCTTCCGGGATGATAACGTCTAACACAACCGGTTCCTTGAGCGCAAGCGCTTTGGCAATCGCTTCTTTTGCTTCTTCCTTTGTGGTAACACGAAAAGCCTTACAGCCAAGGCCTTCTGCAACCTTGCAAAAATCCACCTTATCTTCTAAAACTGTGTTGGAATAACGCTTTCCGTAAAATAAAGTCTGCCACTGTCTTACCATACCTAAAACGTGATTATTAATCAACACCTGAATAATAGGAATCTGATAGCGGCTGGCAGTAGCCAATTCATTCATATTCATACGGAAGCATCCATCTCCGGCTATGTTGATACAAGTCTTGTCTGGATTACCTACTTTCGCACCAATACATGCGCCAAGGCCATATCCCATGGTGCCAAGACCGCCGGAAGAAATAAATGTCCTGGGCTTTGTATAGTGATAATACTGAGAAGCCCACATCTGATGTTGACCTACATCTGTCGTGATTACTGCATCACCACCGGTCTGTCTGTAGAGTTCTTCCATGACAAAAGGACAACTTAGCTTGGATGAATCATAAGTAAGTGGGAACTGCGCTTTCATATCCTGAATGTGTGCCATCCATTCCGGATGAGACTGTTTTGTAAGCTTCGCATTTAAAGCCGTCAAAACCTCTTTTACATCTCCCACAATGTGCGCTGTGGTTTTGATATTCTTATTAATCTCCGCAGCATCAATATCAATATGCAGGACCTTGGCATGACTTGCGAACTTCTTCGCATTTCCAACGACACGGTCTGAAAATCTTGCACCAAGGGCAATCAAAAGATCACATTCACTAACGCCTAAGTTAGATGTCTTTGTACCGTGCATACCAATCATTCCGGTATATGCCGGTGAAGTACCATCAAAAGCACCTTTTGCCATTAAGGTATCACATACCGGCGCATCCATTTTCTCAGCAAATTCTTTTAGTTCTTTGTCAGCTCCTGATAAAACCACGCCACCACCAACATAAATAAATGGTTTCTTGGCACTTTGACACAGTTTTAAAGCTGTTTCGATATCTGTCTCTTCAAAAGAAGGATTCTTCTTGTCAAAATCAATCTTCTTTTCTACATAATCCCATTCATTGCTGGTGGAATCTTTTGTAATATCAACTAAAACAGGCCCCGGTCTTCCGCTTCTGGCAATATCAAAAGCCTTACGCAGGGTATCTGCCAGATAGGAAACATCTTTTACGATAAAGCCATGTTTTGTAATCGGCATGGTCACGCCGGCAATATCCACTTCCTGGAAAGAATCCTTACCTAATGCCGGTAAGTTTACGTTACAGGTAATGGCTACCATCGGAACGGAATCCATATAAGCTGTCGCAATGCCGGTAACCAGATTTGTAGCGCCCGGGCCACTGGTTGCAAAGCAAACACCGACTTTACCGGTAGCTCTGGCATAACCATCAGCTGCATGAGCAGCGCCTTGTTCATGACTCACCAATATATGTTTGATTTCATCCTGATGCTTATATAATGCATCATAGATATTCAGAATAGTACCACCCGGATAACCAAAGATGGTGTCTACTCCTTGTTCTTTCAAGCACGCAATGACTATTTCTGCTCCCGTTAATTTCATGTTACACTCCTCGTTTTTATACTTCTCCAGGTTTTCTCAGGACTGCTCCTCGATTTCCTGAGGTAACCATTTCGCGATATCTTGCAAGATATCCTGTGGTAATGGTAGGTTCCTTTGGAACATAGTTTTCTTTTCTCTTTGCAAGCTCCTCGTCACTTACTTTGAGATTCAAACTATAATTCGGAATATCAATGGAAATGATATCTCCTTCCTTTACCAATGCAATCGGTCCGCCTACTGCAGCTTCCGGAGAAACATGTCCGATAGAAGCACCACGGCTTGCGCCGGAGAATCTACCATCTGTAATCAGCGCCACACTAGAGCCAAGACCCATGCCTGCTATGGCTGAAGTAGGATTTAGCATCTCACGCATACCCGGTCCACCCTTTGGACCTTCATAGCGAATTACCACCACATCACCAGGATTGATCTTACCGCCTTTAATAGCAGCGATGGCATCTTCTTCACATTCAAATACTCTAGCCGGTCCTTCGTGTACCATCATTTCCGGCACAACCGCAGAACGTTTCACAACAGAACCATCCGGAGCCAGATTTCCTTTTAATACAGCAAGGCCACCTGTTTTGCTATAAGGATTCTCAACAGTACGAATGACTTCTTCGTTGAGATTTACAGCATCTTTGATGTTCTCTCCAATTGTCTTTCCGGTTACCGTCATACAATCCGTATGAAGCAGGCCAATATCGGCAAGTTCTTTCATAACCGCATAGACACCACCGGCTTCATTTAAATCTTCCATGTAGGTAGGACCTGCAGGAGCCAAATGACATAGATTTGGTGTCTTTTCGCTAATCTCGTTTGCAAAAGAAATATCAAAATCAAAGCCAACTTCATGGGCAATGGCCGGCAGATGCAACATGGAGTTTGTGGAGCATCCTAATGCCATATCTACTGTAAGTGCATTTAAGATAGCATCTTTTGTCATAATATCTCTTGGACGGATGTTTTTCTCCAACATATCCATAACTGCATAACCCGCTCTTTTGGCAAGTTTAATACGTTCTGAATAAACAGCCGGAATCGTACCATTTCCTTTTAAGCCCATACCTAAAGCTTCTGTTAAGCAGTTCATAGAGTTGGCGGTATACATACCGGAGCATGAACCGCAGGTTGGACATGTTTTACATTCAAACTCATGAAGTTCTTCATCACTGATTTTTCCGGCTGCATGTGCGCCAACTGCTTCAAACATAGAAGAAAGACTTCTCTTCTGGCCCTTCACATGACCAGCCAGCATAGGACCACCGGAAACAAACAC
Organism: Lachnospiraceae bacterium; assembly: GCA_015056765.1. GTDB lineage: Bacteria > Bacillota > Clostridia > Lachnospirales > Lachnospiraceae > SIG336. Next base: position 39,894 of record SVFQ01000004.1, read on the forward strand.
GGTAGGAACATTGATTCTTGCCGCAGCCATCAAAAGTCCCGGGACATTCTTGTCGCAGTTCGGCACCATTACCAGGGCATCAAACTGATGAGCCAGTGCCATACATTCCGTAGAATCCGCAATCAAATCTCTTGTAACCAGGGAATACTTCATTCCCACATGTCCCATGGCAATACCGTCACACACAGCGATTGCCGGAAATACCACCGGAACGCCACCGGCTTCTGCTACGCCAAGTTTTACTGCATTCACGATTTTATCCAGGTTCATATGTCCCGGAACGATTTCATTGTAAGAACTTACAATGCCCACCATGGGCTTATGCATCTCCTCTTCTGTAAAGCCCAATGCGTTGAATAAACTTCTGTGGGGCGCTTGCTGTGTTCCCACTTTTACATTGTCTGATCTCATGTTTTTTCCTCTTTTCTGTTTAAATAAATGAAGCTGCTTTTGCATACTCCATCATTTTTTGTATTTCTTTGTCCTCAAATCCAAATTCATCTTGCACCAAGTCAATCTCTTTTTGGAGATTCGTACTACTTACAGTTCGATTATCTGTATTAAGGCAAATCTTTACTCCCATATCCCAAAGTCTGCGAATCGGATACTCCTCATTCTCCGGAACCGCTTTAGTCTGTCTGTTACTAATAGGACAAACCTCTAACAGGATATCTTTTTTTATGAGTTGTTCTACAATCTTCGGCGATTTGATACTGGCTACGCCATGTCCAATTCTCTTAGTGCCCAGGTCTATGGCCTGTTGCACTTGATTTTCATCCCAGCATTCCCCTGCGTGAATGGTGTAAGGGATGTCCAGACTGGATGCTTTCTTAAAGTACTCTGCAAAATCACGAATAGGATATCCGTTTTCTGCTCCGGCCCGATCGATACCAATTACGCCATGGCCTAAGTATTTCTTCGCAAGTAGAACCGTTTCTTCGTTTTCTTTTGCCGGACCAAAGCTCATAAGGCAAAGTAGAATTCCGGCTTTCATACCGGGTGCCTCTTTCAAGCCATCCTGCATACCACCGATAACTGCCTCAACAATGGCTTCTCCTGCAAGTCCTTTTTTCTTTTGAAATTGAGGTGCAAAACGAATCTCTGCTAAGTCATGTCCTTCTTTGTACAGGTTCTGAACCAGTGTCTTTGTGGCCAAATACAGATTCTCTTCTGTTTGAAGCAAGTCTGTGGGATGGGAAAAGCATGCCAAGTATTCTTCTAAAGAAGTACAATTATCCCCCACGGTGAAGAGTTTTTCCATATGCTCTTTCGGAAGAGTAATACCGGCATTCTCAGCAAGTTCGGGAATAATCTCCATTGGAATAGAGCCATCTAAATGTAAATGAATATCACGTAACGTAAAGGACATATACTACCTCAATTCTAAGAATCTAAATTCTTTCGCAAATCAAATCGCCCATTTGGCTACAGGATACTTTTTTAGTACCTTCTGTATAAATATCAACAGTTCTATATCCTTCTGTGAGAACAGCTTGTACTGCATCTTCAATCGCTTTTGCCTCTGCATCTAAATCAAAGCTATAGCGAAGCATCATTGCAGCAGACAAAATGGTTGCAATAGGGTTTGCAATATTCTGACCAGCGATATCAGGCGCTGATCCATGGCTCGGCTCGTAAAGGCCAAATTTTGTATCATTTAAGCTAGCAGAGCTCAGCATGCCAATAGAGCCTGTAATCATGCTTGCTTCATCAGAAAGAATGTCGCCAAACATATTTTCCGTCAAAATCACGTCAAATTGTGCCGGATCTTTCACTAACTGCATAGCGCAATTATCTACCAACATATGCTCAAGAGTCACATCCGGGTAATCTTTTGCCACGGCATTTACCACTTCTCTCCATAATCTGGAGGAATCCAGTACATTTGCCTTATCAACAGAGGTTACCTTTTTGGACCGTTTTCTAGCAATTTCAAAACCTTTAATGGCAATTCTACGAATTTCATTTTCGTTATAGGACAAGGTATCAATAGCTGTTTTTACACCATTTTCCACCACTGTCTTTCGCTCCCCGAAATAAAGACCACCGGTTAGTTCTCTCACTATCATCAAATCAAAACCGGCTGCGCCAGTGGCTTCTTTTAAGGGGCAAGCATCTGCTAATTCCTTATATAAATAAGCAGGTCTAAGATTAGCAAATAACCCTAAAGACTTTCTAAGTTTCAAAAGACCAGCTTCAGGTCTTTTTTCAGGTGGTAATTGATACCAAGGTGATGTGGAGGTATTTCCTCCAATAGAACCCATCAGAACAGCATCTGCCTCTTTACAAATCGATATGGTTTCATCTGTAAGAGGTTCACCATAGGCGTCGATGGAGCACCCGCCCATGAGTACATCTTTGTACTGAAAGTTGTGATGATACTTAGATGCAACTTGATCACATACTTTTTTTGCTTCCGCGACGATTTCAGGGCCAATGCCATCGCCGCCAATACATGCAATTACCTTATTCATAACTGCCTCCTCGTTTTACTTATTCTTCCCAAACTCCTCAATTTAGGTTGAATTGTATATGAAAAAACTCCAGACTTAGCCCTTTCAGGTAAGTCTGAAGTATTTCAATGCATATTATGATTCTTTTCCAGCTTTCTCTACCTGAGCGATTGCAGATTTCTGCATAGGGATACGACATTGTTTGTTATTGCCAAATTCAACGATGACAGTATCATCTGTAATGTCAATCACAATTCCGTAAAAACCGCTTGTAGTGCAGATAGCATCGCCTACTTCCAAGCTGTCTAACATAGCTTTCAAACGATTGCTCTCCTTTTTCTGTGGACGAGAAAAGAAGAAATAAAAGAAAGCCATGATGACTACAATATATACAACAAGCATGATAGTACCACCAAGAGTACCGCCCATTGCGCCGCAAACCTGTGCATCTAATAAAGCTAATTTCATGATGTAAAATCCTCCTAGATTAATATCCTTTTAATAATACTAAATATTGTATGACCTGACAAGAGAAGAATTATTCTTCCCCTGCTTCCATGGACGCTAATTTATGTTTTTTGTATAAGGCAAACTGACCGGCATCCAATGCATCTCTGATTTCTTTCATCATATGATTGTAGAAATACAGATTGTGTGTCACGCAAAGTCTCATGCCAAGCATTTCTTTTGCCTTTAATAAATGTCTGATATAAGCTCTGGAGTACCGCTTACATGCAGGGCACTGACATCCTTCTTCTATCGGTCTTAAATCCTTTTCGTACTTTTGATTGAAAAGATTCAGCTTACCATGATCTGTGTACACATGACCATGTCTACCATTTCTACTTGGGTAAACGCAGTCGAAGAAATCGATACCACGCTCAACACCCTCTAAGATATTGGCCGGAGTACCTACACCCATCAGGTAAGTAGGCTTATCCTGTGGCAAATACGGTACCACATCTTCTAAGACCTGATACATTTCTTCATGGGTTTCGCCAACTGCAAGTCCGCCAACTGCGTAGCCATCCAAATTCATATCCGTAATTCTCTTTGCATTTTCAATACGAATATCACTGAAAACAGCCCCCTGGTTAATACCAAACAATAACTGTTCTTTATTGATTGTGCTATCCAAAGAGTTTAGTCTTTTCATTTCCGCCTGGCATCTGGCAAGCCATCTAACGGTACGATCCACAGAATTCTGTACGTAACTTCTTTCTGCTCTACTGGACGGGCACTCATCAAAAGCCATAGCAATGGTGCTGGCCAAATGAGATTGAATCTGCATACTCTCTTCCGGCCCCATGAAAATCTTACGGCCATCAATATGAGAAGAAAACTTCACGCCCTCTTCTGTAATCTTTCGAAGTCCGGCAAGAGAAAATACCTGAAATCCACCGGAGTCTGTTAAAATCGGCTTGTTCCAAGACATAAACTTGTGCAAACCGCCAACATCATGTATCAGCTGGTCGCCGGTACGTACATGTAAATGATAGGTATTGCATAAAGCAATCTGTGTTTCAATCTCTTCAAGGTCAGCTGTGGAAACAGCTCCTTTGATAGCAGCTACCGTGGCTACATTCATAAATACAGGGGTCTGTACGGTACCATGTACTGTGGTAAACTCCGCACGTTTGGCTCTACCCTCTGTGGTAAGTATCTTATAAGTCATATTCTTCTACAAATTCCTCCAAGGTAATTCCTTGTTCCATAATAATCTTGGCAGCAGCTTTTCCGACATATCTAAAATGCCATGGCTCATACTCAATACCGGTAACTTCTTCTTTTCCCAATGGGTAGCGAAGAATAAAACCATATTCGCTGCAATGCTGTGCAAGCCAAATACCTGCTTCTGTTTCTCCAAAAGCAGCGTTTAAAAGCTTATGAGAGCTGGTATAGATATCAATTGCAAGACCAACTTGATGTTCGCTGGCGCCGGGAACTGTAACGGCCTGACTGGATAACTTATATGCCTCCATATAAGAATACCCATTCTTCATATAGCGGTTCATCTTCTTATTAAACAGCTCTGTCTGGTGCGTCATATTACGGTATGGGCTACAAATCTCTAGGGAAATACCGTCTGCCTGAGCTTGCTTAAGCATCTCAAGTAAATCCGGTATAACTCGTTTATCGCACTGAAAACTGCCTATAATCGTACCAAGTTCAAACTCATAGTCCTCCGGAATTGGATGCTGCTTATTGATGAGAATCAGGTTCCAATCTCCCTTTTTAAAGTTAGAAAGATCATCCACTTTTGTTTCCCCGGTAAGCTCCTGCTCATTCTCCAGGATTTCTTCAATGGAATAGGTCTGGTTGCTACCTGCAGATGCCTGTCCTTCAATATCTACCGCTTCTGCCTCTGCTTCTTCCTTGGTCAGAATAATTTCGTCCGAAACTGCTGGATTTGGATTTGCCATAGCATGCACCTGGCTGCTATCCAAGATAGCTTCCCCGGCAAGATTCAAAACAGGGGTACAAAAGCTACAGCTGAAAACATAAAAAACCATCAGCAGCAAAACTGCAGATAGTTTCTTTCCGTTGGAAGCAACCAAAAAAACCAATCTATAAAGACTCTTCATAATCAAGAAATAAGTTAAAATCGGAATCTTTAAGAAAGGATGCTTATAAATGGCTTTACGAGTTTGCCATATTAATTTTTCTTCAAACGAATGATACATAAATTCCCTTTTACCAATACGGCCCTAGTGATCAAAATAGCCCCTCACAAGGCATATATCGTATGTTATTATAACATAGCGCATCTATTCTTGCATTGTTTTTTTTCCCAACATTCTCTATACTAAGGGCAAGGAAAACAACGAAACGAGGAGAATCATATGGCTGGATCAAGTTTTGGTGAAAACTTTAGAGTTACAACATGGGGTGAATCTCACGGCAAAGCGATTGGTGCCGTTGTGGATGGTGTACCGGCAGGTATTCCTTTATGTGAAGAGGATATTCAAGTCTTCTTAGACCGAAGGAAACCCGGCACCAGTTCTATTACCACACCGCGAAAAGAGGACGACAAAGTAGAAATCTTAAGTGGCATCTTCGATGGAAAGACCACAGGCACCCCTATTTCCCTTCTGGTACGTAATACCTCTCAACATTCAAGCGACTATAATGAAATAGCATCCTACTATAGACCGGGTCACGCAGATTACACCTATGATCAAAAATATGGTTTTAGAGACTATCGTGGTGGTGGCCGTTCTTCAGGACGCGAAACCATCGGTCGTGTATGCGGCGGAGCCATTGCGGCTAAAGTTTTAAAAGAACTTGGCATAGAAGTCTATAGCTACACATCTTCTATCGGCCCATACTCCATAAATCCTGATACCATCGATACAACGAATATTGGGAAATTTCCTACAGGACTTCCGGACAAAGAGCTAAATGACCTAGCCCTAACCTTTTTGGAAGAATGTAAGGCAAAGAAGGACTCTGCCGGTGGATCTGTTGTTTGTACAGCAACGGGATTACCCGCCGGATTAGGAGAACCTGTCTTTGATAAACTGGATGCCCAAATCAGCAAAGCTCTCTTTTCCATCGGTGCTGTAAAAGCAGTGGAATTCGGAGATGGCCTAGAAGCATCAAAGTCCACCGGAAGTGAAAATAATGACGCCTTTGAATCCGTAGATGGCAAAATCAGAAAAAAGACAAATCATTCCGGAGGCGTACTGGGCGGACTCAGTGATGGTAGCCCACTGGTTGTAAAGGCTTATTTCAAGCCTACTCCATCCATCTCAAAGCCACAGCAGACTGTAAAACAGGACGGAACTCCCATTGAAGTGGAAATCAAAGGACGACACGATCCCATAATCGTTCCCAGAGCTGTGGTTGTGGTAGAATCTATGGTAAATATCGTTTTAGTGGATGCCCTTCTATCCGGCCTTGGAAGCCGTATAGACAACCTCAAAAAAATATATCTATAAAGTTAAAAAAGCTGCCGAAAATCGGCAGCTTTCTTTTTATACTTGATTTAGCAAATGGAATACGACGCAGTTCGGCGCATCCACATATAATTCTTTTGAGGACATGGCAAGCAGTCCGTTTTCCAAATCTGCATTAAAGAAGGTAACAGAATTGGATTCATGGTTTAAAGAAAGCAAATGCTTATTATCAGGGAATAATGCAGCATCCTTTGGATACTCTCCACTAATTGGAAGGCAAAGCTTTTTCTCTAAAAGTCCGGTTTTCTTGTCGATTTCAAATACCACTGCAGTATTTTCCCCGGCTGCTGTACTTACCAAATATCGAAAATCAAAAGTAAGCGTAAGACCAGAGCTTGCTTCATTTCCCGGCACAAAATCTTCTACAGTAGAAACAGACTGAATTCTTTCAAACTCAGGATTACCATTTTCCTCTTTATAAGTATACACATCGATGGAGTTCTCGATTTCATGTAATACATACAGATATTTACCATCTTCCGAGAACTTCACCATCTTAGGTGCAGATTCCTGATCGGAATAGATGATATCCACCATTTTTAGTTTACCCGTAGTATGGTTAATGCTATATACATTCACATGATCCATACCAAGGTCACAGGCAAGTAAGTATTTATTGTCCCTACTGGTCTTTACGCAAGTGACATGAGGTCTGAAATTACGATCTGCAATGGTGCCCATACCTTTGCAGAAAATCTCATCTGTAATCTCACCAATAGAACCATCTTCATTCAAACGTAGAACGGTGATTTTTCCATCGTGATAGCCGGCTGTAAACAGATAGCGATCCGTGTAGTCTGTGGATAAATAACATCCTCTCATACCGTTGATAGATGCCTGATTAATCAATTCAAGACGTCCATCTTCCAGAATTCGAAAAGACTCTACGCCAAAGTCTGTAATGGAATACAGGTATTTATGATTATGTGAAATGGTCAGATAGGAAGAATTCGTAATCTCTACTTTATCCTTTTCCTTTAAGGTACCGGCCTTTAAATCCACATCATAAATACGAATTCCATAGTTGTTCTTTTTTCCTGATGTGTAAGAAGAAATATAAGCTACGTACTTTTCTGTTGTTTTGTTTGCCATTTTACTTCTCCTCCTTTATCTAATGCGCTCTGGAAAACCTACTTTTTTCTGCACTTTACGCAAAGTCTTCGTAGCTACATAATTTGCTTTTTCCGCATTTGCTTTAATCATGGAATCGATGTAATCTTTATTCTTTTCTAAATCTGCGATTCTCTCATGAATAGGTCTTAAAACATCTACAACGCTTTCTCCTACAGCCATTTTGAAATCGCCATAACCTTTGCCGTCAAATTCTTTTTCAATTTCAGCAAAGCTCTTACCGGTACAGGTGCTGTAGATTTCCATCAGATTGCTGATACCCGGCTGATTTTCATTGTAACGTACACATGCTTCAGAATCCGTTACCGCACGTTTAAATTTTCGAATAATGGTATCTGCATCATCCATAAGATAAATGCTGGCATTAGGATTCTCGTCTGACTTGGACATCTTCTTAGAAGGGTCCTGCAAACTCATAATCTTTGCACCGGTCTTCGCTATATAACCCTCGGGAATGGTAAAGACATCTCCATAGATACCATTGAAACGCTGTGCAATATCTCTTGTCAGTTCCAGATGCTGCATCTGATCTTTTCCAACCGGAACCAAATCGGTCTGATATAAAAGAATGTCTGCAGCCATGAGAACAGGATAGGTAAACAATCCAGCATTTACATTGTCCGCGTGCTTTGCAGATTTATCTTTAAACTGTGTCATACGGGATAACTCGCCATTGTAAGTAAAGCAGTTTAGAATCCATGCAAGTTCGCTGTGCGCGGATACATGGGACTGATAGTAAATGCAGTTCTTTTCCGGATCAAGTCCGGCTGCTACATAAAGGATATACAGGGCTCTTGCTCTTCTACGAAGTTCCGCCGGGTCCTGTCTTACAGTAATGGAATGTAGATCCACTACAGAATAAAAACATTCATATTCATCAGATAAACTTACCCAGTTTTTCAAAGCTCCTAAGTAATTACCTAATGTCAAATTACCAGTAGCCTGCATGCCACTGAATAATACTTTTTTATCGCCTAACATAGTATGCCTCCAAATCTTACTTCTAGTATAACATTATTTGCCCAGAAACTCATGTTTGATATAAGAGAATGTTTCTTTTTCTCCTTTTTCAGCCAGCATGTGTAGGAAAAACTCCAGTTTTTCTCTGGTATATTCGTGCATGGGCGCCGGATCTCTGCCAAGCTGGTAATACTCCAAAGGGCTTCTATCTGTATAAGCATCCCCCTGGTAAGTCTTACATGCTGCAATACGATCCATAATCATCTCTGCAATATACCGATCCGGCATCTTGCACGGTAACATGCCTCCCGGTACTCGCATTGTGTAATCAATCCAATATTCGTAATGGTGTTTGTTTCGTCCTTTATGATGCAGCCACGCTTCGGAAAGACCTTTGTCTTCACGTTCTGCATTATTTGGGCTTCTATCTCCTTGATAGTACTTCACACCAACCAAAAACTCTGTAGGAGAATACTTGGATAGATCATGGGTTAGGCCTTGCCAATATAGTCCAACGGCAAAACACCCTTTTCTAACCAAATGTCTATGATGGGTAATGGTGTGAAAATGTCTCCAAGCGTTTTTTAAACTCATTTTTTTGTCTTGGTTTTACATGACACACTACGGCATACCATAACCGATCTTGGTGCCACTAAAATCGTACCTTCCTTTGTTTGCTCTAGTGCCTCTCCTGTGGTAGAAAAGGTATCCTTTGCAGTATCTAAAATCACTTCCCACTTTAAATCTTTTGGAAGTTTCGGGATTGCAAATTCATGCTCCTCCCAGTGCATATTGTAAAGACAGTAAAAACTATCATCCGCCTTACCATCTACAGATTCATACAATCCGCAAAGCATGGTGGCAACATGCCTGATGTAATACTGAAAATCCGGTTTCCAAGCTTCTCTTCCATGATAGGAAAGATCCGCAAAACCGCATCTTTTGCTATCCATCAATAAACATTCCGTTTTTCGATGCAAAATAGGATGGGATTTGCGAAGAGCAATCAACGCGGTGGTAAACTGCAGAATGTCTTTCTCTCTTGCTTTGTACTTCCAGGACTTCCAGGTAATAGGAGAATCCACACAATAGGGATTATTATTTCCTTCTCCTGTTTTCCCGTATTCATCTCCCATAAAAATCATAGGAGCGCCGGCTGCAAGAAACAGAAAGCAAAGAGCATTTTTCACCGGCTGCTTCCGTAGCTTCAGCACGCTTCTTTTATTGCTTTCTCCTTCAACTCCGCAATTCCAGCTGCAATTGTAGGTTTCCCCGTCTCTATTATCTTCTCCGTTTTCTTCGTTATGCTTCCTTTCGTAAGACACTACATCATACAAGCGGAAACCGCCAAAGCTGGCTAAATAGTTCACAATTCCCACATCAGAAGGATTTCTTCTCATCAGATACAGGAAATTCTGGATTTGATTCTCATCCCCCTTCAAAAAGCAGCGCATGGAATCCATGAATCTGCGTTCTGCAACGCCATAACGCTTTTCTTCTAATCGGCTTTTGTCTCCGACCTGATACGATAGGAATTCTTCTCCCAGAATCTTCACGTTTTGCAAAAACGGATCTCGTAGTATCTGCTCCATGGAAAAACCGGTACCTAACAGATGAAAGCCATCTACTCGATATGTGATGGTCCAATACCGTAGCACGTTCAAGATATAATCTAAACCAATGCCCTCCGGAAAGAAGAACTGCAAAATCACTTCCATACCTTCTTTATGGATTCTGTCAAAAAGATGCTTGCATTCTTCAACAGGACTGTCTCCATAGGCATAGGCAGCTTTAGGTGCAAAATAATACCCCTTGGTATATCCCCAATAGTTGATTTTATCTTTGCCCCTGCCGGGAATCTCGATGCTCTCCATGCGGGGAGCCTTTACAGACGGCAGTTTCTTCATTTGACTGCATTCATCAAATTCATAGATAGGTTGAAATACCAGGGAAGTAACGCCCAGATTTTTTAGATAGGAAATCTTCTTTTCGATACCAAGAAAGGTTCCTGCCTCTTTGATATTGGAACTGGGGTCTTTCGTAAAGCCCCTTGCATGAAGCATATAAAAAATGCTATCAGAGAACGGAATTCCGGAACGCTTTTCACTTTGGAAGGCATAGGTGTCCTTCACAAATAAGCAACATGTAACGGCATCCTTCTCTTGTGCCTTGACATGGTCCAGCCCAAACAATTTGTGCCCCAGGACTGCCTTTGCATAGGGATCCCAGATTTTTGTTTCATCTTCATAAAACAAGTATCCAAACTGCTTCGAATCCACTCCATATAAATGGCAACAATAAACAGACCCAAATCTGCACTCCTCAGGAAAAGGAATCCGGATAGGGTCTTTCTTTGGCTGATTTTTCAGATATAACAGTATTCCACACTCTTTTACAGGGCGTAAAACGATTTGAATCCGAATATATGCTCCACAATCGGATACGCCCATCATCCCGGGTTCTCCGGGCTTAAGGCTGTATTTTATCATGAAGGGTCTTCCTCAAACTCCAAATCATCTAAGTATTCATCAAATGCATCTGCTGCAGCTTCGTATTCTTCTTCATCATCAATATAACGAAGTTCCGGTTCTTCATCAGGATCATCCGGATTTTCACTATATCCATAAATCCAAACTTCACCGCTTTGTCCATCTTTCTCATCCTGAATTGGATACAAAGCAATATAATCTTTATCACCAACTGTAAAAATCGTAACCACTTCGCAAGTTACGATACCATCTTCTAAATCAAGATCTACAGTCATTTCTTCTGAAGGTTCTTCCCACTTTTTATCGCTCATAGTTTTCTCCCGTAAATTCTATTTATACGTCTCTTATTCTAGCACAAATCAGCATTCTTGAGAATGTTTAAAAAGCGAGAAGGTTTCTTTCCGGAGGCTTCTCCATCTAAAGGATAAAACAGGCAAAGCTTTTCTTTTGCCCTGGTCATTGCTACATAGAATAGTCTTCTTTCTTCCTCGATTCCCGCCTCGGTTTTACTTCTATGGTGTGGCACATTCCCCTCTGCCAAATCCGGAAGATAAACCACATCAAACTCCAGACCTTTTGCCCCATGCATGGTTAAAAGTTTCACTTCCCCTTCTATCGTAGTTTGTCCATTCTCTTCCCTGGAAAACTCTCCATACAACCCATCTTTTTTTAAATAGTCCATAAAGGCTTCCATATCAGAAAAGGCTTCCGCCAATTTAGTCAGTGCCTTCACGTGTTTCTTCACGGTAGAGATGTTACTGTTTTGCTTTCTTACATACTCCGTCAAGTAACTTTCATATCCGATGCTTTTCATCAAATACGTAACAAAAGCTTTTGGTGGCAGCGTATTTAACAGGTTGCATTGTCGCTCTAATAGTTTCACTCTGTTTTTCACATCCAGTGGGACCGCTTTCTGCGCGATAATGGAGGAAAAGCTAGGATGTTCCGGCACTTGTTCTCTGGCTATATACCGAACCGGTTTATTCATCACTTTTAGAAATTCTTTTCTTCCAAATGTTCCTTTCGCCAAGGCATAATAAGCTACCAAATCCTTGACAAGCAGGGAGGATATGTCCTCCTTGGATTCATAAGTTCTCTCGCTCATAAGTCCATGTCTTTGTAAGACAATCTGTATATCTGAAAAACTTTTTCCTGTTCTGCATAGCACAGCTACGGATTTGCCGGATTTTAGGTCTTTTTTCATCATGGTTGCTATTTTGATATACTCTTGTTCTTCTCCCCGATATCCTAAAAGTTGTACCAACCCTTTTTGGCGACTGGGATTCCAGATTTCCTTCTGAAATCTTTCCTTGTTTTCATGAATTACCTGAAGAGCAGCTTTCGTTACTTCTTTACTGCTTCTGTAATTTTGCTTTAATTGTACAAGCTGCATATTGGGATAATACTTTTTAAAGTCCAGCATCACCCTTGGACTTGCTCCTCGAAATCCATAGATAGCTTGATCGTCATCCCCCACCACAAATAGGTTATGGTATTTTCCGGTCAAAATCCTTACGATTTCAAATTGTAATGTAGAAATATCCTGAAACTCATCGATCAGGTAATAATGAAACCGGCTCTGCAATTGTCTTACAAGTTCCTGGTTTTGTTTCAGTTCCTTGTAACAAAGAATCACCATATCATCATAGTCGATTTTTCCTTGAAACCGTAGTTCTTCCAGATACACCTCATATAAATCCCGGAATATTTCCATAGGAACACACATGGAAAGGAACTGTTCCTGTTTACCTAAGGATTCTTGCACTTTAAACAGACCGATTTCTTTTATCAGAGCATCGCACATTTCCTCATCCTTTAATAAATCAGGATAAGTTTTCTTATGTCTGGTTCTTTCGTAGCTTCTTCGCAAGTATTCCTTTTTCTCTATGTCATTGCAGATGGAAATTCCTTTAAACTTCTCCATACTTCGCAAAATTCGATAAAACAAAGCATGAAAAGTAGAAAAATAGACCGAGCTGTCAGCATCCATAGTCTGGAATCTCTTTTCCATTTCTAAAGCAGCCTGTTTTGTAAAAGTAATCACAAGGATTTGATTTGGCGATATGCCATAGGTGTGAATTAGATAATACACTCTCTGTGTTAATGTATAGGTCTTCCCGGAACCGGGTCCGGCAAGGACCATCATAGGTCCTTGCCGGTGCCGAATTGCTTTTTCTTGTTCCGGATTTTGCATGAGCTCTTGGCTTTTAGTTAGCGGCTTTAAGAAGCTCAATACCTTTTTTGATACGGGCAATGGATTCTTCCTTGCCAATTATTTCCATAATCTCGGTAGCTCCAGCAGGTGTCATCTGCTTACCGGATACAGCGCAACGAACAGGCCACAGAGCATACCCGTTCTTGCAACCTTTCTTTGCTACATAATCCTGCAGCAAAGCGTATAAGGCATCATTACTATAATCATCCTGTGCCTCAAAAAGTGGAAGTAACTCTTCTAATACTTCCAAAGAAGATGCAGCATCTGTCTTCATCTTCTTATGGGTGTACATCGCAATATCATATTCCGGCAGAGCTTCAAAGAAGTCTACCAACTCCGGAATATCAGGGAATACCTCAATACGAGTCTTCACCATTTCAGCGATTTTCTTCAAATCAAGGTCTTTCGTAATAGCTTTCTTTAAGTATGGCTCAGCCATCTCATAAAAGGCATCGAAATCCATTTTTTTGATGTATTCGCCATTCATCCAGCGTAATTTTGTGTAATCAAATACTGCCGGAGATTTATTAATGTGATGATAATCAAATTTCTCTACCAGTTCCTGAAGAGACATGATTTCATCTGTTCCTTCCGGGCTCCAACCAAGCAGTGCCACGAAGTTTACAATAGCCTCGGATAAAAATCCCTGCTCCAACAAATCCTCATAGGAAGAATGACCACTTCTCTTGGAAAGCTTATGATGCTCTTCATCTGTAATAAGTGGGCAGTGAATGTACTTAGGTACTTCCCAACCAAACGCATCGTAAAGACGATTGTATTTTGGAGAAGAAGAAAGATACTCATTACCACGAACTACATGAGTAATGCCCATCAAATGATCATCCACTACGTTTGCAAAGTTGTAAGTAGGATATCCGTCTGATTTCATCAGGATCATATCATCCAGTTCGCTGTTATCTACCGTAATATCTCCATAAATCTCATCATGGAAAGTTGTGGTACCTTCTGTAGGGTTGTTCTGACGAATAACAAATGGTTTACCGGCATCCAGATTTGCCTGTACTTCTTCTTTGCTTAAGTGTAAGCAATGTTTGTCGTAAACATTAATCTCTTTGCCAGCTACTTCTCTTGTTAAGGTAGCCAAACGTTCTTTATCGCAGAAGCAATAATATGCTTCACCTTTTTCTACTAATTGTTTCGCGTAGTCCATATAAATACCGGCTTTTTGACGGTCACTCTGAACATAAGGGCCTACGCCACCATCCTTATCCGGACCTTCATCATGAATCAGTCCAGTGCTTGCCATAGTACGGTTGATGATATCTACGGCACCTTCCACAAGACGTTCCTGGTCTGTGTCTTCGATTCTAAGGATAAAATCTCCGCCTCCATGCTTCGCAATCAGATATGCATATAAAGCAGTACGCAAGTTGCCTACGTGCATTCTTCCTGTTGGGCTGGGAGCAAAACGTGTTCTGATTTTCATATTTAAACCTCTTTTCTTATGAACGCATTTGCGCAATGCTTATTTTCTCACAAAGTTAAAGGGAATTCAAGTAAAAGCGAACGCTCCTTTTTACAATACGCTTGGTATCCTTCCTTTGAAGGGTCTTCAAAGTCAAATATCCTTTCTTTTGAGTACGATAAAAAGCTTCCGACAAAAAGCACTCATAACCGGCAAAAGAACTATCATATCCCAGTTTAGACAAATCCAGTACCCATTCTAGGCCTTCTTTTTTCAAAAGAAAAATACCCAAATGTTTCTTTTTCCCATCTAAGTTCTGTACCACAAGGCACGCCCTGTGTAACATCCATAGAAGAAGCCAAATAGCGCCACCGGTAATTACTGTTCCGCTAGTTATAACAAAGACTTTTTGAGCTGTGGTAAGTTTTTGAAACCAATGTCCTCTTTCTTTTACTACTCTTATCTGTCCAGCCACAGGACCTTTTGCACCGGGATGATGTTCTACCAGATTCTCTGCTTCCTTTCCGTTTTCATCACCATAAAGAACATCCACGCCTTCAGAATGAATGGTACCCTGTCTAAGGGTAGGCTTTCCTCCGTTTAATAGATTTGCAGCCTGATCCATCAGAGAGGACTTTTCCATGGTAACATTCATTTTTGCAAAATTCCCTACTGCATCTCTTACCTGAAGGGATACAATTCCTGCTTCTGAAAAGGATTTGCTATTGGAAGACTGCCAAGTTTTTCCACCATCAAAGGAATAGGCTTCTCCCGGAAATCCGCTAGCCGCGTCACTAGCAATCACAGTAAGAACCGCATCTCCTTTGGTCCAATTACTGGCAGGGTCACAAATGATTTCCGAAATGGATGGTACATCTTTATCAATACAATGAATCTCCACTTTTTCTTTTGTGATATTTCCTACCAAATCCTTTACCCATACATAGAATGTTCCGTTTTCTCCATAGCTATGGGTGTTTTCTTTGACCCAGGTTCTCCCTTCATCATAGGAATATGCTTCCGGGGCCAGACCGGAAATACCATCGCCTGCTTCCACTGTAATCACTACGTTTTCCTTTGTCCAAGCGGTATGATTGTGCTTGATATTCTGAATAGAAGGACCGGTTTCATCCACATATACCAAATCATATTCCTGTCGTAGTTCATTACCGCTTTCATCAATGACCACCACCATGATTTTAGTGTTTTGTCCCACATCAATCTTGAAATTCGGATCACTTGTAGGTCCCGCTAGCACAGTGCCATTTTCGTCTTCAATGCGGTATGTCAGAGTTCCATCACTGTTATCTTCCGCTTTCACTTCCAGTTCAAAGGTCTTTGGCTCTACATGGTTGGTAAAACTGGGATTTTTTATATCCACTCCCTCAAACTTAGGTAAAGTCGTATCAATGACTCTAAAATACCTTACTGCATCGGTTGGTAGATCTGGGTGACACACATGATACGTTACGGGATTAGCCTCCCCTACTGTAGAAAGCGTAATGGTATCCTCTTCTTCTGTCGAAAGATACTTTAAGTCGCTAAAAGGAATGACCGCCAGGCCGTTCTCGTTTTCCTGGCCAACCTGAATATGTAAATCCGGATGATTGTACTGGACATATACAGGATAAGACTCCGCAGTCAGCACCGTTCCCGCTTCCACGGTAAGAATTTCTTCATCTGTATACACATACTCTAATTTCAAGGGATCTACTGACACATGGTAATAGGCTGAGGTAGCGTTTTCCTCAAGACCTTTTACCAGAATTCGATAATAAGAATGATTTAGATCTGGACTGGCTTCTAAAGAAAAGGTAACCTGCCCATTATGAAACTCATCTTCTTCTACTTCTACGTGTAGATAGTCCGGCACAGCAGATAGGTCGTATTCCTGCCACCCATCCTCTGATAGACCATCTTGTTCCGAATCCGTTTGCACTTGCAAATACACACCGTAATCTGCTCCGTAAAAAGCAAATGGCATGGAAACTTCCTGGCGTTCAATAAAATGCTGTTCTTCTTCGCCCTGTCTGGAAGCATCCACCAAATATCGGACAAAAGATATCACACACATTCCATTTCCGCCCTGACCACCGGCTTTACTTGCTCCGGAATAAGTCTGTCCAGCAAAAGTAAATGCAGGAAGGCCTACATAGTTTGTTCCACCGGAACCACCTTCCGCGGTATATCTACCTCCGGCGCCACCATAATAGCCACCGCCTCCGGCTCCTGATCCACCGGTACCTTGGCCAAATCCGGCTGTTTCTTTTGGGCTACCGCCAGGAGTACCATATCGGTCTCTTTTTCCTCCATTCCAGGTCTCCCCGTGGAAATTACCACCGCCACCTCCGGCTACAAGTAATACTTCGTCTGTATTAGATGCGAAATTGCGAAGCACGCCTCTGTTTGTGGTAGTGATACTTGTGCATCCGCCACCGCCGGCGCCACTGGTTCTCTCGCCTCCGCCCCATTCGCCGAAGTATCCTCCACCACCGCCATTATAGCCGGCAGAAGTACCACTGGCAGCTGAAGCTACGCAAATATAGACGCTTTCCCCTTGCTTCATTTTTTTATACCCCATGGCATAACCGCCTGCTGCGCCACCGGTGCCCCATTCCGCGCCACCTTGTGCCCCATAAGCTTCTAGTTTATAGATTCCCGAAGTAGGTGCCGTAAACACCTGAATGCCTCCATTAAACCCGTAACGAACCGGGCCATTCATCACCGCAACGGTTCCTTGTTCTGTTTCCGCGTTTACTTTCGCGCCCATAAATGGAAACAGAAAAACCTGGCTACATACGTACAACAAAATAAAGCCAAGCATACAAAGGCGCTTATTCATTTGTTTTCTCATAAATACCCTTTCTAAAAAATAATAAAAGTTGGAAATATGTAGCACGAAAAATCAATTTGAAATAACTAAGATTTTTAGAAACAAATAGAAATAAAAATGCTACGGGAGATACTATAACAAATCCCGTAGCATTTTGCAACCATAAATTTATAAATGAGTTTTCAAGAACTCTATCGTATAGTCTGTGGCCTTTTTATCATTCTCTCCGGAGAAGCCGTGGCCTGCGCCTCTCATCAAATGGAAGGTAATTCCTTCGCATTCTTCCACCACGTGTTCCGAATAAAACAAAGGCACCAGTTCATCCTCATCGCCATGCAAAATCAAGATATCTTTACCGTATTCCCGAATCATTTCTATGACATCAATATCTTTTGCGATTTTATCAAAATCCGGATTCATATCCAGGCCAAAGGCCTCGGTAATGCCTTCATCATAACGTTTTTTTGCGTCATGGGGTATCACAAAGGCCGGATACCAAAGAGCTAAGGCTGAGACCATATCTCTATGCTTTGCACAGTAGCAACATGCAACTAATCCACCCATGCTTTCACCCAAGAGTGCAATTCTATCTGCATCTATCTTCGGATGATTTTTAAAATACTCTACAACCACCGACAAATCCTCGATTTCCGTAAGGATTGTCATATCTTGAAAAGCGCCTTCACTTTTCACGTCCGGGCCACCGCCGCAAAAATCAAATACAGCAAAGGCATAACCCGCTTGATTAAAGTAATCCGAAAACCTTCTAAGGAGTTCACAGCTGGCTCCAAAGCCATGTAACATGATTATTAAGGGTAATTTTTCTTCTGTCATAGGGGTATAGAGAGTACCAACGATTTTCAGGCCGTTGGCCTTTTCTACCACAAAATCTTCCTGCACGACTTACACCTCCATATTTCATAACCTTTCTCTTATATTATAACTATTTTTCCTGGCAAGATAAGCAAAATAGCCATAATTAATACTTTTTTAACCCTTGGTAAAGAATGCTTAAACTTCATTGTATTCGAACTTTCCGAAACAGGAAAAGGCAATCAAAAAGCAAAAGAATGCAGGAAATCCAGATTGTTTTCATTCCGATTTGCCTAGAAAATATGCCTCCAAGACCTGCTCCAAAAGCAAAAATAAAAATAATCCCAAAGTAATGAAGAGCTTTCATCAACATGTTTTTTTCCTTATCTCTTAAATAAACAGAAAAGCTCTCCATGCCACTTCGTAAATTACCGATACACATAGTACTGGCATATGGGTAATCATGTACCTTACGAAAGCCTTGTACTTGCATGGCGCAAGACAAAGATACCAAGGCATTGGCCAGCATATTTACGGATGTAGGCAAAAAGCCTACTACAAAGAGCAAGCATATTTCCAGAAATAGGATGACTTGTTGCCCCGTGACTTTTTTTGCCTCTTTTAAGTCATGCCCAATCATTTCCGCCAACAGAATCCCCAAGGCAAAGGATAATAAAGGTCCTAAATAATGCAAAGCTAGTTTCAGATCTCCTTGCATCAAATGTTGGCTCATAAGCACCACATTTCCTGTTTGTGCGTTGGCAAATACACCATCTCGTAAATTATAGGTATATGCGTCCTGCAGGCCTCCTGACAGGGACAAAACCGCACTGAATCGAAAAGATTCTGTCATTTTTGATTTCATAAATAAGTACTCCAAAGCCCTAAAAAAGGATGTCACTTTAGTGACATCCTTTCGTGATTGTTTTGATTAAAATAGTTTTGCGCTGGTAGATCCAAAACCACCTTTGCGTTCCGCTGTTGCATCATCATCTTCAGTAATGCCAAATGGTAAGAATATGCCTTGTACAAATGCACCGCCACTATTGATACGAAGCGGTAATACCTTTTCATTTGCACTTACTTTGGTGTCATTTGTGACCTTTACCCAGATATGTCCTTCATTATCCGCATTGTAATAGTCACTATCGATGATTCCAACGGTATTATCAAGCTGCATACGGAACTTAAAACCAAAAGAACTTCTTGGATACAGAGACAGTACCCATCCTTCTTCCATCTTTACTCGAATACCCGTAGGCACTTTCATAGTTTTGCCCGGTTCAAGAGTAAAACCATATACCGCAAAGAAATCATAACCTGCACTACCAGAAGTAGCACGCTCCGGAAGTTTGATACGATCATACACTCCTTTTGCATCATCCGGACCACTTTCCGGGAATACAGTTAAGAAATCCTTGGTAAACTGCTCTAAAGAAACTTTTTCAAATTTCGCAATTCGTTGCATACTCATCACTCCCACTTTCACAAATCTGAAATTAATTATACTATATCTGCTCCCGTATCGTCTAGTAATCCTTCACCATCCGCTGCTGTTGTAGCAAGTCTGTCGCAGCGTTCATTTTCAGGATGTCCGGCATGACCCTTAATCCAGCAGAACTCCACCTCATGACCATCCATAGCCTTTAAAAGTCTTTGCCATAAATCCACATTTTTAACAGCTTTTCCACCTGCAGATTTCCAGTTTTTCTTCAACCAACCATCAATCCAATGCTGATTAAAAGCATCTGTTAAATATTTGGAGTCAGAGGTAAGAATTACATGGCATGGTTTCGTCAATGCTTCTAATCCAACAATAGCGCCCAGTAGTTCCATGCGATTATTGGTGGTCTTCTTAAACCCTGCGCTATACTCTCTTTCGTGCAATTTTCCGGAAGCATCCACAAACTGTAATACCGTTCCGTATCCACCGGGTCCCGGGTTTCCTCTGGAAGAACCATCGGAAAAAATCTTTACATTAGTCTTCATCTATATTCATCCATTTTCCTGTTTGATTAAAATTCTTCACCATACTACTTGCCGCCGCAATAATATCCGCATCATAGCCGTAGTTTTCCAGCAGTAAAATGGCATTATTGCTGGTACTTGGTCCACTTTGTAAACGATAGGAAAAAGAAATCCTACCGGTTTCTTTCTCATAGGTTTCAGCAAAATGATAATTCTGATAGTCTCTATCTAATAATCTGGTTAGCTCTATATCATGGGTAGCTGCAAAAACCATAACTCCATGTTTATGCAAATACTGTAAGATTTCCGTACTTGCCGCAATTCTTTCTGTGGTGTTGGTACCTCTTAAGATTTCATCTACAAAGCAAAGTACCTGACCATTTGCACTTTCATCCAGAATCCTTTTCAGCCCAATCATTTCAGCCACATAATAGCTTTCTCCGCTTTTTAAATCATCCTTTGCCGACATGGAACTAATCAGTCTGACATAGGGACCCGAAAAACAATCCGCCAAAGCAATACCAAAGCTTTGAGCCAATAATGCATTGATTGCCATGGTTCGTAAAAACGTAGATTTACCTGATGCATTGGAGCCGGTAAGTAAAATTTCCTTTTTTCCATCCAAGGAAATGGAATTCTTCACAGGATTCTTCAAAAGTGGGTGGTATCCTTCTTCCATCCGAAAAACATTTGCTTCTTCAGAAAAACAAAACTGTTCTATAGAAGCCAGATAACAAGTCATAGACAGAAAGACATCTATTCTGCCCATTGCCTCAACCATACTACCGATTTCCTTTTGACCCGCCTTTGCAATCCGAAGCATTTGATTGAATTTCATCAAATCAAAATGAAACATCATATGCAGATAAGACAATAAAACATCAATAGGATTACTTGATTGAAGCGGACTCCCCATGGACATGGTGAGATTTGAAAAAACATCAAACCCTTTCATAACTTCAAGTCCGCGTCTTAAGCAGGCTGTCTCTTTCGGAAAAATAGATAAATCCTTTTTCTCCAAAGCCTTCACAACATGTTGCATGCGAAGCAAGTAGCCAAAACTCACCAGATATAACTGCAGTCCCATCTTTTTCTTATGGTGTACCGCTACATTCACAAACATACCGAAAAACAAAAGGAATACACCAATAAGGGGTTCAAAAAACAAAGTTACAATGCCGGGCACATATAAGCACCACAAAAGAATATATAAAAACAAGGATTCCTCTTTTTTGGAATTCAATTGCTCCATATACTCTGCAAAGGTATAGTTTCCGGTATGGCCAATAGACATAAATGCCAACTGCAAATCCAGAAAGATATTTTTCCCCTCTTCCGATTCAACAAGGCCCTTCAGATTCTGAAGCACCTGCTGTCGATAGGATAATTCTTCCTTGTCAAAGGAAGGTTCTCGAAGTGCCCTGTACAGGGACTCTTCTCCCGCAGAAGTGAGCGTATAATCCATCCTTCCAAGTACTTCATCTAGCCCTAAATCACTCCAGGTTTGATCGTCCAAGGAATAAACAGACGACCTTTTTTGCAACAAAAATGACCTTTTGCCTCGCGTAGAACGTGGCCTGGTCATTTTTGCTGGTTTCTTACCGAATTGATTTCGTAAAGCTATTCTCTTTTTTTCATTCTGCTTGCTCTGCTCTCTGAGGCTGATCACGACAAACGCTAAAACAAGCAGAAGTACGATTATCAAAGCCTTCACGTTAAGTATCCTTTATTGTCACGCTTCTTGTAAATTCTCCGGTCCAAAACTAACAGGTAACAATTCTTCCAAAAGATAGGATTTGCAATCGTCCGGAGAAGTACCTAAAAGAACACGGAACTGATCCGGTTTGCAAAACTCTCTCATAACCTGTCTGCAAACGCCACAGGGAGCAGCTACTTCAGTAGGCTTTTCTCCTGCCTTTCCACCAACAATTGCTATCTTTTCAAACGAAGTAACCCCGGAAGATACAGCCTTAAAGAAAGCACTTCTTTCTGCGCATACACAAGCGCTATAAGCAGCATTTTCAATATTGCATCCCTGATATACGTTGCCATTCTTATCCACCAGTGCAGCACCAACTGCAAAGTGAGAATAAGGCGAATAAGATTTCTCTCTTGCCTCCAAAGCCAGTGCCATTAAATCGGCATCTGAAATAAAACTCATGCCAAACCTCCAAATGCTAATACAGAATCTTTCACGAGTCTGCAGAATTTTTCAGACGCTGCATCAGCTGCCTGCTGCACTTCTTCATGGGATAAAGGATTTGCAGACAAACCGGCTGCCTTATTGGAAATGAAAGAAATACCACACACTCTCATGCCCATATGTCTAGCTGCAATTGCTTCCACTGTAGTACTCATGCCTACAGCATCGGCTCCCATGGTCTTCAGCATACGAATCTCTGCCGGGCTCTCATAGGAAGGTCCGGTAAGCTGTGCATATACACCCTCTCCAATGGAAATACTATTTGCTTTTGCATGGTCTCGAATAATGTCAGATAATGCATGATCATAGATTTCCGACATATCCGGGAATCTGGTGCCTAAAGCATCTTCGTTAGGCCCAATCAATGGATTAGGAACAAAGCAAGCAATCTGATCGGTGATTAACATTAAATCTCCTGCATTTAAAGCAGAATTGATTCCACCGGCAGCATTTGTCAGGAATAGAATCTCTGCTCCAAGCAGTTTCATCAAACGAGTAGGTAATACTACATCTGACATGGCATAGCCTTCATAATAATGTACACGGCCCTTCATACATACAACCGGTACGTTCCCTAAATAACCAAAAATAAACTTTCCGTCATGTCCTTTTACGGTACTTACAGGAAATCCTGCAATATCACTATATGGAACTTCTTTTTCTACTTGAATTTCTTTTGCAAAATCACCCAGTCCGGAGCCTAATACAATCGCTACTTTTGGCTGAAAATCTGTGATTTTACGAACACTCTCATAACATGCATGTAATTTTTCATATACTTGTGCCATAAGAATCCTCCCTATAAATGAATCTGACATAAGTATAACATAAAAAAAGCCCGATTTGCGGAAAACCGCAAACCGAGCTTCTTTGCATGAAATAATGTTAATGTGTAACAAAGAACATAACAGCGAAGAGTAACGCGATAACCCATGTACCGGCTTTTACTTCTTTTGCTTTTCCTGTGCATACTTTGATTACAAGGCTTGTGATAACGCCCATTGCAATACCATAAGAGATATTGTAAGTGAAAGGCATTACAGCTACTGCCATGAAAGCAGGAAGTGCTGCTTCAGCGTCAAGCCAGTTAATGTTCTTAACACCATTCATCATTAAGACACCGACATAGATCAGTGCTGCTGCGGTAGCACAACCAGGAATCAGCTGTGCAACAGGGCTAAGGAACATTGCTACAAAGAACAGACCGGAAGTAACTAAACTTGCAAGACCTGTCTTACCACCTTCTGCAACACCTGCAGAAGATTCTACGAAAGTAGTAACTGTGGAAGTACCACAGATTGCACCTGTACAAGTTGCGATAGAGTCAGCAAGCATTGCTTTCTCCATGTTTGGTACGTTGCCTTCGGAATCCAATAAGTTACCACGAGCACATGCACCGTATAAAGTACCAAGTGTATCGAACATATCAACTAAGCAGAAAGCTAAAGCTGTAGTAGCAATCAAAATGATTAAGCTTGCAGAGGAGTGATCTGCTAAGTATCCGGAGAAGTCAAAACCTTCTGTAAATACTTTTAAGAATGCTTCACTACCAAAAGCGCCAAAAGCAGCGAATGGGTTAAAGCTCATATTAGCAAAGAATCCATCATAAAAACCAGGGATTGTGAAACCAAGTACATAGTAAACAAATGCACCTGCTACGATACCCCAAAGTACGGAGCCTTTTACTTCTCTGATTGTGAGAATTCCGATGATCATAAGAGTTACAAGGGTTACAAGCATTGGCATAATAGTTGCCCATGTTGCAGAACCGTTTAATACGTTGAAGCTTGCAAGGTTTACGCAAGTGGCAGGATCATTTACAACGATGCCCGCATTCTGGAAACCGATGAAAGCGATGAAAAGACCAATACCCGCAGGAATTGCTACACGAACTTCCTTTGGAATGGCTTCAAAGATTTTTCTTCTAAGATTGGTGACAGTAAGAATAACGAATACAATACCGTCGAGTAAAACAAGTACCAATGCATTGGCATAAGATAAACCAAAGCCAAAACATACGGTATAAACAAAAAATGCATTCAGACCCATACCGGAAGCCTGTGCAAGCGGAAGGTTTGCTAACAGGGCCATCAGCAATGTACCCACAACAGCTGAGATTGCTGTAGCAATGTAGATGGCATTATAGCTTACAACTCCCAATTCTGAAAACATACCGGCATTTACCATGAGGATATAAGCCATGGCCATAAATGTTGTGATACCGGCAAGCACTTCGGTTCTTACGTCAGAACCTTTTTCTTTTACCTGAAAGAATTTTTCCATTTTCTTTCTCTCCCTTGTTTTTTTTGTACGAAAAAAGGTACCTATAAAGGTACCCGTTTCTACATAATCAAAAGCAGTATACCATAAGGAATACTGCTCTCTCGATAGTCAGACATGTCGGCGTCTGGTAGAAACTATGGAACCATCTACTCCATATTATATCGAAAGAAATATATATCACAATTTCTCGTACTGAATAAATTTAGCATAAGTAATTTTCACATGCAATACCTAATTTAATAGATAAATTGAAATTCTTGTGCAAGCACATATTTTCCATCATCACGTTTTACGCCCTTGTAGTATAAATCCACGTCTTTTGCATTTTTCTCCTGAATGAGTTTCGATAGAAATTCCTTAAATTCGGTAGTTCTGTCTTTTCCTTTATACATCTGAATCATGGTGTCATAAAAGCTTTTATCCGGAATCAGTACAGCAAAGGTTGCGGAATTGATATCTGCAGAGTCTGCAGCTTTTTGAAGACACAATTCATAGTACTCTTCTGCGTTATGTACCTCCTCATTCGGATCATAATACACGGTAATATAAGCACCATCTTTTTCTATATAGACGGAATTATCAGTCACTCTCTCATTTTCCGTCTTGTGGTACTTGGTACCATTACATGCAGGCAAATTTACAGAAAGATACATACGTAAATGTGAGTCCTTATAGTCATTATCCGTCTTATTAAAAAAAGTATAGTTAGAAGGGTCTGTATCAGCCCAAGTCACGTCTACATTGTAATACTCTCCATCCAGCTTAATGATATTCCAAGCATGCATTTCACCGGCATACCCCACGCAATAGTAAGTGGGTACCCCCAGTTGCTGCATCAGATACTGAAAAGCCTTGGCATACCCCGCACATACAGTTGAGCCATTTACCATGGCGGAGTAGGCACTTTGGTTATAATCAGAATTCAAATCATAGATGTTGAAATCTACCAAAGCATCATGAATGATTTCTTCCTGCTTCTCGTAGCTTTGCCCGGATGCCTTTGCCAGAAACTCATTTGCTCTTTCCTGAAATACTTTTTTGGCAGTATCTAAATCTGACGCAATTTCTAAAAAATCAATGTAGATTTCATCGATGTTTCCGCTGCTCCCATAGCAATAGGAAAGGGATGTGGTATCAAGCCAAAATAATTCCGGGTGGTCTGCGTCTACGGCTGTGTAGACATTAAACAGCATACCCGGAGTTGTGGTTACTATGGGTTGAAAGGTTGGATTACAAACACTGGCATTGGCATAAATCTGTTTGTAAAGCTTCTTGCCGTCATCATTGAGCATGGCATAGTAAGGATACATAGAAGTATCAAAGGACAGGTTCTCTCCCGTCTCTCCATATCCACTATTTGGTGCCTCGGTGGTCTTATGGCCTGTCCCTTCCAGTTCCTGATAACCGGATAGTCCCTGCCTGTCTTCCGGAGCCTTTACGTTCTCTTTATCAGCTCCCACATAATCGCTTGTGGTGGCTCCGTTCAATCCTTCTGACGTATTTTTAGCCAGTTCCATAGGATTTCCTAATGCATTGCCCTGTTCCTGGACCACTAAAGGACTGGCCACAGCACTTTCACTGCCAGTTTCGGTTCCGGCCTCCCCCGAAGCATCAGTTTCCGTTTCCGCAATGGTTTCTTCCACCTGCTTTTCCGGAATGATTTTTTGCAAAAAATCCCCCAGACGTTCCGATACATCAGGATTGAAATGGCAAAAAATCACAAAGGCAAATAAAAGCGCCACTAAAAGAGCTATGAAGTTGGCAATTTTCTGTAAAAACTTCATGTATTTAATCCACCAGTTTCCTAATTTCTAACATACTCTTGCCGGTTTTCTCGGCTAATTCTCTCATACTATCGTACTCCGGATAGAGTCTGATGGTTCCATCCGGCAACGTACATTCTTTCACTTGTAAAGAACCATACGCAGTTTCTATACTACGTGGTTTTCTAGGTAAAACAGTTCTTTCCATAGAGCATCTTCGGATTCCTATGGTAGTAGTTTCATGAAACAAGATATCTTCCATGGTTGGGATTTGTTCTTTGCTACAAATGACAGAAATCATGGTGCCCGGTCTGTTCTTTTTCATCATACAAGGAATAAAATGCACGTCCCTTGCACCGGCTGCAAAAAGCTTGTCCATACAGTATCCCAGTTCTTCTGCAGGGGCATCATCTACATTGCATTCCAATTTCCATATGGTATCTGCCGACCTTTCACTTGGAAGGATACTAAGCACACGAACCATACTAGGCACCTCGTACTCTCTTTTTCCTGCTCCAATGCCTGTGTTCTGAATCTGATATGTCTCCGGCGCCTTTTGAAAATCGCAAATAGATGCAAGTATCGCTGCTCCCGTAGGGGTTACCAGTTCTCCCTGCACCGGAACACGACTTATCGTAATCGGATATGCTTCTAAGATTCTCGACACTGCCGGCACCGGGATAGGTAAGATACCATGGGCCGTTCTGATAGTCCCTCTTCCTTCACAGAGTGTATCCACATAGACTCTATCTATCTTCAGGGCATCCATTAAATAAGCAGCACTTACAATATCCACAATAGAATCTACGGAGCCTACTTCATGAAAATGCACTTCATCCAGTGTAGTTCCATGCGCTTTTGCCTCAGCTTCTCCTAATACTGCAAAAATTCGAAGAGCAAGCTCTTTCGTATTTTCCGTTAGAGTTCCCTTTTGGATGATTTCTTTAATCTCTAAATAAGTTCTACCATGATGTTCTTCATGATGACTATGGTGCTCATGTCCTGCCTGGTGTTCATGTCTTTCTTCCAAGTCACTATCTAAATGACCAAATAAATACGCCATGTCGTGATCATGGTTTTCGTGTTCTTTATCTACGATGACATCAAAATCACAGCAGTCGATACCAGCTTTCTTTACCCTAGAAATCCTGATGGTAAATCCCGGCAAAGGAAGAGACTGTAGTGCAGTCTCCAGCCCCTTTTGTAGGTCTTCCTGTTCCTTTCCTAAATCCAATAAAGCGGCCACAAACATGTCGCCGCTAATTCCCGATTCACACTCCAGTAAAATGTTTTTATTTTCCACGTATTATTCTCCACAAGCGAGTCGGTTGATTTGAGTCGCAATATATCCTGCCCCATAACCATTATCAATATTCACCACGGAAATTCCGTTGGCACAGGAATTGATCATAGTCAGTAAAGCAGAAACCCCTCCTAAGTTTGCGCCATACCCCACCGAAGTAGGTACAGCAATCACAGGCTTATCTACAAGACCACCGATGACACTTGCCAAAGCACCTTCCATACCGGCTATAGCCACCACTACATTCGCGCTTTGTATCACATCGACTTTTGAAAATAATCTGTGAATTCCACTGACTCCCACGTCATAGATACGCTCTACGTGGGAACCAAAATATTCTGCTGTCTGCGCAGCTTCTTCCGCAACTGCGATGTCCGCGGTTCCGGCAGTGCAAACAGCAATACATCCGATAGCTTCTCGTTTTCGATTTGGATTTGTGAGTTTTAAAATATGAGATACAGGGTCATACTCTGTTTCCGGAATGCTCTTTCGTACCAGTTCAAACTGTGCTTCACTGGCCCTGGTACCGAAAAACTCTCCCGTCTCTTCTGCCATTTGTTTCGTAATGCGAAGTAAATGTTCATCCGCTTTTCCGGAGCAAAAAATCACTTCAGGAAAACCACTGCGCATCTCTCTGTGGGTGTCTATTTTCGCAATGTCTAATTCTTCAAAAGGCGCTCTCTTAAAGAATTTCTCAGCTTCTTCTACAGAAATACGCCCATTTTTAACAGCTTCCAGGATTCCTCTTGTTTCTCTACTCATCTTATTCATCCAAATCTGTAATAATTTCCAGTTCCTTTGAGTAATGATTTAAAACTTCACAGCCTTGTTCTGTAACCAAAACCAGATCTTCGATTCGAACGCCCATCTCATTTGGTAAGTAAATACCCGGTTCAATGGAAAAAATCATACCCGGCTTCACAACTGCGTCATTACTTGCTGAAACATCCCCTGCTTCATGCACATCTAAGCCGATAAAATGCCCCAATCTATGGGTAAAATAATCACCGTAACCCTTCTTTGTAATGTAATCTCTTGCAAGGGCATCCACGTCCTTTAACAGCATCCCAGGTTTACAGCCATCAATGGCACGTTCATTCGCTCTACGAACAATTTCGTAAATCTCTCTATGAGCCGAAGATACCTTTTCAAAGAAGAAGGTTCTGGTCATATCTGAACAATACATATCCTTGCGGCACCCCACATCCAAGAGTACATTATCTCCCGGCATAACCACTGTTCCGTCTGGTACATGATGGGGATCTGCTGCATTTGCTCCAAAGGCTACAAGCGGTGAAAATGAAAAATCACTGGCACCAAGGCTTTGATAAATTCGTAGCATTTTGGCAGCAACTTCTCGTTCACTAATACCTGAACGAATCAGTTTTTTAAACTTCTCCATAGCAAGATCATTGACCCTGGAGGCTTCTTTCATCAATTCTTGTTCATCTTCTCTTTTGATGCCACGAATCGTATCAATGATAAAAGAAGAATCCATAAAGCTGGATGCAATGCGTCTCTCCTGCATCGGGAGCAAGAACCTGGCCGGCAGATTCTTATCTACTCCCAGCCGCAATCTGGGATCCAAATAATCACACAGCATTTCCAATATGGGATCTCTATCATCATAGATAACTACATTCACGCCTAAATTTTCATGAATCGGAAATAAGCGATTCACAATCAGTGCATGGTGGCCATCAATTCTAAGAAGCAATCCCAAAAATCGCTCGCCAGGATCAAATAAGTACCCCAGCAGATAATAGATAGCCATGGGATCTGTAATCAATATCTGCCCCAACTGAATCTGAGACATTTCATCTAGTATAGCGTCTACTCTTTCCTGGCTTAGCATTCCCCTTTATCCTCCTGCTTTCCAATTTGGTGATTTTATTATAGCATAGTAGTAGCGAGGTGAAGAAGTAAAATGAAAGAACATGTACAACGAATCAGCAGAGAATTATTACGGCACGGAGCGATATTGGACATCTATAAAGACACCATGCGATTACCGGATGGGAAAATCGAAGAATGGGATTTCCTAGATCATAGAATGGGTGCCGCTGCTGTTCTCCCTGTTTTAGAGGATGGACGCATCATTATGGTTCGCCAATATCGTAACGCCATCGAACGTGAAACCTTAGAGATTCCAGCAGGAAGTAGAGACAGCAAAACAGAGCCTACCATAGAATGTGCCAAACGAGAGTTGGCAGAAGAAACAGGATATCAAAGCGACGATTTAAGTTTTCTATTATCTTTAAAGACCACCGTTGCGTTCTGTGATGAATTCATAGATGTGTACTTAGCCAAAGACTTGCATCCCGGCATGCAACACTTAGACGAAGGAGAAGCCATCGATGTGGAAATTTACACTTTGGAGGAACTCCTGCAAATGATTTATAGTGGTAAACTGCAAGATGCAAAAACCGTCTCCGCTATTTTAGCTTACGCAGCAAAGAAATTTCAGTCCTAATGCAAAAGGCTATCGAATACTTATATTCGATAGCCTTTTATTCTTGTCATATCTGATCTGACAAAATTACATAAAGAATTATTCACCAAATACTGCTTTGTAATCAGCCTGGAATTTTAAGATACCGGCATCTGTTAAAGGATGTTTGGTCATCTGCTCGATTACGCTGTAAGGTACAGTTGCAATATCAGCTCCTGCAAGAGCACAATCTGTAACATGAATCGGGTTACGGATAGATGCTGCAATGATTTCTGTAGGCAGATTGTAATTCTCGAAAATAGTAACGATGTCACTAATGAGATTTACACCGGTGGTGCTGATATCATCTAATCTGCCAAGGAATGGAGATACATAGGTAGCACCTGCTCTAGCTGCAAGAAGAGCCTGGTTTGCTGTGAAAATCAAAGTTACATTTGTTTTGATTCCTTCTGCACTTAAAACCTTAACTGCTTTTAAGCCTTCCACTGTCATAGGAATCTTAACTACCATATTAGGGTGAATCTTAGCGATTTCACGACCTTCTTTAATCATGCCCTCTGCATCTACTGTAGTAGCTTTTACTTCACCACTGATAGGACCATCTACGATTGTAGTGATTTCTTTGATTACTTCATTGAAATCTCTGCCTTCTTTTGCAATCAAAGATGGGTTTGTAGTAACACCACAAATTACACCCATATCATTTGCTTTTCTGATGTCGTCTACATTGGCTGTGTCGATAAAAAATTTCATAATATCCTCCTGATAAGTATTGATTTATGATAAAAGCCTAAGCTTACTATCCTTGAAAAAATCTTAGAAATTCTTAAACACATGCATCTCCTGGTTCAGTCCCTCTACTGTAGCTGCGCTGTCCTGCATGCTCTGATTAATATGATTCATATCGGTTACCAGTAAAGAGGTATTATTCGCGGAAGAAGTCACGGCATTGGCACTTTCCTCCACTGCCTTGGAAATACCATCCATAGAGTCTGTCATGCGAACCATAATCTGAGATAGCTCTTTGGTTTTATCTTCAAATACAGACATGGCACCACTGACATGGTTTGCATCTTCCTGATACTGCTCACCGGACTGTACAAAGCCGTCATAATCATTCAATACTCTTTCCTGGGTAAAGCTGATCATATCACCGGCTGTCTCAGAAAGAGTTCTTACGGCCTTAATAACCATACCGTTAATCTGTTGAATATTATTGGCTGTATCTCTGCTGGAATCTGCAAGTAGGCGGATTTCGTCAGCAACTACCGCAAAGCCCTTACCAGCCTCACCTGCTCTGGCTGCCTCGATAGAAGCATTCAGTGCCAGCAGATTCGTCTGCTTGGAAATATTCAGAATCTCATCTGTCAACGCATTAACCTGATCTACACTTTCAGAATCCTGAATGGCCTTTTGCATATCAGCTACAATTTGATCCAGCATTTCAGCTGTAGCCTGTTTGTTCTCTTTGGCTGTCTGGGCTAAAGAGGAGGCTCTGTCATTCATCTCCTGCGCATACTGATGAATGGATTCTGTTTCATCAGAAATAATTCTCACATGATCATCTACTGCAGCTGTATTTTCGTTTACCGTAGTAACAGTAGCAGAAACTTCTTCCATGGTGGCAGAAAGCTCTTCCAGCGCCGAAGAAATATTCTGCGCATTATCATTGCAAGTGCTTACATCATCTCCAACCGCTTCAATTACCTGATTAATCTGCAGGGTAGACTGATCGATACGACGAATAATATTCTGCAGGGTCTCAATAAACTTATTGATACCAACTGCTAATCTACCGATTTCATCATTTCCTGTAACGGTAACTCGTTTGGTAAGGTCACCTTCCCCTTTTTCAATTTCATCAATGATTCGATTTAATTCTTTACCGGTAGCTAAAAGTGGTTTTAGAACAGAAAAATGGGTGATCAAAACAGCAATACCTAAAGCAACTACAGAAAAAATGATAATTGCCACGGTAGCAACTCTTGTATTAGCGTAGGACTTGCCAAGTTCGGTCACTGCTCCATCTGATAAGCTCTTCTCGATAACCCGGAGACCTTCTAAGTCTGTAAATACCAGTTCGGAGCTGGTCACAACAATATAGTTATTGTTAGAAATTGCCTGTGCTCTGTTTCCTTCATGATTTTTGGACACCACATCATCACGATAAGTAGAATACATATTGTAATGATTGGTAAACACTTGAAGGAGTTCCTGTTCTTCTGCAGATGCGTCCTTCATAATGGCGTCGATATAAGTGTCCATCTGAGAAATTACTTGAGATAGATTCTGCTCCGCCTTTTCCACATCTGCTTTGGAGGTGTTCATGTCAATCAGCAAGATACCATTTACAATGCGCATCTGCTCCTGCATATTCTTTTCCATATCAGCTGCTGTTTCCAAACGCACCAGATACTTCTGAGAAATCAATTTTGCTTTCTGATACACATGATTACTATTCGTAAGGCCCTGTAAGCTGGCTAAAATAGCAATGATTGCTAAAAGCAATACCGGAAATAAAATCCTGTATCGTACAGAAAGTCTTTTTCCCTTTTTGCCTCCAACTGTAGTTACTTTTTTTTCCCCTTTTTCTTTGGACGAGTTTTTGAATACCTTCTTTCTTTGCATAATGATGCCCCCAATCAAAATATTCGTCTTAGAAAAAACAATGCCTACCCCTAGACACAATTTCATTTTACTCTTAAGTAGTCGCTACAACAAGAAGCAAAATGCGCCTTCTTGTACAATTTTTGCCATATTTACTTCTGCAAAACGACAAAGTATAGCAAAATGTACAGAAGCGCCAAATGTAGCGGATAAAATGCATAAAAGAAATACTTAAGTCCCTTACCCTTTTGGTGATTGTAACAAAGCAAAATAGGAATGGATAAGGCCGCAGGTGCTTCTATCCATTGATAGAAAAGCACCAGTACAAGAGTCGGTGCCACAATTGCTAAAATAGGGATTTTACGTAAGAAATAAATCGACAGAATTGCTAACACCCCGCATGCACTATAATCTGTCGACAATACTTCCGCCAGCCCCATAAATCCAAAGGTGATCATGAAATCAAAAAGTCCCAAAATCCACTTATTGGCAATCTGTTTTTCGCCCCAATCCAGGACAATCATGGCCATAAGCCCCAGTGCTAATGTAAAAAACACGTTTTGATGTCCATTGTCTATAAACTTCATGGAAAAAGCTGCGTCAAAGGGCACTTCAGAAATCGCACAAAATAGCAGTAACCGTCCCAAGTACTTTGCTTTATTGTGTGTATATGTAAATCCCTCCACCAAGGTGTAACAAAAAATCGGAAATGCGATGCGACCGATGCCTCTTAAGAATAAATCGATTGTAAGAAAGGGGCTTCTTGGTAAAGCCCCTTCCATTACTCCATTTTCAATTATTGCTGCTCCGATGTGGTCGATAAGCATACAAAAGATGGCAATCAGCTTAATGGCAGTTCCATCCAGCTTTTTACTTTTCATTTTGTTTCCTCATCATTTCAATCAAACCAAGTTGAAACTCAAAGTCTCTTCGATCCTTATTGGCATTATTGGAAAGAATCATGCCTGCAAAGAAGGACTGGATTGCTGCAAGTGCAACAAATCCGCATACAATCAATGTGGGGAATTTCGCCACAAGTCCCGTCTTTACGTAATCCAAAAATACCGGTAAAAAGAAACCAAAGGAAATCAGTAATAAAACAAGACTGACTAAGGAAAAAAACTGCATTGGCTTATACACCCTAAATAACCTAGCGATGGTTCTAAGTACTTTAAAGCCATCAGAATAGGTATTCAGCTTACTTTCGCTGCCTTCCGGACGATCCCTATAATCCACAATGACATTGGCAATCTGCATATTGTTGTTGACCGCATGGATAGTCATTTCAGTCTCGATTTCAAAGCCCTTAGATAATACCGGAAATGTCTTCACGAAATTATAACTAAAAGTTCGATATCCCGTCATTATGTCCTTGATGTCACAGTGAAACAGGCCATTGATAGAACCTCTCACCATGCTGTTTCCAAGATTGTGAAAAGGTCTCTTATTCTCCGAAAAATAAGTACTGCTGAGACGGTCACCAACCACCATATCTGCCTTTTCTTCCAGAACCAGACGCACCATTTCCTTCGCATTTTCCAAAGGATAGGTGTCATCTCCATCTGTCAGCACATAGCATTCCGCATCAATCTCACGAAACATACGTCTTAGTACATTTCCTTTTCCTTGCTGTCTTTCCTGTCTCACAATAGCGCCATGCTCTTTTGCAATTTTAGCGGTATTGTCTGTTGAGTTATTATCATATACATAAACCACAGCTTCCGGAAGAAATCTTCTGGCATCCTCTATGACTTTGGCAATGGTTTTTTCTTCGTTATAGCAAGGAATCAATAATGCTACTTTATCCATAGGTACTCCTTATTCAACCACAACTCGTTTGAAGTTCTTTTTACCCTTTCTTACAATCATACCATCTCCGGTGAACTGGCTCATGTCGAAAGAAGCATGAATGTCTGTAACCTTCTCATCTCCTGCAACAACACCACCCTGTTCAATGGCACGTCTGCCTTCTCCACGGCTTGCCACTAAGCCGGCTTCCACAAGAACAGAGATCATATCAATTTTATCATCTGTAAATTTATCAGCGGAAAGTACAGCTTTTGGCATATTTTCAATACTTCCGGCTCCGGCAAAAAGACCCTTGGAAGCTTCTTTTGCTTTGTCTGCTTCCTCGGTACCATGTACCATCTGCGTCAGTTCATAAGCTAAGATTTCTTTTGCTTCATTGAGCTGAGCCCCTTCCCATTTGTCCATTTCATTAATCTGCTCTAAAGGCAGGAAGGTCAGCATACGGATACATTTCAATACGTCAGCATCCCCAACGTTTCTCCAATACTGGTAGAACTCGTAAGGAGTAGTCTTATTAGCATCCAGCCATACAGCATTTCCGGCTGTTTTACCCATCTTCTTGCCCTGAGAGTCTGTCAGTAAAGTAATGGTCATGGCATGGGCATCTTTGCCAAGTTTTCTACGGATAAGCTCAGTACCACCGAGCATATTGCTCCACTGATCATCTCCACCAAATTCCATGTTACAACCATATTCCTGGAACATGTGATAGAAGTCATAGGACTGCATAATCATGTAGTTAAACTCTAAGAAACTCAGTCCTTTTTCCATACGCTGTTTGTAGCACTCTGCACGAAGCATGTTATTGACAGAGAAGCAAGCACCTACTTCACGAAGCAAATCTACATAGTTTAGTTTCAGTAACCAATCTGCATTGTTTACCATCATGGCTTTGCCTTCACCAAATTCGATGAAGCGTTCCATCTGTCGTTTAAAGCACTCTGCGTTGTGATCGATGTCTTCTTTTGTCAGCATTTTACGCATATCGGTACGTCCGGAAGGGTCACCAATCATAGTAGTACCGCCACCAATCAAAGCGATTGGTTTATTTCCAGCCTGCTGCAATCTTTTCATCAAAGTAAGCGCCATGAAATGTCCGGCTGTTAAAGAATCTGCTGTACAGTCGAAGCCAATATAGAAAGTAGCCTTTCCGTTATTGATCATCTCTCTGATATGCTCTTCATCTGTCACCTGCGCAATCAGGCCTCTTTCTTTTAGTTCTTCATAAATCTGCATGTTCTTTTCCTCGTCTTTCTCTTTCTTTCTCGCTAAAACAAACTTATGAGATTGCGAAACGTCTCATAAGCCAAGAGCAAGGCATAAAAAAATCCCGCCCTTACACAGGGACGGGATAAAAATCTCGTGTTACCACCCTTATTCACAAACAGCTCACACTGTCTGCCTCAGCAGGTACAGCTTTCGCGATACCCTCACTACGATAACGTGTAGTCCTCCGTCGCAGCCTACTAATAAAATTCGGTGCGCAGCTCCAAGATGTATTTCATCAAAACCTTGCCCTGCGCCTCTCACCTGCCGGCAGCTCTCTGTAAGGATATTTTGATTACTTCTTCTTTTCTCAGCCTTTATCTTACCTCATTGTACCTAAGGCAAGTAAAAAAGTAAAGAAAATTTTGTGGTAAGCCGTTAGAAACCACAGTATAATAAATGAAGTTGGAGGCAGGAAAATGCACGAGCTTAGTATAGTAAAAAGATTTATGAATATCGCATTGGAAGAAGCAGAAAAAAGAAAAATCGATAGAATTACTGCCCTTACCCTACAAGTGGGTGAAATGACTGATGTTTTACCGGAGTACTTGCACAAATACTATGACATGTGCGCAGAGGGCACTGTTTTAGAAGGCTCAAAACTCATCATCGAACCTGTGCCCATGAAAGTAAAATGCTTATCCTGTGGTCATGAATATAATCCCATGAAAACCAAGGATAGAGTTTGCGACGCCTGTGGTAGTGGTGAATGCAAATTATTAGAGGGCCGTGACATCACTGTCAAAGCCCTCTCTTATGAATCCTTATAAATCTACGGTACCGATTAAAGTTCTATAATCTTCTGCTAAATCTTCATTCTCCATATTGTAGGTTTCGATATCCACCTTCTTTGCCCCCTGAGGCACAAAGAAATACATGGTTACAGTCTTTGTCTCGCCTACCGGAATTACGTATTCGCCGTAAGTCTTTTCAATATAGTTTCCTGCCGCATTTTCATACATACGATCATTATAGGAGGTTACCCCATATAATTTTTCGCCATTTTCATCATAACAATAGCCAAACATAAAATCATTATAGCCATAAGAAATGTCAGTGTTTCCGATATTGGCCAGTTTGATATCAAACTGATATAATTCGCTATCACTGTTAAGGATTGCATCTTCTATGACAGCGTGATTCAAAAAACCGGGAAGGTTATCTAAATCCTCTACCTTTTTTGCTGTGATAGACTCTGTACGAAAAAGTCCACTGGTATTCACATCATACATTTCAGATCTTAAATCGGATAATTTATCACTGGAGCCCGAAAATGGTGCTGCAAAAGAAATCACCGCAACCCCAATTGTTAATAGCGCATATTTAAAATTAATTCCCATGCTTATTCATCCTCTGCTTCGTTTACCATAGTAGCACTTGTAATAGGGCAAACCACTTTCTGGCGTTCTTTCAAATGTTGGATATCTCTACGTCCACTGTTATCATCATTAAAATAACCTTCCTTGATACCTAGAACTAAAGTAACTTCATCCGCTTTTTCATCTACAGAAAACAAAAAGTAACCCGGAACCATATCCCCGGTGTCCTGAGAGGTGTGTTCCCTTGGGTCGGTATCTGCCAGTCCCATTGATAACTTCATGGTACGCAAATTCTCTTCTTCTAAAGTTTCAAGGAAATTTGCTTTATACTGGTCTGCTACAGGGTCATACACAAAGATTTTCGCATCATCCGTGTCACTGTCCCATACATAGTTTTCAAAATGATAGGATACTTGTATAAGTTTCTGGCCTTCCGCAATAAAAGGAGCCGCAAGTTCCGGATTTACTGTCTCGCAAGAATCTACCACCATGGTACTTTGTCCATATGCAAAAGGAGTTCCCAGAACGGCTTCCACTGTTTCATAATTTAAAGTTTCTGCTGATTTCAAGAATTCGCTCTTTTTATTCTCTACATTGAGAGGCATTACGGAATGGATGCAAAAACTGAGCAAAACACAGCATCCCATCACAATAAAATAGGGTTTCCGATTGATTTTCTCTTTTTCTTTTGCTTGTACCGCCTGATAAGCAGTGTTTTGTTTCTTTTTGTTTCCTTTTTTACCAGGGGCCTTCTCATTTTGATGTTCTGTAGTCTCTTCCATTTCAGGAATATCTACCTTTTCAAAGCCGGTATTGAAGTCTTTGATATCATCTGCCTCCACCTCAAAGCCGGGTGTCTCCTCATATTGGTAAGGACCATTTTGCTCTAATTCGCTTTGAAACAGGCCACACTTTGGACAAATATTATGATATTTTCTTTCGTCAAATACGTTACCGCAGTTATTACACTTCATCTTGACACTTACTTCCAATCTGTCTGGATTTCATTTTTACCATCACGCAGCATTAATTCCTTCACCGCCAGGCTAGCATCTTTTCCTTCGAAAAGAATTTGATTGATCTGGGCGATGATAGGCATTTCAATCTGATATTTTTCAGATAATACTTTGCCGGCCTTTGCAGAATAGACACCTTCTACCACCTGATTGACTTCTTTCATGGCTTCATCCATGGATTTGCCTTGTCCCATCAGGATACCTGCTCTACGATTTCTGGAATGCATAGAGGCACAGGTAACAATCAAATCTCCTACACCGGTAAGACCATAGAAGGTTTCCATATGGCCGCCCATAGCTACGCCAAGTCTTGTAATCTCAGTAATACCTCGGGTAATCAACGCTGCTTTTGTATTATCCCCGTATCCAAGTCCATCTGCCATACCGGCAGCAAGGGCAATGACATTTTTCAGGGCAGCACCAAGTTCCATACCAAGCATATCCGGACTGGTATATACTCGAAAATACTCGTTCATGAAGGCTGCCTGAATCTTCTCGGCCGTCTCTTTACTATGGGCACCAGCTACGATCGTTGTAGGGATACCCTTTCCTACTTCCTCTGCATGACTAGGTCCGCAAAGCACTGCCACATCAGCCTGTGGTATTTCCTGCTCCACCACATCAGACATAGTCATCAAAGTGGACTCTTCGATTCCCTTTGTAACAATGACAATAATCTGACCCGGTTCTACGAACTCTTTCATTTTCTGTGCTGTGCTTCTGGCAAAAGGAGAAGGAACAGCTAGTACAAGCATATCTCTTCCTTTAATTGCCTCTGCTAAATCCGTGGTATAGAGAATACCCTCCGGAAGAATAACCCCGGGAAGTTTCTCCACCTGCTGGTGTTTTTCCCGAAGCATATCTATTTCTCTTTGATCAATGGACCAAACGCAAGTATCATGTCCATTATCAGTCACTACTTTTGATAAAGCGGTGCCCCAACTACCGGCACCAATTAAAGCTATTTTAGCCATAGGAACCCCCTGTTATTGCTGGTTTTTATGTAATAAATAAGTTTTTCTTTCTTCTCCCTTGAGAAGTCTTACGATATTTTTGCGATGCATAAAGAACGCAAGAGCCGCAAGGCAGAAGCACACCACATACATCTCATAAAGATAATTGTTAGGCATTGCAACGCCTTTATACTGAATCATGCCAAGCTGTCCTTCTATCACAAGCTGGATAAAGAAGCATACATACACAAGTAAGGATCCCAGGGATACAAACTTGGTAGTCAGCCAGGTACCAAAGAAAGCGATATTACCAACGATAATAAAGCTTAAAGGTAAGCTAAGAATCAAACCTGCTGTGGCCGCAATCCCCTTTCCGCCTTTGAACTTTAGGTAAAACGGGAAATTGTGTCCTAAAATAGCACCTGCAGCGGTATACATCACCAAAAGATAGCTCATCTCCGGGTACTGTGGTACAAACACCTGCTTGGTAATAAAGCAGGCAATCATGGTTTTTAAAATGTCACAAGCCAGAACAAATAGTCCTGCCTTCGGTCCAAGAACTCGTAATGTATTGGTGGTGCCTGCATTACCGGATCCTTTCGTACGAATATCAATTCCCTTTGCTTTTCCTAAAAAATAGGATGTCTGAATCATGCCAAATACATATCCAAGTAGAACGCAATATACTCGAACCATTATTTCTGCTCCTTTTCATTTCTCTCTCTAATGATGAATCGAAGTGGAGTTCCTCTAAATCCAAAGGACTCACGAATCTTATTCTCTAAATAACGCTGGTAAGAAAAGTGCATCAGTTTCTTATCATTGACAAAAATAACAAAGGTAGGTGGCTTTACTGCCGCCTGGGTAATGTAATACAGACGAAGCATTTTACCTTTATCCTGTGGCGGTTGCTGCAAGGTAGCTGCTTCTGACATAATCTCATTTAACACACCGGTTGATACACGAAGGGTATTATTCTCATAGACTGCATCGATGGTCTCATAGAGCTTTGGTAATCTCTGACCTGTCTGAGCAGAAATAAAGAGAATCTCTGCATAAGGCATAAAGGATAAAGTCTTTCGCACATCATCCGTAAATTCCTTCACGGATTTATTGTTCTTTTCGATGGCATCCCATTTGTTTACGGCAATAATCATACCTTTTCCACGCTCATGGGCAATACCGGCGATTTTGGCATCCTGCTCTGTCACACCTTCTGTAGCATCAATCATCAGAATTGTTACATCTGCTCGATCTACCGCACTTACGGTACGAATAATCATGTACTTTTCCAGTTCTTCTTTGATTTTATTTTTACGGCGTACGCCGGCAGTATCGATCAGGACATATTCTTTACCATTGTATTTTACTTCTGTATCAATGGCATCTCTGGTGGTACCAGCGATATCGCTGACAATCAGTCTGTTCTCCCCAAGTAGCTTATTGATCAAAGAGCTCTTACCTACATTTGGCTTACCAACAATGGCTACCTTTATACGTTCATCCTCTTCCTCTTCTCCATCTGTTTCAGGGAAAAACTTCACAATCTCATCCAGCAAATCACCGATTCCGGTACGGTTGGCAGCGGAAATAGCGTAAGGCTCTCCAATGCCCAGATTATAAAACTCATATACATCCGGAAGCATCTTTTCGTAGTTATCTACCTTGTTGACACATAGTACTACAGGTTTGCCTGCTTTACGAAGCATATTGGCAACCTTCTCATCCGCATCCACAAGGCCCTGTTTTACATCCGTCATAAACAAAATGACATCTGCAGTCTCAATGGCGATTTCCGCCTGCTCTCTCATCTGAGATAAGATGATATCTTTACTTTCCGGCTCAATACCACCTGTATCAATCAAAGTAAAATGGTATTGTAACCACTCAATATCTGCATAGATACGATCTCTGGTAACACCAGGGGTATCCTGCACGATAGAAATTTTCTCACCTACCAAGGCATTAAACAGCGTAGACTTTCCCACATTTGGTCTACCTACCACTGCAACTACCGGTTTTCTCTTACTCTTACTCATACTACTCCATTCTATAAAACAAATCTAAATACAACGCTATACGCGAAGTACAGTATCTACAAAACTCTTGCCGCTACCTTCTACGATATCAATCTGCGTACCTAAAGTCTCTCTGACCTGTGTCAAAGTATAATCATCCAGGAATACTTCTTCCCCGCTACGCAGTACATTGCCAGGGAGAATCAAACGATGTCCCAAATCCAGTACTTTGCACTGCGCAATGATATCCTGTCCTGTCAAAAGACCGGAAACCGTGATTCGTTCACCAAAGAAGTCATTGCGAATGGCCACCACCTGTAAATCCATCTGCGGATAAACTTCCATAATTCGATCAGCCATCTTTTTGATATAAGGATATACCAGTCTGCCGGTGGCTAATGTCATCTTCTCGGGTGCAGGGACAAATCCACCTTTTTTAAGCTCTTCTAATCGCTGATGGAATTCATTTAGCATGAGTCTAAGCATACCCACGCCATTCTCCAACTGTAAGTAACCATCATAGCGTTCCTCTTCCGGGAGCTCTCGATCAGCCAGTACATACCACTCATCAGAAGCATGAATAAAATGTAATCCAAACTCCTCAAAGGCTTTCTTTTGCCAAGTTTCTATCAAATCTATGACTGCCTCAGCATCCTCTTTTTCGAAAGGCTCCAGTGGATAAAGACCATCACGATACTTCGATAGCCCCACCGGTACCACAGAGACGCTCTGCACCACAGGCAAATACTCATATAAGTCGCTGATGGTTCTGGCAAGCTCCTTGCCATCATTCACCCCTTTACATAATACCACTTGTCCGTTCATCTGGATGCCAGCTTCATAGAGTCTCCTGGCTTTTTGAAGCGCATCTCCTGCAAAACGGTTATGCAGCATCA
This sequence comes from Lachnospiraceae bacterium, assembly GCA_015056765.1. GTDB lineage: Bacteria > Bacillota > Clostridia > Lachnospirales > Lachnospiraceae > SIG336. The sequence continues at coordinate 82,029 of SVFQ01000004.1, forward strand.
TGCATCGAAGCTCCGGATTGGTGGTTTGAAAGGATACATTGATTGGTTCCAGTCTATACTTAATAATTCTCTCAATATCATGCTCTGACATATTAGTCAAAGTCACATAGTTTCCCTGTAAAAAGGAAAGTCTGGAATCATCATCTTTAAAATACAGGGTTTCTCGCATACCCTTAGGCATTTGATCAATAAAACAGAAAATACATTTGTTGGAACAAGACCTGTAATCATCCATCAAACCATTTTCAAACTCAACGCCTAAGTCTTCATCATACTCTTTATCGATTTCTAAGACAGCTTCTTCCCCGTCCTTGGTAAGGACAGTCACTTCTACATACTCATCCTGCATGAGAAACTGGAAATCGAAAATATCTTCAATGGGTTCGTTATTTACTTTTGTAATGGCATCTCCAATCTCCAGTCCCATTTCTTCCGCAATGCTACCGGGTAAAACCTTGGAGATGACGTGTTTTTTCTCTTTACTCATAAAACTTCCTTTTAGACAAAGTCCCCAAAAAAAGGACAAAATCCAACACTTTATTTTACAAGAAATTCCTTGACGTGTCACTAGAAATCATGTAAATTATTTTCGGCAATACAATCATGTATTAAAGGAGATTTTCATGGCTGACGTTTCACTTCTGGAAAACAGGTTACCGGTAGCTCCCCTTAAACTACTGGCATTAGATTCCGCCAAAGAGAATGGCGCAATCATTAATGATTATCTAGTATCATTTCGTAAGCAGACCCACTTAAACTTTAAAGGAGATCCGGCATTTCAGGGATATCATGCAGACAATTATCTCATCGATGCAGAATGCCCTAGATTTTCCTCCGGCGAAAGCAAGGGAATGTTCCATGAAACTGTTCGTGGTAAAGACTTATACATCTTAGTAGATGTATGTAACCACTCTTGTACCTACTCCCTGTATGGAATGGTAAATCATAAATCCCCTGATGATCACTATCAGGATTTAAAACGTGTAATCGCTGCTGCTGCAGGTAAAGCACATCGTATCAATGTCATTATGCCTTTCCTTTATGAAGGCAGACAGCATCGTAAAAAAGGTAGAGAATCCTTAGACTGCGCTTACGCATTAGAAGAATTACAAAGCATGGGCGTGTCCAACATCATTACCTTTGATGCCCATGACCCAAGAGTTATGAATGCTACTCCACTTTGTGGATTTGATAATTTCATGCCTACTTACCAGTTCACCAAATCCCTACTTGCAAATGTTCCGGACATCAAGATTGATAAAGAACATCTCTTAATCATCTCTCCAGATGAAGGCGCTTTGGATAGAGCTATATACTTCTCCAACGTGTTGGGTGTAGATGCCGGTATGTTCTACAAGAGACGTGACTACTCCACCATCGTAAATGGTAAAAACCCTATCGTCGCTCACGAATTCCTGGGCGATAATATCGAAGGCAAAGACGTCATCATCGTAGATGATATGATTGCATCCGGTGGAAGTATGTTAGACACTGCTCGTATGCTGAAAGAAATGGGATGCAAACGTGTCTTCATCTGCACCACTTTTGGTCTCTTTACCGAAGGCACCAAAGCTTTTGATGAAGCCTATGCCAAAGGCCTTTTTGATAAGGTAATCACCACCAACTGCACCTATCAGATTCCGGAACTGTTGGAAAGAGAATGGTACATCACAGCAGATATGAATAAGCTGATTGCATCCATCATCGACCACATGAATCACAACGTATCTATGGACGCACTTACCACTCCTACTCAGAAGATTAAAGAAAAAATCGAGCTTTATGCTCGCGAAGGTCATATTTAAACCGATACAAATAAAGCTCCCTGCCCGCAGGGAGCTTTTCTTAGTTCATCACTTCTCTTCATGCCTGATGACTTCAAATCGCTGTAATTCCACCTCTTCAAAAGGGCTAATTCCGGCCTTTTGTTTTGCAATGGCTATTTGGTCCTCTACTGTATCTACACCATCCAAATCAGGAAGTAACAAACCTCTACGGCCACCTTTGGTAACGATAACACCATAACGCTTCACATCTAACTGGGAAGGTGAATCGATTGGTTCCGGTGTTCCCATCACATCTACATTGATTTCCAAAAACGGAATCTCATCCTCTGTAATCGGTCGGAATCTGGGGTCCCTGGTAGACGCGCTAATGGCATTCTGAATAATCTCCTCTGCCACACACTCTGTAGTCGGGAAAATCGTACCGATACAACCTCGAAGCATTCCATGCTCATGGATAGACACGAAAGCACCTGCCGCCGTGGTGTACATTTCTCTCGGCAAATCCTCCGGCAAATCTAATACACTACCATGCGCTATGTAGCTTTCTAAAGAATCCCATGCAAGCCTCACATAAGGATCAAAAGTATCATTACTCTTGCTTTTCTCATCTCCTTGCATTGGATAGAACGAGGCAATACCGTACCCTACACCTGTGACATCCTGGTGAGAGTATACAGTAGGCTTCACTCTCATTCCCTCTAATGCACCAGCCATAATGGTAAAGGACCTGTGTCCACACTCGGCAGCTCTTTCACAAAACGATTCACTATACGTAATCAACTCATCAAATGCTGCTCTCCTAGCCACATCCATGATACGGTCATCATACTGCGGTCCCTCCGGTGCAAAACCATAGGGTCCGTCTTCTTTTAACTTATGAGATAAATCCCCGCTGGCTACAAAGACCACTTTTCTACCAGTCATATTTACAGTCTTTTGAATCATCTCACCAAATCGATAATGGTCTGAAAGACTTAGACCCGATAAACCGATACGGATGATTTTGCCCCCAGTGTATTTCTGTCGAATAAACCAAAGCGGCACCATGGTGCCGTGGTCTAACCTAGGGTCTCTCTCCCCATCTACACCGGCAGGGAATCCCACCTCGTCTGCAATCTCGCAAATCTTATCACGCAAAACATAATCATACTCTTCTGTAAAAGATACACTGGGTGCGCCAAACTGAGCGAAGTTGCCGGTAGCTCTCATTCCCGGAGAGATATGGATATAATCCGAGTACATGATACTGTGCGGACTGGTAATGATGATGGTCTCCGGCTTTAAAGCTGCGATTTCATCTGCGACTTTCTCATATGCCCGTGTGGTCTCAGCAATTACCTTCTCGCCGCCTCTGCCGATAGCCGGTACAATCAGCGGTGGATGCGGAACCATAAAAGCTGCTAAAATCCCCATAGCTGCCTCCTCCCCTAAAGGTTATCTCAGAATCTCATCTATCGTGGATATGGTACTAAAACTTCCGGTATGTGTAGAAATGATATCCTTCATAATCGGCAATTCGAAATAACTGATATAACAAATCAAGGTATTGTTCTCACCTTGAATCGCACCTCTGGAATCCATGATAGTGCAGGTCTTATTAAGTTCTTTCTTGATGGCATCGATGATGCCATCAGGATCCTGGGTAATAATCGTAACCTGCTTGATGGATTCGAAGTGATCTGTATAGTGGTCGATGACTGCTGTAGCGACTACATATACCAGTAGACTGAGTAGCGCTGCATTCACATCGATGACCAAGAACACAGTAAAATATACCATAGCATTAAATGCCAGCAGTATAGGTGTCATACTATAGTTTCGTCCGGTCTTATCCGAAAGTTTCTTCACTACGATGTTGGCTAGAATCTCCGAGCCATCGATGCATCCGCCATTACGTAGAATCAAAGATAAACCAGCACCTAATATCGCACCACCAAAAGCAACAGCCAAAAAGTGCTCCGTATTCAATTCAAATGGGATTTCTTCAAAGAATTCAAGACCAACCATATAGACAATAGATCCAATGGCGGCTTTCAAAGTAAACTTCCGTCCAAGTACCAAGAATCCGGCTATGATAAAAGGTACTACGACAAAGAATACACACAATGATAAAGATAATCCGGTTAGTTTACTGATGATAATCGCTACACCCGCTGTACCATAATCAATGGCATCATTTGGTAGCAAAATCAAAGCAACCGAAAAGCTGGCCATGACAGCCCCTAGAATAATGAGAATAATAGACAAACCTTCACTTTTTTTCTTCTTCATCAGCAGTTCCCCGTATAGACAAAATTTAAATACTCTTCTGCTACCGTTTTGAAATGATAGACAAGATCCACAGGTGTGGCATCTCGGTCTTTCATATGGAATCTAGGAAAGAACCTAGATAAATGTAGTGGTATATTCTGTCCAATCTGATTTCCGGCAGTATCTTTCAAATCAGCAATCCATTGGCTTAGTGCACGGATTTCCTCTTCTGTATCATTCTCCCCATGAATGATTAAAGTAGTCAGTTCCACATGACAATGCTTTACTGCTTCTGTGATAAAATCCATCACCATCTGACGATTTCCCTTCAGAAGGTCCTGATAATACGAATCCGTAAAGCCTTTCAAATCGATGTTCATAGCATCGACATAGTCAAAGAGTTCACCAACTGTTTCCACCGAGGCCATACCATTAGATACCAAAATCGTCCTCAGACCTCTTGGCTTTAACAGTTTCGCAGTATCTAGGATATATTCGTAGGAAATCAAAGGTTCATTATAGGTAAATGCCACACCGATATTCCCGTAAGGCATTTGCTCTTCTGCAATACGCACAAGCTCCTCCGGTGAAATGTACCGGGCCTCTTTTTTGACAAAAGCCACCTCATCTGACCAAGAAATCTCATAGTTTTGGCAAAATGGACAACGCAGGTTACACCCATAACTACCCACCGACAAAATCTTACTTCCGGGTAGAACCGGTTCAGCGGTTTCTTCTCGATTGGGTCTAAAGCCAAACTGGTGATTCTACCATAGTTTTCCGGCACTACAATTCCAGCTCTGCAGGTACGTCCACCGCAGAATCCCAATTTTCCCTCTTCGATATCGCATTGTCTGAAACAAACCTTGCACTTTGCCATAAATATACCTATTAATCAGATATGAAGTGTGTCCAAAGGTGTTCTTCTTTCTCCGGTAAGCCGAATTTCTCCTTACCAAGAGCAATACTCTTCATCAGGAAAGACATATTTCTAGCCAGTGTTCTCATAGTCTGAAGACCTTCTAAGTCTTTCTCTGCTTCCCCGGGAGTTCTACCATGGACACTATTCCAATACTGGCTAGAAGCCACAGGCATACCGCTGATGGTAAAATACTTATTCAGCTCATCATAAGTAGCAGATAAGCCTCCACGTCTAGCTACCACAACGCTAGCGCCCACTTTCATGGTCTTATCAAAGCTGGTGCTATAGAATAGACGATCTAGACAGGCAATCAACGTAGCATTTGCAGATGCATAATAAACAGGAGAAGCTACAATCAGCCCATCCGCTTCCTCAAACTTCGGTGCAATCAGATTCACAGCATCGTCAAATACGCATTTCCCTGTTTTACCACAGGAACCACACGCGATACATCCTCTGATATCCTGATTACCGATCTGCATCACTTCGGTTTCAATGCCTTCTGTTTCAAAGGTCTTTACTAATTCATTTACTGCTACGGAAGTGTTTCCATTTGCTCTTGGACTACCGTTTAAAATCAATACTTTCATATCTATCATACTTCCTTTCCTACAAACCTACGCCACATTCTTGGTAATCAGCGTCTTTACAGATTCATCTAGTCTTTGGTGATGCACATGAGTGGCATCGAATTTCACGGTAGAAAATGCAAACTGCATAATCGGTCCCATACCAAAGGCACAAATCAAAGTACCGATACCTACCGGTCCACCTAGAAGCCAGCCGATAAAGGTAGCTAGACTTAAAAGTCCGATACTAATAGCGCCAATCGGTACTTTCTTCATCCTCTTTGCTAAACCAACCAGCAGCGTATCTCTAGGACCACAACCAAGTGCAGCACTCATATAGGTATACTGGGTATACGCCATAATGAATAGACCTACAATCATCACGGGAATACCATAGACGATGGAATCACACTTCGGTACTGCATGAATATGATTAAAGAAATCCACAGATTTCCCAACTACGATAGAATCAATAAACATAGCGATTCCAATGGGCTCTTTCAGGAAAATATCAATGCCTAATATGGTAAGACTTACGATGATGGATGCTGTACCATACAGGATACCTAAACTCTTGGACATACCGATATGCAGTACATCCCACGGGCTGGTTCCGATATTTGCCTGAATGGTAAGGTAGATTCCAAACCCATTTACAAATAGGCTAAAAGCAGCCAGCAAGATATTGATGACGATAGCTCCCCAGGTACGATTTTCTTTTAATTGATTTAACTGTAACACAATAAATAGTTCCTTCTAAAATTTGAATATTGCAATAAGCATTACCAATAAGGCTCCGGCTTTAGTTCATCGCCATACTGATATAGATCATCCGTAAAACCGATTTTCATCCTTTGCATATTTATCATATCCTTGTAATCCTCTTCGGTAACCACGGTAAGTCCCTCAGCCTCCAAGGCTTCTTTTGCAAGTTTATAAGGGTCTTTCGGGTTCTTTTTATCTTCCGGTACCTCTTCACGCTCCTCATCTTCAAGGGTGAAAAAGTAATAGTTTTGGCCATCTTCTTGTCCAAAAGTAAAGGATTCCAGCCACATATAAATGTGACGACCGATAAAGTGATTACAATACTCTAATTCTCCATCATCTCCTGCTTCATAACCATCTTCATGGAAATGATACCAAAAATGGAAGTTACCATCTGCATCAATGTATCCGTGATCGCCACCATGACTTACAGCACCACTAGATCCAAAGGAATCCATTTCACCGTTATAATATACATTCGTTTCGCAGCGACTCCAGGAATCTCCCGCAAAACAAAGTTTAAGCTTCCCACCAATGTTTTTTACAATCAACGTAAGATTGAATTCCGAAGCCCCGATTGCACAATGTAGCTCATAGTTCCCATCCAGACCTGCATCAATGTAGGATACTTCAGTAATTTCATATAACCATCCTTCACTGTATTGCCCTTCCGCCACCAGTTTTTCTTCCATTTCCGTAAGGGTATAGCTTTGTCCATCCTCTAAGACTTCTGATAAGCAAATATACTGCCCAAAGTCTCCTTTTTTGTCGTAAACTGCTTTTGCTTTTCCTGCAAGAAAGTCTTGATATAACTTGTCAGACTCTTCATCTATTTCCGTTTCCAATTGATCCTTTGTTTTGGAAGAGATGAAATCCACATATTTCTCATATTGATCATAATATGCTGCGCGTTTTGCTGCTTCGTCTTCTTCACTAGTTTCAGTTTCAGAAGTTTCTGTCTCCAGTGTTTCTGTTTCAATTGTTTCTGTATCTTCTTCCAGTGTTTCTTCTTCGATTTTTGCAGTCTCTGTTTCATTCTTAGATTTATCATCATGAGATGCGTCCTGATGACCACACGCCACCATCAAGCAGGAAGCTGCAAGCAAAGCTAGTATTTGAAATCTATTCTTATCTCTCATATCTTTTTTATAATGCCTATCCATATAATGTTTTTCATTAGAATCATCTAAACAACCTCTATAACCATTTCCGATTCCATAATACAAAAACCATATTTCTCGTACAAAGGTCTTCCAGCATCTGTTGCCTCGAGGGTTATCATCGTAATTCCTTTCGACTTAACATCAGCGACTAGATATTCCAAAGTTTTATACGCAATACCACGCCTTCTGTACTCTGGATTAGTGTACATGTTCATGATATATGCTTTTCGGCCACTAGGATTATGATACGTCGGCATCACCGAATAATAACTCACTCCGCCTGCACCGATGAACTTATCTCCATCGAAAACAAGATATGCTGTATGACTACCGTCCCTCAAAGCCTTCTCATAATACTCTCTAGATTCCGTCTCCACCTCAGACATATCTACTTGATTATCTAAGAGATTTGCAGCTCTGAGTACTTTTATTCGAGTTTCAACCAGCATATCCAAGTCTGCGATGCTTGCTTTCTTAAAAGTATAATTCATTAAATGTTTCCCTCAAGGATTACCAGTTATCTCTGGCTTCTTCTAACTGATCCATAATGAAGGTTTCTAAATCATCTGCCTCTGGGTATGCCTCACCATTATCTAAGCCCCAGTTAACGATTTTACCGGTTTCATTATCCATGCAGTATTTAATCTCATCATTGTTCATAATGACAATGTACTTATTCTCGAGTCCATCTTCTCGAAGACTAAGCGTATCTTCCACCATCTGGGATTTTCCATTTCGTCCACAAGCACGAATTTCCACTCCATATCCCATCAGTAGACCATATTTGCGAACGAATTCCTTTAATTCTTCTCTAAACTGCAGATTAATTTCTTTCTCTAACTCCTGAATCTTATCGTCACCCCAACCGCCTGTTACGAGCATCTCATCAGATTCTTCTTCAATAAACTCATCCAGTCTCTCAAACATTTTGTCTTCTCCTATACATTCGTTATATATGTGAAAGAATTTCCTTCTTTCCATTCTCTTTTCGAATCAAGAAGTGTTTCAAACTCATCCAAGTATTTCTGGAATCGTTCGTCGTCTACTCCCTTCTCGCAAGTTTTCTTTCTTTTGCATAGCTGATAGTACTCACGATAACCTTCTTTGTCTTTGATTCCAAGTTTAACATAAGGCTTGGTAATAGACCCTTTTAAAGGAGTAGAAAAATGTGCCAACAAGTCAGTTAGTTCTTCCAACGTGAACTGTGTGGGATTCATTTCCAATTCTTGAATACTACTTTGTGAAAGGCATGCAAAATCTTTATCCTCTACCGTTTTTCCCCACCATTCAAAATGCGTAATAGAAGTCTTAGTCAAAGGTTTAAGGGAGTGCACTACCATACCAGGAGTCACTTCATCTCCAAGATGGAAACATTTTAAACTGGCTGCAGTTTCAATCTGACTGATGTCATGCAATCTGCTAAAGTCATATATTCCTAATCCAATCAGATTTTCATTACGTGACATGTCCCATAATGTAGTAGCTCTCTGATTAAAGAAATATTGAATGAACTTGATATTCTTCAAATCTCCTAAGCAAGATAAATCTTCTACCAGTTTATTCTTCCAAAAAGAAATGGCTTCAAATTGATTTCCATACTTCGTCATAAAATATTCAAATGTGTCCTGCTTTAATCCGGATATAATGATGGATTTTGCATCCGGATGCTTTGATATTTCATCAATTTGAGCTGTAGTAATCACACCACCATCGACTTCTTTTTGTAGAAGATTCAAATCAAAGTTTTCCAGTGAATGCTGCGTAAAATTATGTATGTCTATCATTGGCTGCTGAACCCTCAGTAAGCTTTTCTTAAAATCATATCCCAGTTGGTATTACCGTCGTCCCAACTGTCACCGCCGCCCCAGTTTATCGAAAGCTCTTCAAATACTCTTTATGCTCCGGTGTTACCCGAAAGCTTTCTACAGCCTTTTGAATCGCCTTTTTATGTATCCAATCCTCTAACCGATGCTCTTCAATATATTTCACAGTAGCGTCATACTGTTTTGCCAGGGCTGTGGCAAAATACCAAGCCACCATCATTTTTAAATAGTAGTCCTCACCGGTCTTATTTGCTACCCATTCCAGATACTCCTCTTTGAAGTCCCCATCTAAGAATTCGCTCATCAGCATACGCATGCCAAATCTGGCTGTATAGACATGGTCAGAAGCAATCCATTTTTTGATATATGGTAGTAGCTTCTCATGATTCTTTTTGAATGCAACAGGTGTGGCTTGGTCGGATAACGGCCAGCAATCCACATAAGGCAGGAATTCTTCCACCTTCTCTACGCATTCATCGAAGTCTTTGATCATCGCCAGCATGAAAAAGTGCACCAGTTTTTCTTCGTAAAACCTGTGGGGTACGTCCTGCAAAAAGGCATCCCGTTCCTCGCTTCGAAAGGTTTCCTTTGCGATTCGTCGCATGTCCGGTGTACGTACACCGATAATGGTAGATGCATCGATATTTGGAACAAGTTTCACCTGAAATTCTCTATATGCTTCATCTTTTGCACGTACTAATTTCTCATATACTGTCATCTATTTCACCAATGGTCTCTGGTTATTATTTCAACTATAAGAACCGCCTTCTACGTCCTTATCTGACTAACCGACATAGTTAAAAGCATTTTTCATCCAGGTGATTTCCTCACCCAGAATCCCAATCACATCAAATCGCATGGGCATGAACTCCGATATGCCACGGGTCAAGCGATAAAAATCCGATACTTTGCAGATTTGTCTTTGTTTTCGAAAGTCTACTGCAGCCAAGGGATTACCGGCAGCGTTATCTTTTCTATATTTCACTTCCACAAAAATCAGAGTTTCTCCATCCATCGCGATGATATCGATTTCTCCACTTCGATTTCGAAAATTCTGTTCTAATACTTTGCAACCATGCTGTTGCAAATAGGTGGCGGCAAGCTTTTCATACTCACCGCCAAGTTTTCTTGTATTACTCAAATCTATCTCTTTCTAACTTCTTAAAAAACCTTATATCAGGTTATGCCACAAAACGATATACCGGCAGTACAATCTTTAACACATAATACACACAAAGGAAAAGAATGCCAAAGGTGAACATATAGAGCAAGCCAAGCATAGCACGTTCTGATTTGATAAACTTCGTATTCATCCATTCTGATAATGCTTCATAGCCTTTTCCTAAGACAAACATCAGTGGTAAAGTCGCAGGCAGTAAATATCTGCCCTGGGGCTGTAAGTCCAGCACATAACAATAGTAAAGCCATAATCCTACCGTGATGAAGCCTTCTAACATCATCATCCAAGTAAAGAGTTTTACCTTTCCATCAAATTCCCTGTAATGCCGAATGCAATAAACCAGGGCGGACAAAATCCCTACACCAAAAATCAAAGCATACAAGCCGTAATACCAAATCGGTGCAAAGATGGACCTTCCCCCATAAGCAGCAATATAGGAAATAAACATTCCTCTTACCAGCTGATTTTCCCGGAACATATCGATAATGGATTTTCCATCTTGATAATAGGACCATCTGGCGCCAAGTCCAGTCTCAGCCTGCACCCTAGACATGGTAGCCATACCAAACAAGTCCCCATCTAGGATAATTCCGTTGCGAATATACCACCAGAGGCTTCCTGCAGCCCATATGCCAAGGATGATGAAGCCATACTTGAACATATTCCTAGTGTCCAGCTTATCCTTGTAAAAAGCTCCAATGAAAATCGGGATGCTCACAAGTAGCATACCATAGGAATTATAATAGGATAACGTACACAGGATGGCCCCTATGGAAAAGTACCAAATCCATTTCATCCGGACCTGTTCCTGATACATGGCAAGTAAGGCATAGACCATCAGGGTAATCCCCAGCATGGCCATGGAATCCGTATTCACATAGGTGTGGACAAAAAGCATTTCCGGCAGGAAAATCACCATAGCGGAAAACAGCAAATAGTGTTCCGGCTTTTTGAAAAGCATTCTTCCTATGGTCATAACATAGATGCTCATCAAAAGTCCCATTAGCACATTAAAGCATCTGGCGCTAAATAACAGCACATGTGGATCTGTGGAAAACAGACTTCCTACTTTCATAAAAAGTGCCATAAAAATATAAGGAAGTCCCGGCATGAAGGCATAGGAACCACCATAACCGCCAATCTGTACTTCCGGTTCAAATCCCGTAGGTAACGTGCCATGCTGATAAATATACTGCGGAATCATATATCTGGACAGTTCATCCGGTGGGCCTGCAAAATAAGGGGTAACACTTTCGATAGGCTGCATCCACGCAAGGCGCACTGCCGCTATCAGGAAAAGCAAAAGAAAGAGTAGGCCAAATCCCTGCTCTTTCCTATCTATATGCATGCTGTCTTTGTTCTGTTCTATACTCATGTATTCTTCTCTATTATCTTTCCATCTAACTAAGACCGGAACCCCAGTCTTATTTCTTTTTTGGCGTTTTAGCCATCTTTGCCTTGATCTTATCCATAGCATCTACGAATACCAAGACTTCCGCCACTACGCCATAAAGTTCCGGCGGTATCATCTCTCCGATTTCCAGTCTGGATAAGGTATCCGCCAGCTTATCATCGGCATGTACCGGCACGTCTGCTTCTTTTGCTTTTTCTATAATCTTTTCAGCCAAAATGCCACGGCCACTGGCTACTACTTTCGGTGCTTCGTCTTCCGGATCATATTCCAGTGCCACAGCGGTCTTTACTTTATTCTTATCTTCAGCCATTGCTTCTAAGCCCTCACATCAAATGCGTTCATACTAACCAGCACTTGGTCACTGGTACCTTCCCGCTCGCGGATGCGATTGATAACATCTTCACTCTTAGTGCCTTCTTCTGCACCCAGCTGTTCCCTGGAGCTGACTTTATTGGCTACAGAATATCCTTTTCCTTCCAGCCTTTCCGTCAGTAAGTCCATATGCTCTTCCAGGAAATCTATGATACTTTCATCTTCTACATAGAAGTGGGTAGATACGTTATTCTGCAAAAGCTTCACGTACACATCCAAATCGCCCAGGTTCTGCATCTCCAGGTGCAACAGCGCACTAACACTGCCATCGCTGGTAGCATGACGTTTTTGATTGGCATACACATATAAGTCACCATGAGCGTTTTCCATGCTGGCTTTTAAAGGAATCTGCAGATATGGGAATACTTGATTCACCGCTTCCATAAAATTCAGGTTCTGCTGCATGCCCTGCAAGGTCTGGGCAGGAGCTGTATCTCCCTTTCCACTTTCTGTCAGGTTCTGTAATAACTGACTTACCTTATTGCCTAGTTTTTGATAATACTCTTTAACCGTATCTTTATCTGCAAAAGACTCTGCTTCCAGCAAAAACTGCTTTTCCACAGCACCCTTAAACTCGGTATCAAATAGGGATGCTAAATCTTTAAAAGACAGCCCCTCACGATGCAAGGTTTTCAATACTTCCTCAGGGTTTTGTTGAAGAAGTGCATTTAAATCCTGTAATGCAGCAGGAATCTGATTCTGTGATTGTTCCCCAGTTTGTGCGACGGCAGTTCCCGTTTCTATACCAACTTCCAATGCAGCCGCGTTCTGGGTTCCTTGTCCATTTGCATTGCCTGCAACTGTCTGGGTATTTCCGGTGTTTTCTGTTCCGCCACCAAGTCCATTCAGGTTACCATTCCCTGCTAGTTCACCCTCAGCCGTCATACCTTGGCCTTGGTCTACAACTTTTCCATCTATTAAGCTGTTCTGGTTTTGAGTTACTACTTCTCCTGCCTGTCCATTTGTAGCTACAATCTGACCTTCCGCATTCACCGTCTGACCTTCGGCGTTCACAGTCTGACCTTCCGCATTCACCGTCTGGCTTTCTGTGTTCAGAGCCTGGCCATTCCCATTCAGCGCCTCAGCATCTCCCTGCAGTGTCTCCAGCATCGTTTGCATCAGCTGGACCGCCCCCGTCTCTTGACCGGAAGCTGCCATATCTTGAATCAAGCCGGAAATGCCTTGCTGTAACTCATCCGTAGCATCCAAAATCTGATACTGCATGTTATGATAATTCTCCAGCTGCTGGACATTCTCCGGCGTAATCTCCACACCCATAGCAGCCAGTTCTACTACCGCTGAAGTATGCTGCATGCCAATTTGACCTGTCATGCTTCTCATACTCCATAGACTTTGTCTGTTAATGGACAAGCCTTCCTGCATCATGTGATTGACCATTTGGAGATTTGCCGCGCTTGCGGGCATGTTTGCTGCTGCAAGAGCATTCTTCGCAGCAGATAGATTTGCCATAGAATTGGTAAATAAAGGGGATAAGGCCAGCTTCAGATTCTGGTTGCTTTTCACCTCAAAAATAACCTGCTGACCCACCTGCAAATTGGTGCCGCTTTCCACTTTCGCAGAAAGCTCCACATCATTTCCAAGGTCAACAATTACGGTATTTCCTTCCAGACTTTTGATTTGTCCTGCCAGGCTTTGTCCCGGTTTTAAGTTTTCTACCATTTGTAAGGTTTGAGCCTGTTTTGCCGCATCAGAAAGAGTCCCAACCTGAACAGATTGAGCCGACTGAACATTTTGTTGCTGTCCTACTCCTCCAAGTCCCAGACTCATAACTTACTCCTGCCTAGATAAAATTCTTAATAAATGATTTCCGATGAATCGGACAAGGCCCGTATTTCTTCAAGGCCGCTATATGCTCTGCACTACCATAGCCTTTATTACTTGCAAAACCATATTCCGGATAGATTTCGTCATATTCCACCATCATATGATCTCTTGTAACCTTAGCCACAATGCTGGCCGCAGCTATAGAAATACTTTTCGCATCCCCCTTAATAATAGGGACCTGTTTGATATCTACCTTAGGTATCGTTACAGCATCATTTAATAATAGGTCCGGCTGTGGAGAAAGCTTACTTACCGCTTCTCTCATGGCTTCTAAAGTGGCCTGTAAAATATTGATTTCATCAATACGCTCCGGTGTATTAAATCCAAGCGCATAAGCCACTGCCTCTTTGGTGATGACGCTATATAACTCTTCTCTCTTTTTTTCGGATAATTTTTTGGAATCGTTTAGATAGAGAATCTTGCAATCCTTTGGTAAAATCACAGCCCCCGTAACTACCGGTCCTGCAAGAGGCCCTCGGCCTACTTCGTCAATGCCGCAGATGTAGGAATACATATCATATTCCTTTTCAAAACGCTTCATGGTTTCAATCCGGGCCACTTCTTTCTCATAGGCATCAATACGCTTCTGTGCAGATGCGATAGCGGCCACTACTCCACTTCTGCCATCTTCTGCATAACCTGCCATAAGTGCAGGCAAATCTGCTATTTCTGCCTCTTTTAGTTTTCCTTTAATTTCTGCGATAGATTCCATTATTGATGTTTTAAAACTCCAAATTTGTCAAAAGGATAAATACGGATAAACGCTTTACCCACGATTCTGTCTCGAGTGATATTCCCAACCATAGAATCTCTAGAATCACGGGAATTATTGCGATTATCTCCCAGTACGAAATACTCATCATCACCCAGTACTAAAGTTTCGATTGCTCTACCGGGATCTTCAATGGTTTCATATCCGTAGTTTTCATCCAGCAAAACTTCGTTGATATAAATCTTACCCTCTGTATCGATGCGAACTGTCTCTCCCGGAAGTCCGATGATTCTCTTGATAAAGAATTCGCCTTCGCAAGGAAATACCACAATATCAAATCGTTCCGGATCATGAAGACGATATCCAAGCTTATTTACGATTAAATTATCTCCATCCTCCAAGGTGTCATACATGGAGCTTCCCACCACTTGTGTACGCTGTCCTACGTAGGTGATAAATAACCAGGTAAGAACAAAAATCAGTAATAAATATAATCCTGTATTCAGAATTTCTCGTAATGCGCTGTGTTTTTTTGTAGTATTAGTCATTTGGTCTCTCCAGTGTAAATCTTCCTAGTTTACCGTTTCTAAATTCATCCAAAAGAATATTGGAGGCTTTTTCCAGGTTTAATTCTTCTCCTTTTTTCAAGCAACCTCTATCCTTTGCAATTCCCTCTAAGCATCTTAGTGCCTCCGCTTCGCCTAATCCTTCACAGGAAGGAAATCTTGCGGCTAAAAGGCTTGGATATTCTTTTTGTAAAAACTTGATTGTATCTAACGCCAGTTCTTCTATCTGAAAAATCTCATCATTCATGGACCCAATCATGGCTAGATGAAGTCCTGTAATCTGATTTTCCATCTTTGGCCATAAAATACCGGGAGTATCTAATAGCTCGATGCTTTTATTCAATCGAATCCATTGTTTGCCCTTTGTGACACCTGGCTTATTACCTGTTTGTGCCGTGTTTCTACCGGCGATAGCATTAATCAATGTGGATTTCCCTACGTTTGGAATTCCCACTACCATGGCCCTAACCGGTCTACCGATAATGCCACGTTTACGATCTCGTTCAATCTTCTCTTGGCAGGCTTTTTGTACTGCGGACTGAATCTGTCCCACACCCTTCTTTTGCTTTGCATTTACTTCAACAGCGGTGACATTCTGGCTTTCATAAAAGGCCAGCCATTCTTTCGTAATCTTTTCATCTGCCAAATCACACTTGTTTAATACAATCAATCTGGATTTATTCTGTCCTAATGTATGAATATCCGGATTTCTACTGGAAACCGGAATACGAGCATCCACCAGTTCTATCATCAAATCAATCAATTTGATGTTTTCTTCCATCATTCTACGGGCCTTTGTCATATGACCCGGATACCATTGATAATTCATAAATACACCTTTACTACTATTATTTCACAAATCCAGCATGTCCTGTTTCACCTCCAAGTTGAAACCAGGCTTTTCCAACGATGTTGTCTTCTTCTACTGCACCGATATTGGCAGATCTGGAATCTTCACTGCTGTTTCGATTATCCCCTAGCACAAAGAATTCGTGCTCACCTAACCTTATACCATCAGTAGCAATACCACCATCTTCCATTAAATCAAATTGCTCATCATCCAAAAAAGTACCGTTAATCTGCACTCTACCATCCGTTATTTGCACGGTTTCTCCAGGCAAACCAACAACACGCTTCACATAGAAGTGAGTACGTTGATTTCCATTTGGGCGAAATACAACTACATCTCCTCGTCCCGGGCTTGTAAAACTATATAAAAACTTGTTGATTAAAATCTCTTCTCCACTTTCAATTCCCGGTTCCATGGAATTACCGATTACGCTGGTACGAATCCCAAAAAAGAATGCAAAAACATAAGCAAGTAAAATGGATAGCAAAAAAACAAAAACCCAGCTAAGTATTTCTTTTACCATTGGCATCGTCAAGGTTTTTCGCTTTGTATAAAAAGAGAGTCCTTTATTTCGTCTTCTCATAATTCACGCAGTCTTTAGCGTCCTTTCCTCTGTAAACACTATGTTTCATTATACCACGAAGCTCACTGCTAAAACCACCTTGTGGCAATAAAAAAGACTGCACACTGTGCAGTCTTTTCAAATCAATTAGATGATTTCTTTTACTTTAGCTTTCTTGCCGTAACGATCTCTTAAGTAGAACAATTTAGCTCTTCTTACTTTACCTCTTCTAACAACTTCGATTTTCTCTACGTTAGGGGAGTGTAATGGCCAAGTCTTCTCTACGCCAATACCGTTGGAGAATTTTCTAACGGTGAAGGTTTCACGGTTGCTACCGCCCTGTCTCTTAATAACAGTACCTTCGAAGATCTGGATTCTTTCACGGTTACCTTCTTTGATTTTACCGTAAACTTTAACGGTATCACCAACGTTGAATTCTGCTACTTCGCTCTTTAACTGAGCTGCTTCTAATTCTTTGATTGTGTTTAAGTTCATTTTTTTCTCCTATCTTTGTTTTGATTCGATGTTCTTAATGCGAAGCAACAGAGGACCATCTTTTTCAGCAACATTAGAATGTTATCACAATGTCATCGGAATTGCAAGGGTTTTATTCCTTTTCTTCCGTTTTTTTCTTCTTTTTCCGTCTAGGCTTCTTGGGTACTTCCGGATGCTCCGCCTCGTAAATCGCATATAAATCCGGACGCTTTACTTTTGTACGCTCTTTGGACTGCTCCAGCCTCCAGGCATCCACCTTCGCATGGTCACCAGACAAAAGGATAGGCGGAACCTTTTTCCCATTCCAGGTCTCCGGTCTTGTGTACTGCGGATACTCCAGTAAATGATCAGCAAAGCTTTCTGTTTCACCGGAATCCTGGTTTGATAAAACACCGGGCACCATACGGGAAATGGCATCAATCATCACCATGGCAGGAAGTTCGCCACCAGTCAGAACGAAATCTCCTAAGGAAACCTCATCCGTAACGATTTCTTCCAGCACGCGCTCATCGATTCCCTCATAGTGACCACATAAGAAAATCAAATCTTCTTCTTTTGCCAGTTCTTTGGCCATCTCCTGATGGAAGGTCTTGCCCTGCGGCGTCATAAACAAAACCCTAGGTGTCTTAGAATCACTTTCAGGGGTCAATTCTTTTTTCTGTTCCCGGATATGCTCTAAAATAGCCTGATAACAGTCAAACACAGGCTGAGCCTGCATCAGCATTCCTGCGCCACCACCATAAGGATAATCGTCTACTTTATTATGCTTATCCAGCGTGTAGTCACGGATATTCACAGCCTCTACGTCGATAATCCCCTTTTCCATGGCACGGCCTGTAATGCTGGTGGTAATCCCCTGCATAATCATCTCGGGGAACAATGTCATAACATGAAATCTCATAGCGACCTCAATTATAAATCAAGCAGTCCATCCAATACATGGACTGTCATTTTATTTCCATCTACATCAACATCCAAGATGCATTCCGGTATGGATGGAAGAAGCAGTTCTTTGGCTCCTTCTCTGGTAACCACATAAACATCATTGGCACCTGTCTCCATGATATCAGTCAGAATGCCTAGTTTAGTGCCATTTTCATCAAAGACTTCCATATCCACTAAATCGCCGCGATAGTACTCTCCTTCTTCAAGAGGTACTGCATCCTCTCTTCCGATCCAAAGAGTGGCTTTGGCAAAACGTTCTACATCGTTGATGTTGTCATATCCTTTGAATTTTAGAATCACCAGGTTTTTAAAAAACTTGGCGGATTCGATTTCCATAACCTGCTCCAGTTTGTCTTTTCGCAGCGTTACTTTTTTTAGTTTTTTGAATTTTTCAGGTTCATCTGTTGTAGGAAAAACCTTCACTTCACCACGAATACCGTGGGTTGTGGTAATAGCCCCAACTTGAAATTCTGTTTGTTTCAAATATTACCTCTTTCTGAACAGAATACCCCTAGCAAATACTAGGGGTATCAGAATTAGACGATTTCCACGTCTACATGTACATTTTCTCTTGTGGACGCTGCCTTCACAACAGCACGAATAGACTTCGCAATACGTCCACCCTTTCCAATCACTTTGCCCATATCACCGGCTGCAACATGTAACTCTAAAGTTGTATTACTACCCTCACTTTTTTCGGTCACAGTCACTTCTTCCGGATGGTCAACGAGCGCTTTTGCAATCACTTCGACCAATTCTTTCATGATCTACCTCCATAAGTGTTATGGACAGCCCTATTATTTCTGGATGCCGGTCTGTTTTAAAATCTTAGCTACTGCTTCTGTAGGCTGTGCACCTGCTGCAAGCCATTTTTTAGCAAGCTCTTCATTTACGTGATAAGTGCTTGGCTCTGTGCTAGGATCATAAGTACCGATCTCTTCGATGAATCTACCATCTCTTGGGCTTCTTGCATCAGATACTACGATACGATAGAAAGGTGCTTTTTTCTGACCCATTCTTCTCAGTCTCATTTTTACCATTGTTTCATTCCTCCATAAATTAAAAAACTTATCTTATGCCCTATGGGCTATATTGTTAAATACATCTTACGATATATAAACAAACTACTTAAAACGGCATCTTCATGCCACCAAACATATTACCAAAGCCGCCTCTGCGTTTGCCCATCCCACCAAATTGTTTCATCATCTTTTGGCTTTGTTCAAACTGTTTTACAAAGCGGTTCACCTGTGCGATATCCACACCTGCGCCTTTCGCAATACGGTGCTTGCGGCTTGGATTCAGAAGCTTCGGATTTCTTCTTTCCGCAGGGGTCATAGAAAGCACAATAGCCTCTGTTCTGGCAAGTTCCTTTTCATCTACCATAGACGCAAGGTCCATGTTCTTTCCGCCAAGTCCCGGCATCATGGAAAGTAAACTTGCAATTCCGCCCATATTCTTCATTTGCTTCATACTTTCAAGGTAATCTTCAAAATCGAACTTGCCTTTCTTTAGGCGAGCGGACATTTCTTTTTCTTTTGTTTCGTCGATTTCTAAGTTTTCCTGCGCCTTCTCAATCAGAGAAAGTACATCACCCATTCCAAGAATTCGACTGGCCATACGATCCGGATAGAACTGCTCTAAATCGGAAAGTTTCTCACCCATACCGGCAAACAGAATTGGTTTTCCGGTAATGGCTTTAACGGAAAGAGCTGCACCACCACGGGTGTCACCATCTAACTTTGTCAGAATAACGCCATCCAGTCCAACTTTTTCATTGAACTCTTCAGCTACATTCACTGCATCCTGACCGGTCATGGCATCTACAACCAGGAATGTCTGATGAACGTCGATGGTCTTTTTGATTTCTTGAAGCTCTTCCATCATGGCTTCATCAATGTGCAAACGACCGGCTGTATCCAAAATGACTACATTGTGACCGTTCTTTTCTGCAAAAGCTAGGGCTTCTTTTGCTATATCAGCAGGCTTATGATCTGTGCCCATTTCGAACACATCCACTTCCTGTTTCTGACCATTAATCTTTAACTGCTCAACTGCCGCAGGTCTGTAAACGTCGCAGGCTACCAGTAAAGATTTCTTACCTTTTGTCTTGAGTTTGCCTGCCAGTTTCGCTGTGGTTGTAGTCTTACCAGCACCCTGAAGACCACACATCATAATAACGGTAATGGCTTTACCGGGCTGAAAGGCGATTTCTGTAGTTTCGCCACCCATCAAGGAGATCATCTCTTCGTTTACGATTTTGATCACCATCTGTCCCGGATTGAGGCCATTCATAACGTCCTGTCCAACTGCTCTTTCCTGAACAGCACTTATGAATTGCTTGACTACCTTAAAGCTTACGTCTGCTTCCAAAAGAGCCATCTTCACTTCTTTTAAAGCGACTTTTACATCCTCTTCTGTCAGACGGCCTTTGCCACGAAGCTTCTTAAATACGTCTTGTAATTTATCACTTAAGCTTTCAAATGCCATATAACTATCTATCCTCTATGACCGTTAAAACAGGGATAACAACTTATGCGCTTCCTGTTCTAATAGATCAAACTGTGCTTTTGCCTCATCCCCTGTCAGAGACTTACCTGCCTCTGCAAGTATCACCATGTTCTGCACACCATCCTTAGCTTCCAAAAACTTATGTACCAACTGCAGCTTGTCTTCATAATCCTGCAAAGCCTCATCGCAGCGCTTCACAATGCTGCTTACCGCCTGCTTACTGATGGAGTACTCATCTGCAATCTCTGTCATAGATAAGTCTTGGTTTACATAGCCATCATATATTTCTTTTTGATGTTCTGTAAGAAGTTCACCATAAAAATCATACAGGTAACTTCTCTTTAGAATAGTATCCATAGTTTCACTCCGGACGCTTTTTGACACAAGTAATACTATAACAAACTGATAAGAGGGTGTCAAGCATTTTTTGTTGACACCCTCTGAATAATGATTTCTTCTATAGTTTTGCACTATACATGCTCTTATAGCCTTCGCCATAAATCTCCGTAGCATCAGTAATAATCATAAATGCGTCCGGATCTTCTTCCCTGACAATCTCTTCGACCTTAGGTGAAATCGGTTTCTTCACTACCACCATAATGACAGTTTTCTCTTTTCCGGAAAAAGCACCCTGTCCCTGAATATGAGTCACACCGATATCTAACTCTAAAAGCAATCTTTCGGTAATGTTTTGATGATGGTCTGTAATGATATAGAACAGCTTCGCTCCGTCTCTACCATACAGCACCAGGTCAAACACAAAACTGGTAACGCCCACAGAAATACCGGCAAATAAAGCCTTTTCAATACTCTGCATAATCACCGCAGAGGTGGCAATGACAAAAATATCAATCAGGAAGGTAATGACACCGGTTTTCATATGAGGAAACTTCAGTTTCAAAACCTTTACCAAAATATCCGTACCGCCTGTGGTAGCACCGGCCTTGAAAATCAAGCCCATAGCGACTGCTATCAGTGCACCTCCGATGATAGCGGCCAGCATATCATCCCGGGTAACCGCACCAAATCTCTCAAAGTAGTTGGTTGCCACCGTGCTCATAAAGATACAGTATGCGGTAGATATAATGAATCGAATACCAAACTTCCATAGTCCTAAAAGAATCAACGGAATATTGAGTAATAGATATATGGTACCTGTCTGAAATGCCGGAATCAAACGGTTGATTACAATGGAAAGACCACTGATGCCACCGGCTGCCAAGGAACAAGGATCCAGGAAGTTCGCGATTCCGATACCGAAAATCGCACTGGATACTGTCATGACGATGTAATTGAATAAGACGCGTAAAGGTCTATGTGAATTAATATAATGCCAAATAGTTCGAATCATACTGCTCCTTTGTCGCGTCTAAATCCATTACAGATTTGTAGCGACCAATTTCGGATTAAATCCATTTTGATGCAATGCATCTAATATTTGTTTTTTATGTTCTGTGCCGAAAGACTCCAGCGTAATTTTTAGTTCTACTGCAGCATTACGGTTGATAGAAACAAACTGATTATGCTCCAGCTTGATGACATTGCCATTCTGTTCCGCAATGACAGAGGAAACACGAACGAGTTGTCCCGGTCTATCCGGCAAAAGAACAGATACCGTAAATACACGGTCTCTTAAAATCAGTCCCTGTCTGATAACGGAAGACATGGTAATCACATCCATGTTACCGCCGCTTAGGATAGAAACAATCTTCTTATCCTGTACCTTCAGATGCTTAAGCGCTGCTACTGTCAGAAGGCCGGAGTTCTCAACCACCATCTTGTGGTTTTCTACCATATCCAGATAAGCCACCACCAGTTCTGCATCCTCAACAGTGATGATATCATCCAAGTTTTCCTGCAAATAAGGGAAAATCTTGGATCCCGGTGTCTTCACTGCAGTACCGTCTGCAATGGTATTTACAGAAGGAAGCGTGGTTACTTTACCGTTTTTCACAGACTCCTGTAAGCAATTTGCTCCGGCAGGCTCCACACCGATTACTTTTACTTTTGGATTCAAAAGCTTCGCCAGAGTAGACACACCGGTAGCTAGTCCGCCACCACCTACCGGCACCAGGATATAATCAACCAAAGGAAGTTCCTGGAAGATTTCCATGCCAATCGATCCCTGTCCTGTAGCCACATCCAAATCATCAAAAGGATGTACAAAGGTGTATCCATGCTCTTTTGCAAGCTCTAAAGCATGCTCACAAGCTTCATCATATACATCGCCGTGCAAGATAACTTCCGCGCCAAGTTCCTTGGTACGATTTACCTTAATAGGTGGTGTGGTAACAGGCATCACAATGATTGCTTTCACGCCATAAGATCTGGCTGCAAAAGCAACGCCCTGGGCATGATTTCCGGCAGAAGCGGTAATGAGGCCTTTTGCTCTATCCTCTTCTGAAAGGGTACTGCACTTATAATAAGCACCGCGCACCTTGTAGGCTCCGGTTCTCTGCAAGTTTTCAGGTTTTAAATACACCTGATTTCCTGTTTGTTTGGAGAAAAAGTCACTGTAGATTAATTTGGTCTCCAGTGTAACCTTTTTCACGATTTCAGAAGCTTCCTCAAACTTCTTCAATGTTAACTGTTCTTCGCTCATAGTCTCCTCTTTTCCTGCATGTAAGCATTTTGAAACTTTATCTTAGTCAAATAAAGCTTCTACATATTTTTCAGCATCAAAGAAGGTGAAGTTATCAATTCCTTCTCCCACTCCGATGTATTTTACCGGGATTTTGCATTCTGCTTGTATCGCAACTGCAATTCCACCTTTTGCTGTGCCATCCATCTTTGTTAAGATGATACCTGTCAAATCACAGATTTCGCCGAATTCCTTTGCTTGCTGTAAAGCATTCTGTCCTGTGGTGGCATCGAGTACCAAAAGGTTTTCTCTTCTGGCATCAGGCATTTCTCTGTCCACAATACGATTCATTTTGCCAAGTTCATCCATAAGATTCTTTTTATTATGGAGTCTACCTGCCGTATCGCAAAGAAGAGTATCACAGTTTCTGGCTTTGCAAGCCTGTAAAGAATCATAAAGCACTGCAGATGGGTCAGACCCTTCTGCTCCGGAAATCATATCCACGCCCGCTCTTTCCGCCCAGGTTTGAAGCTGTTCACCAGCCGCTGCACGGAAGGTATCACAAGCGCCTATAATAACCTTTCTGCCTTGATTCTTCAGCATATGGGCCATCTTACCAATGGAAGTGGTCTTTCCTACACCATTGACACCGATGACTAATACAACGGACTTTTCCGTTTCAAAATCATAAGCATCAAAAGGCAAGGACATTTGATCCATGATGCTTTGCTTTAAAAGTTTCTTGCAAGCATCTACGGTTTTAATATGCTGTTCATGAACCTGCTTTTTTAAGTCCTCTAAAATCAGCTGGGTGGTATGTACGCCCACATCACCCATGATAAGCGCTTCTTCTAGTTCTTCATAGAAGTCGTCATCAATCTGGGATGCCATAAAGACATTTCCCAGATTGCTTTTTAACTTACTAAAAAATCCTTTGTTCTCTTCGCTCATAAAGTCACTCTAATTCATAATTTCTTTGTCAATCAAATCTACGCTGACAAGGGCGGAAACACCCTTCTCCTGCATGGTGATACCATACAGTCTGTCTGCACTTTCCATAGTACCACGTCTATGGGTAATGACAATAAACTGGGTACTCTTGGTCAGTTTATGCAGATATTTTGCGAAACGGCCTACGTTATTCTCATCTAATGCAGCCTCAATCTCATCCAGCAAACAGAATGGTGAAGGCTTCAGGTTCTGAATTGCAAATAATAATGCAATAGCTGCAAGCGCTTTTTCACCACCGGAAAGCTGCATCATATTTTGCAGTTTCTTACCTGGTGGCTGCGCTGTAATATTGATGCCTGCCTCCAGAATATCTTCGTCTTCTGCCAGTTCCAAAGTACCATGGCCACCACCGAACAGTTCTTTGAAGACCTTATCGTATTCTCTGCCAATCTCAGCAAATTTGTCTTTAAACTGCTTTCTCATGGCAGTATCCAATTCTGTGATAATAGTCTCCAGCTGTTTCTCAGCTTCGATCAAGTCGTCATGCTGGCCTTTCAAGAAAGTATAACGCTCCATCAAGTTCTTGTAATCTTCAATGGCATTTACGTTAACATCTCCCAGCTTACGGATTTCATCCTTAATTGTGGTAATGGATTTCTTCATGGCCGGAAGATCAGTCATATCTTCCTGACGCATAGCAGCAGCATCCGTCAAGGTAATCTCGTATTCGTCCCACATATAATTAATCTGGGATTCCACATATTCTTCCTGACGTTCTTTCTGTGCATTCAAACGATACACTTCTTTATCCAGTTCGTTGATACGGCTGGAAAGTTCTTCGCGTTTATCAAAGAAGTTCTTCTGTTTTTCCGTCAGTTCTTCTTTTTGCTGCTGTTTTTCTTTCAGCTCTTTTTCCGCATCGGATTGTGCCCCGAAGGAAGCTTCAATGGTCTCTTCTATTGCTTTGAGGTTTTCTTTGTTTTGAAGAACTTCCTCGTCGCTATGCTCTAAGCTGTCTTTGATTTCCTGCAATTCTGCGGTATGACGCGCAATTTCAGCATCGATTCGATCCACATTGGCCTGTTCGAATTCCTGCTTTTGCAGCATCTTCTGCACATCCAAATCGATAGAAGAAACAGAAAGGGCCTGTTTTTCTTCCTGATCATGCATACCTTCTACTTCAGCCTGAAGTTTTTCGATATCCGCTGTCATTTCCTTTTCTTTGTCCATGGACGCAGATAACTCATCTTCTACCTTCTGTTTATCAGCAGCGATGTCCTGCAATTGCTTCTCGATGTCTTTCTCTTCATCGTGTAAAGAGCCTAAGTCATTCTTTTGCTCATTCTTTTTCTCAATTGCCGCATCTAAATTCAGTTGTGCTGTATTTTGCTGCAGAATCGCATTCTGTGCCAGCATGCGCAAGTTTTCCACTTTTGCACGTAAGCCATTACGTTCTTCACGAATTTTGGAGATTTGATCTTCAATCTCCTGTGTTTCCTTCTGAATTTTTGACACTTTCTCTTCTAATTCAGCAAGTTCACGACGTCTGCTTAATAAATTAGAATTATTTTTGAAAGCACCACCGGAGATAGCACCACCCGGTACCAAAAGTTCACCCTCTAACGTAACCATACGAACGGAATACTGGAACTTACGAGCAATTTTCATGGCATGGTCGATGGTATCAACCACAAGAATACGTCCCAGCATTGCTTTCGCCACGTTACGATACTTTTTATCCAGATTTACAAGGGTGTCAGCAAGACCGATTGCACCTTCTTCTTTCAAAGCTTCAGGATTTTTAAACTCCTGTGGATGGTCTAGCGCCGTAAGAGGTAAGAAAGTAGCTCGACCGTAGCGATTCTTTTTTAAGAATCCAATCATACGCTTGGCAGTTTCTTCATCCTCCGTTACCACGTTTTGGATATTACCACCAAGAGCCGTTTCAATGGCCACTTCGTACTTCTGATCCACCTGAATAATATCCGCTACAACACCAATCAATCCTTTTTCGGATTTCTTTTGTTCCATCACCATTTTGACAGAACCACCATAACCTTCATAACGTTCCGTTAAATTGGCCAAGGTTTCTAATTTTGATTTTTCCTGATGGTATAGCTCTCTTTTCTTGCGCAGTTTCTCATCTAATTCAGACATTTCATCGTGAATTTCTGATAATCTTCCATCCACTTCAGCCTGCTGTGCATCATAGGCTTTTGCCTCTTCAGAGATTTTGGCAAGATTCTCTTTCAATTCCTCAATCAGCTTATCCTGGGCTTCTTCGTCGGATTTGTAACGAATCAGTCTGGAAGATAACTCTGCTTTACGAATCTGAACCTGCTCTAACATGGTGTCAAAACGACCCATCTGAGATTTTGTGGTTGCTCTGGCATTTAAGCCATCAATAATGGCATTCTTCAGTTCTTCAATGCGATTATTATGCGCCTCAATTTTGCCCTGAATTTCTTCTAAAGCATCATTTGCCTCTTTCTTCTTTTCTTCGATTTCAGAAAGTTGCTGATCAATGACCTTCTTCTCTTCCAGAATCTTGTCCTTGTCCGCTGTCTTTTCATCGATTTCCTGCTGAACAGCTACGACACGACTCTGCAAATGCTCTTTATTTCCTGCTGCAGAGCTAATACGCTCTTTTAAAATATTAAGCTGAATCTCCAGTTTAGAACGCTTCTCTAAAGACTCGTTCATCAGAGCATGGGCATTTTCGATTTCTTCCCCAAGGCGCTGAATCTCACTTTGTACAAAGTCATAATCCGCTTTTGCCTGGTCGAAATTTTCTTTATTCTCTTCTAATTCAGCACTGGCATTTTTGTATTTTTCCTGCACATCTTCCAACTGCTTCAGCACGCGGTCATGATCTAACAGGAATACATTCACATCTAAAGTCTTTAATTCTTCTTTTTTCTTTAAGTAGATTTTCGCCTTTTCAGACTGTTTCTCTAAAGGACCTACCTGCTTTTCCAGTTCCGTTAGGATATCATTGACACGAAGCAGATTTGCATGCTCATTGTCAAGCTTCTTCATAGCTTCAGTCTTACGACGTTTGAACTTTACAATACCTGCAGCTTCATCGAAAAGCTCACGTTTCTCTTCCGGCTTTCCGCTTAAGATTTTATCAATCTGACCCTGTCCGATAATGGAATAGCCTTCTTTACCGATACCGGTATCATAAAAAAGCTCATACACGTCTTTTAAACGGCATGGACTGTTATTGATAACATATTCACTTTCACCGGAACGATATAACCTACGTCCAACGGTAACTTCTTCAAAATCTACGGGAAGTGCATGATCGGAGTTATCTAATGTAATGGCTACATAGGCATAACTAAGTGGTTTACGCATTTCTGTACCGGAAAAGATAACATCCTGCATAGACGAGCCACGCAATTGCTTGATTTTTTGTTCACCCAAAACCCAGCGAACAGCGTCTGCTACATTACTTTTACCGGAACCGTTTGGTCCCACAATGCCGGTGATACCCGGCTTGAATTCAAATACGATTTTATTAGCAAATGACTTAAAGCCATGAACTTCTATACTTTTTAAATACATGATTTCCTCAATAACAACGCCGCGTATGCAGCATGCTGCTCCGCTAATTTTTTGCTGTGTCCGCTTCCGGAAGCCAGATAATTCTCTTCCTCATACACGTCCACATAGAACACCTTGTTGTGTTCCGGTCCCTCTTCCTTCACAAGGTCATAACGCAGGGCATGGCCTTCCTTCTGAACCAGCTCTTGTAAGATAGTCTTCGCATCATAAAAGAGCTGCTTCTCCTGAATATCAGATAGAATCAGTCGGTGAATAAAACTTTTTGCTTCTTCGAATCCACTATCTAAATAAATCGCACCAATAATTGCTTCTACCACATCTGCAATAATAGATGCCCTATGTCTGCCTCCGGTTAGTTCTTCCCCTTTTCCAAGGTTCAGATATTGACCTAAATCTATGGTATCTGCACAAAAGGCTAAGGACTGCTCACACACTAGGGAAGCTCTGATTTTTGTGAGCTTTCCTTCCTTGCACTCCGGATACTCTTTATATAAATACTCACTGCTTACAAGTTCTAATACCGCATCTCCCAAGAACTCAATTCTTTCATAATCGGGTACCTTGTTGACTTTTCTTTCGTTGGCATAAGAACTATGTGTAATGGCCTGTTTCAATAAAGACTGATCTTGAAACACATACCCAATCTTCTCTTGCAGTTCCTCTATAGAATGGCTCATATTAATTCCCTCTCTCGCGTTTAATCAGTGCCACGGCCTCTTCTACAGTTGAAACCTTCGTTACCTTCTCATTCGTCAAGTGAATATCAAAGGTATCCTCCAGTTTCAGTACAATTTGATATACATCCAAAGAATCTGCCCCTAAATCACCGGTAAATGTCATGTTAGGAGAGATCTCTTTCGGATCCACATTCAAAACTTCTGCGATAATATCGCATAGGACTTTCATTTCCATTTTGTTAATCCTGCACGCTTAATTTTTCTTTGATCTTTTCATTGATGCGCTGCTCTTTAAAAGTAACGCATTGTAATACGGAATTTTTAATTTCAACAGCTTTGGAGCTTCCGTGTGTTTTCACAACCAAACCATTCAATCCAAGAAGTGGTGCTCCGCCATATTCTTCTAAGTCAAACTGCTTTAGAGTCTCTTTCAAAACCGGTTTTACCAAAAGGCCACCAATTTTACCTCTCGTGCAGCTCATAAGTCCGGATTTAATCTGCTTCAGCAAAGTGCCGGCAACACCTTCATACATTTTCAGAATAATATTTCCTGTAAAGGCCTCGCAAACGATTACATCTGCCACGCCTAGCGGAATATCTCTGGCTTCCACGCTACCGATAAAGTTAATATCCGGGCAATTCTTTAAAAGAGGGAAAGTCTCTTTTACGAGCTGATTTCCTTTTTCTTCTTCCGCCCCGATATTCACAATGCCAACTCTGGGATTCTTTATGCCACAAATATTTTCCATATAGATGGATCCCATCTTTGCAAATTGCAAAAGCATGCTTGGTCTGGCATCTACATTGGCACCACAATCAATCAAAAGTGCCGGTCCGTTTTCAGTAGGAATAAGCGGTGCCAAAGGTGGTCTCTCCACGCCTTTTAATCTACCCACAATTACCTGGCCCCCAACCAGAGTAGCTCCGGTAGATCCGGCAGATACATATGCATCGCATTCACCGGTTCTCACCATCTCCAGTGCCTTCACCAAAGAAGAATCCTTCTTCTGGCGAATTGCAATTACAGGTGGCTCTGCAGTCTCAATCACTTCAGAAGCATCTACAATTACAACTCTTTCCTTTGGGTACTCATATTTGGCAAGCTCTGCCTCAACAACTTCTTTTTTTCCAACTAAATATACTTCTACTGCAGCAGATTCTTTGGCAGCTTCAACTGCGCCTTTTACAATCTCAAGGGGTGCATTATCACCGCCCATAGCATCTACAGCAACTTTTACCTTTTCCATGGAAAACCCTCCCAAAATCTATTACTCCACATGTAGAGTCATACCATATTATTTTACTGTAAAATCATATGAAATTCAATACAAAAGGGACCCCATCACTGGAGTCCCTTGTTTGCTTCTTCTTACGGAAGTGTATCCGTTAAAGATTAATCTTCGTTTACAGAAACGATTTCTCTCTTGTTGTAAGAGCCGCATTTCTTGCAAACTCTGTGAGGCATCATAAGTGCACCACATTTGCTGCATTTAACTAAAGTTGGAGCAGACATTTTCCAGTTTGCTCTTCTTTTGTCTCTTCTACCTCTAGAAGACTTGTTTTTTGGACAAATAGACATTACGTTACACCTCCTATCTTGCTTCGAAGATATCTTTGATCGCTGCCATTCTGGGGTCCGGTACGAATCTGTCGCATCCGCACTCACCAAGGTTCAGGTTTTTACCGCAAACCATGCAAATTCCTTTGCAATCCTCTTTGCACAAAACCTTCATAGGCATGCTAAGTAGTATTTCGTCGTTGATCAGATCCTCTACATTGAGTGAATAATTCTCAATAAAGCTCTGCTCTTCTTTGGTTTCTTCATCTAATCGATCCGGTGCATATACCACTCTGTCGATTTCAAAAGATACTGTCTGTTCCACCGGTTCCAGGCATCTGCTGCAATTCATACGAAGATGAATTTCTCCAGCACCTGTGATTCTGATTTTTCCTTTTTCAACTGCGGAAAAAGTCAGTAGAACCTTCGGGCAATCAATGACTTCAACAGTCTCACCCATGTGAACAAACGAGGAAGCCTCATAAGAAACTTCTTTCTTTTCTTCTTTGTCAGATGAAGCAAATACGTCAGATAAATTCACTAACATAGTCGTCTCCTGCTCACACATTTATACACTATACAGTTTTTGCATAGCTTTGTCAAGCAAAACTTTTATTTTGTATACCGGATTATTTTACCAATGCAACGGTCTCTCTTGCGATGGCAAGTTCCTCATTGGTAGGGATGACATAAACCTTGGTCTTGGAATCTGCAGTAGAGATCATAATCTCCTCGCCACGTTTATGGTTAGCTTCTTCATCCAGCTGTACTCCCAGGTAGCCTAAATATTCACATACCATGCTGCGAATCTTTGCGGAGTTCTCACCGATACCTGCTGTGAAGCAGATGGCATCTACACCGTTCATGGCCGCTACATAAGCACCGATGTATTTCGCTACTCGATAAGTGTAGACTTCCATAGTCTGTACGCAGAGTTTGTCGCCTTTGTTGTAACCATCTTCGATATCTCTGGAGTCAGATGATACGCCGGAAAGTCCAAGCATACCGGACTTCTTATTCAGGATGGTCATGATTTCGTCGATGTTTTTGCCTTCTTTGTGAGCAATGAATTCCAGAATTGCTGCGTCGATATCACCGGCTCTGGTACCCATTACCAGACCCTCTAATGGAGTAAGACCCATAGAAGTATCTACACATTTACCATTCTGTACAGCAGATACAGATCCGCCGTTACCCAAATGGCAAACAATCAGTCGAAGATTCTCATAAGGCTGTCCCATAATATCTGCACATCTCTTAGATACATAAGAGTGGCTGGTACCGTGGAAACCGTATCTTCTTAATTTGTATTTATCGTAGTATTCGTGAGGAATGGCATATAAGTATGCTTTCTCAGGCATAGTCTGATGGAACGCAGTATCAAATACAGCCACCATAGGAGTGGTAGGCATCAGACTCTGGCAAGCACGGATACCGATAAGGTTTGCAGGGTTGTGTAAAGGAGCAAGTTCACTTACCTCTTCGATTGCTTTCAGTACATCCTCTGTAATCACAGTAGCGCTGGCGAATTTCTCTCCACCATGTACGATACGATGACCAACAGCTCCGATTTCATCCAGGCTCTTTACTACACCGTTTTCAGCGTCTGTCAGAGCTGCCAGAACTAGGCGAATTGCCTCTTTGTGATCAGGCATAGGGCTTACAGTTGTGATTTTATCTTTGCCTGCTGGGCTATATACCAACTGGCTTCCTTCGATACCGATTCTTTCACAAAGACCTTTTGCCAAAACTGCTTCTGTCTCAGAATCAATCAGCTGAAATTTCAGGGATGAACTACCACAGTTCACTACAAATACTTTCATTTCTCTCTTCCTTCCAAAAACCTGCGGCATCTTCCAAATTCTTGCCGCACATGCTATCCTTATTATACTAATCTTGAAAATTGCATACAACACGAAAATTGTGCAAAATAATAAACAATTTCTTAAGAAAACCCCTGAAAAATAGGCACTTCTGACAATTTTTTAACAAGGACAGCAATATGAACGTAGTAGGTATCATTTCAGAATTAAATCCCTTTCATAACGGTCACAGTTATATCATCAAACAGGCTAAGGAACTAACTGACGCTTCTTATGTCGTATTGGTGATGAGCGGAAATTATGTGCAGCGTGGCGAGCCAGCCTTTTTAGAAAAAGACTTCCGTGTGAAAGCTGCCCTAAAGTCCGGCGCTGATATGGTGATTGAACTGCCCATCCCCTTCGCCACCTCCAGTGCGGAGTATTTTTCTTCTGCGGGTGTGGCCCTTTTGCGTCAGCTTGGTTGTATTACCCACCTGGCATTTGGTTCTGAAAACGGCAGTATCCAGGATCTTCGAAAAGCTTGTTCTCTCCTTACACTGGAGGAGCGCCCATCTTTTCAGGCTGTCCTGAAAGACTCTTTATCCAAAGGCATGGTATATGCAAAAGCCAGAGAAGAAGCATTATACCATGTATACCAGGAAGAATACGGCAAAACTTCCAAAGAACAATCTGTTATTTGGACCAAAGAAACCATTCACGACCTATTGTCCAAACCAAACAATGCTCTAGGTCTTTCCTACATGCAGGCATTGCAAAAGCAGAAGTCTCTCATCACGCCCGTAACCATTAAGCGAATCGGAAATGCCTACGAGGACACAGGGCTTTCCAACACTGGATTTTCCAGTGCTTCCGGCATTCGAGCGCAAGCATCAAACGGGAAATTAGAAGCCACCCTATCTTCTATTCCGGAATCCTGTAGAGAAGAGTTTTCCCAGCTCATAAAAGAAAACTATGACATGGGGGCAGATGAATTTACTCTTCCGCTGCTCACAAAACTTTTGGAATCTGGCAAAGAAGCCTTGCTATCTTACCAGGATGTGACGGATTCCCTGGCAGATAAGTTGTTAAAGAAGCGTTTTGAAGCTCAGTCCTTTACCGAGCTCGCCATGTCCTGTAAATCAAAAGATATCACCTATGCGCACATCATGCGTGCCCTTCTTCATGTTACACTTGGGATCACCAAAGAAGAATGTGCCTCCAGAATAGACAAAGGCTATAGCAACTACGCTTCCATACTAGGATATAAAAGTACAGCCTCAGAACTATTTAAACAGTTCAAAGCCCACGCTAGTATTCCAACCCTGGTGCGAATCTCAGATGCGGAAAAACATTTGGATGAAGCATCCCTTGCCTACTTCAAAAAAGACTTGCAGCGAGACGCATTATATCAGGTCCTATTACAGCGCAAAATCGGTCTCTCCGATACGCGTTCTACACTATGGACCTACGAAAGCCCTTCTGCCAAAGCAAAGCTTCCTGTCTCCTTTCATCCATACAAAAGACAAGTTATCTGTATATAAAAAAAGCCATCCATCCGGATGGCTTTTTTAAGCGATAATCATTAACGATTAATAGAAGCTGCCATACGATGGTAGGTATGTCGAATACCTCGAATGGCAATAGAATACGCCATAATATTTTTCGGTGTAGCGATACCGGGATGCCCACTATCTCCGATGTGATGGATGTCAGCCCCTGTTTGCTTGCACAAAAGCGCAATCTGCTTTATAGTCTCTTCGTCGGTTCCTTCCTGGCTGGTGCCAATGGCTGTCATGGCAAGTTTGCCAAAGCCGTGGATGCGCGCTACTCTCTTTGCTGCCCAGTCAAGTGTAATACCAGGTACAGTGCCGGGTGCCGGAAGCAAAATAATGTCTGCTCCTGCTTCTGCAAAAGCATCGATATCTTCCATAGTCAAAATCGCATCTGCACCTTCTGAAATGACACCGGCTGCATGCATCTTACCGGAAGCAATAATCACATCGTCACCTACTGCCTCTTTGATTTCTCGAATAGCCTTTAAAATGCCTTCATTTGTGACACCAATACCTGGGTTACCTGTAATGAGAATCAAATCTATTCCCATATCTCTTGCTCGAATGGCGTTTTCTGCATTGGCTACGCGTCCTTTGGTCAGTGCCCAAGGATTATCGGAGCCTTCCACGATTTCACCGGGTTCTAAGTTGATACCGATTGGAAGGCCTGTGAACTTTTTCATCAAACGAACAGTGTCTACCGCTTCATGCGACGGTAATCCCTTAATATCCGGATTCCAAACATCAAAAATATTACACAGAATAAAATCCGAGCCAAATGCAGCGCATAATTCCGCGTTGGTCACATCTTCGCATTGTGGCGTAAAAAAACCGATGCATTCTGTCATCAGGGTACGGCCTTCGCTTTCTGCCATGGCTTGTAGCAGTTCCTGCTTGTTCATCTTGGCAAAATCGCTGGCGAAACTGTTTAATACTCTCTTTCCCATGTGATAAACCTCTTTTTCTTTGCATGTATCTGAATCTAAGCTTGCTTAGAGTTCATTCTTTTTACCAATTTGCGAATCAGAATTCCCACTCCGTAACTAAAGAACGCCACAAGTACGGTCAGCGCTACAAAGACTACGGTATGTCGACGTGGCAGGCACGGCATCAAAACATCTCTCGTTGCATCCCAAATATACAGTGTAAACAGAATTGGAACATGCCACACATAGATATCAAAGGATACTGCTCCCAGGATATCGCTTACTTTACCGGAAAGAAAAGCATTCACCCAATCACTTAAGAAGAACAGAATAAGTCCCGGGAACACCAAATAAATACTAAACACAATCTCATATTGCAGAATAAATGGTACGCCGAGTTCCAGTAATACAATAAAAGCTGCAACCACCAAAATACCAGCCAATCCAAGCAGGTTGGGAATCTTTCTTTTTCGAATCAGGCCGGCCAAAATCACCCCATAGAAAAAGGAATAGAATCCTGTAATCACATGATCAAAGGGAAGAGCAACTCCCAAATGTCTTAATCTATATACCAAAAACGGAAGGATAAAGAAAAGACATAGGCCATAAAACAGCACAGGTTTCTTTAGGTATTTGCCCATAAACATCAATAATATCTGACATAAAAGTAAAATACTGATATACCACATTGGATTGTTGATCATGGGATCTTTCCAAAGTCCCCAAGACTGCAATCCCAAAACAGAGAGCACTGTACCTTTCAAGCTAGGCTCTGTTGGAAGAACCCATTCAAAGGTGAGCCCATTTTTTTGGTACAAAAAAGTCAAAAACTCATAGACTAAAATAGATAGAGCCGGCAGAGGTAAAATTCTAAGCACTTTATGCTTAAAATACGTAACCATCTTGGTCTCTCCACTTTGCAGTTTGGTTAGGCCATAAGCAGCCATCATGCCGGAGATGATAAAAAAGCATTCTACCAGTCTTCCCCAGTAGTATCTACCGCCCCAAAAGTTGATTCCTTTTAGATAATAGATTCCTGTAATTTGTTGAAAATGATGTAAAACGATGAAAATCGACATGACGAATTTCATCATGTCGATTCCTCCATATCTTTTTGTCTGATGCAAACTTAGTCTCCCACCCATATACAGATTAGTTTTTAAAACTATGAATCGGTGCCGGAATACGGCCTTTTCTGGATATAAACGCCTCGCAAGAGAAAGGATTCACAGGCATAATTGGTGCATAACCAAATAATCCGCCAAACTCTACCTTATCTCCCACTTTCTTACCTACAGCAGGAATGATACGAACCGCTGTGGTTTTTTGATTTACCATACCGATGGCCATCTCATCTGCGATGATACCGGAAATGGTAGATGCAGATGTATCGCCAGGAATCGCAATCATATCCAGGCCTACAGAACATACGCAGGTCATGGCTTCCAGTTTTTCAATGGTTAATGCTCCGGCTTCCACCGCATCAATCATGCCCTGGTCTTCGCTGACAGGGATGAATGCGCCACTAAGACCGCCTACATAGGAGCTGGCCATAACGCCGCCTTTTTTCACTTGGTCATTCAGCAATGCCAGTGCAGCTGTTGTACCGGGGGCTCCGGCATATTCTAATCCAATTTCACATAAAATATCAGCAACCGAGTCTCCCACTGCAGGAGTAGGCGCCAAAGATAAATCCACAATGCCAAATGGCACCCCAAGTCTTTCGGAAGCTTCTTTTGCCACTAATTGTCCTACACGAGTAACCTTGAAGGCAGTCTTTTTGATGGTTTCGCAAAGTACTTCAAAGCTCTCTCCGCGAACTTCTTCCAACGCACTCTTTACAACGCCGGGACCGCTGACACCAACATTGATAATCTCGTCTGCTTCTGTAACACCATGGAAAGCGCCAGCCATAAACGGATTATCATCCGGTGCATTGCAAAATACCACGAATTTCATGCAGCCAATAGAGTCTCGTTCTTTGGTTAGCTCTGCCGTTTCTTTGATCATGGAGCCAATCATACGGACAGCATCCATATTAATACCGGTTTTTGTAGAGCCTACATTGACACTACTGCAAACCCTCTCTGTTTCTTTTAAAGCCTGGGGAATAGAAGCGATCAGCATTTCATCTGCTTTTGTCATACCTTTGCTTACCAGTGCAGAATAGCCACCGATGAGATTTACCCCTACATCCGTTGCAGCCTTATCCAAAGTATGAGCCAGAGTAACAAAATCTTCCGGTGTCTTACAGACTCCGTTACCAATCATGGCAATGGGCGTTACGGAAATACGTTTATTTACAATGGGAATACCATATTCCTTAGAGATATCTTCTCCCACCTTCACCAAATCTTTAGCAGCTGTGGTGATACGTTTGTAAACTTTTTCATTTAATCTCTGCAAGTCCTCATCCTTGCAGTCCAGCAGACTGATACCCATCGTAATGGTACGGACATCAAGATTCTGCTTCTCAATCATTTTATTGGTTTCATAAACCTCAGTTAAATTGATCATCTCTCATCCTCTATATTCTATGCATCATGTCAAAGATTTCTTCATTCTGACAATTAATGGTAACGCCGATTTCCTCGCCCAAAGATTTCAGTGCATCAGCAAGTACACTGTGTTCTACTGGTGCTGCAGCAGTATCCACGATCATCATCATGTTGAAATACCCATCTACAATGGTCTGAGAAATATCCAGGATGTTGATTTTCTGTTCTGCTAAATAGGTGCAGACTTTCGCAATGATTCCAACGGTATCTTTACCTACAACAGTAATGATAGACTTTTTCATAAGCTCCTCCTCGCTTGTCTTCCTCTAGATTTCAATCGCCTCTGATGGCACATCCCTTTTGGCCACCATCAGCGGAAAATCATGACTTGTGTATTTGCAATCCGACATATCCACCTGCATGCGAACTGCTTCGTATGCAAGTTCCGGCAGATTGTTCATTTTACTAAGATGTCCTAATACCACAGCTTTTACATGATCATGCAAGATGTCACATAACAGTCTTCCGGCTGTTTCATTGGACAAATGTCCTCTATCCCCTAAAATACGCTTTTTAAGCGGATATGGATAAGGTCCTGTCTCTAACATGCGCACGTCATGATTGCTTTCTAACAAAACCACATCCAAATCCTTTAAATTTTCAATTGTATAGGCATCATAATGTCCTAAGTCTGTGCATACCGCAACAGATTTTTTTTCACTGCGGAACCGGTAAGCCACCGGATCTGCCGCATCATGAGCAATACGAAAAGGTGTCACATCTAAATCTTTTATTCGAAAGCGTTCATCCGGTCTGATGACTTGAAATAAATCAGGATCTACCTTTCCGATTTTGCTATCTTTGCAAATAGCTTCCACAGTCCCTTTGGTACTATAGATGGGAATGCTATACTTTCTGGCAAGGACGCCTAATCCCTGAATATGATCCGAATGCTCATGGGTAATCAAAATACCATCCAAATCTGCCATAGACAGGTCTAAGGATTCAACGCCTTCCCGTACTCGCTTTCCACTGATTCCCACATCCACCAAAAGGTGCGTGTGGTCATTTCCTACATAAATGCAGTTGCCGCTACTTCCACTGGCAATACTACATAATCTCATGATTCTCTTGGCCTCCAACGAATGGTCAGTGTATCTCCATTATGCAGAGGCTCCATATACTGAGCTTCCCTACCATTTAAAATGGTATCTACTCCAGGTCCCTGCGGATTCTTTAAATCAAAATCAATATGATCAAATACATCCACAAATACATAAGATGGCTTACCTGTCAGCTCCACATCGCCACCATTGACATTGACATGAATCGTAACCGGGATGTCTCTTTGAGCAGCTGTTTCACTTTCTACAGAAGGATTTTCACCCTCCGGTAATTCTGCAAACGAGGTAGCATCAGAAGCATCCTCCACCGTCTGGGTTTCATTTTCCCGGCTTTCTGATAAAGCTCTGTTAGCTTCATCATATACGCTTTCCTTTTCGCCCTCGTAAAGTACAGCCTCTTCTGCTTCCTTAGAGCCTCTCTCGTGCCAAGCAAGCAAATAATGTTCGTACACTTTTGTATCTCTGTCTGCCACCTTGTGGTTTACAAACAGTATCATATTTTCCGGCAAAAGCACATCCATGAATTCCAGGATTTGTCCTGCCGTACAATAGTCTAAAATCTCTACTTCATCGCCATTTTGGATGGAATAATATCCGCTTTGATAATTTCCATTTACTCTGGCAACCTTCGGTACGTCGATACGGTTATCCTGTACCTGTACCGAAATGATATCTCTGAATTCCGGCAAATCCTGTACCATCACAGAAGCTGCCTCACCTGCAGTAGACTCTACCACTGTGATTACATCGTTTTCGTGAATAGGCGCATAGATATTTGCCTCTTTTCCATTGATTTTAATAACAGCCGCCTCGCCTAACTGGCCTTTCACGGTACGTTGTTTTTTATTCACTGAGAAAGTAAGTTCCGCACCACGACGTGGGAATAATCTTTCATTGGAGTAGTCCGCCTGCAATGCAGCGTCCACTACAGCAAGCTTGTCGTTATTATAGAGTTTGATTCTTTGATGATTAAAGGTCACAAAGATAAAGTTATTACTTTGTTCGTAGTAATTCAGGCAAATACCGATTGGGGTAACCAGCAAGGAATCCTTCACTACGCCTTCTTCTTCGAACTCTATTTGACCCATGACTTCCTCACCACGAAGCGCAACACGCTCCCTCATGATGCCAAGTTCGTCTGCCACTGCTTCTGCATAGCCGGGGATTTTTCCGCCACCGCCAACAATGAATACAGCGCTTACAGCCTGTCCGCCATTGAGTTCTTTGATTTTATCTGCTGCAGCCTTTGCAAGTTCTTTTACATGAGCCTTGGTGATCTGCAATACTTTTTCTTTGGTGATTTTCTGTGGCAGCCCCATAATGTCGGTATAGGTCACCTCGTCCTTATCCAAAATGCTACATTTAATCTCTTCTGCTGTAGCAAAGTCTACAAGGCAAGCTTTGGCTACGATTTCTGTAAGGCCATCTCCTGCCATAGGAATCATGCCATAGGCAATCACGCTACCATCCTGCGTAATACAAATATCGGAAGTACCGGCTCCCACATCAATCAGCGCCAAATTCAGCATACGGAACTTCTCCGGAATAGCCACTTGAATAGCCGCTATAGGCTCCAATGTCATGGTAGCCACTTCCAGTCCTGCAACGCCTACTGCTTTATATAAGCCATCGATAACATCATCCGGTAAAAAGGTAGCAATGATATCTGCACCGATGGACTCTGCCTTATGTTCCTCCGGATTCAGAATGGGGTTTCCATTCATATAGTACCGAATTACCGTACTACCAACGCAATAGAAGGAATCCTTTTCTTTGCCCTGGGCAGGAAATTCCTCATAGGCTTTCTGGATGCCTTCTGTTTTCAAGGCAAAAACATCTTCCCCTGTAACAGTTCTGGCTTCCGGGAATTCTAAGTCATAATGTACCGTCACGGTGCGGAGCACACGACCAGCGGCAGCAATACATACCTTTTTCAGGCTGATTCCGGTTACTTCCTCCAGGTCACGCTTCACATCTTCAATGGTGTGTCCTACCTTCATAATGTCATGAATCTGACCATCCAACATAGCTCTTGTTTCATGCTCTTTGGACCTTTGCGCGATGACATGGAAGATATCGCCTTTTTTATATCCAACTGTACCTACGATACTTCTTGTACCGATATCGAGACCAAATACTGTCTCTCCTGCGTATTTTTTATACTGTGACAAAATACCCCTCCAATATGGCATCGATTTGCCGCCAGGTATCTGACTGCACACCACTATTCTCTATGACGACTTTGCAAGCCTTCCGAAAAGAGGCTTCATCTAGCTGGGAAGCCATAATCTGCTTGCATTTTTCGGCAGAATATCCACGGCTTTCCATAAGCCTTTTTATGCGAACCTCATCCTTCGCATAAATATACCATAGTTCATCACAAATTTTATCAAATCCATTCTCTATGAGCAAGGCTGCCTCTATAAAAAAGTAGTCTACTGTTGGGCATTTTCGCATGGCTGCGATTTCATCTGTGATTGCTTTCACCACCGCAGGATGAATCAAATCATTGATTTGCTGCAAAAGGATCGGATTCTCATAGATTTTCTTCGCCATTTTGGCCTTATCGATTTCTTCATCAGGCCCCAAAACATCTCTTCCAAGGAGCTCTAGGACCGGTTCGTAAAGCGGCCTGCCCTTTTGTTGCAACTCCTTTGCCATTGTGTCTGCGTATAAAATTTTGGCTTTATAATGGGTCTCGATGTAGCCAAGTACTGTACTCTTGCCTGCACCTACACCACCTGTAATGCCGATAACTTTCATATTTCTCCTTAATGGGCATCATACCAATTGTCTGCCACGTGCATATCAATCTCCAGATTGACTGCCAGGTCAGCCGCATGCTCCATCTCTTCTTTTAGGATTTGCTTAACTTGCTCCACTTCAGATTCCTTGGCTTCCACCAAAAGTTCATCGTGAATCTGCAAGATCAATTTGGACTCCAAACCTTCTTTTTCCAGTCTCTTAGCCACATGCAACATGGCGATTTTGATGATGTCCGCTGCAGTTCCTTGAATCGGTGCGTTTTTCGCCACACGTTCTCCAAAGGATCTCTGCATGAAATTACTGCTCTTTAATTCGTCCATAGGACGACGTCTGCCAAACAAAGACTCTGTGTAGCCTTTCTCTTTTGCAAATTCTACGCAGCCATCCAGATATGCTTTGATGCCTGGATAGAGTTCAAAGTAAGCGTCGATGTATTCTTTGGCTTCCTTCTGTGAGATGCTCAGATCCTGTCCCAAGCCAAAGGCACTGATACCATAGACGATGCCGAAGTTAACTGCTTTTGCATTGCGGCGCATCAGCGGTGTCACCTCTTCCGGTGCCACGTGAAATACCTTGGATGCGGTAAGTCGATGGATATCTGAATCCTGTCTATAGGCATCGATGAGAGCCTGGTCACCGGAAAGAGATGCCAGAACGCGAAGTTCAATCTGTGAATAGTCCGCATCTACCAGCTGATAGCCCGGCTTTGCTACGAAAACTTTGCGAATCAGTCTACCTGCCTCAGTACGCATAGGGATATTCTGCAGGTTTGGATCAGAAGAACTCAGCCTACCTGTGGCTGTCACAGTTTGATGAAAGGTAGTATGGATACGATTTTCTGTATCCACATAGGTGGTCAATGCATCCGCATAAGTAGATTTCAATTTGGAAAGGCCTCTATATTCCAATACTTTGGCCACAATTTCATTCTCCGGTGCCAATTTTTCCAATACATCTGCTGCAGTGGAATAACCGGTCTTGGTCTTTTTACCACCCGGCAACTGTAACTTACCAAACAGAATTTCACCCAATTGCTTTGGAGAATTGATGGTAAAAGTCTCACCTGCCAATCGGTAGATATCCTGTTCCAAAGTTTCAATCTGTGTGCCCAGTTTGGAACTGTACTCCTCCAGTTCTTCCGGCACAATCAGGACGCCTTCCTGTTCCATATCATAGAGAACCTTGGTCAACGGAAGTTCTAACTCATAGTAAAGCTTGTCCATACCCTGATCTTTCACATACAGGAGCATGTCCGGATATAGTTTTGCGATACTATCTGCTCGTTTGGCCAGATACAACGCAAAAGTTTCTTCACCGGTTACATCTTCCGGCTTTTTCTTTGGAAAAAGCTTCTCAAAAGGATCCAAATAACGGTTCAAATAAGTAATCGCCAAATCTTCCGGCTGTACATCACTCTTTAGCGGATTCAGTAAATAACCCAACAGTTTCACATCTTCGAAACGGTTTTCATCAAAAGAAGCGTCGTCTTCCAAGAAAAGGCCCATATGCGCCTTCAGATCATAAGTCACCACTTTTTTAAAGTGATTGCAGGCCAATCGACATAGTTTCTGCAATTCTGCTGTAGTCTGTGGAATGCCCAAAGCTCCCATCACCGCACTGGCAGGGATGTAGACATAGGTCTTGCCGTCCGTTCCGGTAAGTGCTAGTCCAAAATAAGCATCACCTGCCCCTTGTAGATATAGTGCAAGGTTGTCTCCGCCCTTATTCAGATAGGCTTCTACGTCTTGAAACGTAGCAAAATACTCATAGGCAAATGGTTGCTCCTTGCCCCGCGCCTCTTCGAATCTACCTAATAGCTTCTTGAATTCCAATTCAGAGAACATCTGATAGGCTTCATCTGTATAGAAATTCTGAATCGCCACGTCACGGATCGTTACCGGCAGGTCACAATCAATTTTGATGGTGGCGAGTTTCAGTGATAAGTCTGCCAGTTCTCTATTTTCAGCCAAAGAATCATGGATGGATTTCTTGGTAATCTCGTCCAAATGATCATAAATGCCTTGTAAGCTACCATACTGCAGCATCAAGTCTGTTGCCGTTTTTTGACCAACCTTAGGTACACCAGGAATATTGTCCGCAGTATCTCCCATGAGGGCCTTTAATTCGATGAACTGCTTCGGAGTCATCTGCCACTCACGCTGTACGTCAGCAGCATAATAATCATCCACTGTAGTGGTGCCATTCTTGGTATGCGGAATCTTGATTTTGATATGCTCATCCGCAATCTGCAAAAGGTCGCGGTCTCCGGATAGAATTGCTACTTCTAAGCCTTCTGCCTGGCCTTTTTTGGCTAAGGTACCTAAAATGTCGTCCGCTTCCAATCCTGCCTGCTCTACAGTGGGAATCTGCATGGCATGCAACACTTCTTTGATGAGAGGTACCTGTTCCCGCAAGTCTTCCGGCATAGGTTTTCTGGTGCCTTTGTAGGCCTCATACATCTCATGTCGAAAGGTCTTTGCATGCACGTCAAAAGCAACAGCCAAATACTTTGCTTCTTCCTGTTCAATAATGGGAAGCACAATATTTAAAAAACCAAGCACAGCTCCGGTGTGCACACCTTTCTGATTCGTTAAAGGTGGCATCCCGTAAAATGCTCGGTTTAATATACTGTGTCCATCAATTAATAATAATTTATCTCTCACCGTGATACTCCTATAGTAGTAAAAATAGCAGAATAAGTGCAGCCACACCGGCAATGATTGCTGCCGTAATTAGGGTCTGTCTAAAAAACTTACGACTTGTTACCTTTCTTCTAGCTTCTCCAAAGGCTTCTTCCAATTCTGACTGCAAGTCGTAGTTTTCTCTTCGATCCATATCTTCCAAGCCGGCATGAATCAAATACTGAATGGATAATTCTTCCTTGCATTCACTGCAAGAGTCTATATGTTCCATAAAGCATTCTAACTGTTTGCCGGACATCTTACCGGAAACAAAATCAGGAATCTGCTTTACAGCTTGTTTACAAGTCATTTTCGTATGATGTCTCATGGTTTCCTCGTAAAAAGGCGAAAGCCCAAAGGGTTTTCGCCTAACACTTTTTATCCCAATTTTCTAAGTCTCGTCATCGCTTTCTCATCGATGAGGACTTCTCCATGGTCTTTTACAATCTCAAAGCGCTTAGACTCCTCAGCATGCACCGTTCCAAAGTCAAATGCAGAAGCTGTCATTTTATTAAAGCGTTCTTTTGATACACGATAATTGTCAAATAACAAATAATAACTTCCGTTCCACTTATACAAGGAACTTCTAACGGGCTGTCTAAGACCGCACATCTTGCAAAATTCCATTAGGCTTTGCATAGAAGTAAACTCTACCATGCGCTCTTCAAGTGCTTTCTCTTCTTTTGCAGCTTTTTTTCCTGCTTTCGGCAAGGATGGCTGTTTCGGCGGCTCTAAGGATTTCTTCTCAGAATCTCCCATTCCAAGT
Source organism: Lachnospiraceae bacterium (assembly GCA_015056765.1). Lineage (GTDB taxonomy): Bacteria > Bacillota > Clostridia > Lachnospirales > Lachnospiraceae > SIG336. The sequence continues at coordinate 126,213 of SVFQ01000004.1, forward strand.
GCCGTAAGCTGATTTAATACTTCTTCCATCATATGCACATCTCCATCCGGAAATGCTTCTCGCAACTTTTTCAGCACATTATCTCTGATCAGCTGTAACGCCGGCGGTAAATCTTCTGCTTTCTGAGAATGGAATGTAATGCTTAAATCCTCATTCTGCAAAAGCTCAATACGCATGGAAAGCATACCGCCAAGCTGGTAACCCAGTTCTTCTTTTGCTTCATCCACAATGTGATGTAAGAATTCGTCAGACTTCTTCGTATGATTAAAAATCTCGTCCAAATTCAGGCCGAAATTCTCCATATCTTGTTTGGTTACTATGCAGTTAATGGTATAGTCATTGATTTTCTTATATTCCATAACTGTTCCATTATACCTTGTTCCGCTATATTTTTCAATGAAGGGGCCACTATGCTTAGTCCAAGTTAACACGCAATCCCTTCGGGTAGTGGTTCTTTATGATTCCACCGGAAAGTTTGCCAAATCCAACAGACATTCCCTGATAAAATAATACCACATATCCCTTCTTTTCGCTTGCTACCTGAATAGATTCCCCGGCAAGAAAGCGCTTTGTTTCCTCATAGGTTAGATCGATGGGATTTTTGCATTCTTCTTTTTTCAGACAAATAGCCAGACTATGATTGGGCTCAAAGCGATTCTTTTTCACCTCCCCAAGAGGCAAGCCAAAACGAATCAATCGAATGCCCTTCGGTATCATAAATCCTGCAGGCAAAAAAGCGATATACTCCCCATTTTGATAAAGCGCCCCTTTGAATTCGGATAAAGCTTCTTCTGTCAGCAGTTCCTCTAAAAACTTGGAGAGTTCCTTCGTTTTCTCCTGTTTTGCAGCAGCTAAAAGAGATAATCCTGTACTAGGTAAAGAGGCATTTTCCCCTTCTTTTGTAAGTGCAACGGCAAAATGTCCCTCTCCTTTTAGCTTATGAGGCCACATTCTGACTGTGCCCGGGATGCTGCCTTCCGAAACACCGAAGCGGTCATATCCAAATTTCTTCAGCACAGGCTCTATATGAAATTCCGGATGGGCATCCAAAAAGGCTTTTATCGTCTCTTCGTCTTCTTCCCTTGCAAAGGTACATGTAGCATACACCAATCTGCCGCCCGGTTTAAGCATACCTGCCGCCTGGTTCAGAATCTCTATTTGCCTCTCGTGGCACATTTTTACATTGTCCCTGGACCATTCTATAATGGCAGATTCCTCTTTTCGAAACATGCCTTCCCCGGAGCAAGGTGCATCTACCAAGATACGATCAAAATAACCGCCATATACCCTGGCGAGTTTTTCCGGAGCTTCATTCACAACTACAGCGTTTCTCGCACCTACACGTTCCAGGTTTTGAGCAAGAATTTTCGCTCTTTGAGGATGAATTTCATTAGAAACCAGAAGACCTTTTCCAAGCATCCTTCCGGCAATCTGGGTACTCTTTCCACCGGGTGCTGCACATAAATCCAAAATCTTCTCTCCGGGCTTTGGATCCAGGAGTTCCGTCACAATCATAGCACTGGGCTCTTGAATATAGTATGCTCCCATTTCATGCAGCACATGTTTTCCCGGTCGTTCCTCATCCTGATAGAAGTATCCTTCCCTGGACCAGGGTACCGGTTCCAAAGAAAACGGCATGATTTCTTTCCAGTTTTCCTGTGAAATTCCCTTTAAAGGATTGAACCGAAGTCCAAAGCTTCTTTCTTCTTCAAAAGACGACAAAAAAGCCTCCCATTCTGATGGAGGCATAATTTGTCGCATATCTTCTATAAAATCCTGCGGTAATGTCATACTTGAATCCTTATCCAAAATAATACACAAAGGCCACGGCAATTCCTAAAAGGAATCCCATTACGACTTGCATAGGCGTGTGTCCCACTAATTCCTTCAGCTTTTTCTCCGGTGAAATATCCGGCTGTCCCAAATCCATGAAAAGTTCAATCATGTCATTGATAACTTTTGCCTGCTTCCCGGTCTCTAGTCTGACGCCCATAGCATCGTGCATGACAATAACAGAAAAAATACAGCAAATCGCAAATAGTGGACTCCCAAGTCCATGTTCTAACGCCGTCATAGTGGTCACAGCGGTAACGGTAGCGGAGTGTGCACTGGGCATTCCGCCGTCCCCTACTAGTCTATGGAAGTCAAAGTCTTTATTTACAATTGCGTTGATAATGGTTTTCAGAATTTGAGCTGAAAACCATCCGCAAATCCCTGCGATTAAAATTCGATTTTGTAAAACATCCCCAATGATATACATAAACTACTCATGGTCATCCCCACGGGAACTGGTTCGATACTGAAGAGGTGTCATATCAAAACTTCTTTTAAAGGTGCGAATAAAATGTTCCACATTTTGATATCCCACATTACCGGCAATATCTTCTACTGTCATATTGCCATTTTTCAAAAGGTTTTTCGCCTTTTTCAAACGAACCGTTGCCACATGTTCTCCAAATGTCTTTCCGGATTTTTCTTTGATATATTTTGAAATATACGGTTCGGACAAATGGAACTGGTTTGCCATATCCTCCAATGTAATTTTCTGGTAATTGGCCTGGATGAAATTCTGCATTGCAAGGAGACGCTCATCGCCGCATATTTCTTCTTCCGCTATAACAGGAAGTTTATTTACCGCAACGCAAAGAGCCTGAATGGAAGCTTTGATAATATCCTCATCAATGCCTGCTCCCCAATACATCTTATCATTGCAGGTAATTCCCACGTATGCCATAGCTTTAGAGGAAGAACCTCTGGAAAGTGCATGTTCTTCATATGCGGATAATTCATAACTGATGCCAAAATACTGCTTTAAAGCATTGCTGACTGCATCGATACGACCATTACCACTGGCGTCTACTACCGCTTTTTTATCTTTGCTGGTAATAGTCACCTCTGACATAATACCATCTATTTGCTTAAAATGGCACTCCCTGATTTGAAAATAGGGATTAAATTCAACATACTGCTCCATAAAGATGTCATATACCCACTTAGGTGACAACTCTTTATGCTCCCTGTCGGATACTCGTTTTACGGCATATCCCACTTCTTCACGCATCTTCTCAGGTAATGAAATGCTAAAGTTATTCTTTAAGATATAGCTGATGCCGCCCTTACCGGACTGACTGTTGATACGAATGACATCGGAATCATAGGTACGTCCCACATCCACAGGATCGATAGGTAAATATGGCACGGTCCAAACATCAGAAGCACCAGACTCACGATATGCCATACCTTTGGATATCGCATCCTGATGAGAACCGGAAAATGCGGTAAATACAAGTTCTCCGGCATAGGGCTGGCGTTTTGTCACTTCCATTCTGGTAAGTTTCTCGTATTTTTCCTGAATCATAGGCATTTTGGAAAAATCAAGTCCGGGATCCACACCGTAAGAATACATATTCATGGCTAAAGTGACAATATCCACATTACCGGTACGTTCCCCGTTTCCAAACAAAGTGCCTTCTACACGGTCTGCCCCTGCAAGTACACCAAGCTCCGCGTCTGCTACACCACATCCGCGATCATTATGGGGATGTAAGGACAAAGTCACATGCTCTCTGTATTTTAAGTTTTTAGAAACATACTCTACCTGGGTTGCAAAAACGTGTGGCATTGCGGTCTCTACGGTACCCGGAATATTGATGATAACGCCTCGTTTGCCGGAAGGCTGCCATACATCCAAAACTGCATTGCACACCTCTACCGCATACTCGACTTCCGTACCATGGAAACTCTCCGGACTATATTCAAAGGAAAAATTACCTTCTGTCTCATCTGCCAACTTTAATAAAAGCTTCGCACCTTCCACAGCCAGTTCCTTCACTTCTTCTTTGTTCTTTTTAAACACTTGCTGACGCTGTGCCACCGAAGTGGAATTGTACAAATGGATTACCGCATGAGGCGCACCCTTTACAGCCTCAAACGTTTTACGAATAATGTGTTCTCTAGCCTGGGTCAAAACCTGAACCGTCACATCATCCGGAATCATATTACGTTCAATCAAAGCACGCATAAAACGAAATTCCGTATCACTAGCAGCCGGGAATCCCACTTCAATTTCTTTAAAACCGATATCTACCAGCATTTTAAAGAATTCAATCTTTTCTTCCAAACCCATGGGCTCAATCAATGCCTGATTACCATCACGCAAATCCACAGAGCACCAAATAGGTGGCTTTTCGATATAATCTTTCTTTACCCAATCATACTCCTGTACAGGAGGCAAAAAATACTGTCTAGTATACTTCTCCGCGTTTTTCATAGGTCATCTCCATAATATTTATCAATTCATTTGATATATTTTATGTTATCCTATCACGTTAATGCGGTGATGTAAATGATATATTTTATGCAATTCGATTGATTTATTTTAATTCTTTAATAAGTTGTTCCTTACTACCTTCTGATAAAACTATATGAATCAGAATGGTATTCTCATTTGCAGAAAAATCCGGATGCTGCCCGGTTTCGTTTATAATCTTATGAATCGTATCAAGGTCGTAAACGGATTTTTGCTCGTCTGCATTCATATATAATGCAAACAGAACGGTATCTTCTCCCGGTCGTATCTTCACTTTTTTCCGCTGGGAAAAGGCAGATTCAAAGTCCACCGTAGGAAACTTGCCGGAAAAGAACGTTTGAATGGGTGCATTAAAATCCTTCACATCATATCGTTCCGGCAAACCGATATTCCAAACAACGTTTGAAATAAGCCCATCTTCATCCTCCTGCATAGCGCAGTCCAATAGAAACTCGCCGTAACGATTGAAATCTGTTAAATCACTGCATACCGTGACCCTATCAAAGGTATGCTCATTTCCTTCAAATACCTCTTCATAAAGAAGAAAACTGTTACTCATTTCCCCTATATGATAGGTCATGCGATCCTGATGGTGACTCTCTGTATGTACAACGCTACCATCAAGACGAATAAAGCTATCGGTCACATTGGTAATGGTATCATACAGCAAACGTCCAAGGAACAGGCAAACCACTATAAACCAAAAGCTAAAGATTACAATCGTATGTGCCTTCAACGACTTGTCACTTTTCGGATAACAGTCTCCGGCTGTGTACATATTCAATTGGTCTTTTTCTTTATTATTGTCACTCATTTTCATAACCTAATTTATAATTATAGCAAAATTCACAAAAAAAATCCCGAAGCAAGTTATTAGCCAGCCTGCTTCGGGACTCTAGGTATGAAAATGAAAAATGAAAACTGAAAATAAACTAACCTTCGATACGCTCTGTAATAAACTCCTCTACCTGATCCTTCGGAATAGACAAGGAGAATGCCAACTCACCATACAGACTTTCCTTTGCAAGGTGCATATACTTTTCATCAGAGCTGGTAGCTTTCTTACCCTGTTCATAACGCTTTTCCATACGTCCATGTAATGTTTTGATTACACGAACCCAGGAAGTACAATCTCCGGTACGAATAGCTTCTCTGTAAGCATCTTCTCGATGCTTCTCATCCGTAATCTCTAAAGGACGAATATCCACAATACTGTCAATAAGCGCATTGGACTCTTCCTGAGATAAAATAGGACGCATGACTACTTTATCATTGTCAACAGGGGTAAATACTCTGCTTCCTTTCTGGTAAACGGGCACAAGGGTATAGTAATCTCTCTCAGTGGAAGAATCTCCAAAAGACATAGGTCCAATAGACTCCACTCTGCATACACCAGCATTACCATACACAATATAATCGTTTACTTGGAACATCGAATTACCTCCTTTTTCAATTGCCACAGAACAACTTTATTATATCATTTTTGAGGTAATTTTGTGGCACTAAATTAGCAAATAATAAAACTATATTGCGCAAACATAGGTACGATAAAGCATATATTGTATGTATTATACTATATATATGCAATATATTGATATACTCGTCAAATAGGTGGAACCAATCCAATAAACGACAAAAACGGAACCAAAAGGTTCCGTTTGAAAAGACTTTATTCTTCTACAAGGTCATAATAATATACGGGTATGGCATGTACATGAAAACGCAAATTTGGTCTACTGCCTACACAAGTTGCCAATGTAAGGATTCTAGAGTGTGATGTCACCGGTAACTCTCTTACGTGATTTCCATCCCGCTCTACAAGTCCATTTCCTTCTAATTCCGTAATCATTTTAATATAGCGTTCCCTTACTTCCGCCCTGGAAAAATCATAGCAAGCCAATAAGTGTCTATCATCGAAAGAATGTACAGAAAAGATTTCATACACAAACCCTCTTTCGGGCGTCTCCACAAGGAAATAAGGATGATCTTCAAAGAAGCTTTCTGTTTCGTAACGATGCAATGCGCCAAACATGGTGCCGTTCTTCATATTATGCGCATACAGTACCGTATGGAAATCTGAGAAATCCTTTGCGTTAATTCCTTCCGAGTACACACAACCGGGATAACCTGCAGAGCCGTCAGCATTATGTTCCAGATAATAGTAGTCATCTTCCGGATGCTGGTACACCGGATAATCCACTACTGTATCCGGAATGGTAATATATGCATACACGTCCGGATTTTCTTCTTGCAGTCTCTCAAAATCTACCGGTGTATAGGTGAAATTTTCACCAAAGAGTTTCTTCCAAAACGCCGCATCCGTTTGACCTGTTACATTTTCTGCGGGCTCCAAAGACGTATATGTCAAATCTTCGTAACGTTTCTCGTAAATCGCATCCAGGTCAATTTCCTCTTGCCCGCTTGTGGTGCTGATAACAGCCTCTGAGGATTCTTCTGATGCAGTAAAGGGATTCTCTCCTGCATTCTTTTCTTCGCATCCCGTAAGTAAGAATGCTGCTAAACATGTAATTATGAAAACTCGTCTACGCAAAGTTCCAATCATACTTAATCTTATCCTGTACTGAAATATCTTTTCCTATCTGTACCTCTACGATTTTCAATTCTGTCTTTGCCTGCACGGTATGCTTGCATCCGATTGGCATATGAATCACATCACCGGAAGAGATCTCGCGTCTTTTGCCATCTAAGACGACGACGCCTTCTCCGGAAATGATGTTCCAAATCTCTTCTCTTTCCTGGTGTGCATGATAGTTCATATGATGTCCCGGATTCAGGGTCACCATAATGGTCATACTACGATCTTCCACATCCAGTACTCTATAACTTCCCCAGGACTTTTCTGCAAACATAACTTCCTGGTCCAGTTTATCTACAAAGGGCTTAATATAGCTACTCTGCTCTGCATCAGAAACAAGGATTCCCTGTGGGGATGCTGATACAATGGTATTTTTCAGACCCATGCAAAGGATTGGCATATCCAGATCATTGATCACATGGACATTCTCGCAGTTTTCATTCATCATGACATTACCAATGGCATTTTCTTCCATGGCTTCTGTCAGGGTATTCCAGGTACCCAGGTCTTTCCACTGACCGTGGAAACGCATCACCTGAATTTTCGGTTCCTTTTCTACTACCGCATAGTCAAAGCTAATTTTTTCCATCTCGGTATAGCGACGGAACATATCCTTATAATCCGTGAAATCAAATAGCTCATGGGCTTTCTCTAAAAGATAGCCCAAACGGAACGCAAATACACCGCCATTCCACAAAGCGCCTTTTTCAATATACGCCTGTGCAGTAGCTGCATCGGGCTTTTCTTTGAAGGTCTCCACCTTACTTACCATTTCCTTATCTTCCGGAATAATGTATCCGTACTTTTCACTGGGGTAAGTAGGCTCGATGCCCATTAATACCAGGTTTGCTTCTCCCTTATCCGCCTGATTTCCCAGTTCTTTTAAGGCCTGGAAATAATCTTCTTCCACATAGGGATCAACCGGACAAACCACTACGGATTCCTCCAGTGGAACTCTCTTTTCAAAATGTAAATAAGCCGCTGCCAAAGCAATGGCAGGAAACGTATCTCTTCTTGCGGGTTCAACAGAGATACCTACGTTCTCTCCTAACTGATTGTGGATAGCTGAAACTTGAGATTTAGAAGTAGCGATGGTCACTACTGCATCAGTATCCACCTTTCGAATGAGGCTGTGCATACGTTGCACCATAGAGATGTATTCTCCATCCTCATCTTTAAAAATCTTAATAAACTGTTTGGAACGAATATCATTTGATAACGGCCAAAGTCTTTTACCGGATCCACCGGATAACAAAATCAAATTCATATTGTTACTATATAATCCTTCCTCATCGTACTGTAAAAAGCAGTCAGCTTTTTTATTATAACATAAAGTTCAAAAAAAATTGTTGACAGAGTTGTATCACTGTTGTATTGTATTAGTAGCGTAATACAGCAGTACAACAACTGTTGCAACTTTTTAAGAAAGGGGGCACAACTTATGCCATGGGAGCTTAATTCAACCGAACCCATCTACACCCAGATTATCAACCGTCTGCAGATGGACATTGTTTCCGGTAACTACCAGCCCGGTGAGAAACTGCCATCTGTGCGTGAAATTGCAGCAGAAGCTTCTGTGAATCCAAACACCATGCAAAAAGCTTTCGCTGAATTAGAACGAATTGGACTGGTATATACCCAGCGTACCAACGGACGTTTTATCACCGAAGACAAGGACTTGATATTAGCACAGAAAAAAGCACTGGCAGAGAAGGAAACAAAAGAATATCTCACCAGTATGCAGCATCTGGGATATGACAAAACCGGAGTGATAGAGTTTATCTCAGATATAACAGATTAATTCGCAAACCTATGAATGGAGGGAATATGGAACAAGCACTTTTACAATGTACCAATCTGGTAAAATGCTATGGTAAAAAACAAGCACTTAACGGTGTAGACCTTAGCGTCATGCCAGGAAGAATTACCGGTCTTTTAGGACCTAACGGTAGTGGTAAAACTACTATTATCAAAATTGCAAACGGACTTTTAACACCTACAAGCGGTGAACTTCGCATCAACGGCTTAAAGCCAAATGCACAGACCAAGGCTATGGTCTCCTATTTGCCTGAGCGTACTTACCTGGCAAATTGGATGAAAGTTCAGGATATCATTCGCTATTTCCAGGACTTCTACGCAGACTTTGATATGAATCGTGCCTACGAAATGCTTCGTGCACTGAATATCAATCCGGAAGATCCACTGAAAACCATGTCCAAAGGTATGCGCGAAAAAGTACAGCTCATTCTCGTTATGAGCAGACGTGCTCAGCTCTACATTTTGGACGAGCCTATTGCAGGCGTAGACCCTGCAGCCAGAGATTATATCTTGCGTACTATTTTAAATAACTACGATTCCAACGCAGCAATTTTAATCTCTACTCACCTTATCTCTGATGTGGAATCCGTATTGGACGATGTCATTTTCCTTCGAGATGGTAACGTCATCCTGCAGTCCACAACAGATGAAATCAGAGAAAAAGAAGGCAAATCCGTAGATCAGTTCTTCAGGGAGGTATTCAAATGTTAGGAAAAGTTTCAAAATATGAGTGGGCATCCACCATGCGTGTGATACTGCCTATCTTCTGTGCTTTACTTTTATGTAGTTTACTGCTTCGTTTAGAAATCTTAACTGGTATTGCAGACTTTAACACCACAGGTGCCAGAATCATGGCGGGCATCACTGTTTCCATCTACATTCTGTTAGCTGTTTCCATGGCTGCAATCGTAGCGGTTGTACTGGTAAAAAGATTTTACACCAGCATGTTTGGTGATGAAGGATATTTAACTTTCACCTTACCTTGCCACCCGGATACAGTTATGAATGGAAAAGCATTGGTTGCTTTCCTTTGGATGGTGCTATCTTCCTTATGCATCATTTTATCTTTCCTGATCATTGGAGTAGATAGCAAATTCTTAAGTGAAATTGGTGAAATCCTGGAAGATTTAGACGAAGTACTGGTTCGTTATGACTTGTCTATCGGTACCATGCTGACCTGGTTTATTGTTTTATCTTTGGTAGGCACTTTAAACACCATTTATAAAGTTATCATGTCCATGGCAATCGGACAGCTGGCAAACCGCAACAAAGTTGCCCTTAGCGTAGTAGCTTATATCGGGGTAGGTATTATCCAGAATATTTTAAGCTTTATTCTGCCAAAATCCAACGCATTAAACACAATGGAGGATATTCTGGTACATAATACCGGTGCATCATTAAGCGGACTTACACCTCACGAAGTCTTCTATCAGGTATGCGGCTATAGCCTATTCTACACAGTATTAGGTCTGGTCATCTTCTACCTGGTAAGCCACTTTATCATCAACAAAAAACTGAATTTACAGTAAAACAAAAAGGCTTGCAGCCCTCGTATCAACGATTGAGACTGCAAGTCTTTTTAGCTCTCACAAATAGAGTAATCATTCCGGCAATACATACAAAAATAGAAATAAACTGGGAAGTAGATAATACTCCCACACTGCCTCTTTCCAAATCACCGCGATAGAATTCAATGATGAATCTGCCGATGCTGTAGAAAATCAAATAGCAAATGGTAACGGTACCCTTCTTCTTGGATTTACTCATAATCAAAGTCAGGATTCCAAAATGAAGGAAATCCAGAACGCTCATAACCGGCTCTGCCGGGAAAAGCGCGATATTATTTGGTGCGAAATCCGAGTGCGTAAAGGTAATGGCGAATTTACTACTGGTGGCAACGCCATAGCAGCATCCGGCTAACAGGCACCCGATTCGTCCAAAGCCTTGTGCCAAAGCAACTGCCGGCATGCAAAAATCTGCATATGATAAGAAGTCTATCTTTCTGATCTTGCAATACAGCATCACAGCCAGAATACCACCGATAATACCGCCAAATACTACCCAGCCACTACTAAAGGTTCTAAGAATGATACTGGGATCCTTTAGGATTTCCGGCAAGATGGTAATGTAAAACAGACACTTAGAGGAAGCAAAGCCTCCCACCAAAGCCACCATCAGGATATTAAACACTTCGTCTTCGCTAAGGTTTCTTTTTTTCGCCATGCGTGCGGCAAAAAGATAAGCTGCCGCAATACCTATGGCAATCATAAGACCATAACCGTGTACGGTGAATGGTCCTATGCTAAATAAATCATTGTACATACTCTGTCCCTACTATTAGCAATAAAATGCTTCTGAAATCTTACATAAGTCTTCTACGTCTTTTGTACCGGCTGTTTCATAAGGGCTGTGCATAGCAAGCTGTGGAAGTCCAATATCCACCGTATGCATAGACACCTGCATATTGGCAAGATTACCCAGTGTAGAACCGCCCGGCACGTCGGAACGATTGGTGAAATCCTGTACGTCAGCACCAACCTGATTACACAAGTCTCTGAACATAGCAGCGCTCATGGCATCCGTACAGTACTTTTGGTTTGCATTAAACTTCAGCACTACGCCACTGCCGACCTTTGGTCTGTTCACAGGGTCAGCCTTTTCCGTGTAATTAGGATGTACTGCATGGGCATTATCTGCAGATACCATGAAGCTCTTTGCCAAATGGCGAATCTGATCTTCTTTATTAAAGCCTAATAAAAGTTCGATTCTATCAATCGTATCTTTTAAGAAGGTGGCGCTGGCGCCCTCTTTGGTACCGGAGCCTACTTCCTCATGGTCAAATACCACATAGATGTCCAGATACTTTTCTTTCTTACCCTTTAAGAAGCCTTTTAATGTGCCATAGGCGCAAGCAAGGTTATCCAGTCTGGGAGCAGATACAAACTCGCTCTTTTGGCCCCATATTGAGCCTGGAGTTCTATCATATAAGAATAAATCATTTCCAAGAATATCTTCTTTCTTAACACCTGCATGCTCTGCCACTACATCCATAAAGGTGCCTTTGCCTTCTGCAAGTGCGTAAAGCGGCAAGGTATCTTTCTGTGGATTATAGGCATATCCGTTATTTGCCTCGCGATTCATATGAATAGCAAGACTCGGAATAATCAGCATGTTCTCTTTGATATGAACAGGCTTCTCTACAAATTCTCCATTTTCCTTTACAATGACGCGTCCGGCTACAGACAGTGGTCTATCAAACCAAGGAGCCATCAACATTCCGCCATACTTCTCTACATTCAGTTTGATATAGCCTGCCTCTTCCATTTCCGGATTTTCTTTGATTTTAAAGCTTGGAGAATCGCTATGGCTGGCCATAATACGATATCCCTCAAACTGTTCCGGAATATGAAAAGCGATAATGGCGGAAGACCCTTTGGTTACGTAATAAGTCTTACCTTTTTCCAGTTTCCACGCATCTTCTTCTTTTAAAACCTGCGCTCCGTCTTTTTTTAGCATCTCAGAAATCGTACTGATTGCCTGAAACGCAGTTGGGCTTTTTTCAATAAACTCTATTAACTCTTTTGCTTCCATGTATTTCTCCTTTGTAAGCGTTGCATAGAAATATTATCCTATCGTGTTGACAGGAATTATTTTCCTGTTATAATTTGATTGTTAACCCGGAAATCTTTTCTCTGTTAACATTGCTATCTCACTTACGATATTCATCATACCACAAAGTGAGAACCGACCCAATATACTTGAAAGGAGTTTTTCTAAATGGAAAACCAAAACACACGCTTAAAAGATTTAGTATTTATTGCATTAATGACTGCCATCCTATGTATTCTGGCACCTCTTTCCGTGCCAATTGGCCCCATTCCACTCTCTTTAGCCACTTTTGTAGTGTACATTATGGCTTATGTACTGGGATGGAAACGTGGCAGCGCCGCTGTACTTTTATACCTGCTGATTGGTATCGTGGGTATCCCTGTTTTCTCTAACTACGGTGCTGGACTTCAAAAAGTCGTTGGTCCTACAGGTGGTTACCTAGTATCTTATATTCTTCTGGTATGCATTACCGGTTTTGTATGTGAGAAAGTGAAATGCGCTTATATTCCTAGCATCTTAGCTATGATTTGCTCCACCCTTATACTTTACATGATTGGATCTGCTTGGCTTGCTTTCAGTAATCATATGACCTTTGGTGCTGCAATAGCAGCAGGTATGCTACCTTTTATTCCAGGGGATTTGATCAAAATTGCCATTGCTTCTGTTCTGGGTAAACAGCTTCATGAAAGATTAAACAAAGCAGGCATCCAAATATACGGCTAAATAACTACGCATTCATATAGTCCCAAAAAAGTCAGAGAGATAAATCATCTCCCTGACTTTTTTCTTATTGATATCTGGTTAAAAACTGTTTTGTACGTTCCATTTTAGGATTCTCAAAAAACTCATGAGCCGGAGCTTCTTCTACCACCAAACCATCCTCCATGAAGACAACTCTACTAGCCACGTCTCTTGCAAAGCTCATCTCGTGGGTAACAACAACCATTGTAGTACCCTCTTTGGCAAGCTTTTGCATTACATCCAGTACTTCACCTGTCAGTTCCGGATCCAGGGCTGATGTAGGTTCATCAAAAAGAATCACATCCGGATTAATAGCAATGGCTCTGGCTATCGCCACACGCTGTTGCTGACCACCTGACAACTGGTCCGGATAAAACGGAATTCGTTCTGACATGCCCACTTTCTCAATCATTTCTCGGGCGATTTTCTCTGCTTCGGCCCTATTTACTTTTCTGGCTGTAGTTAAGCCTTCCATGACATTTTCCAGCACTGTCATATTGCGGAACAAATGGAATCCTTGAAACACAAATCCCATATGCATTCTCAGTTCATGCATATCCTTTTTAGAAATACGGCTCAAATCCACCGTTCTTCCATCAAATTGCATGATACCGGATTCTGCTTTCTCCAGAAAGGCAATACACCTAAGTAAAGTAGTTTTACCGGAACCACTAGGACCTAATATAGCAACCACTTCACCCTTATCTACCTGAAAATCGATGCCTTTCAATACATCTCCGGTTCCAAAGTTCTTCTGTATATGGTCCACTTTCAACATCATAGGAGTACCCCCTTTCTTTTTGGCAAATCAGGATTGTACTCCCATACCATCTTCTTCTCTAAATAGCTCTGCAGCATAGTAAGACCGGTACAGAAAATTAAGTAAATCACAGCAGCTTCGGAATACAAAGCAAAAGGTTCATAGGTTCTAGCCGCAATCTGCTGTGCTGTGGTAAATAGTTCTACTACAGTAATACTGGAGGCTAAAGATGTATCCTTCAATAAGGAAATGAGATTGTTAAATAGCGTAGGAAATGCAATGCGCATCGCCTGTGGCAGCACAACTCGTCGCATCAGCTGTGGATAGGTAAGTCCCACCATATAAGCAGCTTCTGTCTGTCCTTCCGGTACCGCCAAAATAGAAGCACGGATTGTTTCTGCATTATAGGCAGCTAAGTTCATACCAAAGCCTATAACAGCCGCCGGAAAAGCATCCAACATGATACCAATAGATGGCAAACCAAAAAAGATAATAAACAGCTGTAACAACAGCGGTGTGCCTCTAAAAATCCAAATATATAGTTTAGAAAACTGCTTTAGTACTTTGATATCCGCAATCTGTACAATAGCCAAAAACAGCGCCAGTACAAGACTAAGGGCAAAGGAAAGCAAGGTAAGAGGTATGGTAACTTTTATACCGGGAATCAAAATCCTGGTAAAAGAAGTCACCAAAATCTCTATCAATCTATCTGACATAGAAAGCTCCAATATAGTTATTTGCTTGCAATATCAGAACCAAAATACTTAACAGAAATGGTGGAAAGTTCACCGGATTCTCTAAGTTCATCAATGGCTTTATTAATAGCCTCCTGCAAGCTGTTAGAGGCTTCATTCTTGCGTAAAGGAACAGATACTTCAGAAGCATCTTCTGTTAAATCTACAATCTTAATAGCTGCATCTGGATGTTCTCTTAAATAATCATAAACAGATACTTCTGCATTTAAGGTTGCATCTGCACGGCCGGAAAGTACCATTTCCATAGTCTCCGCAAGGGAATCTACATTCTGGCATGTAGCACCGTAGGATTCACCAAGCTGCTGGTAAGTGGAATCTAAGCTGTTTGCCGTGGTTTTCCCCTGTAAATCTTCAAAAGAAGTAATTTCAGTGTTATCTTCTGCTACAACAAGCGCGGTTTTGATATAGGCATAAGGAGTAGTGAAGTTATACTTTTCAGAACGCTCCTCTGTGATTTCCACTCCGTTAATAATAGCATCATAACGTCCAGAATCCAAGCCTGCAAAGAGTCCATCCCACTCGCCTTCCACGAATTCTGCTTCTACACCAAGCTTCTCTGCGATAGCCTTACCAACTTCTGTATCAAAACCTACTAAGTCTCCATTTGCATCGTGATAAGTCCAAGGTGCCCAAGTACCTTCCATAGCAAAAACGATTTTACCGTTTTCTTTGATGGTTGCAAGCTGATCATCCGCTGCTTTCTGACCACATCCTGCCAGAACGGTAACTGCCATAGCTGCAGCAACAGCGGAACCTAATAATCTTTTATAATTCATAATGTATATCCTCCTAATCTTCCTTTGTACATTTCAAATCTCAGTAAAGTCTAGATAGATTTTACTCAATTTAATTTTACTCTAATAATATAGCGAATGAAGGATATTCTGTCAATACAAAAACGTAGGAATTTATGAAAGTTTAAGAGGAACTCTTACTACCAGGCTTGTTCAAGCATAAAAAAGCTCTCGGGTATACCCGAGAGCTTTTTACTTGCGAAAACGAATTATGCGTTCATCTGAGCTGCAACTTCTGCTGCGAAGTCTTCGTTCTTCTTCTCCATACCTTCGCCGGTTTCGAAACGGATGAATTTCTTTACAGAAACAGTTGTGCCGTTTTCTTTACCAACCTGTGCTAAGTACTGAGCTACAGTCTGTTTGCCATCTTCTGCTTTTACATATACCTGGTTCAGAAGTACTACTTCTTTCTCCTGTTTGGAGATACGACCATTTACAAGACCAGCAAAGATCTTATCAGCTACGATAGCGTCTTTATCAGCTAAAGCAAGTTCTGCTAAAGTCTGAGCTGCTTCTTTAGATAAGAAGTTGAACAGATAGTTCATGTTGCTCTTCTTTTCTTCGTATACTGCGATATCTTCATCAGACCATTTCTTGTCAGCGATTGCTTTATCAATCAGCTTCTGAAGAAGTGGCTTAGGAAGAGATGCAGGATCATTTAATGCGCTATCGATGGTGATTTCTCTCATCTTAGCTTTCTCTTCATCAGAGATATCTGCATCGCTTAAGTACTGAGGATTCATAGCTGCAATCTGCATTGCTACGTTACGAAGTGCTTCAAGTACAGCATCATTTACAGTAGCGGTATCTGCAGAAACAAGAACACCGATACGACCTGCGCCGTGAAGGTAACCTACAACTGCATCGCCTTCTAATTTATCAAATCTTCTGATGCTGAGTTTCTCACCGATTACTGCGATCATCTCTACAAGAGAATCTTTTACAGTCTTTGAAGCATCATCAACCCACTGTTCTGCCATGAAGGCATCCATATCAGCGCTGTTGCTCTTAAGTGCCTGCTCAGCAACTCTTTCAACATAAGATGTGAATTTCTCATTTTTTGCAACGAAGTCTGTCTCAGAGTTAACTTCAACAACTGCTGCTTTTTTATTATCTTCGATAGCAATACGGCAAACACCTTCTGCTGCGATTCTGTTTGCTTTCTTATCAGCTTTTGCCTGACCATTCTTTTTCAGAATGTCTAAAGCTGCTTCCATATTACCATCAGTCTCAGCCAGCGCTTTCTTGCAATCCATCATACCTGCGCCGGAAGTTTCTCTTAATTCTTTTACCATTGCTGCTGTAATTGCTGCCATGATTTCTTCCTCCTGTGATTGTTATATTTGATTATTCTGCATCAGCTGCTACTTCTTCTACATCAGTAGCTTCTGTCTGAACGTCTTCTGCTGTGTAAGCAGCTTCACCCTGCTGACCTTCGATAACAGCATCAGCCATCTTAGCAGTGATGAGTTTTACGGCTCTGATAGCATCATCATTACCAGGAATGATGTAATCAAGTTCTTCAGGATCACAGTTTGTATCACCGATACCTACTAATGTAACGCCAAGGGAACGAGCTTCCTGTACGCAAATTCTTTCTTTCTTAGGATCAACAACAAAGATGCAGTCAGGAATACGATCCATTTCTTTGATACCGCCAAGGTTCTTCTCCAGTTTCTCCCACTCTTTTTTCAGCTGGATAACTTCTTTCTTAGGAAGAACTTCGAATGTACCATCCTGAGACATCTCTTCAATCTTTTTCAATCTAGCGATTCTGGACTGGATGGTCTTGAAGTTGGTAAGCATACCACCTAACCATCTTTCGTTTACGTAGAACATACCGCAACGCTCAGCTTCAGTCTTAACTGCATCCTGAGCCTGTTTTTTAGTACCAACGAATAAAACGGTACCACCCTGGGATACGATATCAACGATTGCATTGTATGCTTCGTCAACTTTACCTACAGATTTCTGTAAGTCGATGATGTGGATACCATTTCTCTCTGTGAAGATGTAAGGAGCCATCTTAGGGTTCCATCTTCTGGTCTGGTGTCCGAAATGTACACCTGCTTCAAGTAACTGTTTCATAGAAATTACGCTCATTTTATTACCTCCATTTGGTTTTACTTCCGTGTGTCTTCTCGGGCTGCCGAGCATACGATTCTTTGGAATCAAGCAGCTTGTCTCTTTGACGTACCCTAGGGCACCCGTCAAAAATGGGCACACGTGATTTTTGACAACATTCAGATAATACCATAAATAAAAAGTGTTTGCAACCGATTTTTCCTTGTTTTTCTTTGATTTAAGGGCTAAATGTGATATTCTATTTTTAGACATTTCTATATTAACTAAAAACTACATAACCTTGAAAGGACGGATTAATCATGAAAAAAAGGGGATCATTATTATTCGTCATCTTGTCAGTCATTTTAAGTCTAGTTATAGCAACCGGTGTCATAATAGATGTTTTTTCTATTATAAGCACTATTCGTAACAACTCCACTCAAACACAAGCTTACCGAGCTCGTCTCGAGGACGACGTAAAAACAGAACTCAAAAACGAAACACAGGAAGCCATGAGCATCTGTGCTGTCATGTATGCAAAGTACCAGGCGGGCGAATTATCTATGGAAGAAGCGCAAAAAAACGCTGCCGACCTGATTCGCGAATTAAAATACAATGATGGCGCCGGTTATTTTTGGGTGGATACCTCAAAAGGTATCAATGTGGTACTGTTAGGTCGTGATACAGAAGGACAGTCCAGATGGGACGCTGTAGATCCTAATGGCACCTACTTTATTCAGGAAATGATTAAGAACGGCATGCAGGAAGGTGGCGGATACACCAATCTGATGTTTGCTAAGCCAAATGAAACCGAACCACTTCCTAAGGTAAATTATACTGCATATTATGAACCTTTCGATTGGGTTATGGGTACCGGTGTATGGGTTGATCACTTGGATACGCTGGCAGCAGAATATCAGGCTTCAGCCAGCAAAGCGGTAACAAGTAGTATTATCAGCTCTATCATCGTTCTTATTGTACTACTGGCCATTGCTTCCATTACTGCTGTCTTTATGACAAAACGTATCACTACTCCAATTAATAAAGTTACGCGTCAAATGACTCAAATGGCAAACAGTGATTTCAGGGATGATGAGAACATGTCTGAGGTTCGAAAGCTAAAGAGCCATAATAATGAAATTGGTGAAATATCGGAAGCTTTGGATATGATGCATTCCAGTATTCGTCAACTTATGATGAATATTTCCGATACCACAAGCTATGTTGCTTCTGCTTCTCAGCAGCTATCAGCAAGCGCGGCTCAATCTGCAGATGCCAGTGAAATGGTTGCAAACTCCTGTACCAATGTAGCCGGATCCACCACCGGTCAGATTGCTGCAGTACAGACAGCCAGCGAGGAAACCGAAATCTTCACAGAAAACATGAAGAAATTCCAGGAAGCTATCACCTACTCCAGCAACCTAATTAAATCCACCAATGAGGCTGCTGCAAAAGGTGCAAATGACATGAGTCAAGCAACCACCATGATGTCTTCTATTAAGGAATCTGTGGAAGGAACGGCTGAAGTTGTGGATAGCTTGGGCGAAAAGCTGCAAAATATCGATACCTTTGTAAATACCATTTCCGAAATTGCAGATCAAACCAACCTGCTTTCTCTCAACGCCAGTATCGAAGCTGCCAGAGCAGGCGAAATGGGCAAGAGTTTTGCTGTTGTAGCTGGAGAAATTGCCAAACTGGCTGATGATTCCAATGCAGCTGCTGCTAATATCACAGGCTTAATTAATGATATTTTAGATAGCTCCAAGAATGCGGTAGAATCCATGCGTCAGGGCGCAGAAAAGGTTGTGGAAGGCACCACTACTGTCAATGAGGCAGGACAAACCTTTAACAACATCGTAGATATGGTTCACTCCATTGCCAGTGAATCCAATAAGATGAGTGCGATTGTATCTGAACTGTCTACCGGTACGGACAATATTGCAAATAACATTAATCAGATTGAGCAAATGAGTGTCAGTGTGGCGGATGAGATTCAAAATGTATCTGCCGCTTCTGAAGAGCAGACAGCATCCACTCACGAAGTAGCGGAAGCTTCTGATAAACTGGCAGAAAGTGCTCAAGACTTACAAGCCAGCGTAGCAAACTTCCAGTTATAAGAATTAGCTTCTATCACCTAGGGCAAGAAAGAAATACGCTATAAAAATACCGACCTTCCGGAGTATGGAATAATCAAATTCCATTTCTCCTGTAAGGTCGGTTTTTATTTATACTTTATACTAATTAGATCTGGTAACGATTTTCGCGATGTCCGTTTCACTGGCGCCCGACGGGATAGTGTAAGTTCCGGTACTAATCTTTCTATCATATCCATTCTTACACATAAAATCGTCAAAAGCTGTCGCTGATTCCACTAGACCGGCTTTCTCACAAGCCTTTGCCACTGATAAAGAACTGTCACCGGATTTCACGGTGATTACCGTATCTGTCCCTGTACTACTTGGTGCAGATTCTGTCACATTGGACTCTTCTGCCGCTTTGGATTCTTCTAACACCTTAGATTCCTCCGCCGCCTTGGATTCTTCTATTGCTTTAGACTCTTCTACAGCTTTGGATTCATCAATCGCTTGGGACTCTTCTATGATCTCAGATGCAGATGTTTCTGCAACAGTCTCGATTTCCTCTACCGTAGTCGCTGTCTCCACTTCAGTTTCGGTTGCAACTACAGTAACAGTCTCAGTTGCAAGCTCTGAAGATTCTACTAAAACAGAGTTGTCCTGCATTACCATACCCAAGTCTTTCGCTCTGGCAATAATCTCTTCATCTGAAATCAGATTTTTCTCCTGGGTATGGGCAATTGCTAAAATAGCCGTTGCCACCAAAATTCCAAGTCCCAATCCTCTTATGTAATATTTTCGTTTCATATTCCCGTACCCGCATCCTCAAATAAGTCTATGACGAGGCGAACCTCTCCGATACCAAGTCCTAATTCCTTGGCAATGGCCATGTTAGATTTGCCTTTTTTATGAAGTGCGAGAATTTTTTCATTATTATTATCGCCTTCTAAATCTCCGCCAAGTTGTAAATCGATGTTTCCTGCAGCTTCTCCCTGAAGGGCACCGGTATTTTTTCTGGAAGCGGTAGACTTTTTCGTAGTTTTCTTTGTGGTCTTTTTTGCCGTGGTTTTAGAAGCGGTTTTCTTTGCAGCAGGCTTTTTCTCATTTGCAAAGTCATCCATCTTGGCATCCAGACTTCTTACGGTTTCTCCCAGGTTTTCTGCTTCCACCAAATCTATTTTTTCCAGATTAGATGTACCAAAAGGTGCAAAGTCACTGGTATTCTCAGCGTGATCCACCTCATCTGCAGCATTCTGTTTTTCCTCTATGTCACGGCTGATATCCACCTGAATATCTTTCGCCTGTTCCACTAAATCCTTTAAAGATTTGTTGGATTCGGCCACGGTATTCTTTACATTCTCATGTTTGTCATTGAGCATGTCATACAGGAATACCACTTCCTCATGATTCTTATGAATATCTGCCAAGACGGTATTAGAGTATTCTTCAACAGCCATGATTTTTTCGTTCGAGATACGTTCCATAGAACGTTCTGCTTTTTCCATGGCATATTGAATGGTCTCTTCCGTAATTCCATCCACTTTACCGCGAACATTTTCAATCTCAGCAAGGGTTACTTTACGAACCTGCTCTTCTAATAGCGCTTTGTTTTCAGCCTGAAGTTCTTCCTGTTTGACAGGAATCACAAAACCAAGGACGCAAAGTGCAGCACCTATGATTAATAAAATGATTTCTAATACAGTCATTTGCTTAAATCTTAATGTCAAAGCCACCGCCCTGCTTTAGGGTAACTTTTCCATCTTTTTCCTTTTCTTCTTTTTTCTTTTTTCGTTCCTGTTCCTGACGGTAATACTCATTATCTCCCTTTTGACTGGCGTCAAACTGGCGATCATAGAACTCTGCATTATCCCGCTCATGAACGTTATTTGCCTTTTGCTCTGCCTGATTTTTGATTACACCATCACTATTTGCCTGCTGCAATGCAGCTCTGCTTTCTTCATTTTGTCTGATGGATGCATAATCTTGTGTCCTTTGTATTCCCCCGCGTAGTTCAATCAAACTTGCCATGAACTGCTCCTTTCCTGTGGGCTACAAGTCTACAGTGGTTTCATTCGCACATCACCCATTTCACGGACGAAACGGCAATATGAAATCTCACTCTTTACAAACATGGACACATCAGATACGGTAATCTTTGTGCCCGGATAGACTTCACCTTGTACTATAATCACAGGGTCTTCATTTAAATCTATCATATCTTCTAATTCATCCAATCGAAGTTGGATATCATAGTTTTCATCCATTTTTGCTTTTCTGGTAGCTGCCAGATTCTGCATCTGCTGCATCTGTGCCGCATTCATCTCTGCGCCAATGGTTCTCTTTTTAATGAGAGCTGCAAGAACAGGTTCAATTTGTGCTATGGTCTTTTGATTAGCCTGGAGTGTTTTTCTGATTTCAGCCTGTTCTCTTTTCAGCCTAGGATCAATACCTACTTCTACTTCCGTGCTGGCTCCCAGCTTGGAGCCTAATGTTTTCACAGAAATCTTCTTTGATGCAAGTACCTTTCCCCCTGCAATGAACCCCTTTTTACCGGTTACATCGATTTCAGTACCGGCACTAACCTTGGAATTCATGATAGATTCTGTGGATAAATAATCCCCGGCATTTGCTTCACAGTTTTCCAGGAACTTGCTGACGATATGTCCTTTGGCATTTAAAACCCCCTTAGACATACCATTCATACCTCTGGCAATGGTAATATTTCCTTCGCTTTCCAATTCTGCGCCTTCTACCACACCATTTACCTGAATATCTCCGGTCGCTTTTACTTTAAAGCCGCTGGTTACATTTCCATGAATACTGACATTTCCTTCGTACTCAATATTACCGGTGGAAGTGTCTACATTTTCTAATTCTAATACGTTACTTACGAATACTTTTTTGCCATATAAATTCACATGGCCATTTACCAAACTTCGTATTTCCGTTTTTTCTTCATTTATTTCAATGTTCAGTCCATATTCCAACCGAACTTTTTTCACATCCCTAGGCTTTATCTGTAAGCCACGGATTGTAGTACCATACTCACCTTGTGTAGCAGGAATCAGTCTTGCGAGCAAATCTCCTTCATTGACATGGTTGATGGCATTCAATTCATGGAAATCCACACTACCGTCTTCTCTGACAGCCGGTTTTGCCTTACGATTTGTATCAAAGAAATACTCGATTCTGGCATCTTCTCCATGAACCGGAGGTTTTCCCTTTGCTACCACGATATCCTGACAGTACTGTTTGTCTTGAAAGAATGCAGATAACGCCTCTTGGTCTATACCAAAGGAGACATTTTTTGCTTTCAAATCCCCCATAAACTCGGATAATGTGATAGGTTCTGTTCCATCCATACCGGGATAAAAGCGCGCAACCGCAATCATATTATCTTCCGGAATCGACATAGTATAAGATTCTCGTTCCGGATATATCTGATCCAAATTCAAAAGGACTTCTGTCTCTTTTGTCTGAGAATTTGCTTCTTCAATCCCATCTCCCAGTTTTTTGGCATCATACATGATGTTGTGAAGCATCAAATAGTCCAGGGCTTCCTTTGCCTGTAAAGGCTCTCCGCCCTCCTCTGCCGGATAGATGTGCATATACACTCCGTCCGCTTTTTGTTCCAGTTTAAAATACCCGTTCTGATTCATATATACCCCCAAGCATGACAAAAACTACCATGCAACCTGGTAGTTTTGTCGCTTATTTTTATGGTCTATCCGTAAGGATACCCATGTAGCCACCTAGTTTCGTTTTCATCTTCTGCAATGCTTTCGTATGCAGCTGTGAAACACGAGATTCTGATACGTCTAACACGGCAGCGATTTCCTTTAGTGTAAGCTCTTCATAATAATAAAACAAGATAACTTGTTTTTCTCTCTCTGTGAGAAGCTCTAAAGAATCCATCAGCATCTGCTTTAACTCGGACTTTTCAAGTACTTCTTCCGGAGTATCAAAAGTATCCGACTTCAATGTATCTCTGGGAACGTCAGAGCCCTGTTCCATGAACTCATTCAGACTCACCACATTGGTGACGTTCATCTGTCCCTGCCATTCCATGTATTCATCATCAGAGATCCCGAGGCTTTCAGCTATTTCTGCATCTGTTGCAGTTCTCCCCACTCTGGCCTCGATTTCCTTGATGGCATTTTCCATCTTCTTTTGTTTCTGTCTAACAGTTCTGGGAATCCAATCCATTTTACGGATTTGGTCCAAAATAGCACCTCTTATACGGAGGCTTGCATAGGTTTCAAATTTGACTTCCTTCATCATGTCGAATTTATCGATTGCGTCAATCAAACCGAAAACACCATATCCCACCAAATCATCGTATTCTACCGTGTAACCAAGATACATACTGAGTCTACCCGCCACAAGTTTTACAAGCGGTACATACTCCACAATCAGTTTGTCCTTGAGCTCGGAGGATTTGGTCTTATGATATTCTTCCCACAACTTTCCGCGTTCGGTCTCGTTCATAAATTACCCCTACACTACAGGTCTCCTTGACCTTCAAAATCATCCTCGGTGTTTTCGAAAAGTCCTTCTGTGCCTTCTCCACCTTGGAATTCTAAAGCAGCACCCTCCTGGTCCTGCGTTGCAGCAGCTGCTGCAGTATTCTCACCAGCATCTACTTCTTCTACCGTATGCTGGCCTTCTTTTTCGATTACTTCACCCTCATCTAATGCAAGTTTTGTGTTTTGTTCTTCGATACGATCCAATACAATCTTGAGAATTGTACCGAGAAAATAAAAAATAACCAGCGTAATGAAAACGATAAATAATAATGATTGAATCTCATAATGCATTACCGCTGTCATTATGCTGGCTATTGCACCCGCGAGTAGCATAATCAAAACCGGTAATTCTTTTCGTGTCATGCCTTGTTTACCTTCCTAAATGCTCGTCTCCGGTTTTCCTACTGCCCGAATAATATACTGACCGGTTTCGGGATAAAAAATGACGGTACGTCCATAATTCTTCCCACAGTCTTCAGCGAGGAGTTTAATCCCCATTTGTTTTAATTTTGCTTTGGAAGCTTCTGCATTTCGATCACCAACACTAATCAAATCACAATTCTTTTGGAATGAGAACATCTGGGCTCCACCGGCAATTTTAGCTTCCAGTCGGCTTCTATTTGCACCAGCCGCAACCATTTGGCGCACTAATTCCTCAATTCCTGTATCTGCAAACTTTTCGATGCTTCCGTTATTTTTAATTGCTGTACTATCGGGTAACATGACATGTGCTAATCCACCTACCTTCGTGACCGGATCTCGTATTGCGATTCCGACACAAGATCCAAGTCCCAAAGTAGTCACGCCATCTGGCGCTTTACACACTGCCAAGTCCGCCATACCAACTCGAATAATTTGACTCACAATATTTTACCTTCTGCAGTTACCTGCAGTCCCCTTATACTAATTGATTGTTACGCCATGCCAAGTGCTTTCATAATCTTGTCATAAGAATCAAGATCCGGAACCAGGATGAAATAACCATCAATGTCTAATTCATCAGTAAAGTTTGTTTGAATCATTAAGATTTTATCACCAAGAGTTGCGAACTCGATTGCAGGAGCACTAAGAATAGCACCAGCCATATCAATCTTGATTTCCGGAACTGATGGAAAAATCTTTAGTTTGGTCAAGTCTGACAATGCGTTAAGATAAGACCCAGTCATAATATTACCAAGTTCTTTTAAAGCAGAAAGCTCCATCTCGTCGAATTCTTCTTCTTCCGGATGGCCCATACCCATAAGAAGCTGGTTTACCATATGCTTTGCCGCTTTCTTATGAGACAGGAACATCATACTACCGTTGATGTCTCCTTCTACCAGCAGATAAACACCTGCCATAATAGAATCTTCTCCCCCGAGGAAAAGACCTACCTCTTTGAACTCCATAAGGTCAACTTTTGGAACCTTCATGTCGACCTTCTGCTGTAGCATAGACGCCAGGGCGGTTGTTGCATTTCCCGCCCCGATATTTCCGATTTCTTTCAGTACATCCATGTACTCGCTTGTCATATCATTAAAGGTAAAGCCTGACATTGGTAACCTCCTTTAGTTATCTGCTACTACGGCATTTAGATCAAGAAGGGATACCAGTCTGTCCTGATACTTTGCGATACCGCAAAGGAAATGATTCTTCTCTTCTTTATCATAGGAAACCTTGTCTACGTTCTCTGCAGGTACTGTTAAAACTTCACGCACTTCATCTACGATAAGTCCAACCATACCCTGCTGATCTAACTTGATAATAATTATTCGAGTATTTTTTGTGTCCTCGATTTCTTCGAGGCCCATTTTCAGTCGTACACTCATAATCGGGATTACTTCACCACGAAGGTTAATGACACCACGAATATAAGGCGCTACCTTTGGTACTCTGGTAGGGTGCTGTGTACGAACAATGTTATCTACATATTTGATGTCGATACCATACTGCTCAGATCCAATTCGGATGATGACATACTGTATGGAATCACCAGTGTTTTGTTGTTTCTCTTCTCCCATTTTACGTACCTCCAATTAAATCAGGGCATTTGCATCCAGGATCAAAGCAACTTCGCCATCACCAAGGATTGTAGCACCACTAATCATCTTGCTCTGCTTAATAAACTTGCCAAGGGACTTAATAACGATTTCCTGCTGTCCAATCAGTTCATCGATTACAAGACCTGCTAACTGATCGCCTTTTTTCGCAATCGCTACAATCAAGTCATCATCCGGTCCCTTTGTGGATTCGATATCCAATACTTTGTTCAAACGAACAAGTGGGATAACGTTGCCACGAATATGAATTACTTCTTTGGACTGTACGTATTTGATTTCCTTCGGAGAGATGTTCTCAATTGTAGTAATGGAGTTCAAAGAAATTGCATATTTCTCGCCACCTACAACTACCATCAAAGCCTGAATGATAGCCAAGGTCAGCGGCAATCTGATAATCCATGTACTACCTTCGCCAAGTTTGGAACGAACTTCTACTTCACCGCTAAGGGACTCGATTTTGGACTTAACAACGTCAAGACCTACACCACGTCCGGATACGTCTGTAACTACTTTAGCTGTAGAGAAGCTTGGTAAGAACAGCAACTGGATGATTTCCTTCTCGGTCATCTGCTCAGCTTGTTCTGGTGTGATTGTACCACGCTCAATTGCTTTACTCTTAACAGCTT
Source organism: Lachnospiraceae bacterium (assembly GCA_015056765.1). GTDB lineage: Bacteria > Bacillota > Clostridia > Lachnospirales > Lachnospiraceae > SIG336. The sequence goes on from SVFQ01000004.1 coordinate 152,925, forward strand.
CAGCGTCGATACCATTACCATCATCTCTAACTTCGATAACTACGTTGTTACCATCCTGATATGCATCCAGGAAGATAGAGCCTGTTTCCGGCTTACCTCTTTCCTTACGAACTTCAGCGGATTCCAAACCGTGGTCAGCTGCATTTCGTAACAAGTGCATCAAAGGATCACCGATTTCATCTACTACAGTACGGTCAAGTTCTGTCTCTTCACCAGTGATGTATAATTCCATTTTCTTGCCAAGTTTCTTCTGTAGATCACGGATCATACGAGGGAACTTGGTTGTAACGGATTCGATAGGAACCATTCGAACCTTCATAACAGATTCATGAAGGGAAGTGGTTACATTCTCTAAGTATTCAATATGTTCGTTAACGCCGGCTTTTTCACCATCTGTATTGCTTGCAGAAACCAAAGAGTTCTTTGCAATAATCAGCTCGGATACCAGGTTCATCAGAACATCCAGTTTTTCGATATCGACTCTGACTGTTCTGTTTACGATTGGTTTGGAAACTGCCGGTTTCTTGTCTCCGCCTGCTGCGTTTGCCGCCGGTTTTGCTGCCGCCGGTTTTGCTGCCGCCGGTGCTGCAACTGCAGGTTTTGTTTCTTCTTTCTTTTCTTCCTTAGGAGCTTCCTGCGGTGCAGTCTCTTCTGCGCCATTGCTGCTCTTCAACATAGAAGCCGGGTTCTCAATTTCGCCGCCTTCAGCGCCTTCGATTTCAGATACCGCTTTCACGCCATCCAAAACTTCCTGTAAGCTTCTTTCTGTAATACAGATAATGCTGAAGTTGAATTCGAATTTTTCGTCTTCGATATCCTGTGCAGAAGGATTAGAAACTAGAATCTCACCTGCTTCTTCAATGCTCTTAAATACAAGGAACGCTCTGGCTGCCTTCAAAATACAGGACTCCTGTACTTTTACAGTAAGACCAAATACATTCTTACCCTGATTCTTTGCTTCCTGTAATACGGCTACCTCAGAATCATCCAGTTTAATAGCTTTCCAGTTCTGAGTAGGATCACCCGAATCACCGGCTGCATCTCCTGTTGGAGCTGCTTCGCCTTCGGCAGAGGCTGCAGCATCTGCTGGCTGTCCGCCTTCTGCAGGAGCAGCGTCACCACCACCATTTAAGCAATCATTCAGTAGTTTGATGATAGGTGCATTATCATTTGTACCTTCGTCAGATGTCTCCTGAATGGTGTTTACATATTCTTCCAATGCATCCAAGCACTGGAATAAAATATCAACCATGTTTGGCTGAATTTTGATTGTACCATTACGTACTTCGGAGAAAACATTTTCCATATCATGGGTCAAGTTCTGCATTCTCTTATAACCCATGGTACCAGCCATACCCTTCAGGGAGTGTGCTGCACGGAAAATTTCATTCACCGTGTCCATATCATCCGGATTCTGCTCCAGATTCATAATTTGTGTGTTTAGATTTTGTAAATGTTCCCTTGACTCGTCAAGGAAGATCTCTAGGTATTGACTTACATCCATTTTACTTCAACCCCACATTCATGATAATTTCCTGTGCGATGTTGTCGAGATCCACCACCTGATCAGACAGGCCGGCATTTACGATGCTTCTCGGCATACCATACACTGCGCAGGAAGACTCCTGTTGCGCTATTACATGTACTTTCTTGTGTTTCTTGAGATTGACGATACCCTCGGTACCATCCATGCCCATACCGGTCATCACCACACAAACAACCTCATCATAAGGGCTGTCAGCCAAACTTTCGTACATGTAGTTCGCACAAGGCCTAACGCCTTCTCTGTTTGGCTCAGATGTGTAATGAATCACAGTTTTTCCCATTTTGGTAACAGCATTCATGTGTGCACCGCCTTTGGCAATATACACATGTCCTTTTTCTAGGGCTTCTCCTTCCACAGCTTCCGTTACGGTAACTTCACTGAGGGAATTTAGTCTCTCTGCCAAAGACTTGGTGAATCCCACAGGCATATGTTGTACCAAAAGAACCGGGCAATCCAGGTCCTTAGGTAATCGCGGTATGACAGATTGTAAAGCTTTTGGTCCTCCTGTTGAGCTTGCAATTGCAAGAATCTTGGATCCCGTACCTGTCTTATGCTTGCCGACCAGCTGAACCAACTTTCGATCATCACGTAGCTTATTCATGTCGAAAGGAGCTTCAAAGACAGGCTCTCTGCTGTCTGCAGCAGCAGCTAGGACTCGTAAGAACTCTTCAGAGAAGGTGTTTTCCTTACAATCGATGGCGTTATCCGGTTTATGAACAAAATCAAGTGCGCCCAGATCCAATGCGTCCATCGTCACTTTAGCGCCTTGAGATGTTAAGGTACTTGCCATAATGACTTTGGCTGGAATTTTGCGTTTTCTAAGCTCTTCTAATAATTCCAAGCCATTCATGACCGGCATGTTCACATCCAGAACAACTGCGTCATACTTTTTTCTCATGAGTAAATCTAAGGCTACCTGACCGTTATTTGCCTTATCAGCCACCTCAAATCTACCATCTGACGAAATTATATCACACAATACTCTTCTCATGAGTGCAGAGTCATCTACTACTAAAATCTTTTTCATTTTTTTAATTCCCCTTTTCTAAAAATTTTATTTTTAACGACCTGCTTATGTTATTTTCTTCGTCCTGCTTCGTTTCTTCGTTGTTTTCTCTCTTCTTCAAAGATATATTTGATGATTTCCTCTCTTACATCTACATCTACATTGACATACTGAACTCGGTGTTCGAATACCCCGGGTCTGTTCTCAGACTCTTCTACGGAAAGAATCTTGCCAACCAGCTGATATTCTCTCGGTTCTCCTTGTACCATCAACTTGTAGTTGCAATAAATCAAACTATCTACATCATACTTATAGTTTGCCATAAAACGAAGGCCGCCGCCACTAATATCTACTATAACGCTACGTTTTACCGGAAGTCCCGGTACCAAATAAACTTCTTGTCTATCTACAGCTCGAATTTCCTCCGGCTCTAACATACGAGAACTCATCTCTAAAGCACAACTGAATCTATAGTATTCACGGCGCTGGAACTTACGAAGATTACTGGTTAGTTCCATGACCAGAATATATACATTATTGCTCTTATAGCGATCTAACACTCTGGCAAAGCACTGATACAATCCATTGTCTGTGACAAAGCATAGGTCATATTCACCGTCCACCGGCAAGAGAATCAGTTTCTGCTGCTCTATTGGCATCAGTATTTCCAACTGATCTTCGCTTAACACGTCAAATACTTTGGTGCGATATAGTTTTTTGTATGTTTCGTCCCCTTCTTCCGATTTCCTTGTGGACTGTAAATCCACAAACTGTCCTGCTTTTATGATGTCGGATAACATGGTAGTCCTCCCCAATTATTGTTTCTTTCCTGTGACGATGTGTGAGAAGAATGCTGCCATACCCCTCTTTGGAATGGTTTGTGCCACTTCTTTATTCATCAGTCTTTGTGCGATACGGTCATAAGCCACCGCAGCCGGCGAATTCGGTGCTTGAATGGAAACAGGCATTTGTTGCATCACCGCTCTGGCCAATTGATTATCCTGCGGCACGGATCCCAAATAGCTAATTGGAATCTTCAAATATCTGCTTACCACTGCATTTAATTTTGTATAAAGATTCTTACCTTCTTCGTCAGAATCTACTCGATTGCTGATTACCTTAATCTGGGTTTTATCTTTGGCAAATCGATCATGTCTGCTCAGTGCCTTAAGCAAAGAATAGGAGTCTGTAATGCTGGTAGGCTCCGGAGTCGTCACAAGCAGGATCTCGCCGCTGGCCACCAAAAACTCCAGTACAGCGTCGGAAATACCTGCGCCGGTATCTACAATAATGATATCTGCAATTGCATCTAACTCAGCCAGATTTTGAATAATATATACCAAATAATCACGGCTTAGATTAGACATACCGGCAATACCGGATCCCCCGGATATAAATCCAACTTCTTCCGGCCCCCAGGTGATAATATCTTTGATATTCTTTCCCTGGTAAATCAAATCGCAAAGATTATACTTTGGAACTGCCCCAAACATAATCTCGATATTTGCCAGTCCAAAATCCGCATCCAGAATAATCACTCGCTGTCCCATTCGTTTGAATTGAATAGCCAGGTTGATGGCTGTATTGGATTTGCCGACACCACCCTTACCACTGGTCACCGTAATAACTCTGGCAAGAGACCGCTTGATATCTTTTGCCTTAATAATATTGCGTAACTGTTCTGCCTGATCCACTAGTTCTTACCTCCAAGCAAAAGCTTAACCACTTTTTGCGGATTAAACTCTTCCAAGTCTCCCGGCACATTCTGTCCATTTGTGATATAGCAAAGGCTGGCGCCGGTATATAGTTTCAAGTTCAAAAGGCATCCAAGAGCACTGGTCTCGTCCAGTTTCGTGAAAATCAGTTTGAACTGTGTCATCTTTTTATAGGTATCTGCAATTTCCAGTAAATCTCTGTACTTCGTATTGGCAGATAAAACCAGGAAAACTTCCTTCTCGTATTCTTCCCCTACAGAACTTAAAAATCCTTCTGTTAGTTCTTTCTGCTCTGCATTCTTTTGGGAATGGCCTGCCGTATCCACGAGAATATAGTCAAACGCACGGAAATCTTCCAGCGCCTTTTCCATTTCCTCTTCAGAGTAAATAATCCGGAAAGGCACGCTGAGAATATTGGCATAGGTGCGTAATTGTTCAGCAGCAGCAATACGGTATGTATCCGTCGTTAAAAGCGCTACTTTCTTTTCTTCATTCAAGCTAAAACGGCTTGCAAGTTTTGCAATAGTAGTGGTTTTACCCACACCGGTAGGTCCAACAAAAAATACAACTTTGGGATTCTTGGTGGCGGGCTTAATGGGCTCCGCTTTCCCAAACTTCAAAATCATACGCTGATATACATCAGCAAGAGCGGTATCAAAGGGTACTCCGGGCTTGCTGCTTTCGGACATCTCTTCGATGATCTGGTCAATATACTTGCTGTCCATTTCGCTATCCGTCATAGTTTGGCGCAATAGCTTAATGAACTGCTCCATTTCCTGTTCTTTCTTTTCTTGCTTTTTCTCAGTTTCTTTGATAGCCTCGTCTGAGTTTACTTCCTCTACACGAACTTCTAATTTCTGAGATAGCATAGATTGCAAATTATCTAATTTATGAGAAAGGCTCTCTTCCTCTTCTTTGACTTTTTCAAGTTCCTCTGTTTTCTTTGCTTCCAGTTTTTCTTTATCTTCCGCAATTTTAGCCACCTTGGCTACTTGTTCAAAAGTCTCTTTGATATCTTTCTCCGGAAGGGTATGTTTTGCCCCATAATTCTCGTTTTCTTCTTTTGCCACCGTTACTTCAATCATAGGTGCATGAAGGAAAGAGAAAAATCCCTTTTTCTTGGCATTCCTGGTGCTCATAATCACCACATTTTCGCCGAGTTCCGCTTTGGCTGCCCCGATTGCTTCCTCTTCAGTTTTGCCTGTGAATTTCTTAATAATCATGGATTATCAGTACTCCTTATGCAGTAATCATTCCCACGGATTGAAGTTCCACATTGGATTCAATTTCATTGTAAGACACCACAATCAAATCCTTTTTATACTCTTCCGTCATGCGCTTAAAGTAAGCACGAACAATAGGGCTGGTAACCACGATTGGGTTGCGTCCCATTTGTTCTAGTTTTTCGGTTTCCCTCATTACAGAATCCATTATTTCCTTTGTTCTTGCAGGGTCTAAGGTAAGGTAAGCACCCTGTTCTGTCTGTTTCACAGACGCCATAATCTCCTGCTCGATTTGCGGATCTAACGTAACCACACTGGTGGTATCGTTCGGCATGAAAAATTTGGTAGAAATCGCTCTCTTCAAAGCTTGCCTTACGTATTCCGTCAAAATATCCGTATCTCTTGTGGTAGTTGCATAATCTGCCAAAGTCTCCAGAATCGTCAAAAGATCTCGAATAGAAATACCTTCGTTTAACAGATTCTGCAATACCTTTTGAATATCGCCAAGGCCAAGAAGCTTTGGAACAAGCTCATCAATCAGAGCCGGGTTAGAATCTTTCAAATTATTAATCAGATTCTGTACATCCTGTCTGGTAAGCAATTCTGCGATGTGTTCGCGAATCACTTCCGTCAAATGAGTGGCAATAATAGAAGGTGGATCTACTACGGTATAACCTAAGCTCTCCGCCCTTTCACGTTGACTTTCCGTAATCCAGATAGCAGGTAAATGGAAGGAAGGCTCGAAAGTAGGAATACCTGCAATTTCCTCTTCCACATAGCCGGGATTCATGGCCATATAGTGATCGAAAAGGATTTCACCTTCGCTTACCTGTATACCTTTTATTTTAATAATATACTGATTGGGATTCAACTGAATATTGTCTCGCAAACGGATAATAGGCACCACTGTACCTAGCTCCAGTGCCACCTGTCTACGAATCATTACCACACGATCCAAAAGGTCACCACCCTGGTTCACATCTGCCAGAGGGATAATACCATATCCAAATTCCAATTCAATAGGATCCACTTGCAACAAGGAATTGACATTTTCCGGTTGTCTAATCTCTTCTGCCGCTACTTCTTCCTGATCCACTTCATTTTCTATCTTGGCAGTCTCAATGGTGCTTTCCATATTACGACCTACCAAAATAAAGGTTACACCAAAGGCTACAAAGACCAAGGTATTAAGCGGTGTGGCGATACCAAGAACAATCATGGCACCACCAACCATATATAACGCTCTGGGAATACCGAATAACTGACTGATTAAGACCACGCCAAAATCAGCATCTTTACTTCCTTTTGTAACCAAAATACCGGTGGATAAAGAAATCAAAAGGGATGGAATCTGGGAAACCAAACCATCACCAATTGTCAGCACGGTATAGGTATTCATAGCCGTGGTGGCATCCAGACCTCTAAATACCACGCCCATAACGATACCACCAATCAGGTTGATGAAAGTGATAATCAGGCCGGCAATGGCATCTCCCTTAACGTACTTCACGGCACCATCCATGGAGCCGAAGAAGCTGGATTCCTGCTGAATCTTTTCACGTCTGTGTTTTGCTTCTTCGTCGGTAATAGCTCCGGTATTTAAATCCGCATCGATGGCCATCTGTTTACCGGGCATGGCATCCAAGGTGAAACGAGCTGTTACTTCAGCAACACGTTCCGAACCTTTGTTGATAACGGCAAACTGAATGATAATCAAAATAATGAAAATAATAATACCGACAACAAGGTTATTTCCACCAACGTAACTACCAAAGGTCTTAACTACGTTACCTGGGTCACCGGTAGTCAAAATAAGCTTCGTGGAGGACACGTTCAGTGCAATTCTAAAAATGGTTGTAAACAGCAAAAGGGTCGGGAAGAAAGACATATCCAGAACTTCTTTGCTGAACATAACAGTAAATAACACCAAAAATGCCACTGCCATATTAAAGGCAAGCAAAACGTCAAGGAGCCAGTTCGGAATACTGATGATGAACATGGCAAATGCTGCAAGAATATATAATGCAACTGCCACATTGGGGCCTATTCTTCTAAGTGTCATGTTCTCATCTCCTCTCCTTGTAATGTACCCATTTGGGTCTTCCGGTCATTTCTAAGCTGATTTATCTGCCTTGCAAATGATATACATATGCAAGAACTTCTGCCACTGCCTGATAAAGTTCCGGTGGAACTTCTGCGTCGATATCCACGTTTGCATAAAGCATACGGGCCAGCGGCTTGTTTTCTACAATTTCAATTTTATTTTCTCTGGCAATTTCCTTGATTCTCTGCGCCAGATAATCTGCGCCTTTTGCAAGAACTACAGGTGCTTCATTCACATCCGGATCATATTTGATGGCAACCGCATAGTGCGTCGGGTTTGTGATGACGACATCTGCTTCCGGAAGTCTTTGCATCATACGACGTCTGCTTGCTTCCTGCATACGCTGTCTTTGCTTTCCCTTGATTTCCGGATTACCTTCCTGATCCTTCATCTCGTCTTTGACTTCCTGCTTGGTCATCTTCATATCATTGGCAAATTTTCTCTTTTGGTAAATGAAGTCCCCAAGTGCAATCAGCATATATACGATTGCAATACGCATTCCCAAATCCACTACAACCTGACCGATTAACAGGGTGGCTTGGGTTACTGGCATATCCAATAGGACAAAAAATATGCGATGTTGATTTTTTAAATAGGAATAACTCACAATGGCAATCAGTAAAATCTTCGCAATGGATTTTACCAGTTCTGCCACAGAGTTTACGGAAAAAATCCTCTTAAATCCACTAATGGGACTAAGTTTGTTAGGTTTCGGCTGCAGCGGCTTTCCTGTGGGATGCCAACCAACCTGTAGCAAATCCGATAGAAACGCGACTAAAAAACCAACCAGTAATACCGGTGCCATAATGAGCAGCGCCCGAATCATCATAAGCAAAAACAAATGATGAAAATTGGACTCCGGCACTTTATTTCCGGCGCTTTGCACCATATCCGGAATACGATTGTATACGCCGGCAAAGAGTTCTCCCAGTCTGTTGCCAATCCAGGATAAAAAAATTTTTAAAACAACAAACAAAGCAAGCAACGTAAGTCCATTGCCGATTTCTTTGCTTTTGGCTACCTTGCCTTCTTTTCTCGCATCATTCAGTTTTTTCGGTGTAGCGTCTTCTGTTTTCTCGCCACCCGGTCCATCTGCGAAGAACTGCAGGCGTAATTCTATCATGACATCATAGCCTCTACAAAACTAACGGTGATTTTTTTTACTTCCGTAAATACCAAATCGGACATGGCTGGAATCAAATAAATCGTAAACATCACCACGAAAAGGCCGGCAAATACTTTCAATTGCAATCCCACAGCAAACATATTCATCTGTGGAGAAACCTTGGCCATAATACCAAGTACTACATCCAACAATAAAATGGCCGCAAACACCGGCAAGCTGATTTGAAAGCCGATTTTCACGTATTCGCTTAAAAAGCCTAGCATGGCATTCAAAAGCTTATCGCCGTGAAATACCGCACCATTTACCGGAATCAAAGTATAGGACTCTGCCAAAGCACCAATGATATACTCATACATACCTGTAATAATCATAATCAGCAAAAACATGTACTGATAAATACTACCGGTAATGGTGGTTTGGCTTCTGGTAGCTGGATCCAGGTTCGATACCATGGAAAATCCCACTTCCATATCTGCAATGGTACCTGCCAGAGAGACGATGGACATACACATGCTTACTCCAAGACCTAATAAAATCCCCGTAGCAAACTCTTTCGTCACGATAAGAGCATATTGAAGCACCGTATGATACACAATCTCCTCATGAGGCATCATGACCCCGTACAAGAGAATCGTTAAAAACAAGGCTAGCCCGGCTCTCACCCTTCTAGGTACAGCATTCATGCTGAAAAAGGGAATCACAAACACGAAAGATGTAATCCTGACAAAAATCAGCAAAAAATATTCTAAATCGGAATAGGTAAAATCAAAATGTACCATGGCTAATGAAGATATCTCGTAAAATCAGACCAAAGGTCTATCATAAACTGGGACATATTATTCATCATCCAATGTCCGGCAAGCATCAAAGTAACAAATATAGCCAACACTTTTGGCACAAAAGTAAGGGTCTGTTCCTGGATGGAAGTGACTGTCTGAAAAATACTGATAATCAAACCTACTGCCAATGATATGAGTAAAGTAGGTGCTGCTGTTTTAATAATGGTATAAAGGCATTGATTTGCAATACCTACAACGTCATCGACTGTCATCTTCTACTCCTTCCCTAATAAAATGTCTTTACTAAATTACCAATTACCAGATTCCAACCATCTGCAAGTACAAACAGCAGAATCTTAAATGGCATGGAAATTGCCGTAGGCGGTAACATCATCATACCCATAGCCATCAGGGTGGATGCTACAACCATATCAATTACCAAAAATGGAATATAAATAATAAAACCGATTATAAAAGCGGTACGTAATTCACTAATCATAAAAGCAGGAATTAAGATAGACGTAGGAATCGTACTTAGTTGTCCATCCCATTCTGTCCGGCTGATATCCATAAACAGTTCCACATCCTTTTTCTCTGTTTGTGGATACATAAACTCCCTCAAAGGTTCTACCCCCTGAGTAAGCGCCTCTGCCTGACTTAATTGTCCGTTTTCAAAAGGAACAATGGTCTCCGTATAAATTCTTGAAAATGTCGGGCTCATAATAAAAAATGTGAGAATGAGAGACATGGCTATCAAGATTTGATTAGGCGGCGCCGTCTGTGTACCCAGTGCCGTTCGAGTGAAATGAAGAACTATGAGGCACCTCGTAAAAGAGGTCATCATAATAAGGATCAGTGGAGCAACGGCAATGGCTGTCAGCGTCAAGAGAATACGCAGGGAACCGGCCAGTGTGCCATTATTACTGCTATATGTCACCGTAACGGTGTTGGCAATATTCAATTCGGATAAGTCTTCGCCGGTACCTGCAGAGCCTGGCTCCTGTATATAGGTGGCATCATCTCTTGTTCCATTGGGATTTCCCCGATTATCAGAGCTAGGTGCCACTCGTTCCGTCTGAGCAGCGTGAACTTCCAAATGATTGCACATAAACAATATGCCCACCGATAACAGTAGGCATATAATTGAAATCCATTTAGTTTTTCGTGTCATATTCATCATGGGATTTATGACTCTCCCCTGTTGTCTTCTTTCTCTTCCAGCTGAGACTTCTGTTTCTTAAGTAATGTCCCAAAGGAATAGGCACTTCCGTGTGAAATCGGCTGTATAACAGCCTCTTCATCCACTTCGCAAAGAAAAGAAACTGTGTCTTTGCAGGTGGCAACTGCTATGGTTTTGTCTGCCACTCTAATGATTTGCACAAATTTACCCGGTGCAATCTGAGTGCTTTCAAGCACATTCACATTGGTGCCCTTTGTTTTGCCACGCTGGTAATCACCAATCCACTTAGAAGTGAAAACAGTCAATACCAGCACAGCAATAAAGATAACCAGCACAGTAACGAACTGTGCTATTTCGTTCACTGTAGAAGTGGAAGCAAGTAGCATTAGCCCACTACTTTCTTAACAGCTTCCAATACACGATCGGCCTGGAATGGTTTTACAATGAAGTCCTTAGCGCCAGACTGAATTGCTTCAATAACCATGGCCTGCTGACCCATAGCGGAGCACATAATAACTGTTGCGGAAGGATCGCCTTCTTTGATTTTCTTAAGAGCCTGGATACCATCCATCTCTGGCATTGTGATGTCCAGAAGAACAAGATCCGGTTTCAACTCATTGTACTTTTCAACGGCTTTTGCTCCATTTTCTGCTTCGCCTGCAACATTGTAGCCGTTCTTGGTTAAAATGTCGCGAATCATCATTCTCATGAAAGCTGCGTCATCACAAATCAAAATATTCTTAGCCATTCTTTTCCTCCATACTGGCGCTTTTAGATTTTCTTTTCAGAACAGCGCCGTGTCATTCCCCTTTATAGGTTACTATTATACATTATTTTATGATATCCGTCACTCTTACACCAAAACTTTCTTCGATTACTACTACCTCACCCTTGGCTACGAGCTTACCATTTACCAGGACATCCACCGGTTCACCGGCGATTTTTTCCAGTTCAATAATGGTACCGGGCGTAAAATCGAGAATTTCTGATATAAGTTTTTTGGTTCTGCCAAGTTCGACAGTAACCTCCAACGGTACATCCATAATCAAGCCGATATTTGCTTGCTCCCCGCCTCCGGCATAAGTACCGGAAAAGTTTTGGAACTGAGCCGGCTGAATATTCATATTCGGCATCGGCTGCATCATCGGCATTCCCTGCATCTGGGGCTGCATCATCGGCATTCCCATCTGAGGCTGCATCATCGGCATTCCCTGCATCTGTGACATATCCATCTGTGGCATGCCCATCTGAGGCTGCATACCCATGTCCGGCATAGGTGCAGCAGCTGGCGCAGGAGCCGGAGCTTCTGGTGCCGGAGCAGGTGCCGGTTCCGGAGCAGGTTCTGAACCGCTATCCGGTCCCATCATGGTCTCTAAGAACTTCTCGGAGAGGAACTTAGCAAAATCGATGGGATATAACTGCATCAACGTCGAATCAACCAGATCGTCGTCGATTTGCATACGGAATGTAATTTTAGCAAAAGCTCCGCCAAGGAAAGGAGCAATCTCGCTTCCGTCTGTGACAGCGGATAAATCCACTGAACTAGCTTCCGGCGGGCTAATATCGATCAGCTTGCCAAGCATGGTGGACAGAGATGTGGCACTTGCACCCATCATCTGGTTCATTGCTTCAGAAATCGCACTAAGGTGCAGTTCTCCAAGCTCACCGTCTGTATTTGTACCATCACCGCCCATCATTAAGTCGGTGATGACCTTTACATCGCTTTCTTTGAGGACAAGGATATTATTTCCATCCAAGCCTGCGGTGTATTTAATCTGTACGAAGATTGCCGGTTTCTCGTAATCTTCCAGTACATTTTCCCAAGTTGCCAGTGAAACCACCGGCGTTGTAATATTTACCTTTCTGTTAACAAGGGAAAACAGCGTTGTTGCAGCAGATCCCATGCAGATGTTACCTACTTCACCAATAGCGTCTTTCTCCACATCTGATAAAGATGCTTCGTCAGCGCCGGTGGCTTCAGCCGGTTTGAAATTCTCATCTACCTGTGGGCCTTTGGCAGCTTGTTCTGCGGCTTCGGCAGCAGCTTCATTAATGTCTATCTCGCCACTGTCTATACCGTTAAGCAGGGCGTTTATCTCGTCCTGTGACAGCATTCCATCCACGCTTTCATCCCTCCTCTCCCAGTATTGATGTAACTCTTACTGCGTATTTATCCTTACTGGAACCGGGAACTGCCATGAATTTCTTCAAGTTGCCGACATAAACTGCAAGTTCGTTGTCGACCCGATTATCCAGTCTGATGACATCTCCTGTCTGCAAAGAAGTAAAATCCCCTACCGAGATTGAACTCTTGCCAAGTACAGCCCTGATTGGAACCTGTACTCTCTTAATCATCGCTTCGATATATGCTTCATAATCCTCATCGGAACTATCTTGAATTGTGGAGAACCAGAACTTCGTATTCAACTTATCCATGATATTCTCAAGGGTAAAGTACGGAAGACAAATGTTCATAAGTCCCTCTACATCACCTACCTTGATGTTCAAGGTTACGATGGCGATCATTTCGCTCGGTGCGATAATCTGTGCGAACTGAGGGTTTGTCTCAATTCGGTCCAGCGTCGGATTGATATCCAACACGTTTTTCCATGGTTCTCTAAGTAGTTGCATACAGATAACCATGATTCTCTCCAACAGAGTCAGCTCGATTTCTGAGAAATCTCTGCTTTTCTCCAGTGGAAGTCCCTTACCACCCAACATTCTATCTATCATGGAAAAACCTAAATTGGGTGATAACTCCATTATAATATTTCCGGTCAAAGGTTGAAAGTTAATAATTGATAAAATAACCGGATTCGATAAGGCATTGGAAAATTCCGAAAAGGTAACCGTCTCGGAACTGTTTACGGAAACCTGTACGTTCTTTCGCAAGTATACAGGTAAGTTCGTGGAAAGAAGTCGTCCATAATGTTCGAAGATAATTTCCAATGTTCGTAAATGCTCTTTTGAGAACTTCGCAGGTCTCTTGAAGTCATAGTCTTTTACTTGTTTTTCTGCTGAGTCCTTAATCTGATCGGCGTCGATTTCACCGGTACTTAGTGCGGCCAGCAGATTATCAATCTCGTCCTGGGATAAAACCTCGCCCATCAGGCTCACCTCCCTTATTGTGGAATATTGGAGGCTTTATGCGTAAACAAGATCTCTGAAGGATGCTTTATAAATCACGGTAGAATTCAGTAATTTCTGAACTGCCTGTAAAACTTCCTCTTGAACTGTTTCCGGCGAAGCTTGAATTTCTTCCAAGGTATGTGCCTGTACAACGGATATGATTTCAGATCGAAGTAAGGATTCTCTGTCTGCCAAGGTAGCACCGATTGCTTCATAATCATCATGTTTGGAATTCACAGAGAAGGTAACTGCCACCTGTAAATAATGCTGTTTTCCATCCTCTCCCATCTTCAGTGGGATGTTCATGGTGCCTTCATTTGGAATGTCTACAGAAATGGTATCCGTCAAGGATACTTCCTCGTCGGCTCCTTCCGCTTCTTTTGTACTGGCCAGTTCCAAATCTACCATTTCAGCTATTTTTGTAACCACAGCTGCTGTTTTTTTATTGGTACTGGTGACGCTGAACATTGTGATTGCTGAGATTACCATATTCACCACTAATAAGGCCAGTATGATAATCGATATCAAGTTCTTTTTCATAGTCTATCCTCGTGTTTATTCCCCCGGGTTTACAACAGACTCTTGTACCTGAGAGTTGTCTTCTGTCTCTTGTCCCGTAGTTTCTGTCTGGAGAGTCTCCTCCGAAGCTGCAGTTTCAGACCGTATTGCCTCTCCGTCTTGTGCCTCTTCCGGACTTGGTACTGCTTCATCGCTTTGGGTGGATGCGGAACCATCAAATGAGCTGGACAATTGGTTGTAGATGCGAATCTCTACACGTCTGTTCATCGCTCTGCCTTCCGGCGTATTATTATCTGCCACAGGAACATACTCACCACGTCCTGCATGCTTTACATTCATCGGGTCTAACGCCGTAGTACTGATTAAATAATGAAAGACGGATAGTGCTCTGGCACTACTAAGTTCATCATTTCCTGGGAACTTCGCCGTATGAATCGGCACATTATCTGTATGTCCCTCTATCTCTATAGTACCGGTTGAGTATCTCTCTAAAACTACCCCAATACGATCCAGTACATTGTAGGATTCTTCTTTTAAATCTGCGGATCCGGAATTAAATAGCAGGGATCCACGCATGGTAAGCTGCACATACTGTGCAGTCACATCCATAGAAACATCATTTTTCAGATTTAGTTCTTCCATGGCTTCTTCTATTTTTTCTGCCAGGTCCTCGGATTGCTTCATGCCCTCCTCTTCCATGGCACTTTCTAACTGTTCCTCTTCCTGTTCTTTATTGTCTTCATTTGGATCTTCGATAGACATATATCCGGTATTATTGATATAGTCATCCAAATCATTCAGCTGACTGATACCATTGCCAATCAGATTACCTTCGCCAATGGCAATATCGCCGGAAGTAAAAATACTGAATGTCTTCGAAAAAGATGCCGCAATCTGCTCGAACTTTTTCGCATCTACTGTAGACATAGAGAACAAAAGCACGAAGAAACACAATAGCAAGTTCATGAGGTCGGAGAAGGTGGCCATCCAAGCCGGTGCGCCTTTCGGTGCCTCTTCTTGTTTTTTCTTAGCCATTTGCTTCCTCTCCTTCATCCGTTCCGATGCCGGTTCTGTCCTTAGGTGCTAAGAAGGATTTCAGTTTTTCTTCAATAACACGTGGGTTTTCACCAGCCTGAATGGATAAAAGGCCTTCAATCATAATCTCGCGGAGTACAACTTCCGCATCATTATTCACTTTTAATTTTGTGGCAACCGGCGTACAAAGCCAGTTAGCAAGTACAGAACCGTACATGGTGGTCAAAAGGGCAACCGCCATAGCAGGTCCAATCGCACTAGGATCACTCAAGTTCTGAAGCATGTTAACCAAACCAATCAGAGTACCAATCATACCCCAGGCAGGACCGTTGGCACCCAAAGCCTCCCAAAATCCGATATTGGCTTTGTGTCTGGTCTCCATACTGGATAATTCTGTCTCAAGGATGGCACGTACAAGTTCAGGGTCAGTACCATCGACAACAAGAAGGATGCCTTTTTTTAGGAAGGCATCGTCTATATTACCTGCTGCTTCTTCCAAAGAAAGCAGACCTTCTTTTCTGGCCACGTTGGAAAGATTGATAATGCTACCAATCATCTCCTGAATATTGAAATTCGGTTTTTTGATGGCTAAAGTAACGGACTTCAAACCACCAATGAAATCCGGTATTGAACTCTGCGCAAGCATGCACATCAACGCTCCACCAAACGTAATCTGGGCGGATGGCAAATCAATAAAGTTACCGATTGCGGAAAAACCAATGGCGATAACCATCAGCGCAAAGGCTACTACCAGACCAATCAGAGTCGCTATATCCACGATCTATCACCTAGTTCCTTTTAGTAGTTTCTATCGTAAGGGCATACTTCTACTAACATAAAACACCTTACGAAACAATTTTACAAAATTTTAGGTGCCTTGTCTACTTACATTTCCCCTATTCCTGCTAAATTTTTCATAAATTTCATAAATTGTTTTTCGCATTGCGACAAATCTGTAAAACCATGCATAAAACCTGCAAAAAATTTATTTCAGATGAAATAAAAAAGATACAGAAAACCAGGTAAGTTTTCCTTACCTGGTTTAGTTTGACAGTTATATGTTTGTAGCTTTAGCAAAGAGGCACTCTCTTATTATCTCTTCAAGTTTACAAGTTCTTCCAACATCGTATCGGATACTGTAATGATACGGCTATTTGCCTGGAAACCACGCTGGGTTACAATCATAGTGGTAAGCTCATTGGATAAGTCTACGTTGGACATTTCCAATTCACCTGTGGTGAAGTAACCACCATCTGCTGTTACGTCTACACCGATACCATCGAATTCACCGGAGTTCTGAGACTGTTTGTACAGGTTATCACCTGTTTTCTCAAGACCCATAGCATTTGCAAAGTTTGCTGCTGCAATCTGACCAAGGAGTCTACTCTGACCATTATCATAAGTTGCGTAGATACTACCGTTGTTGGTGATGGAAACACCGGTCATTTCACCGGTCTTACGGCCTCTACCTGCACCTGCTGTATACTTGCCGGATTTTTCATTTCCGCTGGCTCCTGCTGTAAGAGCAACGGTAGAAGCGCCATCGTTATTTACGTTGCTGACGCTGGAAAAATCAATTTCAACATCAGAAAAGTTTACCTGAGATGCTGTATCTGTTCCATTATCAAAATCAAGTACAATCGTATCGGACAAGGTGGTAGATGGTGTCACATTACCATCGATGCCGATAAACTGACCATTGGATTTATTGAAGTGTATATACAGATTCTGTACCGTTGCACCATTAATCTGTGCATTTGGGTTTGTCTGAATGGCTGTACCTTTTTCATCTACGATGGATTCCAATTTCAGTGCATAAGTTCCCTGCTCCGCAATACCATTAGAGCTTACAGAAAACTTAGCTGTATAACTATAGCCTAATTTATCATAAAACTTTAAGTTGATTGCTTTACCAGCCTGGCTAGTAACATTGGTATCATTTCGATCAATAATACCGGATGCATAAGAAAGTGTAGTAGCTTCTGCAGGGTATGTACTGAAGGTCTTGCTCATTATCTGCAACGGCTGTACATTATCTTGTTTAATGGTGTTAGGGTCATCTGGGTCTGTCAGCCATCCCATTACGTTATAACCGTTGGAGGACATAACCAGGTTACCTGCAGCATCTACAGCGAAGGAACCATCTCTGGTAAATAAAGTATCGCTACCGTCGCTTACTACGAAGAAGGATTCACCAGTAATATAAATATCAAATGGGTTGTTGGTGGTCTGAGCTGCACCAGCCTGTGTAATAGCTGTGGTGATAGCTGCTGTCTTAGAACCAAGACCGATCTGGCGTGCATTCACACCACCGGTACCTGTTGCGGCATTCGGGCCGGAAGCGGCGCTTGTGGTCTGATACAGCATATCAGAAAAGTTCATAGATTGGAATTTGTAGCCAACAGTGTTAACGTTGGCGATGTTGTTACCGATTACGTCCATTCTGGTTTGGTGGGTACGAAGGCCCGCAACGCCAGAATAAAGTGATCTCATCATAAGGCATTTCCTCCTAAATTTTGCGGAGCGATCCTTTCTCATCCCTTCTGTCAGTCGGGGATGTTAGCCTCCTGAAAGGTCCGGCTATTATGCAATGACTGCTCCATCAATGTTTGTAAAAATATTTTCTGCTGTAGATGTGGCATCCATAGCCGTTACTACAGTCTGACTCGGTACATTCATGATAAATGCTAGTTCATCCATCAGTACCAGTGAGTCTTTGATTCCCTTCTGGGATGCTCTATCGGCTGCATCCTGCAGTCTCTGCATCTGTCCTGTGGTCAATTCGATGTTTCTGGTCTCTAATCTGCTGGCTGCATGCTTAGAGAAGTGCACCTTTTGATTTCCGGAAGCCTTATCCAAGGCTTCACGGAAACTCATAGAACCTTCTTTAGCGACATTCAGATTCGCCTTCTGAGGTTTGTTTAAATATTGACCTTGTACTTGTTCAAGAGAAAGGAAACCGCTTTTGTCTAACATCATGGTCTTTCTCCTTTCCGGCTTTACTCTCCCTGGTCCTCAAGTAAAGCATCTACTTGTTCATCACTCACATTATTTGTATCGGATGATGTACTCTCAGAGTTAACCCCTGATGCAGAATTTTGTGCTGCATTTTCAGCATCGCTGATTGTAGCTTCTGCAGTGTGCTCTGTAGTTTGTTCCTCCTGCTGAGCTGCCGCTTTAGCCGCTTCCTCTGCTGCTAGTTTTGCATCAGTCTCTTCCTTGATTTTTAAGAGTTCATCGATACGTTCTAAGTACTTCTCAAGAGATTTCACCACATCATCCGTGACAAAGCTCTTTTCGTAATCAGTGAATCCTTCGTATTCCTTCTTCAGGTTCATAACGGCATCTTTGTAACTTAAGTCCAAAGAGCCCAGTGCAGGGAGTTTTGTCAGTTTACTACCCCATGCATAAACTTTATCATAGGCATCCAGGTAGGTATTATCCACCACGTTGTACAAATCAGCCAAGTCATATAAATCCCCGTTAATGGAAAGATACGCTTTATTGCCTTCGTAAGTGACATAGTCTACCCTACCTTGGATTACGGAAGCATTTTCCGCAGAAGATCCGCTCACCTTCATGACTACTGTCTTACCTACCAAAGTGGATGCTCTGGACAAATCATAGCTACTGGCCATATTCTGCATCTGTTCCAATTCAGAGAAAGTAGCATACTGAGAAACCCATTCTGTATTGCTGGTAGGTTCCAGAGGATCCTGGTTCTGTACTTCAGCAACCAAAAGCTGCAGGAAAGTATCCTCCCCCATACCGCTTTTGGTATTTTTCTCCATGGACTTCTGAGAAGCGGATTTTACAAGTTCCCCATCTCTGATTTCTTGAATTAAAGCCATATCGTTCTCCTTTATGCCGTATAGTCAACAGTACCGCCCTTTGCCTGCATCATTTCTGCCGTCAGCTTATCCTCTCCTGTCAGCGCATCCAGTATAGCCGGATCATCTGCCAGTAAAGATAAATCGATTTTACGTGGGCGTTTTTTCTGACCACCAAACTCCTTGTTTTGACCGTTCTCGCCTTCACCGGCAAAGCCCTGTCTTTCATCCCTGAAGGATGTGGCCACATTGACTTCTACTGCTTCCACTTTAATTCCCTGGTCTTCCAAAGCTTGACGTAAATCCAAAATCTGGCTCTGAATCACAGCTCTCACATTTTCATTCTGTGTGGTAAACTGTGCTGTCATAACGCCTTCTTTAGATGTCAGGGAAATATGCAAGGTACCCAGGTGTTCCGGATTCAGCTGCATGGTAAGTTCCGTCATATCCTGTGTTGCCTGCATACGCATGTAATCTGTAATCTGTTCCATCACCTCAGTTGCACTTGGCATCATTGGCGTAGACACCTTATCAAGTCCGAATCCTTCTGCCACTTGATTCAGTGGATTCTGTGCAAAAAGGTTTGCTGCAAAAGGATTCTCACCACGGGTGTTCCCATGTAATTCTTTTTGATCTAATTTTGTCTCTTTTACAATCTGGAGATGAGAAAGAGAGAGAGACTCCTCTTCCTGACCCATAGACAGATTCTGTAATGGCGTTACTTCTTCGTATTTTGGTGCATCCACTTGCTTTGTAGTATCTGCATTCATCTGCACCACCAGATTTTCCTCTACGGGAGATACGTTTGCATCCCTTGTAAGGACCTGATCCATACGAGTAATAATCTCGCTCATTACTTCTTCATTCAGGTTTGTTAGGTCCTGCGCTTCTAACAGAACATCTTCAGCATTCTGTAACACATCCTGTACCTGAGTGTAAAAGTTTTCATCCGTCAGTAATAAGTTCTTTGCGTCATCCCCTTTGATACTTGCCATCAATTCTTGAATGCTTTCCGGTTTTAATAAATCCGTTAAATTCATATCAAGTTCTTCCAGGCTTTGGATGACTTGCTGTGGCTCTACTTCCAAGATTTCAGCAACCTGCTGCAGAATCTGCATAGCCCCTTGCGCTAAAACGCTCATGGCTTCTTCGATTTGCGCATCCGTGACTTCACTTGGTTGTGCCTCAGCTACATTTTCTTGTGCTGTCTGGTTTTCTACAGGTTTTTCAGTCTTTTCTTCCGGTGACTTATTTACCTGCTTTGGTTTTTCCATATTTGCTTTCGGCTCAGTCTTCTCATTTTGAAGCTTTGTGCCTTCTTGCTTTAGTTCCTGGCCTTGACTGCCGTTCTTACCGGTCTCGCTCATGGTCATGGAAAAACTCTTTCCATCAGCAACATTTGGAGCTTTCGGTTTTGCCATATTCCCGGTGAATAAGGCGCCGGCTCCAGCATTTACAGCTGATGTCGTCATAGACTTCCTCCTTTTCCGATGATTGCGTAAAGCATACTAGTCCTTACGCTATCCTTTATTTCGGCAAAGGAGGAAAAAAACTTTAGTCCGGATCCATAATTTTTGTAACTTTCGCAGCAGTTTCTTCGTCCATCTCTGCTAAGATCTTTCCTCTGGCGTCGCTTTCCATATTTTCCAGGATTTTAGCCACAAGATTCAAATCCCCTGTCATGGTATTGAAAATATCTGCAGCGTCTTTTGGTTTCATAGCCGAGTAAGCTGCCACATAGTCTGTAATTTCTTGACTGAGCTCTTCTTCCTGCACCACCTGGCTATATAAAAACTGTGCATTGGTCGGGTCGATTTCTTCATAGTACTTACGGTACTCATCTGCTCCCGGTCCTTTTTCAGAATAAATCACTTCCTGGTAAAACTCTGTACGAATACGTTCGAATTCTACCTGTTGATTTTCAAAAGTTTTTAAACGTTCCACTTCTGCCTTTAACTGGGCAAGTTCATCATCTTCCGAAAGTTTCTGGCTTTGCACGTTTTCTAACTGTTGCTCTAAGGATCGGATTTGAATCACCGCATCTTTCAGATTCGTATATCCATCCACGTTATCAGAATCTCCGCCAACCCCAGGGGTATCATCAGGAAGGATGCGGTTAATCACCGGCACGTCCTTCAGTAATGGTCTCAGGATGTTAGAGCCGATACCACCCACATCCAATTTTACTAATACAGCCAAGATTGCAAGCCATACTACAATAATCAAGATGGTTACTAAAAACACCGGCAATCCACCCGGTTCCTCATCCTCGTCTAACTCATCTTCCTGTGCAGCAAGTTCTTTTGCCTTCTTTTTCGCTTCTTTTCTTTGGTTTTTCTGCTCTGCAATCAGCTTTTTCTTTTCTTCTTTAATTCGCTTCTTTTCTGCTTCTTTTTCAAGCTGCTCTTTGCTTTTTTCTGCCATAGCGCTCTCCAATTAGTGTTTACTGTTTCTGGCCGTAAACGTAACTTACCAGTTCGTCTACTTCTTTACCCTCAGCTCTTTTTTCTTCTTGTAAAAAGGCTTCAAAGGCTTTTTCTTTTAGCTTTTCCTGGGTTTTTCTCTCTTGCTGCGCAAGTCTCAGTTTTTCCCGTTCTTCTTCTACTTTCGCTGTTGCTTTTTCCACTTCCAGAATCTGATTCTGTATGTATTCTTTGATGGTTTGCTGTGCAGTTGTATTTGCCCTTAGCTCTTTTACATCCAGCACGCTTTCTCGAAGCTGTCTGCCTTCTTCCAGATAAAAAGCCTGTCTTTGATACAGACCTGCCAGTTTTTCCTCTTCCTCATTTAGCGCAAGCTGCGCCAGGGAATAGGACATTTTGGCCTGCTCTTCCATCTTTAATTTGATGTTCAGGATGCTTTCCATCCGATATCGAAAACGTCCCATCCTACTTCCTTACCTGTTTATTGTTCCGGGAACATGGCTTCCATCTGAGCCAGCGTATCATCAAATTCCACTTTTTCATCCGTTTCCTGTAAAAGGAATTCATTTACGGAACGGATTTTTTCAATCGCAAAATCTATATCCGGATTGGAGCCGTTTTTATAGGCGCC
Organism: Lachnospiraceae bacterium; assembly: GCA_015056765.1. Classification (GTDB taxonomy): domain Bacteria; phylum Bacillota; class Clostridia; order Lachnospirales; family Lachnospiraceae; genus SIG336. The sequence continues at coordinate 175,171 of SVFQ01000004.1, forward strand.
AATATTAATCAAATCTTCCGCTTCCTGATAAGTAGCCATTACATTTTTGATTCGGCCTGCCAGTTTTTTCTGCTGTTTCGAAGCGATAGAGCTCATGCATCTGGATATACTTTGCAGCACATCGATTGCCGGATAATGATTCTGATGTGCAAGTCTACGGTTCAATACAATATGACCATCCAAAATACCTCTGGCCGTATCCGTAATAGGTTCATTGAAATCATCACCGTCTACCAACACTGTATATAATCCGGTAATGGATCCCACTTCTGCCTTTCCTGCTCGTTCCAGTAGTTTTGGCATCTGTGCATAAACACTTGGGGGATATCCTCTGGATACCGGTGGTTCGCCACTGGCAAGTCCGATTTCTCGCTGTGCCATGGAAAAACGTGTCAGGGAGTCCATCATCAAAAGGACATCTTTTCCCTGGTCTCTAAAATACTCCGCTATCGCTGTTGCTGTCTGGGCTGCTTTTTTACGCTCCAAAGCAGTCTTATCCGAAGTAGCTACTACCACCACAGACCTAGCCATACCTTCCGGTCCAAGGTCACGTTCAATAAACTCTCTAACCTCTCTGCCTCGCTCGCCAATCAGTGCAATCACGTTGATATCCGCTTTCGTATTTCTGGCGAACATACCCATCAAAGTAGATTTACCTACGCCTGAACCGGCAAAAATGCCAATACGCTGCCCTTTGCCAATGGTCAAAAGTCCATCCACTGCTCTAACGCCTAAAGGAAGTACCTCATCAATCATGGCTCGCTTCATGGGATCCGGCGCAGTTGCATCTACCGGATACTCTGTGTAATCCGTAAGTTCAGTTCCATCCGTAGGTCTGCCAAGACCATCTAATGCCTTACCCAAAAGGGCATCCGTCACCTTTACCATCAAGGCTTCCCCGGTATTCTCCACAATGCTACCGGATCCGATACCGTCTGTGGCTTCATAAGGCATAAGCTGGGTCATACCATCTTTAAAACCCACAACTTCTGCGCGAATCGCGTCTTTGTCTTCATCTATGGGATGGATCAGACACAAATCACCGATTTTAGCCTCCGGGCCTGCGGATTCAATGGTTAATCCTATCACATTAACTACCTTACCTTTTTTTGCAAAAAAGGAGTTTGTCAGGACTTCATCGTATTTATCCAGTTGTACTGCGTTTAAATCAAATCCCACAAGGGCTCCTTCTGCATCATGAATGATAAGATAATAATTTTAGTTTCTTGGATAATGCTTCCAATTCTACATCCAGGCTGCAATCAAATATGCCGCCCTCTGTTTCGATTAGACACTCATTTTTCTGTAATGTGGCATCTTCCACGATTTCGGCTGTCACCTCATTCAAACCGCCTAACAGTTTCGATTTTTGCATGGTGACAAATCCAATGTCATCTTTGGACACACGTATAATAAAATTCTTTCCTGTCTCGATACTGTGAATGGTTGTATCGATAAGATGCAGGATAATGTCTCTATGTTCGGAAAGGTCCACCTGGAAAATGTGTTGATAAATACTGGTTAATTTATCTACAAAAAGAGGCTCCACCGCTTGAATATTTAAATCATATTCTTTTTCCATTTCCTTCAGGCGTGCTTTTTCTTCTTCCAGAATTGCCATTGCTTCTGCATGGCCCTGGGCAAATCCCTGATCATATCCTGCTTTTTGACCTTCTTCTCTGGCCTGCATACGAAGCGTGTCCAGTTCTGCTTGAATATCAGCCACGGCTTCGCTTCGCATCTGATCGATTTCTTCCTGAAGGTGTCCCATCATCTCTTCCCGCATTGCAGAATCGTCATATGTCTCTTCATCAGCAATAGGGGGATTTGAATCAAATCCCCCTCCATCATCTACATATTCTTCAGTTTGTCCATCTTCATCGCGAACAAGGCCCTCTACACCGGGATTTTCATCTCCATCCGTTTCATAGAAGTTTTCCGTAAGCCAAGGCTTAGGTTCTTCCTCTAGTTCATCTGAAATTTTTTCCAGCTTCTGGTCCAAAATATCACTTGAATCAATGATACGTTTTTCCTCGGAGTCCACGTTCACAGAGAAGTATTTATATATATTAGACAACGATCTCGTCTCCTCCACCTCTGGAAATAACGATTTCTGCAGAGTCTTCCAGTTTTCTGATGATGTTTACAATCTTCTGCTGTGCTTCCTCTACATCCTTCAGACGAACAGGTCCCATGAATTCCATGTCTTCCTTGATCATAGAAGCAAGACGCTTGGAAAGGTTGTTGAAGATTGCATTCTGCACATTTTCATTTGCACTCTTAAGTGCAATTGCAAGGTCATTGTTATCCACATCTCTAAGCACACGCTGGATGGCACGGTCGTCCAAAAGAAGAATATCTTCGAAGACGAACATTTTCTTTCTGATTTCGTCTGCCAGTTCCGGCTCTTCGATTTCCAATGTCTCCATGATATGCTTTTCTGTACCACGGTCTACGGTATTCAAGATATCTACTACCGCATCCACACCACCAATAATGGTGTAATCCTGGTTTACAAGGGATGCTAACTTGCTTTCCAAAATCTTTTCTACCTCTTTGATAACATCCGGACTGGTACGGTCCATGGATGCAATACGTTTTGCAACATCCGCCTGTCTATCCGGTGGCAAAGCAGACACGATAAGTGCCGCCTGCTGTGCAGAAAGGTAGGATAGAATCAGTGCGATGGTCTGTGGATGCTCGTCCTGAATAAAGTTCAGGAGCTGAGATGCATCTGTCTTTCTCACGAACTCGAAAGGCTTTACCTGTAAGGATGCAGTCAGCTTGCCAATGACATCCATTGCCTTGTCCTGACCAAGGGCTTTTTCCAAAAGCTCTTTTGCGTAATTGATACCGCCTTCTGCAATATACTGCTGTGCCAGACAGATCTGATAAAACTCCTCGATAACTTCTTCTTTTACCTGGGGAGTTACGCTTCTGGTGTTGGCGATTTCCAGGGTAAGCTCTTCTATCTCCTCTTCCTTGAGATGCTTAAAAATCAAAGATGATTTTTCCGGCCCCAAAGCGATTAGCAGAATAGCTGCCTTTTGTAATCCATTCAGTTTATCCTCGCCGCCTCTGGCTGCCATTACCTTTTACCCCCAATCCTCTTCCAGCCAGTTGCGAAGTAAGTTCGCAGCGGCCTCAGGGTTCTCTTCCACAAATTTCTCTATCATCATCCTTGTCTCGGACTTGGATTCTGTCTCAATTGCATCAATCATAGGCTCTTCCGGAGCTGATTGTAATAAGGACTCCACGGAAAGTTCTTCTTCCTGTGGTGCATTCTTTCTCTCCCGCATCATACTGCGAAGGATGACAAATGCAAGAAGTCCAAGAATCAATACAATCAAAATGATAACAATCAAATCTGTTGTACCGATTCCTAAGCCTTCCGAATCCACAAACCAGTTTTGCTGGAAGGCAAGTAAGGAAATATTTGCTTCCGGAATACCGGTTGCATTACTGATGGCCGTGATATAGTCTTCATCAATTTCCATCTTGGTACGATCACTGTTCTGAGCCTTATACTCTTCCCAGGAAATACCATCTAAAAGCCCCTGTTTCTTTGCGTCTTCCTGTTTAATAATCGTATAGTCGATAGCCGTAACAGAAACATAGGATTTTGCTTTATCGATTCTACCCGGAGCTTTATTCTTCTCCGTAATACTCTCGTTTGGTAGATATTTGCTATTCACTTCGGAGCTACTGGACTGTTGCTGTCCGTAATCCTGCAATACATAGGTATCATCAGCTGCATTGGAATCTGTACCCGGGATACCACCACTACTATTTACAGAAGAAGTATCTATGGTATCCTGTTCTGCCAGCACGCCCTGTTTTTGGCCCTCTGCCGGTGTATAGTCATGATGGGTTTCTTTCTCCGTGGAGAAATCCAATTCCAAGCTTGGAGCTACTTCAATGGTATCAAAGCCATTTGTATTCTCTAAAACACGTTTTACAGCACTTGCTACATAAGATTCTTGCTGCTGGCGAACTGTAAGCTGACTACCTGCGCCGCCTACAATAGAATCCTCTTCTGCTCCGGAGAACAGCATCTTTCCATCATAGTCAATAATAGTAATGTTGCTTGTGTCGTCATTTCCAAGAGCTGTCGCAACAGCTCTTGCAAGAAATCTTGCATTTTCTTCAGTGAACTCACCTTGTAATTCAAGACCGATTGTGGCATAGGATTCCTGAGACTGGGCAATCAAAGTACCATTGTCATCCGGAATGTTCAGTTGTACGTTGCAGCTCTTAATGGCAGAGAACTTCTTAATAAAATCGTTCTCCAAGTGAGACTCTAGATATAATTTGTATCTTTTCTTTTTATCAGATTCTGTTGTGGAAAAGCCACCGCTTGTCACATTATCAATGGAATAGGATGTGGCCATAATATCATTTGCAGCCAGCAACAGATTCGCATCGGATAATTGTGAAGTCAGAACTTCAATCCTGGTACCATCTGTAGATACTCTGTTTGTGATATTTTCTTCATCCAGCAGAGTCTTAATCTCGCTTCCTTCCTTGGCTGTTTCGCAATTTGCAAGTAAGGAATACTGTGGTCTTGTAAGCAAAGTAACCAGTAAAACAAAAGCAAGCAAAATCACTGACGATACGGTTATGATAATCGTTCTTTGCCGAATCGTCAGTGCTTTCCACCAATTTACAATTTTATCCAATAATTCTTTTAATTTCTCTGGCATTGTTTCTTCTCCAAAGTGCACATCCTGTGCTGATTACAACTTAGATTTGAATCTGCATAATCTCTTTATAAGCATCTAATACCCTGTCGCGAATCGCTACCGTGTAATTCAATGCTGTAGAAGCCTTGGAAAGAGCCACAGTCAAATCGTGCGTGTTCTCCGTTTCTCCCAAAGCCCATTTGATTTCTTCATCTTCTGCATCGGATAAGTATCCGTTCGTTGTATTAATATTCTTAATGGCGGTATTTAGTAAGGATTCAAAGTTTCCCTTGTTATAATCCTCTGCATGTTCTTTTGCTATAGCAGTCTGATTATATGCTTTCGCTATATCTTTAGAACCTACCGCAAATAAAGATGTAATGTCCATGCTTTATCCTTTCCGATCTTGCTTCATGATTTTATCTATCAAGTACGACCAATTTCTAATCCTCTTGTTGCAAGAGACTTGCTGGCTTCAAATGCTGTAGCGTTTGCTTCATAAGCACGGCTGGCGTCAATCAAGTTGGTCATTTCTGTAACTGTATCCACATTTGGATAAGTTACATAACCGTTTTCATCTGCGTCCGGATGGCTTGGGTCATATACCATCTTCATATCTGTCACAGTGTCGTCGTACACCCCGGTGATTTTCACACCACTGCCCTCATATCTTTTGGCAGCTCGATATAAGGTGCTGGAGAAACGTTCAGCGTGGATATCGTCGATTCCATTTCCTTTTTCTTCAAAACGAACCACTTTTCTAACGTAAGGCGTCCCATCCTTGGTCCTGGTAGTATTGCTGTTTGCAATATTCTGCGCAATGATATCCATTCGATAGCGCTGTGCGGTTAATCCGGATGCATTGATATCAAAAGCATCAAAAATTCCCATATGGACCTCCTAACTTACTTCATTACTGATCTAAGATTCTTAAATTCCTGATCAATGGCTGCCTGTAAGCCATTGTATCGAATCGTGTTTTCTGCCAGATACACGTTTTCTGTATCCGGATCTACATTATTCCCATCCATACGATAAGAATACAAAAACTCATCTTCGTAAACTTTGGCATTTAATTCTTTGTTACGAAGAGTAGCTATTTTTTCATCCGTGGAAGTAAACCTGGAAGCTCCCATAGCTTTCTTTAAGGTCTCTTCGAAATTAATATCTTTACGTTTATACCCCGGTGTGGAAGCATTTGCGATATTATCTGCAATCAATTGATTACGAGTCCACGCTGCATCAGCTGCTTTATCCAGCACATTGATGTAGTCATATGCATTGGTACTATTGAGAGAACTCATGTCAATCCCCTTTCCTTTTCTAAACCCAAGATATGGTAGTTGTGACCTAATCACACCTACATATATTATATACCAAAAAACAGAATGAAAATAAACCCCTAAATACAAAAAAGGGGCTACATGATGTGTTGCCATCATGTAACAGCCCCTATATGTCGTTCCTTCACCTTTTTTATTTTCTTCCGATTTCTTGTTTGAGATTATCTATCTCATTGTACACCGCATCATTCAATACCTTGATGGAAGTACCCTTCATACCGGATGAGCGGGATTCGATAACACCGGCACTTTCGAACTTACGAAGTGCATTGACGATAACAGATCTGGTAATACCAACTCTATCGGCAATCTTGCTGGCTACCAGAATACCTTCTGTACCTCCCAGTTCATCAAAGATATAAGTAATTGCTTCCATTTCAGAATAAGAAAGAGTGCTGATAGCGGATCGAACTACATTCAGTTTTCGATCCTCTTCTGCGCTTTCTTCGTTTACAGCGCGAAGCATCTCCAAGCCTACAACTGTGGTACCGTACTCGCAAAGAATAATATCATCGATATCATACTGTGCGTTCTGCTTATAAGTAAGCAGAGTACCTAATCTTTCTCCGGCGATTTCGATTGGAGTAATCAAAGCCTGATAGGTCTTTGCAACACCACTTTCAAAACCAAGTGTCTCTAAATTTACATTCTCTTTCGTAGATAGAATTCCAAGAAGTCTTTCGTTTAACATGCTGTCAACAAATTCTCCCACGTCGTCAGATAAGAGACCTTTGAGTGGTTTAATTCCTTCGATTTCACCTACACCCAGTACTTTACCCTTTTTACTGATAACAAGGATATTGGAATTTAAAATATCACGCATAACATAGCAGATATCATTAAACACCACCTTACTGGAATTATTATTGTGTAGCAATTTTCCGATTTTACGTGTTTTATCTAACAACTGTACACTACTCAAAGTTCATTTCCTCCAAACTTCTATCCGAAAGCCCCAAATACGCAAAAAGGAACACTATCATAATAGCATAGTGTTCCTTAATTGGCAATGAATTGCGAAAAATTTTCTTGAATTTTTAGGATTTTATAAACATTTTCGAAATTAGTCTGTCTACTCTTCTTTGTTGTCCGGCTTGTTCATAATATTACCACATTTTTCATTACTACAAACCAGCTTATTGCCACGAACTACGGTATATGCACCGCACTTATCGCAACGTACGTCCGATGGTCTTGCCCAGGACATAAAATCACATTCCGGGTTATCCACACAGCCAAAGAATCTTCTGCCCTTTTTGGTTTTCTTGATGACCACGTCCTTACCGCACTTCGGACAAGCTACGCCGATTTTCTCATAGTACGGCTTGGTGTTACGGCACTCAGGGAAACCAGGGCATGCAAGGAACTTACCATGTGGGCCATACTTGATGACCATCTTACGGCCACAGTTCTCACACACTACTTCTGATTCCTCATCCTTAATCTCTACTTTTTCCAGTTCTTTTTCTGCCACTTGAACCGCTTGTTCCAAATCCGGATAGAAGTTGGCAATGATGGTTTTCCATTTCACATTACCTTCTTCTACTCCATCCAAAAGCTGTTCCATATTGGCTGTGAAATTCACATCTACGATGGAAGGGAAAGACTCTTTCATCATACGATTTACCACTTCGCCCAGTTCTGTCACGAAAAGATTCTTTGCTTCTTTGATGACATAACGTCTTGCCAAAATTGTAGTAATAGTAGGTGCGTAGGTACTAGGTCTTCCAATGCCAAGTTCTTCCATGGCGCGAATCAGACTAGCCTCTGTATAGTGTGCCGGCGGCTGTGTAAAGTGCTGCTTTGGCATAAGCTCCTGTAAGCTTAATTCAGAGTCTTTACCAAGGCCTTTTGCAAGTACAGTATCTTTTTCTTTCTCATCTTCCTGCACATACACAGACATGAAACCGTCAAACTTTACTTTGCTGGCAGTAACCACAAAGCGTTCTCCGGCCGCATCAATTTTAACTGTAGTGGTAGCATATACTGCATTAGCCATACGACATGCTACGAATCTCTTCCAAATCAGCTGATACAAGCGGTACTGATCTCTGCTCAAAGAATCTTTGATAGATTCCGGTGTTCGGTCTAAGTTCGTAGGACGAATCGCTTCATGCGCATCTTGAATCTTTTTGCTGTTTTTCTTCGCTTTTTCAGGATTTGAGAAATACTCTTTGCCATAGTGCTTGCTGATATATTTCTTTGCCATGCTTTCTGCTTCATCAGAAAGTCTGGTAGAGTCCGTACGCAGGTAAGTGATGATACCAACCGGGCCATCATTGCCCAGTTCAATACCTTCGTACAGCTGCTGTGCAATACGCATGGTCTTAGAAGTCGTAAAGTTAAGCACTTTGCTGGCTTCCTGCTGCAGCGTAGATGTGGTGAAAGGAAGTGGCGCTTTTTTTGTACGTTCGCCTTCTTTGCAATCCACTACTTCAAATTTTGCTTTTTTCAGTTTTTTCAGAATCTGATTCACCTGTTCTTCAGACTTTAAGTCTACCTTTTCGTCTCCATTGCCATAATATCTGGCAATGACAGGTTTCTTCTCTCCTTTAATTTTGAGTTCTGCTTCCAATGTCCAGTACTCTTCCGGAATAAAAGCATTAATCTCATCTTCTCTATCGCAAATGATACGAAGTGCGACAGACTGCACACGACCTGCGCTCAGTCCTCGTTTGATTTTTGCCCATAAAAGCGGAGAAATCTGATATCCCACCATACGGTCCAATACGCGTCGTGCCTGCTGTGCATCCACAAGATTCATGTTGATTTCTCTGGATGCTTTGAAGGATTCCTTCACTGCCTTTTCCGTAATCTCATTAAACGTAATACGGTGGACATTTTTATCTTCTAACTTCAGTGCCTGAGAAAGATGCCAGGAAATAGCCTCTCCCTCACGGTCGGGGTCCGTTGCGAGATAGACTGTTTTTGCTTTCTTTACTTCTTTGCGAAGAGAAGCAAGCAAATCTCCCTTTCCCCTAATTGTGATGTATCTTGGTTCAAAATCGTGTTCTACATCTACCCCCAGACGACTCTTAGGCAAATCCCTAACGTGTCCCTGACTGGCAACCACTTCATACTCCGGTCCTAAGAACTTTTTAATGGTATGAACTTTTGCCGGTGACTCCACAATTACTAAATTTTCTGCCATAAACTACCTTTCATCCCCTTTACACTTATGCAATCTAGCCATTTTCTTTCAAAGATGTTGCATATCGCTGATAACTATATAACAAAAAAAATGACTTTTCAAGAAAAATTTTTTAAAACATACATGCCACCAACCTGTTCCACCAAATCCATCGCTGTCAAAACAAGCAGTTGGCACAAGACTTCTTGTACGGTAACAGACATGCTTTTCTCACGCAAAGCTGATAAAATTTCATCTACTCCCATGGGCACTGTATCTAATATAGAAAGAATTGCTTCCTGTTCCTTTTCCAGTTTCGGTCTCTTTTTGTGAGGCCCTGTTTGGGATTCTTTTAGCCCCAAAGCCAGTAAAACATCGTCAGGACTGCAGGCCATACCCGCTCCCTGCTTAATGAGTTTGTTGCACCCCGCCGAAAAGATATCACAATTTCTTCCCGGCAAAGCAAATACTTCTCTTCCCTGATCTAACGCCATATCCACAGTAATGCTGGTACCGCTTTTCACTTTTGCTTCTACCACCAGCACCAAATCAGCCAGACCGGAAATAATTCGATTTCTGGGCGCAAACAGTTTTGCTATGGGTTGCGTCGTAGGGACGTATTCGGAAATAAGGCCGCCCTTCGTCGCTAGGCTATCATATAATGGACGATTACATTTTGGATAACATACATCCACACTGCAACCTAATACGCCATAGCTTGTCCCACCTGCTGCGAAAGCCGCCTGCTGCGCTATACCATCCACCCCAAGCGCCATGCCACTGATAATTTGCACCCCCGCTTTTGCAAGGGCATAGCCGTACTCCTCAGCTGCATATCTGCCATAGCTGGTACAGTTTCTGGCTCCAATGATGGCTACGCTCTTTTTTTCTTCTGTAGGAAGTGACCCTTTATAGTACAGGGCCATGGGCGCATCCGCCAAATCCAGCAATCTACCGGGGTATTCCCGTTCTCCATACATGACAAGGTGGATTCCGTTCTCTTGCAGTTTCTTATACTCTACTTCCATTGGATAGGTTTTCTTGGCACTCCAGATTTTCTGGCCCAGTTCCTCTCCCACCGCAAAGCACAACTCTTCTTTCCCCGCAAGCATAATATCCTTCATACTGCCATACAACCCAAGTAAACTTTTCATGGACTTTTTCCTGAATCCCGGCACATGAAGCAAATAGTTTAAATAAATACGTTCCTCTTCGGATAAACTTGTATAACCATGAAACCCTTCCATATCACCGCCTCCAATAAGTCTCATTCGCTCGTCTGTAGCAAATAGCTTCCATCACATGTTCTGTAGCAATCCTATCCTGATCTTCTAAATCTGCAATGGTTCTGGCTACTTTTAAGATTCGATGATACCCTCTGGCAGACAAATTCATCTTTTGATACAGGCTTTTTAAGGTTTCTTCCGCTTCCCGAGTCATCTTACAGTGTTTTTCTATGTTTCCTGCTGAAAGCTGACCGTTAAATAGAATTTTATCTTCGTGGAACCGTTCTTTTTGTCGATTTCTGGCCACCGCTATTCTTTCCCGCATTTCGGCACTGCTAGTTCCTTTTTGCCCTTTTTGCAGCTCCGTCAGTTTCATTTTGGGTGCTTCCACCACCAAATCAATGCGGTCTAAAATCGGCCCGGAAACATGTCCAAGATACCGTCTCACCTGATGTTCCGTGCAATTGCAATGCTGAAAATCCGGATAGTATCCGCAAGGGCATGGATTCATTGCAGCAATCAAGAGTACATCTGCGGGGAAGGTATAGCTACCATTTGCTCTGGCTATGTGGACCTGCTTTTCTTCCAAAGGTTGCCTTAATAAATCAATGGTAGTGCGGTGAAATTCCGGTAACTCATCCAAAAACAAAACACCCAGATGCGCCATAGATAGAGCTCCCGGTCTTGGAAGCAAACCTCCTCCCACAAGAGCCGTTTCTGTAATCCCGTGGTGTGGGCTGATAAAAGGCCTCTTGGTCACATATCCTTTTTCCTTGTCTAAACATCCTGCTACAGAATAGATAGCCGAAATCTCTAAAGCTTCTTCCTTTGATAATGGCGGAAGTATCGTGGGAATCCTTCTAGCAATCATGGTTTTGCCGCTACCCGGAGGACCTATAAAAAGACAATGATGGAATCCTGCAGCAGCAATCATAGCGGCTCTTTTTAGGCTTTCCTGCCCCTGGACCTGGCAAAAATCCAGATCTTCATAGGCTTCGTTTAGCTGTTCCTCCATAATCGGAACAGAACATGTTTGAAAGCCTTCTTTTCCAGTCATCAGAAACTGTAAAAGTTCTTGTAAATCTCCAATGCCATAGACTTCTACCTGATCCACCACACCGGCTTCCATTTCATTTTCTTTTGGTACCACAAAGCAGGATATCCCCGCTTTCTTAGCAGTTTGAATCAAGGGCATGACGCCATTTACAGGCCTGATTTCTCCATTTAGTCCTAGTTCTCCCACAAAGAAAATCTGCTTCAGAAAGTCTTCCTCAATACCCAATTCCTCCAGTTTTCCCATGCTTTGCAAAATTCCTATGGCGATAGGCAAATCAAATCCGGTACCTCTTTTCCGAAGGTTTGCCGGAGAAAGATTCACTGTCACTTTCATAGCCGGCATAACCATACCTATGTTTTTTAGGGCTATCTTAACGCGTTCTTTTGCTTCCTTGACTTCGTTGCCAAGTTCTCCCACCATATCAAAACCAGGCAAACCCGTGGACATATCCACTTCTACCTGCACCATAGTTCCAATCATACCCGTCATTTGACCGGACATAACAGTACTATACATAATTCCTCTTTCTACTTGGGATAACCCCGCATACAGAATGTACGCGATATTGAATTTTTGCCTTTTCTTATCAAAGGCAAATAGTAAGTCCTGTATCTAGGATACAGGACTTTTCCAAAAAAGACTTGTTTATCTTATCGAATTCTTACATCATTGTCAAGCGTCCGCTCATGCTCTCAGGATCGTTTGCAAATTGAATTGCCATCTCTGATGTAATTTCTTTATTCTGATAGAGCTGAATCAGCGCTTCATCCATAGTAATCATACCGGATTTACGGTTGGTCTGCATAACAGACAAAAGCTGATGGGACTTACCTTCACGAATCAGATTTCGAACTGCGTAATTTGCATGTAACACCTCAAAAGCTGCTACACGTCCGCTTCCATCCGCCTTTGGTATAAGCTGCTGGGAAACAACCGCCTCTAGGACGTTGGCAAATTGCACTCGTATCTGTTGCTGCTGATGGGGCGGAAATACGTCAATGATACGATCCACAGTACTTGCAGCTCCAATGGTATGTAAAGTGGATAAAATCAAATGTCCTGTTTCTGCTGCGGTAATCGCTACGGAGATGGTCTCGAAATCTCGCATTTCACCCACAAGAATCACATCCGGATCCTCACGAAGAGCAGCACGTAAGGCATTGGTATAATTACCTGTATCCAGGCCTATTTCTCTCTGATTTACCATGGATTTGTCATGGCGATGCAGATACTCAATAGGGTCTTCCAAAGTTATAACATGAGCTTCCCTGTTATGATTAATCTTATCGATTAAAGCAGCCAGTGTAGTAGATTTACCGCTACCGGTAGGACCTGTCACAAGCACAAGTCCACGTTTTTTCTTATAAAGTTCTATGACAGAATCCGGGATGCGCAGTTCTTCCGCACTTGGAACAGAAGTACCTACCAAACGGATAGCCATAGCCACGGTTCCTCTTTGCTTAAAGGCATTCACACGGAATCGCCCCATCTCCGGTACAGAGAAGGACATATCCAGTTCACCCTTTTCTTCGAACTTCAAACGTTGCTGTTCATTCATCACTTCCAGCAAAGCTTCCATGGTATTATCCGGCATCATGCGAGGATAATCCATGGTAATGAGCTTACCATTCACTCTCATTTTCGGTGGAATACCTACCGTAATATGAAGGTCGGAAGCACCTGCTTCTTTCGCTTGTTTGAGAAGTTCTACTACAGAAACCATTATTCTTTCACCTGTTCCAATGTTTTTACATCCATGACATAACGATTGTCCAAGGATTTCATAATATCTGCTATCTCAAGGTCTAAGTTTTCAGCATCCTCCAAGTCAATAATAGAATTGTCACGATACATAAGCAGCCTTGGTCTTAGAATATTTCGGTCATTCTCCGAAATCACCATGGCCTTTTCGCCGGAATTCAGCTCTACGCTGACGCCGGGGCTTACAATTTTAATAGAATCTGTCAGGCAACGAAGGGTACCCGGCACAAAGAATTCCGGTTTCTTCGTCATCTCCATGACAGTTGCCACCTCAGAAGGTGCTTCATCGGCCTGTACATCTACAGCCGTAACCTTGTCATAATAATTCGCCATAAATAGAATCAACGATCCATCCACGGCCTTTCCCACGCTGGGAGGATTTCCATTTCTTAAATCTTCCCGCAATCTGGCAGCTTGAGAGCAAATACGCTTCACATTTGGTCTGCCGCCATAGATATCGTCAATCAGCTCAAAACCACGGCTTTCTGAAGCCATCTGCAGCAGATGCTCGTCGTCCTCATTCTGATCCATCTCCTGCATTTCTTTGCTTCTATTCTTTGGCATCATCAACTGACCGATATCATGCAGTAAAGCAGCGGTAAGCAAATCTTCCACTTCATCAATGCGCAAATTCATCTGATGTGCCATCATGGCGCAAAGAATGGTCACATTTAATATGTGCTTGTACAAATAATCTTCTTTTGTTCTGGGTGTTTGAATAAAATTAATCTTTTTATCCAAATGCCCATAGGCTTTGCTAATAGCACCAATAATACCAATCAAATGAGAAGGCTTTTTGGTGGACACAATAGTCTGTAATTCCTTCTGAATCTGATAGACATACGCCGCCTGAAATCTCTCAAATTCCAGGTCTTCTTTGCCCATAGGCGGTGCCGGCTCAGCAGGATCCAAAATATAAATACCAATCAGACCGAAGTTTGATATGCTTGTCAAACTTGCAGCCGTAATTTTAGACCCCTGTTCAAATAATAATACCCCATTGTGGCTGAAAATCGGTCTTGCCAATCTCATGCCAACCTTTAAATCTTCAGTCTTTACGAAAAACATACCCCTAGCTCCCCGTTGTAGTCTGTCCTACTATATTCTACCCTATCTATAGGAATTCTGCAAAGACAATATTCGCTAAATCTGTGCCTTTTTCAGTAAGTTTTATGCGCCCTTCCGATTCTTCTAACAAATCCTCCTCCATCAGCTTTGTAATCTGCCTTCCATATACCTGATGAATCTCTTTTTGAAAGCACAATTCAAAAGTTTTCGGACTAATTCCCTCTTTACAGCGAAGACCAAGAAAGGCGAACTCAGCCATGCGTTCCTCTTCCAAGAGATACTCTAGCTCTCTGGCTGTATAATCCCCCTCCAGATACTCCTTTAAATCCAGCGTGCGATGGAATCGAACTTCCTTCCAGTCCTGCCTATCCTCTTCTTTCGCAGGCCACATCATGGAAGCTGCCCCTAAGCCAACGCCCAGGTAGTATCCTCTTTTCCAATAGACCATGTTATGTTTGCATTCCCTTCCCGGCTTTGCATAGTTAGAAATCTCGTACCGTTGGTAGCCTGCCTCTTGCAGCATAGCCTCTGCCACATGATACATCTGCCGCTCTTCATCCTCACTGCATAACTGGCCGGATGCCTCTCCGGTTTTCTCTCGCTTCCTTACATCCTCTTCATACAGTGCATAGAAGGGTGTCCCCTCTTCGATCATCAGGCTGTACACAGAAATATGCTCCGGACAAAGTAAAATCACTTTTCTTAGAGACTCCTGAAAAGACTTAAGATGTTGCCCCGGAATGGCCATCATCAAATCCACATTGATATTCTGAAAACCGGCTTTTCTGGCATCTTCGTAGCAAGTTAAAAAGGTCTCATAATCATGAATCCGTCCTAAAGTAGCCAGTTCCCCATCATCTGTGCTTTGCAGTCCGATGCTAAGACGATTTATTCCAGCATCCAAAAATCTTCGGAACCCTTCTGTATCCACCAATCCCGGATTGCATTCCATGGACCACTCAGCCTCCGGCAAAAGCGAAAACTCCTCCCGAATCACCTGACAGATTCGCTCCAGCTGTGATACATGCAGCGCAGTAGGAGTACCACCACCAAAAAAGACAGTCTTCACGGAAGGATGACCGTAAAGCGCTGCCTTTTCTTTGATTTCCTTTACCAGTGCATCTACATAGCTTGACCTTGTCTCTGCTGTAGATGCCCCGGATAGGAAATCACAATATTTACATTTTTGTTTGCAAAAAGGAATGTGTACATATAAACTAATGGATTCAGACATCCTATTCCCTCCTGCTTTTAATCCTCTGTGTCCAACTTCAACACACTCATAAATGCACTCTGCGGGATCTCTACGGAACCAACCTGGCGCATTCTCTTCTTACCTTCTTTTTGCTTCTCAAGAAGCTTCTTCTTACGGCTGATATCACCACCATAGCACTTGGCAAGTACATCTTTACGCATAGCCTTTACCGTTTCTCTGGCGATAACCTTGCCACCTACTGCAGCCTGAATCGGAATCTCAAACAAGTGTCTTGGAATCTCTTCCTTCAACTTCTCACACATCTTTCGTCCACGCTCATAAGCGCTGTCTGCAAACACAATAAAGGAAAGTGCATCCACTGTTTCTTTATTGATTAGAATATCCAGTTTCACAAGTTCAGAACGTTCATACCCTTTTAATTCATAATCAAAGCTAGCATAGCCTCTGGATCTGGACTTCAGTGCATCAAAGAAATCATAAATAATCTCATTCAAAGGCAAATCATACTTTAGCATGGCTCTGGTTTTATCTAAATACTCTGTACTCAAATATCTGCCACGACGTTCCTGACAAAGCTGCATGATAGGACCGATGTACTCTGTAGTCACCATGATTTCGGCGCTTACCATAGGCTCTTCCATATACTCGATTTCGGAAGGATCCGGAAGATTAGAAGGATTGGTCAGTTCAATCATGGTGCCATCTGTCTTATACACCTTATAGATAACGCCCGGTGCAGTTGTCACCAAATCCAAATTGTATTCTCTTTCCAAACGCTCCTGAACCACATCCAAATGAAGCAAGCCAAGGAATCCACAACGGAAGCCAAAACCAAGAGCTGCGGAAGTCTCCGGCTCATACTGCAATGCTGCATCATTTAGCTGCAGTTTTTCCAGCGCATCCTTTAAATCCTCATACTTTGCAGAATCCGCCGGATACACACCGCAATATACCATGGAAGTAACCTTCTTATAACCGGGCAAAGGCTCCGCACAAGGATTGGTAGCATTTGTTACGGTGTCACCCACTCTGGTTTCACGCACGTCCTTAATGGAAGCGGTGATATAACCTACCATACCGGCCTTTAACTCATCACAAGGAATGAAACGGCCCGGGCCGAAGGTACCTACTTCAACTACCTCTGTTTCTGCTCCGGTAGCCATCATACGAATCGGCGTTCCTTTCTTTACAGAGCCCTCTCTGATGCGACAGAAAATAATAACACCTTTATAGGAATCGTATAAGGAATCGAAAATCAAAGCCTGCAAAGGTGCATTCACATCACCGGTAGGTGCCGGAAGTTTGTGCACAATCTGCTCCAGTACTTCTTCAATACCGATACCATTTTTTGCGGAAATAAGAGGCGCATCGTGGGCTTCTAGACCAATCACGTCCTCAATTTCCTCAATGGTGCCCTCCGGATCGGCACTTGGCAAATCAATCTTATTAATAACAGGAAGTACTTCCAAATCATGGT